>JAYZEZ010000008.1:0-242328 GCA_036337015.1 Pseudomonadota bacterium | reverse complement strand
TTAATTATTTGTTTTTTTTATTTAGATTATTTATTATTCTTATATAGTATTATACCGATTATATAATTACGATTAAATAATTAAAAATTAACAGGGATTTTATAAGCTAGATTTGAATAACGTTTCATTGACTTTCTCTTCATAGAGAGTTTTGAATTTAATATGTACGTATGGCTGATTTTGGGAGGGGATGGCTTAAAACGTTTTTTTCATAACCATTAAAAGTTGTGGTTAGTTGATGTCAGATACGTTTTATTAATTGGAAGGGGCAAACTAAAATTAAATTTTTAATACGTCCAGAATTGCTTTTTCTGGAATGTATTATTTGGTTTGTTTGGCTAATTTAGAGGAGGGAGATTTGGGTATCAGATTATTAGTCCTTGGGGCCTTTGCAATTGTATTAGGTCTTGTTACGGGCACAAACGCAATTGCAGGTGACAAAGAATTAGTTAAGTATATTATAAAAAATGATGCTATTTCTAAGTCATTGACAGGAAAACCTGGGAATGCGGAGAATGGTAGAAAACTTGTGATTAATCGTAAGAAAGGTAATTGCCTTGCTTGCCATACGATGCCGATTGCTGAGCAGCCTTTCCATGGTAATGTTGGGCCGGATCTCCATGGGGTTGGCAGCCGCCTTACGGAAGGTGAAATTCGATTACTAATTGTGAATTCAAAATTTTTAAATGAAGGCACGATTATGCCAGCTTTTTACGTTAATACAGGATACAATCGGGTGCTTAAGAAATTTAAAGGCAAGTCTATGCTTACAGCAGCCGAAGTTGAAGATCTTGTGGCATATACGGTGTCACTTAAATAGATAGTTTTTTTTAATTTTGCGGAGCCTTTCACTAAGGAGATGTTAATGTCTGAAAAAAGTATATTTAAAGAAATTCGTAGGCGTGACTTGCTTGCATTAGCAGGAAAGGCTGTTGTTACTGTAGCAAGTTTTGGGCTTCTAGCTAGTGGGGCTTCGGCAGATACAGCAGCTGTTAGTAAAGCTATAGAGAAAAGCATAGGTGGAAAATCTCCACAATCTGGAAGAGTTTCATTAGAACTTCCACAAATAGCAGAAAATGGAAACACAGTTCCTATTGCTGTAGAGGTAGAAAGTCCTATGACCAGTGGAGACTATGTCAAGGCTTTACATGTTTATTCAGAAGGTAACCCTCAACCCGATGTTGCTACTTTTAGGTTTACACCTCAAAGCGGAAAAGCTCGCGTTTCAACTCGTATGCGTATGATTAAAAGTCAGAACATTATTGCTGTAGCAGAAATGAGTGATGGTTCTGTATACATGGGTAAGAAAGCGGTGAAGGTTACTATCGGCGGCTGCGGCGGCTGACCAGAAAAAGGGAGATTATAGAAATGGCTAAAGCCAGAGTTAAGGTGCCCAAGTCCGTTAAGAAAGGCGAAGTTTTTCAAGTTAAGTCTTTGATTTCTCATAAAATGGAGACTGGACTTCGTAAACATAAAAAAACAAAAAAGAAAATTCCACGTTTTATTATTAATAAGTTTTCCGTTAAATATAACGGCGAAGAAGTATTTGCTGCAGACTGGCATCCTGCCATATCCGCTAATCCGTACACGTCTTTTTATGTAAAGGCATCTAAAAGTGGGCCTATGGTATTGACCTGGACTGACGATGCCGGGAAGGTTACCGAAAAAACCGTTAAAATCAAAGTAGTGAGTTAACAGGAGCTGATATGAGAAATCAGATAAACGGAATTTTATTTATTTTTGCTATTGCTTTTGGATTGTCAGGAATTTCTAGCAAAGCTATCGCTGATCAAACGGCAATGGTTTACAAGTCTGGGGATCGTAGTAGTGGCTATACATATGCAACTAAAGAAACTCAGAGTATTCAAGATGATGATTTAGCGAATCCAGCATATCTTTGGCTCGATGAGGGGGCTGCATTGTGGAATAAAGTCGAGGGTAAGGCTGGCAAGTCTTTGCGTACTGCCTGGCAAATTGTTGGGGAGTATGCGAGTGAGGCAGGAGTAACCTATCCAAAGTATAATGCTAAATTGGGAAAAATGCAGAGTCTCGAACAGAGAATTAATCAGCTGCGTACTGAAGTAATGGGAGCGAAGCCTTATAAATGGGAATCTAAAGAAATGTTGTCAATAACAATCTTTATTCGCAACCTAGCTCGTGGTAAGCCTATGAATGTAAGCATTGATGGACCCGCCATACCCTTCTTTAATGCAGGAAAAAAATTTTATGAGACGCAGCGTGGTCAGTTGGATATGTCTTGTATGCATTGCCACGAACAAAATAATGGAAATATGATCCGTGCTAACACCTTATCGGAAGGGCAAAGTAATGGGTTTCCGACATATCGTTTAAAATGGCAAAAGCCTGGTTCTATTCATCGTCGATTTCGTGGTTGTAATAAACAAGTTCGTTCCAAGCCCTTTAAATATGGATCAGATGAGTATGTTAACCTAGAACTTTATGTAGCGTGGCGTGGACGTGGCCTTTCTGTGGAAACGCCCGCCATTAGAAACTAGTAAAACCAAATAAAGAAACAATTAGGGAGTGCGGTAAATCGCATTCCCTTTTTTTTTAGAGGTGCTCAATGTTGGATCGTCGACAATTTTTGCAAGTCGCTGCAGCGACTGCTGCTATTACTGGTATAACGGGTAAGCTCCAACCTAGTGCATTGGCTCGCCAAAAAATCAGTCAAGAAGATCTTTTAAAATTTGATACAAAAGGTCAAGTAACACTGCTAAATTTTACTGATTGTCATGCGCAGTTAGTACCTTTGTATTTTAGGGAGCCCTCAATCAATATTGGTGTAGGTGACGTCTTTGGATTAGTTCCACATTTGACGGGAAAAGAGCTCCTTAATAGGTTCGATTTAAGAGCAGGAACGCCTGAGGCTTATGCTTTTTCTAGCGATGATTATGTTAATCTGGCGAAGGCATATGGACGAATTGGTGGAATGGACCGTATGGCGACGTTAGTCAAGTCCATCATCGCAGACAGACCGTCAAACACTTTGCTACTTGATGGTGGTGATACCTGGCAAGGATCATATACCTCTCTCAAAAGTTCCGGGCAAGATATGGTAGATGTTATGAATACCCTAGGCGTTAATGTTATGACAGCACATTGGGAATTTACCTACGGATCAGACCGAGTGAAGGAACTTATTAAAAAATTAAAATTTCCTTTTTTAGCAGGGAATGTCCGTGATACTGAGTGGGAGGAAGAGGTATTCTCTCACACTTCATTTTTTGAACGTGGTGGTATTAAGATAGGAGTTATAGGTCAAGCTTTTCCCTATACCCCTGTGGCAAACCCCCGCTATATGATACCTAATTGGTCATTCGGAATACGAGAAAAATCTATTAGAAATCGTGTTGCGGCGGCTCGAAATTCAGGAGCTCAACTTATAGTTTTACTTAGTCACAACGGTTTTGACGTTGACCGTAAGCTAGCATCTAGGGTTGACGGTATTGATGTTATTTTAACAGGACATACTCATGATGCTGTTCCGGGTGTGATTAAAGTGAATAAAACATTGCTAGTGGCATCAGGCTCTCATGGTAAATTCCTTGCTCGACTAGATTTAGATGTTAGGGGCACAAGAGTTAACGATTACAGTTTTAAATTAATTCCAATATTGTCTGATGCGATAGAGCCAGATCCGGAAATGGTGGAGTTGATTGAGAGGATAAGGAAACCACATATAAAAAATATTAGCCGAGTTGTTGGCCGAACTGACAGCTTGCTTTATAGGCGTGGAAGTTTTAACGGAACATTTGATGATATGATATGTCAGGCCTTGATTGAAGAGCGTGATGCTGAAGTTGCCCTCTCACCTGGATTTAGGTGGGGCGGCAGCCTTCTTCCTGGACAGGATATAACCACTGAAGATATTTATAATCAGACAGCAATAACCTATCCAAATGCTTATCGTTCTGAGTTTTCAGGGGCTTTTCTTAAAGAAATTCTTGAAGATGTAGCTGACAACTTGTTCAACACGGACCCTTATTATCAACAAGGGGGTGATATGGTTAGAGTTGGCGGAATGGGCTATACTATTAATACAGAAAATCAGATGGGTAGACGTATTTCGGACATGACACTACTTAAAACAGGTAAGCCAATTGAAGCTTCAAAAAATTACATTGTTTCTGGTTGGGCATCGGTGAATGAAGGTACTAAAGGGCCGCCAGTGTATGATATAGTCACTAAGTATGTGGAAAAGAAAAAAGTGGTTAATATTACTCCCAATAAAAATATCCTTATAAAGAATAATTGATGTAACTTTAGTTATTTTAAAAAATATCAAGTTCAAAATCTTTAAAATTCGGAGATGTTAAAAAACTGAATGATTTTTAAATTTTAGGGTTTTAAGTCGAGAAGGAAAAATTAGTGGAAGTTTTTGAGGTTTCCTATTTAGGTGCTTTTGGGGCTGGAATTTTGAGTTTTCTCTCGCCCTGTGTTCTTCCATTGGTACCGCCATACTTGTGCTTTATTGGAGGGGTATCTCTTGAGCAATTGACCGACGATTCTGATATACCACCAAGTGTTATGCGTGCTGTAACAATTTCTGCAAGTTTATTTATTCTTGGTTTTTCAACAGTATTCATTGCTCTAGGTGCAACAGCTTCTACAATTGGCCAATGGATTGCAGACTTTATGGACCCGCTTTCTATGATTGCAGGCGGTATTATTATTGTTCTTGGCATGCATTTCATGGGCATCCTAAGGATACCAATATTATATAGAGAGGCCCGTTTTCAAGCTGAAAAACATCCGTCCGGTCTAGTAGGCCCCTATATTATTGGTCTTGCATTTGCGTTTGGCTGGACGCCTTGCGTGGGCCCAGTCTTGGCTGCTATTCTAATGGTTGCTAGTAGTGAAAGTTCTATAACTTATGGAATGGGCTTGTTAGCGATTTATTCAGCAGGCTTAGGCATTCCTTTTTTCCTAGCAGCCTTGATGATGAAATCATTTATGGGGTTCATGAGTCGCTTTCGTAAACACCTTAAAATAGTAGAAATGGTAATTGGATTGCTTCTTATATTGACCGGAATTCTATTTATCACGGGATCAATGGCTGATATTGCAATTTGGCTTCTTGAAACATTTCCTATGCTTCAGAAAAGTGGGTGATGATTTATCCAAAACGTAAAAATAGCAATTGATCGGATGAACTTAATCCTCGAAGAATGCTTATTAGATTAGGTTCTTTTTTATTAGCAATAGCAACCCAGACACGTGAGAGTGAATAAAGGCTTTCTTCCATTAAACGTATAAATTCTGGATTCTCGCTAATTGAAAGCGGCGCCGTTTCAATGCATTGTCTATACCAATAAATGGTTATTGCTAGAGATTGGCGAAGTTGATCTACTTCCTCAATTATGCTGAAATCAGGAGGATTATAACGAAATTTCTTTAATTCTTTAAAAGCTGCATTTGCTTTGTTGATAGTATCGGAATACACGTAAACGCCATTTCGTTCGCGAAGATTAGATAATATTTCTCGTATCGGTTTTAGTGTTTTAATAGCTTTTTTAGAATTACCCTCTATTGATTCTTCTAGTCCTTGACTAATAGCTCTACTTATTGAATTGAGTGTATCCATCCACTGTTGATCATTAAAAAAAATTTCTGGTGGTGTTGGCCCAAAGTTTCTAATTATGAAATTCCATTGAATTACCATTTTTTCTAACTCTATGGAAGCAACAGGATGGTTGTCTGTTTTCAATAAGAAAAAAGCTTCACGGTAAAATTTATATGCCTTGGCCACTGCTTTGTTAAAATCATGGATAGGAGCGCTGTGAGCGATTGAAATAGAGGAAGCAGTAAATAAAAAAAAAGTGATAATAATTATTAAATTACGTATACAATAATTAACCATTCTTTTTTGGCTCCAAAATATCAAAACTAATTATATTATACATTAACTAACCAAACTATGTTGTCTTTATGCCTAGAAATTTTATAAATTACTAAGATGGGTGTTCATTTGATAAAAAGTCATAGCATTATTAGGGTTTTAACTAACTTAATGATGCTTTTTTTATATATTTATTTTCCAAGCGTTTGGGACAACTCAATACAAGCCGCAGAAATTAAATCAACATCTCAATCATATAAATCTGAATTTCATCGAAAAAGCTTACATACACAACCCTGGTTCTTGAACAGTTTTTTAGATCTTAAAGAGGATTTGCAAGAAGCTAATTCTCAAGGTAAGCGCCTTGCTATCATATGGGAATTAGCGGGGTGCCCTTACTGCCGAGAGACACATTTAGTTAATTTTGCAAATCCAGAAATTAAAAACTTTGTTAGTAAAAATTTTGAGATATTGCAGTTAGACCTCCGTGGATCTCGAGAAATTACGGACTTTGATGGTGCAAAATTGACCGAACGAGATCTTGCAAAAAAAAATAAAATTCGATTTACTCCAACCATTCAGTTTTTTTCAGAATCAGTTGACGGCATTATTCAAGAAAATGGAATAGTAAAAATAGAGGTGTCCCGTATGCCTGGTTATTTTCGTCCACTTCATTTTTTAGGAATGTTTCAATACATCCACGATAAGGGTTATGAGTTTGGTGACTATCGAAGTTATTTAAAGGCTAGAGCAAAAAAGAACCCTAAATAAAATATTTAATTTTTTTTGTAGTTCCCATTTTTATTGGTTTTAAAAATCTAGTTTATCTTCAATTGCTGTAATTCCTGCTCGTGCACATAAGTCATCTGAATCACCGCCAGGGGCACCTGAAACGCCAATACCGCCTACAATAGAACCGGCAGAAAGAATTTGGACACCACCTCCAAGCATCAGAGCTCCTTTAATCTGACGTGTGCCTGAGACCATCTCTCCAGGTTGCGTGACTTCGGCTAGTTCTTGAGTATCGGTACGAAAGCTAATTGCAGTCCAAGCCTTGCGTCTTGCTGTTTCTGGTGTATGGGGACCAGCAAACCTGTCTCTTAATAAAACTTGAAGCGAACCTGCGCGATCGACCACTGCAACTGCAACTTGGAACCCCCGAATACGGCATTCTGTTAGAGCGCCTTTTGCTACTTCCGTTGCCGTTTCTAAGTTTAAAGATTTGAAAGTGACGAAGGCATCCTCATCTGCTCTAGCAGATAGTACAAGCATTAATGAACAGGCAAGTGGGAGTATAAGGTTTTTTTTCATAATCTCCGCCAAATTATGTGATCAAAATAGAAATTGGTGGGCTCGGGAGGACTCGAACCTCCAACCAGACCGTTATGAGCGGCCGGCTCTAACCAGTTGAGCTACGAGCCCGTAGATTTAATTTTTTTATTTTATCATTAATCATATTCGCGAAAAAATTTTTAGAACGTCCTTGCAAAGGAACTTTATATAGCTTTTTTAAAGTCAAAATTTTCTTTAATAATCAAGAAAGCTTCTAAGTTTACGTGATCTTGAAGGGTGTTTTAGCTTTCTAAGTGCTTTTGCTTCTATCTGACGAATTCGTTCACGCGTTACAGAAAATTGTTGTCCAACTTCCTCTAACGTATGATCAGTATTCATTCCAATTCCAAACCGCATACGAAGGACCCGTTCTTCACGTGCTGTCAGAGAGGCAAGTACTCTTGTCGTTGTTTCCCTAAGGTTTGCCTGGATTGCGGCATCTAAGGGTCTTACTGCATTCTTATCTTCGATAAAATCTCCTAAATGACTATCTTCTTCATCACCGATTGGTGTTTCAAGACTGATAGGTTCTTTAGCGATTTTTAGAACCTTACGGACTTTTTCAAGTGGCATCGACAGCTTGACTGATAATTCCTCAGGTGTAGGTTCCCGACCAATTTCATGTAGCATTTGGCGTGAAGATCGTACTAGCTTATTAATTGTTTCAATCATATGTACTGGAATACGAATGGTGCGAGCTTGATCAGCAATTGATCGTGTTATGGCCTGACGAATCCACCAAGTAGCGTATGTGGAAAATTTGTATCCGCGACGATATTCAAACTTATCTACGGCCTTCATTAAGCCTATATTGCCTTCTTGAATGAGGTCGAGAAATTGCAGACCTCGATTTGTGTATTTTTTGGCAATAGAAATAACAAGGCGTAGATTTGCTTCTATCATTTCTTTCTTGGCTTTAGAAGCTTCACGTTCGCCTTTTTGTACGGTCGAAACAATTCGACGAAATTCGCTAATTGGAAGACCAGTTTCATTAGCAATTTCGTTAATTGCTTTTCGAGTTTCCTTGGCATCTTCACCGTAGCGCGATTTAAATCGCTCCCAACCCTTACCGGGAAGTTTTGAAACATTTTTAAACCAATTTGGACTATGCTCAGAACTTCTATAATTCTCAAGGAATTCATCCCGCTTTATTTTAGAATTAGTTGCCATACGCAGTAGCTTGCCTTCAGCTGTAATCAAGCTCCTGTTAAGGGTGTATAGCTGTTCAGTAAGAAATTCGATGCGAATATTATTCAGATGAATTTTCTTAATCAGATCCACTGATTCTTGTTTAAGCTTAGCATAGCGCTTTTCCTGGGCCGGCTTGACATCTTCATCTTTAAAAATAGCTTCTAAGCGAGTATTTTGTATTTTATTTATTTTTTTGTAGATTGAACTTATTTTACCAAAAGTCTCCATAACTTCTGGTGCTAGTTTTTCCTCTAGTTGGGCAAGTGGTAAATTTTGATCATCCTCATCCTCATCCTCATCCTCATCCTCACCCACATCCTCACCCACATCTTCTAAATTATCTTGATTTGTACGTCCGGCATAATCAGTTGTCTCATCGGTTGATTTTTTTGTGATAGCAGATTTTTCAGTAAGTTCTGAATTCAAGCTCTTGGACATGTCAACCTGAACTTCTTGTACGACGTAGTTAGCAACTCCTAAATCATTTGAAATACTATTGGTTGTGCCAGCGTTGTTACCTTGCGTAGCATCTAAATCAATAATATCACGCAATTGTATTTCTTCAGCGATGAGTGCATTATGCCAAACTACAAGATTGCGTATAGTTAATGGACTTTCACATATTCCGCCTATCATCATTTCACGACCAGCTTCAATCCGCTTGGCGATAGCTATCTCACCTTCACGTGATAGTAATTCAACAGATCCCATCTCACGTAAATACATGCGCACAGGATCATCTGTTCGGCCCATATCAGTTTGTTCAGTATTTACATTTTGAGGTTGGTCCCCTTCATCTTCGGAAGGTGGCTTTACAGGAGTTGAATCATCATTATCTTCGTTTTCGACAACATTAATGCCCATTTCAGATAGCATGGACATTGTGTCTTCAATTTGCTCGGAGGAGACTTGATCTGAAGGAAGTGCCTTGTTTAAGATATCATATGTAACGTAACCACGCTCCTTGCCCTCAACGATCATTTTTTTGACGGCTGCGTTTAGGGTGTCTAGAAGCGGACTATCCACGGCTTCTGTAAGACTATTTTGACCTTCGGTTTTTTTTGCCGTTGCTGTTTTCGCCAATCTAAGAATCCTTAGTACTTAAAATACAACTTCTGAAGTAATCTGTGAAAGCCGGAAAATAGTTATAGAATAAAACTGTCTTTGTTGACCTAACTTAATCATCTAAAAGCAAGCCTAAAAATATCATTTTTAATAAGGTTAAAGTTCGTCTTCAATAGTTAAAGAATTATCCAAACTAATTTTGGAAAACTAAAACCCAATATAGTAAATTGGTTATGTAATACCAATGATGCAAGCATTAAATTGTTTGTACGGGTGTTTAAGTCCTGAAGCAAGTATTTGTCAAGGCTTGAAAGTGATAAAATTCAATATTTCCAATAACTTCTAACTAAGTCAACATGCAAGACATGGGCCAAGATTAATGATTTTGGAAAATAAAAAGTTAGTTTAATTAGGTAATTGTGAACTTAATTAAGTCTGCCACTTCCTTTAATCTCTACAACCCGGAATTGTTTCTTCTAGTAATGCTCGTTGTTGTTCCCAAACATCTTCATCTTCTTCAGAAATGCTAACTTCACCTGAATTGCGAATTTTTTCTAATTCAAATTCTGTTTCAATTTTTTTTAATAAATCGACGTTTTCTTTCCATAGAAGCTGGTATTTTTCTGCGGGTGCATCTGTTCGAATTATTCGGTTTGATTTAATCAATGAATCGCGAAATAGCGAATCTAGAACCTCTGAAAAACCATGTTGTTTTAAAATAACTTTTAAGTCACTAGAATTTAAATTAGGATTTTTTAGTAGGACAGAAATTAATTCTTGACGCAACTGATCTAAATGTTTTTCAGCAAAACTAAAATTACCAAGCGTTTCTCCCGAAACCTCAAAAATTCCTGGATGGTTAATAATAATAGCTAATAAAACTTTCTGAGCTAGCCTTAATGCCTCTGATCCAGTCTTTAAATGGTCGGTATTCATTGTTTGATCAACTGGCGAAATTGAGGCTGACCAAGGATTACTTTTTGCTCTCTTGTCCCTTCCTTTATATCTAGGCTCTTTCCATAATCGATCATTAAACAATGATAAGAAATGTGATCTAAGCGTAGGATCGCTGATTTTTAAACTGTGATCTTTTAGTCTTTTTTGAAGTGCAGCACGTTGTTCTGGCGACTCCGGTAGTCGCCCGCCTGATTCTATGAGCCAAAGTACTTCTGATAAGGGCAGTGCATTTTGGATAATCTTTTCAAATGTTTCGGTCCCGCAGAATTTTATTAAACTATCTGGATCTTCACCGTCTGGCAAAAGCGCAAATCGTAAACCATAACCAGATAAAATTAATGGCAATGCTCGTTCAGCAGCTCTAGCAGCAGCTTTTTTCCCAGCTATATCACCGTCGAAGCAAAGAATTGGCTCGGGAACGATTTTCCACAAGTTTTTAATTTGCTCTTCTGTAAGAGCGGTGCCCAAGGGAGCTACTGTATTAGCCAAACCAGCTTGGTGGAGTGCTATAACATCTGTATACCCTTCTGTAACAATAATGAATCCTGATTTGCGAGCTGAGCCACTAGCTAATTTTTGTCCATAAAGAACTCTCCTCTTATTAAACAATGGAGTTTCTGGAGAATTTAGATATTTTGGTTCTCCTTCACCCAAAATTCTTCCACCAAATGCAATGACTTGTCCATTGGGGTTTGAGATTGGAAACATAATACGTCGACGAAACCGGTCATAAGTATTCTTTGTGTTGTCGTCAGGCTGGATAATTAAGCCTGCAGAAATCAGAGTGCTCTCATTAAAGCCCTCTTTTTTAAGCGATTCTTTTAATGCATTTCTGTCATCAGGTGCAAACCCTAGGCCGAACTGATCAATGGTTTTGTTTAAATACCCTCGATTTTTTAAATAATCGAGTGCCTGTTTACCTTTCGGAGAAAAAAGTTGATTTTTAAAAAATAGTGCGGCTTTCACATTTACTTCAAATAAGGTTTGATTTTTTTTTAAACGTTCACGTTCTTCCGGGGAATCTTGAATAACCTCCATACTATTCTCAGTAGCGAGTTTTTCTACCGTTTCGGGAAAAGATAGCCCTTCCGTATTCATGATAAAATCAAAGACACTTCCGTGCACGCCACAACCAAAACAATGATAAAATCCTTTTGCTTCGTTAACTGTAAAAGATGGCGTTTTCTCTTTGTGAAATGGACACAAGCCTATGTGTTCTTTGCCTTTTTTTGCTAATTTCACTCGTCGACCCACTATATCTACTATGGTAGCGCGGTTGCGTAATTCCTCCAGGAATTGATCTGAAAAGGCCATATTTAATCTCTGGGAGTAATTTTAAAAAAAGTGTAGATTGACAAAGTAAGTATACTATCTTTTTAACTATTTTTTTTAAAAAAGTCGTGTGGTAATTATCCAGATAAATCTAAATAATCCACAGATGAGTTTAAATGGTTCATGCTAGCCGTTTTTTAACCAAGGCACTAGCCTTTGAAAAATCCATTTTTCCAGTATAGTTTTTCTTTAAAGTTGACATGACACGTCCCATATCTTTGAGATTTGTTGCATCTGTTTCAGTAAGAATGGTATCGATTATAGTAGTCATTTCTTCATCGCCCATTTGAATGGGTAAAAATTCTTCAATTACTGAAATTTCCTCAGCTTCCTGTTGGGCTAGTTCCATACGTCCGCCCTGTTCATAAAGCAAAATTGATTCGCGTCGCTGCTTTATCATAGATTGAAGTAACCCAAGAATTTCATCATCTGAAATCGTTTCTTTTTTATCTTTAGAGCGTGCTGCAATGTCACGGTCTTTCAGGGCAGCTAAAATTAAACGCAGTGTTGCCGTGGACTTGGTATTTTTGGCTATCATAGACTTCTTTAGGGCATCAGCTATAAGCGTGCGCAGCATTTTAAGTCCTCGTTAGTAATATTTAGCAAACAAAAAAAATAGCGAAAAAACAAATAAAAAGCAAGAAAGCAAACTTAAAACAAGCTCTTGAAAAATAAGGAATTTTTAAGACTAGAAGTCTTGACCTATACAAAATGATTGCTTATGAAGGGCCAATTGAAGCATTGTCTCAGAATAAGTTTTTTGAAAGAAATTTAAAATAAATTTATAAAGTTATACGCCTTTGATTAAATCTGCCCATGTTAATTTGTCTCTAAGGCCCTGCCTATGACAGATAAAGAAACGCCCATTATTCCAGTCGGCGCCCAATTTTGTGAGAATGGCTTTTCTTGTTCATCTGATGCTGCATTGGTTATGGCAACAGGTAAAATATTTTGGGGTAGGGGAGCGGGAGCGACTGGCTCTGCAGTTGGAGAAGTTTGTTTCAACACTTCAATGACGGGTTACCAAGAAATCATCACAGATCCAAGCTATGCAGGGCAATTAATCACGTTTACTTTCCCCCATATTGGTAATGTTGGTACCAATATTGAAGATATGGAGACTAGTTCTCCGGCAGCCCGTGGCTGTATCATGAGAGCAGATATTACTGAACCGGCTAATTGGCGAGCTTCTGGTTTAAAGGGGGGAGATTTTGATGCTTGGTTAAAATCTATGAATCTTATTGCAATTACTGGAGTTGATACACGTCAGTTGACGCGTCTCATTAGAGATACAGGTGCTCCAACAGGTGTAATAGTAAGGGGCGACAAAGGAGCTCCACCAGATATTGAAGCAGCATTAAAAGAAGCTAGAAAATGGCCTGGACTAGAAGGTATGGACTTAGCCAGAGAAGTTACCTGTGCTCAATCTTATAGTTGGAAAGAATCAGAATGGACTTTATCAGAAGGTTTTGGCAAGCAGGAAAAGTCTAAATTCCACGTTGTTGCAATTGATTACGGGGCTAAGAGAAATATCTTACGTTGTTTAGCTTCAGCTGGATGTAAGGTTACTGTGGTTTGTGCGACAGCCTCAACTGACGAAATTTTAAATTATAAACCCGATGGAATTTTTTTATCTAATGGACCAGGTGATCCAGCGGCGACAGGAAATTATGCAGTCCCTGTTATTAGAGACTTAATTAAAACTAGACTTCCAATATTTGGAATTTGTTTAGGCCATCAAATTCTTGCACTTGCTTTGGGATGCAAGACATCAAAAATGCACTTAGGACACCATGGTGCGAATCAACCAGTTAAGAATCTTGATACTGGTAAAGTTGAGATTACCAGCCAAAATCATGGCTTTGTTGTTGAACGCGAATCCCTGCCTAAAAATGTTATGGAAACTCATACATCGCTTTTTGACGGTGTATTGGAAGGTATACGGCTTATTGGCAGCCCTGTTTTCTCTGTACAATTCCATCCTGAGGCTTCACCAGGTCCACATGATTCTCATTACTTATTTGAGCAATTTGTTGCGTTAATGGAAACTGCTTGTTAATGAAGAAAATTAGACAAAAGATACAAAATTATTAACGTTAAAAACGTTTTGCATAGATGGTGTTGATAATACTGATACTAACGGAAGCAAACTAATGCCCAAACGAAATGACATAAAAACCATCATGATAATTGGTGCCGGGCCAATTGTAATTGGGCAAGCGTGTGAGTTTGATTATTCAGGAGCCCAAGCCTGCAAAGCTTTGCGTGAAGAGGGCTACAAAGTAGTTTTGGTTAATTCAAACCCAGCAACTATTATGACAGACCCGTCTATGGCGGATGCTACTTATGTTGAGCCGATTACTTTAGAATTTTTAGAGCGTGTTATCGTGCGTGAAAAACCAGATGCTTTATTGCCGACTATGGGTGGGCAGACGGCATTAAATGCGGGTATTAAGCTAGCAGAAACTGGTATTTTAAAAAAATATGGCGTGGAATTAATAGGTGCTAATGCAGATGCTATAGCTAAGGCAGAAGATCGTCAAAAGTTTCGTGATGCGATGGCAAATATTGGTCTTGAATGTCCTAAAAGCTACATTGTGCAATGTGAAAATGATGCCGAAGTAGCGTTGAAGACTATTGGCTTGCCTATGATTATTAGGCCATCCTTCACTTTGGGCGGAATTGGTGGTGGTATTGCTACAACACAAAAGGAATATAAAAATTTCGTTCGCTCTGGTTTAGATGCTTCACCTGTAAATCAGGTGCTAGTTGAGGAATCTATTTTGGGGTGGAAAGAGTTTGAAATGGAAGTGGTGCGAGATAGTGCAGACAACTGTATTATAATTTGTTCCATCGAGAACGTTGATCCTATGGGTGTCCACACCGGTGATAGTATTACAGTGGCTCCAGCTCTAACTCTGACAGATAGAGAATATCAAATCATGCGTAATGCTTCGATTGCAGTTTTGAGAGAAATTGGTGTTGATACCGGTGGCTCCAACGTGCAATTTGCGGTCAATCCAGATAATGGGCGTTTGTTATTGATAGAAATGAATCCCCGTGTTTCACGATCTTCAGCACTAGCGTCTAAAGCTACAGGATTTCCTATTGCTCGAGTTGCGGCAAAGCTAGCTGTTGGATATTCATTAGATGAATTAAAAAATGATATTACTGGTGTCACACCAGCTTCTTTTGAACCAATGATTGATTATGTGGTAACGAAAATTCCTCGTTTTACCTTTGAAAAGTTTCCTGGCACGAAGGCTCTTCTCAGCTCTTCTATGAAATCAGTTGGAGAGGCAATGTCCATAGGTGGTAACTTTTTAGAATCCATACAAAAAGGCCTTAATTCGATGGAGACAGGGCTTTGCGGTTTTAATGAAGTGGATGGCTTTGATAGGGACAATAGGAAAGATATTTTGTATCAGCTTGGCCTCGCACGACCCGATCGATTGTTGTTAATCGCACAAGCCTTTCGTTTAGGATTTAGCATAGATGAAATTTGTAGCGTTTGTAAATATGATCCGTGGTTTGTACGTCAAATTGAAACTATTGTTGAAGCAGAATTGCAAATTAAAAGAAGAGGATTACCAAATAATGCGGCTGGAATTCTAGCCCTTAAAAAGATTGGTTTTTCTGACGAGCGTTTGAGTGAACTTAGTGGTTTAGAAGTTAACTCCATCCAAAAACAGAGGAGAAAATTTAAAATTTCACCAACATTTAAGAGAGTTGATACTTGTGCTGGAGAATTCTTATCACAAACCTCTTATATGTACTCAACCTATTCAGGAAACGGCATAGAAACGGATGAATGTGAAGCTGATCCAACAGATAAGAAAAAGGTAATAATTCTAGGCGGTGGTCCAAATCGTATAGGGCAAGGTATAGAATTTGATTATTGCTGCGTACATGCAGCCTATGCGTTGAAGGATGCAGGTATCGAGGCAATAATGGTAAACTGTAATCCGGAGACAGTTTCAACGGATTATGATACATCAGACCGTTTATACTTTGAACCTCTAACCGCTGAAAATGTGATCGAGTTGATCCGTGTTGAGCAAAAGGCCGGAGAACTGCTGGGTGTTATTGTTCAATTAGGTGGGCAAACACCTTTGAAGTTAAGCCATTCGTTGGAAGCTGAAGGTATACCTGTTTTAGGGACCTCTCCAGATGCTATTGATCTTGCCGAAGACCGTGAACGGTTTCAAGCTTTAGTACAAAGTCTTAACCTCCGACAGCCAAGGAACGGTTTAGCTCGTTCAAATGATGAAGCCTTGGAAATTGCAGAAATCGTTGGTTATCCGCTAGTCATCAGGCCTTCTTATGTCCTGGGTGGGCGTGCTATGGAAATCGTTCACGATAGAAAGTCTTTACATCGATACATTTCAGAGGCAGTTCAGGTGTCAGGGGAGAGCCCAGTATTACTTGACTCATTTCTTGAAGACGCTTTTGAGATAGATGTAGATGCTCTTTCTGACGGTACAGATGTATATATAGCAGGAGTTATGCAGCATATCGAAGAGGCTGGCATTCATTCTGGTGACAGCGCTTGTTCTCTTCCCCCTTATTCACTTGCTCCTGCTATAATAATGGAACTTGAACGCCAAACGTCTCTTTTAGCAAAAACTTTGAATGTCATAGGTTTGATGAATGTTCAATTTGCAGTTAAAGAAGACAAAATCTATTTGATAGAAGTTAATCCTCGCGCAAGTCGTACAGTGCCTTTTGTTGCCAAGGCGACCGGCGTGCCAGTGGCAAAGTTAGCATCTCGTGTTTTGGCTGGAGAAAAATTAAAAGATTTTAATCTTACGAATCCAGTATATCAATCAGCAAAGAACCAAGCCTACTTTGCGGTAAAAGAAGCAGTGTTTCCATTTTCTCGGTTTCCGGACGTTGATATAATTCTAGGTCCGGAAATGAAATCAACCGGGGAGGTAATGGGCCTGGATACAAGTTTTGAGCGAGCTTTCGCTAAGTCACAACTTGGTGCGGGGAATCTTCTGCCCAAAGATGGCACAGTTTTTATATCTGTTAAAGATAGGGATAAGGAAACGGCTGCAGTTTTATCTAAACGTTTGTCCTCAATAGGGTTTAAGCTTATGGCGACTAGTGGTACTGAAAAATTTTTCAAACAAAAGGGCCTTAAGGTGATGCATATTAATAAAGTTCTGGAAGGAGCTCCTCATTGCGTTGATGCCATTAACAACGGTAGGGTAAATTTAATAATTAATACGACAGAAGGGAAACAGGCCATCTCTGATAGCTATACAATTAGGCGTGGCGCACTTATCAACTCTATCCCCCATTATACCACAATGTCTGGGGCTACAGCAGCCGTCGGTGCTATAGAGGCTATTGCTAAAGACTGTCTTGAAGTGGCCCCCCTGCAGGCTTATTTTGATTGTATGTATTGAAGCGGTGTTGAATTTTTTATTTATGTTTGCGAGAAAATTATTTTCTAAAGGCTTGAAGTAATGGAAAAAGTACCGATGACTGCGGCTGGATTAGCAGCACTAGAAGAAGAATTTAGACATCTTAAGAATGTCGAGCGTCCAGCTATTTCAAAAGCTATTGGTGTTGCTCGCGAGCATGGTGATTTAAAGGAAAATGCTGAATATCATGCAGCTAAAGAAAGGCAGGGCATGATAGAGGCACGCCTAAAGAATCTTCAAGGAATCATAAGTTGTGCTGAAGTTATTGATCCTAAAACATTATCAGGTGATCGCGTGCAGTTTGGGGCTACTATTTATTTGGCTGATGAAGAGACTGATGAAGAAAGCTCGTTTCAAATTGTTGGCAGTGAAGAATCAGACGCAAAACTTGGTAAGCTGTCAGTTACCTCTCCGCTTGCACGTGCATTAATCGGGAAAACTTTGGGTGATGCAGCTGAAGTAAAAACACCAAGTGGAAAAAAATCTTATGAAATTATAAAGATCGAGTTTAAGTAACAAGTGAAATCGAAATTTCTTTAATTAGTAATACTATCTTAAATTTTGTTGATCTTCCTTACTTTCAATTGAGTCTAGCTTTACGGGGATGCCTTGTTCTAATTTAGCTGTGCGGATTGATAATGACGATTTAATAAGGTTAACATTATCGGTCGGAGTTAGTTTAGTAGTTAAGAATGCTTGGAAGGCTTCCCAGTCTTTAGCAACTATTTTAAGTAAATAATCTATTTCTCCTGCCAACATAAAGCATTCTCGCACTTCCGGCCATTTATGAACAGTTTTCTCAAAAGCATTTAGGTCTGTTTCTGCTTGTGAAATGAGTCCTATTTGTGCGAATGCTGTAACATTATACCCTAAAGCTTTGGGATTGAGATTGGCATGGTAGCTTTTAATATAGCCTGTTTCTTCTAGCGCTCTCACACGCCTAAGGCATGGGGGTGCAGAAATTCCTATCAGCTTAGACAGCTTCAAATTGGTGATCCGGCCATCAGCTTGAAGGTTTCGCAAAATCAGCCGATCAATTTGGTCAAGCTTTACTTTTTGCATGAATTATACGCCTTTACTTGGAGTGCTGAAAAATATTATTTGATTATATTGCTAAAAAAAATAGCAGCAAGTTAGCCTATGATTGTACAAATTTAAGATTCTATAGATTCTTTTACGCATTTCTCAATTTTTTCATTAGTGTTTAAACTCGTATTCTAGCTAGCGCTTGCCTCATTTGATTAGTCTATCTATTTTAGGAAATTAACTCATTATATTATAGGAATTCAATTCTTATGTCGGAAACTTACCATTCAAAAGTATTAATTATTGGCTCCGGAGCAGCTGGTTATACTGCTGGGATTTATGCATCCAGAGCAAATTTACACCCAAATTTGTTACGTGGCATTCAGCCTGGTGGACAGTTGACAATCACAACTGAAGTAGAAAATTATCCTGGATTTGCAGAAGCTATACAGGGGCCATGGCTAATGGAACAGATGTATGAACAAACTATAAATGTTGGCACAAAAATATTTGATGACATTATTGTTAAAACCGATTTTAGTAAGCGCCCTTTTTGTGTTCTAGGGGATAGTGGTGATGAATATACGGGTGACACTGTTATTATTGCTACTGGAGCTAGTGCTCGTTGGCTAGGTTTAGAAAGTGAAAAGAAATTCTCAGGATTTGGGGTCTCTGCTTGTGCAACTTGCGATGGTTTTTTCTTTCGTGAGAAGCCAGTTGCTGTTATCGGGGGAGGAAACACAGCAGTAGAGGAAGCTTTGTTTCTCACTAATTTTGCATCTAAGGTTTTTTTAGTTCACCGTCGAGATGCACTTCGATCTGAAAAAATTCTTCAAGAACGATTATTTAATAATAAAAAAGTAGAGATCATATGGAATAGCGTGCTTGACGAGGTTATCGGCAACGAAGATCCGCTAGGCGTAACTGCTATCAAGCTAAATAATCTTAAATCTGGTGAATTTTCTAAAATTTCTGTGGATGGGGTATTTATCGCTATTGGGCATGTCCCCAATTCTGGGATTTTTAAAGGACAACTGGATATGGATAAGCACGGATACATCCTAACAGAGCCAGATAGTACTAGAACCAGTGTAAAAGGGATCTTTGCGGCGGGTGATGTGCAAGATAATATATATCGCCAAGCTGTAACTGCAGCTGGTACAGGTTGCATGAGTGCTTTAGAAGCTGAGAGATTTCTTGCTGAACAATAGTATGTTTTTTTGAAAAATTTAGGCTGAAAGTGTTTCTAAAAAAAACCTGCCAAGTGCTTTAGGGAGATAAATAATGGACTGGGATAAGCTTCGGGTTTTTCATGTCGTTGCAGAGGCAGGTAGTTTTACTCATGCCGCTGAATTTTTGAATCTTAGTCAGTCTGCAGTTAGTCGGCAAGTTTCTGGATTGGAAGAAAGTTTATCCATTAAATTATTTCATCGTCATGCTCGCGGATTAAAGTTAACTGAACAAGGTGAGGAGCTTTTTCATACAGCTCATAATGTTTACGGTAAATTGGCTATGGCCGAGGCTCGTATAATTGATGCTAAAGATAGTCCTAAGGGACCATTGAACATAAATACTACAGTTGCTTTTGGTTCAATTTGGTTAACTCCTCGGATTAAAGAATTTATTAATCTTTACCCGGAAATTGATGTCTCTTTGGTTCTCGCCAATACTGAACTTGATCTTTCAATGCGTGAAGCCGATGCTGCCATACGTATGACGCCTCCGACACAGCCAGATTTAATACAACGTCACTTGATGACTATGAATTATCGAGTATATGCAGCACCTGAATATCTTAAGGAACGCGGTAGGCCTAAAACAGCTTCTGAATTGGATGATCATCGGATTATCGTTTATGGTGATGATACAACGCCTCCTGTAGGAAACCCCAACTGGTTACTTGAAGCTGGAGCCCAATTAGGCCAACCTCGTCAACCGGTACTAAAAGTTAATAATATATATGGTATATATAGAGCTGTACAAAGTGGTCTAGGTATTGCTGCTTTACCCGAATACATGATTCGCGAAGGGCGTAATTTAGTAGAAATTTTACCTGAAGTGAGGGGGCCTAGCTTAAATGCTTATTTTGTTTACCCTGGAGAATTAAGAAATGCGAAGCGAATCGTGGTTTTACGTGATTTTTTGGTAAGCAAAATGACAGGAGGAATCTCCTAAAAATCTATTTAGGCATATAAATTAGATGCTTAAAGGAAAATTAGTCATTAAATTCAATAGGATAAGGCGTATGCAAAAAATGCATACCTGAGTTGTTTGATTGTGGGTAGAATGTATTAGTAGCTTTTATTATATTCAAATCAAGTGATGTATTTAACACATCACTTTAAGGATTCCGAATAATATTTCGGATGGACTGAATCTTCCCCGATTTAGTCATAGGGTTTAATCCCCCCCCCAATGGATTAACCCAGGCAATCGTCTCTCTGACGAAAGCCTCCCTGTTTAAACTTACCCCTGACCTTTGGTCAGGGGTTTTTTTTAATATTTAAATATAAACTTGGAAAGATTAAACACAACGATAGAATCCTAGGTCAAGTTTTCCACTGCAGTTTGGATACGATGACATGCTTCCTTCAATAATTCTGTAGAAGTTGCATAAGAAATTCTAAAATATGGTGATAGTCCGAATGCCTTTCCATGAACGGCAGCAACACCCTGTGACTCTAAGATGTACGTTACGAAATCTTCATCCGTATTTATTATCACACCTTCCGGCGTTTTCTTTCCAATAGTGTCTTTTATAGATGGATAGACGTAAAAAGCACCATTTGGTTTAGTGCAGTTTATACCGGTTACTTGATTTAACATATTTACTACTAAATCACGTCTCTTCTTAAAAATACTATTATTGGCCCTAATAAAATCTTGTGGGCCTTCTAAGGCTGCTATGGATGCAGCTTGACTAACTGCTGCTATATGGGTGGTTGATTGTGATTGAACCATTGTCATGGATTTTATTAACTCCTTTGGTCCACCGGCATAGCCAACACGCCACCCTGTCATGCAATAAGCTTTTGAAAAACCATTGAGGGTAAGGGTTCTTGTTTTGAGTTCAGGTTCGACCTGGGCGATAGTATAAAAATTAAATTCATCATAAATTACGTGCTCATAAATATCATCAGTTAAAATCCAAACTTGCGGGTGCTTCATTAATACTTCTGCAAGATTTTTGTAGTCATCATATGTATATGCAGTTCCTGACGGGTTTGATGGGGAATTGAGTATTAGCCATTTTGTCCTTGGTGTAATAGCTGCTTCTAATTTCTCAGGAGTAATTTTAAAATTTACTTCTACCGGACATTCTATGACTATTGGCTTTCCCTCAAACATAAGAACAATATCAGGATATGAGACCCAATATGGTGCTGGAATTATAACTTCATCGTTAGGATCCAATGTTGCCATGAAAGCATTGAAAATTATTTGCTTGCCGCCACAACTAACTGCAATTTCTTCAATTCCAAAATCAAGGTCATTTTCATGTTTAAATTTTTTAGAAATTGCCTCAACTAATCCTGGTATCCCATTTATTGGGGTATAGCGCGTCATCCCATCATCGAGAGCTTTTTTAGCAGCTTCAATGATATGAGGTGGAGTATTAAAGTCAGGTTCTCCAGCGCCAAGGCCAATAACATTTTTACCTTGGGCTTTTAAATCTCGAGCCTTTTGTGTAACGGCAATGGTGGGACTAGGTTGTATTTTGTTTAGTCTCGATGCAACAAGGGACATGATTGGTGTTCCAAAGTTTATGAAGTTCTAAAAATTGTTTATATTTTTAATAATTCGGACCTTACTCCTGACGAAATTTGCGTGCAAGTCAGGACTCGTAAGTAGTTAAATAGCGTAATATATTTATATCTTATGGATATTTCAAAATCATTTGCAATCGAAAAACGAAGACCTATCAGAGGGAAAAAATCGTTTGAATTAATTTCGGATTTCAAGCCATCTGGTGATCAGCCTGATTCTATTGCCAAGTTAACCCAAGGTCTTAAAAAAGAAGAGCGTGATCAAGTTTTGCTCGGTGTTACTGGTTCAGGAAAAACTTTTACCATTGCCCATACCATTCAGAATTTGCAGAAGCCTACTTTAGTGTTAGCTCCTAATAAAACACTAGCCGCACAGTTATATAGTGAGATGAAGGGTTTTTTTCCTAAAAATGCTGTCGAATATTTTGTTTCATATTACGATTATTATCAACCAGAAGCATATGTAGCACGTACCGATACTTATATAGAAAAAGATGCTTCTATTAATGAGCAAATCGATAGAATGCGTCATTCCGCCACACGTGCATTGTTGGAGCGTTCAGATGTAATAATAGTTTCTTCTGTTTCTTGTATATATGGAATTGGATCGGTGGAAACATATGCGGAGATGGTGATCGAGCTGGGGTTGGGCCAGCAGATTGTCCAGAGCAAGTTGCTAAAAAGCCTTGTTGGACTCCAATATCATCGTAATGACGTAAATTTTTTTCGTGGTTCGTTTAGAGTTAGGGGTGATATTATAGAAATTTTCCCATCACATCTTGAAGATAGGGCTTGGCGTATCAGTCTCTTTGGAGACGAGATTGATGAAATTTTGGAAATTGATCCATTGACAGGTGAGAAGATAGTCAATTTAACTAGCATAGTTATTTACCCAAATAATCATTATGTAACACCACGGCCAACCCTTTTACAGGCAATCCCCCAGATAAAAGAAGAGCTAAAAAATCGGCACTTGGAATTAACTGTTGAAGGAAAATTATTAGAAGCACAACGATTGCAAGAACGAACAACGTTTGATTTGGAGATGCTAGAAACTACTGGTTTTTGTTCTGGTATAGAAAATTATTCACGATACCTTACTGGACGAAAACCAGGAGAGCCACCTCCTACTTTATTTGAATATTTACCGAAAAATGCTTTGTTAATGGTTGATGAGAGTCATGTTACCGTACCCCAGTTGAGGGGAATGTATCGCGGTGATTATAATCGCAAATCTACGTTAGCAGAATTTGGATTTAGGTTGCCTAGTTGCATTGATAATCGACCCTTAAAATTTGAAGAATGGGAAGAAATGCGTCCCAATACTATTTTTGTGTCAGCAACGCCAGGACCTTGGGAGTTGGAAAAAACTGGAGGTGTTTTTATAGAACAAGTGGTGCGTCCAACTGGATTAACCGATCCAATTACTATCGTGCGACCGGCAGATAGACAGGTCGATGATCTATTAGATGAAGTCAAAAAGGTTTCTTTAAAAGGATTGCGCACCTTAGTTACAACTCTGACTAAACGTATGGCAGAAGACTTAACAGAGTATATGCATGAAGCTGGTGTAAGAGTGCGTTACATGCATTCGGATATTGATACACTAGAGCGTATTGAAATTATTCGTGATTTACGACTAGGATCCTTTGATGTTTTGGTGGGGATTAACCTTTTACGTGAGGGCTTGGATATTCCTGAGTGTGCATTGGTAGCTATCTTAGATGCTGACAAGGAAGGTTTTCTCCGATCTAAGACGTCTTTGGTGCAGACTATTGGACGTGCTGCACGACATGTAGAAGGAAGAGCTATACTGTATGCGGATAAAATAACTGAATCTATAGACTATGCAATTTCAGAGACAAATAGGCGGCGAGTGAAACAACAAAGTTATAATGTATCTCATGGTATAACTCCTTCATCTATAAAGAAAGATATCACAGATATTATTGGTTCAGTATATGAGCAAGATTATGTCACCGTTAAGAAAAGTCCGGCTGAGGGATTTGACTCGGCTGGTCATAATCTTCGTAATATTTTAGAAGATTTGACAAATAGAATGCGTAAAGCTGCGGCTGATCTAGAATTTGAAGAAGCGGCGAGATTAAGAGATGAAATTCGTCGTTTAGAAGCTCATGAATTAGGTTTGGAAAAAGTTGGTATTTCATCCCGTGCAACTATTTCAAAAAGAAAAAAATCAGTAAAAAAATAGATAAAAAAGTTAATTATTTCAGTTGCCACAAGAAAATCAAATTTAAACTGGAGTTTAGTTAAGCTAGAGGAATTGCAGAAATCATAGCCTCAGCTTTTTTTATTTCTTTACCCGCCATCAAGCTATCAGCTTGATCATCCGTTTCTGCTTTCGCAAGCATTTCTTTGGCTTTTTCAAGACGTTCCATTGCTTTTTCTCGGCTAATATCATTAACCGGTAGAGCTTCCTCAGCTAAAACTGTGCAGCGTTCTGGTGATATTTCAGCAAAACCACCAGAGATAAAGATTTTTTCAGCTACCAAACCATTTTTATAAATATCTATAGTGCCTGGACGCATTGTGGCTATTAAAAGTGAATGGCCAGGAAGTATACCAAGATCACCTTCAGTTCCAGGGATTACAACCATCTCAACCGGTTCTGACTTTATAAGTCGCTCGGGGGAAACTAATTCAAATTCGACCGAATCGGTCATTTCTAAACCCTATTCTTAATTTCTTACGCTGCTTCTGCTAATTTTTTTGCTTTTTCTATTGCTTCATCAATTGTCCCTACCATATAGAAAGCAGATTCTGGTAGGTGATCGTATTCCCCTTCGACTATTCCCTTGAAACCTTTAATGGTGTCCTCTAGTGAGACTAGAACTCCGGGTGAGCCAGTGAAGATTTCAGCAACAAAAAAAGGTTGGCTGAGGAAGCGTTGGATCTTACGTGCGCGCGAGACAGTGAGTTTATCCTCTTCTGATAACTCATCCATTCCTAAAATAGCTATGATGTCTTGTAGTGACTTATATGTTTGAAGAACTCTCTGAACTTCGGTTGCTACACTGTAGTGCTCTTCTCCAATAATTCTGGGATCTAGAATCCTTGATGTAGAATCAAGCGGATCAACAGCTGGATAAATGCCAAGTTCTGCAATTTGTCGGCTAAGTACTGTTGTTGCGTCGAGATGTGAAAAAGAAGTCGCTGGTGCTGGATCAGTGAGATCGTCTGCAGGAACGTACACTGCCTGAACAGAAGTAATTGAACCTTTGTTTGTGGAAGTTATACGTTCTTGAAGGTTACCCATATCAGTGGCTAGAGTTGGTTGATAACCGACGGCAGAAGGAATTCTTCCTAACAAAACTGAAACTTCCGAGCCAGCCTGCGTAAAGCGGAAAATATTATCCATGAAAAGCAAAACATCTTGTCCTTCTTGATCACGAAAGTATTCAGCCTGTGCTAGGCCGGTGAGACCTACTCGCATACGAGCTCCAGGAGGTTCATTCATTTGGCCATAAACTAAAGCAGCTTTAGAATTGTCACCTTTAAGATCAATTACACCTGATTCTATCATTTCGTGATATAGGTCGTTCCCTTCACGTGTTCGCTCTCCTACTCCAGCAAATACTGAATACCCCCCATGACCTTTTGCTATATTATTAATCAATTCCATTATAATTACTGTTTTGCCAACGCCAGCGCCGCCAAAAAGCCCAATTTTTCCACCCTTTGCGTACGGACAGATTAGGTCTACAACCTTAATTCCAGTTGAAAGAATTTCGGTTTCTGTAGATTGATCAATAAAATCTGGTGCTTGAGCGTGTATCGGGGCAGTTTGCTTGGTTTTGATCGGCCCACGATCATCGATTGGCTCTCCTATCACATTCATTATGCGACCTAATGTTTCAGGGCCTACAGGAACATTTATAGCTTCTCCAGTATCAGTAACACCGCCCCCCCTTTGCAATCCCTCAGTTGAGTCCATAGCTATGGTTCTAACCGAATTCTCACCAAGGTGTTGAGCCACCTCTAATACCAATAGTTTTCCATCATTTTCTGTATGAAGGGCATTTAGGATATCAGGCAATTCTCCTTCAAATTGAACATCAACAACAGCACCTAAAACTTGTGTAATTTTACCCATTGCATTTTTATCCATCATTTAAACTCCCCTTAAAGCGCTTCCGCGCCCGAGACAATTTCTACCAATTCCGTTGTAATTGCAGCCTGACGGGTGCGGTTGAAAGTTAGTGTCAAGCTGTCAATCATTTCACCAGCATTACGTGTGGCGTTATCCATAGAGGTCATACGTGCACCGTGTTCGGAGGCAGCGCTTTCCAATAGTGCTTGGAATACTTGAATTTCTATATTGCGGGGCAGTAATTCTTCTAGAATATCAGCTTCATCTGGTTCAAAAATGAAAATAGACTTAGGGCGACTATCCTCCTCCAACTCAATTTTTTTATCACCCCCATCTAATGGTTGTGCATTAAAAGGAATCAATTGTTGCGCTGTTGGAATTTGCGTCATTGCTGATTGAAATCGGTTAAACACAATTGTACAAATATCAAATTCTTCATCATCGAAAAGTTTGGTTATTTGGCTTGCAACTTTAACACCATCAGAAAATTCTACACCTTTTCTTCCTATACCTTCGATGGAAGAAATTATATTTTTTTCCAAATCTCGTTTTAACCCATCCAGGCCCTTCCGCCCAACACAGAGTATTTTTACAGTTTTGCCATTACGTTTAAGTTCTCTTGCGATATTTTGAACTTCGCGAACTATGGAACTATTGAAGCCGCCACAAAGTCCACGATCACCTGTGCAAGCTATTATTAAATGAGTTTCGCTTTTACCTGTACCTGCTAACAATGGATGACCACCTATTATATTAGCAACACTCTTCGCAACAGAAGTTACCATACGATTCATTTTTTCTGCATAGGGCCGAGCAGCCTCTGCCCCCTCTTGTGCACGACGCAGTTTGGCAGCTGCTACCATCTTCATAGCAGAAGTAATCTTTTGCGTCGATTTAACGCTATCAATTCTAACTTTTAAGTCCTTAAGATTAGCCATGGCTTTTGTTTTTGTTGCCCTATTTTTCTGGTTTAGGCATAAGCTTTAGAAAAATCATCAAGAAATTTTCTAAGTTTGGTTTCTGTATCATCGCTTAATTCTTTTTCATTGCGAATGGAGTCTAAAATCTCACCACCTTTTGTTCGCACTTCATCGAGAAGTCTCGTTTCGAAGTCACCGACTTTGTTTACGTCAATATTATCTGTATAGCCATTTACACCAGCAAAAATACTAACAACTTGCTCCTCAACTGGCACCGGTTCATATTGAGGTTGTTTAAGAAGTTCAGTTAGTCGAGCGCCTCTCGCTAAAAGTTGTTGGGTAGATTGATCTAAATCTGAGGCGAATTGAGCAAATGCTGCCATTTCACGGTATTGGGCCAATTCTAATTTGATTGAACCTGCAACTTGTTTCATGGCCTTGATCTGTGCTGCTGAACCAACGCGTGATACTGAAAGACCAACGTTTACGGCAGGCCTAATGCCTCTAAAAAATAATTCAGTTTCTAGAAAAATTTGCCCGTCAGTAATAGAAATTACGTTTGTAGGTATATACGCCGAAACATCACCTGCTTGAGTTTCAATAACAGGCAAAGCAGTCAATGATCCTGCGCCCTCGTCGTCACTCATCTTTGCAGATCTTTCAAGTAATCGTGAATGTAAATAAAAAACATCACCCGGGTAAGCCTCTCGACCGGGGGGGCGTCTTAGAAGTAGAGACATTTGTCGATAAGCAACGGCTTGTTTAGACAAATCATCATAGAAAATCACTGCATGCATTCCGTTGTCACGAAAGAATTCACCCATAGTACAACCTGTATATGGAGCTAAGAATTGTAATGGTGCAGGTTCCGATGCAGTAGCGGCTATGACAATAGAATATTTTAAAGCGTCATAGTCCTCCAAAGTTTTTACCAATTGCGCCACAGTTGACCGTTTCTGTCCGACAGCAACATAAATACAGTATAGCTTATCAGATTCTTTACCACTTTCGTTAACTCTGCGCTGATTGATTATCGTATCTATCACTACTGCAGTTTTGCCAGTCTGTCTGTCGCCAATAATTAATTCTCTTTGTCCCCGGCCGACAGGAATTAGAGAGTCAATAGCTTTGATTCCAGTTTGCACAGGCTCGTGGACAGATTTGCGAGGGATAATCCCTGGTGCCTTGACTTCTACTCGTTGTCTCTTATCAGAATTTATGGGGCCTTTTCCATCAATCGGATTTCCCAGCGCATCAACAACGCGACCTAATAATTCCTTGCCTACTGGCACATCAACAATATCGCCGGTTCTTTTGACAATATCGCCTTCTTTGATATTTTTGTCATCCCCAAAAATAACGATACCAACGTTATCTAATTCGAGGTTTAGTGCCATTCCTTTGATGCCGCCTTGAAACTCGACCATTTCACCAGCTTGAACCTGATCAAGTCCATAGACACGTGCAATACCGTCACCTACAGAGAGCACTTGACCTACTTCAGCCACCTCAGCTTCACTACCAAAATCCGCAATTTGTTTTTTTAATATGGAGGAGATCTCCGCTGGTTTGATATCCATTACCCAATCCCTTTCATGGCAAAACGTAATTGCTGAAGTTTTGTTCTTAGCGATCCGTCTACCATTCTTGATCCAATTTTAATAATTAGGCCTCCAAGGACGCTTTCATCAACCTTTGTGCTTATGGAAACGTCGGACCCTATGACCTTTTTCAAAGAATTACTTAAATGTTCAATTTGATTTTTAGTTAATGCTGTTGCTGTTACGATTTCAGCCGTAGATTCGCCTCTCCGTTCTGCTAATAAGGCATTATAGGAAGCAATCATATCTATGATAGATGAAAGACGTCTGTTTTGTGCGATCGTACCAATAAAATTTAAGGTTAATTGACACATTCCCATTTTTTTCAAAACAGAATCAATAGCTAAACCTTGATCTTTGCGAGAGATTATAGGCGAAAGAATAAGGCGTTTTAAATCCTTATTTGCTTCGATCATAGATTTAAGTCGCAAAAGATCATTTGCAACTTGATCCAACTTGTTGTCTGCGTTGGCAAGTTCAAAAAGTGCCGTAGCATACCTTCCGGCTAGGCCGGTTGCGCCTATGGACTGAGCTGACACCTAGAATTGTCCTCCTAGAATCGGGATCTTTTCGAATTTTGAATATGTCCTACCACACACGTTTCTAGCGTGCAAGATGCCTAAAAAAGCAATTTACGAATTAGAAACTATGTTTCAATAGTTAGTTTGAATTTTAAACTTTAAAATAAATGGGTTTAATAAAGAGATCTAGTTATTTTTTTAGCTGTTAATGTCTATAGCCCTTTGGTTAGCTAATAAAAACTATAGGGGTCTACATCAATTTGAACTCGTGCATTCTTAGGGTTTCTAGCCCGTTCTAACCAATCCCGAATAACTCCTTGTATGTTGAATTTCTTAGTTGTTTTGAGTAACAAGCGTCTTCGGTGTCTTCCACGTAAAAACGCCATTGGTGCTGGTACCGGTCCAAGAACAGTAATACCTTCAGCACTTGGCCGAAACTTGCTAAGTAATGCAGCAGTTGCATCTGCTACCTCTTCTGATTTAGCTGAAATTATTATCGCTGCTAGACGACCAAAAGGAGGCATGTTGGCTTTACGACGACTTGCAGTCTCTGCCTCCATGAAATTTTTTTGCTTACCACCTTGCAATGCTTTCATGACGGGATGTTCTGGCATGTATGTTTGTATTATGACACGTCCTCTACGGCTACTTCTACCTGCTCGACCTGCAACTTGATATAATAATTGATGTGTTCGTTCAGCGGCTCTGAGATCGCCCCCAGTTAGACCTAAGTCTGCATCTACAGCACCAACCAGTGTTAGTAAGGGGAAGTGATAGCCTTTTGCTACAATCTGGGTGCCAATAATTAGATCAACTTCATGATTTTCAATCTTTCTGACAAATTTTGAAGCTGCTTTTGGGCCAGTGATTGTATCGCTAGATGCAATTGTTATGCGGATATCAGGAAAAAGTTTTTTTACCTCTTCTGCTAAACGCTCCACCCCCGGCCCACATGCTGCAAGAGTATTCTCCTTTTCACAACTGGGACAGAACTTTGGTAATCGTTTGTTAAAGCCACAATGATGACATTGTAAAAATCCGCCTTGTCTATGTTCAACTAGCCAAGCAGAACAATTTGGGCAATGGAAACGATGCCCACAAGTGCGGCATAGTGTTAATGGTGCATAACCTCGTCTATTGAGAAACAACATTGCTTGCTCTTTGCCTACGAAGGTTTTTTCTAGCATTGCCTGTAGAGTTGGTGAAAGCCAACTTTGGGCATTTAATTTTTCGTTCCGCATATCGATAGTTTCAATAGTAGGTAGTTTTGCATCACCATATCGGTTTGGTAAATGTATTGTTTTGTAACGTCCTTGTTTAACATTATGTATAGTTTCAAGGGCAGGTGTCGCAGATGCTAGAATAATAGGAATAGAACCTATTTGTGCTCGTACGATAGCCATATCGCGGGCGTTGTAAATTACACCTTCTTCCTGTTTAAAAGATGTGTCGTGTTCTTCGTCTGCTACGATTAGCTTTAAATTTAGAAATGGTAAGAATAAAGCAGAACGTGCTCCAACCACTACTAGAGCTTGACCTTCGGCTACTGCTCGCCAAGTTTTCCGGCGTATGGCAGGCGTTAATTCAGAATGCCATTCAACGGGATCTTTGCCGAAACGCACTCTAAATCTTTCTAGCCATTGCGCGCTAAGTGATATTTCCGGCAAAAGAACTAATACTTGACCATTATTTTTAAGTGCTTTGGCAATAGCTTGGAAGTATACCTCAGTCTTGCCTGATCCAGGTACTCCATTGATTAATGTTACTGAAAAGGTTTCATTTTCAGTAGTGGTTTCTAAAATTTTTGCTGCTTTGTTCTGATCTAGAGACAGTTTTGGCTTATTTTCTGTCAAGTTAGTTTTTAAATCTTGTGTAGCGGATTTGGCTGGGGTCTTCACTGAAATTAGTTTACCTTTATTTACAAGTCCTTTGATAACATTTGGACTTACCTTAGCTTTACGCGCTAACTCTGCCGTTGGAATTGTCTCCTCTTTTTCAAGTATTTTTAGTACACGGTTTCGTTCTGGTGTAAGCAAAAAATCGTTTTGCATCGTATTGATTTTAAACGTAAGGATTGGTTTGGGTGGACTTAAAGCGTCCGGAACACTCATAACCATTTTTAATACGGCTCCTGGTGTATTGACTGTATAACGTGCTACCCACTCAATGAATTCTCGAGAAACTTTAGGAAGAGGCGGGCAATCTAGCCTTTCACTTATTCTCCTGAGTTTTTCTTCACTACAATTGCCAACTGGGTTGCCCCAGACGACACCTCTTATTGAACGCGACCCGAATGGGACAGAAACGAAGTCTCCAAGTGATATATCTAAACCTGGAGGTACGAGGTAATCAAAAGTACTGCCCTTTGCAGGCGAAATGGGAAGGGGTAGCATAATACTTTTTTTTTCGGTATTGAAGGTAGGGGACATGATAACTTTGATCCGAATTAATTTACTTTTTATAAAAAGTTTAGTGATGTGATTTATTAAATTCGATTATAATAAGCGATTCGTATAATCTTGCGAGGTTTCTTGGTATAATGTTTCAAAAAAAAGGTAGAAAAAAGCTTGGAGATCCTACACAAGACAAACGGAAAGAACCATCAAGTAGTATTACTGTTGATGATGTTGTCTCCTTCTTAGAAAATCATCCAGACTTTTTTAGTGACCGCCAGGACTTATTATCTAATATGGTGGCTCCATCACGTTGGACTGGAGATGGAATTGTCGATATGCAACGGTTCCTTGCTGATCGCCGACTGAGGGAAATAGATGATCTTCGAGGTTGTGCTCAAGAAGTTATTGAGACAAGTCGTAATAACTTGTTTGTACAAAAAAGAACACACGCTGCAGTTTTGGCTCTTTTGAAGGGAAAAGGCTTAGATCAGCTATTACGTATAATCAGCGATGAATTACCTATGTTATTAGATGTGGACATTTTTGTGCTTGGGTTTGAGCCGCCTGGTCTTGATCCTGGTGTTTTGTCGAGAGCAGATGCTGAAGTCAAAAATCTCAATGCTGGCGAGGTGGATCGTATTTTGGGAAGAAATAAAGACATTGCACTTTTGCAAGATGTTGAAGAAAGTTCGAGGGGGTCTATTGGCTTGTTTGGAGCAGCCTCAGGGTTAGTGCGTTCAGCTGGTTTAGCAAGGCTTTTCCCTAGTTGCAAAATGCCATTAGGTGTCATGGGTCTTGGTACTAGAACTCAAAGCTTTAGTCCTGGGCAGGGGACAGAAATGATCGCATTTTTTGCTAGAGTAATAGAGATTTGCTTAAACAGAGCCGTTGGAAATGAAGATTGATTTTGAAGTAGAACCGGCAGTTTTACGTTCTATTGAGGATTGGCAAAATTGGCTGGTGCATGAACGTCGAATTTCAACTCATACTATCAATGCTTATACCAGTGACTTAAATAAATTTTTACAATTTTTATCTGAACATCTTGGCTTCTCACCAGGGATTGATGATCTGGGATCTCTAAGGATTGAGGATTTTCGGTCATATTTAGCATTACGACAAGCCAGTGGACTAGCTCGTTCATCGACCGCACGCGCTATATCAACTTTGAGAAATTTTTTTAAATTTTTGGATATTCGTGGCTTGGCTGAAAATGCTGCCATAATATCTGTCAAGACAGCGAAGTTGCCACATTCCGTACCTAAGGCGTTAGATGAAATAACCGCAGTAGATGTTGTTAAAAGTATTAGCGATTTACAAAAAGAGTCTTGGATGGGTAAACGCGATAAAGCAGTGATATTATTTTTATATGGTTGTGGCTTACGAATTAGCGAAGCGTTAAGTATTAACTTTGAGCAAATCACAGCTATAGAAGAGTCTAACAGCACAATTGTGATTAGCGGGAAGGGGGGTAAACAGCGTTTAGTTCCAGTGCTACCGATTATCATGACGGCTATAACAGATTATATTGATTCATGTCCTTATAAATTGACAAGTGTAGGCCCCTTATTTGTCGGCAAAAGAGGAAAAAGATTAACTGCACGTGTCATTCAGCGCCAGATGAAGGCTTTAAGGGCCCGTTTAGGGCTATTGGAAACTGCAACACCTCATGCTTTGCGTCATAGCTTTGCTACGCATTTATTAGCAGGTGGGGGGGATCTTCGTACTATTCAAAAGCTATTAGGTCACGCATCACTTTCGACTACGCAACGTTACACCGAGGTCGATGCAGTCCGGCTAAAGTCTGTTTATGATAGGTCTCACCCTCGCGCTCGTCGTTAATTATTAGTATCATTTTTTTTAGGCAAAATAGCTAGTGATAAAGACCCTAATATTCCAATTATACCTATGGATATAAATGCAATCCCCCAGGAGGTTATAATTTGTTCTCCCAAATTTAAATTATTAGTTAGATCTAGTATTATCCCGAAAAATAATGGACCCGTAAAGGACCCCATGAATCCAATGCAAGAATAAACGGACATTGTTGTGCCACTGTAACCCTCTGGTGCTGCTGCTACTACACCAGCTGTAAGTGCTGCAGAATCAGCAATTATTGTTATGAAATATAAAAATGAAAAAACAATAATTAACCAAAATGGCCAATGTGAAGAGAAACCAAGTAAACATGCAAAAATGGCTGAAATCATCATCACAATGGTGATTGTTTTTTGACGGCCAAAATATTTTGCTAGTTCGTTACCTAAAACACTAGCAGGTAGTCCTATTAAATTAAGCAGAGCCACAATAGTTGTGATACTCCAACCAGTAATTTCAGATTTACTAGTTTCAGAGGATAGGACCAAATGAGCTACTATCCACGAGCGAAAAGCAAATAATTCAAAATTATGTGCAGCATAGGCTAATACGTAGCCCATTGCCTCTCGACATCGAAAAACTGGTCTAAAATCAAAAATATGAGTTTTGGGATATTTGATAGGCACTGAATTTTTATAGGACAAATTAGTAGCGGTTAGAATTATTGATCCAACCGGTCCGATGGCTGCAAAAGCAAATGCCCAGTGCCAATTATATGCTTCTCCAATTGCACCTGAAAAATAAAAGGACATTGCCATGCCTACACCAAAATTGGCAACGTAGAAAGATATGGCTCTGCTATGGTCCTTATTGCCAAAACGTATTTTTAAATTGTCGTTAAGTAACTTTAAACCTGGCATGTAAGTTCCTGCTAGACCGACGCCAGCAAAAAACCGAATAAACACAGCTGTCCAAAACCCTTCAGCCATAAAAGCAAAAGCTAGACTAGTTGCGGAAATTAATAACAAACAAGAAAAATAAATTTTCCAAGCTTTTATCCGATCAGTCAAGCTAACTAAAATTGGTACAGCCCCTAGATAACCGGCAAAAAAAATACCATTGATCCAACCTGCTTCTGTATTTGAGAGCTGCCACTCAGTTAAAAAAACTGGCAGCAAGGAAGGAAATGTCGCAATCCCGAGCTGGCTAAAACTATTGGCTAAGCAAAAGGAGGTGATCAGTGGCAATGATGACAAACGAGCTTTCATGGTTGGAGGTCCAAATACAACCTTTTATATCATCATTGGAATTTAGGGTTTTGATTAAAACTTAAAAATATTTGTATTTTATTATAGTTATTTATGAATAGCACGACTGCTAACGTCTAAAGCAGATTCTTTTATGGCTTCAGATAGCCCCGGGTGACCGTGGCAAATGCGGGCTATATCTTCCGATGATGCACTTAATTCCATAGCAATGACAACTTCTTGAATAAGGTCTCCTGCCTGCGGTCCAATTATATGACAACCTAATATTTCGTCTGTAATTGCATGAGCAAGTATTTTTACAAAACCATCGGTATCGTCAATACATCGTGCACGTGAATTAGCAGTGAAAGGGAACTTGCCAGTTTTATAATCTATTCCAGCATCTTTTAGTTGCTTTTCAGTTTTTCCAACACCTGCAACCTCAGGCCATGTATAAACGATCCCTGGGATTGAATTGTAATCAATATGACCTGATTGTCCTGCTAAGATTTCGGCAAAAACCACACCTTCATCTTCAGCCTTGTGAGCTAACATAAGTCCACCAATCACGTCCCCAATGGCAAAAATACCTTCAACATTAGTTTGGAAGTCTTCATCAACTTTAATGAAGCCGTGCTCATTTAATTCTATACCGACTTTCTCAAGACCTAAATTGTCCGTATAAGGTCTACGGCCTATAGCAACCAAAACCACGTCAGCCACTATCTTTTCATTTTTTTTATTACTACCATTCTTGTTAATAGACTCTAAATTTAAAGTAACACTGTTTTTATTTTTTTTTGCAGTGGTTACCTTTTTTGATAACTTAAAAGAAATACCCTGTTTAGAAAGAGTTTGCTTCATATGGTTTGATAAGTCTTCATCCATTCCGGGTAAAATATGATCAAGAAACTCAATAACTGTTACTTCTGCTCCAAGTCTACGCCATACTGAACCTAACTCTAAACCAATGACTCCTGCTCCAATAATGGCTAGTGTCTTAGGCACTTTGCTTAGCGACAATGCACCGGTAGAATCTACTATTTGTTTTTGATCAATTTTGATGTCAGCTAGTTGCGTAACAACAGACCCAGTAGCTATGAGAATATTACCAGTTTTTATAGTCTTTTTCTTTTCTCCCTTTTTTTGGGGAGTTATAGTAACTTGACCCACAAGATCGATCTGTCCTTCACCTACATAGTAATCAATGTTATTTTTTTTTATCAAGAATTCGACGCCTTTTGTAAGGCTTCCGACAACTTCTTTTTTGCGCTGCATCATCGTTCCTAGGTCAAGACTTACTTTTGCCCTGATGCCGTGTTGGGGAAATTCTTTTTTTGCTTGTTCGTAATGATGTGAAGATTGGAGCAATGCTTTAGACGGAATACATCCGACATTAAGACAAGTTCCACCTAAGGCTTGACGTTTTTCAACAATTGCAGTTTTAAGGCCCAGTTGTGCTGCACGAATAGCAGCTACATATCCTCCGGGACCGCCGCCAATTACAGTTAGGTCGTATTCATCATTCATGTTGGGGCTTTCACTAGACATTTATCAATATGCGTTCTGGACTTTCGATGCATTCTTTTATACGTACGAGGAATGAAACGGCTTCACGTCCATCAACTATACGGTGATCGTAGCTAAGTGCTAGATGCATCATTGGCCTAATTACAATTTCGTCGTTTACCACAACTGCCCGTTTTTCAATTTTGTGCATTCCTAAGATCGCAGATTGCGGAACATTTAGAATTGGCATGGAATTGAGTGATCCAAACACTCCTCCATTGGAGATAGTAAATGTGCCACCCATCATCTCATCTATACCTAATTTGCCATCTCTTGCTTTTATGCCAAAGTCAGAAATATGTCTTTCTATCTCATGAAATTCCATTTTATCAGCATCTTTAAGGACTGGCACTACTAACCCTTTTGGCGACCCAACAGCAACGCCTATGTTATAATAATTTTTGTAAATGATTTCATCGCCGTAAATTTCACCATTTACCGCAGGCCATTCCTTAAGTGCTATGCATGAGGCTTTAATAAATGATGACATAAAGCCAAGTCTGACACCGTGTTTCTTTTCAAAGGCATCTTTGTTGTTTGTCCGAAGCTTAATAACTGCATCCATATCAACTTCGTTCCAAGTAGTTAACATTGCAGCTGTATTCTGTGCTTCCTTGAGGCGCCCAGAAATAATTTTCCGAAGTTTGCTCATACGTATGCGTTCTTCTCGAGGGTCTTCAGGGCGAGGAGGAAGTGGCTCAGTATTCAAAGAAGTTTGGGTTGCAAGCGCATCAGCCCCCCCTCCCTTGGCGATATAATTAAGGACATCACCTTTGGTCAGACGACCATCTTTTCCAGTGGATGGGATTTGTATAGCGTTTAAATTATTTTCGTCGATGAGTTTCCGTACTGCTGGAGACAGATTTTTTGGTAACTTAATAGGGCTGCTTGTATTAGAAGAAGCAACAGGGGATTCAGCGGCATCATTTTTGATCATGGGCAATGTTTCAGGTAAATTTTCAGGTTCTGACAAATTTTCCGGTTCCTTGATTGATTCTTCATCTGTGTTTTTTTTATCGTTGCTAGGAGAGCCTTCTTCAATTACACCTAGTATTGAGTCGACCTGAACATCAGTGCCCTCAACAGCAGCAATGCTTTTAATTGCACCGGCGACTTTTGCATTTACCTCAATCGTAACCTTGTCTGTTTCAAGTTCTACTATAGGTTCATCAATAGAGACCTTATCTCCAGCTGACTTAAACCATTTAGAAACAGTTGCTTCAGTGACTGACTCGCCTAGTGCAGGGACCTTTATATTTACGGCCATAATATTTACCTTTTCTTTGTCTTAAATTTTTTAGTCAAAGCATCGTCAACTAGTTTGACTTGTTGAGCAACATGCTTTTGCATGGATCCCGTTGCAGGAGAGGCGGAAGCTGGGCGGCCTACAAATTCTGGTCGGGTAACTGGAGCATTAATACTTTTTAAGGTCTTCTCTAGTGGCTCTGAAATAAAATTCCACGACCCCATGTTTTGTGGTTCTTCTTGGCACCAGATAATTTCATTTAGGTTTTTAAAACGCGCAATTTCCTCACTTAGGGCTTTATTGGGGAAAGGGAATAATTGTTCAACACGCAAGATATACACATCTCTAACCTTTTTCTTATCACGTTCGGCAGCAATATCGAAATATACTTTCCCAGAACATAGTATCAATTTTTTTATCTTGGAATCATCGCTGACGGAACCGTCATCCCACAGTACTCGGTGAAAATTTGTGCCAGTAGACATTTCGGATAGCTCAGAAACACAAGCCTTGTGTCGGAGCAAAGATTTTGGTGCCATCAATATTAAGGGCTTTCTAAAATCTCGGCGCATCTGGCGGCGCAGGACATGAAAATAGTTCGCGGGTGTTGTGCAATTACATACTTGCATATTGTCTTCGGCACATAATTGGAGATAACGCTCAAGCCGTGCCGAAGAATGTTCTGGTCCTTGACCTTCAAATCCATGTGGTAGCAGCATGACTAAACCTGACATACGGAGCCATTTGTGCTCACCAGAACTGATAAATTGATCGATAACGACTTGGGCGCCATTTGCAAAGTCGCCGAATTGGGCTTCCCATAGAATCAACATTTGTGGCTCTGCTAGGCTGTAGCCATATTCGAACCCTAATACACCAGCCTCTCCTAAGGGGCTGTCTATTACTTCAAATGGAGATTGCCCAAATCGTAAATTGTCGAGTGGTATATACCTCTCATCGTTCGTTTGATCCACGAGAACCGAATGACGCTGAGAGAAGGTCCCCCTACCCGAATCTTGTCCTGACAATCTAACTGGGTGTCCCTCTAGCATAAGGGTTCCAAATGCTAGAGCCTCAGCAGTTGACCAATCAACGTTTTTTCCTGTTTCAATCATTTTACGCTTATTATTTAGTTGGCGAGCAATTTTAGTATTAAGATTAAAATTATCTGGTATACGAGTTAGTGCTATTCCGACTTCTTTGAGGCGTTCCTCAGATACGCTAGTGTCGCCACGCCGGGCATCGCCAGTAGCAACTGAAAAGCCCGCCCATGCACCATCAAACCAATCAGCTGTGTTTGGTTTATAGTTTTCCGATGCTTCGAAGGCTTCATTCAGTTTCAAATCTACTTTAGCGATCACCTGATTATATTCTTCTGATGAAATGAGACCTTCAGCAACTAACTTTTTGGCATAGATGTCACAGGTTGTGGGGTGATCTGCTATTTTTTTATACATAGTTGGTTGTGTGAACATCGGTTCATCACCCTCATTGTGACCATGCCTGCGATAGCAAATCATATCGACAACCACGTCTTTCTTAAACTTTTGTCGGTATTCGGTTGCGATACGGGTGCAGTGAACTACAGCTTCGGGATCATCAGAATTAACATGAAAAATAGGAGCTGAAACGATTTTTGCGACATCAGTACAGTAAGTCGAAGAGCGAGAAAACCTTGGAGATGTTGTGAATCCAATTTGATTGTTAATTACAATATGAATAGTTCCACCTGTTCTATATCCAACTAGGTTGGACAAATCTAATGCTTCGGGAACAAGGCCTTGACCAGAGAAGGCTGCGTCGCCATGCAAAAGTAAGCACATTACCTTATCCCTATCCAGGTCACCACGTTGTTGTTGTTTTCCTCGTACTTTGCCTAAAGATACTGTATTTGCGATTTCTAAATGCGATGGGTTGGCTGTTAGGCTTAGGTGGACCGAGCGACCATCAAACACTCTATCTGTTGAAGTCCCTAAATGATATTTAACGTCTCCTGAACCCAAAACATCGTCAGGGTGTGTAGTTCCACCCTGAAATTCAGCAAAAATGGCTTGAAATGGTTTTCCCATGACATTAGCCAAAACATTCAACCGACCACGGTGTGCCATTCCAAGAACAATTTCTTCAATACCCAGTTGGCTTCCACGTTTAAAAATTTGTTCCATTGCTGGGACCAGGCTTTCACCACCGTCTAGACCAAAGCGCTTGGTGCCAGTAAATTTTTTATCAAGAAAGTTTTCAAATTTTTCCGCTTCAGTTAATCTTTCAAGGATTGTACGTTTACCTTGAGCCGTGAAATGAGTTTGGTTTTGGATGCTTTCCATTCGCTCTTGAAGCCAAGACTTTTCCGCTGGATCTTGAATATGCATAAATTCGATACCAATGGATCCACAATACGTTTTATGTAGGATTGAAAGAATCTCACGCATTGTTGCCGTTTCTAGACCGAGAACATAATTAATAAAGATCTCACGATCCATATCTGCATCTTGAAAGCCATAAGTGGCTGGATTGAGTTCAGGGTGATCTGGTCGAACGTGCATATCTAAAGGGTCGAGTTTAGCTAGCAAATGTCCCCTCACTCGATAAGATCTTATTAACATCAAAGCACGAAGAGAATCCAAAGTTGCTTCACGAGACTTTATGGCTCCAATTCGGGTAATATTTTGTTGCATTGGGCGAGTAACTTCAGGATTAGAATCACCCTGGCCCATAGTATCTGCTAGTGGCTCTATGTTGTTTTGTCCAATAATATTAGCATCTGTCGGTGACCACGAGCCCCCATTCTTAAAATCAATATTTTTGTTATCATGATCAGAAAGATTACTAAAAAAATCTTGCCAGCTTTGGTCGACGGAGCCCGGATCATCGCAGTAGCGTTCGAACAATTCAGTGATATAAACCTGATTGCCAGTATTTAGAAATTCGTTTGGATCTATAGTTGCCATGACATTTAGGTGTGCCTTAATCTATACAGTCTTATTTTCAGTAAATTAAATAATAATTGAGAATTAGATTAACCTCGCATTGCTTTAGTCATAGTTATGCCAATGGTTGCGGGACTATCTGCTACTAGTATTCCTGCACTTTTCATAGATTCTATTTTATCTCCAGCTCCGCCCTTCCCACCAGAAATTATAGCTCCAGCATGTCCCATTCGCCGACCTGGTGGAGCAGTAAGACCAGCTATGAAGCCAGCCACTGGCTTCTTGACTTTAGATGATTTGATCAAATCTGCTGCATCTTCTTCAGCTGAACCACCAATCTCGCCTATCATGACAATGGCTTCAGTTTCATCATCGCCTAAAAACATTTCAATACAGTCAACAAAATTGGTGCCGTTGACAGGATCTCCACCAATGCCGATGCAAGTGGTCTGGCCAAGCCCTTCAGAAGAGGTTTGATGAACTGCTTCGTAAGTAAGTGTGCCTGAACGAGATACAATCCCAACCTTGCCTCTTTGATGAATGTGTCCTGGCATAATACCAATTTTGCATTCACCGGGTGTTATTATTCCTGGGCAATTTGGACCAATTAAACGTGTCGAAGATTTTTTGAGAGCATCCTTAACCTTGATCATGTCAATAACCGGGATGCCTTCTGTGATGCAAACCACTAGTGGTAGTTCAGCATTTATTGCTTCTAAAATAGCTGCGGCTGCAAAGGGGGGCGGAACGTAAATTACAGAGACAGTCGCTCCGGTAGCATCTACAGCATCGGCGACTGAATCAAAAACTGGCAAATCAAGATGTTTTGTTCCCCCTTTTTTTGGGGTTACACCACCAACCATTTGAGTGCCGTAAGCTATTGCTTGTTCGGAATGAAATGTGCCTTGTGATCCTGTGAAACCTTGGCAAATAACCTTGGAATCCTTATTAACGAGAACGGCCATTAGTTAGCCTCCTTAACAGCTTGAACAATTTTTTCAGCAGCATCACCTAAGTCATCAGCAGAAATAATAGGCAACCCAGATGCACCCATAATTTCTTTTCCTTTGTCTACATTTGTTCCTTCTAGCCTTACAACTAATGGCACAGAAAGACTTACTTCCTTTGCTGCAGCTACCACACCTTCTGCAATGATATCGCAACGCATAATTCCACCAAAAATATTTACTAAAATACCCTCAACATTGTTATCAGAAAGAATTATCTTAAAAGCTTCGGTCACTCGTTCTTTGGTAGCTCCTCCGCCAACATCAAGAAAGTTGGCAGGCTCACCTCCCTTAAGTTTGATTATGTCCATAGTAGCCATTGCTAAGCCGGCACCATTGACCATACAACCTATAGATCCATCTAATTTAATATAGTTTAATTCATGTTTAGAAGCCTCCAGCTCTGCTGGGTCCTCTTCGTCCTCGTCTCTAAGTTCTTCTATATTTTTATGCCGATACAGCGCATTATCGTCAAAGTTCATTTTGGCATCTAATGCCATTACGTCTCCATTATTTGTAACGACTAAGGGGTTTATTTCAACAATGGAGGCATCAAGCTCAGTAAATGCCTTGTAAACAGCCAGCATGAAGGCAATGCCACAATCAATCTGTTTGCCTTCTTCAAGGCCTAGTCCGATTGATAATTCGCGAGCATTTTTTTCTGTTAGTCCTGTAGCGGGATTAATTGAAATCTTTAAAATTTTTTCAGGAGTTGTAGCTGCTACATCTTCTATATCCATGCCACCTTCGGTTGAGGCCATCATCGTTAGACGTGAGGTCTCGCGATCGAGCAACATTCCAAGATACATTTCATGTCTAATGTCACAACCATCCTCTATATATATACGTTTTACTTCTTTACCATTAGGGCCTGTTTGTTTGGTGACCAATATCTGACCAAGCATCTCCTGAGCACTTTGTGCCACCTCATCGAGTGATTTTACTACACGCACTCCACCTAAGCCCTCTGAATTGTCTTTAAATTTTCCAGCACCTCGGCCACCTGCGTGAATTTGTGACTTAACAACAAAAATTGGTCCTCCCAGTTCTTTGGCTTGGGAAATAGCTTCGTCAACTGTGAAGGCAACGCCGCCACGGGGAACAGAAACACCATAATCACGGAGCAACTGTTTGGCTTGATATTCATGAATATTCATCAGACCTACTTCCTTAGATGGGTGTTTTGGCACAATTGGGTGCCAAAGAATTATAAATAAACTTAAACTTTATATTTTTTTTAGACATTTTCTAATTGAATTTAATTTTCATAATATTTTTTAAATAAGATCATTTTTTTTATCGGCGATTTCTTTGGCCTTAATTTTTTTAATTATTTTAGTCAGGTCTTTAACTGCTTTAACAGACTGACTAAACATTCTTCTTTCGTCAGGAGTAAGTTTAATTTCTATAACTTTTTCAACACCGCGCGCCCCAATAATACAAGGTACTCCTACATACAAACCGTTAACACCATATTGTCCCTTTAAGTAAGCTGCGCAGGGCAGAACTCGTCGTTTATCCTTTAAATATGACTCAGCCATCTGTATTGCGGAAGATGCTGGTGCATAAAATGCTGAACCGGTTTTCAAGAGGCGTACAATTTCACCACCACCCATACGGGTTCGCTGAACTATATCCTCAATGCGTTTTTTTGTTGTCCATTTTAATTTTACTAGATCGGGAAGAGGTATGCCAGCGATTGTAGAATAACGAACTAGCGGCACCATGCTGTCGCCATGCCCTCCCAAAACAAAAGCACTTACGTCTTCGACAGAAACTTTAAATTCTTCTGCTAAAAAATAACGAAATCGGGCAGAGTCTAGAATACCGGCCATCCCAACTACTTTGTTGTAAGGGAGTTTGCAAGAATCTCGTAGTACCATTACCATAACATCTAACGGATTGGTTATGCAGATAACAAAAGCATTTGAACAAAATTCTTTTATACCTTGGCCAACTGACTGCATAACTTTAGTGTTTATGCCTAAAAGGTCATCGCGACTCATGCCAGGCTTTCTTGCTATACCAGCAGTGACAATAACTACGTCTGCATTGCGGATTGCACTATAGCTTTTGGCCCCCCTTAATTTGATGTCGAAGCCTTCAACAGGTGCAGATTCAGATATATCTAATGCTTTGCCGTGTGGAACGCCGTAGGGATCAAATAAAACGATGTCGCCCAGTTCTTTCAGGCTGGCAAGGTGAGCTAATGTGCCGCCAATATTTCCAGCCCCAATGAGTGCAATTTTTTTGCGTGCCATAAATCTTTCCAAAAAAATAAAAATTTGTAGTGATTTATTTTAATTGAGGTTTTAATTGTATTACCCTACTTTTCCTAACCTTTTTTTTGTAATAGAGCAAGTGATATGGTAGAATAATGGACCAATTGGTCCATTATTATTTTCAAGATCCAAAGTCTAGACCAATATCAACAGCTGGAGCGGATTGGGTTATTGCGCCAACAGAAATATAATCAACTCCAGTTTCGGCTATTGCGCGAATGTTACTAAGATTTACACCTCCTGATGCTTCTAAAGGTATCCTTTTATCTACCCATTCCACCACTTTTACTAGTTCGTCTGTAGACATGTTATCTAGTAACAAACTATCAGCACCAGAATTTAAGCTTTCTTTTACCTGTTCCATAGTATCACATTCGACTTCAATATTTTTTAGGTCTGCCTTTTTAGCAAGTTGTATAGCATTACTTACAGATCCAAGTGCTATAATATGATTATCTTTTATTAGAACTCCATCGTCTAATCGCATGCGATGGTTAGTAGCGCCGCCAATTCTACTTGCATATTTACTTGCGTTTCTTAATCCAGGTATTGTTTTTCGCGTATCAAGTAACACAGCATTAGTGTTTTTAATACATTCAACATAAGTACGTGTTAATGTGGCTATTCCAGAAAGGGTTTGTACAATATTTAAAGCAGTTCGCTCTCCAGACAATATAGCTCTTGCTGGTCCTTCTAATCGGACAATTACATCTCCCGATTTAAGGTAACTTCCATCTTTAGCCTCAACTGAGAAAATAATACTTTCTGATAAACGTCTGAAAATTTCTATTGCTATTGGCAGACCTGCCAAAACAATGTTCTGTCGGGGTGACATATATAATTTAACCTGAGTTTCTTTAGGAACTGTTGCATTTGAAGTAATGTCGCCATTACCGAAGTCCTCTTCTAAAGCAGTACTAGCTATAGAAATAATATCATTTTTACTTAGTTCTTTTATATCCATTACTCAGCTGCTTGAGTAATAGCCTCTTTAGATGGAGACATCTCCAACATCTTTTTTAGAGGTTTTAAAGCGCGTGAACTAAGCTCTTTATGTATCTCTATTCTTGGGGCTTCATTTCTCATTGCAAGGTAAATTTTTTCTAGTGTGTTTAATTCCATAAATGGACAGTTTGAACAACTACAACTACCATCAACTCCAAGTGCCGCAATAAAAGTCTTTTCAGGTGCGGCTTTCTCCATTTGGTGAATGATATGGCTTTCAGTTGCCACAATAAATTTTTTGGCTTCTGCTCTTATTACGAAATCTAGCATTCCTTTAGTAGAACCAATATGATCAGCGTGATCCAAAAGGCTTCCTGAGCATTCTGGATGAGCTGTAACTAATGCGTCTGGATTTGCAGCTTTTAGTTTTACAAGTTCGCGGACTGAAAATTGATCATGAACTATACAGGTTCCATCCCATAAAGTCATCTCACGTCCAGTCTTTTTGTTAAGATATGAGCCTAAATGCTTGTCTGGTGCAAAAATAATTGGCTGTGATTCTGGCAGCTGATTTATAATATGTTCTGCATTGGATGAAGTCACAATAATATCAGATTGTGCTTTAACTTCTGCTGAACAGTTTATATAAGTTATCGCGATGTGATCGGGGTGTTCTTTGCGAAATTGATAAAAGCTTTCAGGTTTACATACCTCTTCAAGTGTACATCCTGCTTCAGAATCAGGTATAACAACTGTTTTTTCCGGATTTAAGATTTTTGCTACTTCAGCCATAAATCTAACGCCTGAGAAAACAATCATGTCTGCATCTGTAGTTGCAGCTCGCCTTGATAGGTCAAGACTATCTCCAACGTAATCAGCCAAATCTTGAATCTCTCCATCCTGGTAATAATGGGCAAGTATTACAGCATTTTTTTCACGTCGTAGCTTTTCAATCCCTGACCATGGATCGAAATTAGGCTCTAATTGACTTTCCATTAGAGCTCCGTGGGCCGGTAGGACAACGGTTTCCATCTAACTTGTTCTCCTATTACGCAGTTTTGGTTTTTAAAACCGCTACGTTTAAACGTCTTTTATACAAGATCAAAAATGTTAGGAAAAATTAAATAAAAATACATCGTAAAAAACGGATAAGAAATAGCTATCAAATGCAATCAGCGGGGTCAACTAGCATGTTCCATTGCTTGATAATCAGTTGTTTGCATTTCTATAAGCCTAGACACTGTTCGCTGGAATTCAAATGTTCCGTCACCCTTTGTGTAAAGTAAGTTAGGAGGAACTTCTGCTGAGCAAATAAAATTTACTTTCGCTTCATAAAGCGCATCGATCAATATTACAAAACGTTTAGCTACGTCTCTTTTTGCAGGCCCAAGTTGGGGTATGTTTTTAAGAATTAGAGTATGGAAGCAATGAGCGATTTCAAGAAAGTCTTTTGGACCTAAAGCCTTTTCGCATAATTCATAGAAGTCTATCATAGCAACGCCTTCTGCAGCTTCAGGTATTTGAATTTGTCTTCCTTGAACATTTATTGAGGTTGGACGTGCAAGAGAACCAATAGTTAGTTTCTTAAAAATTCTGTCTAATTTTTCATTTGCATTTATATTAGCGGGAGTAAGATAAATATCTATAGATTTAAGCTGGTTAAGACGATAATCAATTCCATTGTCAAGTCTAAGCACATCTTGACTTTGTTCTAACTTTTTAATGAAGGGAAGAAATAGTTCACGCTGCAAACCATCCTTGTATAGGTCATTAGGTTGTCGATTTGATGTTGCAACTACTACTATTCCTTTGTCATAAAGAACTTCAAACAATCGTCCTAGGATCATAGCGTCGGCAATATCGGTTACTTGAAACTCATCAAGACATAAAACCCAAGTGTTGTTAATTATATTTTGGCCTAGTTCAACAATAGGGTCCTCTAATTTAAAATTTTGGTCATTTTTCTCTCTCTTCCTCAAGTTATACAAATCATGATGTACATCCTGCATGAAGGCATGGAAGTGAACTCTCTTGCTCTTAAAAAAATTAGCCGTAGTTTCAAAAAATAGATCCATTAGCATAGATTTTCCACGTCCTACGCCACCCCAGATATAAACACCTCTAGGTGGTTGTTTTATTTTTGGGCCCAAACCAAGACGGGATTTCCAGTTTGTTTTATTAATTTGCAGATTATAATTAACAAGTTGTTCACTCAACTTTTGCAAACGCATCATTACTCTCTTTTGCGATGCATCGGGGTCTATGGACCCATCCTCAAGCAATTTCTGATAAGCTTCGATAGGCTTTTGGCATAGATTTGTCTTAGTAATTTTCATCTTTTCCCTTATAATCATATGACTTTAAATTCTTGAAATAAAGTTAGAAGTCTTTGAAAAGATAGATGGTAGATTTTATCCTAAATTTTGAAAATAGTGTTAGGTTGAGCTTTTTTTTAGGCATATTTTCTGTACTTACCGTGTGTGAGCTCATTCTACCTAGGCGAGCATTATCACAATCAAAATCCGTTCGCTGGTATTCCAATTTGGGGATAGTAGTGTTCAATTCAGTTTTTGTAGGTATTGTCTTTCCAATGTTGCCAGTTGCATTTGCAGTTCTCTCTGAGGAACGTGGTTGGGGAATGTTTAATATGATCTCTGTGATGTCTGGATTAGATGTCATCATATGTTTGATAATATTGGACTTAATAATCTATATCCAACATATACTATTTCATAAGATACCTATATTATGGCGATTCCATCGAATGCATCACGCCGATCAAGACTTTGATGTGAGTACTGGCATCAGGTTTCATCCAGTTGAGATTTTTTTATCCATTGCAATTAAAATGATAGCAATTTTTCTAATTGGTGTACCAGCTGAAGCAGTATTAATTTTTGAGGTGCTTTTAAACGCTACCTCATTATTTAATCATGCAAATATCAAACTACCCCGATCCTTAGATCTTGTATTGCGCTATTTTATTGTCACGCCGGATATGCATAGAGTGCATCATTCCGTTATACCAAAAGAAACAAACGCAAATTTTGGGTTTAATCTTCCCTGGTGGGACTATCTTTTTCTTACTTATAGAGCTCAACCAGAGAACGGTCATAAAGAGATGCTTATAGGTATTAGCCAATTTCGTACTCCCAATGACCTCCACTTGCATCGTATGTTAATCCAACCCTTTATCTTAGGTTCAGAAGAAAAGGTTTAAACCGAAAAGATTGAGAAAAATTTATAGGAGGCGGCCTTGAATGAAGAAATACTTAATATCCAAATACGTAAATTCCTGAAGAATGTTGGTGTAACTTCCCAGCGTGAAATTGAAGGTGCCGTTCGTGTGGCCCTAGAAAACGGAACTCTAAAGGGTGATGAATCCATAGACGCAAAGGTAACGCTTTCAATTAAATCTTTGGGCGTGAGTACAGACATCAACGGTACTATAGATTTGTCGTGAGAGATTGTTACGAATTATCGCCTTTTGACTAACGATTTTTTTATCTCTCCTATGGCTTTCCCAGGGTTGAGACCTTTTGGACAAGTGTTGGTGCAATTCATAATTGTGTGGCATCTGTAAATTTTAAACGGATCATCTAGGTCATCAAGACGAGAACCTGTAGCTTCATCACGCGAATCGATTAACCAACGGTATGCTTGTAGTAATATAGCTGGACCTAGATAGCGGTCACCGTTCCACCAATAACTGGGACAGCTTGTCTGACAACAAAAGCATAAGATGCATTCCCACAAACCATCTAATTTTTCACGCTCTTCAGGGCTTTGTAGTCGTTCACCTGGAGGTGGTGGGGTATCTGCCTGCAACCAGGGTTTGATTGAGGTATATTGGGCATAAGGTACACTCAAATCAGCAACCAGGTCCTTTATAACTGGCATGTGTGGTAAAGGTGAGATAGTTATATCGCCTTTTATCTCCTCAATAGGTTTAATACAAGCTAGTGTATTAGTCCCACCATTCTTATTGCCTATGTTGAAAGCACAAGAGCCACATACCCCCTCACGACATGAACGACGGAAAGTTAAAGTAGAATCCATTTCATTTTTTATTTTAATCATTGCGTCAAGTATCATCGGACCGCAATTATCCATATCAACCTGGTAGGTATCCCAACGCGGGTTTTCCCCAGCTTCTGGATCCCAACGGTAGATTTTAAAGTTACGAACTTTATTTGGATTATTTTTTGCAGATATAGTCTTACCCTTGACTATCTTTGAGTTTTTCGGAAGGGTGAATTCGACCATGTTTTAATAAACCCTAGCTTTTGGAGCAATATAATCGACCTCATCAGTTAAAGTCCAAGTGTGTACTGGGCGGTAATACATACTAACATTTCCATTGGAATCAATCCAAGCTAACGAGTGTTTCATCCAATTTTGATCATCTCTATTCGGAAAATCTTCGTGAGCATGAGCACCCCTGCTTTCTTTTCTAGCATTAGCCGAGTAGATAGTTGCAAGGGAACAAGCCATCAAATTCTCGAGCTCTAAAGCTTCGACCAGATCTGAGTTCCATATTAAAGAGCGATCAGATAGTTGTATTTCAGAGATTGAAGAAGCTATTGAATCAATTTCCTGAACTCCTTCAGCTAGAACTTTTGAGTTTCTGAAAACTGCTGCGTTGTTTTGCATTACGCGCTGCATAGAAAGGCGGATCTCACTGGTGCGAATGTCACCATTAGCATTGCGAAGCTGGTCTAAGCGGTCTATGGCGCGATCAGCACTATCCGGTGCTAAGGTTTTTAAAGGTTGGCCAGGACGAATTAGCTCAGAAGCTTTTAATGCTGCGGCACGTCCAAATACGACTAAGTCTAAGAGTGAATTGGTTCCGAGACGATTAGCTCCATGTACTGAAGAACAGGCACATTCGCCTATAGCCATCAGTCCTTCAGCAATAGAATCAGGGTCATCCTTTGTTGGCTTGAGCACTTCACCATGATAATTGGTTGGTATGCCGCCCATATTATAATGAACCGTTGGAAGTACGGGTATTGGATCCTTTGTAGGATCGGTTCCTGAAAAAATTTTAGAAGATTCAATAATACCAGGAAGCCTTTGGTTAAGAAGATCAGCACCTAAATGTTCAAGGTGTAAATAAATATGATCTTTATCTACGCCCACACCTCTGCCTTCAAGAATCTCTATGGTCATAGAACGACTTACAACATCCCGGCTTGCTAGATCTTTAGCAGTTGGGGCATAGCGCTCCATAAACCGTTCTCCTTCTGAATTTGTTAGGTATCCGCCTTCTCCACGAGCTCCTTCAGTAATCAAACATCCTGAGCCATAAATTCCAGTGGGATGAAATTGAACAAATTCCTGATCCTGTAATGGCAAACCAGCACGTGCTATCATACCATTACCATCACCTGTACAAGTGTGTGCTGATGTACAAGAAAAGTAGCTTCTTCCATAACCACCAGTTGCCAGTACAACAAGATTTGCATGGAATCGATGGATAGAACCATCGTCTAGATTCCAAGAAACTACTCCCTGACATACTCCATCAACACTCATAATTAAGTCTATTGCAAAATATTCAATAAAAAACTCTGCATTCTGCTTTAGACTTTGTTGGTAAAGAGTGTGTAATATTGCGTGTCCTGTTCGGTCAGCCGCTGCACACGCACGTTGTACTGGCGCTTCTCCAAAATTTCGCATATGTCCGCCAAATGGTCGTTGGTATATTTTACCTTCAGGTGTTCGAGAAAATGGTACACCAAAATGTTCTAGTTCATAGATCGCTGGCACAGCTTCACGACACATATATTCAATAGCATCTTGATCTCCCAACCAGTCAGATCCCTTAACAGTATCATACATGTGCCAACGCCAGTTATCTTCTGCCATGTTACCAAGCGCAGCTCCAATTCCACCTTGAGCTGCAACTGTGTGTGATCGAGTTGGGAAGACCTTGGAAATACAGGCTGTTTTTAGACCTGCAGATGCAAGACCCATTGTTGCTCGCAGTCCAGAACCACCAGCACCAATTACAATGACGTCATATTTATGCTCGGTAATGGGATATGCTTCAGCCATAAAGTTTCAAGTTCCGAAAGTCAGACGGGCAATAGAAAAAATTGTATAAACGGCAAGAAAAAACGATCCTAATTTGACAGTAATTAAAGTTATGAAATGTACCGATTCATTTTTAATATAGTCTTCTATAATAACCTGTAATCCTAATTGTCCATGGTGATAGATGGCAATAGCTAGGAGGATTAAGAATACAGAGTTTCCACCTGTTTTTATCCATTGGATAAAAGTATTATAATCTGCTTCAATCAAGGAAATAAAAGAAATTACAAACCATATAGTTAATGGTATTAGAGCGATTGCCGTCATACGTTGTGCCCACCAATTAGCCACACCACCCTCAGTAGATAGGCCGTGGCCACGAACTTTTCTCAACGTAGATCTGAATTCCATTAATTCACCTCCGCCAACCAGAAACCGAAAAGAAAAGTAAGGCTTGTCATGATTATGGTGAATAATATTACGGCAATGCCTGTAAAGTTGAGTTTGTTGATTTCAAAACCCCAACCAACGTCCCAAGCCAAATGGCGAATGCCGTTAGCTAGGTGATAATAAAATGCAATAGTCAAACTTAATAAAATTAGCTGACCAAACAAAGATGTTAAAATTTCCTGTGCTCTATAAAATGTTTCGGCCCCGTAAGTAGCTGAACCAATCCAGCAAGTAAGTAAAAGAGCTCCTGCACAGAGTCCTATGCCGGTGATACGGTGAAGTATTGAAAGCATTGAAGTAATCTGTGGTCGGTACACCTGAAGATGAGGCGAAAGTGGCCTGCTACCTGAAGCTATATTTTTACTGGGTTTCATGTTATTTCATTTCTTCTATGGCTTTAGCCATTAATACCAGTCTTTCTGCATTGGTTACGTGTAAGTTCTCTATTAGTTTTCCATCTACAACAACAACTCCAACCCCTTTTTCCAAAGCTTCAGTGTGGGCGGATATGATTTTTTTTGACCACTCTACGTCTTCTATAGATGGAGAAAATATTCTGTTGGCAGTTTCGATTGTCTTAGGGTGTATCAACGTTTTTCCGTCAAATCCCCATTCCCGACCCTGAACGCAAGCAGCTTCAAAACCATCATCATCATCAAGGTTTAAATGTACACCATCTAAAATAGCTATGCCAGCAGCACGCGCTGCAAGTATGCATAAACCCAGTGAAGTTAGAAATGCTAATCTGTCAGTTGAGTGTGAGCATTGAAGGTCCTTTGCTAGGTCAGATGTGCCCAAAACAAGTGCTTCTACTCTTTGGCTAGCATGGGCAATCTCTTCAGCGTGTAGAATCCCTAATGGTGTTTCCATCATGCACCAAATTGATAGGTTATCAGGTGCACCGGCAATAGAAATGATTTCTTCTGCTTTTTGAATTGACAAAGCACTTTCTACTTTAGGTAATAAAATAGCATCGGCACCCATAGTGGCGATGTCTTTTATATCGTCTAGGCCCCAAGGTGTATCTACACCATTAGCTCGGACGATTAGTTGTCGATTTCCATAACCACCTTGGCGTATAGCATCACGAATTTGATCTCTAGCTATTATTTTGGCATTAGGTGCTACGGCATCTTCGAGGTCAAAAATTAAAGCATCTGCAGCAAGTGTGCGACCCTTCTCTAGTGCCCTAGAATTAGATCCTGGCATATATAAAACAGAGCGTCTCGGCCTTATTGGTTTTGCCATCTCTTAATTCTCCATAATACGGACTTTCAAGGTAAAACCTAATTAAATCTGTAGTAATTGACCTATCCAAACTAAATCTTTTGGTTATATTAATTTAAAATTAATTACTAAAATTTGTGTATGGCGTGAACGTAGTTCTATAAAATGTCAACCACTTATATATAAGATCTTATTAATTCTTCAGCGATCTGCACAGTATTTAATGCGGCTCCTTTCCGTAGGTTATCAGCTACTGCCCAAATATTCACACCATTATCAATTGTAGAATCCATACGGATCCGACTGACATAAACGGCATCCTCGCCGGCACATTCAGCAGGTGTGACATAACCTTCATCAGCGCGATGATCTACAACAACGATACCTTGTGTGGACTCTAAAGCGTCGCGAATTTGTTTTTCTGATATATTCCTATCAAATTCTACATTTATTGCCTCAGCATGACCTATAAAAACTGGCACCCGAACACAAGTTGCGGTTAACTTTATATCAGGATCTAAAATTTTTTTTGTTTCAGCTATCATCTTCCACTCTTCCTTGGTGTCACCGCTATCCATAAAGACATCGATATGGGGAATAACGTTAAAGGCAATCTGTTTAGTAAAGTTTTCTTGAGTATTAGTTATTGGTTCGTTGATGAAGATTCCTTTTGTCTGATTAAAAAGCTCGTCCATGTGTGCTTTCCCTCCACCAGACGTTGATTGATAAGTGGAAACAACCACACGGTTTATTGGGGCGAGATCATGAAGAGGTTTCAGAACGGCAACCAATTGGATTGTTGAACAATTAGGGTTAGCAATGATATTGCGTTGTGTATATCCTTCGATTGCCTCTGGGTTAACCTCAGGCACAATCAATGGTATATCAGGTTCCATTCTGAATTGGGATGTATTGTCTATTACAATTGCACCTGCTTTTGCTGCTTTTGGACTGTATTTAGCAGAAACTTGGGCACCAGGTGACGATAAGACAATGTCTATACCATCAAAATTAAATTCTGTAAGATTCTGTACTTTTAGTGTTTTATCATTGCCGTAGCTTACTTCCATTCCTGCAGAGCGTTCAGAAGCAAGAGCTACGATTTCATCGGCAGGAAACTGACGTTCTTCCATTATACTTAGTACTTCGCGGCCAACGTTACCAGTTGCACCTACTACAGCGACTTTGTATCCCATAAAAAAGAACTCCTTGGGTCTTTTGTAGTTGAAAAATTACAAAGAGAACCCTTGTTCCATCAATTTAAGTTCAGTGATTACAGCTTCTCCCATTTGTTCGCAAGAGACTAGTTCCATACCGGGTTGCATGATGTCACCTGTTCTAATACCGCTTTCCAGGACGGCTTGGACAGCAGCCTCTAAAATACTAGCGTCTTCCTCCATATCGAAGGAATATCGCAAGCACATTGCGTAGCTGAGGATCATAGCTAAAGGGTTGGCTTTTCCTTGACCAGCGATATCTGGTGCAGTGCCATGTACAGGCTCATACATGGCTTTTCTTCGGCCACTTTCATCTTGTATTCCTAGAGATGCAGATGGCAACATACCCAGTGACCCTGTTAGCATTGCAGCACAATCAGATAGAACATCACCAAAAAGATTATCAGTTACAATAACATCAAACTGTTTGGGTTGACGTACTAACTGCATGGCACAATTATCAGCATACATATGATTTAAATTTATATCTTCGTAACTTTCTTTATGGACTTTTGTTGCAATTTCTCGCCATAGAATCCCAGTCTCCATAACATTTGCTTTTTCAACGGATGTCACGCGACTTTGTCTTTTACGTGCCATTTCAAAAGCGAGTCGACAGACACGATCTATTTCTGAAGAAGTATAAACTTGTGTGTCAACGGCACGTTTTTCTCCATGATCCATATTTTCGATACCACGGGGTTCGCCAAAATATACACCGCTTGTTAATTCGCGGATTATAAGTAGATCCAGTCCTGTAACCAGGTCAGTTTTTAAGCTCGAGGCTTTTGCCAAAGCAGGAAAAACAATAGCTGGTCTTAAATTTGCAAATAAATCCATCTCTTTGCGCAGTCTAAGCAAACCTTGTTCAGGGCGATGGTGACGAGCAATTTTATCCCATTTTGGACCACCAACAGCACCTAATAAAACAGCATCAACGCTCATAGCATCAGCCATTGTATTATCAGTTATGGAGCAGCCATGCTCATCATAACAAGCTCCACCAATTAGATCTTCTTTAATATCAAAAGAAATATGGCGAGCTTTATCCATCCAGTCGATTACACGCCTAACTTGGCTAATAACTTCAGGGCCAATACCATCACCTGGAAGCATTAATAGTTTTTTATTAGCAGGCATAGTTTTTCTCTCTTTTTTTTCTATGGCTTCGCTAGTAGCACCGGATCTCGAAGTTGAATTTAAAGTAGATTGTTTATTTTTGTCCCGTTTTCTAAGCAACGCATCTAGCTCAGTCTGTTTTGTTATAAATCTAAGCTCATCGTCTTCGAATCCATCTGCTTTAATTCGTTCAAGCTTTGTCTCTGTAATAATAATTTTGTTAACCATTAAAGGTTACTCTGCTAACCATGGTTGAGTTGCCAAACGGTTTTTTTCAAAACTAGAGATTTTATCTTCATTTTCCATCGTTAACCCAATATCATCAAGTCCATTGAGCAAGCAGTATTTTTTAAACTCGTCAAGACTGAACTTGATTTTTTCTCCATCAGGTCTAGTAATAATTTCTTCTTCAAGATTTATTGTAATTGTGGCATTTGCTCCGCGATTAGCATCTTCCATTAAACTATCTACACTTTTTTGAGGCAACCGAATGGGTAGAATGCCGTTCTTAAAACAATTATTATAAAAAATATCTGCAAAGCTAGGAGCTATTATGCACCGGAAGCCAAAATCCAATAGTGCCCAAGGCGCATGTTCGCGAGATGACCCGCAACCAAAATTTTCACCGGCAACTAAGATAGTTGCCTTGCGGTATGCCGGTTTATTAAGAACAAAATCTGGATTTTCAGTTCCGTCTTTATTGTAACGCATTTCATGAAATAATCCCTTTCCTAATCCTGTACGTTCAATAGTGGTCAAATATTGTTTAGGAATTACCATGTCAGTATCAATATTGATTAGATCCATGGGTGCCGCAATACCAGTAATCTTTGTGAATTTTTCCATAGTCCTTTCCTTTTAATCGGATTTAATGATCTAAAGACCGCACATCTATTAAATGACCAGAAACTGCAGCAGCTGCAGCCATTGCTGGACTAACTAAATGAGTACGACTATCGGGACCTTGACGGCCTTTGAAGTTGCGGTTCGATGTGGCGGCACATCTCATCCCTGGTGGCACTTTATCAGGATTCATTGCTAGACACATAGAGCAGCCAGGTTCCCGCCATTCAAATCCTGCTTTTACTAAGATATCCGCTAACCCTTCTTCTTCAGCCTGTTCTTTTACAAGTCCTGAACCTGGAACTATCAGGGCAGTCACACCTTTGGCTACATGCCTTCCTTTAGCGACTTTAGCTGCTGCACGTATATCTTCAATGCGTCCATTTGTGCAAGCACCGACAAAAGCAAAATCAATACTAATTTCTGTCATTGGTGTTCCTGGTTTTAGGCCCATATAATTTAGTGCTAAGCGAACAGACTCTTGTTTTGCCTCATCTTCAAAATCTTCAGGTGCGGGAACGGTTTCGTTGATTCCAACGACATCTTCAGGAGAAGTTCCCCAAGTAACTTGTGGGACAATTTGAGCAGCGTTTAGCATAACTTCCTTGTCGTATGTCGAACCATTATCGCTTGGTAATGTCCTCCAGTAAGTTTCGGCAGCTTCCCAAGAGGCACCTTTAGGTGACATCGGTCGACCACGTAAAAAATCAAAAGTAACTTCATCAGGAGCAATAAGACCACCCCTTGCACCACCTTCGATTGTCATATTACAGACAGTCATACGGCCTTCCATACTCAATTCACGGATAGCCTGGCCGGCATATTCTATAACGTAACCTGTTCCACCCGCGGTGCCAATTTTACCGATTATAGATAAGATTAAATCTTTGCTGGTGACACCATTGGGAAGGCTACCTTCAACTGTTATGCGCATATTTTTAAGCGGTGCTTGGAGTAATGTTTGGGTTGCCAGAACATGTTCTACTTCAGAAGTGCCAATTCCAAAAGCTAAGGCCCCGAAGGCCCCATGAGTGGCTGTGTGACTGTCTCCGCATACGATAGTTGAACCTGGCAAGGTAAATCCTTGCTCTGGTCCAATGATATGAACTATACCTTGGCGAATATCGTCAATGTCAAAGAACTGAATCCCGAAATCCTTGCAATTTTTTCTTAAGGTTTCTACCTGTGCTAGAGCCTCCGGATCTTCAATTGGTTTTGAACGGTCGGTAGTTGGCACATCATGATCTACAACGGCGAGAGTAGCTTCAGGTCGACGTACTTTTCTTCCGGCATTACGAAGTCCTTCGAATGCTTGTGGACTTGTAACTTCATGTGTCAAATGTCGGTCAATATATAGTAGACATGTACCGTCATCTTGTACGTTTACCAGATGGCTATCCCATATTTTATCAAATAGGGTGCGGGGTTTGCCCATTAAACCTTCCTCCATATTATCTTGATATTAGGACTAATGATCAGAAAATTTTATTTTTTAGCCTTAGTGCCGGCTCCTACCTTCGCTTGCGGATCAGGTTGGCTTTCCTCAATCAGATTATCAGTCCCAGACACCTCGACTGATGCCTTTCCTTCCTTTTTGGCCTTCTTAGGCTTGTTTAAATTGCTCTCAGGTTTGTTTTTAATTTTATTTGATTTTGATGTCTTATTTTCAGGTTTGATTTCACTTTCAGATCCCTTTTTTGGATTATTTAAATCATTTTCTTTTATCGATGACCATTCGGTCTTTTCGGTTATACGAGCACGCTTGCCAGTTAAGCCACGAAGATAATAGAGCTTAGCTCGCCGAACATCACCACGACGGGTTACCTCAATTGAATCAATGGCTGTTGAATATAGTGGAAAAACTCTTTCCACACCTTCACCATACGAAATCTTTCTCACTGTGAAGGCAGAATTAAGGCCAGCATTTTTTTTTGCAATGCAAACACCTTCAAATGCCTGGATTCTCTCTCGAGTTCCTTCGACAACCTTAACATTAACTTTAAGGGTATCTCCAGGTCCGAAGTTGGGTGCCGGACGTTTGGCAGTCAATTTTTTACGTTGTTCTTCTTCGATCTCTTTGATGATGTTCATACCTGTCGTCCTTATTTTAAAACTTCAATCTATTTCTTTTAGATGATATTATTAGTAATACGAGCCCAAAGATCCGGGCGTTTTTCGCGGGTGCTGGCCTCTGATTGTTGTTTGCGCCAAGCCCTTATATTCTCGTGGTTGCCAGAAGTTAAAACATCTGGAACCCTTCGGCCTTTCCAAACTTTAGGTCTCGTGTAATGAGGGTATTCCAGTAACCCTTTTTCGAAACTTTCTTCTATCAAGGAACTAGGTTGGCCAACTATTCCATTTAATAGGCGAACACAAGCATCTAAAATAGCTATAGCAGCAATTTCCCCTCCCGATAAAACAAAATCACCGAGGCTAATTTGTTCAATTGCATGAGCCTCGATGACTCTTTCGTCAAGGCCTTCAAAACGTCCACATAACAAAGTTACACCGGGGCCAGAAGCTAATTTCTTTATTCGGGCTTGTTTTAGTGGATTGCCACGTGGTGTTAAGTAAATAACTGGTTGTTCATGATTTATAGCTTTTACGTGATCCAATGCGTTTGAAATCACATCAGGTCGCATCACCATACCAGGTCCGCCACCAAAAGGTGCATCATCGACTGATTTGTGTTTATCTTTTGCAAAGTCACGTATATTGATAGTTTCCATAGTCCAGATACCATCTTTTAGTCCTTGGCCCGCAAGTGATAAACCTAAAATTCCAGGAAACATTTCTGGGAAAAGCGTTAGTACCTTTGCACTCCATATGGCATTATTTGTCATCAATTCCAGGTTCCTATCAATTCTCTTAGCTAGTTTCTTTTTTATTAGGTTGGGTCGCATCAATGTAGACTGGTGGGTTAATAACAACACGTCCACCCTCTATATCGACTTCTGGTACGATTTCACTAGTGAATGGGATCATCATACTTTCTTCATGGTTTCTAGTGCTTTCAATAATTTCTAAAATATTACCAGCACCAAAATTATGAACAGCCCCAATAGAACCCACTGTATCTCCGCTATTTGTTTCTACATTTAGTCCAATTAGATCAGCTTGGTAGAATTCATCAATCTCTAGTTTAGGCAAAACACTTCGTTGTACATAAAGCCTCTCACCTTTGATATTTTCTGCTGAAGTTCGGTTTTCGATTCCTTCAATTCTAGCGATAACCAGACCTTTGGAACGGTTTTTAATGGTTAACTGGAAAGTTTTTTCTCCGTCCTCTGTAGTGACAGGGCCGTACGCTGCAATATCTTCAGGATCGGCAGTGAAACTTTTAATTCGCACCTCTCCCTTTAGGCCTCGAACACCAGTAATGGCTCCAACGCAAATTCTTTCTTCAGTAAATGTAACCATAACTATAAAGAATCACTGAATTATTGGTTCAGCTTTTTCCTCCCTCTGCTATAGCCTCCTCTTTAGGCTTTTCTTCTGCAGCGGCCTCCTCTTTAGGCTTTTCTTCTGCAACGGCCTCCTCTTTAGGCTTTTCCTCAGTTGCTTTTTTAGCTTTATCCTCAGCGGCTTGCTGACGCTCTAGTGTTTTTGCGCGAGGTAGGTGTTGTTTTGTTTGCTTAGGTATATCTGGTTTTGCCACTAGGCCTTTATCGCTTAAAAATCGTGTGACACGTTCAGAAGGACGAGCACCGACACCTAGCCAGTACTTTATTCGCTCATCATCAAAGTTTAGGCGGTCGGGGTGATCTTTAGCGACCATTGGATTATAGGTGCCTAGGCGTTCTATATATCTACCATCTCTTGGTTTACGTGAATCAGCTACAACTATGCGATAAAAAGGGCGTTTTTTTGCGCCGCCCCTGGAAAGTCGAATTCTCAAAGACATATCTTTTTTTTGTCCTATTCGGTTTAAAGTTTCAGTTTATTTTTATGCACTTTCTAGGTTTTAATTTTTATTATCTATCCAAATTGACCAGGTTGAAAGCCAGAGGGAAACATGCCAGGTGGCACTTTTCCCATACCCTTTAAGCCCATTTTGCCAGTTTTTTTCAACATTTGAGCCATCTGCTTATATTGTTTGAGGACACGGTTGACCTCCTGAACAGTAGTGCCTGAGCCTTGAGCGATGCGTTTGCGCCGTGATCCATTAAGTAACTTTGGCTTTCGTCTTTCCTTCATCGTCATCGATAAAATAATTGCTTCCTGTCGAGCTATCATATTATCGTCAATGTTTGTATTAGCCATTTGGTTTTTTATCTTAGCTGCTCCAGGAAGCATTCCCATTATGCCTTTGATATTGCCCATTTTGCGTAACTGTTTGAATTGTTCTGCCATGTCTTCCAAAGTGAATTGCCCCTTTAGCATTTTGGCCGAAATTTTTTCTGCTTCTTGTTGGTTTACGAATTCAGAGGCTTTTTCAACAAGTCCAACTATGTCGCCTTGTCCAAGTATGGAACCTGCAATTCGCTTAGCATCGAAAGCTTCCAAGGCGTCAATTTTTTCACCGGTACCTATTAGTTTGATTGGTTGACCAGTGACAGCACGCATAGACAACGCTGCTCCCCCTCTCGCATCACCATCTACACGAGTTAAGATAATACCAGAAACTCCAATTTTCTGATTAAATTCATGGGCTATGTTGATCGAATCTTGGCCAGCTAAAGCATCAGCGATTAGAAAAGTTTCTGTCGGTTGTGCAATATCACGAATCTGAACAACTTCAGCCATTAATTCATTGTCCAAATGTTGGCGTCCGGCAGTATCCAGAATAACCACATCAAATCCTTCTTGCGCAGCTTCCGTCATTACACGTTTTGCTATGGCTAAAGGTTGTTCTCCCAGTATAGGGGCTAATGTTTTTAATCCTGTTTGTTCACCTAGTTGAAGTAATTGCTGTTGTGCTGCCGGACGGGTTACGTCCAGTGATGCCATTAAGACTTTCTTGTTTTCACGTTTAGTAAGCCGATACCCGAGTTTAGCCGTAGTAGTTGTTTTTCCGGTGCCCTGAAGTCCAATCATCATAATTGCATTTGGCGGATTGCCTTGAAGATTAATAGCCTCAAGGTCTTCGCCAAGCATTTTAATTAAGTGGTCATGAACAATTTTAACGACCATTTGTCCTGGTGTGACGCTAGCAAGTATTTTTTCGCCGATAGCATCTCGAGTGACCTCGTTAATAAAATTCTTAGCTACATCGACGGCAACATCAGCTTCAAGTAAAGCAACACGTACCTCACGCATAGCAGATTCAACATCTTCGACCTTCAAAGAGCCACGTCTTTTCAGTCTGTCAAAAACCCCTCCCAGTCGTTCTGTTAAGTCATCAAACATATTTAATTTTCTAACTACCTTATAGTTATTGATAATTTACAAACTAACATATCGCCAATGCGCGAAACTCGCGTATTGGCGGTACCCCTTGAGGCTTAGATCTTATTAAATACCTTAAAGTTTTTCGCACAATATGGACGCTTGTCTGTTAAGTCAAGCCAAGGGTAGGTAAAGTTTATTTAGACTTTACATGCTTATTATTAATTACACTTTTTTGGGATAAGGTCTGTAGATGTATGAGTTTTAGGCGATAGAAAAAAATAAAAAAATGCAGAGAAAACTTTTTTCACGGATAATTAATTTTGGTTATAAGTTAAGCTTAGAGAAAAATCTATTTGCATGGTGCTCTTTACCGGCATATTACACGCATTATGAGTGATCTGACTTTTATAAAAATGCATGGCTTAGGAAATGATTTCGTTATCCTGGACGCTCGAATGGGGGCCATTTCTGTAGGTGTTAAGCAAATACAACACCTTGCCGATCGTCGTTTTGGTATTGGGTGCGACCAGATTTTGATAATTGAACCAGCTAGCTCAGACGGTGCAGATTTTTATTTGCGAATTTTTAACGCGGATGGTGGTGAGATTGATGCTTGCGGTAATGGAACACGTTGTGTTGCTTTTTTAGTGATGAAGGAGTTCGGTGTTAAAGAAGTAAAGATTCAAACAAATGCCGGAATTCTTAAAAGCAAATTAATTGATGATGGTAGAGTCGCTTTAGATATGGGGCAGGCCAAATTTCATTGGCGCGATATTCCTCTAGCTCAAAAAGCAGATACTCTCGCATTGGATCTTTCATTTGGTGTTTTATCAAGTCCAGCAGTTGTAAATGTAGGCAATCCACATGCTATCTTCTTTGTAGATAATTTGGAAAGTGTGGCATTGGAAGAGATAGGATCAGAAATTGAGAACCATGCAATGTTTCCGGAGCGAACTAATGTTGAAGTTGCCCAGATTCTGACAAATGACTCAATTAGACTTAAGGTTTGGGAACGTGGAGTGGGAATTACGCAGGCTTGTGGTACTGGTGCTTGTGCAACTCTGGTAGCAGCTAGTCGGCGAAGCCTAACGAGTCGAAGCGCTACTGTAATTCTAGATGGAGGTGCACTTGATGTTGAATGGAAAGATGATAATCACACAGTTATGATCGGTCCAGTGGAGACTATTTTTACTGGTGTCATTAAACTATAAATTAAGGTGTAAAATTTTATTATGGCCAAGTTAAAAACTATAACACTAGGCTGTCGTTTGAACACATTTGAATCTGAGGTAATTCGTGAGCTTGGTAAAAACTCTGAGCTAGATGATTTAATTGTAATTAATACCTGTGCCGTGACAGCTGAGGCTGAGCGGCAAGCATGTCAGAAAATTCGGCGTACAGCTCGTGAAAATCCACAATCTAAGATCATCGTTACGGGTTGCGCTGCACAGCTTAACCCCAAGAAATTTTCGGAAATGGAAGAAGTTGACCGGGTTTTAGGTAATAAAGAAAAGCTCGATTTGAAATTTCTCTCTGGAGATGGTCCGTCAGTACAAGTAGATGATATTATGATTGTTAAGGAAACCACTCCTCATCTTATAAAGGCTATGGAAGGACGGACTAGGGCGTTTGTGCAAGTTCAACAGGGCTGCGATTTTCGTTGCACCTATTGTATAATTCCTTTTGCGCGTGGTCCTAGTCGATCCGTAAAAGTGATAGAAATAGTTAAACAAATTAGTGAACTAGTTGATGTAGGCCATAATGAAATTGTTTTAACCGGAGTTGATATTTGTTCTTATAGTGCTGAAGGAGCACATAATCTTGGAGAGCTTGTTGGCCGTATTCTCACAGAGATACCTAAGCTTGAACGGCTTCGTCTCAGTTCTCTGGATCCAGCGGCTATAGATGATAATTTGTTCAAATTGTTAGCACGAGAACCACGTTTAATGCCTCACTTGCACCTTAGTCTGCAAGCCATGGATGATATGATCCTTAAACGCATGAAACGCCGTCACACCCGAGCAGACGTGATTGCCTTAGTGATGCGTGCTCGTGCAGCAAGGCAAGATATTGTATTTGGTGCCGATCTGATTGCAGGGTTTCCAACTGAAACTGATGAAATGTTTAAAAACACTTTAGGGGGTGTTAAAGAATTGGATTTGACCTATTTACACGTGTTTCCATTTTCGCCTCGTCCTGGCACTCCAGCATCAAATATGCCTCCAGTTAATCGTTTAATAGTTAAGGCTCGCGCCACCCAGTTGCGAGCGCTTGGTGAAATTAATTTAAAACGATTTTTGGCTAGTCGATCTGGATATTTGGAACAAGTTCTGGTGGAAAAAAACCGTCAAGGTTTAAGCCAACACTTTGCACCTGTTAAATTGGATTTTGATGCTGAACCTGGTGCGCTGGTTAATGCCCACGTTACTGCGGCTACGGATAGTTTTTTATTGGCTAGTAGGGCAGTATGAGTACGGACCAAATTTCTAAAATTACAAATGCTGAAAATAATGAAGGACTGTTTAAAAGTCTTAGTCGTTCTTCTGCTAAGTTAACTAGTGGGATTACCAACTTATTTTCTAAGAAAAAACTTGATAAACAAAGTCTAGATGAACTTGAAGAGTTGCTCGTCTCTTGTGATCTCGGTGTATCTACAGCATCCAAAATTATTGGAGAATTGGCCCAAGAGCGATTTAGTAAGGATATTAACCTAGATGATATTAAAAGCTATTTAGCAGAAAAAATTGCATTAATCTTAGAGCCAGTAGAAAGGCCTTTAAAAATAAGCACAATCGATCGACCCTTTGTGGTGCTAGTTTGTGGTGTTAATGGAAGTGGTAAAACAACCACGATTGCCAAGCTTGCAAAAGACTGGCGGGGTGAAGGAAAGTCAATTTTACTAGCTGCAGGGGACACCTTTCGCGCTGCTGCTATAGATCAGCTTCAGATCTGGGGAGAACGAACGGGTTGTGCAGTTATAGCAAGTGATATAGGGGGCGACCCGGCTGGGCTTGTTTTCGATGCTATGAAACATGCTGAAAATGACCGTTCAGATATTCTATTGATAGATACCGCGGGTCGTTTGCAAAATAAAAAAGACTTGATGGCAGAGTTGGAAAAAATTGTTCGTGTAATTCAAAAGAGTGATAAAACTGCACCTCATTCCGTAGTTTTAGTTATGGATGCTACAGTTGGTCAGAATGCTCATTCTCAGGTTAATTTGTTTAAAGAATCTGTAGATGTGTCAGGTTTAATAATTACAAAATTAGATGGTACTGCGAAAGGGGGTGTTGTCGTTGCTTTGGCCGATAAATTTAAGATTCCTGTTTTTGCTCTAGGTGTTGGGGAAGGTTTGGAAGATCTTCGTCCATTTGAAGCCAAAAAATTTGCACGTGCATTGGTGGGATTGCCAATCTAAATAAATCAGTTCATTTATAATCGGCCTTTAAATTTCCAAATTTCAAAATTAATTTAGATTATTGGATTATGACTAGTACAGTCAGTTTTAAGTTCGTAGGCCCGGGCCGTTTTGTACAAAGTTCCTTCGTCAAAGGGCCTTCCAATAAGTTGAAAAGCAGAAGGCAGTCCGTTATTGGTAAATCCACATGGAATGCTTAACCCTGGCAATCCTAAATAATTTATAGGTCGTGTTGCATGACCCATTTTAACTATATATTTGGAAAATCCAGGGTTTGCAGAAAGGTCTGATTCGGTAATAGTTGGCACCGAAGTCATCATTACTGGGCTTAATAAAACGTCTGCAGAATTAAAAACTGCTTCCATAAACTCTTCTAAGACGATTAAACGAAATTGCAGAGCATCGAGATAAGTTGTTGCAGGTGTAAATGCACCCGCTAATAGTCTCCCCAAGGTTTGGTGCCCATATTCTTTTGATTGATTACTTAACCACGCATTATGAATTGTTGCTCCTTCAGTTGCTGTAATCAAGCTGGTCAGACCATTAGCAGCGGAAATGGATTCTGGTACTGTAACAAGTTTAATTTCTGCTCCAAGCTCCTGGAAAATTTTTATAGCATCATTAATTAACTTACTTACCTCTTCGTCTAAAGAATCAAGAAAGTAATTTTTTGGGATACCTAGCTTAAGTCCTTTGACTCCATCTTCTATATTACTTAGTACATCAGGTGTTTTTAAATTGCTGGATGCGGGATCATATTTGTCTTTTCCAGCTATAATTTGAAATATAAAAGCATTATCCGTTACGGTTCTAGTAAGTGGACCAATTGTATCTAAAGAATAAGATAGTGGCATGCTTCCATAGCGACTTACTCGACCTAAAGTTGGTTTCAGACCGACTAGTCCACAACAGCTTGCTGGAAAACGGATTGACCCACCAGTGTCAGAGCCCAAAGCACCAAAGACTAAACCTGCAGCAACAGCTGCACCAGACCCTGATGATGACCCTCCAGATATATAATCAAGATTCCAGGGATTACGTACAGGGCCAGTAATTTCGTTATGACCGGTAACTCCTATAGCGAATTCAACCATATTGAGTCTTGCGATATCTAATGCACCTGATTGATCCAGTTTTTTTAGGACGCTAGATGTAAATTCAGGTATGAAGCCTTTGCGAATTCTGGAACCACATTCAGTAGTCCTATTTTTGCGATAAAACATATCTTTATGGGCAAGTGGTACGCCAGCTAGTGGGCCAATTTTTTCACCTTTAGATATACGATTATCAATTTTCCGTGCAGCATTAATAGCGGCTTCTACATCAATGCCCGCGATACAATTTAGGGATCTTCCCACGGTCTTTATTCGATCTAAACAAGCACGAGTAGTTTGTTCGGAAGTTAGCTTTCCTTCAGAGATAGCTGCAACAACTTCTGTTAAACTAAGTTTTGTTATAGCGCCATAATCAATAGCTGCGGATGAGGGTGGGGGTAAGATGACTTTTTGAGGTTCTTTAATTATTGGACTAAATGATTCTAGTTTTTCAAGAAAATTTAGAGGCTGACGATCAAAAGATAGGTTGTGACTTAGTTCGCGCATTTTTTGACCAATTTCCCCCGCAATGCGAGCGGGATCAATCAGGATTTCTTTATCTAGTTTTATATTTTGAAAATTATCTAACCAGATGTTCGCATAATTAATTAAAACATCACTTTTTTCATTGGCCATATAGACCTCCGTGTGAGCTTTGGTTTGTTTAAAATAAATTCAACAGGAATTTAAATTAGCAATTTAAATTGAAATATTAAGGTAGTAACCGCGTGGCATATTATCTTTTAGTGGTTTTTCGTTTCTGAGAACTTGATTGAGACGAGTTAGGTTATCACGTTCTGATGCTGTTGTTTTTTGCTGCATGATTTTGGCGCGAGCACGTATTTCCTGAATTGACTCAGAATTATATACATTGGAGCGATTTTGCACCGTTTGTATTTGTGAATAGATTTTTCCAATTCCATCTGACATAAGATTAATCTAATCTACAAAGGTTAACGGAATCTCAAAATATTTAGACCAAAAAAATATTTAAAGAAATTCAAAATAAATTTCATTAAATATAATCAAGGTGATAAATAACTTTGTTGCTTTTTAGCTGTTTAGTGGAAAAAAAGTTGCTAATTGAGGATACGGATGAAAACAGAAGACAATCTAAACCATGATTTTTTGAATCTTCAACCTGTGCAGGCACCTAAACGTACTTTTTTAGGCGATATGGGTACAAGTGCCCGTTTAAAAATATTTATTTTAACAGGTCTAGTTTCCTTTTCTATTTTTACAGCCTTGGTTCTGATTTCAGAGAATCGGTTATTTGTTGCCTCTGACAAAGCACTAGAAGCAGACCTTGTGACAGAACTAGCTACCCAACTGGAATTAAGAATTGCAAATGCTCGAAGTGCAGAAAAAGCGTATTTAATTACTAAAAATCGGACATTTGCAAAAGAATTTCATGATCAACTTGTTAGCGTCAGCAAAGCTTTAAACCAATTGTCCCAGATGCAAGTAATACAAAGTCAGCAAAAACATTTGGATACTATACGCGATGGCCTTGCTCAATATGACGAAGAATTTTCTAAGATATTGTCAATCAATAATACCAATGGTCTTGAGTCTGGCAAAAACTTTAATCGAGATTCTCAAAGTATTATTAGGCAAGCGGTTCAATTTGATGACTTGCTTTCTTATCTTTCTCTCCCAACTAGTGCCATATCTTTATTTTCTGAAGAACTTCAAGTCGCCAGGAGAGAGAATCTTGATTCTGCACGGCTAGTATTTCGAATCATTATAATCAGCGGTGGTTTTTTAACTTTTGTCTTAATAACGTTCGTTGGTTCGATGGCCATTCGTTCATTTTCTCTTCCCTTGAACCAATTGGCATCTACAGCTAGTCAATTGGCAAAAATAAATAAAATTGATTCTCTGTTAACGCGTCGTAGTTCTGGCCCAGTAGGCGAAATTGCTTTAGCTTTAGATCATTGGCAAATTACTTTGACAGATCTCTTTCAAGTGCGTCAAGAATTGTTGGAAACTAAAGACCTTCTTGAAAAGCCATATAGTAAGGCGGAAGCTTCAGGTTTGATACCTGAGGGGTTGCTCTCTAAAACTAATATATCAGAAGAAATGAAAGGATCTATTCCTAATAAAGCTCCTACCAAATCTACTGAGCCTGATATTATTACAAGCGTATCTGATGGAGCGCTTTCATCAGCCCGCCAAGAATTAACCAATTTTAGCCAGTATGTTAATGCCTCTGCTAACGATGTTGAACGTACAGGTGCACTAATTAAAGGCTTAGATAACACGACACAGCAGATCGAAGAACTGATTAAATTAGTTGTATCTATTCGAGACCAGACTAATTTACTTTCCCTTCGTTTGGGGCCACAAAGTTCTAATTCAGATAAATTAGGTTTTCTTTCAAATGAGGAAAAAATAGTAATGGCTGATGCTTCAGGCATTACTGATTTGGACACGGCCCAATGTATTGATGTAATTCGTATTTCAACTGAACAAGCTGAAAAAATTTCTTTGTATTTGCGTCAAGAGATGGCTGACGTTACTCGTTTGGCAAGAGAAATCGCAATAACAGCATCTGAGCAAGCAATTGAGGCTACTACCAAGCTTTTGAATCAGTCGGAACGATTGCAGAACCTACTGGGTAAATTAATTTCTAAGGTTGAACCTTCTAAGGTGGTTGACGATATAAATGACACAAAAACAAAAGAAGAATAAAAAGACGCAATGCCTAAATCACCAATGGAAAAGTCCTAGGACATTATTGCTGCTACACCCGGAAGTTCCTTGCCTTCAAGCCATTCTAAAAAAGCACCACCCGCCGTGGATACATAACTGAATTCGTTTTGAACACCTGCATTAGCAAGTGCTGCTATGGTATCGCCGCCACCCGCGATACTAATTATTTTTTCTTCATTAGTTAGCCTTGAGACTTCATGAGCTAATACGTTTGTTGCATTATCGAAAGGTTTAATTTCAAATGCACCTAAAGGACCATTCCAGAGAAGGGTTTTGCAATTAGCAAAGCGTGCTTTTAGGTCGGCTGTTGAAGCTGGGCCAATATCTAATATCATTGAATCTGGATGTATCGAGTCAAGTAGCACAGTTTCCGACGATGTTCCTTCCACAAACTCTTTGGCAACTACAGCATCTATTGGGAGTACAACTTCGCAACCAGCAGCGACTGCTTTACCCATAATTTCTAGAGAGGCTGAAGTCATATCTATTTCACATAACGATTTTCCAATATCAACACCTTGGGCTTTTAAAAAAGTGTTTGCCATTCCACCGCAAATTATTAGTTGGTCAACTAGAGTTACAAGATGACCAAGGACGTTCATTTTTGTTGATATTTTTGAACCACCAACTATCGCTAATACAGGTCGCATAGGATTTTCAAGTGCTTTAGATAAAGCACTAAGCTCTGCTTGCATGAGACGTCCTGCCGCACTAGGGAGCAGGCGGGCGATTGCTTCAGTTGAAGCATGTGCACGGTGAGAGCATGAAAAAGCATCGTTAATAAAAATATTTGCTAACTCGGCTAATTGTCCTGCAAATTCTATATCGTTAACTTCTTCTTTTGAGTGAAAACGCAAGTTTTCAAGCATTACAACATTACCTGGTGTAACTTCTTTTGCAGCTTTTTCTGCTTCTGCACCGATACAGTCTGTGGCAAATGCAACTTCACAGTTCAAGGCCTTGGCTAACTCTGCTACTACGGGTTTTAATGATAATTCAGGCACTACTGTGCCATTTGGTCTCCCAAAATGTGAAATGATGATTACAGATGCCCCAGCATCAGTTAACTCTTTGATCGTTTTTATAGACCGCTCAATACGGGTAGCATCAGTAATGCGGCCATTTTTCATAGGGACATTTAGGTCAAGTCTTAAGAGAATTCGCTTATTAGCTACTTCTAAATCATCTATGGTCTTAAAATTTTCCATAAAAAATATCCTTTTATGCTTACTTTTCTTATCCTATGCGAATGGCTTGGAAAATGAGTTTTAATTTTTAGGATATTTTTGCCACATCATTTGATACGCCTTTTCAATACTCATAGTGTAATCTACCGCATTGCAAATTGGAGAAGCTAAAATATTATTTCGAAGATTTTTTCTAAGAGAAACCAACCGGGGTAAGTTCCCTGCTAATTTAAGCGCAACTTTTATATAGTCATCGGGCGTATTAACGGCAAGGTTGTTTTGACCTATATTACTTAGTATTGAACCAGCAGCTCGACTAATAAACGTTTTTCCAACTAGTGAAATTACAGGAACCCCCATGAATAATGATTGGTAAGTTGTTGTTGCTCCGTTAAACGGAAATGGGTCTAACGTGATATCAACATCATTATAGCGGTCCAGATGCTCTGTGATTTTATCATCTGAAACATCAAACATAATTCGGCTGGAATCAATTTTGTGTTGGGAAAAACTATTTCTTATTTTTTCTTGCAATGAAACCTGACTATATAAATTTTTATATTTTAATAACAACCGTGAGTTGGTGTAGCTTTTTAGGATTTCCGACCATAAAGAAATTACCTCGTTGTTTATTTTTGAGGGATTATTAAAAGATCCAAAGGTAAGAATGCCTTTTTCTTTAGCTGGCAATGGTCCAACTAGGGGAGCATCTTTGATTGGAAAGAATTGGTATAAAACTGGCAGTCGGTATAATTTCTCCGTAAATAATTCCTCAGTATTAGGGGGATGCAAGTAGTGATCAGTTAGCCAGAAATCCATTTCTGTGAAACCACTGGTTGCCCCATCATGAAAACTTACTTGAATCGGTGCAGCTCTATGAGCGCTGACAAGTGGCCTATTGCCATCAAAACGACCCGCAAGATTAACCAAAATATCAATTGTGTCTTCTTGAATTAATCTCGCAACTTCTAAATCTTTTTTTCCATTAATCTCACGCCAGTAATCAGAATGTGACCGGAACATATCTGTTATTTCGTCTTGTCTTGGGACATTAGAATAGCAGTAAATTTCATATTTATCTCTGTTGTGAAAACAAATCAGAGGTATTAAATTTAGTCCAACAGGATGGTTGTGAAAATCCGATGACAGATATCCTATTCGGAGCTTACGGCCTGGTTCAGTAGTATTAGAAAATGAATTAAACTGTTGATTAATGTTCTGCATTTGAATTTTAGCAAAACGTAAGTGTTCTGCAAAAAGCTCTTCAGTTGAGAGCCCTGGAACATTAAGTAAAACGTATAGAAGATTTCTTCCAGCAGCAGTAAAATCAGGTTTAATTTCAATAGCTTTTTTGTAACTTTCTATAGCTTCGTCTAGCATTCCTAAATCTTGGAGAGCAAGACCTAAGTTGTTATGTGCTCCAACATCGTTTGGTGAGATATTGAGTGCTTTTCGACAACTAGAAATAGACTTCTCAGGATTCCCTGAGGCTTGGAGAGCTGCACCAAGGTTAACATGTGATTGAGCTAAATCTGGAGCAATTTCTGTAGCCTTATAGAAGCAATCTATAGCATCTCTTAAATTTCCTATAGCTTGAAGGGCTGCACCAAGATTACTGTATGCTTCTGCATTGTTAGGCTGTGTTATCAAAGCTTTTTTGATTAATTTAACAGACTTTTCATATTCTGCTTCTTGATAAGCTATGATACCCAAAAGATGAAGAGCAAAGGGTTCATTAGGATCGGATTCTATAATTTTTTGGTATATTTTTTTGGCAGCATCTACATTTCCAGAATTTTGATATTGTATTGCAAGAAGTACTGCTTTTTTATTAGTTAGGATTTGTTTTTCATGAGGAGTTTTTTTCACCTTTTTCATTGGTTTTCCAGTAAATTAGCACGCGATCGGGCAATTTCGGCTTTTTCTTTCTCGCCTAAGACCTCATAAGCCCATGAAAGACGTTGCCAACCGGAAAGGTCTTCTGGATTTTTTTCTAATCGGTCTGCTAAACGTTGCACCATAGATTTAATCATTTTCTGACGATCTTCTGAGGACATTTTCTCAGCTTCTTTAATTTCTTCTGCACTTGGTCCTGATGGCAAGTTTTTTGACATGCTTGGTTTCGTTATGACTTGTCTTGCAAAAAGTTTTAAGGCCTGAGAAGAAGGTCTTATAGATCCTGAATTAATTCCTAATTTTGAAGCAATACTCTCTATTTGCTCTTTAACGAGTTTCATCCATGGAGCATTAGGTTCTGACAATTTTATAAGATCTACCCAGTCCTGTATTGCGCCTTTAAGGTTATTTTTTTGTGCTTTTGCGAGGCCAAGATAATACCTTGCTTTTGGATTGAGTGGGTCAACTATAAGTAATTCTGTATATAAATTCTTTGCTTTAATAGATACTTCCCCATCTTCAGCCATGATCATTGCTTCGGCATATTCTGCAATTATATCTGGATTGTTTTTGTTAAGTTCCATTGCTCGGCTAAAAGCATTAAATGCATTCTGAAAATCATTCAAAGTCATATAGGTCCGACCTAGAAGAAGCCAACCTCTCAAGTCGCTAGGGTTATTTTCTAAATTAACTAATATACGTGAAACGAGCTCTAAGACTTCACTTTTCCCAAGGCGACCTTTTCGTGCCTCAATTTCAGCACTAATATTTCGGTTTGCATAAGGTCGATTTGGTAATTCTGGAGAACCCTTTAAAGCATAAAGGCCAAAGGTTCCTGTTAACATAAATAATACAATTAGTCCTAGGAGATATGGGCTACGAGTTTGGGATAGTTCTCCACTAGTGCGATTTATTTCAACAGCCTTCAAAATACGGCGTTGAATTTCTATTCTAGACGCCTTTCCCTCGGCTTTATTTATAATTCCACGTTCAATGTCTCGCTCAATTTCAACTAATTGATCTTCATAAATTGTAATGTCGTAATCAGCTCTATGTGTCTTGTGACGAGATTGGCGTTTAATTAATGGAATCCCAATAATTATAACGGTAACTATTATCATTAAGGTAACTAATAGCCAGAGGGCTGTCATAAATTTTCACCTTTAAGTATTTCATTTAGTCGGCGCTTTTCATCTTTGCTTAAAGGTTTAGATTGCTGATTTTTAAAATTTGCTACTGAACGACGTCTGAAAAATATGCCAATTGTTATTAGTCCTCCAAAAATTAATACTAATGGCCCCAGCCAGAGGACTATTGTTGACAACTTGAAAGGCGGTTTCATTAATACAAAGTCTCCATACCGGGAAACCACAAATTGGATCACTCTCTTGTCACTATCGCCAGCAGATAATCGTTCACGTACTAAGAGACGTAAATCTTTAGCTAGATCAGCGTCAGAATCATCAATTGATTGATTTTGGCAGACTAGGCATCTTAGTCCTTTAGAAATTTCTCGAGCACGGGATTCTAGTACTGGGTCTGCTAAGATTTCACTTGGGTCTACGGCAAGCGTTGGATAAGCCCAAATTGAGATTAAATTAAAAAAAACTAAATAAAGTCCAATATTGATAACCTTGTTCATAGGCTTAATTTTTTTATAATGGGCACGATAGTGGAGTTGAGAATTTTCTGTGAGATTGGACCGACATGTTTGTAACGGATAGTTCCAGTATCATCTATGATGAAGGTCTCAGGAATACCATAAACCCCAAAATAGATGGCTGTACGACCTTTAGGGTCCACGCCGATGGTGGTATAGGGATCGCCCAGTTCTTTTAACCACCTTAGTACAGCTTTCGTATCATCTTTATAATTTAGACCATAAACCTTGGCGATATTCATTTTGGCAAGTTTAATAATGACTTCATGTTCAGTACGGCAAGGCAAGCACCAAGATGCAAAAACATTTATTACAGAAACGCCATTTTTTCTGAGATCATTACTTGAAAATCCTTTACCAGATCTACCCTCTATAGGGGGTAAGTTAAATTCTGGGACCGGTTTATTAATCAATACAGAGGGTAATACGCTCGGATCTTTGGTTAGCCCAATAGCAAAGTAAATTGCTAAGATCATGAAAATAGTCAAAGGAAGAATGTATATAATACGATTCTGCAAAGCTACCACTCCCTCAAGCTTTCAGATATTTTGCTTTACGATTAAGCCTGTTAATTATACGTCCGGCAGGAGTGCCGATACGATATCGACGGTCAGTTAAACTAAGAACCCCACCTCCAACCATTATGATTACACCAATCCACATCCATATAACTAGTGGATTATAATATATGCGGGTTACATATGTTCCTGAAGAAGAGGACTCTTCTCCAATAACTGCGTAAAGGTCGCCAAGGAACATTGAATGAATAGCAGCTTCAGTTGTCGTTCGTTTTGATACATTATAGGTACGTTTTTCTGGGGCGAGTATTGCTACTTTTTGACTTTCTTGTGAAACATCAAATATTCCTCGTACAAAAGAATAATTAGGCCCTTTTCCTTTATGAGCGCCTTGAAATGTGAAACTATAACCGGCAACTGTAATAAACTCATTTGGTTTCATAGTCTGTATGCTTTCTACACGCCAAGCTCCAGCTCCAGTCATTCCAGCAATAGCTATGGCAAGACCCAAGTGACCCAGTGTCATTCCCCAAGATGAACGAGGTGTGCGAATTAGTCGCTTTAAACTCATTATTAACGGTATCTGAAAAAGGCGTATACGAACAAATAGTTCGACTAGCGTTCCAGTAAATAACCAAGCGGCAAGTCCAATTCCTATAACTCCTATAAGTGGACCATCTTCAAATAAAAAAACAGCTATTAGCATGGTAAGGAAAGTAACACCTATAGCTACCCATAGACGGGCCATAGCAGGCCGAATGTCAGCCCGCTTCCAGGATAGCAATGGACCAAAAGCCATGGCAGCAATCATTGGTATCATCAATGGAATAAAGACTGAATTAAAGAATGGAGGACCAACAGAAATTTTTTCACCACCCATTGCATCAATTAATAAAGGATATAGAGTACCAAGCAAAACAGCAGCAGTAGCTGTAGCCATAATTAAGTTATTTAGTAACAGCGCCCCTTCTCTAGAAATCGGTTGAAAAATTCCTGTACTGACCAACTTAGGGGCTCGCCATGCGTACAAAGCTAAAGATCCACCAATGACAACCACTAGAAGAGCTAGAATAAAAACACCTCGTTCTGGATCTGAGGCAAAAGTATGGACCGAAGTTAATACACCTGAACGAACTAAAAAAGTGCCTAAAAGGCTAAGAGAAAATGTGATTATCGCAAGTAATATTGTCCACCCTTTTAAGGTGTCACGTTTTTCTACAACGGAAGAGGAATGTAATAATGCAGTTCCTGCTAGCCAAGGCATGAATGAAGCATTCTCTACTGGGTCCCAGAACCACCATCCTCCCCAGCCTAATTCATAATATGCCCACCAAGATCCAAGTGCGACACCAGCTGTAAGGAAGCACCAAGCTGCAAGTGTCCATGGACGAACCCAGCGAGCCCAAGCCGCATCAACTCGCCCCTCAATCAGAGCGGCAATTGCGAATGAAAACGCCATTGAAAAGCCAACATAGCCCAAATATAGCATAGGAGGATGAATAGCGAGGCCAGGGTCTTGTAATAAAGGGTTAAGATCCTGCCCATTTATTGGTGGCACAACCACCCGCTCAAATGGGTTTGAAGTTAGGATCATAAACAAATAAAATCCTACTGCTATAATAGCTTGTACACTTAGTGCGCGGGCTTTTAGAGAGGGAGGGAGGTTTGTTCCAAAGGCGCCTAGGGTGGCTCCATACAAAGCTAGGATAAGTACCCATAATAGCAATGAGCCTTCATGGTTGGCCCACACGCCAGCTATTTTGTATATTAATGGTTTTTCAGTATGAGAATTCTGTACAACATTAAGGACTGAGAAATCTGATGACAGGTACAAATGTGTCAGGCATCCAAAAGATATTGCCACCATTAAAAATTGCATAAGAGATGCTGGTTTAGCAACATCCATCCAGTCATTCCTATCAAGGCTCGCACCAATTAAAGGTAAGATGGACTGTACAGTAGCGATCATTAAAGCCAAGATTAGAGCAAAGTGTCCTATTTCAGCGGTCATTTAACTTTAACCTCTGATTTTTTTTATCGTTCCATTGCCCAGATTTTTTAAGTGCATCTGCTACTTCTGGCGGCATGTAGTTTTCATCATGTTTGGCTAGCACATTTGATGCTATGAAGATACCATTTTTAAGCTTGCCTTCAGCTACAACCCCTTGACCTTCCCTAAAAAGGTCAGGAAGTAAACCTTTGTAACTAATTTCGATGGTAGATTCTAGATCAGTTACCTTAAATAGTATTACAGCACCTTCATTTTTTTTGACACTTCCTTCCATAACTAATCCGCCAATACGTATATTTTGACCGTCAGATACATTTTTATTTTTTAACTCGGTAGGGCTATAAAAGAATACAATATTATCTTCAAAGGCTGTAAGTATCAAAAAAGTTGCAAAACCAAGCAATAACATTGCTATTGCAGCGAACGTAAGGCGCTTATGTTTTCGTTTCACGACCCACTTACCCAATCATCAGATTGCTCTTTTTTATTAATAGTGAGAGTGGCTAGATCTTTTTTTGCTTTTTTAAGGGAATGTAGGCTTTCTATCATAAGACCAAATAGCACGATAAGAAAAACACCATAAGCGGGCCAAACAAAATAACCATATTCACCCATATCAAAAAGTAATTTGAGACTTTGTAACATTATTTTTTTTCACCTAAAGCTTGGCGTATTTGTAAAGCACGAATTTTATTGATGATAATTAGTCGTTTAATACGGATCAACAATACCCATAGATAATATGTGGTGAAGGCTAATCCCATGATTAAGAGAGGTTCCAAGATTGATGGATGTATAGCGGGGCCACCAATTTTAATAACACTTGCGGGCTGGTGAAGTGTATTCCACCAATCAACAGAAAACTTAATGATTGGAACATTAACAAAACCAACAATCGCAAGGATTGAGGAAGATTTGGCACCACGTTGTGGATTCTCGAAGGCGTTATTAAGTGCTATATATCCTAAATATAGGAAAAGAAGAATTACCATGGATGTAAGGCGTGCATCCCAAACCCACCAAGTCCCCCACATTGGCTTTCCCCATAATGATCCAGTCACTAGTGCTAGAACAGTAAAGCTAGCTCCAATGGGGGCTGTTGCCTTCGCTACAAGTTCTGCTAGTGGGTGCTTCCAAATTAGTGCTATAGCACAAGAAATAGATAGCCCGGTATAACAAAATAGTGCCATCCATGCAGATGGTACATGCACGTACATGATACGTACAGTTTCACCTTGCTGGTAATCTACTGGTGAATTAAAGAGACCGAGAAACAACCCCATACTAAATAAAATTATTGTAAGCCATGCAATCCATGGTTGGATTACATTTGCAAATTTAAGAAAACGGTTTGGATTGGCAAAATAATTAAACACTAGATAACTACTCTAAACTCTGGCGCAAAGCAGCTGCACAAGCCCATGGGCATAATGCTATAGACGCTAATAAAAAACCTGAAAGAATAAGAAATTGTGATTTATTAGAAAATTCGTTGATAATTGCATCTACAGAACTTACCCCAAAAATTAGTACTGGTATGTATAGTGGCAGAACCAGAAGAGAAAGCAAAGTTCCACCCCTTCTAGCACCCAAAATTAAGGCTGCCCCAATTGCACCAATTAGGCTTAGGCAAGGAGTACCCAGGCATAAAGCAATTATTAATGACCATAGCCCCTCCTCTGGTAGACCCATCATTATAGCAAGAATTGGCGCCACAATAATAAGTGGCAGTCCTGTGGTGAGCCAATGGACAAAGACCTTTGCAACAACTGTTATTTCCAATGCAACTGGTTGTAGGGCTAGCAACTCTAGCGAGCCATCATCAAAATCATTCTGAAATAGTCGTTCAAGGGAAAGCATTGATGACATTAGTGCCGCAACCCAGATGATTCCTGGTGCAATTCGTGCTAATATATTTGGCTCAGGCCCAATACCAAAGGGAAATAAAATAACGGCAATGGCAAAAAATGCTACTATCATCAGGCTGTCCACGCCCTGACGCAATGCCATGTGTAAATCACGGCGAACAATAAAAACAAATTTTTTCATGGAGTATTCGCCTGAAAATTTCCAAGATCTAATTCTTGAGCATTTGATACTATATCTGAAACATGTGTTGAAATTACAACCATTCCTCCATTCGAACGGTGTACTGTGATGGCATCAATTAGATTTTTTTCTGCTTTTTGGTCAAGTGATGTGGTGGGTTCATCAAGAAGCCATAATGGTGCTTGTACGGTAAGTATGCGTGCTAAATTAACCCGACGCTTTTGACCTTCGGACAGAATTGCCCCATTAACATTCTCTAAATTGCTTATCCCTAATTTGTTCAAAGCAGTAGTGGGGGAATTGATAATTAGGTTCTTTGGCCTAAGGTTAGACCAGAACTGTATATTCTCTCTCACAGTTAAAATAGGTTTTACAGGATCAGAGTGCCCAACATAGTGAAGTCGAGAATTATGATCCTCCATATCATATGAGATTGGCTTACCATTCCATTTCAGAAATCCATTATGTGGCTGACTTAATCCAGCCATTAACCTGAGCAAACTAGATTTTCCAGATCCATTTGCTCCCTTCAGAATAAGGGCATCCCCTTGATCTAGTGAAAAGTCAAGTCCAGAAAAGACGGTACGTTCGCCTCGGATACATACTAAATCGTTACCGTTGAATAAGGGCAAAGGAACTCCAGCCAACCCAGAAAACTTTAGTATTTATTTGTACTAAAAATTCTTACTAGTGAGAAGAATATATCTTAATATAGATTTTGAAGTTTAATAAATATTAAAAAAGGCCAACAAAGCGAATATAATTTCACAAAACCTGGTTTCTCTTCAAAGAGAATTTATGTAAAAAAATTAAAAACTTAAGATTTTTAAATTAATTATTGCTCCATATTATGTTTGTTCATCGCACGTTTTCTGGCCTGACCACTCTCACGATCAGACACATGGATTAAACCGGAGACTCTCCGCACCAAATTTGCCTCATAATCGTGTACCTTGCCATCTGCACAGGCAACATCCCAGAGCATTTCAATCATTTCAATTCTATCTTCAACTTCAAAACCTTGTTTAATAACACTTGCAAAAGCAAAGAGTTGGTTTGATTGTTCAGCGGCTTTTTCTCCAGTATCAATTAAAGCTTGGGTTTCATCATTACCTAGACCAAAGTGATTTGAAATTAAATTAGCGATGACCCGGCGTTCTTTATCATCAAAGTTTCCATCCATTACTGCCGCCTCAATTAATAACGCAATTGCAGCAATAGCTAATTCATTCCCCCCGTTTTTATCTCCTAAGGTATGGTTCTTTTCAGCTTCGGTGCCAAAAACTAAAGCTTTAATTTGATCTATCATAAGCCTAATCTTGCATTCCCTTTAGTTAGAAAAAATACATGAAATACACAATTTTTATTTTTCTAAATTATCGAATATGACTTTTGCCAATAAATAACTCATCTTTCTAACTATTTGCTAATTTCTTTAAAAGATAAAGTTTTTTATGGACTTAAACATCCCAAAACTTATTTTTGCAAGTAAAGTTTTCTAACTTTCGGCGATCACGTTTGGTAGGGCGGCCTAATCCTGATCTGCTAAATATGGTGTTTAAAGAATAATCTAATTTGGCAGGTGGTCTGGGTGGGCTTAGATCTTCATAAAGTGTTTTGGCTTCCTGCGCAGGCCCTCTGCGATTACCCAGTGCTAGTACAGATATGACACGGATATATGAATCTTTTTGAAAAGTGATAATATCACCAATTCCAAGTAAATGATGTCCTTTTTTAATATGTTTTTCATTAACTCGAATCTTACCAGAAACACAAAATTTTGTGGCCATAGAACGGCTTTTAAAAAGTCTTGCAAACCATAGCCATTGGTCTATCCGTTGCTTTTCCATATCTAAAGATCTTCCAATAGACCTTCTAGAGATGCAAAGGGTGATTGTTTTTTTATTTTATTTTCATCTTTTTTTTGTTTCAGGTCTGACTTAACGTAATTAGAACTAGTTCGTGAATTGCGGTTGCGTTCAAAATATTGAAAATTATTCTCTCCTAATTTGCGAACATAGCCAAGCATTTGAAGAATTTTTTCTATATCCTTTACCCCACAACCGGCTAAGGACATCAATTGAGAGGCGTTTTTATCTAATTTGAAAGCTCCTTTACTACTAAGTTTCCAGGCTATTGATGCGAGTCTTTCAACTATATCGCATCGAATTGCTAGTTTTTGGAAACAATCATATCCAATTGACCTATAAAAATCTTGTGGCAAATCACTGTCAATTGGAATTGAAACTAGGCCCGGTTTAGGGTCAGCAACGATAGTATCGTTCCATATTCCCCATAATAAACCCCTCATTGCAATTGCACGTGATTTTAATAAAGTTGGTATGAATACCCAGTGACGCCCTATACGAATACCAAACGGTTTCAAACTTTTGCGATCGGATTTGCTCATTGAATTTATTAAACTTGTCGCCTGATGACGTTGCAAACAGCCTAGATTTTCTCCTAACTGAAAAATCAATCCCCTTGATGGGCCACTTAAGTTAGGACTTGAAAGGGCTGCTAACAATGGTGCAAATATTTCCTTCAAAGTATTATTCAACCAAGACTGACATCGATGGCACAGAATTTTTCGTTCACTAATTTCAAGTAAATCATCGGTTAAAGGTACTACAACAGGTTTTAATAAAGTCGATCCAGCCTCTAGGTTGGCAACTAAATGTCCACGCCATACGATAATTGGTAATTTGTTTTTCTTGCCTAATTTGAATTGACTATCATCATCTGATACTAACTTTTTGAGTCTTGTGGTAACTTCTCCCTTAAGTGCGCGTATTGCAGCATTTGTGATTTTTTTCATAGCAGTGTTATCAACAATTAAATTTATATTATCAGGTTGAAATCTAAAGCCTGAAATCACACCAAATTTATAGCCCTCGATAGTAACTTTGCCATTACTATTGACAAATGCGGGTATTTTTTCAGTCTTTTTAATGTGATTTACAATAACTGCTGTTCGTTTATCAACGAATCGCTGAGTTAATCTTTGGTGAAGTGCGTCAGATAATTTGTCTTCTATAACTCGTGTTGTGCCCTGCCAATGTTTGTAATCCTCTAACCAATTAGATTGAAAGGCTATATATGTCCAGGTGCGGATACTGGCAATTCGACCTGAAAGTGTTTCTATGTCACCTTGGGTATTATCTAGTCGAGAAACTTGTGATGCCAGCCAATCGGTAGGCAAATGTCCTGTTCCATTTTTATTTTCTCCCATTAAATAGTGATAAATTACACTTAAAAGACCTGCATGGGCGTCACTTAAAGTTTGACTGAAGTCAGGAATGTGACAGACCTTCCATAAAAGTTCGATTGAATATGGGTTGTTTGCTAGTTGAATAATTTCTTTCATTTCTGACAATCGCTTGAAAACTAATTCGTCATCTGCTTCTCGGGCCCTAAGTAAACCTGATATAATAGGAGGTTGGGCTAAGCTCTGCTGCAAACGTTTTAGTGTTGAGAAGTCAAGTCTTGAATTTCGCCAAAAAAGAAATTTGAGAGCTTCAAAGCTATGGCTCTCTATTTGTTCGATTGCATCTTTTTCAAGGGTTCTAATATTGCCAGTTATTCCAAATGTACCATCATTCTTATAACGTCCTGCTCGTCCCGCAGTTTGAGCTAATTCAGCAGGCAAAAGATCGCGACGTTTCCTTCCATCAAATTTACGTGTAGATGCAAAGGCAACATGATCGACATCCATATTTAGTCCCATGCCAATGGCATCTGTAGCAACCAAATAGTCAACTTCACCGTTTTGATACATTTCAATTTGAGCGTTTCGAGTTCGAGGGCTAAGTGCGCCTAAAACTACAGCAGATCCACCGCGTTGACGTCTAATCTGTTCGGCAAAAGAGTAAACTTCTCCAACGTTAAAGGCTACGACTGCAGAACGAGGCTTCAAACTTGCTACTTTACATTTTCCTATATATTTTAAAGAAGATAATCGGGGGCGAGTTTCAAATTGAATTTTAGGTATTAATTTACGTAATAATGGGCGGATGGTACTCGCGCCCATAAACATTGTTTCTAACTTCCCACGCGCAAATAATAACCGATCTGTAAAAATGTGACCACGATCTGGGTCTGCACACATTTGAATTTCGTCGATGCCGATAAATGCAACATTACGGTCTAGTGGCATAGATTCAATCGTACATAAAAAATATTTTGCATAAGGTGGGACAATTTTTTCTTCCCCTGTGATTAACGCAACCTGTCCTTGACCCTTGATTGTTAATGCTCGATCGTAGTTTTCTCTAGCCAGCAATCTTAGTGGAAAACCAATAATTCCACTTTTGTGATTTAGCATACGTTTCATTGCCAGATGGGTTTTTCCGGTATTGGTTGGTCCAAGAACTGCGACTATACGTTGATTATCAAATAATTTTTTTGACATTTTTACACGGGGTTTAGATGTTCGTTTTTTTTATTAAAACAAATACATAATTTGAAATTTACATAAGGGAGTTCTGATAAAATGAAGATTTGATTTGTAATTTTGACAGTATCCTAAATAAAATTTAGTTAAATACTAAGTTATGATAGAAAGTTTGTAGAACATCTTATTATAGCTAAATATTAGATAATCAGATTTTACATTTAAAGATAAATTGGTTTGTTTCTTTGCTTTGTACAATGTCAAGGGGTTGCAACATGTTAAACGCTGGTACATATCAGGGGTTGGCAATTAAATTAGATACACAATCATAGAGAGAAAGTCATGACACAAGAAAAGTTCACCTTTCAGGCAGAGGTTGGAAAACTTTTAGATATTGTTGCAAATTCACTATATAGTCAGAAAGAAATATTTCTGCGTGAATTAATCTCCAATGCATCCGATGCTTGCGATCGGTTGCGATATGCAGCCCTGACAGAGCCTAATCTTATAGAAGGTGATGCTGAATTTCAAATAACACTATCTATTGACAAGAAAGCTAACACACTGACTGTTTCTGATAACGGTGACGGTATGAATCATGATGATCTGACTGGTGTTCTAGGCACCATTGCCCGGTCTGGTACTCAAGCGTTTGTAGATCAGATGAATGCTCAGTCTAAAAAAGATAGAGATAAAAGAGGCAAGGATAAAAATATTAAAGACGATATGGCACTCATAGGTCAGTTTGGTGTTGGTTTTTATTCTGCGTTTATGGTTGCTGAAAAAGTTGAGGTGCTGACACGTAAAGCAGGGGGAAAAAAGGCTCTACTATGGACGTCTGATGGCCGAGGAGAATTTACCATTGAAGATGCGGAGCGCAATCAAAGAGGTACTGACGTTATTGTGCATCTTTCTAAGCCAGAAAAAGAATATTTAGAAGAAATTCGTATTGAGACTGTCGTTAAACAGCATTCTGATCATATTTCTATCCCAATTGTTCTTAAAAGTGCATCTCCAGACGCAGATAAGACAATAAATACGGCAGCGGCATTATGGACGCGTGCAAAAAAAGAAATTCAAACGGATCAGTATACAGAATTTTACCGTCATATTAGCCATGCTTTTGATGAGCCTTGGATGGTACTACACAATTCTGTTGAGGGCGTTTTATCATATACTAATTTATTATTTATTCCATCAACGCAGCCTTTCGATCTATTTCATCCTGATCGTAAGGCTCAGGTTAAGTTATATGTTAAAAGAGTATTTATAACTGATGATTGTGAAGGTTTGATGCCTCCATACCTTCGGTTTATGCGAGGAATTGTTGATTCTGAAGACTTACCACTTAACATCAGCAGAGAAATGTTTCAGCATAATCCTCAGCTAGCTAAAATTCGATCTGGTCTAGCAAAGCGCATCATGGGAGAACTAAAGAAAAAAGCTGAAAAAAAACCAGAAGAATATGCTGTTTTTTGGGAGAACTTTGGTGCCACGCTTAAAGAAGGACTTTACGAAGAGCCAGAAAACCGTGAGCGCATTTTAGCCTTGGCACGGTTTCGTTCTAGCACACAAGATGATCTTACTAGTTTGGAAGACTACTTGTCGCGCATGCCCAAGGGTCAGGAAAATATTTATTATATGTCTGGCGATAATGTTGACTCAATTCTTGCTAGTCCACACCTTGAGGGATTTAAGGCAAAAGGGGTCGAAGTTCTGTTAATGACAGATCCAGTGGATGACTTCTGGTTGCCATCGGTAGGTGAATTTGATGGGAAAGGGTTTAAATCAGCAACTCGTGTGGGTGCTGATTTGGAAAAAATTGGAAAAAAGGCCGGAAAGAAAGATAAAAAGAAAGATTCTGATGGAAAAGAGAAGGCGGGTACTAAGGCTTCAGCTGAAATAGCCCCATTGCTTGCGCAATTCAAAGTGGTTTTGGGTGACTTGGTCAAGGATGTTTGTGCATCTGAACGCTTGACTGAAAGTCCCGTTTGCTTGGTGACAGGAGAAGGAGACATGGATGCGCGTCTTGAAAAGATGTTGAAGCAAAATCGCCCTTCCGGAGGTCCCGATCTCACAGCTAGGATCCTAGAAATTAATCCGGATCACTCTTTAATTAAAGGGCTAGCTAAACGTGCTAAGGATAGCGATGGAAAGGATAAGTTAATTGCTGATGCAGCATATTTATTGATGGATCAAGCTCGTATCGTTGAGGGTGAGACGGTTAGTGATCCCCAAGCTTTTTCAAGACGCTTGTCTGCAGTGATGGAAAGCGGATTAAAAGCATAGGAATTTTTAAAAATTTTTAACTTCTGATTACAGAATCAAAATATAATAGGTTTTATTAATTGGACGCTATAGTCATTTTAAGCTGCCTCAGCCAAAATCCGCCGAAGTACGTATTGAAGTATTCCACCGTGTAAATAGTAATCAATCTCGTCTAGCGTTTCAATGTTACATAAAAGTGTGATGCTCTCTTTATCGCCATTAGCCCGGGTAATGTTAGCACTTATGTCCATGCCAGGTGTTATGCCATTAGCCATTCTTGTTAAATCCCAAGTTTCTGTACCGTTAAGTTTCAATGATTTTCTATTCTGACCATTTTTAAACACTAGTGGCATAACACCCATGCCAATTAGGTTGGAACGGTGAATACGCTCAAAGCTCTCGACGATTACGGCCTTTATCCCTAACAGCGCTGAACCCTTAGCTGCCCAGTCTCGAGATGATCCAGAGCCATATAGTTTTCCACCGATTGCAACTAGAGGTACGCCCTCATCTTTGTAACGCATAGCAACATTAAAGACCGATTCTTCTTCACCTGAGGGGTAGTGTATGGAAATGCCTCCTTCCTTACCCGGAACCATTTCGTTTCGAATGCGGATATTAGCAAAGGTCCCGCGCATCATTACCTCATGATTACCGCGTCGAGAGCCAAAAGAATTAAAATCCTCGGGTCGAATTTGATACTCAAGTAAATATTCTCCAGCAGGACCATCTTTTGGAATAGATCCTGCTGGACTAATATGATCGGTAGTGACTGAGTCGCCTAAAATCAACAGTGGTCGAGCACCAAGTATATCTTCGGGTTCAGAGGGTTCTGGTTTCATATCTTCAAAATATGGGGGGCATTTGACATAAGTGGAACCGTTCGGCCAATCAAATAGCTTGTTATCACCACCGCCAATGGTTTTCCATTCTTTTGGACCCTCGTAAACATTGCTATATCTATTTTCAAACATTACTTGCTTCACACAGGAGGTTTCTGTTTCAGCAACGTCTTTGTTAGATGGCCATATGTCTTTTAAAAATATATTGTTTCCATCTTGGTCTTCACCTAGGGGATCATTATACAAATCACAGGTCATTGATCCTGCCAGTGCGTAGGCAACTACAAGGGGAGGTGATGCCAGGTAATTTGCTTTGACCCATGGGTTAATGCGGCCCTCAAAGTTGCGGTTGCCTGATAACACTGCAGTAGCAACAAGATTGCCATCATCAATACCTTTAGCTATGGGTTCTGGCAGTGGCCCTGAATTGCCAATGCAACTCGTGCAACCAAAAGCAGCTATAGAAAAACCTAGTTTTTCAAGATCATCAAGTAGGCCTGCCTTTTCAAGATAATCTGCCGCTACCTTGCTTCCTGGTGCTAGTGATGTTTTTACCCATGGCTTTGACTTTAGGCCATAAGCAACAGCATTACGAGCTAGGAGGCCTGCAGCTATCAAAACAGATGGATTAGACGTGTTGGTGCACGAGGTAATAGCGGCAATAACGACATCACCGTCAGAGAGAGGATGGTTGGAGCCCTCTATTTTAACGCTACGAGGTTTTTCAACTCCTCCAATATCCTGAAGTGTTTTAGTAAAATCCATAGCTGACGAAGTTAACTCAATCCGGTCTTGTGGTCGTTTTGGCCCTGCAATAGATGGTGATACAGAATTTATGTTTAACTCTAATGTATCAGTGAAGTCTGGATCAGGTGTAGTGTCGTCGCGCCACAAACCTTGTTTTTTTGCATATGCTTCGACTAGTTCTATTGTGGTCTTGTCACGGCCGGTCAACTCCAAATAGTTAAGAGTTTCTGAATCTATTGGGAAAAAACCACATGTAGCACCGTATTCTGGGGCCATATTAGCTATTGTTGCCTTGTCTGCTAGGCTTAGATCATCTAGGCCGGACCCAAAAAATTCTACAAATTTACCGACCACCCCTTTTTCTCTAAGCATTTCTACTACCCTTAAAACTAGATCGGTGGCAACTGCGCCTTCTGGAATAGTTCCGGTTAATTTGAAGCCGACGACTTCTGGAATTAACATGGTTACTGGCTGACCCAACATGGCTGCTTCGGCTTCGATTCCACCTACACCCCAACCAAGAACACCCAGAGCGTTGACCATTGTAGTATGACTATCCGTGCCGACAATAGTGTCGGGCATTGCAATATTTTGTTCACCCTCTTTTTCCGTCCATACCGATTTCGCAAGGAATTCTAGGTTCACCTGGTGGCAAATTCCGGTTCCAGGAGGAACTACGGTGAAATTTGAAAAGGCTTCTTGACCCCATTTAAGGAACTGATAGCGTTCACCATTACGCTCAAATTCTCGTTTAATATTTTTATTGATAGAATCTGGCGTGCCTGCAAAATCAATCGATACCGAATGGTCAATTACTAGGTTGCAGGTACTAAGTGGGTTTATTCTGTCTGGGTTGCCGCCCAAATTAGACATAGCTTGGCGCATCGCAGCTAAGTCGACGACAGCCGGTACACCTGTAAAATCCTGCATAAGAACTCTTGCGGGTCGAAAGGCAATTTCGTAATTTGAGGATCTATTTTTAACCCAACTGGTGAATGCCTTAATATCATTGACTGTTACAGAACTTCCATCCTCATAGCGCAATAGATTTTCAAGAAGAACCTTTAGGGAATATGGTAGTCGCTTAATATCGCCGAGGCCAGCTTCAGCTGCAGCTTCAAGACTAAAATAATCGTATTTTTTTTCACCAACATGAAGGCTACGGCGTACATTCAGGGTATCTTGGCCGGTAATTGGCAAGGCCTCACTCCTTCCTAGAAAAAATAAAAGTAGAAACGAAAATAGATACTTTATCTCACTATTATAACAATTCTTCTTTATTTTTGGCAAAAATAATGAAATTAGAAATTTTATAGGAAAATCCAGCACGTGCCATCTTAGCTAGCTGTTTTTCTCTAGTTGAATCGTCTAATCGACTAATTTGGAATGGTCCTAAGCATTTTCTCCGTGCATAGAGAATGGCAGCAGCAAGTTCAGGGTTTTCGTCAATTTTTTCTAACGAAGAAAGTGCATCTTCGATATCTTTATTACAGACGCCCTTTTTTTTTAGTTTTGCTCGGATTTTAATTGACGAGTTACCTTGCTGGTGAAGCTTGACAGCTGAGTTTTGAGCATAGACTTTATCATTAAGAAGTCCGGAACGAAGATATCGATCAATTAGGCCTTCGATTAATTTTTTTCCTTCCTCTGAGTTGGTTCCGTGGTATCTTGCCGACCACAGTATTTTCCTCATCATCACTTGCTTTAGGTTGTTTTTTGATGTTGCAAAACGCGATAAGTAATACAGGCTTGAATTTTCAAGATATTCAAGCGTAATTTTTTTTGGCATACGATTTCTATTTTTTTTTGTAAAATTTTTCATCTTGGATGGATATTGCCATGTACTATGCCTATATTTCCAGATATGAATGATCGTAAGAGGGTTATAGTTATGGGAGCTGTTAATTGGGTAGGCCTATGGACTTTATACTTACGTGAAGTTCAACGTTTTCTTAAGGTCTATACTCAGACTCTAGCCGCACCTATTGTTACGACATTGCTGTTTTTAGCAATTTTTGTTTTAGCTCTTGATGGCGCAAACCGTACTGTTGGTGATGTACCATTTACTGTATTCTTGGCCCCGGGGCTAATTGTTATGGCAATTGCTCAAAATGCCTTTGCCAATACGTCTTCTTCAATCATGATATCTAAAGTTCAAGGTAATATTATAGATACACTTATGCCGCCGTTCACAGCTCATGAATTAACCTTTGGTTTTGCTTTAGGCGGTGCTAGTAGAGGCATTTGTGTCGGTGCGGTAGTTGCGTTAGCAATGGCTTTGTTTGTTGATATGGATATTCATCATTGGGGTTTTATTATTTATCATACATTCATGGCATCTTTGATGCTTTCATTGCTGGGTACTATTGGTGGAATTTGGTCTGAAAAGTTTGATCATATTGCAGCTGTTACCAATTTTATAATTACACCATTGTCTTTTTTATCGGGCACTTTTTATTCAATTCAGCGGTTGCCCGAGGCAGTGCAAATAGCCGCTCATTTTAATCCTTTTTTCTACATGATCGATGGCGTTCGTTATGGCTTTATTGGATATGCAGATGGATCGTTGATATCTGGATTGATTGTAATGGCTTTGATAAACGGATGCCTTTGGTGGTTATGCACTTGGATGTTTGCAACAGGATATAAACTTAAGGCTTAATCATTAATTTTGTCTTTGTTCGTTGACAGGTTGAAGCTCTTTCAAGATAATCATTCGCTTTTCTTAGCCGGGGCTTTTTTTAAGATCGGTCGCCTTTAGGATTGGAGAGCTTTCCCTATGGTTTCATCAGTTATGCCTACATATGGCGAACCCAACCTTACAATTGAGAGAGGTGAGGGCGTCTACCTTTATGCTTCTGATGGAAAAAAATTTCTTGATTTTGGAGCGGGTATCGCAGTCACCAGTCTTGGCCATTGTCATCCTTATTTGGTTGAGGCTTTAACAGACCAGGCAAAAAAATTATGGCATTGTTCGAATCTTTATTCGATTCCAGAGCAAGTTAGGTTAGCCGAACGATTGGTTCAGAATAGCTTTGCTGATAGTGTTTTCTTTAATAACTCTGGTTCTGAAGCAGTTGAAACATCCATCAAAGTTGCACGGAAGTTTCATTCTGTAAATGGCCGGCCAGAACGCTATCGTATCATTACTTGTGATGGGGCATTTCACGGACGTACACTTGCAACGATAGCCGCAGGTAAGCAAGAAAAGCATCTGGATGGATTTGGACCGGTTATTGAAGGTTTTGATCAAGTTCCCTTCAATGATATTGACGCTATGCGTTCTGCAATAAGTCCTGAAACCGCTGCAATTCTTGTGGAACCTGTGCAGGGTGAAGGAGGCATTAGACCGATGTCGCTAAGCTATTTAAAAGATTTAAGAGCCCTTGCTACCGAATCGGATATTTTATTAGTGGTTGACGAAGTGCAATGCGGTATGGGTAGGACTGGAAAGTTGTTTGCGCATGAATGGGCGGGTATTGAACCCGATATCTTGGCTACTGCTAAGGGGTTAGGAAGTGGGTTTCCAGTTGGGGCTTGTTTAACAAAGGATGCTCCTGCAAGAGCTATGACTGTTGGAACACATGGCTCTACATTTGGTGGCAATCCATTAGCTATGACAGTTTGTAACGCTGTTCTCGATGTTATGCTTGCTGATGATTTTTTGAATAATGTAGATCGTATTTCTCGGCTATTTTGGTTAAAATTAGAAAAGTTACACAAAAAATTCCCCAATGTATTTGAAGGTGTTAGTGGAGCAGGGCTTATGATAGGCCTAAAATGTGTTCCTAAGAATACTGTAGTTGTTGAAAGGTGTGCTATGGCAGGCTTATTGGTGGTGGCGGCTGGCTCTAATGTGGTTAGACTTGTTCCACCATTGATTATAGAAGATGAACATCTAGACGAAGCATTAAAAATTTTAGAGAGTGTTGCCTCTGGGATTCTAGCGGAACAATAGTATTATGAAACCTATTAGACATTTTCTCGATCTTGATAAGCTTGATAGGAAGACGCTTAGAGCAATACTTGATTTAGCGAGAAGCCTTAAACATAAACATATTGAAGGAAAATCTAAACCCTTGTTTTCAGGTAAGACACTGGTGATGATTTTCGAAAAACCATCAACTCGTACTCGTGTTTCCTTCCAAGTGGGTATGCAACAATTGGGGGGGCAGGTGGTTGTAATGACTGAAGCTGAATCTCAGTTAGGACGCGGTGAATCCATCTCTGATACGGCTCGAGTTCTTTCTCGTTATGCAGACGCAATAATGATACGCACTGATGAGACGAAGAAGTTAGAAGACCTTGAAAAACATGCTGTGGTACCTGTGATAAATGGATTAACTGATTTTTCGCATCCTTGCCAAATTATGGCGGATGTAATGACTTTTGAAGAGCATCGAGGGCCTATCGAAGGTAAAATAGTTGCATGGTCTGGGGATGGCAATAATGTTGCAAATAGCTGGATACATGCGGCTGTCAGATTAGGTTTTTCACTACGCATAGCATGCCCAGATAGCCTTTTCCCAACTGATGAAATTTTAACGTGGGCTAGAGCTGAAGGCGGAGATGTTACTGTAACTAATGATGCTGTAAGTGCTGTTTCTGGAGCAGATTTGGTTAATGCAGATACCTGGGTTTCAATGGGTGACGACGATATTGAAGGTCGTCGTCAACTTTTAAAACCTTATCAAGTTAATGAAGATTTAATGTCTAAGGCAAAGTCGAATGCACTCTTTATGCATTGCTTGCCGGCCCATCGTGGGGAAGAAGTTACTGATGAAGTTATGGATGGCCCGCAATCAGTTATCTGGGATGAAGCGGAAAATCGGTTACATGCTCAAAAAGGTATACTTGCTTGGTGTTTTGGATAAAGTTTTACATGCTTCAGCCAATTAAATTTTTTATTATTATATTTGCCTTCATATTGACGATTGCTTGTGAGACACAAGTGCAATCTGAAAAGTTTCCTAGTGTGACCTTCGTACACTTAGCGCCTATTAAATTAAATGTGAGCCAAATTAATGTTGTCGTACAATATAGACCTCCATTAAGAGCTCCTAATGTTGAGCATTTTTTTCCAACTCAACCAACCGCAGCCATCAAACGTTGGGCTAAGGACAGGCTCAGAGCTGTTGGTTCTTCAGGCAAGGCGCAGTTAGTGATCCTTAATGCAAGTGCAATAGAGAAGCAATTGCTGACGAAAAAAAATTTAGTTTCAACTTTTATAAACCAACAGAATAAACGTTACGATGCTACTGTACATGTGCGACTTGATATTTCTAATGTCCAAGGTCAGGGGACTACTGAGGCACACACGACTCGCTTTACTACTGTTCGAGAGAATATAACAATCAACAAGCGTAATCGTATTTGGTTTGATTTGACCGAGACACTTTTACAAGAATTTAATACAGTCATGGAAGAAAAAATACGGAAACATCTTAGCGTTTGGTTGCGTTAAGTTTGTTAACCACGCCAAAACGTGCGGCTGAATAATACAATGACAGTAAACAATTCCAATCGACCTAACAACATTCCACCTGTCAGTAACCATTTTGCTCCATCAGGAAGTGGCTGAAAAGTACCAGATGGACCAACGATTGGACCTAATGCTGGACCTACGTTGGAAATTGCTGTGGCTGCAGATGAAAAGGCTGTAAGAAAATCTAAACCGAGTAAGCCCAATGACAAAGCTAGTAATCCAAACGATAGAAACCAGATGAAAAAAAAGCTGAGCACAGAAACTAATATTTCGTCAGAAATTGGTTGATGGTTGTAATTAGGAATGAAGACACCGTGTGGTTGTAATAGGCGATGGATTTGTGTCCTAGCTGCGGCATAAAGTATTTGAAAACGAAAAATTTTAATTCCGCAAGTAGTTGAACCAGCGCAACCGCCAATAAACATAATAAAAAAGAATATGGGTAGTGCAAAGCTTCCCCAAAGACTAAAGTCAGAAGTTGCGAACCCTGTTCCAGTAATAATTGAAACTATATTGAATGCTGCAAAGCGTAGAGCAATAACAGGGCCTAGTCCATTTTCAAGCCATAACCATCCTGCAGCTAGAATGACTAAAAAGCTAACTAATATCAGGAAACACTGAACTTGAGAATCTGAAATTAAAACTTGGTAATCACCTTGCAAGGCTTTTAAGTAAAGGATAAATGGAAGTGAGCCAACTATCATGCCAACGGTGGCAATAAAATCAATTATTGCATTATCAAAATGTCCAATTGATGCATTTGCGGTGGAAAAGCCACCTGTAGCTATTGTAGTCATTCCATGTGCAATTGATTCAAAACCATTCATACCAGCGAGAAAGTATGAACCTGCGCAAAGACCAGTTAGAAAGAGGTAGAGCATGCCAATAGCGGCAGCGACTTGTGTGGTGCGAGGCAAAACTTTTTCAGATTGATCAGAGCTTTCCATACGAAATAATTGCATTCCACCAACCTTTAAGATTGGAAGTATAGCTATTGCCATAACAATGATTCCAATACCGCCAACCCATTGCAGCAATGCTCGCCATAATAATATTCCTTTCGGTGCCATTTCTAAATTTGTGATTACAGTGGAGCCGGTAGTAGTCAATCCAGACATAGCCTCGAAAAAAGCGTCAGTAAAAGATAGCTGTAGCTCTGAATAGATAAAGGGTAAGGTTGCAAAGAAGGTTATTGCCAACCAACTTAGTGTGGTCATAGCAAATGCTTGGCGTAAATTCAGCTTTATTTTTCCAGTGCGATTATTAAGTGCCATGGCTACGCCAACAAAAAGTGTTACACCGGAAGAAATTCCAAATACTTCCCAATCAGCATTACCATTAAATGCATCTACTGCTGCTGGCACCAGCATTACAATTGCTAAAATTGTTAAAAGAATTCCAATAACTAGGAATATTGGTCGGAAATCCATTATTGTTTTCCTTACTCACTGAATCTATTAGTGATTTTAAGGTCAAGAGATGACGATATCTATTTGTTAATTAAAACTTTCTATATGGGGTTATTTAATTAGCCGAAAGCTTGTGGTGTCATTGATGAAGTCCCAAGCATTGCAAGAAATTCTCGTCGTGTAGAAGGGTTGTCACGAAAGGCACCAAGCATGTGACTAGTTTTCATTAAAGCTCCAGGCTTATGAATACCTCTTGTGGTCATACAATGGTGAGAAGCTTCGATTACAACGGCTACTCCCCTAGGTTTTAAAACTTCTTCAATGGTATTAGCGATTTGTGCAGTCATTTTTTCTTGAATTTGCAATCTCTTTGAAAAAATTTCTACTAGTCGAGCGAGCTTAGAAATACCAACGACTCGATTGCGAGGTAAGTATCCAACGTGTGCTTGGCCAATGATTGGAGCTAAATGGTGTTCACAGTGTGATTCAAAACGTATTCCACGTAAAAGAACAATCTCGTCATAACCATCAGTTTCTTCAAATGTTCTCTCAAGAATTGACTTAGGACAGGAATTATAGCCTTTAAAGAATTCTTCAAAAGATCTAATAACTCGAGCTGGAGTATCAATCAGGCCCTCTCTACTTGGGTCATCCCCAGCCCAATGAATTAGCGTTCGTACTGCTTCTTCAGCTTCTGCTCTGTCAGGCTGTCTGACAACCTTTAGTGTATTATCTTGGTTTGCAATCTTTCTCATGTCAGTATCTTCTACTAATGTACCATTCCTATCTGATGAGGACTGTCCAGAGAAAATGTTGGAATGGTGACATCAAAGCAATCACCTTCTGTGGGTTTCATTTGGTAGGTTCCAGCCATAATTCCAGATGGTGTACTCAAAGGCGTACCACTGGTGTACTCAAAGGATGTTCCTGGATTCAGAATAGGTTGTTCTCCAACTACTCCATCACCTCGAACCTCCTGCACGTTTCCTAGTGAATCAGTTATACGCCAGTAGCGGGTTTTTAATTGCACAACTCTTTCAGAGTTATTTTCGATGCGTACACGATATGCCCAGACATAGTGGCTATCTGATGGTTCTGATTGTTCGTCAAGGTAGAATGGCTCTACTATAATAGTGATGTGCTCAGTGGTTTCTGCGTATGTACTTGGATTTGTCATAATTATCTTTCAGCAATTGTTTTTGGCTTGAAAAAAATTAAATTATTTTCCTTGATATTATAATTAGTTCTCATACTCAGGATTTCCATCCCTTACTAATAAATTATAAAATTAATTTGCCAAAACCAAAAGCCTAGAAATTCTATAATTTTGGCAATTTAGGCTTTCTTAATATTATTCAAAAATAACGCTTAAAAAGCTATATAGAAAGACTATTTTGTATAGGAATTAATTAGTTGCTAACAAAGATTCTTGTATAGGACTTTTAACCGTTGCCACAAGAAGCTCCACCAAGAACACAGAATTTTGCACAATTTGGATGGTTTAATGATACTATTCTCTTAGAGGTTATGAGTTGTTTCCCTAGTCTAAAAGCTGAATCATAAGGAAGAAGCGTACAAGGCATAACGCTAGTAGAACCGCTGTTTTTATGTTTTACAATCATACGTGAGTTAGCACACATCAAACTTTCTGGCTTTATTTTTAGAATATCCCAACAATTTTTTGTTATCTCAGGCACATCAGAAGAATCACTCATTTCTGGGAATAAAATAAGTTCTTTTGGGTCACACGCATTTATAGAAATGCACTCAGTGGAAAATAATTTTGAGTAGCCTTCTCTACTATTAGATTCGGACTCATTCCAACAGGTGCGTCCAGCAACCGTGATCTTCGCTCCTATATCATTTAACCATTTTATACCTTCAAGCATTGGTGCCCAGGATCCTTTTCCGCGCACCATTTCATGAAGATTCTTTGTGTAATGATCAATAGATATCCTTAGTGTTAGGTGTTCAGGGTAGTTCATTAAAATATCATATATGTGTTCTCTCTTATTCAAAAATGGCCGCATGGCGTTTGTTAGAACTAAAACGCGATAGCCTTCTTGTAAGGTTTTCTCCAACATTTTGATTAAATCTTTGTTCATAAAAGGTTCACCACCAGTAAAGCCTATTTCTTCAACCTTCAGGAATTCCTCTTCAATTTCGGTTAGGTAATATTCAATATCAGCAATCGTTAGATAAGCTAGCCTGTCATTAGTTGGGCTAGATTCCATATAACAATTCTCACATGTTATGTTGCATAATGACCCAGTATTAAACCAAAGGGTTTGTAAGCTGGTCAGCTCAACAACTGCTCGATGTTCGCCATTTGCCGTAAAAAGAGAGTTTTTGAATTTCATTGTTTTACTTCAAATAAAGGTTGAGTGACGGGCTATAGACGTTCTCTTGAAAAAATGTGGTCCATGATGAAACATCTAAATTAAAGATACACAACCAATTATAGGTTTAGATAAATATGTAATTTTTAAATAGGTTTTTCACCAATATTAGTTGTACGCTCCATATACCTTGGCTGGTCGGCATAATCGTTAACGGCATAATGCAAAACTGATCGATTGTCCCACATTACAACATCACCTACTTTATAACTGTGACGAATGCAAAATTCAGGTTTTATTGCAAGCTTGAAAAGCAATTCTAAAATGGCAGCACTCTCTTCACTGCAAAAATTTTCAAGATGTGTTGTCATTCCTGGATTAATAAATAAGCTTTTTTTGCCGGTTTCTAAATGGGTGCGAACGACTGGATGAGAAGAGCTATTGGTGCTTCCAAAATCTCTTTCCACAACATCATTCTTACTAAATTGATTTTTAGCGGTATGGGCAAAATCATTTATTGCGCGTAACGGAGCCAAGATATTTTTCATCACTTCAGAAAGTGCTTCGTAGGCTGCAGTCATGTTGCAAAAAAGAGTGTCACCACCAGATTTAGGAACTTCAATTGCATTTAAGATAGAAGCAGCCGCTGGAGTTGGTTTAAATGATAGATCAGAATGCCAATAATTACCTGCTCCTGCTCTACCCCTAGGCAAGCCATCTTTAATTTGATTAGAGACACGGTAAATTTCAGGATAATCAGGATGAATATAGCGACTTACAGTTTTTTGCAGCGGAATCTCTCCTTTGCTTCCATAAAGTGGTCCAAATTTACGGCTAAAAGATATATGTTCAGCAGTGGTTAGTGTTTGTCCAGGGAAAACTACCAATCCGCCAGCATCTAGCCACGCATTTCGAATATCTGAAATAATTTCTTTGCTTATTGGTTTAGATAAATCTACATCGGTTATTTTTATTCCTAGCACAGGAGAAATCTTGTTGACGGTGAAGTTCATAAGCTATTTCCTATAAGGATGAAAAAGATACAAAAATCTGAAAAAGAATGGAAGAAGCAGCTTTCAGCTTTAGAGTTTGATGTTTGCCGTAAAAAGGGTACAGAACCTCCATTTACTGGTGAATATAACGATTGTAAGGATGAAGGGACTTATACCTGTTTATGTTGTGGATTAGAGCTTTTTTCTTCATCAAAAAAATTTAATTCCGGAACGGGTTGGCCTAGTTTTTGGGAAACTATAAGTGAAGAAGCTGTGGTAGAAAAGATCGATAATGGTTTATTTATGATACGAACCGAAGTTTTGTGTTCCCGTTGTGACGCACATTTAGGGCACGTTTTTGAGGATGGGCCTGATCCAACCGGAATGCGCTATTGTATAAATTCCATTTCCCTAAAGTTTAAACCTAGTTAGTTGCTATCATATTCAGTCTGAATTCCACGGTTTTATATCTTTAGTTATGATATTTTTTTTAATAGGTACATTAGTAGTCGATTCCCGATAATTTGCATTTGTTTTAAAGCTTTCTCGAGGGTCTAATTTATTAGACCTAACAGTTGGTGTAGAGACTTCTTCTGAAGCCCTTTCTTTATTTTTAAATGAAAATTTACGTCTTGGGCGTCGTTGTATCATTTTTGGATCGCGTAGATCAGAAATACAACGAGTTTCGCCAAATTTATTATGGTAATACCAGAATTTCCATGCATTTTCGTTACCATCAATAATTGATTGGCTAAGTTGATTTAAACTATTGAAAGTACGAGTAGCGTGATTATTCCCATCGAGCATCCAATGTCCATTCGATACCCGAGCTGAATAAATTCTGCCTTTATAAACTCTAAAAATGATAAATCCCTTTGGAAAACGAATACCATAAGTAGTGTCGTAAAAATCTTCCTTATCGGTTTTGGTTTCTATTTCAGGACACCCAAGCAAACGACGTAGTACACAGTCTTCACTTTGTCCTTTGATCAGACAGAGTGTTTGTATTTCTTTCATAACCTCATCTGAAATAGTGATCGTATACATAATTCTTTAATACAAGAAAATAATTTGATAATCATTAAATAGATAGATAGATAGATAATTATAGTATATATATTTAATTAATGTTGCCGTCAATTTTAATCATCAATATTTTGGTGTAAGGCTAAGGTTCGCCTCATCATTTTTTAATGATAGCTGAGTGGCACGTGGATAGGTACGAACTCTTGGCACATACCCTTCATTAATTAAACCTTGCATTTTGGTCCAATATTTAACAGTTAACAACTCACCATGCGCTTCTCTAAACAGTCTACGTAAACCTTTGTTGGGCAAGCGAAGATGAGCTTCTATTTCCTCTGGTAAGAATATTGTCCCATCTTCAAAATACCAATCGGGAATATCTTCTTCACCATCTTCCATGTGGGTATTTGTTCGAACTTTAACATCTGTAAGAACTTCTACTGCGTCATAATCGAATAAATAAACAAATCGAAGAGGACTTACACCATAATTTCTACCATCTAGATCTTTATTAAAAACGTTTGTAGCAGCATTATTACGTATACACTGACCAAGACGGATTACTACTTTTTCTGCATCTTCAGGAGTGCAATTTTTCAGAAATAATGGTAATGGTATTAATTTGCGTTGTACTATGAGATGGCTAAAAAAAACATCATCACCAGTTACACTAACACTCATATTGGCTTCCCTAAGTATTTCAGTTAGGAAGCTTTCTTTAAACATTTTACAAGGCAACCATATATTTGAATAGATAATGTTATCAAGCATGCTTCCAGAACGGTTTTTTTTGTGCATACTGCGATACTTAGAAAGCACATTTTCTTTGCCCTCAAATTTACCCCATTTGTATTGACTAGTTGGGTGATCTCGGATGATCTTAAGTACAAAATCTGTTGATGGGGAAGTGAAGCCTAAAACTACACTTCCTTGGGGGCCTGGTGCATGATCAAGAAATTCTTTTTTAGATTTTAGACCAGAAGTAATCTGATCCATTACAACCAGTTTGCCAACGTGATTATAACCAATTGTTGAATAATGCTCTCCTAGTGGTCGTGTTGGCATTAGTCTAGATAAGTATTTTACTAGTTCGTGATATCGTTTTTCTGTTACATGAAGGTTTGCTAAAGTTGAGGAGAAAACGTGGCTTAAAGTACTTTCTCGTAAGATCACAGAATCTACTTGAACTCCATCTTGCCGATTTAACAGTGCTAACGCTATTGGCCCAGTCTTTCCGTTTACTTTAATTGCACCTACTATATAAGCCCCTCGATTTCTGTAAAATCCAGCGTTTACTACTTCAATAAATTTTAAATCCCTTTTTTCTCCAATCTGCAGTTCTTTATTTATTCGTTTAGAAACTAGGTTTGCGTCATTAGAAAGATTTTTGAACCGAGCATTGATAGATGGAACTGCAAGGATTTTTTTTATTAAGCAAGGTGTCATATAACCTGGTGCTTTATATTTTTTTATAAAATTTGGAGTTCTCGATGTGTTGATGCCGCGTAAAGATGGCTCTGGTATCCAAATATTTTTATGGGTCTGACGTCGGATTGCAGAAAGGTAGGCTAAGGCAAGATCAGCCTCGTAACGAGGAGTTACTAATTTCCGATAACAATCTTCAACCATATCCCAAAAGCCGAGAATTTGATCATTTGCACCTATTAAATTTTTTAGCGCAGGTAATAAATTATTTATTGATACAGAAAAAATAGCGAGGCGTTCTTGGCTAAGTTCAATGGCCCAAGGCCAATTACGTTCTTCAAAAGCCTGCTTTGCCAGCCACGGAATGTTTCTTGAGTGTAAATAATAATCGTCAAAATTGGCAAGTATTATACGGGCTAACGATTCAGCCTTATCAGCATCTTCAGGGGCTGCATTGTAATCGGCAACACCTGCTGAGAGTATCTCCGTTGTTTGAAGGGAATCAGATACTGGTTTTCTAGAAAGGAGCATAATGAATTCTATATAACTCCCTTTTCTTTAAGTCTCATCATTGTTCTAGAAGATGTGCCAAGTAAGTTTACAAAAATTTCTTCATTGTGCTCGCCTAACCTAGGTCCGAGCGTCTCTATTTTGCCGGGTGTTTTTGATAATTTAGGTAATGGAGACGGTACTATAATTTTGCCAAGATCATCTAAAATCTTAGATGTTAATACACCCCTTGCCTTGTAGTGTGGGTCTTTGAAAATATCAGCGATAGTGTTAATAGGGCCAATTGGCACTTCAAATTCAATACATAATTGCAACAATGAATCACGATCAATTGTGCATGTCCACTTACTTACCGTGTCAATTACGTCTTTACTGTTTTTTAGACGAAAAGTTTGTTTAGCGTAAGTCTTATAGAAATTTTTACCAAAATTTCCGCCATTTTTATCCATTGCTTGGCAAAGTCGTTTAAACATTTTGTCAGTAGTACAAGCAATAGCTACCCATTTATTGTCATTTGTTAAAAAATGGCCATGTGGACAGGCATTTACAGTACCTGATCCTTCAGGTTCTCTTATAGTATTATCATATGCGTACTTGGGTGCTATTTCATCAAGCATTCGAAAAACAGATTCAAACAAGGCAAGATCAATAACCTGTCCTTGACCAGTATTTTCTCTGTGGCGTAAAGCCAGTAGGATGCCAATAACTCCAAATAGGCCAGAAATATAATCTCCCAATGACGTTGATCCCGGTGTAACAGGTATTTCACCAGGAAAACCAGAAAGGTGAGTAAGCCCACCAAAAGCATGTGCAATACGTGCAAATCCAGGTAGATTTTTGTAAGGACCAGTCTGACCATAACCTGTTAGACGGAACCAAATAAGTCCAGTTGTATTTTTTTGAAAATCAGCTGGCCCTATGCCCCATTTTTCCAGAGTACCCGGTCTAAAATTTTCGCAAATAACATCAGATTTTTTTACTAGTTTTTTAAATATTTTTTGACCCTCTATGTGTTGTAAGTTGAGGGTAATTGATTTTTTGTTTCTGCTTTCGGAAAGCCAAGCCAAAGAAGAATCTGTTCTTTCAGTTGGTGTTCCAAACTGGCGCATTGGATCCCCTGAGTCAGGCTTTTCAACTTTTATGATTTCGGCTCCGAATTCTCCCAAAATACTAGCCGCATAAGGCGCGGCTATAAAAGTAGAGATGTCTAGTACTCTAATTCCAAATAAGGGGAGTTTTTTTTTGTTAGTCAAATTAAGAATTCCAATTTTTGTGCCATCACAAAACTCAACGTTCTCTATAACTTTTCGGTTGTTAGATTTTTTCTGATAAATTGGCTGGGGCGGGAGGATTCGAACCTCCGAATGCCGGCATCAAAAGCCGGTGCCTTAGGCCGCTTGGCTACGCCCCACTTTAATATAAATTTGCATCAACTTATGCCCATTCGATCGGGCCTGCAAGAGGGTGGTTAGGCAAAATTGACTAATAGATTTTTAAAATTTTTAAAACTTTATAAAAATAAGTTCTAAGGATTTTAATTAATTGAAAATAGATGATAATCCTTTTCTATCATATAAAATTATTTTCCACTTTTGTTTCATCTTTTATATCTCATATTTAGATATCTAGAATTATTTATGAGCAAGCTTAAATCCATTTATTGTAAATTATTAATTATTGGTGCGGGACATATCCACCAATTTGGGTAACGATTGTTTAAATATTTTGCTGCATTTTTGGCGCTGTCATAGTCTTTATATACTCCAAAGCAGGTAGCCCCACTACCAGCCATACGAGAAACTAGAACATTTTCAGTGTCTTGTATTGATAACAGTGCCTTCTTAATGACAGGTTGTAAGTTAATAGCTGCTTCGGTTAGATCATTATTGCGATAACTTAATAAGTTTGCTAATTCAATTGCAGTTGCAGGGTTTTTCTCGAATTGTCCTAATTTGGAACATTGATTCGATGAATTAACTTTGTGTGATTCGAAAACAGCTTTAGTTGATAGTTCAACACCTGGATTAACTAGTACAAACCAGATCTTTGGTAATGTTAGTGCTTTTGTTATGATCTCGCCTCTACCGCTTATAAAGGCTGTTTGTCCAAACAAGCAAATTGGCACATCTGAACCAAGTCGAAGGCCAAGTCGTACTAAATCAATAGTGCTTGCATCAATATTCCAAAATTTAATAAGGCCTTTTAAGGCAGCTGCGCAATCCATAGAGCCACCTCCAATTCCTGATGCTACAGGCAGATTTTTTTCTAGAGTAATTTGAACACCAGCTTTAGATCCCGTTACTTTTTTTAATGTCGTTGCGGCTTTAAGGACTATATTGTTCTTTACCAGAGGCAATTGTTTCCTAAATGGGCCCTTAACAACCAAACTTAATTCATCAGAAGGAACCAAGTGAACGGTGTCATAGATTCCTGCAAAGGTTACTAGTGAATCTAAATCGTGATAGCCATTTTTTCTCAATCCTGTAATGTGGAGATAAAGGTTAATCTTGGCCATTGCATATAGACTAATTGGCTGTTCTGTAGCCGTCATTGAGATTCTTTTTCTATCGTCTTTGTATTTCCATTTAAACCAGAAAGAATTTTTTTATTGAGTTTAATAACTAAGTCTTTTTCTGGCTCCAAAGATAAAGATCTTTTCCATTGAAAAACGGCTTCTCTCTTTCGTCCAACGTGCCATAAGGCATCACCCAAATGATCATTAAGGATTGGGTCTTGGGGGCGAAGTTCTACAGCACGTTCAAGATTTTTAACAGCTTTTTCAAATTGTCCAAGCTTATAATATCCCCACCCCAAACTATCTATAATGTATCCATCATTTGGTCGTAGGTTTGCTGCAAGGCTAATCATGGCTTGAGCACGATCCAGGTGAAGTCCTTGATCGATCCAGGAGTATCCGAGATAATTAAGTACATAGGGTTGTTCTGGTTTCAACACGAGTGCACTTAATAAATCTTTTTCTGCTTTTGGCCATTGCTTCGAACGCTCTAATGCTATCCCACGGGCATAAAGTAATGACCAGTGCTTAGGCTCAATATTTTTTATTCGTTCAAAGGCTTTATCATAAGCATCAATTGCTTCAATAAACCTCTCTTGTCCACGCAACAGGTCACCGAGGTTAATTAATGGACCAGGTTCTTCTCGTTTGTCTTGGCTCATATCTAACAGATATTTTATGGCTTCATCCAAACGGTTAACACGGCCTAAAATATTTGCTACTCGTAGTCTTGCATGCCAAGAAAAAGAGGATTGTTTTGGTATCATTTGATATATTTTAAGTGCCTTTTCAGGCTGATTAGAAGTTTCTAAGATATCTCCTAACAGAATTTGCAATATAGGAAATTGTGGTTTTAGAAACAGTGCAAATTGTCCAAGCATAAGTGGAGTTTTTTTGTCATTCTGAAGGCGAAGAAAGCTGGAAACGCCAAATAGCAATTCGGCCAAACCATCAGTGATAGTTATAGATTTCAGGTTCGAACTTCTCCCAGACGCTATGCGATCAAGTGGAATATTGAAAAGCTTTGTTTCCGGATGCTCTAAAAGGTATTTTTCGTATAATTTTTTAGCTTTGTTTTTCTCTCCAGTTTTTTCATATAAAGCACCAAGAAGTAATACTGTGCGAAGTGACATTTCACTTCGGTTGCTTTGGATTTTTTTATAATCATTTTTTGCTTCTTTAAATTTGCCTAGAAACTCATTGATGAGAGCTGAGTGTAGATAATAAAAAGTTCGAATTGATTTTTCTTTTGGAAGATTTCTAAGGATTTTTTTTGCTTCTATGACTTTTTCTTGACCTATAAGAATCCAGGCACGGATTAAGGGTGCAACAATTCCGATCAAACTATTCTTTTGGATTTTTTTGAGTTGAGTGTTGGCAAGTTGATAATTGCCTTGTTTTATTTCGTTAACTGCTAGCGTTAGATATGCTAAGGCAGTATTAGTTTCTAGGTCGACCAGTCTACGTGCAAGGCCCTTCGCTTCTTCAATACGACCTTCTAGGATCATCAAGGAAAACGTCCGGTGCAATAGGGCTGGAGATGTGGGATCTACATTAAGGGCTGCTAGAAGGAAATCAAGTGCTGTGGAAAAGTCTTTTCTATATTGAGCGTGATTCCCTGCCAGATAATTTCCTGTAATACTTTTTCCAATGTTAACACTTTTCTTTCCCATTTCAGCATGAGAGAAAAAAGTAAATAACATTACTGTAATAGCTAAAGGTAAGCTATTTATACAGTTCATTAGGAGCTTTGAATTTTTATTTTTGCCTTGCATATAAACGATTACTGTCTCCGTTACCATCTACATATTGGGATAATTCGGACCACCACCACCTTCGGGAGCTCGCCAGGTTATGTTCTGAGATTTATCTTTAATATCACATGTTTTGCAATGAACACAATTCTGAGCATTTATTTGTAAGTAGGTGTTATCATCATTCTTAATAAACTCAAATACACCTGCAGGACAAAAGCGCTCTTCCGGTCCGTCATATAGCTTAAGATTAAACTTTACTGGATGATTAGGGTCCTGAAGATCCAGATGGCAGGGTTGGTTCTCATTATGGTTAGTATTAGATAGGTAGACAGATGACAGCTTATCAAAAGTAATTATTCCATCGGGTTTTTGATATTTAATGAAATTACACTCTTCTGCTTTCTTTAAACTTTCATGGTCTTTCTGAATTTTAAAATTCCAAGGAAATAAAAAACCAAGGCCTATAGAATTGAGCCACAAATCAAGCCCACTATATATAGTACCTAACAGGGTTCCAAATTTTGATAATGCTGGCCGTGCATTGCGAGCTTTGTAAAGTTCTTTATATGCCCATGATTTTCTAAAGGAAGCAGGATAATCAGAAAGTTCGTTGCCACCATTACTTCCTTGTTTGATGGCCTTAAAGGTGGCTTCAGCAGCAATTATGGCACTTTTCATAGCATTATGGCTGCCTTTAATTCGCGGTACATTGACGAACCCCGCGCTACAGCCAATTAGTGCACCACCAGGAAAAACTAACTTTGGAATTGACTGAAGGCCTCCTTCGTTTATTGCTCGGGCACCATATGCGACCCTTTTACCATCTTTTAAGATTGGCTTTATCAATGGATGTGTTTTAAAACGTTGCATCTCTTCAAAAGGTGATAGGTAAGGATTTTCATAATCTAGTGCTACGATGAGTCCAATGGCAATTTGAGCGTTCTCTTGGTGGTAGATAAATCCGCCTCCGACAGTTTTGTTTAAAGGCCACCCTTGGGTATGAACAACCAGACCTGGGGAATGATTTTCAGGTTTTATATCCCATAATTCTTTTATACCAATACCATAGGTTTGTGGATCGCTTGCACTACGCAAATTAAACCTTGATATAATTTTTTGACTTAACGAACCTCTGACGCCTTCAGCCAATAGAGTATACTTTGCATGCAGCTCAACTCCAGGCTCAAAATGGTCAGTTTGCAAGCCGCTAGAATCGATTCCTAAATCGCCTGTTGCAATACCCTTAACGCTACCATCATCTTCGTATAAAATCTCCGTAGCAGCAAAGCCTGGGAAAATTTCTGCACCTAGTTGTTCTGCTTGTTCAGCCAACCAGCGACAGAGATTTCCTAGACTGATTGTATAAAAGCCTTCATTTTTCATCATTGGTGGTAGGCAAATATCTGGTAACGTCCATTTGTTTTTTTCGGTTAGTATCCAGTGCTTGCTTTCAGTTACTGGCTGATTTAAAGGAGCCCCTAAATTAGACCAATCAGGGATTAGTTCATCTAATGCTTTAGGATCTAGAATCGCTCCAGATAAAATATGAGCACCAATTTCTGATCCCTTTTCTACAATACATACACTTAACTTAAGGTTGTTTTCGGTTGATAGTTGAAGAAGGCGTATAGCAGCTGAAAGGCCGGCTGGACCGCCCCCCACGATAACTACGTCAAATTTCATGACTTCTCTATTTTTATCTATATTTTTGACGATTTGATTTTTGAATTCTTTGGACATTTAAATTCTCAGAGATTAGTTGTCTATTTAATTTAATAGCATAGTTATATCAGTTTTGGGATTTTCCATTTAATTCTCTATGTTAGTATTGGTTATGAAAAAAAATAAACACATACAAGAACGTCAACTTCTTTCCTGGCATTTGGGTGTTGGCGTTGATGAAACAATTACTAACGTTACGGTAGAACGTTTGCATCTCCTCAAAAATAAAAATAATAATTCAGCTTTTAAATTATCTATGGAACAACACAATGTATCCAATACTGATGTTTTTTCTATTGATTCGACTATCTTAGCACAGAATCAAACTTTGAGAGCTACATCATCTAAGAGCAGACCTTCAATTATACCTCAGGCTTCGAAAGCCTTATCTGAAAATATTGCTGATAATAGTGACATTTCAATGGCTAGACATTTGGCACAAAAAGCTGAAACACTTCAAGATTTGCGTCAAGTTCTAGAAATATTCGACGGTTGCACACTAAAAAAGACCGCTACTAATTTAGTTTTTATGGATGGTAATCCAGAAGCTGAAATTATGTTTATCGGCGAAGGCCCTGGAGCTGAGGAGGATCGCCAAGGCCGTCCATTTGTTGGCGCTAGCGGTAAACTTTTGGATAAAATGCTATTTTCTGTGGGTTTGGATAGAGAAAAAGTATTAATTTCAAATGTTGTATTTTGGCGACCCCCTGGGAACAGGACGCCTACATCACAAGAATTAGCTATTTGTCTACCTTTCGTTGAACGTATGGTTCAACTTGTAAATCCAAAAATCCTGGTCGCTTTAGGAGGCGTTGCTACTAAAATACTATTTGCACAGGGCAAAAGTATAGGAAGGATAAGAGGTAAATGGTTTCCATATACAAATTTAGGATTATCATCTCCTATAGAAGCTACCGCAATGTTTCACCCAGCTTATTTGTTACGGTCACCCGCACAAAAATGTGATACATGGAAAGATTGGCAAGTTATTAAAACTAAGCTAGAAGAATTTTGAAATCAATATTACGCTGTAAAATGTAAAAGGATCTGCTTAATTGGATTGTTCATAGGTTGGGTATGATTTATACAAGAAACAATTATAGAAGCGTACCCTATTTAGAGTTTATTTTATGTTAAGTGTCTTCCTTAATTCAATTTTTAATTTTGCGATAAAAACATTTGTAATCTGTATTTTTGTTGCCAATACGGTGCATGCAAATGATGCAACGTCTTTAAAAGGGTTGCAAATAAGCACAAAAAATTTTGAACTAGAATTTCCACAAGTCCTAAATTCACGAGACGAACGTCTATACATTCGAATTTTTGATCTTCAGGGCATTGGTGATTGGAAAAAGGCCGATGGTTTGATTTCTAAACTTGAAGACCAAACATTAATTGGGCATGTTTTGGCACAACGTTATTTGCACCCGACAAAATATCGTTCACGTTATAAAGAATTAAAAGATTGGATGTCAAAGTTTGCGGATCATCCTGATGCCCGACGAATATATAAACTAGCACGGATGCGTCAGCCAAAGAATTTTCGTGCACCTAAGAAACCGATCATTTTGCGTGCGCATAAAACTTTTTATAATAAAACTTCTAGTATAACTATCCCTAGTCGTAAGCTAAACCGATCTCAAAGGCAGCGATTGCGACAATTAAAAAATATTATTAAAAGCCGACTTAGACGTGGCTACACACTTTCAGTTAAAAATCTTATTAAGACTAAAGAATTAAAACAGCTGTTTTCCAAAGCCGAATTTGATCAGGCAAAAGCACGACTAGGCCAAGGATACTTTTTAGCTGGGCGTGACGCATGGGCTTTAATGTGGGCAGGCCAAGCGGCTGCACGTTCAGGGCATTTGCTACCCGAGGCACATTGGACTGCGGGACTGGCAGCTTGGCGTTTAAAGAAGATAGATATTGCAGCAACCCATTTCAGGGCAATTGCTGACAATAAGAAAGTTTCAGCTTGGTTGAAATCTGCAGGCTCATTCTGGGCCGCAAGAGCATATCTTATTAATCGCCAGCCTAAATTGGTAAATCCTTATTTAATCAAGGCATCTAAGAATTTACGCACTTTTTATGGTCTTATAGCTAACCATATTTTAGGTCAGCCAACAAATTTTCGTTGGGTGGGGCCTTCGCTTGGAAAAGAAGCCTTCAATAGCCTTTTTGACTATCCGCGTGGTCGTAGAGCTATGGCTTTGCTTCAGGTAGGAGAAAATCGTCGTGCTGAAAGAGAATTAAAAGTTTTGGGAGCTATTGCGGATAAAGATTTAACAAAAGGAATTTTAGCTCTGGCTAGCCGAGGTCCAATGCCATCTCTAGCAGTTAGTTTGGATAAGAGGCTGTTTCCTAATGGTGGGGGATATGATGGTGCAGCCTACCCGCTTCCAAATTGGCTTCCTAGAAATGGTTTTAGAATAGATAAAGCTCTCATTTTTGCTTTGATCCGCCAGGAATCTCGTTTCAATCCTAAAGCAAAAAGTTGGGCGGGTGCCCGTGGACTTATGCAGTTGATGCCCAGCACAGCTAGTTTTGTGGCCAAAGATAAGCGCTTTCATCGACAAAACGGTAAGCGTCGGACTCTATTTCAACCCGAGGTAAACCTGGAATTGGGTCAAAAATATATAGAAATGTTATTGGCTGATAATACTATCAAAGGTAATTTATTTTTTATGGCAACAGCATGGAATGGTGGACCTGGAAACTTAATGAAGTGGCGAAGTCAGACGAATTATTTGGATGATCCTTTGTTCTTTATTGAGAGTATTCCATCACGTGAAACCCGTGTTTTTATCGAAAAGGTTTTGACTAACCTTTGGATTTATCGAGATCAATTGCGACAGCCTGCTCCTTCTTTGGCTGCTATTGCCTCTGGAAAATGGCCTGTTTATATCCCCTTGGGACAAAAACCTGCTGAAGTAGCCGAACTGTATGGAAAAAAAGAATAATTTAGATTTTATAGCAGTTAATATTGCTATTTTGACTGTGACAGACACGCGAACTATCGCCGATGACAAGTCTGGAACCATCTTAGCTGGCCGCATTAAAGAGGCTGGACATAACCTTATTTTGCATGAAATCGTTAAAGATGAAAAACCACTAATAGCTGAAAAATTTTGTAAATGGGCAAATGATTTAGCCATTGACATTGTTATATCAACCGGTGGTACGGGTCTTACTGGACGAGACGTAACTCCTGAGGCTTTGATTGAAGTTTCAGAAAAAGAAATCCCCGGTTTTGGAGAACTTTTTCGAATGTTGAGCTTCCAAAAAATTAAAACTTCTACAATCCAGTCTCGTGCTTGTGCAGGCGTACTCAATGGTACCTATATTTTTTCACTTCCAGGTTCCCCGAATGCTTGCAAAGACGCTTGGGATGAAATTTTAGTTTACCAATTAGATATTCGGCATAAACCGTGTAATTTTGTGGAACTACTTCCACGTTTGAAAGAATGCTGATAGCTATAAATGATATTCATTTAGAATTTTGTTTCCAACGTATAAAAGCACTACCTTCGTCAATATCTTCCATAGTTTCTAAAAATTTATAATTCCAATGGGGTGGTAGATTAGAAATTGTATCTTCTAGAGCGCTATCAGTTGACCAATTAACAGATGTGAAAATTTCCTTATAAATTGGGCGACGTTTGACACCTATTAGCCAATAACCACCATCTCTTGATGGGCCAAATACTACATCATTTTTATTAAGAGAAAGGAATGCGGAAGCAATGTGACTTGGACGAATGGTAGGTATATCTGTTCCAAGGATTACGACTGGTCCAGGCGGCATTTTTTTTATTATTCTAGACATACGTTCTCCAAGGTCGCCATTACCTTGGGCTAAATAATTATGTGCTCGTGGCCAAAACCTAGTTTGATGAACAGCTGTGTCAGGGCTAATAGCTAGACAACATTGCCACCTAGGATCTCTAGTTAAAGGCGTGATTGCTTTTATGCTTCGACAAGAAAACTGCCATGCACGGACTATTCCTATGTCTCTCGCAAGCCTCGTCTTTACCAACCCCATTCGAGGTAGTTTTGTGAATAGTATCAGTTGGTTTACTAATCCCCCCAATGGTATAAGCCTGCAATTATACGTGGCGGGAGACCAACAAAATAAAGACCTTGGCAAAATAAGTTCCAAGCAGGTCGTAACCAATAGCCACCATTACGATAACGTTCTGCAGACGTCACTGCAGATGAGCTTAGCTGTATTAGACGTTTTGGACCTATTCGTCTGATTAATTCTATATCTTCCATCAAAGGGATTTGTAAAAACCCTCCAAGTAACTGGTAAAATTCTTTACTGATTAAAAGCCCCTGGTCACCGTATGGTAACCCTAATGTTCTACATCTCCAATTTACGATTTTTTCCAAACGCCTAGCAGCGGGGTTTCCGTCATTTAGGGCATACTTAAAATATGCAGCATGGAAACGATTTTCTGGCTTTTCAATAAAATTCTTTACTATGTAATTCCATCCAGGTTGTGGGCGAGTATCAGCATGAATAAACAACAACCAATCACCTGTCGAGTATTGGGCCCCTAAATTTAATTGTGTACCACGACCACCTAAGGTGGCAGTGAATTTAGCACCTTTTTCAGCGGCAATTTTTGGTGTTTCATCTGAAGAGCCACCATCAGCAATAACGAATTCCACTGCAAACCCATCAAGTGAAAGACAATCAAGGGTTTTTGGTAATTCCTTTGCAGCATTTAGGGTCGGAATAACTATGCTTAGCACTTCATTGTTACTCTTATAATTTCATTTTAAACTTACTATTGGGATTTTTAATTTTCAGCTACCAAGTGCGAGACCGTCCCAAATTAATTTAATTCCAGTAAAAAATAATAACAAATAACAAATTTTGTAAAAAATCTCTATTGATAATGCTTTATTGATTCGCCATCCAAGTAAAACTCCTATGGGAATCGCTGGGGAAAGCACTAGACTTGTAGTTAAATTCTCGATCGTAAACTGACCAAGCCAAAAATATGGCCATATTTTAACTTGGTTTATTATAAAAAAGAAAAATACATGAGTGCCTACAAAAACTCTTTTACTTAATTTTTGAGGAAGTAGAAAGAATTTCATCGGTGCTCCGCCGGCATGGGCTATGAAACTAGTAAATCCAGAAAAAACACCACAGGTTACGCCAAGTACACGCCCATGTATTGTGCCTTGATCTAGTCGTGGCCGATTTAGAAGATAACTGAAGGAAAAAAATAGTGTAAGTATGCCAAGGATTATTTTCACAGCACTGTCATCTAAATGTTTAAATGTAAGTGCGCCAATATAAATTCCCAAAAAGGCACCAGGTACCATTAACAATATGTTTTCCCAGTGCCAGTCCTTACGATAGTGCCAAACATTAGGAAGATCTATCATGCACAAAATTGGTAGCATGATAGCTGCTGCTGCTACAGGTGAAATGAACATTGCCATTATTGGCACCGAGAGCTGACCAAGCCCACCGCCTAGTCCACTTTTTGAAATTCCAGTCATGATTACCGCTAAAAAAGCAATAATATAGAATTCTGATTCGAAGGAAAAAATACTACTATCCTCTCTTTTCCATTGGAAGTTATAATATCAAATCCCCTTTGACTACTTTTTAAGGACATTTAGATGCCTAATTTTTATTATGAGGATCTCGCTCAAACTAGAGGATATAATGTAATCTGCGGAATTGATGAAGCTGGTCGAGGTTCTTGGGCAGGACCGGTGGTTGCTGGTGCTGTGATTCTTCATCGTTCAAATTTAACTAATGAATTAATTAATGGCCTTGATGATTCTAAAAAATTAAAATCTTCTATGCGCGAGGAATTATTTGAAAAACTGAAGCCTCATGCTTGTTTTGGAATTGGGCTAGCAGATGCTGTCGAAATTGACGAAATGAATGTTCTAAAGTCCACATTAATGGCAATGGCTCGTGCTTTAAAAAATCTTAGAGTTTCTCCAAGTCTAGCTTTAATTGATGGCAATTGTACTCCGGAACTTCCGTGTCGGTCTGAATGTATAGTTAGAGGTGATAGCGCTAGTCTTTCTATTGCAGCAGCTTCTATTGTTGCAAAGGTTACCCGTGATGCAATCATGACTAATCTAGCACTTTCATATCCGGAATATGGTTGGGAGAGAAATTCTGGCTATGGGACTAGGAAACATCGCGAGGCCCTCGAAAAGTATGGTGTTACAATAGAACACCGAAAAAGTTTTGCACCGATCAGACAATTATTAAATCTCTAAATATGGGACTATAATGTAGCAAGTCTCCTACATATTGTTAAAACAATTAAAACACAAATTTCTTATAACTTGTTGATTCCATTTAATTGTTGACGTTGAATCGTAGTTTGCTCATTGTTGCGGTTATGAGCCAAAAGTTAAAAATAAAAGCTAGAGAAAGAAGTTCTGGGAAAATAAGTTCCAGAAAGAATTTTTTTGTTTCAAGAATCCCAAACTTTACCGATGGTGGTCTAATAATCCAAGGAGAATGCTTGAAAGTTATGAGCTCTCTACCTAGTGCATCTGTGGATATGATATTTGCTGATCCACCTTATAATCTTCAATTGAATGGCGAACTTCTTCGCCCTAATAACAAATCTACAGTTGATGGTGTTGACGATGAATGGGACCATTTTAAAAATTTCAGTGCTTATGATGAATTCACTAAATCTTGGTTAGGTGAGGCTAGGAGATTGTTAAAACCAGAAGGTACATTATGGGTCATTGGTTCGTATCATAATATTTTCCGAGTTGGTAAAATACTTCAAGATTTAGGCTACTGGATACTTAATGATGTAATTTGGAGAAAAACTAATCCAATGCCAAATTTTCGTGGCAGACGTTTCACCAATGCGCATGAAACGTTAATTTGGTGTTCACGTGGTAAGAACTCTCAATATCTTTTCAATTATGAGGCAATGAAAAGTCTTAATGATGATTTACAAATGCGATCTGACTGGCTTTTGCCACTTTGCACTGGCTCTGAACGCCTAAAGAAGGATGGAAAGAAAGCACATCCGACACAAAAACCAGAGTCATTATTGCATCGTGCAATTTTAGCTTCTACTAAATTAGATGATGTTGTTTTTGATCCTTTTTTTGGGACTGGAACAACTGGTTCTGTAGCAAAAAAACTAGGGCGTAGGTATATCGGGATAGAGCGAAATTCAGAATATATTGCACTTGCTCAAGAACGTTTATCCAATGTACAAAAAATGGCGAAAAATGAATATTTATCAACACCAGCCAAGCGTTCTCAACCTCGTATCCCATTCGGCTGGCTTGTAGAACGTGGTATTGTTAAACCTGGTTGTATGCTAACTTGTCATAAAGGATACTATAAAGCTCGGGTGCGTGCCGATGGAACACTAATAAGCTCTGACTTTAAAGGGTCTATTCATCAAGTCGGTGCATATCTACAGAAAACACCAGCTTGTAATGGTTGGCAGTTTTGGCATAAGGAAGAAAAAGGTAAACGCGTAGTTCTTGATGTGTATCGCCAGAAATTGCGAGCAGAATTACATTAAAGTCGGTTTAACGTGTTGGTATAGGTACTTCACCAGAATAATCGTAAAAGCCTTTTCCAGACTTACGGCCTAGCCACCCAGCTTCAACGTATTTTACAAGTAGAGGGCATGGTCTGTATTTTGTATCAGCTAAGCCAACATGCAGTACGTGCATAACTGCAAGACAGGTATCAAGTCCAATAAAATCAGCTAATTCAAGTGGCCCCATAGGGTGGTTAGTTCCAAGTTTCATCGCATTATCAATTGCTTTGACCGAACCTACTCCTTCATAAAGGGTATAAATAGCTTCGTTTATCATAGGAAGAAGGATACGGTTAACAATGAATGCAGGAAAATCTTCTGCATTTACTGCTGTTTTACCTAATTTTTTTACTAGGTTGCGAATTATTTCAAAAGTTTCTTCATTAGTGGCTATGCCGCGAATCAATTCGACTAGATCCATGCGTGGAACAGGGTTCATGAAGTGCATCCCAACTACTTTTTCGGGACGATCAGTTTTAGCAGCTAGTCTGGTAATAGAAATTGAAGAGGTATTGGATGCAATGATAGTATCATCATTTAATACCTTACAAAGATCTTTGAGAATATCTTTCTTGATTTGCTCATCTTCTGTTGCCGCCTCTATTACCAATTGGCAGCTCTTGAAATCCCCCATTTTTTCGCTGATGGTGATACGATTGATAGACGCTTCTTTTTCTGCAGCTGGTATTGTTTTCTTTTCTACCAATCGGTTTAAATTCTTTTCTATGTTGGATATAGCTTGATTTAGCGTGTCTTTATTGACGTCCATTAAATGCACATCAAACCCGGCTACGGCACATACCTGGGCTATTCCTTTTCCCATTTGACCACTTCCAATGATACCGATTTTTTTTATATCTAAAGCCATTTTTATATCCTAAAAATTTGAGGTCTAATCAATAACTATTTATTTAATTCTGAAAGTATTGCGGGCAATGCTTCAAATAAGTCTTCAGCCAAACCATAATCGGCTACTTTAAAAATTGGAGCATCTTCATCCTTGTTTATAGCAACGATGACCTTCGAGTCTTTCATCCCGGCTAGGTGTTGAATGGCACCAGAAATACCAACTGCGATGTAAAGATCTGGAGCCACAACCTTGCCAGTTTGACCAACTTGGTAATCGTTGGGTACGAAACCTGCGTCTACAGCAGCTCTGCTAGCGCCAACGGCAGCACCAAGTTTATCTGCTATGGATTCCAGTAAATGGAAGTTATCACCTGATTGCATACCTCTTCCGCCGGAAATTACAATATTTGCATTAGTTAATTCGGGTCGCTCTGATTTTGTCAACTCTTGACTGACAAATTTGCTTAGTCCGGATTCTTCAACGTCTGTGATTTCCTCAATTATACTAAGTTCTTCCTTACTAATAGTTTCTTCAAAAGCTGTTGAACGCACAGTTATTACTTTGATTTTGTCTGAGCTTTTAACAGTAGCTAAAGCATTACCGGCGTAAATCGGACGTACGAAAGTTTCCGAGTCAATTATTTCAGTGATTTCTGAAATTTGAGCTAGATCCAACAATGCTGCTATACGCGGCATTAAATTTTTACCAAACGTTGTTGCCGGTGCCAGCAAATGAGTAAATTCATCTGAAATTTTCACAATCATTGGCGCCAAGTTTTCTGCTGCGCCATTCGCAAGTGCTGGGTTATCTGCTATCAAGACCTTGTGTACACCAACTAATGAAGCAACTGTCTCTGCTATACCACGGCAATCTGAACCAGCCACTAAGACAGAAACTTCTCCCAATTTCTTTCCAGCTGTAATAACATTCAGCGTTGCTGGTTTAATTTCAGCGTTATTGTGTTCAGCAATAACTAACGTCCTCATCAAATCACCTTTGCTTCGGTTCTTAGTTTTTTTACAAGTTCGGCTGCATCGTTAACAATTATACCAGCCTGGCGCCCCTTTGGCTCATCTACTCTTATCGTTTCTAGTCGTTGAGTGATATCTACTCCTAGAATCTGGGGTGTTAGGGTATCTATAGTTTTCTTTTTGGCCTTCATGATATTAGGTAGCGAGGCGTAGCGGGGTTCATTAAGTCGCAAATCTGTGGTAATAACGGCAGGAAGCCTTAATGAGATCGTTTCTAATCCACCATCTATTTCACGTATAATTTCTGCTTTATCTTCGCTTAATGATAGTTTTGAAGCAAAAGTTCCTTGGGGCCATTCCAAAAGAGCTGCCAGCATTTGACCAGTCTGATTGCAGTCATCATCAATGGCCTGTTTACCAAGTATGATTAGATCGGGAGTTTCTTTCTGAGTAACGGCCACTAGAAGTTTTGCAATTGCTAGTGGTTCAAGCTCCTCATTTGCTTCTACTAGTAGTCCACGGTCTGCGCCCATAGCTAAAGCGGTCCGAATCGTTTCTTGGCACTGCGTTGGACCAATAGATACAACAACTGATTCTTGCACTATACCGGATTCGCTTAGTCTTACTGCTTCTTCGACGGCAATTTCGTCAAAAGGATTCATAGACATTTTTACGTTATTAGTTTCAACCCCTGTCCCGTCACTTTTTACTCGTATTTTAACGTTATAATCGATTACACGTTTTACAGCGACGAGAACTTTCATGATCGAGGGACTCCAAATATTTCACCCTTATTTAAGGAGGGTAGTTTTCATTAGAATTTTTTAACTATTTGAAATATAATATAAAAATGGATTAAAAAATTACAACTTTACGATAAGGCTCGGTAAGAGGAAGGTCAAGATCACCTTTTATAAAAAAAATATCTGCTTATTGGTTGTCCCCAGGCTTCCACAGTACATCTTTTTTTCCCTTTTCATTGGCTGTACGAGCTAAGACAAAAAGGAGATCAGAAAGGCGATTGATGTATTTTATGGCGTGAAGGTTGACGTTTTCACAGGTAGCTAATTCAGTTATCAATCGCTCGCAACGCCGGACTACAGTACGGCCTAGATGTAACCAAGAAGCAGTATCTGTTCCTCCTGGTAAAATGAATGAATTTAAGGGCTTTAATTCTTCATTTAAAGAATCTATTTCGTCTTCAAGGCGTTGGATTTGAGATTTGGAAATACGTAATGAGGTTTCTTTTGTCTCGTCATCAGATGGCCGGCACAAGTCTGCTCCTAGGTCGAATAGGTCATTCTGAACACGAGCTAGAATGGCATCACTTTTTTTGTCAGCAGTGATGCGGGCTAGTCCAAGAATAGAATTTGCTTCATCGACAGTGCCGTAAGCATTAACTCTAGGTGAATGTTTGTCTACGCGAGCACCTCCTCCTAAGGAAGTTTTGCCATCATCTCCACCACGTGTGTATATTTTATCAAGTCTAACCATGTTTTGAATATAGCCTTTTTAGATTAATAGCTTTAGTAAATTTATAACGATATAAACATTTTAAGTATGAATGAGTAATTTCTAATTCACCCTTATTTTGCTCTATTAATTAAATCATTTTTTGGGATAGAAGAGATTTATATGCGTACGAATCATAAAGCGACCGTTGCGTTTACAAGCCAAGATTTTGTTTTTTCGTCAACAAGTGGTGATAGTTCTTTACATACCCTTGCATGATAGTCATTAAGCCATTCTATCTCTTTTTTTTCCATTATATCAATGTCAATCAACCTACGGTCTATAGGGGCCAGTGTCAAAGTTTCAAAAGAGAGATGGCGGCCAGCAATTACACAGACTAGGTTTTCAATTCTTATTCCATAGCTACCAGTCTTATAATATCCTGGTTCGTTGGAAATTATCATACCTGGTTCCAATGCAATTTTATTTGGAACTTTAGAAATACGTTGAGGCCCCTCATGGACGCCAAGGAAATGCCCTACACCATGGCCAGTACCGTGATCATAATCTAATCCTTCTTCCCATAATGCACGGCGTGCTAAAATATCAAGTTGGCTACCAGTGGTTCCTTTAGGAAATTGAGCAATTGCTATCGCAATATGCCCCTTTAGGACTAGTGTAAAATGGTGAATCATAGAATTAGTAGGAGTTCCTATTGCAATGGTACGCGTTACATCGGTAGTACCATCTAGGTATTGAGCACCGGAATCGACAAGATATAATGTACCTTTTTCAAGATTACGATCAGTCTTTGAGTTGACCGAATAATGGACAATGGCACCGTTAGAACCAGAACCAGAAATCGTTGGAAAGCTTAACCCTTTATAATATTTATTATTCAAGCGCATAGATTCCAAAGTTTTAGCTGCAGATTTTTCCGTAATCGTTCCAGTAGCAGCATTAGCATCTAACCAAGCAAGAAATCGGGTTAACGATGCACCATCTCGAAGATGTGCGGCACGTACGCCATTTAGCTGGGCAGATGATTTTATTGACTTTGGCAGTTGGCAAGGGTCGGCACCTGCCTGAATTTTAGCGCCTGCATTTTCCAATTGGCGAAGAATATATACGGGGACAGTTTCTAAGTTCAATCTTACTGTCTTATTCTTTAAATTATTGATTGCTTGAGCAAAAAATTCTTGTTCGTGACAGCGAACATCTATGCCCAAATGTTTTTTAACACTTTGCGTGAGTTTTGTTTTATCTAAAAATAATTCAACACTTTTATCGTTGTTAATTATAGCAAAAGCTTCGAAAAGTGGGGAAAATGGAATATCGCTACCACGAATATTTAATAACCAAGCTATCGAATCAAGGGCCGTTAAAATAGCGGCGTCGCTTCCCTCCATTTGTAATAATTCTACAATATGAGTACGTTTAGAATCAGAAGATTGTCCGGCAAACTCTATTCCGTGAATTATTATGGGTGTTGAAGGGGGGACTGGACGATTTTTCCAGATTTCATCTATAGGATTTTTTGCAACTGGCACGAGCAATGCTTTTGAAATTTTACAAGCTTCGCGATAACGAATTTCTTGAGTTGGCGTCATAAGCCATGGATCATAGCCAATTTTCATATTGGGTTTAAGGTTTTCAGAAATCCATTTTGCTTGTGAATTAGTACTTAGGGGATAATGCGTAATTAAATCTTCTGATACTTGTGCTTTAGCCTGTAGGGTATATCGGCCATCAATAAATAATACTGCTTTTCCAGTAAGTACTATGGCAACACCAGCTGATCCTGTGAAGCCCGTTAACCACGCTAGTCTTTCTGATGAAGGTGCAACATATTCTCCCTGATGTTCATCAGTACGAGGTATAATAAAACCGTCAATTTTAAGACGTATTAATTCTTGCCTTAAAGATTTAAGGCGCATCTTTAGTTTGCCTGATTTTATCTCGGTTTCTAGTGCCAAATCTTTACTCCGTACCTTTTTTCATTTTTGAACAGTGTAATATTTTTGTCATATGTATTTAGTATGCAACAAGGTTATTTTATGGCTTATATCATGCAATTTTTACAAATCTGCTATGACTAAAACAAATAACTATAAAATATTATTAAATTTTATATGCATTTTTCGCATATATGATGTGCGGTAATAGCACTTCTATGATTAATAATATTTGGATACTTTCTTTCTAATTAAAAATCACAAATTAAAATAACATTATATAAGGTAATTAGTCATGAGTTCTCATAAACAAACCACAATTAGTATCAATAAAACATTATATAAATATCTTGTTATTAATTCATTTCAAAATTTAAACGACTATAATATTAGAATTTTAAAAGTATTTTTCAATTCTGCAGTATTTTTATTTAAAGCAATCAAGAAATGGAACTATCGACTAGATCAGAAACGTGAACTTTCTACTATGCCTGATTATTTGCTTTTAGATATTGGCGTGCGCAGAGATGAAATTAGCGGAGTTATCAATGGAAAAGTAGAAATTGGTTCAATTAGGAACTCATCTGATGAACGGTCTAAAGGGAGTATTTATAAGGAAAATAACGACACGTCTTTAGCGGCTTAAATTCTAATATGTTTTACACAAAATAATTTTGTTAATTTAAAAGCTTACATATTTCGATAGTACGATTTTCAATAGTTTTAACTATTCCGTTTATACAGTAGTTAATTTTCTAAGCATCTTCGAAGGAAAGTTACTACCTTTGGGCTGTCCCATTCCATAATACCTTCCACACGACCAATTTCATAACCCTTTGAGTTTATTAGTATAGTTGTAGGAATACCTCTAATCTTAATTTTTTTTAGGATTTTTCCTGAAGGATCGGATAATATTTCTAAATTTTTTATGTCGTTAAGATGAAAGAACTTTTTTACGATTGATACTCCGGATTTATCTATTGATATTGCGAGAACTTCAATTTTGTCATCAAGAAGTATTTTTTTTAAGCTGTCTAGTTGTGGCAATTCCTTTAAGCAAGGAGCACACCAAGTAGCCCAAATATTTAGTATTATCTTTTTTCCTAAATAATCTTCTATATTTTTTTTGGCCCCTTGAATTCCATTAAAAGTATGTTTTGTAAATTTTTCAGTAGTAGTAGTAGCTTGAAATTTCTTTGGAGTTCTGTTTGCATCAACGCAACTTCCGGCTTTCGTTTTAGCTAAGGGTCGTGATATTGAAACACTAATTATAAAAAGTACCATTAAAATGATTGCTAAGAGATAATCTAACGGTCGGTATTGTATTTTTAATTTATGCATCAAAGTTAATTTCCTTAAAGAGGATCTTTAAAATATAGAATTATGGTAAAAACTTCGAAAAATTCAGGACCTAGTGATAAGCCCTTAGAAAACGATAATAATGCTAATGACATCTGGGGTGGAAGATTTGACGGTGGTCCAGCTGAAATTATGTTAAAAATTAACGCTTCCATTGATTTTGACCGTCGCCTTTTTGCTCAAGATATTAATGCTTCAAAGGCTCATGCTATAATGTTGGCCAGCACAGGTATCATCTCTCAAAATGATAGTGATGATATTGTGATGGGGCTAGATACTATATTTAAAGAGATAAAAAAAGGTGAATTCAATTTTTCTCAGAAATTAGAAGACATTCATATGAATGTTGAATCACGCTTAGGTGAATTGATCGGGTCTGCTGCAGGACGCTTGCATACGGCAAGGTCTAGAAATGATCAAGTGGCGACAGACCTTAGGCTTTGGGTAAGGGAAGAGATTGATAAACTTGATGATAGTTTGAAAGCTTTACAATCAGTGCTCATTGATAGGGCCGAAGATCATGCATCGACAGTTATGCCTGGCTTTACTCATTTGCAAACTGCCCAACCTGTAACACTTGGTCACCATCTTCTAGCTTATGTTGAAATGTTAGGTCGAGACAGAGGCCGTTTGTCTGATTGTCGGGATCGTTTAAATGAAAGTCCTTTAGGTGCAGCGGCGCTGGGTGGAACAAGTTTCCCAATTGATCGATATATGACTGCTAAAGAATTAGGCTTTTCTAGACCGATGGCTAATTCAATAGATGCGGTATCTGATCGAGATTTTGTTCTTGAGTATTTATCTATAGCGGCCATTTTGGGCGTGCATATGTCTCGCTTTGCTGAGGAAATTGTTCTTTGGTGTTCGGTCCAATTTTCCTATGTGCATTTGTCTGATTCCTTCTCTACTGGATCTTCAATCATGCCGCAGAAACGAAATCCAGATGCAGCAGAACTTGTTCGGGCTAAAGTTGGAAATATAATTGGTGCATTAAATACACTCCTTGTTGTGATGAAAGGATTGCCACTAGCTTATAGTAAGGATATGCAAGAAGATAAGTTGCCAGTATTCACAGTAACTGACACATTGAATTTGTGTTTAGCAGCTCTAATAGGCATGGTTGGAGAAATGGACTTTGATAAAGATAGGATGCAGGCAGATGCGATCTCTGGTCATGCTATGGCTACTGACCTGGCTGATTGGTTCGTTAAGGATCTGAACATGCCATTTAGGGATGCACATCATGTAACTGGTTTATTGGTTAGGCTAGCTGAGGAAAAAAAAGTTGAGTTAAACCAGTTGAGTGTTGATGAAATGCAATCCATTTCTCCGGGCATTACTAATGAGATATACAAAGTTCTGCGTGTTACTGATGCAGTCAGCAGTCGTAGTAGTTTTGGAGGCACGGCGCCAAAGATGGTATTAGCTGCAGTTCTCGAGGCTAGAAAGAGGTATTTAAACATATGAAAGAGGCATTTAAACATATGATAGTTTTTCTGGTCCTGCAAAGGAGAGTATTAAAGCTCTTATTTGTCTATTTTTGTATCTTTAGTTTAACAGCCTGTGGTGTCAAATCGGCACCTTCTGCTTTTGACAATCAGCCAATTGATAAGAAAACAGAAGCACCTAAAGAAGCACCTAACAGTACTATTAGATCTAATTCACCATATGGGTTTCCTTTGGAATATCCAAATCGACCTTCTTATTGATAATTAATTAAGGTTTGAGAACTATGGATTATTTTCAATACCAGAATGGGGAATTATATGCTTCTGATGTCCCTATTCGAGAAATCACTGAAGCTGTTGGCACGCCGTTCTATTGCTATTCTTGTGAGTCTCTAGAATATCAATACAAATTATTTTCTGATGCTTTGCATGGTTTGGATGCTCAAGTGTTTTTTGCTGTAAAAGCTAATTCCAATATTTCTGTGATTGCAACCCTAGCTCGTCTTGGTGCTGGAGCTGATGTTGTTTCAACTGGTGAATTGAAGCGTGCAATAGTATCTGGTGTTGAAGCTAGCAAAATAGTTTTTTCTGGAGTTGGAAAGACGCAAGAAGAGATGGCTTATGCAATAAAGGCCGGAGTTTTGCAGATTAACGTGGAATCTCTTTCTGAGTTAGAGATGCTTTCAGATGTTGCTGCGTCTTTAGGAGCAAATTCAAATGTTGCAATACGTGTAAACCCAGATGTTGATGCAAATACACATAAAAAAATCACTACGGGAAAAAGTGAAAATAAATTTGGCGTCTCCTGGAAGGAGGCGCATAAAGCCTTCGCTCTTGCCTATAAGTTGCCTGGCATAAATGCTAATGGTGTTGCAGTGCATATTGGGTCGCAAATTCTTGATTTAAAGCCATTTCGTGATGCTTTCAAATTAGTGGTTGGTTTGATAAAGGAACTTCGTCAAGATGGGTATGCAATCGAAAGTGTAGATCTTGGTGGTGGTCTTGGCATTTCTTATGGAAATGAACAACCCTCTTCACCAAAAGAATATGGTGATATGGTTAAATCTGTTTTTGGAAATTTAGATTGTCGAATTTATTTTGAGCCAGGAAGGTTGATTGCTGGTAAAGCGGGAATTTTGGTAACTCGTGTGATAAGAGTAAAAGAGGGATCAAATCGATCTTTTGTGGTAGTTGATGCAGCAATGAACGACCTTTTACGACCAGCGCTCTATGAGGCCCAGCATGAAATTCAACCAGTGATAGGAGCTTCTTCTTCTGATAAAATGCAGGTAATAGAAGTAGTGGGACCAATTTGTGAAACCGGTGACACTTTTGGCCTACCAAAATCAATGCCTCTCGCTGTTGCTGGTTCCTTGCTAGCTATTCGAAATGCTGGCGCTTATGGTGCGGTTATGGCTTCAACATATAACACACGCCCCTTGATACCAGAGATTATGGTTAAGGGTAAAACTTTTTCAGTTATCAGAGATCGTATTTCTGTAGACGAATTACTCGCCTTTGAAAGGTTGCCATCTTGGCTCAGTAAGCAAGCTAATACTAGCTAATTTTCTATAACGTTTGAGCTTATTTTTCCTTAGGTTTAGTAAAGGTAACCTCCATCCGTCGTGCAGATGCAGATGGTTTTGCAAGTTTTGCACTGAACCGAATTTTGGCTCCAGCTTTCAGGCTATTTCTCATTGGTGCTATTATTTTTTTATCAACTTCTTTTTCGGTTCCATCATAAAGGGCAACCTTGATCAACGGCACCTTGCGTGCTTCATCTGATACATTGGCAACTATCCCTTTAACTATAAGAAAATCCACTCCTTTTTCATCTTTGCGAACAGATTTTACGTTTTGTATATCAAGACCTTCTCCAACTTGGCTTTCCCCAAACATGTCCATTATGAAAGTCTGTCCAAAATATAATGCTAGGCAAAGAGTTGCTATAATAGTAGCAGAGATAATAGCGATTTTTTTTCCTTTTCCACTAGGACTTTCGTCGTCTTCGTCTTGATCTGATCCTTGACTAAACACACCAGGAATTGGTTCCGGATCTTCAAAGTCTTCGGTATTATCTGTCTCACCTTCAATGTCTGTGTCTGAATCGTCACCAGTAAAATCGTCATCAGTAAAGAAGTCATCAGTACCAGTTTGTTCACCAAACATATCATCTAAGGCTTCTGATGAAAGACCTTCATCTTCTGTGATATTTTTTTCATTACGGGTTTCATCAGTAGATTGAATCCCAGAGCTTTCAGGAGATTCATAAGTTTTCTCATGTTCTAAAGGTGAAGTAGATGGCATCGGAGAACGGTACTTAAAAACAGGGGGATTCTTTACTGGGTTCTGAAACCAAGTGTTCGAGCAATTCTGACAGGAAACTGTTTTGCCGTCACCTATCAACTTGGCGTCGACATCATAATTCGTATTACATTGCTGACATGTTATAATCATTTTTGATTCATGCTGAAAGAGCTAGTTGTTTATAGGCTTTTTCTGTGATTAACGAAACTCGCATCGAAATGTTAATGTTATACTTTAGTATTATTAGTAATTTGATGTTATTAGTCTTTAAAAGAAGTTAATATCTAACAACTTTTTACATTTAAAACTACACCAGAACTAACTGCTGGTTCAAGTCTATGAACATCGGGTGATAGGAAATTTAAGGTGAATAAAGATTCTTGCGGACCCATCGTGGAATTTGAAAATGTAGGATTGCGTTACGGGCTTGGTCCAGAAGTATTGAAAGATGTAAATTTTTCTTTAGAACCAGGGTCCTTTCACTTCCTAATAGGACCTAGTGGAGCTGGCAAATCATCCTTGCTTAAGCTTATTTATATGGCGCTTAAGCCAACCCGTGGCCTTATCTCTTTGTTTGGTCAAGATATTGCAAAAACGTCAAGAAATGAATTACCAGCGATAAGGCGTCGCGTTGGTGTAGTATTTCAGGAGTTCCGGTTGTTGGACCATCTGTCAGCCTTTGATAATGTGGCACTTCCTTTGCGGGTTGCAGGTGCTCGTAATTCGGATGTTCAAAAACATGTTGTTGAATTGCTTAGTTGGGTTGGATTAAAAGATCATTTAGATGCCCGCCCGCCCACTATGTCTGGCGGTCAACAGCAAAGGGTATCAATAGCACGTGCAGTTATTGCACAGCCCAGCATTCTTTTAGCAGATGAGCCAACTGGTAATATCGATGATCATCTAGGTTTACGCCTGATGTACCTGTTTGAGGAATTAAATAAGCTCGGAACTACTGTAATTATAGCGACCCATAATAATCAGTTGGTTAAGCGTATGGGTTATCCAAGCATGCAACTTGATGAGGGGCAGCTGAAGATAGTTAACACTGACACTTTATCTTCCTTGCCGAAGAAAGTAATTCCGATAACTAAGAAGGATCATGATGAAATTAAAATAAAAAGTTCTAATGATGATCCTAATATTGCAGAAACACAAATCTGATGTTTTCTAAACGTTCAGATCTTCCGCTTGATAATGATTCTCTTAGCAAATTTCTGCCTTGGCTCATTGCTTTCATGGTTTTCCTTGCTGTCTTGTCAATGTTTGGGATGTTGCTGCTAGCTTCCACGGCTACTCGTTGGGACCAGGGAATTAGTGGAACATTGACCATTCAGGTTTTACCGGCAGATAATAGAGCTAAGGATTCAGAGCGTCTTCAGAAAGTTTTGCTTGTCTTGGAAAAATTGCCGGAAGTAGAACGTTTTGAGGTGTTTGGAGATGAAAAAATGAAAGCTCTTCTTGAGCCTTGGTTAGGTTCAGCAGCAGCTTCTAAAGATCTACCTTTGCCACGTTTGATAGATGTTGAGTTAAAGTCTGGTTTAACAATAAATCTGAATGAGCTATCTCAAAAGATTGAAGATATGGTTCCTAATATTGCAATTGATAGTCACAGTTTGTGGTTAGAGCGCATAGTTAATCTAACCAGGGTTCTTGAGGTTCTAGCTATTGTAATTTTAGCTTTTATAGGTTTTGCAACCGTTGGGACAGTAGTGTTCACTACACGTACAGGGCTTGCAATTCATCGTAATGCCATAGAAGTCTTACATCTTATAGGTGCACAAGACTCTTACATAGCTAGCCAGTTTGCCAGTCGCGCTTTGACTCTTGGTTTGAAGGGGGGGGGCTTGGGTCTTTGTCTTTCAATTCCAACGATGTGGACAATTTCTGCTATAGCGAAGCAGATGGAAACCAATTTGCTACCAAATATAAATTTTGGAATATCACATTTTTTAGTTTGGCTAGCTTTACCCGTAGTGATAGCCTTTATAGCTATGTTCACAGCGCGATTGACGGTTCTAAGGACCCTTTCAAGGATGTTGTAGGATGAGAAGAGCAAGGTATTTTATCCGTCCAAAGCGATCAATGAGGATTGTAACAACAGTCATCATATTTTTGATTTTGTGGATTCTTGGACTTTTCCAATTTGTGGATAGTATACCAAATCGTGTTTTTGATAATGTGAAAAATACAGATGCAATTGTTGTTTTGACAGGTGGGAGTCTAAGGTTAGGCAAGGCTTTAGATTTGTTGTCTATGGGGGTTTCAAAACAACTATTTATCTCGGGAGTGTATCAGGGAGTTGATGTTCGCGAATTATTGAAGGTTTTAAAACGCGAGCCAAGACAATTGGAAAATCAAATTAGTATTGGCATTGCAAGTGATACAAGAGGCAATGCATTTGAGACTAAGGCTTGGATTAAAAATCGTGATATTCAGTCTCTTCGCTTAGTAACAGCAGATTATCATATGCCAAGAAGCTTGTATGAGTTTAAATTTGTGATGCCAAATGTTAAATTAATTGCACATCCAGTTTTTCCTGACAAAGTAAAGCGTGAACGCTGGTGGGCGTGGCCAGGTACGGCTAGCTTATTAATTAGTGAATATAATAAGTTTCTGTTTGCATGGGTTCGCAATGAAATAAATCTACCAGGCTTTAATAGAGAGATTGATAAAGAGAATATATCCATAGTTTCCGAAAGGGGAGATGGATGATCTTTGTGCGATCATTAATCTTCAATGTGATTTTTTTTATATATCATCTATTTTTAGTAGCTAGTCTTAGTTGGTTGCTTTTCTTTCCCAGGACTTTTTCACAAACAGTTACTCGTGTTTGGACAAGAGGAGCGGCAATGCTTCTAAAATTTATTTTGGGCTTAGACTTTGAAGTTAGAGGCAAGCCTCCAAAAGGCCCGTGTGTCATTGTTTCAAAACATCAGTCAGCTTGGGACACGTTCTTTTTTTATCTTCTTTTAAGTGATCCGAATTATGTGCTTAAAAAAGAGTTAGCAGATATACCTATTTGGGGGTGGTGTGCATTAAAGTGCGGAGCTATCTCAGTTGATCGCTCTGGTGGTAGCGCGTCTTTGAAAAAATTGGTAAGAGACGTTCAAGACAGAATGGCTAAAAATCGCCAAGTGATAATTTTTCCTGAAGGTACGAGAACATCACCTGATGATCGACATCAATATCAGCCTGGTGTTGCTGCTATTTATAATAGCACTTCTGCTGAAATAGTGCCTGTAGTTTTAAATTCTGGTTTGTTCTGGGGTAGACGTAGATTTAGAAAGTTTCCAGGAGTAATTACTGTTCAATTTCTAGACCCGATACCATCGGGTCTAAAACGAAGAGAGTTCATGAAAGAGTTAGAATATCAGATGGAAACTGCAACTACATCTTTGGTTGCTGAGGCAAAAAGACGGTTTTCTCATCATTTTTTACCACAAAAATCTAATTAATATGAATAGAAAAAAATTTTCATAAATACTTAATTTACATACTCGCATAAAAGAGTAGCAAGTTAAACTTTGGCTTATTAGCGTTTAAATTTTTGTGACTTGACAGCATATTTTAAAAATAATATGTTCACTATATGTTCTATTGTGTATTTAAATAGTCTATTTTCCTACTTCTAGATACTAATTAATTTTGCTTAATTCATTGATGATAAATTGTGCATAAATTCTTATATTTGTATGTGAATGTTGGGGATATGTCTTTAACTGTTTAATAAACAAGTATTTATTATTTGAATATCTTTTAAAAATCTGTGTAAAACTAGTGGAAACATAACAAGAACTTTTTCTTTGACGCTAGGGTTTTTTTGAAGCTAAGTTCTAACATTGCAAATCCATTTATTTTTGTAACTTCTGGAAATAAAAATGTTTAGTCCAGCTAATATTTCGCAGCAAATTTGGGAAATGAAATATCGCCTTAAAGGGGTAGATGATCAGCCAATTGACAAAACAATGTCTGATACCTGGTCTCGTGTTGCTAAAGCTTTATCTGCTCCTGAGCGTAAGTTGGATGGCAAACAAGGCGCTAAGTGGGAACAGTTATTTTTTGAAGCGATGGATGATTTTAAGTTTTTGCCAGCTGGACGTATCTTAGCAGGAGCTGGAGTAGATCGCCGAGTAACTTTATTTAACTGTTTTGTTATGGGCAATATCCCCGATGATATGAGTGGTATTTTTGAACACCTAAAGGAAGCTGCACTTACCATGCAGCAAGGTGGTGGTATTGGTTATGACTTTTCTTCACTTAGGCCTAAGGGGGCAGCAGTTCATAAGATTGGTGCAGATGCTTCTGGGCCTTTGAGTTTTATGGACGTATGGGATTCTATGTGTCGTACGATTATGAGCGCTGGATCTAGACGTGGTGCTATGATGGGAGTGATGCGTTGCGATCATCCCGATATTGAGGCTTTTATTGAGGCTAAGCGTGAAGCAGGACGACTTCGAATGTTTAATATGTCAGTTCTAATAACTGACGATTTCATGCAGGCAGTGCGAGAAGATAATTCTTGGGAGCTGAAATTTGAAAACGTTACATATAAAAGTCTTTCCGCACGTGATCTTTGGGATTCTATTATGCGTGCAACTTATGCCTATGCTGAACCAGGCGTAATATTTATTGATCGTATCAATGATAAAAATAATTTATATTACTGCGAGTCCATTAATGCGACTAATCCTTGCGGTGAACAGCCCTTGCCACCTTACGGTGCCTGTCTATTGGGGTCTATAAATCTTGCTAGACTAATAGAAGAACCATTTTCTGCAAATGCGAGACTTAATACTTCCATTCTAGAAAATTTGGTGATGACTGCTGTTCGTCTAATGGACAATTCAATTGATGTTTCTAACTTTCCCTTGCCTCAGCAAAAGTATGAGGCTGAAGCTAAGCGTCGTATTGGCCTGGGTGTTACTGGTTTAGCCGATGCTTTAATTATGGTTGGTGTTCGTTATGGTGGAACACGTGCAGTTCAGCTAACTGAAGAATGGATGCGTATACTGCAAAGGACTGCCTATCTAGCTTCAGTAGAATTAGCTAAGGAGAAAGGATCATTTCCTTTGTTCGATAGTGAAAAATACTTAGCTGCTGAAACCATTTCTAGCCTAGATCTAGATATACAAAAAGGTATTGCTAAATATGGCATCCGGAATGCACTACTTACATCCATTGCACCGACTGGAACAATATCCCTTCTTGCTGATAACGTTTCGTCAGGTTTAGAACCAGTTTTCAGCTTTAAATACTCTCGCCATGTGCTAATGCCTGACGGAGTTAGACGCGAAGAAAAAGTTGTTGATTATGCATATCGTTTGTATTGCAATAAATTTGGTGAGGATACTCCACTTACAGATGCTTTCGTAGATGCACAGCAATTGTCTCCTAAGGATCACTTAGTTATGCAGGCGGCGGTGCAAAAATATATCGATAGCTCAATTTCTAAGACAATAAATTGTCCAGAAGCTATCACCTTTGACGCTTTCAAAGATATATATAGCCAGGCTTTTGATCTTGGTTGTAAGGGGTGTACTACCTATAGGCCGAACGATATCACTGGTGCAGTTTTAGAAGTTAAGAGTGTCTTGCCAGAAACAAAAGAGGATGAGCCAGAGCTCCCTTTGGAAAATCCTGTTGTTACAGAAATGCCCATAGATTTAGGTGATTCTGGACCAGTCACAAAGCTTTTTCGGCCACTTGATCGACCGGATGATCTTCAAGGAAAAACATATAAACTACGTTGGCCTGAAAGTGACCATGCAATTTATATTACTATGAATGATATTATTGACGATCAGGGACGAATTCGTCCGTTTGAAATTTTCATCAACTCAAAAAATACTGAACACTATGCCTGGACAGTAGCTTTAACACGGATGATTTCTGCTGTATTTAGACGCGGGGGTGATGTCTCATTTGTTATTGAGGAGCTAAAAGCCGTATTTGACCCGCGAGGTGGACAATGGATGAACGGTAGTTATATTCCATCTTTATTAGCCGCGATTGGTGATGTAATTGAACAGCACATGCTATTCACAGGCTTTCTTAAGGAAGTAGGTGATATTGCGGATATTGACGAAATCAATCATTTAAAAGTTGCGTCTCTTAGTAGTAAAAGTGGTGCTAGTTCAGATTCCGGATTAGCAAAGAGTCCAAAAGAAAATAGTAGGATACCTTTTCGGCAGTGTCCTAAATGTGGGCAGTCTAGTTTGGTGCGTGAAGAAGGTTGTGACAACTGTCGTTCCTGTGCCTATTCAAAGTGCGGTTGAATTAATCACGGAAGTTTTCTTGAGTAAATTAAAAATTCTTTGTAAAGACTTATCGACGATACCAAGTTCCTCTAGTTTATATATAGTACTGCTTAAATAATCAAAACAGTCACCTCCTCGGCCACTTCCTTGTCTAATTAACTTTAAAATCTCTTTATCATCAAGCTTTCCTGCATATTGTGAATGGTTTCGATCTACGATGAAACAGTATGCTTCGATGGTTTTAAATGGAATGCGGACTGTTAGCCATCTTGGACAGTAAACTTCATGTTTCATTTCTCTTTTATGCAAATATTTCAGCACATTTTCTGCATGGCTACTTTTTACACGCATTGCAAGTCCTTTACATGCCCCCCCTCTATCAAGGCCAAGTACTATCCCAGGTTTTTTTTTTGTGCCCCTATGATCGATTGAATAGACACATAAAGATCGATGGTAACCTCGCAATAATGCTGGTTGCATTTCAATGTGTGAAAAATCAGGTCGCCACATTAATGATCCGTAACCAAAAACCCAGATATCTTTTTTGAATTGTGCCAAATTAATTTGCGTTCATTAAGAAATTACAATCAAATCAAAAATTAGGGCTATATAAAAAAAGTAAGCCAATGAACTAGGTGTTCAAAATTAATTGGATGTTACACGACAATGGAGTTAATTCGAAGTCTTAAAGCTAACAAATTAGTAACAAAGTCCATACTAATTTTTTCTGTTACAATTTTAATATTCAGTGGTTATTGGTGGTATTGGAGTTTTCTAGAAACCAAAATTTTAGAAGCTATTAGTGACTGGAGAAAAGATCAGTATACAGAGGGCTACGATTTTAACTCAGGACCTATAGAGATCAGTGGGTTCCCTTTTTGGATTCGTGTATTGATAACTAAGCCTTCACTATCAATTTCTAATGAGAGGCAAACTTTGAATTGGAGTGGACCTGATTTAACACTTTCTATGCGGCCTTGGCAGTTAAAAGAAATAGCAATTGAAGTTCCTGGGCAACATATAGGAATGCTTAAAACAAAACTTGTAAAGCGCGTGTTAGATGTGAAAGTTAGAAATTTTAGAATTTTTCTAAAATTACGTGAGATAGCTGGTTTTCCTAAAGAAATACACGCTGAAATTATAGATATCTCTCATCATACTGAACTTATTGATGGTTTAGGGTTTGTGACAAAACACATAAGCTTTCAAGCAAATGTAATAGGCGAAATGCCAAACATTATTAAAACTAATACTGTTCAAATTTGGCGTGATGAAGGTGGGGTGCTAGAAATAGTTGATTTGAAAATTAATCATAATTCTTTGGAGATCAATGGGGCAGGGACCTTAGCTGTTGACAAGAATTTACAGCCATTAGCAGTTTTTAGTGTTAAGGCCCGTGGCTATATGGGCATAATTGATAAGCTTTATTCTTCCGGGGTAATAAATATTAGTGAAACGAGGTTAGCGAAAGCAATTTTATCAATGTTAGCAAGTGGTAATGAACAAGGGGGGGAAGGTGTTGAAAGGAATTTTATTAAAATTCCAATAAGTATTCAAGACAACACTATTTATGTTGGTCCTTTGGCTGTGGGGCATTTCCCTTATTTGGAATGGTCTAGTTCTAACTAAGTATAGGGTTTTTAATTTAAGATTAAATGATAGGAAATCATTCCTGTTTTGCTTCTATTATACCTCTTCGGATTGCCCGTGTTCTATTGAAGTGTTTTTCCAACCTATCACCATCGCCACGCCTTATTGCACGTTGTAGGGAAGTCAGATCTTCAGAAAATCGTCCCAGTACATCGAGAACCGCTTCTTTATTTTTTAAGAAGATATCTCGCCACATAACAGGGTCGGATGATGCTATTCGAGTAAAATCACGGAATCCGCTTGCAGAATATTTCAAGATCTCTTTTTTGAGATCATCCTCTAGTTCTGTAGCAGTGCCAACGATAGTGTAAGCTATAAGGTGAGGTAAATGTGATGTTAGTGCTAAAACTTTGTCATGATGAGATGCATCCATAATTGCAACCTCCATTCCCATATGCTCCCACATTTTTGTAACTTGGCTAGTTGCAAAATTATTAGTATCTGGGCTGGGGGTAAGAATGCACCATCTACCATTAAATAATTCTGCATAACCTGCATTTGGTCCCGAATGTTCAGTTCCAGCTACTGGGTGTCCGGGGACTATGTGAACTTTTTTAGGTATGTATGGAGCAACATCATTAAACATTATGTTCTTACAAGAACCAACATCAGTTAGAATAGAACCTGTCTTTAAAGATGAACTGATTGATTGAGCAATTTTTTTGTAGGCACTAAGTGGTGTGCACAAAATGATAAGATCAGAATCTTTAACAGCCTCAACGATATCCATTGTTGTATTATCAGCAAGGCCAAGATTTTTCACGATATCCAAAGTTTTTTTTGTCCGTGCTGTTACTGATATATGCGAAGCTAAATTATAATTCTTTAATGCACGGGCTATGGAAGATCCAATCAAACCTACGCCGATTAAGGTAACGCGTTCAAATAATGGTTTAATCCCAGGATCTTTCATGACTTATAATTGTTCCAAAAATCGTTTTAATGATTCAATTGTTTTTTTCATTTCAAACTCTTGTCCAATAGTTATTCTTAGACAATTCTCTAGTCCATAAGCCTCCATCCGTCGAACTAAAATCCCACGATCTTTAAGAAATATATTGGCAGCTTCAGCCGTAGTTATTTTATTTTTTTGCTCTTTAGGAAATTGTACTAAAAGAAAATTTCCAGCGCTGTTGGGAGATTTTAACCCTAAGTTATGAACTTTTTCATGTGTCCAAGCTAACCAAGTATCATTATGTTTTCGAGATTTATCGATAAAACTTTTATCCTTTAAAGCAGCTATACCAGTCTCTATAGCTGGTGTGCTTACATTGAAGGGGCCTCGTATTCGATTAAGAACATCAGCAATTTTAGAGGGGCAATATGCCCAGCCAAGTCGTATTCCACCAAGTCCATAAATTTTTGAAAAGGTACGAGTCATTACGACATTATCAAATTCTTCAACTAGATCTATACCAGGGCTATAATCATTGCGACTAGCATATTCAGCATAAGCAGCATCAATGACTAAAATAATATCTTCTCTTAGGTTTCTACGTAAATTCCATAACTCATCTTGAGATAAATATGTTCCGGTTGGGTTATTAGGGTTTGCCAAAAATAAAAGTCGTGTAGAATCGCTAACTGTTTTTAAGAGTGCATTAACATTACTAGTTAAATTTGTTTCTTTAGCATATATGGGTTGGGCTCCTGCTGCTTTAGCTGAAATGGGATACATTAAAAAACCGTGTTGACTATATAGAACTGTGTCTCCTGGACCTGAATAAGCAAGGCATATCAAACTTATGATCTCATCAGAACCAGCACCACAAACAATTTTATTTGAATCTATTTTGTGTAGATTAGCAATGGAACCTCTGAGCTTTTCATAGCTTCCATCTGGATAACGGTGTAATTCGTTGGTAGCTTTAATATATGCTTTTTTTGCAAGAGGGCTGGGTCCAAAGGGGTTTTCATTGCTAGATAACTTTATAATACTATTTATTCCTAAAGCAGAAGATTCCCCGCCAACGTAAGGTTCAATATCTAGAATGCTTGAGCGTGGAATTGGAGAACTCACTATGCCCTTCCTTCTTTAGAAAAATTTATGTTATTTACAACTTCTGAAGGTTCTAGAGGTTTTGCATATCCCCCAAGATGTGAAACGCTAGTTATTTTATTGGCCAATTCTTTTTTCAGTAGTGACAATTGAGAATTTTCGATATCAACAAATCCATCAACCTCTATAAGATGAAGCCAAGTTGTTGACAGTTTAGGATTAAAATATTTTTGTTGAAAAATGATTGGTAGTTTAACTTTTGCTAATGCATTTTCAATTACTTCGTTACTTATTTCTTTTTGAGATTCAATTGTTAAAAAAGAATGATCACGCCCTGTTTTTTCTTGTGGAACAGTGGAAATAACAAGTGCATCAAAGCCATTTAATTTGTTGGAGTTATCACCAGGTATAAAAGGTAATCGTGCCATAATTAGAACTGGACTAGTTTTATCAGAAAGTAAAAAAGGCCACCAGTGCTCTGTATCGTTTGTTTTAGGCATTGGTAGAATCCCCACGGTAGCTGTCTGATCCCTTACGGCGTTTACAACACTTTTGTGCGAGTGATGTTTTGTTGTCGGTGTAAAAGAACCATATTGATCTCTGGCTAAATCCCAGTAGCCAGTTTTGTGATCACTTTCAGAGACAGCAACAGAAAAAGGTCCTTCAAATCGAAGGGTTGCAACAATGAGTTCTCTCCAGATTCTAGCTAATTCTTGTTTTGGGAATGGCCCTTTATGACGACCAATCAGCCGATAAATAATTTCTGCTTCCCTAGCTGGTCTGATTTTAATTTTTTCTCCTTGTTTAACTAGGCGGACTTCCTCAACAACTTGTGTCCGTTCCATAATTAGATCATGGAGAGAATTATCAATAGCGTCAATTTTCTGGCGCAGAGATTGAAGTTTATCTTTATTGATTGGCATATATTGTGTGCCCAGCAATTTTTATTACATAAATTAGTACTAGTTTATAGCTCTTAGGTGATTATAGCACGAAACGGGGATGCATGCTTAGTGATAAGCTTATGACGACGTAAAATCAAAGAAAACATTGACACTTAGTAATCCGACTCCTAGCTATGGCATCATTTATAGTGATTTTAAAAAGTTTTTTTTGTAACGTTTATTAAAAGCGAAGCAAGATATGACCAATAGAAATGATAAAAACTCCGTACAAGTTGAGGAAGAATTAGTCCAATCTTCCGGCAATTCAGTGCGTTTAGCCATTGAAAAACCATTATCTTTAGATTGTGGAATAAAAATTTCTAATTTTCCTGTCGCCTATAAGACATTTGGTAAGCTAAATACTGATAAGTCTAATGCAATACTAGTTTGTCATGCTCTTACAGGCGATCAATTTGTTGCTGGCAAACATCCTTTGACTGGTAAGCCTGGCTGGTGGGATACTATGGTAGGCCCAGGCAAAACGATTGACACTAATACTTATTTTGTAATTTGTGCAAACATTTTAGGTGGATGTATGGGGACATATGGACCAAAAGAACTAAATCCTGAAAATGGCAAGCCCTGGGGCCTTACTTTTCCTGTTATTACAATTGCTGATATGGTTCGATGCCAAGCTCTTTTGATTGATTACTTAGGTATCCATAAGTTGTTTGCTGTGGTAGGTGGCTCGATGGGAGGTATGCAAGTTCTAGAATGGGCATCTATGTATCCAAAGCGTGTATTTACGGCTATATCTATTGCCTCTGCTGCTTTTCATTCAGCTCAAAATATAGCATTTCATGAGGTAGGGCGCCAAGCGATTATGGCTGACCCCGATTGGGTTGAAGGTAATTACCTTTTGAAAGGGAAAAATCCAACAAAGGGGTTAGCGGTGGCACGTATGGCCGCTCACATAACTTATTTATCTGATCAAGCGTTACACAGAAAATTTGGCCGTCGGTTGCAAAACCGTGAAGCTCTTACCTATGGATTTGATGCCGATTTTCAAGTCGAAAGTTATCTTCGGCATCAGGGTATTACTTTTGTCGATCGTTTTGATGCTAATTCATATTTATATATAACACGTGCTATGGATTATTTTGATTTAGCTGCAAAGCATAATGGTGTTTTAGCTAATGCTTTTAGAAATTCACCTGTAAAATTCTGTATAATTTCCTTCACTAGTGATTGGTTGTATCCAACTGAAGCAAATCGTCGAATTGTACACGCACTTAATGCTGCAGCTGCAAATGTCAGTTTTGCTGAAATTGAATCCGATAAGGGCCACGATGCTTTTTTATTACATGAACCAGAACTATACCAAATATTAGGCGGTTTTTTTGATGGTGCTTCTGAGAACTGGATTAATCATAATATCGAATCTGTTAGATTAGACTAATGACATCGAAGCTGAATCCAATTCGAGTAGATCTTAAGTTGATTGCTGATATGATAGAGCCTCATTCACGGGTACTTGATATAGGTTGTGGAGACGGTAGCTTGCTTGGCTATTTAGTGAATCACCGGAATGTTGATGGCCGTGGAATTGAATTGAGCACGGAAGGAGTTAACGATTCCATTAGTGCGGGTCTATCAGTTATTCAAGGTGATGCCGATACGGACCTTAAGGACTATCCTGATGATGTTTTTGATTATGCTGTCCTGAGTCAGACTCTACAGGCTATGGTCCAACCTAAAGTTGTGTTAGGGCATTTGCTTAGGATTTCCAGACGTGCAATCGTTTCTTTCCCAAATTTTGCCCATTGGCGTGGGCGTTTATCTTTAGCGCTTTTTGGTCGAATGCCAGTAAATAATACGCTCCCTCATAAATGGTATGAAACACCAAACATTCATTTATGTACAATCCGAGATTTTATTGAGCTTTGTCAGGAGTTAAATATTGAAATAGAATCACAAAAAATATTTGATAAGAAGGGTCGAACTCGCCAAGTATCATCGTCTTTAATATCAGCTAATTTTTTTGGTGAACAGGCGTTGTTTCTTCTCAGAAAAAAATAAATGCTGTTTTTTTTTATGTTCTAGTTGTTTCTTTATTAGCAGGTAAATAGCGGCCTTTGGTTTCTTTGATAGGTGTTATTCTTGCTGCATATAATTGTTTTGTTGCTTCAGATAACATAACTCCTGAAAAGGTCTTAAACGTGAGTCCACCTACTTTATCCCAGGCAGCTGCTGAGGATAAAATCATTTTTGATTGGGATGGGGGGGTAAATAATGCGGGATGAGTTTTCAATGGTACGAATAGATTATCACGAAGTAATCTCGAGAGCTGTCTTTGGGAAAAAGGCTGTCCATTTCCAAACGGTGTTTTTTCTAACAGAGCCCATAGACCTTTTCGATTAGGTGCAACTACTATTAATTTTCCACTGCCAGTAAGAATCCTCCATATTTCTCGCAATAGCGGGTGAATATTTTCAGCATATTCCAAAGCATGAATTAATAACACTCTATCTACACTAAGATCTTGAAATGGTAATTCTGTTTCGTCTACTAAGGTGGCAAGGTTTTGTGCATTTTGAGGCCACCTTAAAACCCCTTGAGCAGCTGGCATTGCGGCTATTGTTCGTGTAGCTTCACCACGAAACAGGTCTAGGTATGGCAAACCGTATCCAATACAAAGCACACTTTGCTCAGATACGTTAGGCCACATGATTCTCAGTTGTCGACTAATAGAATGTTGGGCTATCATACCAATGGAGCTTTTATAGAAGTCTTTTAAATTAATTACATCAATCCACATTTTAATTAACCATTTTAAATTTATGAGATTGGTTTTCTTAGTGCTTTAAAATTTCTAGCAGTTAGAAAAGAAAGTTAGAAGTAGGAAATAAATTTAACTACTAGCTAAATTTCATTCTAACTCTCTTAGAACTCGGAAGCCCAACCAATAACTTTTTACATTAGGTGGGTTCTTAGATCGATAGGCTGATCGGCCAACTTTAGAAAAATAATAGAATGATCCACCACGGATCACTCTAAAATTACAATTTCCCTTTAACCAAGAGGTGCCATCTTGGGGTGCGCCATGGTAGGAATCGTTCCAGCAGTCATTAACCCACTCAAAAACATTAGCCGTTGTATCGTAAAGTCCGAAAGGGTTAGGTTTAAACATACCAACTGGCGCTGTCCCATGAGCTTTATTTCCGCCATCACTCCAAGGGCTTTTACAATCTTTGCAGTTTGCGTGGTTTTTTCCAACTCTATCACCCCACCACCAAATAGTTCTGGTGCCGGCACGGTTGGCATACTCCCATTCTGCTTCAGATGGTAGGCGGTATAGAAAACCAGTTTTTTTAGAAATCCATGTCAAATATTCCTTCACATCAAAATAGGTAATATTAATAACTGGTCGGTTCTTTCTTCCCCACTGATGATCGTCAGGATTATTTTTACAGCCACCATCAACCAAACATGCGGTCCATTCAGAAAACTTAACTTCAAAACGACCCATTGCGAAAGGTTTGATTATTTTTACTTTGTGTTCAGGTTGGCTTATTTTTCCTGAATTTTTTAGCCCCATGATGAAATTACCAGATGGAACCACAACTAATTCAGGGCAGTCATGGCAATCACTGAAAATTAAACCGGGTTTATAATCTATTTGTTTTATGGAATCGCTAGCATAGGTATTGGCATCAATAAATGTGAAGTAAATAATCATTATTGTTATTAGCTTTATTCGAGCTAAAAAATTTTCACAAAAATTTAATTTTTTCTGTTTTTTATTCATTGTGATTTAGCCAGCTTTACTAAATGTTTTTACAGTTTTTAACTTTGCAATTGCCCAATCTGCAGTTTTTCTAACTAGTAAAGAACTATCATTTGTAAAAGATGTAACTTTTGAAAGAAGACGTTTATCCCCAGAATTTCCTATGGCAATTAAAACGTTTCGAATAAAACGATTGCGTCCAGATCGCTTAATAGGAGATCCAGAAAAAAACTCCCTAAACTCTATATCATTTAGCTTAACTAATTTAGTTAGACTTGGTAATTCTAAATCAGTTCTGGATTGTAATGCTTTAATGTCAGTTGGGGTTTGAAATTTAGTCCAAGGACAGACTGATAAACAATCATCACAACCATAGATTCGATTCCCCATTTGATCCATTAATTCTGGTTCAATTAAGCCTGAGTGTTCAATTGTTAAATAGGAAATGCATTGTCTAGGTTCAATTCGATAAGGGTCTGATAATGCTTTTGTTGGACAGGCACGCATGCAAAGTTCACAACTTCCACAATGATCTATTTCTGGACGATCTGGCGGTAGTTCTAGAGTAGTAAAAATTTCAGCAAGGAACAACCAAGATCCAAATTCTCTACTAACAAGATTTGTGTGCTTTCCTTGCCAGCCTAACCCAGCTCTTTGTGCTAAAGGTTTTTCCATTATCGGAGCGGTGTCTACAAAAAACTTTACGTCGCAATCGTGAGTTTTTGACAACCACAGAGCTAGTTGTTTCATTTTCTTTTTTAGAACTTTATGATAATCCCTTCCACGTGCATAAATGCTGATTTCTCCCTTAGAGGGCGGGGTTTTACTGTAATTTGTAACAGGTCCATAATTAGCACCTAGAACTATGATAGTTTTTGCTTCAGGCATTAGCGCTAATGGATTGCTCCTACGACCTTCGTGATTATTTAGCCAAGCCATGTCGCCTTGGCGACCTTGTTTAAGAAATTCATTTAGAGCAGAGGCATCTGCGGGGTTTGGGTTTGCAGTTGTGAACCCAACAACACTAAACCCTATATCGATCGCTCGATTTTTAATGATAGCTTTTAATTCAACTCCAAATTTCTCTGGCATGGCCTCGCCTCAAGTTTTCAGATATAATATGCAACCTTGCTTTATTACTAAGCAATTATAATTGTCTTAGAAAGATGCCATAAAATAAAAAGTCTAAATACATTTATGATTATTATTATGAAAATTTTTTTGGAATGGCTCCAACTCAATATCAGTACTAATCTTAGCTAATCGGAGAGAGAGAACTTTCTGTGAACTCATCAAAACGAAAAAATAAAAATAAAGCGGTTGTTCTATTTAGTGGGGGCCTTGATTCTACAACTTGCCTAGCAATTGCTGTTAGTAAAAAATTTGAAGTACATGCTTTGACTTTCCATTATGGGCAACGACATCATGCAGAAATATCAGCGGCAAAAAAAAATGCTAGAAATTTTTCTACTACTAGCCATGACGTTTTCGATATTGATCTGTCCCAGTTTGGTGGATCAGCTTTAACTGGTGATAAAGTCGTTCCTAAAAATAGAAGTAAATCCGAAATGGATGTTGGTATTCCCAATACTTATGTGCCAGCTAGAAATACAGTATTTCTAGCAATCGCTCTGGCACGAGCAGAAACAATTGGCGCTAATGATATATTTATTGGGGTTAATGCTCTTGATTATTCCGGCTACCCGGACTGTAGACCAGAGTATATTGAAGCTTTTCAAGCTCTGGCTAACCTAGCAACCAAAGCAAGTGTTGAGGCTTTAGAGGGGGGCACAAAAGGTATAAGAATCCATGCGCCTCTCCAGGACTTGACTAAATCTGAGATAATACGAAAAGGTATTTCATTGGGCGTAGAATATGGTTTTACTATGAGTTGCTATGATCCGATGCGAAGTCCTAAAATTGGTGAATTTGTTCACTGTGGGCACTGTGATGCGTGCTTGTTACGTAAAACGGGCTTTAAGAATGCAGGAATTTCTGATCCAACGAAATATTATAGCTTGTAAAATAATTTTTTAACCCCGCCCCCTGTATGAAGGAACCCCCTGGTCTGGTAGCCAAAGGTCTTGTGGTGGCTCTCCAGTTTGAAAAAAAATATCGATTGGAATGCCTCCACGCGGATACCAATATCCGCCAATGCGGAGCCATCGAGGTTTAGCAGCATTAATAATTCGAAGAGCAACGTCTAGAGTGCAGGCCTCATGAAAACTACTATGATTTCGGTAAGAGTTGAGGAATAGTTTTAGGGACTTGCTTTCAATTAATGATTTATATGGGACGTAGTCTATTGAAAGATGTGCAAAATCGGGTTGGCCAGTAACAGGACAAAGCGAAGTAAATTCTGGGCACGTAAATCTTACCAAGTAATCCTTTTTTTCATGCGGATTTGCAACGATTTCAATAACTGCCTTTTCAGGGCTTTCAGGCATTTGAGAGAGTTTGCCTAACTGCGTTAATTCTCCAATAGGTGCGTATGATTTTATTTCAGTGTTAAAATTTCTTTTTGGACCAGAGCCATCACGGAGCCACAAAAGATTTACTCCTAGACTTCTAGCAAGTTTAACTAAATTATTACCGCGTGGCTGTTCCACCTTTCCGTTAAGATATTTGTTTAGACTATCGTAATGAACTCCTGAACGACGGGCAAACTCGGCTTTGCTCCAACCGGTTGAGGAATAAGTTTCTTGCAAGCGTTTCTTCCAATTAGACATTTTATCTATAATTATTGGAATTTTAAATAAAATCAATATAAATTCCAATTTATGGGAAAATAATTCTTGTTTTTAAAGATTAGATTTTAAATCTTTTTCAAAGGATTTAGCAAAAGATTCTAGAGTACCCTCCATGATGGACTTTTTTAAGGCTGTCATTAGATCCTGGTAATATTGTAGATTATGCCAAGTGAGTAAAACTGCACCAAGAATTTCTTTTGCCATCGATAGGTGATGAAGATAGGCACGGCTGTAATTTTTGCATGCTGGGCAATTGCAGTTTAGATCTAAAGGATTGGGGTCATTTTTATGGCAAGAATTGCGTAGGTTGAGCGTACCATTTCTTGTGAAAGCTTGGTTTGTACGTCCCGAGCGAGTTGGTAAAACACAATCGAACAAATCTATTCCTCGTAAGACACCGCCAACGAGATCAGCAGGTTTCCCTACTCCCATTAAGTAACGAGGACTATCTTTTGGTAAACAGTTTTTCAGGCCATCAAGTACTTTAAACATTGATTCCTGACCTTCACCAACCGAGAGACCGCCAATAGCGTAGCCATCGAATCCAATATTTTCTAAGATCTCAGCCGATTGTGAACGTAAATCATCATATAGACCGCCTTGGACGATACCAAAAAGTCCATGACCGTCACGTTTTATATATTCTTCTTTACAACGTTTAGCCCAGTCCATGGAAAGGTGCATGGATTTTGCCACCTCATCTTTATCTGCTTCTAGAGAGGTGCATTCATCAAGTACCATAGTGATATCAGACCCTAGTTGGTGTTGTATTTGGATTGCTCGTTCTGGGCTTAAAAAATGCATGCTTCCATCAATATGAGATTTGAATTGGACTCCAGATTCATCCATTTTTCTTAGGCTGGACAACGACCACACTTGATAACCTCCTGAATCCGTAAGAATAGGCCCCATCCAATTCATAAATTTATGCAGCCCCCCTAAATGATGTATTTGTTTTGCACCTGGACGTAATAATAAATGATAAGTATTTGCTAGAATACACTGTGCTCCAGTACTTAAGACTGCTTCTGGGGTCATTCCTTTAACGGTAGCAGCTGTTCCAACGGGCATAAAACTTGGAGTATCAATAACACCATGTGCTGTCTCAAGAACACCAACTCTTGCACTTTTATTTGTTCTAATTACTTTAAACTTTAAGTTGCTCACTTAATTTTTTTCCCTTCAAGCCAACAGGCATCGCCATATGAATAAAATCTGTAGTTATTAGAAATGGCATGGGCGTATGCAGCTTTCATGGTTTCAAGGCCTGAGAACGCAGACACAAGCATAAATAAAGTTGATCGTGGTAGATGAAAATTGGTTAGCAGGGCATCTACGATTTTAAAATTGTAACCCGGCGTTATAAAAATGTCAGTTTCACCTGAAAATGGAAGAACTCTTCCGTCTTTTTCTGCTGCAGTTTCCAGAAGTCGTAAACTGGTAGTGCCGATAGCAATTATTCTTCCGGTATCTTTTTTGGTGGCATTTATTATGTTGGCACTATTTTTTGAAATTTCTCCCCATTCGGAATGCATTTTGTGTTTATTAATATCATCAGTTTTTACGGGTAAAAACGTTCCGGCGCCAACATGAAGGGTAAGTGGTATGATCTTAGCTCCAGCTTTTTTGATATTTTGTATTAACCGTGGCGTAAAATGAAGCCCTGCCGTTGGTGCTGCTATAGCACCAGGTTTTTTTGCAAACAAAGTTTGATAATCTTCAAAGTCGGCATTACCTCCATATTCTTTTCTTTTAATATAGGGCGGCAAAGGCAGGCTTCCATGGTCCCTTAGCGCTGACTTTAAATCCTTTTGTGAAAGGGAAAAGTTTAGAGTGATTTGACCGTCAGGATTTTTTTTAACGACATTACAAAAAAAATTGGGGGCAAAAAAAATTTTATCTCCAATTCTTAATTTACGTGCAGGTCGGGCTAAAGCCATCCATCTATCAGAGCAACATGGTTTTAATAAAGTCACCTGAATTTTTGTGCCGTTGACTTTTCTGCCATTTAGTCTGGCGGGCAACACTTTAGTATTATTCACTACTAGAACGTCATTTGGACGAATAAGTTCTGGAATATCTTTAATGCTTAAATCTCTTAATGTTTTTCCAATTGATAACAAGCGCGCATTGTCTCTTGGCGAGATTGGCTTTTGAGCGATAAGTTCAAGTGGAATTTTGAAGTCAAATTTAGAAATACGCATAATAATATTTTATAATTATGTCCTTTAATAAGTGAAGAACGGAAACATATCTTTGCGTGCTAGAAATTATCATTAAGGTAATTTAATAATATATTGTTAGAAAACTTTTTTTAAAAATGTGTTAAAAATTATTTAGGTTTTAGGGAGCTGAAAAATTTCTGTTTCAAAAGATAATTTATTAGAGCTGAGTGCCTTTGAAGCAAGAGCTGGAATTGACGCGGAGGAATTTTCAGTCGAAGATCTCACGCGTGCATGTTTAGATCGTATAAATGATAGAGAAAAGAAGGTCGGAGCATGGGCTTATTTAAAGGATGAATTAGCGCTCAAGCAAGCCCAGAAATTAGACTTAAACAAACAATCTAGTAAACCGACTGGTTCATTATTTGGCCTTCCTGTTGGAATCAAAGATATAATTGATACTAAAGATATGCCCACGGAGTGTGGATCGGAATTCTATAAAGACCACCTTCCAATTGAAGACTCAACGGTAGTAAGATTATTACGCAAAGCCGGGGCTGTAATCTTAGGTAAAACTGTAACTACAGAAATGGCTTTGTCCGCACATGGAAAGACAACAAATCCGCTTGATATTACTCGTACTCCTGGAGGTTCGTCATCAGGCTCGGCTGCTGCTGTGGGCGATAAGATGGTACCTTTGGCTATCGGTTCTCAGACTGGTGGATCAGTAATTCGACCAGCCTCTTTTTGCGGAATATTTGGTTATAAGCCGACATTTGGTTCGATTTCTAGACGTGGCATGAGCCTTTTAGCTCGTCGTTTGGATCATGTGGGAGTTTTTGCTCGTACTGTTGATGATCTGGCACTTATTGCTGATGCCCTAATGGTTTATGATTCTGAAGATTGGGATATGGTTAAAAAACCGGGGCAAGGCCTCGTTAAAGAGTTGTCTGGCAAAGTACGAAATGACCCGACAATGGGGTTTGTTCGTGGACCTGCTTGGGATTACGCAGACCCTGATATGGCAACTGCTTTTGAAAATTTTGTTGGAAACTTAGGCAGTAAAATTAAAGAAATAGAATTTGAGGGTTTGTTTTCTAATATTGTTGATTGTCATATTACTATCATGGATGCAAATCTTGCTTCCTATCTTGGTGAAAGAGTTAGAGATTTTCCGGACAAATTTCGAGCAGAAACAATAAGACGCGTAAATAATGGTCGTGATATAACAGCATCTGATTACATTAAGGCGCTTAATCTAGCTGAAGCACAAGCTTACGCTATGGACAGCCTATTTGATCATTATGATGTACTTTTGACACCTGCGGCACCGGGAGAAGCTCCAACTGGCTTGGAATCTACTGGAAACGCAATTTTTAACGGAATGTGGACATTAATTGGGGTTCCAGCTGTTACGGTCCCCTTATTGAAGGGGAAAAAAGGTTTGCCGATTGGTCTTCAAGTCATAGGTCGTAGAGGTAACGATACAACCACTTTGAAAGCGGCAAAGTGGTTATGGGAGAGGTTCGGGGAAAAATAATATCCACAAGGTCTATTGACTACCATTCAAAATGAAAAGACTATGCTTCTTTAACATTTAATATCTATAAAAATTGGTAGTTAATTGTTTTACAAATACTAGTTTTATTTTTTTAAAGGACGAAAGATTGTTATGTCTTCTAAGGTTGATTACGAGGTTGAACTTGAAGGACCAGAAAAGAAAATTCCATGGAATAGGAGACTGGTAGCTAATGCGATAAACCATCCGTTAGGAACATTCGGTGCTTTTATAGTAGTAGCCATGGTTATAATGGCGATGTTTGCTGAATTAGTTACAACATTTGATCCGGAATTAAATAACTTTGAAGTTATGCTTACATCTCCAGGTGATCCATACTATCTTGGTACAGATCAGTTTGGACGGGATGTATATACAAGGATCATTTTTGGAGCTCGTACGGCTTTATTTGTAGGTCTTACAGCCGCTTTCGTTGGTTCTGTGCTTGGTCTAATCCTTGGAGTTTCTAGCGCCTATTTTGGGGGTAGGTTTGATCTGATTTTACAGCGAGTAATGGACGTATTCATGGCCTTTCCATTAATCATCATGGCGTTGGCAATCGTAGCGACGCTTGGGCCTGGTATTGAAAATGTTATTATTGCTATCATCATTCCTTTTATTCCTCAATGTGCGAGAGTGGTTCGTTCTAACGCGTTAGCAATTCGTGAAATTCCTTATATTGATGCTGCGCGTGCACTTGGTTTTAGTAATTCGCGAATAATTTTACGTCATATGGTGCCAAATGTTATGGCTCCATTTTTGATAATGGCATCTACTTTTGTCGGACATGCTATCTTACTTGAGGCATCACTTAGTTATCTTGGTATGGGGGTTCAGGAGCCTACTCCAGCTTGGGGCTTAATGCTTCAAGGTGGAGCTGAGGAATATGCTGAGAGTGCGCCCTGGATGGCAATATGGCCAGGTATAGCTATTAGTCTAGCAGTTTTTGGGTTTAATTTATTTGGCGATGCACTTCGCGATATACTTGATCCTAAATTACGAGCACGTTAATCAAAAGTGTTTTAGTTTTCAGAGATCTTGCGATTTTCGCGTTTACGTTCGGTGGAATTTAAAATGCGTTTCCTGAGACGGATGTACTGAGGAGTGACCTCAACTAACTCATCGTCCTGTATATAGGCGATAGTTTGTTCCAGTGACATTTTTAAAGTTGGTGTCAAACGAACTGCTTCATCAGTGCCGGAGGCTCGAATATTTGTTAGTTGCTTACCCTTCATTGGATTTACTTCAAGGTCGTTAGAACGATTATTTTCTCCAATAATCATTCCCTTATAAACGGAGACCCCAGCTTCAATAAACATTAATCCCCGTTCTTCAAGATTCATCAGAGCATAAGCAACGCTTTTTCCATCAGCATTGGAGATGAGCACTCCGTTATGTCTCCCCGCTATTTTTCCAGCATAGGGGAGATATTCGCGGTACATCCGATTTAAAATTCCGGTTCCATGAGTTTCTGTCATAAATTCTCCATGATATCCAATTAATCCACGCGAAGGGGTGATAAATTGGAGACGCATTTTACCACCGCTTGAAGGCGTTATTTCTTTTATTTTTCCTTTGCGCTTAGATATAGCTTCTACCACCGCACCAGAAAACTCTTCGTCTACATCTATGATCACATCCTCAAAAGGTTCAAGAGTAATACCAGTTTCTGGATCTTTTTGTGTCAGAACTCTTGGTCTGCTGATAGATAACTCAAATCCTTCTCGACGCATTGTCTCTATCAGAACACCCAACTGCAATTCGCCTCTACCTGTCACTTCAAATGCATTGCCGTCTTCTCTCTCAGTAAAATTTATTGCTACATTTCCTTCTGCTTCATCTAATAGTCTTGCTCTTATCATACGCGAAGTAATTTTTTTGCCGTCGAGACCTGCCATTGGTGAATCGTTTACAGCAAATATCATTGCAAGTGTTGGAGGATCGATTGGTTCAGATGAAATTGGCTCTGTTTCGGTAAGGTCGCAAATCGTATCAGAAACGGTTGCCTTTGAAAGACCAGCGATAGAAATAATATCGCCTGCATTTGCGGTGGTTATATCTACACGATCCAGTCCTCTAAATCCCTGTATTTTAGTAATTCGTGCTTGTTCAATTTTGCCGTTACGATTTATGGCTTGGACGGTTTCATTTTTAGAAATTGAACCCGAAGTGATACGTCCTGTAAGAAGTCGCCCAAAATAAGAATTATTCTCGAGCGTTGTTATTAACATCTTAAATTTACCGTGATCTTGAATTTTGGGTGGAGGAACAAACTCAATCACTCTGTCCAATAGACAAGACATATCTTTCCTAATTTTTTCTGAATTTTCAGATGCCCAACCCTTCTTTGCAGACGTATAAAGGGTTGGAAAATCTAATTGTTTATCGTTTGCGTTAAGAGTGATAAACAAATCGAAGACTTCGTTCAGAACGTCGTCTGGCCTTGCATCGGGCTTATCAATTTTATTAATTATAACGATAGGGCTCAGGCCAATCCTTAAGGCTTTTTCTGTGACGAATTTAGTTTGTGGCATAGGACCTTCCGAAGCATCGACCAGGAGCAATACACCATCAACCATTCCAAGAATTCGCTCTACTTCACCTCCAAAATCGGCATGACCAGGAGTGTCTACAATATTGATTCGTATGCCCTTCCAATCAATTGAAGCGCACTTGGAAAGTATTGTAATGCCACGCTCTTTTTCCAGATCGTTGCTATCTAATATTCGGTCTTCAACTTGTTGGTTTGCTCGGAAGAGGCCACTTTGACGTAATAAGACATCTACTAAAGTTGTTTTTCCGTGATCAACATGTGCGATGATAGCAATATTTCGAATTTTCAAAGTGAAAAATCCTTAAAAAATTAAATCAGGCTCAAAGTTCGTGATAAACCTACAAATGGCTGATAAGATGCAGGTGGTTTCAAGTGGCTATTTCAAGAAAGACTTCTTAATTGTAAATATGAAATTTAACAATTTATTTCATTCAGATTAGATATATGTATTTCTTCAAAATTTTTTTAAGTATTTGATGGGATCATATTTTCTGCAGTTCTTAAAAATGATTGAATTAATGGCCGGTTCTTTCGACGATTCAAGCATGCCACATAAAAAGAAATAAATACGTCTACGTTTGAAATTCTAATTAGCCGGAGTTTTTTATGCTGAACGTATTCTATTTCTGAAACAGCGCCCACGCCCAATCCTCTAATGATGCCATCCATGACAGCTTCACGGCTATTAATTTCGAGGGCCTCGCCTATCACCACGCCTGCATCAGCTATGGCTTTATCAAGTGATTGACGTGTGGCTGAGGATTTTTCACGAAGTATGCATTTTTGACCAGCCAACTCTTCTATGCGAACTTTCTTACGGTTAGCCCAAGGGTGTTCCGTGTTAACAAAAAGTACGATGTCAGAACGACTATAGGGGAAATAGAAAAGATCTGGATTATCATTAATGTGGGCAAGAATAGCCACGTCAGTTTTAAAATCCATTAAACTGCGTAACATTGGTTCGCCATGATCAATTAGGATCTCCAATTGAATATCTGGGTAAGATAATTGAAATTGTTCGATCAACTCCATTACTACGGGTGTGCCAACGCCTCCAAGTTTTAAACGTCCTTGTTTCAGGTCTCGGGCTGCAGTGAGATAGGTAATTGCTTCATCTTCATGACCAAATATATCTTGTGTAATTTCGAGTAGACCCCTACCAGTGTCAGTTAGGCTGATGGTGCGTCCGCGGCGGTGAAATAATTCAACTCCGAATTTTTGTTCAAGTGCCTTTACTTGATCTGAGATAGTTGGTTGTCCAATATTTAAGGTTTTAGAAGCAGCTGTAAAGCCGCCACTTCGAGCAACTGCGTGGAATGATCTAAGCCAATTATAGTACATATTTATTATCGTTAAAATCGATACAAATTTAATATTTTAAAATTTTAACGATAGTTTTTCTAAATGCCAAATTCTTTATAGCGCTTGGCATTCCCTGTGCAGTTCCCAAAGCAATATGGTGGATTTTCTGATTCCTTGCATCCACACATAAAAAACTCTCCAGAGATAGGCGCTTCAAAAAAGATTGGTTCAAAACCAGTTCCTTCGTGAGAGCCATCGCACCATGGTTGTTTGGCACTCAATCCGCAGCTGCACCAGACATAGGTTTTTCCTTCTTTTACTCGAATTTTATAGGGCGCGCGTTGAGGGCAAACGGGTTTTTCCAAAATACCTTTCTCCATTGCAGGTCAAATAATTTATACATTAATAATGATAATGTGTATTGGTGTTACAAATGTATTAAAAAATCGAAACCGTATTCTTTTTTCAGTAAGCATGTAATTAGAATAGTGCAAAATTTTTGATATTTTCATAACGTATAATTTTACTATCCTAGGTACTATGCAAAACATGGTATAAATATTTCCAGTTATTTGCACCAAAGACTTAATGAATGATTGATTGAAATGCTAGAAAATTTTGAACACGTGAGTCGGTCAATTGCAGATACAACTCGGGTTCGTATCCTTAAGATGTTGGAGCCTGGTGAGTTATGCGTCTGTCAAATCACAGCGATTCTAGGACTAGCACCGGCAACGGTGTCAAAGCACTTATCACTTTTGCGAATGGCAGGATTGCTTTCGCAAAGAAAAGAAGGGCGTTGGGTCTATTACTGCTTATCTATGCATGACAATAATCCTTATGCCCCTCCTGTTTTGGAATTATTGCGAGATATCTTGGAAGATGACCCTATCATAGAAGAAGATAGGGCGCGTCTTAAAAAGGTTAATGGCGTGCCATTGGAAGCGTTATGTGGCGAAGGGCGTCACTTATTTAATAAGAAGATGGTGGCAACAAAGTTACAAGCTCATTAAATTTGGTCCGTAATCCAGATTTTTATTTTTTGAATACTATGATGAACAACTATAAAACACAATTAAAAGAGATTTCAAAGTCAGGAAATTAAGCTGCATTTGAGCTTTTTCCTTTTTGTATATTACTTTCTTGCCAAGCCTCTAATATAGTTCTTTTCGCATGATTATTAGATACTTCTGAAATATATTTTGTTTCTTGCGCTTTTCGGGCCTTAAGTATGGGGTCCTGAATGTCTAGCGGGGCTAGACTTTGATTTATAATCCAAGCATAAGGCTCTATTCCAGCACGACGAAGATCTTTTTGTAATTCTGCTGCTTCATGAACTGGCGTTGCTTCTGCCAGAGTGCAAATAAGGACACGTGTGAAATTTGGATCGCGAAGACGTGGTAATAGCTTACTAACTTCATCAGATGCGTCACTAGCTAAACGGCTAATCTCTCGGTGATAGGCTTCAGCTGCATCAAGCAATAAAATAGTGTGTCCTGTTGGTGCTGTATCTAGAACAACTATCTGTCCTTGTGCTTGATTTACAGTACGGGCAAAAGCCTGGAAGACAGCAATCTCTTCAGTGCAAGGAGAATTGAGATCTTCTTCAAGAAGTGCGCGGCCATCATCATCAAGAGCAGCTCCGGTTGTCTCCATAACTTGCTTACGGTATTTTTCTACTTCTAAGTTAGGGTCAATCTGGTCAACTTCTAGACGTTCACGCAAACATCCAACGGCATCAGTTACATGTGCTGCTGGATCAGTTGTAGAAAGTAGGACATTAAATCCACGTGTGGCTAGATCAATTGCAATGCGGGCGGCTATCGTGGTTTTGCCAACGCCGCCCTTTCCCATTGTCATGATCATGCCCTGTTCCTTATGGGCAAGGTCATCAATGATATCCGCAAGACTTTCGGGGAGAGCCCCCGTAAGTACTTCTGGTTCGTGTGTTTTGTGGTCTTCAGCTGAAAAAAACTGGCGGAGGATATTCGTGCCTAGTATTTCCTGAGTGCGCAGAGGAACGTCAAAACGGTCTAATTTACTTAAAGTCTTAGGCATTGCAGATAAAGAATCACGGCCGCGTTGGTCCATTGCGTTAGCGATTGGGTCATCATTCCCCATGGCAGTGAAGACACCATTCACGATGATTGACATATTTGTGACCCCAATTTCACCAAGTTCAATGGCTGTACGTTCAGCTTCGTCTAATGCTGCCTTTTCTGGTCGGCTAACTAAAACAAGGACTGTACGGTTCTTATCTGCTAGCGCCTTCATTGAGGCTTCGTATATATCCTTTTTTTCAACCATTCCTTCTAATGGCCCCAAACACGTAGTACCTGAGACCGTGTTTTCTATATACCCATTCCATGCTGTTGGTAATGATAAAAGTCGTAGCGTATGACCAGTTGGTGCTGTATCAAAGATTACGTGATCGAAGTTTTTGGTAATTTTTGTATTTCCAATGAGATTAGTGAATTGATCAAAAGCTGCAATTTCTACTGTACAGGCCCCTGAGAGTTGTTCTTCCATAGAAGCGATTGCAACATCTGGAAGGACTCCACGGTAAGGTCCTATAACTTTTTCGCGATATTCTTCAGCTGCTTTTTCCGGGTCAACGTTCATTGCAGATAAACCCGCAACACCTTTGATAGGTTGTGGATTGGTGCTTAATACTTGGCTAAAAATTTCATCTATGTTAGATGCTGGATCTGTACTAACTAATAATACTTTCTTTCCTTGATCAGCTAGTGTTACGGCTACAGCGCAAGATGAGGAGGTTTTGCCAACACCCCCCTTGCCGGTAAAAAAAAGATTCTCAGGTGGGTTTTGTAGTAATTTCATCCTTAATTTTATCCGCAGCAGGATTGATTTGTGTTATTTTCTTTTGCTTCATCTTGTGTTTCTTTAAAGTTAAGGCCGACTTTTTCTGCCAAGGCTGATTTTGATAGATATACGCCTTTTGAGATTATTTTTTCATCAGCGATAACCAGTGGCAAGCAATCTAATCCTTCATTTTCGATTGCATTTTTAACATCGGCGTTTTCGGCAAATGCTCCTGGTTGATGCCCTAAATTATAAATGGAAACCGCAACACCTTGTTTTTTAGCCCAGCTAAGTGCAGCAGCAAATCCTGCCATAGAATCTTCTACTTCAGGGCCACATACTCCGCTAGAGCAACATCCAACTGGTTCGTAAACACTGATAGACGTCATAATTTTTTTCTCCATTATCAAATTTAACAAATAGTTATGGAATAATAGCCATCTCGTTTTTTTTATGTAATTTTACTTTTAAATACTATTTGGTAATTACTTTAGCCAATTAAATACAATTCGTTAATTAGGCAATTATTTTGTATGGCATTCTACAATTATGTATTTCTTTTTTTAAAGTCAAGTAGACTAGAGGTTATATAAAATTACGAACTTGCAATTTTAGTTTAATTTTGTCATTTTCTATATTAACGAAATGAAAACTTTTTATAGGATTTTGAAATCTATGTCTATACATACCCAATTAGATCGTCGAGATTTTCTTAAAATTACTGGAACAAGTGTTGTCGGTCTTGTCGCTGGTCAAATATTCACAATCTCAAATGCGGTTGCGGCTGGGAAAGAAGAAGTTTATCCCCTTGTAGATATAGGACCTCTATCCGATTTGCAGGAAGGATCTGCGGTAGATTTTCAATATCCAGATGAAGATTCACCGGCAGTGATAGTTCACCTAAATGAGCCAGCTATAGATGGAGTTGGGCCTAATGGGTCTATAGTTGCCTATTCGGCGTTATGTACCCATAAGGGTTGTCCGGTAACATTCCATCCAGACCGTAAGATGCTAATTTGTCCATGTCATTGGAGCACCTTTGATATGGCTAAAGCTGGAGGGGTCGTCATAGGTCAGGCAAGTCAGCCTCTACCACAAATTAAGTTACGTGTAGTAAACGATCGAATACAGGCATATGGAGTTAAAGGTCTGATATATGGTCGTCACACCAATATTCTTTGAGATTTTTAAGTCATGGTTCAAGTCCCATTGCCGCCAAAGAATGCTAAACGACTGAAAACCGTTTGCCAATTCTGTATAGTTGGCTGTGGATATAATGTTTATAAATGGCCGGAAGGGAAAGATGGTGGTCCAGCTCCTTCCAAAAATGCATTAGAGATTGACTTCAGGAAACAACTCGATGCTTTTTCTCAATGGATAGCTCCTGCTATGCATTCCGTGGTAACCGATAATGATGGATCGAGATATAATATAGCGATTATACCTGATGAAGACTGTGTTGTGAATAAAGGTATATCTTCTATTCGGGGGGCTGGATTGGCGCAAACCCTTTATTCTACTGAAAGAGCTACAAAAGATCGTTTAAAAGAACCAATGTTGAAGCAAACAGATGGCCATGTTCCAATTCCTTGGAAAGAGGCTGCGGATCTAGGAGCACGAGTCATAAAAGCTGTTATAGATCAATGGGGAGCAGACGCTGTTGGAATGAAGTTTTTTGACCATGGCGGCGGCGGCGGCGGGTTTGAAAACAATTGGGCAGTTGGACGCTTTTTTTTCACTGGCGTGGGAACCCGTGCGGCTTCGATACATAACCGCCCCGCTTATAATAGTGAAGTACATGCTGCAGGTGATGCTGGAGTTGCAACTTTAAATAATTCATATGTCGATGCACAATTAGCAGATACAATTCTTATAATAGGTGCTAACCCATATGAAACACAAAGTAACTATTTTCTCAGCCATATGATACCCAATCTAGCTGGTGATACTACGGATCTTAAAAAAAACACATTTCCTGATGAGCCCTCTAAAGAGGGAAGGATGATAATTATAGATCCCCGCCGAACCATGACTGTTGCCACAGCTGAAACCGCTGCTAGTAAGGACAGGGTTTTGCATTTACGTATCGAGCCAGGTACAGACATTGCCGTTATAAATTCCATAAGTCGTATAATTTTGGACAGACGATGGTACGATGCATCTTATGTTAATCGTTATACGGAAAGGCAGACTTTCGAAGCCTATCAACGATCAAGTCTAAATGTTGATCAATCTTTAGAGAGTGTCGTCCAAGAAGCAGCAAAATTGAGCGGTCTTCAAGAAACAGAGATTTATAAAGCAGCATCCTGGATTGCGAAGCCAAAAGGAGGGGGGTTCCGTCGACGCTCATTGTTGCATTATGAGAAGGGATTGATTTGGGGACTAAAGAACTACGAAGGCGTTTCTTCTGTCATCAATCTAGCTCTTTTGACGGGGAACATCGGTCGGCCAGGAACTGGCGCTAGTCGTTTAGGTGGGCATCAGGAAGCTTATGTTAGACCGCCTTACCCAGGTGGACGACCGGCACTTAATGTTGATGAAGCTGTTCGACGGGGTGAGGTAAAGTGCTATTGGGTTGGTGGGTGCAATCCTATTTTAACAACCATGAAGGCGGAGGCTATGGAACACTCTATGGTCGAGCGAGGCCGCCCTGTTCAAGAAGCTATTGATGAAACTCGAGGTCGGCCTATAGGTGAACGGGTATCTCGAATCGTTGAAGCTTTAAAAAAAGGTGGTATGTTTTTGATAAACCAAGACATTTACATGACAGAAACAGCAACGCTTGCTCACTTGATTCTACCAGCAGCACAATGGGGAGAAAGCGAGCTTACTTCAATCAATGGTGAACGACGTCTTCGATTATACGAGCGATTTATGGATCCACCGGGCAAGGCTATTCCTGACTGGGAAATAATTTCTCGCTTTGCAAAGCGATTGAGGGAGCTTTACTTGAATGAAAAAAATCCTCTGATGGCAAATCGATTTTTGGATTTTGATTGGGGCAAGCCTGAGGACGTTTTCATCCACGCACGCTATCAGTTCAAGGGAGATCGAAGCGATCCTATGGAAGCTTATTCAGGCGTAACTTATGATTTTCTTCGCCAACATGGCAATAATGGAGTTCAGACACCTACGCGCATTGTTAATGGAATTGTATCAGGGACACCCCGCATGCATTATGATGGTAAATTTTCAACGCCTTCTGGTCGTGCACGTTTTATTCCCGCGCCTTGGCCATGGCCTAGTTACGCTGCTCAGGTTGCCGAACAAAGAAAAAAATTTCGTTTTTGGGTTAATAATGGTCGTACTAATCATATCTGGCAAACTAATTACCATCATCAGCGTATACCCTTTTATGGTGATCATAATCCCTTGCCTTACATAGAAATGCACGCTGAAGATGCAAAATCTTTAGGAATTTCTTCTGGTGACTTGGTAGAATTATTTAATAATGTCGGCACCGTTCGTGCTCTTGCATATATTACTGATGCGGTAAAGTTAGGTCATACTTTTATGCTTTTTGGTCATCCAAGAGGATCTGTTGGTGATTTAATTTCTGATCATGTAGATTCAAAAACTACAATACCTTATTACAAAGGTGCTTGGGCAAATATACGTCGTGTGGGGCCAAAACCTGATGTTGCCCAAGATTTGTCTTTTCTACCACAGAATGTTTCTGAATGATGAAAAATTCTATTTACTATTCCTTTTTTTTAATCTGTATTTTTTTATTTACAATACATCAATCGGTAATTGCTGAAATTTTATTAAATGGAAAAAATATTTCAGGCGCAGACCTAAGGGGCAAGAATTTAGCTGGGGCGAATTTTAAGGGGGCTAATCTCTCTGGTGTCATTCTAGTAGGCGCAGACCTTACAGGCGCAGATCTTTCAGGGGCAGACCTCCGTCATTCATACTTACGGTCAGTGAAGGCACGTGGAGCCAATTTTATCGGCGCCAACTTGGGGCAAAGCGATCTTACAATTGCGGATTTAAGAGATGCGAATTTTAATGGGGCAAACCTTACCCTTGCTATACTTGAAAGTGCTCGACTTGATGGTGCAAATTTGTCCAATACTTTCATGGCAGGGGCACGTTTGAAAAAAGCTAATCTTAAAAATGCGATTTTAAAAAATTCGGTATTATCTGATGTTGATCTTAGCCAATCCATTCTTAGAGGTGCCAGCTTGAAGGGGGCAAACTTAGGGTCAAGTCAGATAGGTTTTATTGGCCCAGCTCCAGCAAAACTAGTTGGCGCTGATCTTTACAGAGCTAACTTGAGTGGAGCGAACCTTATAGGTGTGAATTTGCGTGAGGCTAATTTAACAGAAGCACTTTTCAAAAATGCTAGTATGGGAGGTGCTAATTTGGAGTGGACAGAGGCCAGCGGCAGTGATTTTTCAGAAGCTAGTCTGACGTGGTTGTTAGCCTATGGTGCAGATTTTCAGGGTTCTTCATTTAAAGGCGCCAATTTGATTTCGGCCCAGGTCATTGGCGCAAATTTGAGGAATGCTAATTTTGAGGGATCTAATCTATCAGATGCAAATCTTAGTCAATCTGATTTAAAGGGAGCAAAATTTAAAGGTTCTAGTATTGATAAAACTTTATTTAATGCAGCTAAGAACATACCAATCGAGATAAAAAAGGATCTATAGTTGTGAACGATAAAAAGCCTAAAACCTCTGCGGGGAATATTGAGGAAACGTTAAGACAAGATTTATTGCCTCGTTTCTGGCCAGCGTTGGCCGGCGAATTCACGGGGACCTTTATTTTGGTTTTTTTTGGTGTTGGTGCTGTCAATGCTGCGGTTGTTAGCGGTGCTCAAGTTGGCCTATGGCAAGTTGCCGCTGTTTGGGCTGTTGGTGTAGCCCTTGGAATTTATGCTTCTGCATCGTTGTCAGGAGGACACATTAACCCAGCTATTACTGTAGTCGCGGCTATTTATGATCGCTTTCCTATAGGTCGTGTTGTTCCTTATTGTGCTGCCCAGGTGTTCGGGGCGGCTTGCGCTTCATTGCTCCTGTATGCTTTATTTTCTGAAGCTATTATTGAATTTGAAAGGCAACGGGGGTTGTTGCGAGGTGGGCCAGGTAGCGAATTAAGCGCCATGGTTTTTGGAGAGTATTTTCCTAATCCGGCTATGTATGGGACTGCAGAAGAAGCTTGGCGTGTGGTTAGTCTTAAGTCTGCTTTTATTGCAGAAATGGTTGGTACTGCTTTCCTAGCTTTTCTCGTAGGTACTGTTACCAGTGACCGCAATCCTTCAAAACCATCACCAGCACAGGCAGCTGTGATTATAGGTCTCGGGGTTGCTGCAATTATTTCAGTTGTGGCACCACTTACTCAAGCTGCGCTAAACCCAGCTCGTGATTTTGGCCCTCGGTTAGTATCCTACTTTTTAGGATGGGGAGAGATCGCCATTCCTGGGCCCCGTGGTGGCTGGTTTGTTGTTTATATCTTGGCACCAATTATCGGTGCTGTAGTAGGGGGTGGTCTTTTTCGGATACTAGCTTCGTTTTATGAACGAGCTAAAAATTGATAACGTAGATACTTGGAAAGTATAGATATGACACTTATATCTTTTTCGTCGAATTCAAAATATAGGAAGATATGAAATGGCTAAATACGAAATTTTATATTGGCAGAATCTGCCATCTCTTGTTGATGCATCTGATGATAATGGACATCATAAGATTGAATTAAGCCCAAGATTCCAGGCTCTAATTGACCATGTTGCTATGGAATCTGGATTAGCGGGGACAGATGCGTATCTGGAGGAATGGACACGAGGTAAACCTGAGGAACGTGATGGTTCTGCAGAAGAGGTTGCCAAAGCCGTAGCTGAGGAGTTAGAAGCTCAATTTGAAGATATTAAAACTGCTGCCACAATAAAAAATTAATTTTTAAAAATCTAAAATCTATTTCTTCAATATACATTTTAAGAGTTACATATGAGTTCCGAACTTGGATCAACAAGTGTTTTAGGGGATTGTGAAACGTATAACCTGAAAGGGTCTACGATACCGCTTGAAAAAGTTCTTCGTATACAAGGTTACAGAGACTTATCGGCTGTACGAAAAGATGTCAGACAGATTGCAACAACGATGACTGCAAGGGCTACAAATTTATCAGCGCCCATAGCAATATTTCGTAAAGTATCCATTGAAAGTTGTGATCAGGATTCACTTAGATTGGAGACAGGAACTTCTTTTAATTACAGTGGCTTTGAACCCTTACTTCGGAATTGTGATCACGTTATTCCTTTTATTTTAACATTGGGAGGGAAGATTGATGAGGAATCTATGCAGCTCCAGGAGAAGGGAGATATTGTTGAAGCACTATTCCTAGAAACGGCTGGCTGGATAGGAATTGAACAAGCGTCTCGTGAACTAGCTATTTATTTACAAAAAAAATTAAAGAAAGATGGATTATGTTTAACCCGAAGATTTGGTCCTGGTTACAATGAGTGGAATTTGTTGGAACAGAAGAGCTTGTTTGAGTTATTTTCAGATACTGATTTTCCAGTTGAACTGCTTGAAAGTTGCGCCATGCTACCAAAAAAATCGCGATCGGGCCTATATGGTGTACGCCCACTTTCATCACCCCGGTCCAGCCTAATTAAGAATTAAGCTGTTCTGAATTTAAAAAAGGAGACTGATATGACTATAGAGCACAACGGCTTAATTGTAATTGGAGAGAATTTTAACACGAGCCGTAAGATAAAGGGATCAAGCCCTCGTGTCTTTAAGGAGGAGGAAAAGTATTTCCTTAAATATACAGATTTAGATGGCAAAGAAGGATCACTCGATATTACAGATGGTTTTCCAGAAGAGCCCGATGAACAAAAGAAATTTATGATTCCCCATATCACCCATGCAGTTAAAAATGATGATAAAAATTACATAAATTGGATTGTTAAAAACCAAGAGAAGAATGGGGCCCATTTCATTGATCTTTGTGTTGATGAGATCAGCTATTATCCGGAAGAACGCCTTGAGTGGATGCAGGCTGCAGTTAAGATAATGCAATCTATGACAAAGAAACCAATAGCACTTGATTCTTCAGACTCTGAAACTATCAAGGTTGGCCTGGAGGTTTATGACAGAAGCATAAGTCGACCTGCAATTAATTCAGTTAATCTTGAGCCTCCAAGGTTGCCACTAATTCAAATGGCTAAAGAAATGGATACTTATCTATTTGCAAATGCTGGTGGTGCAGATGGAATGCCTGCTGATGATAAGGAGCGCACAGAAAACTTAGTTGCGTTGATGGATATGATGGATGAAGCGGAAATACCTATGGATGATCGTTATCTTGATCCTCTAGTCTTTCCCATAGGAGCTAATCCACAATTTGGAAACCACTACCTTGATTCAGTAAGTACTTTGCGTAAAAAATATCCAGATGTTCATATATTTGGTGGACACTCCAATGCTTCGTTTGGGTTGCCTGGACGTAAGGTTCTGAATAACGCCTTTATTTCATTATCTGTTCATAATGGTTGTGATTCTGTTATGATAGATCCAGTTATGAATTCAATTAATGGTATTGATGCAACGTCAGTAGCTCGTAGAATGGAATCACTAGAAGACCCTAATGAAAAAGATAATCCAGAAGTTGTTGAATTTAGACTAGGTGTTGATGTGCTTACTGGAAAAGATGATTTCTCGATGAATTTTATTCAGTATTGGCGTTCTAAAGATTCCTAGAGCTATTGACTGTTGAACATCCCCTTATGATTAAAGCTTAGAATTAAGTCCATGATTAAGTAGTAAAAGCTCGAATCCACGCTAGCTTTTTATTGATCAATCGATTGTTATATATTAAGAATATATTATAAGTCTTAATATTAGTTTTTTATTTAAGGACACAATCTATGAAAGAACTAAAACCTCGTGATCGCTTTAGTCGTGCTCTTCGTCATGAAAAAATTGATCGTGTGCCAAGGTTGTTCAGGATGAAGCGTGAAGCCAAAGAAAAAGTTGCACGAATTTTTGGCATTACTGATACAGCAACTGGTCTTGGGCACCAACCGCAACTTGAGTTAAGGATGGGAAACGATGCTATTATTTATCAAATTGGTATCAATTCTGAATTTTCACATCATCCAATTGAAATTGGGGAAACGTGGGTTAGTCCTTTTAACGTAAGTTATGGAAAAAGTGGATTAGAGGGAAGAACAGAGGAAGAGCATAAAGAATTTATGAAAACTCAAGAATATTGGGGCCCTGCTAAAGTTGTACCTGAAAATTTTCCTAGTGCTCACCCGATACAATCTATGGATGATTTAAAAAATTATAAATGGCCTGATCCGGCCGATCCAAGATTACTCGATCCAATCAAGGCTCTTTGTAAAGAGTACCAAGATGACTACTTTATTATGGTTGATCTTTCTTCAACCCTAATTGAAGCTGCTTATGCTCATATAGTAGGTACTCAGAAATTTTTTCTTTTAATGTTTGATCAGCCGGAATTGATTGAAGGAGTGCTCGATGGTCTTACTGAGTACTACACTGAATTAGGGAGAAACGTAGCAAAGTTAGGTGTCGATATGATCCGTGTTGGTGACGATGTTGGTGCGCAGCAATCGATGATGTTGTCACCAGAGCAATGGAGAGAGCTTGCTAAACCTCGATTGGATTACATGTTTAAAGGATTTAGAAAGGAAAATTCAGAGCTGTTTGTTAAGCTTCATTCCTGCGGTGATTATTCTCCAATTATTGGTGATATGATTGAACTAGGTGTTGACTTGTCTGGTCTTATGCAACCGACTGGAGGGAATAAAGATCAGGCTGGAATCAAGAAAAAATTTGGTGATGACATTGCCCTAATTGGTGGCCTGGATGTACAAAACTTGTTGCCGCGTGGTTCTGTCGAAGAAGTTCGTGCAGGTGTTTTAGAGGTAATGAAGAACTTGGCAGTTGGTGGAGGATATGTTTTTTCACCAGCCCACTATATTCTTGCTGATGTTGCAATTCAAAATGTCTGGGCTTTGTTTGAAGCTACTAAAGATTATGGGGTTTATGGAAAGTATCCCCTCGATTAAGAAATATGGAGAAAGTTAATGGCGACGCCGGAGTTAAAGATACCTGATGGGTGGGAAGAGCGAGCTCCTGATAGTTGGGACTGGAAGCCTTTGTGGGAAGCCGTAGAAAGTGGGCATCATGAATTTACACATGATTTTGTGACGAAAGCTATCGAAAACGAAATTGACCCTAGAACTATACTTGATGATGGCTTGTTCCCCGGTTTTAACTTGCAAGGTGATCGTTTCTCTGAAAATATTATTTTTATTCCTGAAATGTTGATTACTGCGCGGGCAATGAAAGCTGGGCTCGCTCTTATTAGACCCCTTTTAGCAGCTAAAGCCGAAAAACCGCTCGGTAATTTTGTTATTGGAACAGTTCTAGGCGATATGCATGATATTGGCCAATCTATTGTCACCATTATGCTAGAAAATGCTGGATTTGTAATTACTAATCTTGGAACGGATGTGCACCCCGATAAATTTATTGAGGCTGCGAAAGAGCAAAAGGCAGATTTAGTCGGTTTTTCTGCATTATTATCAACAACTGTATATTACCAAAAAGTTACGATTGAGGAACTTCAGAAAGCAGGTGTTCGAGATAAAATAAAAATACTTATTGGTGGGGCACCGACTACCCAAGAATGGGCAGATGAGTGCGGGGCCGACGGCTGGGGTAAAGATGCGATAGCAGCTGTTAATTTAGCTAAGAAATTGATAAATGAACCTCGGGAAGCTTGGGGCTAAAATTTAGAAAGTATTTTTGGTATAAAATCAAATAATTTAGATCTTTTTTTTTTCAAAAGTCTTGCATTTTATTAAGTATGACTTATTGGAATAGGAAATAAATGGCATAATAAGGTATTGGGCACAAAGATCCATGAGTAAAAAATATACGACAACTTTTGTTAATTCTGAAGGTGTAAAGACACCTGTTAAAATTGAAGAAGGCACAACTTTCCTCGATGTTGCTCGGTCAGTAGATATTGATGTTGTTGCAACTTGTGGCGCACGTGGGAAGTGTCGTGGTTGTCGGGTAAAAGTCCTAAAAGGTACTGTTGCACCACCAACCATAATGGATGAGGTGCAACTCGGACCTGATGAAATCCACGAAGGTTTCCGTTTGGCTTGTCAAACTAGAGTTATTGAAGATACAGAGCTTTTGCTTTCTCCTCCTCAAACTGAAGGTGGACATCAAATTCTTGGAGGGGAAAATGATGTAGGCCAGAGTGTTGGCATTGAAATGAATTCTGGTGTCGAAAAAAAGTTTGTTACATCAAATATACCGGTTGACGAACATATTCAGTCATCTGATTTGGAAGAAATTTTAATCGCTACAGGAGCAAGTGAATCGGGGCAATTGTCACCAGATCTTATGAGAAAAATTCCTTCTATATTGCGTGAAAAGAAAGGTGCAGTCACTGTTACTACCTTTAATGGGAATATTTTGGATGTAGAGGCAGGCGACACATCTGAACATAAATTTGGAATGGCCTTTGATATAGGGACAACCAGCATAGTTGGTAGTTTGGTGGATTTAGACAGTGGCGAACAATTGGCTTCAGTCAGTGATATCAACCCTCAGGCTGTTTATGGCGGTGATTTGATGTCTAGGCTTGCTTTTGCACAATTTGATCTTGGAAATTTACGAAAACTTAGAGCTCGTGCAGTTCAGTGTATTACTGACCAAATTAAAGAGGCTTGTGAGAAAGCCGATATCGCTCCAGAACATATTTATAAAGTTGTTATCGTAGGTAACACTGCTATGCACCATATCTTTCTTGGAATTGATGCTACTTATGTTGGGCTGGCTCCCTATGCTCCTTCAATCCGAAGATCTATTGAAATGCCTGCTCGTGATCTTTTGCTCAAGATCATTCCCAATGCAACAATTTGCTTGCTACCAATTGTAGCTGGCTTTGTTGGGGCTGATGCAATGGGTGCTATAATAGCGACACGTATTTTCGATAGTAAAGAAATCCGTGCTCTAGTTGATATAGGCACCAATGGTGAAGTTATTATGGGTGGAAAAGGGAAGCTGATGGCTTGTTCAGCACCCGCTGGTCCGGCCTTGGAAGGAGCTCAAATTAAGCATGGGATGCGTGGTGCTATTGGTGCAATTGAAAAAGTGCATATAGATACTGATGCCTATTGTGAAACAATTGGGAATGCGCCTGCCACGGGTCTTTGTGGATCGGGATTAATTGATGCTTGTGCAAGCTTACTTGAATCTGGTGTGCTTTTACCTAACGGTCGTTTTCGTTCTAAAGATGACGAAACACTACCTCCAGCCTTAGCTGCACGTTTGACTGGTTCTGGGGGAGAAACTGAATTTTCTCTTGTCTTTGCTGATGACTCAGGTAAGGACCATGATATCACTTTAACCCAACAAGATATACGTCAATTGCAATTAGCTAAAGGAGCAATTTATTCAGGTATTTTAATGTTGCAAAGAATAATGGAAGTTTCCGATGATGAATTAGCTGAACTACAATTAGCAGGTGGATTTGGTAATTATATTAATACTAAGAGTGCGGTGGCTATCCATTTGTTGACACCAATGCCTTTGGAAAAAATTACATATGTTGGGAATGCTGCGCTGATGGGCGCACAAATGGCTCTAGTTTCAGAAAAAGAGCGTAAACGTGCAGATGTATTGGCAGATGAAATTGAACATGTAGCTCTTGCTACACGCATGGACTTCCAAGAAATATTTATTGAAGCTATGGGATTTCCAGAAAAAAAAGTGGAAGTGTGTATAGAAAAAAAAGGGGCCTGAAATGCGGTTGAATCTTATTTTTGGTTTTCTAGGCTCCGGAAAAACGACACTTGTTCGACATATTCTCAGTGAGCGTGCCAACAATGAATCAACGGCAGTTATAGTTAATGAATTTGGTGATGTTGGAATTGATGGAAAAATTCTTGAAGGTAATAATGTAGACATGGTGCAGCTTAATTCTGGCTGTTTGTGTTGCACTTTAAAGGGATCCCTAATCAGTGCTATTGAGGAAATAAAAATTAATGCTAAAATTGACCGTATAATAGTAGAGGCTAGCGGAGTTGCCGAGCCCAGTGATTTATTAGATAGTCTATGGGATCCAAGCTACGGAATAAAAATAGATTTTGATTTAGGGCCTGTTGTTGCGGTAGTTGATGCGCCAAAGTTTAAAAAAATAAGTAAAATTTTGGGTAATTTTTATTCGGAACAAGTAGCACATGCAGATATTGTTCTTTTAAATAAGATTGATAACGCTGGAGATTCTGATCTCGAATCTGTATATCAGGATATTGAAGCTCGAAATCCAGACGCAAGTTTATTTTTCACAGAGCAATGCAGTATTGATCTTGACTTAATACTAGATGGTAAAAATAATCGGGTAGCTTCTCAGCATCAAAATAAAAGTGATCATTCCCATGATCATAGAAATGGTCACGATCATGGTCATCACCATCCCCAATTTGATTCGCTTTTACTTAAAAGCAAGTTTGATGCTTCACGTAATTTAGTAAAAAATTTTTTTAAAGAGATTGATCCAAAGGTTTTTCGAGCTAAGGGCTTTATGAAGATTGAAGGAAAACCTTGTTTGATTCAATTCTCTACTGATCAGCTTGACATACATCCATTCGAAGGTCCTCATAGTGGTCAAGTTGTATTTATCGGGCAAGGTTTTGATCGCCAAGTGTTACAAAAAAAGTTTGAAATAGCGTTTTGCGCAAAAGGATAAAAAGGTGGTACAAGTTCAATTCGCAGACAAAAACGAAAATACAATATCCTACGCTGAAAAAGCGTATCAGCTTCTGATAAATAAAATAACACGCCTGGAGCTAAATCCTGGTGATGTATTAGTCGAAAAAAGCTTAATATCTGAATTAGGTATTGGTCGCACGCCAATTCGAGAAGCATTACAACGACTGGCTGTTGAAGGATTGGTTTTGCACTTACCAAATCGAGGTATGCTAGTAAGTGATATTGGTCCAGCAAATGTGCAAAGTATTTACGAGTTTAGGATTTTAGTTGAAGGTGAAGCAGCCCGTTTATCTGCAATAAGGGCAACTGAGCAAGACATTGAAGTCCTTCAATCATTAGACCAAAAACTAAATCAAGCAAATGAAGATGATGATATTGATGAATTTGTTTATTTAGATCGACGCTTTCATGAAGCTTTAGGTAGTGCTTCTAAAAATATTTATCTACAAGAAGCGGTGCCTCGAATCTTTAACCTTCATCTTAGACTTTGGTTTTATATTTCTTCAAAAAATAAAAGTTGGCAACATGTTGCCCATTCACATGATGATATGACTAAAGGTGTGGTAGATGCTATTAGGAAACGTATGCCTGAAAAAGCACAAGAGGTAATGATTTCCTATATTTCCCAACGTCATCAAGAAGTTAAAGATTTGCTTTAGGTTATTGGTTTCCAAGCCGGTTCATCTTTATTAGGGGCTATTTTTTTTACTACTCCATCTTCTTCTGCCTTTTCTAGCCACTTCCTTATTTGTATTTTTTCTATATTGTAAAGTGAGGCTATTTCTGCCTCAGTCATAGGCTTTGAGACTACTAGATTTTGAAAGTCTGTCAGAAATAAAGAATACAAGTCCAATAGGCGCTGACTTTTACTTTTATCTGAAATGTGCTGTTCAGATTTTTTTTTATGATTCATTGTATGATTTAGAAAAAATTCTCTTAGGCTTTTAATATTCTCAATATCATTTCGTGTAATAGGCGAGAGGCCAAGGTGATGAAGAGCAAGATTTCCTTGTGACATAGATTTACCAGTTCGTACGAAAGCCGGAACCCAACCTTCTATTCTATTTTCATCTGCGCCTGACCAAATTCCCCCTTTGCCTCGTGATTCTGCAATCACTGCAACATCCGATAGAGCATATTGATATCGGTTAGTTCTAACAGCTTTAGATACAGAAAAGCCGGAATTTGGAGAGAAAGGTGTTACCATGGTTAACAATCCCTCAGCTAATGCTCGTCGATAGCGTTTAGTAGATACAGCTTTTTCTAATCGGTCCGATAAAACTATGATTACACGTCCCTGACGTTCTAGCGCCGAAGTAACAGCTTCCCTATCAACACCTCGCATATCGCTGGAAATTACGGTCATCCCTTCATCTGCACATCTATCGCCTAATTTCGATGAAAATTTTAAAGCCGTTTCTGGACTATTTCTTGAACCAACTATACAAATTCCACCGCTGTTAAGAAGATCTGGTGGTCCAGCTCCAAAAAGAAGAGGTGGACGAGATGTCTTCAAACGATGAAGAAGTCGAGAAGGATATTCCTTATCTCTCTCTCCAATCACCCATATACCCGCTTTTGACCAAAGTGAAATACTTTCATCAAGTTCCTTTCTTTGTTTTAGCAGAGAGCTTATTTGATCTAATGTTATTTCTTGGCTTGAACAAATAGCATTAAGAAATTTAGGTTTAATTCCCAGCAGGTTTCCAGGGGTTAAGTTTTGATCTTTTAAAAGATTATCTAGTTTATGAAATTCACTTTGAGTTAAAGATTTGGCTATTTGTTGTTTATGTCCGAAACGTGCGCATAGCAACAAAGTTGCTATAGTATCGTCGCTTAAAACAGTTGAAATTGTCATTTTAAATTATCCATTGAAGATGTCCTCGAAAGAAGAGCTTCAATTTGGCTTTCGAATTGTTTGCTTAATTTTTTTATGCGCTGTTTCTTATTTGATTTTTCATAAGTTGGAAATAGATCTTGCCTTTTCTGTAAAGAGGTCCATACAGCTTGAGGAATTGTATAAGTTGTTTGGTGGCTTTGGATAAAAACAGTACTAACCCCCTGAGGTATTTTCAAAATACCTTTGGACATAAGACTTGTGAACAATCCATCATCGAAGAGTGCAACTAATGTTGGTTTTTCAGACAAAATAAGATATTCAATTAATTTTTTTTCGTTATTTGACAGGCCTGTCCATATCCGGTCAAGATTTTCGGCTGTGAATTGCCCATTTCTTTCTGCCAGTGCTTTTTTTTCTCTACGCTTTATTTTAATTGCATATTTAGACTGCATATCTGTAGTCCAGAAAGATTTGCGTATTTTGTTCATTTTTTTTGATCCTTTTAAGCAGTCTACCTCGTTGAGTTAAGAAAATCTTTTAGGACAATCAATTTATTTGTCACATTTTTAATTATAAGTGAATTTTTTCATTAGATAGTTGAATTGACACCATAGGTCTGTGCCCAGTATATTAGCATAGTGTGGTTTATTATATAAACGCTCGCAGCCACAATAAATAATGAGCTGAGTGGGCTCTTTATAGCGATTTTTTCGCCCCAGCCCTCCGTTTTTTGACAAGTTTCTTTGGAAACTAGCGGTTTTGTTTGTTTTTAAGAAACAATATTGCGTTAAGCACAGGCTTGTTAGATTGCCTATAGAGGAGGATGAAAATGTCTAAATATGAATATGATTTCGGAGAGGGTCTAAAACAATATAAGAAAATTATTGAAGGTGGAGAGGCTGACTTTGTCCCCGTTACAACTCAGATGGCTGAATTCTGTATGGCTTATGGTGGGCATAATGGTCACGAATTCTTTAAGGATCCCGAACTTTTTGTCCGAGGTAGTTTAGATGTTCAACTTGAAATGGGCTTTCATGTCCCTGATATGGTTTGGGATGTTTATTCCGTTGAAGCGGAAGCATTGGGCGGCCAAATGGCTTGGTTTGATGAGCTGTATCCCGCACTTGATAACACCGAAGTCATAATTGCTAATGAGAAAGACTTGGCTAAGGCCAAGGCGCCAGATCCTCTCAAGACGGGACGTATGCCTTGGGTTTTAGAAGTCTTGAATATTTGCCGGGAGCTTACTGGATATACCCACTACATACATTACTGTTCACCAATCAACTTAGCAGCTCAAGTTATGCAATTTGAGAGACTTGTATTAGCAATGGCAGAAAATCCTAAATTTGTTCATAAATTGATGAATTTTTTAGTTGAAGAAGTATTGGCGCCCTATATTAACACATATTTGAAAACAGTTCCTGGAGCATCAATTGCCAACGGCAAGGATGCGGTTGGATCGCTACCGTTTATTACTGAAGAAATCCTACAAGAATTTTCACTTCCATATCTTGCGAAGTTGCGCAAGCTATGTGGAGGAGGTGCAGGCATACGCTCTGATAATTGGTGGGGAGATTCCTTTGCTAAAGATATCGAAGCATATTGGGATATTAAATTAGATGTGACACCTCAATACCTGAAGGTGCAAGATCCAGATTGCTTTGCTATTGGCACTGAACGAATTCGTGCCCATGCCGATGCGCGAGAATGCGCACTTAGCTTTGGCGTTGGAACGCTATTACTCCAAGTGGGAACAAAGGAGGAAATTACGCAGCGAATTCATCACTATATGGAAGTTGGAAGCAAAGGTCCTTTTGGTAAGAAATTCTTTTTGTATCTTTGTAGTTTTAGTGCGCAGACACCACCTGAAAATGTTCGTTATGCCATTGAAGCCGTAAATAGCTTTAATGCTGGTGATCGCCCATACGAAGGGAAAGTTATAAGTGGTCCTGATGGCATTGCTCCAGAAATTAAAGGTGGTAAAGGGTTTATGGGTATTGGTTCTAAATACTCAGGTGTTAGTGAATTTAGAGATGAAGGTCGTAAGCAAATTTTCAAAGATATCTATCAGACAATTATGGATTTTGATGATGTTCTTTGTCCTGAACTCGTAACCAAAGCCATGGAAGACGGTGAGAGCGCTTTAGATATACTTGATGAGGCCTTAATTCCTCCAATGGGAGAAATTGGTGATTTATTCGCTTCTGGTGAGTTGTTTGTTCCAGAAATGCTTTTGGCAGCACGTTCGATGAAAGCTGGGTTAGCTATCTTGAAACCGACATTAACTGCATCTCGGTCTAAACCAAAGGGAACGGTAGTCATAGCCACAGTTTTTGGTGACTTGCATGATATTGGCAAAAATCTTGTTGGTATGATGTTAGAGGGGGCTGGATTTAAGGTTATTGATCTAGGTGTAAATACAAAAAAAGAAGATATAATTGCAACAGCAAAAGAGGTAAATGCTGATGTTATTGGCCTTTCAGCTTTGCTGACAACTACTATGCCTTTTATGAAACTTACCATTGAAGCTATAAGAGATGAAGGTATGAATATTCCAGTAATTATTGGAGGTGCTCCAGTTTCACAAGAGTTTGCAGATAAGGTGGATGCTCATGGATACGGAGATAATGCACCGATTGCCGTTGAGCTCGTCAAGGGTTTTGTTGATGAAGCCGCAGCTGTAGCATAAAAGTTTTTCTTTACTAGTTTCTTAGTTGAAAAATAGCGTTGAGATGTGGTCGCAGATCCGTCATATATTCTCGCCAATATTTGATCAATTATAAAATCAATTGTATTTTCGAACTTTGTCTTGATTACAGGAAATGCCATTGATTCTAGAAATTGAGATGTTAACAATTTAGGCTATGTTTCATAAAATGTAGTTTACTTAATTGGCTTTATCATTGGACTCGCTCAGTGTTGATTTAATTCGAGTTGCCGCTTTACTAAATTTTAACGATGGATAGTTTGAATTTTTCTGTAATTAATTTAGATCAAGATTGTTTTACGGGATAGGGAGAAAAAATTGAGTAGAACTGGCCGTGCTGCGGTTTATGAACAGCCTAATACACCCTTTATAATTAAAAAATATCCAATTCGTGATGTAAAAGAAAACGAAGTTTTGGTTAAGATTAGTATGTCAACAATTTGCAGATCAGATATTCACTCTTATCTTGGACATCGTTCAAATCCTTGCCCAGGGATACTCGGTCACGAAATCATTGGGGTAATAGATAGTATAGGTAAAGATATTTCACATGATTTACGAAATTCTCCTATAGATGTCGGAGACAGGATAACTTGGACCGGGTACTTTCATGACGGTCCCTCTTATTACACTGATATTCATGACATGCCTCAAAGGTCAAAAGGATTAAGAAAATACGGACATGACTTGGCAACGGAAGACCCGCATTTCTTGGGAGGATTTGCAGATTATTGTTATATCCTTCCAGGATCTGGAATTCTAAAATTACCTGATGAAATCACAGATGAAGAGGCTGCTCCACTTAATTGTGGAGTGGCTACTATGATGTCTGTTTCAGAGGCTACTAATATTTCAATAGGCGATACTGTGGTAGTTCAGGGATTAGGGCTTTTGGGTATATATGGTTGTGCTATTGCCAAGGCTTGTGGTGCTCGCATGGTAATTGGTTTGGATGCGGTTAGCGAGCGTTTGCAAGTGGCTAAGAATTTTGGTGCAGATGAAGTATTTGATGTTTCAAGCATGGAAACGAATCAACTTATTGATTCCGTTCGAGCCTTATGTCCACCAGATGGAGCTGATATAGTCCTTGAGGCATGTGGAGTGGCAGCTGTTGTACCAATTGGTATTAAAATGTTGCGTTCTGGAGGCAGATATACTCTTTGTGGCTTCGTCAGCCCAGGCCAAGAATTTTCAATTGATGGTAACGACCTTGTGCGGAATTCAATTACTTTAAAAGGAGTTTATAATTATCATCCAAGAAATTTAATTCAGGCACTTGATTTTGTAATGGCAAATCGTTCACGATTTCCCTTCGCCGAAATCGTAGATTCTAAATTTAATTTAGAACAATTAGATGAGGCTTTTGCAAAAGCAACTGATAGGTCCGTTCTTAGGGCGGCGATCGTTCCTTAAAAAATTTAAGGATAATTTAAAAAGTTTTTGAGGAAATTTTATGGAAGCACCAGATCTCAACTTTATACCAAAAGGCCTTTTCATTGGTGGTAAATGGAAAAAAAGCTCAAATGGGGCTACTTTTGAGACAATAAATCCTTCCAATCTAAAAAGTTTGGGAGAAGTACCAGAAGCTACAGATTTAGATGTTAATGAAGCTGTACAGTCTGCTAATTCTGCTTTTATTGAATGGAGTAAAACTTCTATTACGGAACGTGCTAAGTGTCTGGAAGATTTAGCCAAACGTATTGATGATAATGCAGAAGAATTAGCCCTTATGGATGCTATAGATTCAGGAAATGCTTTGAATGGAATGCGCGGTGACATGGTGTGGACATCTGCGACACTTCGCTACTTTGCAGGCTTAATGACTGAAATAAAAGGTGAGACTTCGTCACATGGCCCTCGGCACTTGAACTATACTCGGCGTCAACCGTATGGAGTTGTTGCAAAAATCAACGCTTTTAATCACCCCTTTCGTTTTTGTGTTGAAAAGGCTGCAGCTCCGTTAGCTGCAGGAAACTGTCTAGTAATTAAAGGATCTGAGCAAGCACCTTTGTCTGGTCTTAAATTTGGAGAACTATGTGAAGGTATATTCCCAGACGGCGTCATTAATATTGTTACCGGTGGCGCTAAAACTGGTCAAGTATTAGTGAGTCATCCAGATGTTAGCCGAATAGGTTTTGTTGGCTCGATACCAACGGGACGTGCTGTTGCTATGGCTGGGGCAGCGACCTTAAAAGTAGTAAGCTTAGAGCTTGGTGGAAAGAACCCGATTGTCATTTTTCCGGATGCAAATCCTGTGGAAGCAGCAAGAGCTGCTATTAAAGGTATGAACATGAATCGACAAGGGCAGTCATGCAGCTCTACGTCTAGGGTGTTTGTTCACAAGTCTCTTCATAGCGCGGTAAAAAAAGAGTTGATAGAACTAGCTGAAGCTCTTCCTATAGGCATGCCTTGGGTTGAAAGTAATGATGTTGGTCCAATCGTTTCAGAAACACAATACAAACGAATATTAGACTTTATTGAATCAGCTAATAGAGAAGGTGCTGTATGTCTTACTGGAGGTGGTCCTCCAAATAATGATTTACTTCGCAAGGGCCTCTTTATTGCCCCAACAATTTTTGATCATGTTAAACCAGAAATGCGCATTGGATGTGAGGAAATATTTGGGCCTGTTATGTCTATTATGCCTTGGTCTGATGAAAAAGAAATGTTAGACGCTGTTAATGCCCTAGATTATGCGTTGACAGCAGCCCTTGTCACTAATGACTTAGCAACGGCTATGGAGTATGCGGAGAAAATTCATGCAGGCTATGTTTGGGTTAATTCTACAGGGCGTTACTTGGGCGCACCTTATGGAGGTTGGAAACAAAGCGGTTTGGGCCAAGAGGAGTGTCTAGAGGAGCTTTTAAGCTATACTCGTATAAAAAATATTAATATGCGTTGGTAAATAAACTTAAGAATTAAGCAAACTAAATATTTATTAAGATTTTTTACCCAACTTTAAATTAATTTTAAATTTGTCTTAATTTATAATAAAAAAAACTGGTCGACTAAATTTTATAATACATAGTCGACCAGCCCTTTCAGGGAGAAGAAAGATTTAGTCTAAATAAAGGAGGTAATTAGATCTTCAATCTTTTCCATTTCATCAATAAGTTTAATCAATTGATTAGAGTGAGGTATTAGAATCATTGGATAGGGAAGACGGGTTCCGCTATCAGCTGATTCTCTGAGCCAACCTTTAAATAATTCCTCTTTGTCTGTAAGAGAAGATGCAAACCAATCTACAGGTCTGAGCTCACGCCCATTATGGTTAATTGTTTTCCAAGCACTTGCGGGTCGCGTGTTTCCACATTCAGTTACACCAACTGAAAAGCCTCCAAGATTGTAGCCTTCTAAAAAATCAGTTGGATAAACATCACCAACTTTCATAACTCGATGAACATCTGCAACACCAAGATCATCCATTATCTTAAACATCATATATGGCCAAGGCCGAGCTTGGGAAACTTCATCCGCGCCACAATCCGCTTCAATTAGATGGTTGTGGCCAAAATTAGCGAGAATGATTCTAACGGCTTTTGCATAAAAGCCAGTGTTTATGCCAATTTGAATATCCTTGGAACGCAACCCCTCGAACATGTCAATAACACCTTCAAACGGTTCAGAACGGCCCGGCATTTCATCAATTTCTAGAATACGCTTAAATGCAGTATTAAAAGTTGTTTCCGCATCTTCCATTGTTGGTGAGCGGCCGTGTTTTTTCTTGAATTCTTCAGTAATGGAAGGAGTGCTTAAAATTTTATATAGGTGGTCGAGTTTCCTAGTTGCCATATGCGGTAAAATCACCTCATAACCAGGATCTATATCCCAAATTTCTTTAATGCTAAATTTTAGAGCATTAATTGGGCCGATATTTGCCAATCCTGTAGCTTCGTCAATTCCATCGCATACGGTTCCCCCCAAGTCGAAAATAACCAGGTCTAATAAACCATTGCTTCCCATTTTTTTTACCTTTCCTTTTCCCCTCTAGATTTTAGAGATCAAAGAACTAATAGCCTTTAATAGAAAGTGTGTTTTTCTATCTTATTTCAAAAGCTCAATTGCGGCTTCAGCCATATGTTCTGCTGTCATACCATAGTGCTGAACAAGTTCATACGGCTTGGCAGTTTGACCAAATAAATCATTAACGCCCATCTTCTTAAACTTTTGTCCATTATCAAGACCGGCTTCCATAAGAGCGCCAGCAACGATATTACCTAGAGCCCCTTCGTGATCTTGTGAGGTAACTATAATTGCCTTAGTTCCCTTAATGCCCTTTAGAATACCATCTGTATCAAGTGGTTTGATTGTATGAAGATTGACTACATTAACATCAATTCCCTTTTCTTCTTTAAGAATTACAGCTGTTCGCATAGCTTCACTTACTTGAGAACCACAAGCTATTATTGCTACATCAGCACTTTGATGGTCCCATTTACTTGAAAGGGTGGTCTCAAATGCGTCAACAAATTGTCCTTTACGACCAGTAAATCTAATAATATTAGCTATGCCGTGTTCATAGGGTGTCTCAAGTGTAGTTATTACAGGCTTTGGTGCACGTTCTTGAAGAGTTGCTATCGGACCCTTAACTCCGTGAATTGCATGTTTTGTAGCTTTCCTAGCCTCGTTGACATCAGCTGGCCATTGTACTCGCATGTTGGGAAGATAGTAACCCAAGGTAATACCTTCCAAGCTTTCATGCATCGCACCGTCTCCACCAAGAAGTCCTTCAGTTGGGAAGTACTTTACATTAAAGTTTGGAAAGGCAATGCTAGTTCGAATATGGTCGTAAGCACGGCCCATTGAAAAGCATGTATATCCTTGTGTGAGCGGAATAAAGCCTTCTTTAGATAAGCCGGAAGCAACCTGCGCCATGTTCTGCTCTGCACAACCAACATCGGTATATTGATTCTTCTCAGAATAATGTTTTTTATCGTCGTCCGTAAGCCCAATTAACTTGTGTGAATCATCAGTACATACAATGACATTAGGATCAGAATCCATGCATTCTCGGAATGATTCTGTTATGCCTATTCCAGTCCATACAGATTCGACTTGCATATCTTCGCCGGCATTCCAGGAATAATCTTTTGAAAATTTTGGATCCTTGTCATTTAGTTCCTGTGCAACCCTAGCCGTATATTCGTCGTGTAGTTTGAGCACTTCTTCATGTGGAAACTCTACGCCCAATTCTTCAAACCCACCTGCTAGTTTGTCACGGTCGGGAGCTTTTGAGTGGAATGCAACAACATCCTCCATAAAGGACACGCCTTTTCCAATTTTAGTATGACCAATAATAGCAAATGGTTTTCCGCGTCCAGGCACTTTGGCTTTATCATATGCTTCCATAACTGCTTCAATATCATTGCCATCTATTTCAACTACTTCCCAATTAAACGCTCTTAATTTGTCAGCTAAGGGTTCTAATTCATTTGTGTCATCAATGCGGCTATAATTCTGGATGCGATTAAAATCAAAGAATGTGATAAGGTTATCTAATTCATGGGAGCCTGCAAACATTATGGCTTCCCACATTGAACCTTCCATTAACTCACCATCACTGTTTAGTGTGACAATTCTGTGATCCTTGCCACGAATTTTTGCAGCCAGGGCGCAACCAGCAGCTACACCTAAGGCTTGCCCCAAAGACCCAGAACACATTTCCCATCCTTTGAGATTGATATCAGGATGCGCCTGAAAAGGACTGGCGTATCGACGATAAGAAGCCGTCTCTTCCAATGTATAAAAGCCCTTCATGTGGAGCAATGCTGCGATTCCAGGAGTGATATGACCTTGCCCAATAAAGAAACGATCCCGATCATCTGAATCTGGATCTATATTTAATTTCTCAAACCAGCAAGAAATTATCCATTCTGCACTGGACATTGCACCCCCAACATGGCCTGAGCCAGCTGCAGAACTCAAAGTCATGGCATGAGCCTTAAACTTTTTCACCATTTCCTTGAGTTCGGCTACGGTGTTTCCGCCAGTTTTGGTGGATATTTCATTCATAAGATTTCACTCCCTAAAGGATTTGATTTTAAACATTTAGAACCAGAAAGGTATTTGTTACCGATCTGATTCCTCTGAAGGTATAGTTAAATTAACAAAAAAATATATAAATTCCCAATAACTTTGAATAATTAGATTGGTTATATCTAATAACCAATAGTATGAAACTAACCAGTGCAATTCACAACTTTTATTGCGCAATTTAAAACGGCATTTAAGGCTTAATTGGATTTAGGTTCAAACGATGCCTGTTCATAAAACGTATGAAAGAATCATCATGTGGGTTCGTTATTTATTACTAGGTTTCTTTATTTCTAGAAAGTTCAATTAGTTAAATACTGAAAAAACTGTTCGGATGAATTTAAGATTTATAATTCAAAGCCTCTCTTTGACTGATTTGGCGACATTTTCTGATGTTATGCCGAAATGTTTGTATAGTTCTGACGCTGGCGCTGAAGCACCAAATCCTGTCATCCCAACAAAACCACCATTAGATAAAATATATTTATCCCAGCCTTGGCGAATTCCTGCTTCAACGGCTACTCGAACACCATTACCTAAAACATTTTCTCTATATTCCACATCTTGGCTATCAAATAATTCCCAGCAAGGCATGGACACTACCGCTGTTGGCACTCCCTCGCCTTGGAGTATCTCACGTGCTCCCATTGCAATCGAAACTTCAGACCCAGTTGCTATTATTGTTGCTTTCCGCTCGCCTCCTTCTGCATCAGCTAATATATAGGCCCCACGTTCAGATAGATTTTCTTCGGTATGATCAATGCGAAGGGTTGGTACTCCTTGGCGTGACAATGCCAAACCAGCCGGTGTTTTAGTGCTTTTTAGGGCAATAGCCCAACATTCTGCAGTTTCAACAGCATCGCAGGGTCTAAATAAATTGAAATTGGGTATAGCTCGGAGGCTAGCCACGGTTTCTACAGCTTGGTGTGTGGGACCATCTTCACCAAGGCCAATGGAGTCATGAGTAAGAACATATATTACCCTTAGCCCCATCAACGCTGAAAGTCGAATAGCCCCTTTCATATAATCCACAAAAACTAGGAAGGTGCCGCCATAGGGGATGAATCCACCATGTAGAGCTAGACCATTCATTACTGCAGCCATAGCGTGTTCACGCACTCCGTAATGTATATAGCGACCAGAATAATTTTCTGGTGTGATAGATTCGGTGAACTCTGTCTTGGTATTTACGGAACCAGTTAAATCAGCAGACCCACCAATTAATTCAGGAATTTCTTTTGTGAGAACTGCAAGTGCAGCCCCAGATGATTGGCGAGTAGCCCACTCAGGTTTTTCTGAGGAACATTTGGACTTGTGATTGCTTAATGCTTGTTCCCAGCCTTGTGGAAGCTCATTTTTGAATGTTCTCTCAATTTCGTCCCTTTCTGAAGCCTCTAAGCCTAACATTCTTTTTTCCCAAGTGTCCCTTATTCCCACCCCACGTGAACTTGTCAATCTCCAGGCGTTCAGAATGTCTTCAGGAATAAAAAAGGGTTCATGTTCCCATCCTAGTTTTTTTCGTGCGCCGGCAATTTCATCTTCTCCTAAGGGAGAACCATGGGTGGCTGCTGTGCCTTCTTTTTTTGGGGCCCCAAGTCCAATCACAGTTTTACAAGCTATTAGTGAGGGTTGATCTTTACCCTGAGCCATTTTTATGGCTTCAGCTATTGCCACTGGGTCATGTCCATCACAGGTAATAACATCCCATCCAGAAGCCTTAAATCTAGCGGGTTGATTATCTTTCACCGTTTTATTTGTAGGGCCATCAATGCAAATATCATTGTCATCCCATAGTACTATCAATTTACTAAGACCCAAGTGACCTGCCATAGATATTGCTTCGTGGCTTATGCCTTCCATAAGGCAACCATCACCAGCTATCACATATGTATAGTGATTAATGATATCGTCACCAAACTTTGAATTTAAAGATCGTTCCGCTAGGGCCATTCCTACGGCAGTGGCAAGTCCTTGACCTAGAGGCCCTGTTGTTGTCTCGATACCTGCAGCGTGCCCATATTCTGGATGTCCGGCGGTTTTTGCGCCTAATTGGCGAAAATTCTTAATTTCTTCCATAGTTATATCTTCATAACCAGTAAGATACATAATTGAATACAACAACATGGAGCCATGGCCAGCAGAAAGTACGAATCTATCTCTGTCCGGCCAGTTAGGTTGCATTGGGTCAAATTTTAAAAACTGAGAGAAAAGAACAGTAGCTACATCAGCCATACCCATTGGCATTCCGGGATGCCCTGAATTTGCTTTTTGCACGGCATCCGCTGAGAGGAATCGTATAGCATTCGCCATTTTATCATGGCTAATGGTTTTTATTTCTGATTGTTTTTGTGAAGTCACCCGGATCCCCATTGTTTAAAAATTAAGAAATCTATTTGGTGTTAGCAGTGACCTTCCTAAAGGATTAGGAGACAACCTATTTTTTAGCTAACCCTTTTCAATTTGATCTGCGTTTACAGCCATCTTTGGTACATCACCATCAAGAATTTTTTGGCAGTTGTCAGCAAAGAAAGCATAACGTCCAAGTAGCGCTTCATTAGAGCAATAAGCGATATGGGGCGTCAACATTACATTATCTAAGTTGCGTAATTCACTATCTTTTGAGAGAGGTTCTACTTCCATTACATCAATACATGCACCGGCAATTTGATTTGTCTTCAGTGCTTCAATTAAGTCATCTTCTTTTATAACCGGCCCCCTACAGGCGTTAGCAATATATGCTGTGTTTTTCATTGCAGCAAACTTCTCTTTGTTAAAATAACCCTTTGTTTCATCTGTTAGAAGAACGTGTAGGGTAATATAATCCGATTCAGATAAAAGCGTATCCATATCGACTAGTTTAGTACCATCACCAGTATCTTTGCAGTAAGGGTCGTGGGCGATAACGTTCATGCTGAAACCACGGCCAATTGCACCCGAACACTTACCAATATTTCCATAGCCTACAACACCTAATGTCTTTCCTTTAAACTCTGGAACACCAATAAAATCACTAGTTTTCCAGCCACCGTCCTTCATAATGTTATCCCAGTGGCGGATTTGATTTTTCAGAGCACCAAAGCCTGAAAAAACAAGCTCTGCTACTGATTGTGCAGCAACATTAGGGGTTACGGCTACATAAGTTCCATTCTTATTTGCAGCTTCCATATCTACATTGTTATAACCGGTGCCAGCATGAATAAGCTTTAGATTAGTACCTTGTCCTATGAGTTCTCCGTCTACATTGATATGTCCAGGTATCATAACATCAATGTCAGCAATTCCAGCTCTTAGTTCTTCTTCCGTTTGGAATAAAACCTCGCATTCTGAAGGGAACACTCCCTCTGTAAAAGATGCAGTTTCTTCTTTAGCTTTTGTGACCAGAGAGACTTTTAACGCGGACATATTCTTACCTCATAGTAGATGTTACTGAAAAAAAAAGGAATAACAGGGCTAGCTGTCACTTATGAACAACTTCCCTGAACCATTAAAAATTAAAGTTAATATTAGTAGTGTTCTTGGGGTCAAACAAATACTTTTCATGAGTTTCATGAATTAGGCAACATGCTATTAATAATTGATGATCAATTTTAAATATTTTATTTGATTAGTATCGTATGTTTGTGGTGCTTAATTAAAATAGCATTTATGCAAAAACTAATTTCAATATCACTCCTAAAATTTACTGTAATTTGATCTTAATTTCGTAAAAGTGATAGGGCTAGAAAAAAAAATTATTGGTTTTTTTATTAAATTGTGTGCCTCGTTTGACATTAGATTTAGTTATAAGTTGAATGATAAAAATTGCAGATTTGCAAGCCAATCTATCCGATTAACTAATGACATTTGTTTTTTAAAATTTTTGCATGATGGATTATCATAGTCGCTATGAGAAAGCTTTTGTTGAAATTTAGTATGCTTTTGTTGATTTTATATTTAAATTATTCTTTGAGTCATTCGCGTAATCTAAAGACGATACATTAAATTATTCTAATTATTGTCTTAAGTTTATTTTTTAAAGTATTTTGTTTATTTGTCGTGACTTAGAGTTAATGACATGTTCTTTTATAAACAAAATTAAAATTTATTTGAGACGATCGATCTTTATTACTTAATGGGGGGTATCTAATAAGTGCTAAAAATTACAAATTTGACCAAGCAATTTGGCGAACTCAAGGCTGTTGATAATTTATCCCTTGAAATTCCTTCGGGTCAAATGGTTGGTATAATAGGCCGTTCAGGTGCTGGAAAGTCTACCCTATTACGTATGATTAACCGTTTGAGTGATGCTACTTCGGGATCAATAGTTTTTGGTGAAGGCGCTGAATCTGTTGATGTAAATTCGTTGACCGGCAAGGCACTCAGGGATTGGCGTACTCACTGTGCTATGATTTTCCAACAATTTAATCTTGTATTGAGACTTAATGTAATAACAAACGTGCTTATGGGGAGAATCAACTATTCATCTACTTTAAAAACGCTTCTAATGATGTTCAAACCAAACGAACGTTCGTTTGCAATTCGTGCGTTGGATCGACTAGATGTTAGTATGCAGGCCTTGCAAAGGGCGGATACGCTCTCTGGTGGACAACAGCAGCGAGTTGCTATTGCCCGTGCTTTAGTTCAAGAACCACAAATTTTGCTTGCAGACGAGCCTATTGCGTCACTTGATCCACGCAATGCACAAATTGTGATGGACGCCTTACGAGCCATTAATAAAGAGGATGGAATTACAGTTATCTGTAATCTGCATACTCTTGATACTGCGAAGAAATATTGTGATCGTGTCATTGCTATGAAAGCTGGGCAAATGGTTTATGATGGCGGTCCAGATGGTTTAACTGAGGATTTGGCTCGTGAAGTTTACATGGCTAGCGGTGAAGATGATGAAGAATTTTCTGCAGCAATTACGTCAACTACTATAGGTAAAACAAAATGACGTTATTGCGGCAATGACTACTAACGTAGTCAAATTACTAATCGGGCCTTGAATGGGTTTTTTAAGTGTCCGCAAGAGCAATAAAAATAAAATAACAATCGCTTAGAGGAGGTTATTAATCTAATGAAAGTAAAAAGTACTTTTTTATATAGCCTATTGATGGTCGCATTCGTAGCGCTCACAGTGGGTTCTGTCAAAGCCGGTGATAGTTATATCGGTGGTTGGCAAAAAGACTATCCAAAAGGTATTAACTACGGTGTTATTTCTGTTGAGACTGCTGTTGATATTGTTAAAAACCAGCAGGCATTTGCTGATTATGCAGGTAAAGAGCTCGGCATAAAAGTAAATATGTTCACGGCATCTGAGTATGCTGGAATTATGAACGCTCTAATTTCCAAGCAAGTTCAAGTTGGTTGGTTAGGTGCTAGTAGTTATGCTGGAACTTATATGGACTGTGAATGCGTTGAGCCTATTGCCGGTGCACAGGATGTGTTAGGTGGAATGGGTTACAACTCAGTTTTGATCGTTAAATCAGGAAGCCCTTACAAGTCAGCTGAAGATCTTAAGGGAAAAACTGTAGCTCGTAATGATCCGAACTCAACATCTGGTTTCACGATTCCAACTGTGGCTTGGGCCGAGAAAGGCACGAACATCGATAAGTACTTTAAGTCACCTTTATCTGGTGGACACCAGCAGACTATTGTAGGTGTTCTTAATGGAACTTATGATGGTGGTTTCACCTGGACCACAAAAGGAGACCGCTTAGGTGGTATCCGAAAAATGCTTGATAAAGGTCTTTTGAAGCGTGATCAAATTCGCGTTGTTTGGACTTCTGCAACTATCCCAACACCACCTTTGGTTATTCATAGGGATATTCCTTTGGCAATGAAAGCTGATTTGACTAAGTTGTTTATTCGGCTTCAAACACGTGCTCCAAAGTTGGCTTATGCTGTTGCACAGGGAGATTCTCTGGGCTTGAGGCGGGTTTACCACGAGGACTACGTTCCGGTTATTAATGCTAAGAGGTGGCTGAAGAAAAATCGGAAAAAGAAATAAATGAAAATTTTAATGGTTGGGAGGCGCTTTTGCGTCTCCCAACATTTTTTTGTATATTTTGTTTTAATCAATAAAAGCTAAAAAACTATGGCATCCGAAACATCAAATCAAAATAATAAGCTAGATATCGTCACTCAATTCGAGATGGCTCGTGCGCAATATTTAGGTCGCAAAAGATTATATTTAGTATTTTTCTGGCTTCTTTTTTTCGTCTCAATGACGCTTGCTGTTTGGCATAGTGGCTTTGATATAATGGAAGTTATTGAGGGTTTGCCACGAACAAATGAATTTGTTGTTCGTATGTTTTCTGCGTTAACTATGGAAAACTTTAAAGCCGATTTAGTTGATTGGTACTGGAATGTTGGTGAATGGCTTAATCAGCTGTTAATAAGCTTGCAAATGGCCCTACTTGCTACAATCGTAGGGACGACTTTTGGCGGTGCTCTAAGTTTTCTAGCTTCTCGTAATTTAGCTAAAAATTATGCGACATATTTTGTTTGCCGAAGAGCCCTAGAAATTGCTCGTACTGTTCCTGATATTGTATGGGCACTGATCTTTATTTATCCATTTGGTGTAGGTCCTGTAGCTGGTATTTTAGCTTTAACAATACATACTACTGGTGCCCAAGGTAAATTATTTGCGGAAGTTAATGAAAATATAGACCATAAACCTATTGAGGGCATACGTTCGGCAGGTGGGAATTGGTTTGAAGAAATTCGATTTGCCGTTATGCCACAGGTTATGCCTAACTTTATTTCTTACAGTTTTTGGCGCTTGGCACTAAATGTTCAAGCCGCAACTGTTATGGGTTTTGTTGGCGCTGGTGGTATTGGTTATGAACTGATTAATGCTATTAAACTTTTGTATTATCTTGATGCTGGTGCAATTTTATTAATGATCATTATCACTGTCTTCTTGATTGATATGTCTAGCGAAAAGTTGCGTCATAAGCTCATCGGTAAAGAGACGTTAGTTGGCGGATGATAAAATTTAAGGAAACCCAATTATGAGTGATAAGTTGTCTGACCTTACGATAGAAATGATTAACGAGGATCGTAAGAAGTTTCCCCGGGTATTTTCAATGACAACGGGTGAACGCTTGATGCGACTCCTAATTTGGGGAGGTACTGCTGCTTTTATTTTATTTGCTCTTAATAAATATGGTTTTTTTGGTGAGAGGTTCTGGGGTTCTTTCGTTAAGCTTGGCATCATGATTGATCAAATGTTTCCGCCTACAGGTTGGGAGCATAGGTTTGAATATACGCATGCAATTGGAGAGACGCTAGCAATGGCATTAATTGGAAGTCTTATAGGTGCTATACTTGCGCTTCCTTTTGCCTTCCTAGCAGCTAAGAATATGATGCCATTTAGGCCAGTCCAATTTAGCACCCGGCGTTTTGCTGATATTTTGAGGGCAAGTGACTATCTAATTTGGGGTCTTATTTTCGTTCGTGCTATGGGTTTGGGCCCGATACCAGGTATTTTGGCAATTATTGTGATCGATACTGGCATCTTGATCACATTGTACTCTGAAGCTATTGAGAACATTGACCGTAAGCCTATTGATGGTATGAAGGCTTCAGGGGCTAGTCGTCTTGAAGTAATTCGTTTTGGCGTTTTGCCTCAAGTATTACCCGTTCTTTTGTCAAATGCACTTTATATGTTTGAATCAAATACTCGAGCTGCGACTATTTTAGGTATTGTTGGAGCTGGCGGAATTGGATTTCTTTTATCAGATAATATACGGGCTTTTGAATTCTCAAACGCTTTAACTATAATTCTGATGATAATCGTGGTGGTCTATGTGATTGACTGGTTGTCGAAGTCTTTAAGAGAGCGGTTTATATATGGAGATAGAGTCTCTCAGGGTCATGATCGGCCAATGGAGAAAGTGGCTCAAAAATTCAATAGCTAACAAGCTCTAACTTCTAGATTTAACTGGTTTCTGTCTTCAAAATAATAAGTTTATTTTGCGATTACATATTATGCATTTATAGAGCATTCCAGTCAGCTTTTGCTGACTTTTGGTAGCACTTCTTGACGTTACCTAATCTTTCTTAGAAGAGATTTTTTAATAAAATTAGCCTATTTACTTAGGACTACGTGCTTATGTGAGGTTCGGCAATGTCGTTAGCCATTCTTTTTTTAGTTCTAGCATCGGCTTTCATGCACCCACTTCGTGAATTTTTGGTTAAGGGTGACCAGACACCATCAGGTGTAGCATTAGCTGTAGTAATCCATTTTTGTATTTTTTCTGGTATTCAGACTTGGTTAATAGGTGCTGATCCATGGATTGCCTATAATGTATGGCCGACTATGCTTGTCTCCGGTCTTGGCACATTATTTTATTATTGGTGTGTACTTATGACTCTAAAAGTAGGGGATTTATCTGTTTATTATCCAATCATTCGTTCGTCGCCCTTATTTGTTGTTATTGTAGGATTTTTATTTCTTAACCATACCTTTTCTCTAATGATGTTAAGTGGGATTGCATTAATTCTTTGTGGCGCTTTTTTGATTCAATATCAGCCAGGAGGTGGAACATTTAGCCATCCTAGAACGCTTGTTTTAGCCGTTCTTGCATTATGTTCACATGGTGTAATAACCTTAGCGGACGCAGAATCTATGAAAGTGGCTGAGCCATCATCTTATTTATTTGCCCAATATATTTTTATGATACCGGGTATGATAATCGTATCCTTTGCTACGAAACCGCGTGAACAATCGCTATCTCATCATTTATTTTCAGGATGGAAAAGGACACCGAGGCGTTTCATACTAGCAGGTTCAATGTCTTATGCCTCTTATTATCTTATACTCTGGGCGTTCCAACTTGGTGGTAGTGCAGCAGCTGTTAGCTCAGTACGTCTTGCATCTATCCCCCTTTCCGTTATTTTAGGCTGTATACTTTATAAAGAAGAACGAATGAATGCGCGACTTGCGTGGTCGATCTTAATCACTATAGGCATAGTAGTAATTATTTACGCAAAATGATTTAAGTGCCTTTCTTTGTTTTGTCTTCTACCATATCAAGAAAAGCTTTTATTAAAGGTGCTTCACGTCGTTCTTGTAGGCAAATTATGTGTGGATGCAAATAAAGCTCAACGTCAGAAATTTTTATTAATTTTACGCGGTCGTCTGGCGGAGACTCATCTTCTAGTGCAATACTAAACCCAAGGCCATTAGCAACAGCTTCCCTAACAGCCTCACTACTGCCAATTGACATTACCCGGCGAATTGTCACGTTTGCTTCATTTAAAGCATCTTCGAAAACATGTCGGGTAGCTGATCCAGTTTCACGTAAAACTAGTCGCTGATTGTTTAGTTCTTTTAGGTTAATTATTTTCTTTTTTGCCCAAGCGTGTTCCCGAGGAACAAGAAGAACAATACGATTGCGTTTGCAGGGGATAGATAAGAAGCGCGAATCTTTCTTAATCTGAGGAACGATTCCAACGTCATCTCGAAAATCTAATACACGAGCAAGTATTTCTTGAGAATTGCCAAGTGAAACAGATAAATCAACATCCGGATAAGCTTGGCCAAATGCCATAGTTAACTCAGTAACCTGGTGGGGGCCAATGGCTCCAATGCTTAGGTGCCCGGTTTGAAAACCGCTGGCCGCGTTGAGGATTTCGATAGCCTCGACTTCAAGGCTAAAAATACGATGAGTTACTTTTAATAGTGTATGTCCAAGTTTTGTTAGCTCAACGTTGTGGCCATAGCGACTAAAGAGTTCAACACCAAAATAGTCTTCTAATGCTTTTACGTGGACTGTGATACTTGGTTGCCCAACCCTCAATTCTTTTGCGGCTAGAGTAAATCCGCCTGTAGTTGCAACGGCATGGAAGCAACGCAATTGCTTAAAGTTTATTGAATTCCTTTTTGATCTTTTGGTCATTTTAAGATTTAAAAATTGTTATTTGTGTAATTCATTTCTGAGTTGTTGGTTTTAAAAGTTCATATTTCACTTTAACATAGACCTTTAGAATACTTTTGGGGAGTTATAGTATTAAAGAATCACTTATTTAATTAAACAAATCAATTATCGGTAGTTTGAAAAAGAATAATTTATAATAATGGTATTAGGAATGTTTAGATAGGGTGAATAAATTGGATAAAATTATAGACATTACTAACTCATCTCCAAAGAATTATATTAGGTATTTTTCTGATATCTTTGAGCGTGGTCTTACTATGTCTTATGGCAGCGGAGAAGTCAGTATGTGTTCTCATATGTTGCAAACAGCATATTTTGCTGAGAAAGATGGAGCGACACCAGAATTAATAGTTGCCTCACTCCTTCATGATATAGGCCATTTTGGTACGGATTTTTCACTCGACTTTAGTGACGGCAGTCATAAGTATATGTTGTCAGCCACTAAAGACCGTCTCCACGAAGAGTCTGGCGCGGATCTGCTTGAAAATCTATTTGGCCTTGATGTTTCAGAGCCGGTAAGACTTCATGTATCTGCTAAACGGTATCTTTGTACTATCGATCCAAAGTATTATGATAAACTTGCCGAGACAACTCGACATACATTCAAGCTGCAAGGTGGGAATATGTCCCGTGAGGAAGTCCAGCTGTTTGAAGCTAATCATCATGCAGAAGCTGCTGCAAAGCTCCGTCGTTGGGATGATCTTGCAACCCATAAGGAACGCAAGACCCCTAATTTTGAACATTATCAAATTTTATTAGAAAAGTTGCTAAAGGTTGAGGTCTAATTTTTTTTTTAAACCAAGTTCGCTAACTGATGTTATCATTCGGCGCCGGGTCTTAGGTATTGGTTCTGGGGCACATTTTGTTCACGACGGTATTTCTGGTGTTCTAATTTTGCTTTTGCCATTGTGGCAAGTTGAATTTGCACTATCACTAACCCAAGTGGGTATCATTAGATCTGCATATTCAGGTGCTATGGCGTTATTTCAGGTACCTGCAGGATTGCTTGCTGAGCGATGGGGCGAACGCATATTGCTTTGTGCTGGGACTATTCTTACTGGATTGGCTTACTTGACTCTAGGGTTTGCTGGTGGATTTTTTGCCCTGACAGTACTTCTGCTTGCTGGTGGGTTAGGTTCAACTGTTCAACATCCTTTGAGCTCATCTATTATTTCAAGAGTATATGAGCAAGGTCCTCGGCGTACTGCGCTTGGAATTTATAACTTTTCTGGTGATTTGGGTAAGATGGTTTTACCATTTCTGGCGGCCATATTGATTGCTGGGTACGAGTGGCGGTGGGCAACTGCGGGAGTTGGTATTTTTGGCATCCTCGCGGGAGTTGTTGCATACCTATTACTTATTAACATAAGAGAGGGTTCTCCTATTGAAGTTTCCAATAGGGTTAACAGTTATCGAACTCCGGGTAATAGAAGGAAGAAGGGATGGGGAATTTCAGATCGTACCGGATTTAGAGCATTGTCAATCATAGGAATTATAGATGGTGCCGGGCGTAGCGGGTTCTTAACTTTCTTACCTTTTTTATTAATTGAAAAAGGCGCTCAGGTAGAAATTATTGGGTTTGCTTTATCGTTGGCCTTTGTTGGCGGAGCAACTGGTAAGTTCTTTTGTGGTATGTTAGCAGAAAAATTTGGTATTATCCGCACTGTGGTATTGACTGAAGCTATCACTGGAATTGGTATTTTAGTTTTGTTACCTATTTCTTTAAATTGGTCTTTAGCGTTACTCCCATTAATTGGGATGGGACTAAATGGAACATCCTCAGTGCTCTACGGCACTGTTTCTGACTTTGTAGAATCCGATCGTCAAGCTCGCGGGTTTGGTCTGTTTTATACCTTATCTGTTGGCGGTAGTGCTCTAGCACCATTTGCATTTGGATTGATTAGCGATGCCTCTGGTGTGTCTTTAACATTGTGTCTTGTAGCCTTATTAACTCTAATCACTATACCGATATGTAGATTCTTGATTCAACCGATCAAGAAAATCCAGGAGAAAGCAGTCTAGTAGATCAGGTTCGGGTATTCCTAGGCGTTTTAGTTTAAAATTTTGATATAATTTTTAGATATCAACTAATTAAATGATATGTATAAGATAATTTTATTGGACCGTATTGCTTACAAATGTAATTTTCCGTTAGACTAGCAGGAAGTTGAACTATTAAGGGGTTTGGAGAATAATTTATTGTGTTTCTAAATATTTAATGTTTTTCACAATAGATTATAGAAATAGATATTGGGTCTAGTTTTTAGTAAAAAGAAGTTTAAATTTACAATTACTTCTCCCACAAAAATTATAGTTTTTCTTGCTTTCAGGTTTCGGGAACATTTGTTATTCATACATTGATTTTGTCAGTAACTTTCACAAGACTTCTTATTCTTTGGTTTAATTCAAGGTAATATCTTATGCTTCACCGTCCACCGCCTATCGCCACGTTAAGAGCTCTAGAAGCTGCTGCCAGGCATTTAAATTTTACAAAAGCTGCAGATGAATTATGTGTTACCCAAAGTGCTGTTAGTCACCAGATCCGGCACCTTGAAGATCTTTGGGATCTTAAATTATTTGATAGACCGCCAAGGGGACTTGTATTAACCCGGAATGGCCAGGCGTTAGCGCCAGTAGTTCGGAATTTTTTTGACCATCTTTCAGAGACACTTGAAACACTTAAGACTGAGATTAAACGAGATCCATTAAGAATAGATACTCTTCAATCCTTTGCTGTCAAATGGCTAGTTCCACGAATAAATGAATTCCATAATGAGTTTCCAGATATTGATTTATGGATTTCAACTCATGATGAATTGGTAAATTTTGCAACGGAAAACGTTGATATGGCCATCCGTTTAGGTCAGGGGAACTATCCAGGTTTACATTCCACACTATTATTAAAAGAATATGTCTTTCCAGTTTGTTCTCCTGATTTTATAGATAAGGTGGGCATGCCTTCTACTCATGATGATTTACATGGGCTTCCTTTACTACTTCGTTTGGGAGATCCCGCCCATCCAAATTGGGAAGATTGGTTTGCTCAAGTTGGCCAAAAGGATGTTGTGGTAGTAGAGGGTCCGCGGTTCCCTGATAGTAATATGGCATTACAAGCTGCTAAGGAAGGCCAAGGCATTGCTTTAGCGCGAAGTGCCCATGTGTCCGAAGATCTAAAAGCGGGCAAACTGGTAAAGCTATTTAATTATGATTATCCATCTAACGTTTCATATTATCTAGTTTGTCCAAATGGTAAGGAAAACACCCCTAAAATTGCATCTGTACGTGATTGGTTAATTGCGGAAGCATCTTTGGCGCAGGTAGAGTACGATAAAATTTCCGGGAAAGTTTCTATTTAAGAAACGAGAGCCTTAATGGATGCCCTTGTAATTCTCTTAGTATTAATTGCTGCAGTTTTACATGCTGTTTGGAACGCGTTAGTAAAGGTTGATGATGATAGACTTATGACTATGGCTGTGGTCATTTGTACGACTGGTATTCTATCTCCAATATTATTGCTGCTCGGGCCTAATCCAGCACCCGAAAGCTGGCCATATTTAGCAACCTCTGTCATTTTAAATAATATTTATTTTTTATTCCTAATTGAGGCTTATCGTAACGGTGACCTTTCACATGCATACCCACTCGCACGGGGATCAGCGCCGCTTATGGTAGCTGCGGGTGCGATGTTGTTTAGTGAAGAGAGATTAGGTTTAAGTGATTTAGTAGGAGTTGTATTGGTTAGCGGTGCTATAATTAGTCTTGTGCTTTTTTCAGGGGACGAGAGGCAGAAAGGTTGGAAAACTGTAGTTTATCCACTTTTAACCGGGTTGATGATAGCTTCATACACAGTGATCGATGGCATTGGAGTAAGATTATCAGGTAGTCCAGCTGGTTTTATTGGTTGGCTATTTCTCCTAAGTCCACTTCCTATCACCTTGATTTCAATTATACGAAGAGGTAGTGGATTTTTAAGTTTTCTTCAAACTAGATGGAAATCTTCTATTTTAGCAGGATGTCTTAATTTTGGTTCTTATGGTTTAGCAATTTGGGCGCTTAGTATGGGAACAATGGCTCATGTTTCCGCTTTAAGAGAAACAAGTGTGATAATCGCTGCTCTAATTGGAACGCTATTTTTAGGAGAATCGTTCGGTCTCAGGCGGATATATTTATCAATTATAGTAGTCTTTGGAGTGATTATTATGAATTTACCAGTACCTAATTAGTTAAATTTAAATACTTTTTCATGATTATAAAATTGATAATTATTATTCTTATGAGAAAATCCAATACTTTGCATTTGAATTAAGAATTGGACCATTTTAAGGGCATGGGTATAAGTTCGCCTTAAAAAATGGCCTTAAAGGTTAGAGTGAATTAATTATGGTGAAAACCAAGTAAGAGGATGGGATCATGAATGAAATCAAACCAGTAGATAATAAAACAAAGAAGCAACCTTATGGAGGTTATTACAACAACCATATTCCAGAACATGATCCGACTTTAACCGAAGTATTGCCAGGAACACCAACTGGGGAGTACATGCGAAGGTTTTGGCATCCGGTGTGTATGTCTGAAGAGTTGACTGATGTTCCTCGATTTTTGACGATCTTGGGTGAGGACCTTGTTGCTTTTAAAGATAAAAGTGGTCAGGTGGGTTTATTACATGCTCACTGCATTCATCGCGGGGCTTCTCTCGAATATGGTATGATTCAGGAGCGTGGAATTATGTGTTCATACCATGGTTTTAAATTTGATGTTGATGGAACCTGTTTAGAAGTACCAATGCCAACTGGTGAAGAAGAAGAAGGTTGCCGTATGGCCAAGAACCTGTGTCAGCCTGCTTATAAAGCAGTTGAAAAAAGCGGCCTAATATTTGCTTATATGGGACCTCCTGAAGAAGAGCCTCCGTTTCCAGAATGGGAGGGAGATTTTACATGTCACCCAGATGATAAATTGGTCCCGTTCAGTAATGTTCAAACCTGCAATTGGTTGCAAGTTCAGGATAATGCAGCTGATCAGTTTCACCATACACCATTGCATACGACAGCAGTGGTTCCTGGTCATGAACAACAAACAACATTTGGTGAAGCGGGAGCAAACGCTTATTTAGTCCGCCCAGATTTGCAGTTTTTTCCTGTTCATGATGGAAAAAGTATGGCCTGGACATCATCACGTCGGGTTGATGACGATTATTTATTCATTCGAATAAATCACCAAATCCTTCCTAACTTAAGCTTTCATTCGTATTTATTTGAAGATGGAAAGAAATCCAAGCATTTTAGTCGTGTCCACATGTATCGTTGGACGGTGCCAGTTGATAATCACACTTGCAAAATGATTGGTTGGCGAGGAATTGGACCACATATTGATCCGCGTAACGTTGGAAACGAAGATTTATGTGGTTATGAAAAAATCGATTTTCTAGAGGGTCAGTGTGGAGTTAGACGCCCTGAGCGTGCGAAATACGGTCCGGGGGATAATCAAATAAATGATTTACCTCCAGTGCCAAAACATCATCGATACCGTACAGCATATAAAGATGGTCAATATGCTCCTGGTGATTATGAGATGACAGCTTCACAGCGTCCTATAGCTGTACATGCTTTAGAAAATCCTATGAAGTTTGATGGTGGTGTTTATTTGTCACGTAAGCAGTTAAGAGAAGCAATAAATGGAACTAATCCTGGTGCTTCAACTGAGGCTTGGCGTCAATGGCTTCAGGAGACTGATGGGAAACCTAATACATACTGTTCTGGTAACGTGTTGAAGATACCCAAGGCCAGTACAGATGAAGAAGAAGTTAAAAATCGACGTGATGTTGCCCAGCGTTGCATTGCGGCGATTACAGAAAGCGATAAGATGACAAATCCTGAAGAAAGAGCAGCTTTTGTTCAGAAAAAAATGCTTGAGATCGAACAGGACTATGCTTGATTTTAAATAGCTTCAACTGTCTTCTTGTTAAGTATCTTGAATCAATAACAAATAACTGGGAGTGAAGTTGCTATGAGTGGTAATGATAAATACCCAGACAACGCAACGCGACTTCAAGTCCGTCAGGTAAGGCATGAGGCTGAAGGAATTAACTCCTATGAGTTTGTTCATCCTGACGGTGAATTATTACCTCCATTTGAGGCAGGTTCTCATGTTGATTTTTATTTTAGAGACGGAACCATTCGTCAATATTCTTTAGCCAATGATCCTTCGGAGAGACATCGATACTTGATAGGTGTTTTAAGAGAGCCTCATGGACGCGGTGGATCAGAAGCTCTACATGAACGAGTTCATCCTCAACGAGAAGTGTACGTTGGAAACCCTCGTAATAACTTCCCTTTGTTTGAAAGTGCGAAACGACATTTATTACTAGCTGGTGGGATTGGTATTACACCAATGTTGTCTTACACGGCACGGTTGCAGACCATAGGTGCTGACTTTACGTTACACTATTGCGCTAAGTCTGCTCGACATGCTGCCTTTCGAGCTGAATTAGCTCACTTAGAAAAAGAAGGACGAGTTAAATTTCATTATGATGGTGGTGACCCAAGTCGTGGATTAGATATTGAGTCGTTACTTAAGTCTCCAGAGCCTGGTACACACCTGTATTATTGTGGTCCACCAGGTTTTATGGGCGCAATTGAAAAATTTTCTAGTCATTGGCCAGACGACACAGTTCACTTTGAGTTTTTTAATGCTGCAGCTTCTCCGAAGAAAAAACTTGTAAATAAAGAATTGGGTTCGATTTCTGGCGGAGAGATTGGAATCGGTTTTGAAATAAAAATAGCTAGTACTGGCGCTGTTTTTTCTGTTCCCAATGATAAGTCCATAGTTGAAGTGTTGAAGGAGAATGACATTGAAGTAGAGGTTTCTTGTGAATCTGGCCTTTGTGGCACTTGTGTGACACCTTATTTAAAAGGCAAAGTTGATCACCAAGATTTAATCTTAACCCCAGAACAACGCAAAACAACATTTACACCATGTTGTTCTAGGTCAAAAAGCAAAATATTAGTAATTGATCTATAATAGTTTAAGCATTTCTTTTAGAATTTTTTTACAGGGTTAGGGTATTGAGTAGATTTATTAGATACCAATTATTTTTTAAGATCTAAAAAAATATCATTGTTTTAAATTATGGCTGATTTTCGTATTAAAATTAAAAGTACCGGTGATATATTTGAGGTTTCGCCGGAGAATACAATTCTCAATGTATTACTTGAAAATGGTTATGCAGTGGAACATTCATGTACAAGCGGTCTCTGTGGTGAATGTCGTCTACGCTATTTAGAAGGCGAGCCTGATCATCGCGATATGATTCTAAGTGATGATGAGAAGACAGAATTTCTAACCTCTTGTGTTTCTAGATGTAAATCTGAAGAGATACTTTTAGATTTACCGCCACCAGATAGTAATAGCCCAATTTCTATAAAAGAAAAGCCTTTTGCGTTCGTAAATCAGGACATATGTGTGGCTTGTTTAACTTGTGTGCGGGCTTGTACTTATGGAGCAGCTAATATTGATGACAATGCTATAGGCGTCGGGGGTATTATTGGTGCTGCTATAGTTAACAAGGAGGAATGTAGTGGATGTGGTCTTTGCGCTGCGGCTTGTCCTACAGGTGCTATAAGTATGTCTCAGTTTTCAGACGGTGAGGTTATCTCTAAGGTTGGAGAGATATTTAGCCCAGACAGATTTTCATCAACTGGCGCTCAGAAAAGACCCATTTCTGATCCGTGGATTATTACGTTTTGCTGCCCTCATACAGCGCCATCAGTTAAGGCTTATCCTAATAAGAGCAATGGGCAATCTAGTGTGGATCTCGATATTATCGAGATGCCATGCACCGGGCGTATCGATAATCTACATCTTATGCGCACTTTTGAAGATGGGGCCGATGGCGTTATAGTTTCTGGTTGTGAACCAGGGAGGTGCTATCATTCCACTGGAAATCTTAATGCTGAAAAGCGAACAAATAGAGTGCGTGATTGGTTAAGTGGGGTTGGACTTGGCCCAGATCGTGTTTGTATGGTTCATTTACCTCCGCAAAATGGGCATGAGTCTTTTTCTGAAGCTGCAAAAAAAATGGATCATACAGTGCGCGCCCTAGGCCCGAACCCAATACGTGTCCCCGCAGAAACGAAATCGGTTGTTAATTCTGATGGTGATGGCTCTCAGGAAGTATCTCCTGAAGATGCATTTCTTGCAGAAATAGGATTGTTATAAGATGTAGGAGCTTGTAAAAATTTTATTTAATTTTACTTAATTTAAAATACCTTAAATAGGTTTTATGACAGTGCAGCAGTATTCAATTGCGGCTAGGTAGGAAGGATTTAGAGAATGATCGTTGCTGAACAAAAGCCTTTAGAAGATCTTAAGCGAATGACAAAGGGGAAGGAGAAGGTTCTTGCCGTGGGATGTGGAACTTGTGTGTCCGTCTGCTTTTCAGGAGGGAAGAAAGAAACCGGTGCCCTTGCATCCGCCTTAAAGACTGCTGCTGCAGTAGAAGGTGAGCAGTTAGAAGTTGAGGAAAAAACAGTCCAGCGCCAGTGTGTTCAAGAGTTCATAGAGCCACTAGCTGAAGACTTAGAGGAATACGATACAGTTTTGTCCCTTGGCTGTGGAGTTGGTGTTCAAACCTTAGCCGAGCGATACCCTGAAAAAAGGATTTTACCAGGACTTGATACTAAGTTCATGGGACAGCCTACAGAACCTGGAATCTGGGAAGAACGCTGTGTTGGTTGTGGTAACTGTGTTCTGGAATATACAGGTGGACTTTGTCCTATTAGTCGGTGTCCTAAGCAACTCTTTAATGGTCCTTGTGGTGGTTCTGAAAATGGCATGTGTGAGGTTGATACTTCCCTGCCTTGTGTTTGGTCTCAAATTTGGGGGAATGCTGAAAACTTAGATCTGACAGAGACACTTCTAGAAATTCAGCCCCCACAGGATTGGTCAACAAGTCGAAGCGGAGGACTTAGGCGGACTGTTGTAAGAGATGACTTGTTCCAGCCAAGTGCCGTTAGCAAAGGAGAATCTTCAGGCGAAAAGAAAGAGGGAGCTGAAGATGAAAAGGTTGACAATAACTCAGTAGAAGATCGTGAAGATGCGTTCTTAAAAAACCTTGGATTAGCATGAATGTAGAAGTGAAATCTAAGGACGACCAGGATTCAATTCACAATTGGAAATCTGGTAGTAATCTTGAACGTATTCTAGCCGAAGGTCACTTTGCAGTGACTGGTGAGTTAGGCCCTCCTAAAAGTATGAACACTGATCTAGTGCGTAAAAAAATAGGACTGCTAAAAGGATATGTTGATGCAGCTAATATTACGGACAATCAAACAGGTATAGTTCGTTTAAGCAGCATTGCCTCTGGTATTCTTCTCGAACAAGAAGGTTTGGAAGCGATAATTCAGATGACTTGTCGTGATCGTAATCGGTTAGCTATTCAAAGTGACCTGCTTGGAGCAAACATACATGGTATTAAAAATGTATTGTGTCTTTCTGGAGATCATCAATCCTTTGGAAATCATCCAGGTGCAAAGAATGTACACGACTTGGATTCTATGCAGTTAATTCGAATGGTTCAAGAAATGCGAGATTTGAATAAATTTCAAGGAGGCGATGAGATTAAAGGTGGTGGTCCGCGTTTATTCATTGGTGCTGCAGCTAGTCCGTTTTCATCACCTATTGAAATGCGGCCATTTCGGTTGGCAAAAAAGGTAGTAGCCGGTGCTGATTTTATACAAACTCAAATGATCTTTGATATGGATATATTTAAAAAATATATGAGGAAAGTCGTTGAATTAGGACTTCATGAGAAGATTTCTATATTAGCGGGCGTAGGTCCTCTTAAAAGCACTCCTATGGCGCGATTTCTTCAAAATGAAGTGCCAGGGATAGAAGTTCCTGCCCACCTTTTAGAAAGAATGGATAATGCTGTTAAGGGTATCGATAAAGAGGATAAAGAAGCACGCCGTGATGCTTGGAGGGCAGAAGGTATTAAATTGTGTATTGAACAAATACAAGAAATTAGAGAAATTGAAGGTGTTGCCGGAGTTCATATAATGGCAATAGAGTGGGAAGCCGCGATAAAACCAATAGTTGAAGGGGCCGGTTTAATGCCAAGACCGTTAGCTAATTCTCAATAAATTTTTTTTCTTAATCAAAAGAATTATGATAAAATTTCTTAATTATTTGATTATTAGTTTTTATAATGACTTTGATAAGTGCAAAGTATATCTAAATAAAAGAATGTATAAAAACTATTAAATAAGAATATTGGGAAATGTGATTATGGTAGATTATAATGAGAGTGCCCAACTAGCTAGTGACTTTCTGAAGACTTTTGCTAATAAAAATCGTTTAGTAATACTTTGTGCACTTGTAGATGGTGAAAAAAATGTTACCGAACTTGAAGAAATATTAAATGTGCGACAACCAACATTATCACAACAATTGGCCCGTCTTAGGGCTGACAAAATGGTTGAAACACGCCGAGAGGCAAAGCAAATTTATTACAAGTTGAGCAATTATGATGCAGAACTTATTCTTGAACTGATTTTTGAGTTATTCTGTACCGGTGGTTCCCAAGAAATGGATCCAAGACCTTCAAAGAAAAAAATTTAAACACCGAAAGATCTAAAGGATTTAGTAGAGCTATCAATTCTTAATTTTAAGCTTTCTATGAGTTAATATAAAAATTATGTCTGAGCAAAAAATTGTTACGCTACTTGCTAGTGCTACAGAAATAGTTTGTGCCCTTGGGTTTGAAGATTCAATTGTTGCTAGGTCACATGGATGTGATTATCCACCCACAATACTGAAATTACCTGTGTGTACCGAAACAAGAGTTGATACACAAAAATCAAGCAGTGAGATAGATAAGCAAATTAAGACCATTATTGGAAAGGGATTATCCGTTTATCAAGTAAACAGTAAGTTTTTAAAGCATCTGCAACCAGATGTGATTGTAACACAAACACAGTGCGAAGTTTGTGCAGTTAGCCCTAAAGATCTAGATCAGGCCTTGCAAGAATGGATGGGAAATAAACCAAGCTTAATCTCACTGGAACCTAACTCATTAAAAGATGTATGGACAGATATTAGAAATGTTGCCAGTTCTCTAGGTGCAAAAGATAGAGGAAAGCTTTTGGTTTCTCAGCTACTGACAAAGATGGAAGAGATTAATAAGAAAACAAGTGTTTTGGGTCTACAACCAAGAGTTGCTTGTATAGAATGGATTGATCCGTTAATGGCAGCAGGAAATTGGATACCTGAACTGGTATCTATGGCTGGAGGCAAAAACGTTTTTGGTATTGCTGGACAGCATTCCCCATGGATTTCATGGGAATTGTTGCGTGAAAAAGATCCAGAAATAATTTTATTTCTTCCTTGCGGTTATGATATGCAAAAAACTCGTCAGAACTTATCAGTTCTTACTAAAAAATCAGACTGGATTGATCTAAGTGCTGTGAAAAATAATCAGGTTTTTCTTGCTGATGGTAGTCAATATTTTAACAGGCCTGGCCCACGTCTTGTTGAATCTTTAGAAATTCTTTCAGAAATTTTACATCCAAGTTCATTTAGTGTGAAATTTGAAGGCTCAGGATGGGAACGGTTGTAAAAACATTTACTTAAATTACTTTGTTTTTTTAGTTATTTTTCTCCAAATTGTGGCAAGCCATGCCTGTTCATGGCGGGGGAGTCCTTTTGGGCGATAGTAATGCCCTACTTCGGTGAACCCAGCAGCGGTTACGTGTTTTCGCCACGTGGTAAGATTGTGGAAACAACCATAACGACTTTTATTCAAACCCTCCTCATTGTTACCACGCGGATTTGAGCAGAATAGAATGCCACGGGATTTTAAAGTTGCAAAAATCTCAAGCAAAACCCTAGGCAATTCTTGGCTTGGCACGTGGAATAATGAAGCATTTGCAAAAATTCCATCAAAATAATTTTGAGGTAGAGTCATTTTAAGAAAGTCTTGATGATAAACATCACAACCAGAGTATGAGCGTGCCATATCTACAAATTCCTTAGAACCATCTAAACCAATAGCCTTATGACCTATTGAACTAAAATAAAACAAGTCTCGTCCGGGACCACACCCTAGGTCGAGAATAGTATGCGGTGAGTTTCCCTCAATTGCTTCCAGTAGTGCATCATAATTTTGGCTTACATCATGATCTATAGTACCGTTTCGAAAGTCTTCCGCTTTTTGATCATAATAACCTATTGTTGTCTTTGAAAAGTATTGTAGATGTTTTTTATCTAGTATTTTTTTGTTTTTGGAACTTAAAGGCATTAAAAATTTCCTGTGTTTATCACTAAGTAGAAATTATCAGTATATAGTTTAATCTATCTTCTATATTCAATAGACACTTGTGATAGATCTCAGCGTCTAAAATAGCCCCTTAAAAATTTGTATAACGGAAATTATAAGTTGTTCCATAAGTGTTGCAAGATGCTTGGAGTTATCCCAATTCGTACTTTAATGGATAGGACTGGTAGAGGATTGGCGGAGAGTGAGGGATTCGAACCCTCGGTACGCCTAAGCGTACAACGGTTTTCGAGACCGCCCCGTTCAACCACTCCGGCAACTCTCCTTATGCCTATTTAAACTTTTACTTTTTATTCATCAAGCAGGTGCCAAGATATACAATTATCTAGAATTTATCGATTTTAAGTAAGCCAACTCTATATTTCCGTTTTTAAAATTTGTTAAAAATGAAAAAATTTCAATGTTTTAGTAAAAGTAATGAATACATGATTAATTTGGAAATTAAATTACAATGGGCTTTGGTTTCCAACGTTGACATACAAATTTGCGAGGGTATAGTGCGGCCTTCTTGAGCAAGTGTTTGATTTATATAATCAGGGCTTTTAAAAGACTTCAAAGTCTATGAGGCAAAAATGTATGCTGTTATTCGTACAGGCGGAAAACAATATCGGGTAGCTAAAGACGATAAAATCATCGTTGAGAAGTTAGCTGGTGAGCTAGGTTCGATGGTTGAGTTATCGGATGTTCTGTTGATTGGTGGTGATAAGGAAAAGCTTATTGTTGGATCTCCCAATATTGACAAAGCAGCCGTTTTTGCTGAAGTGATAGAGCAATCTCGTTCTAGTAAGGTAATAGTTTTTAAGAAAAATCGTCGAAAAAATTATCGTCGCACACGAGGCCATCGACAGGAACAAACAGTTTTAAAGATCGTTGATGTAAGCCGTTCGGGAGTTAAGCCTAAAAAAAGTGCTTCTAAAACTACGGAGAAAACATCAGATAAATCGAAGACAACTAATAAAAAATCTGTTAAAAAGGTTGAGGTTGGAAATACTGTTAAAGGTAAGTCTACAGAGAAAAAGGTAGAAAAGACTAAGCCTACTGTTAAAGGAAAGTCAGCAGGAATGAAGAAAGGCAAGGCTGATTCTTCTAAGAAAAGTAAGTCTGTTGAAAAGAAAACGGTTAAAGCTAAACCTAAGACCAAGGAGTAGAACGAAATGGCGCACAAAAAGGCTGGTGGTAGTTCACGTAATGGTCGCGATACAGCAGGCCGACGTTTAGGAGTTAAAAAATTTGGTGGTGAGGCCGTTATTCCTGGTAACATAATAATTCGTCAACGGGGAACTAAATTTCATCCGGGTAAGAACGTTGGAATGGGAAAGGACCATACAATTTTTGCAGCCGTTGGAGGTATAGTGAAATTTAAGGAAAAGGCCAAAGGAAGAATGTTTGTTGAAGTTGAGCAAGTTAATTGAAGACCTATTAAAGCTTAGATTTTAATATTTAAGGGGGAATGGTTTTCTATCCCCCTTTTTTTATGAAAAAATCAAATTGTAAGTTCAATATCTACCAATTTTGAATTTGTATTATTGTTAGAGCTTTCTTGTTGAAGATTCATCAAATATTTTTTTAAAATTTAAGTCCATAATAAAAGTAATAAATTAGTCTTCTTATTTAGTGTGATCATGAAATTTCTTGATGAGACAAAAATTTTTATTAAAAGTGGTGACGGTGGTGCAGGCTGTGTAAGCTTTAGACGTGAAAAAAACATTCCTCATGGTGGACCCGATGGTGGTGATGGTGGACGTGGTGGAGATGTTATTATAGAGGGGTCACGTTCACTTAATACACTTATAGATTTTCGATTTAAACAACACATTAAGGCCAAACGTGGGAATCACGGTATGGGCAAGAATAGAACCGGGGCAAAGGGAGAGAGTGTTACGGTTAAAATTCCTGTTGGCACTCAAGTCTTTCATGAAGATAAAAAAACACTCCTTTTAGATGTTATTGAGTCCGGTAAAAAATTTGTTATTGCCCGTGGTGGAGATGGAGGGTTTGGCAATACACATTTCAAGACTTCGACCAATCAAACCCCAAGGCGTTCGGATGACGGACACCCTGGTATAGAGCGTTGGTTATGGCTTAGATTAAAGCTAATTGCTGATGTTGGGTTAGTGGGGTTGCCTAATGCTGGAAAATCAACTCTTTTAGCAGCAGTAAGTAGAGCACATCCTAAGATTGGTGACTATCCATTTACTACATTGCACCCTAATCTTGGCGTAGTATACGTAAGTGGAAAAGAATTCATTATGGCTGATATTCCTGGGATTGTTGAAGGTGCAAGCAAAGGTGCGGGCCTAGGTACACGCTTTCTCGGTCATGTAGAGCGGTGTCGTATATTATTACATCTTATTGATGGAACTGCAGAAAATATAGTTGAAGCATATCGCATAGTCCGTGGAGAAGTTGAGGCTTACGGAGCTGGGTTAATAGAAAAACCTCAGATCGTAGTTCTTACTAAGGCAGATGCATTAGCTTCTGAAATAGCTTATGAAAAAAGTCGAAAATTATCTGAAACATGCGGTGTTGATGTTTTAATTATTTCTGGAATTTCTGGCGATGGATTGGAGGAGTTGTTAAATAAGTTAATAACTACAAAAAATTTAGAAATTGTTCCAGAGGGTGAAGAAAGAGTTCTTTCATCATGAGTATGTCAAAAAGGATTGAGGACGGTCAGCGCATCGTGATTAAGGTAGGATCAGCCCTCTTAGCTGATCAACAGAATGGTGCCGTGCATCGCGAATGGTTGGAAGCCTTAGCGACCGACATAGCTGCTTTCCATAAACGTGGTCAGGATATTGTTTTAGTTTCATCTGGGGCGATTGCTATAGGTCGCCGTCGGCTTGGATTGTCAGATGGACGTCTGAAATTGGATGACAATCAGGCTGCAGCTGCAGCAGGTATGGTAAGATTAGCTCATGCCTATGAAGAGGCTCTGGGTGATTTTCAAATCACTGTTGGCCAAGTGCTTTTGACTTCAGATGATACTGAGAATCGAAGGCGTTATATAAATGCACGTAATACTCTTGAAGCTTTATTGAAACTGGGTGCCATACCTGTAATAAACGAAAATGATACAGTAGCAACTGATGAGATACGTTTTGGTGATAATGATCGTTTGGCAGCTCGTGTTGCAGCTATGATAAGTGCTGATATTCTAGTCTTGCTGTCGGATATAGATGGGCTCTATTCTGCAGATCCTCGAACAAATTCAAACGCAACTTTCGTGCCTGAAGTAACAGAGATTACAGCTAAAATTGAAGGTATGGCTGGTGCAGCCCCTTTAGGAGATAGTAGGGGAGGTATGGTTACCAAGCTATCAGCTGCAAAGGTTTGCTTGAACAATGGATGTCGAATGGTGATTATGGATGGCAAAGCACCTTATCCTTTGAAACGGTTGCAAAAAGGGGAAACTGCCACTTGGTTTTTACCATCTGCAACTCCAAGAACTGCACGCAAGAAATGGATATCTGGCACGCTCAGTCCCTCAGGTTCTGTGATACTTGATAATGGTGCAGTAAGTGCTTTAAAAGCTGGTAAAAGTCTCTTGCCAGCAGGCGTTATTGCTATTGAAGGTGTTTTTCAACGGGGTGATGCTGTTTATATAAAAGACCGCGATGGACGAGAACTTGGAAGAGGTTTAGTTACTTATGGAGTTGAGGATGCACGCCTTATAATTGGGCACAAAACTAGTGAGATTGAATCACTTCTTGGTTATCGTGGTCGTGATTCAATAATTCATCGGGATGATATGGTTCTGGATTAAGGTCCCTAAAATGGATAAAAAGAAAATTTTAAACTTTATGCAGGGTATGGGTAAAGCCGCAAGGGATGCTGCACGTATTCTTGCAAACACTTCTACGATCTCTAAGAATAAAGCTTTAATAGAGGGTGCTGTCAGCATACGTCACCATAAGAAAAAAATACTTTTAGAAAATTCAAAGGATATGGATGCTGGGGTGGACAAAGGTTTAAGCCCACCCATGCTTGATCGCCTTAAGCTTGATGATGAGCGTATAGAGGCAATGGCAAATGGCTTGGATCAAATTGCTAAGTTACCGGACCCTATCGGTACAATTCTTCAGGAAAAAAAACGACCTAACGGTTTGATCATTCAGAGCATGAGAGTACCGTTAGGTGTGATCGGTGTGATCTTTGAATCTCGCCCTAATGTTACAGCAGATGCTGGAAGCCTTTGTTTAAAATCTGGTAATGCTTCTATTCTACGTGGTGGTTCTGAGAGCTATTATTCTTCAATAGCGATCATTGAATCTCTTAAAGAAGGACTAAAGGCTGCAGGCCTACCTCAAGCTACAATCCAACTTGTTCCAACAACTGACAGAGCTGCCGTCGGTGCAATGCTAAATATGATTGATTATATAGATGTTATTGTACCACGTGGAGGGAAGTCACTAATAGAACGTATAACTGCCGAAAGTCGAGTCCCTTTATTTAAGCATTTAGAAGGCAATTGTCATTCATACGTTAATTCCGGTGCTGATTTAGACATAGCCCGGTCTGTAGTTCTGAATGCTAAAATGCGGCGTACTGGCATTTGTGGTGCTACAGAAACATTATTAATAGATGCTGAAGTCGTTGGCAGTATGCTTCGTCCGATTATTGAAGATCTAATTGAATCTGGTTGTGAGGTTAGGGGCGATACTGATGTCCAGGCAGTCGATAATAGAGTTAAAGCTGCAGTCGATGAAGACTGGGATACAGAATTTTTAGATTCTATCATCGCTATAAAGGTTGTTGATGGTATAGATGAAGCTATCGATCACATTGATAGGCATGGTTCAAATCATACAGACTGCATCATTACCCAAAATACTGAAGCGGCAGATAAATTTATTAACAAGGTTGATAGTGCGATCGTTTTAGTTAATGCTTCAACGCAGTTTGCAGATGGTGGCGAATTTGGAATGGGAGCTGAGATTGGAATTTCTACTGGTAAGCTACATGCAAGGGGACCTGTTGGAGTTGAGCAACTAACCAGTTCAAAATATGTAGTTAGAGGTAGTGGCCAAACCAGACCATGACCATTATCACATTGAACTTTGATGGTTTATCCAGTGTCAGATTTAAATAAAAGCCTACCTTTTGTTGTAGGGCGACGGCCTAGAATAGGCCTTCTTGGAGGGTCGTTTAATCCTGCCCACATAGGACACTTGCATATTAGCCGTTTAGCCCTGAAGCTTCTTTCCCTAGATGAATTATGGTGGCTTGTCTCACCACAAAACCCTTTAAAAGGGACTAATGATATGGCGTCAGTTAATGAACGTTTGTTGGGAGCGAGAAGTTTAATTAAGGGACGTAAAATATGGCCAACTAATCTTGAATCTACTTTTGGAACAAATTATACAATCGATACAATATCTACTCTGAAAAATAAATTTCCGCAGGCTCGATTTGTTTGGTTGATTGGAGCTGATAATTTAAGCCAAATTTCTAGTTGGAAAAAATGGTCCTCAATTTTTGAGACAGTGCCTGTTGCGGTTTTTGCCCGTCCCAATTATGCTTTGCAAGCTTTGAATTCAATTGCAGCAAAGCGCTTTTCAAAGCAACGAATAAACCAGTATCAGGCTACTGCTCTTGCTGATCTAAAGCCTCCAGTTTGGACCTACTTAAAAACTCCAATGAGTTTTATTTCTGCGACTAGTATACGAAATAGTAATTGATTTTTTTAAAAAGAGATTGATTGAAGATGAAATCAAAAACGTTAAAGAACAAAACAAGTTTTGCAGAAACAGAAAATTTTCTTGAGCTGGTAAAAAAAACTTTAGACGAGGATAAAGCTGAAGATGTTGTTATCATAAATCTTGAAGGAAAGACTGATATTGCCGATTTTATGTTAATTGCTAGTGGAAGTTCTCGACGGCATGTTGGATCAATGGCTGATCATATACAACGAAAATTAAAAACCAATGGATTGAAAGACATTAAAGTTGAGGGCCTTGATTATTGTGACTGGGTTTTAATTGATGGTGGTTCTATTATCATTCATTTATTCCGTCCAGATGTTCGTGTTTTCTATAATCTTGAGAAGATGTGGGAAAGAAGTTTAGATCAAATTACGCCTGTATCGCCTGAAAGTGCTTTGGCATAAAGGCCAATGCGTATAATCCTTGCTGCATCAGGGCGCTGGAAATCTGGAAAACAAACCACCCCCGAACGAATACTCTACGACCATTATGCTAGTCGAATCCGTTTTTCTTTAGAACTTCGGGAGATTGAGGAAAAAAAGAATATTGATAAGAAGATGTTAAAAAAAAGAGAATCAGATTTGTTATTTTCTCAAGTGCCGGATGGTGCAGTAATTGTGGCTTTAGATCAGACTGGCAAGCCGATAAAAAGTATGGAGTTTGCAAGAAAATTAGAAAATTGGCGCGACCAGGGAACAAAATGTGTAGTTTTTATGATTGGCGGTCCAGATGGACTAGATGAATTGGTAAAGAAACGTGCACAATTTATTATGTCTTTGGGAAATTTAACTTGGCCACATTTGTTGGTACGCGGAATGTTAATAGAACAAATATTTCGTGCTGAATGTATCCTTTCCGGCCATCCTTATCATCGAGAGTAAAGGCATAGACTGTTTTTCTGGAATCAATTGTTATGTGGAAAACTTTTAAATCAATTTTCTCATTATTGCTTAGCTACGGCATGTTGATGATGGGTAATAGTATGATCAGTATTCTATTGGGTCTTAGAAGCAGAATTGAGGGCTTTTCTACAGAAACTACAGGTTTTATCATGTCTGGTTTTTTTGTCGGGATGTTATTTGGGGCACTTTTTACAGTCCGAATAGTTTCTGGTGTTGGTCATATTAGATCATTTGCAGCTTTTGCATCAATCATGTCTGTAGCCGTATTATTACATGTTCTTTTTCTTGAACCGTCCATTTGGTTTTTATTGCGTATTGTGGCGGGGTTCTGTATGGCAGGTATGGTTATGGTTGTAGAAAGCTGGGTTAATGAACGCTCTATAAACAAATTGCGTGGGCAGATATTATCGCTATATATGATCACAAATTATCTTTGTGCAGGTTTTGGGCAATTTGTGTTGTTGATTGGTAACCCTGGTCAATTTCAATTATTTATAGTTGCTTCTATAATTTATTCTTTTGCTCTTGTGCCAATTTTGTTAACTAGGGCTAACGCACCCAAGCCCACTACTTCTAAACGTATGAGTATAAAAGAGTTGTTTTATATCTCTCCTGTCGGTGTGTTTGGTATGATTTGTGCTGGAATGGCGAACTCATCATTAATAAGTATGGGTGCTGTTTTTGCTAAAGAAATTGGACTTTCATTAGCAGAGATTTCGACTTTTATGGCTACGGCTATTTTTTCTGGAATGATTTTGCAATATCCGATCGGAAGAATTTCAGATAAGTTTGATCGCAGATTAGTTCTATTAATTGCTTCACTTGCAACTGGCTTGGCAGCAATAACCGTGATCTGGGCAACTAATCAAAACTTTTTGTTATTAATTATTGCAATAGCAATTTACGGTGGTTTTAGCTATACACTTTATCCACTTTCTTCATCGCAAGTGAATGATCTTGCGGATCCTAATCAACTAGTTCAGGTAGCTTCAGGGTTGTTAATCGCTTACGGCATTGGAGCAAGTATAGGTCCCATTCTTACTGCAAATTCAATGGCAACTTTTGGTCAAATTGGCTTTTTTTCGTTTTTAATTTTCATCAATAGCGTCTTGATTTTATTCACAATTATACGCATAGTTCAACGTCGTGGAGGAGTGGTTTCTAAAACACCTTTTATGCCATTAGGTGGATTTGGATTATCTAGTAAGCAGTTGTATACAGAAGCAATTAATAGTGTTCGTAGATCTAGAAAGGATGCTTCCTAGACAATAGGGATAAGTAATAGTAAATACTCCATAAATAATTTAGGGATGTCTTATTCTTTTTAAAATCCTATATTAGTATTATGTCGAATTTAAAAAGTAATAAAAAAGTTTCACCCCCCACAGTATTGTGCATTCTTGATGGTTGGGGAGTGCGCGAGGATAAAGAATATAACGCTATTGCTCTTGCCCAAACACCTAACTGGGATCGCTTTACAAGCACATTACCAATAGCTCATTTGGATGCTAGTGCAGATGAAGTGGGCCTTCCAGATGGACAAATGGGGAACTCTGAAGTTGGCCATATGAACCTTGGAGCTGGGCGAATTGTTCTTCAAGATCTACCACGTATCAATGCTGCAGTTAGTTCAGGATTGTTAGGTAAAAATCTGGAATTGATAGGATTTATTGAAACCTTGAAAAAAGTTGGTGGCACTTGTCATCTTTTGGGCTTGTTATCGCCCGGTGGTGTACATTCTCACCACCATCATATAGCTGTGTTAGCCTGTATTATTGCTTCAGCTGGAGTAAACGTAGACGTTCATGCTTTCCTTGATGGTCGAGATACGCCCCCTAAAAATGCTAAAGAGTATATAGCTGAATTGATTGAAGTTATAAGAGATGAGGGCTCATCAGGTCGAATTCGTATTGCGACTTTATCCGGACGCTATTATCCAATGGATCGGGACAATCGTTGGGACCGAGTAGAAAAAGCCTGGCGATGCATTGTACTGGCGGAAGGTGATTATGCTATTGATCCAATTGAAGCAATTGATGGATCTTACGATAGGGGTGTTACAGATGAATTCATCTTACCAACGGTAATTGCAGATTACAAAGGCATTAAGGACAGTGATGGCTTGCTGATGGCTAACTTTAGAGCCGATAGAGCTCGTCAAATATTGACCGCTTTAGCAGATTTGGAATTTGATGAATTCGAACGTCCCATAAACCCGGAATTTAGTGCTCGTTTAGGAATGGTTGAATATTCAAATCAACACAACTGTTTGTTTAACACTATGTTTTCTAGCGAATCTCCAGATAAAATTTTGGGTCAGGTTGTCTCAGAGGCTGGATTGAGACAATTGCGTATAGCTGAAACAGAAAAATATGCACATGTAACATTTTTTTTTAATGGTGGACGTGAAAAAGTTTTTCCGAATGAAGAAAGAATCTTAGTGCCATCACCTAATGTAGCTACATATGATCTTAAACCAGAAATGTCGGCTGTTGCTATTACGGATAAACTAGTAAAGGCAATAGTAAAAGATTCCTTTGATTTGATAGTGGTTAATTTTGCAAATGGTGACATGGTGGGGCATACAGGTGTTCTAGATGCCGCAATCGAGGCTGCTGAATGTATTGATATTTGTCTTGGACGCATAGAAGAAGCAATAAATATGGCAGGTGGTGTGCTCATTATAACTGCTGATCATGGTAATTGCGAACGTATGCTTAGCATAGATGGCAATCAACCTCATACTGCTCATACTTTAAATGTTGTGCCAGTCGTTATGGTTAATGGGCCTAGTAGGGTTAATGGCCTAAGGGCAGGACGCCTTGCTGATGTTGCTCCTACTTTGCTTGACTTGATGGAACTTCCAAAGCCTAAAGAAATGACTGGCCGTACACTCATCATTTAAGGTAGCCAAACATGGCCAAGTCTGAAAAAAACTTTTTGATAGAAAATTCTAAATCTTTGTTGGCGTTTCTTCTTATCTTATCAATACCTATTCATACCTTGGCTGCTCCTGAGAAAGATAGGACTGGAAAACGCTTAGAAGATATTAAACGCGCACTTGGAAGTACTAAAAATAAAGTTCGCCAATTAAAGAAAAAAGTTGATGAAGTCGAACGAGATCTAACGCTAGTTCGTAAAGATATGGTGTCTGCAGCAAAAGTTATACAAGCCAAGGAACGTCAGGCCGATAAATTAGTTAAGGAGCTTTCTATTTTAGAGAAGGAAAACGATGTAAAGTTACAGAATCTTGCTTCAAATAAGGATCAGATGGTCGATGTTCTCGTAGCCTTGCAACGATTCTCACTCTATCCTCCTGAAGCTTTAATATTACAGCCTATGTCGCCTGCCGATACTGTTCGTAGCGCAATTTTACTTCGTTCAGCAGTGCCAGCAATCAATCAGAAGGTATCCCGATTACGTAATGATTTGGAAATTGTAACTAATGCAAGAATGGAAATAGTTAAAAAGCAGGATCGTTTGAAGAGAGTAACCAAGGCTCTAAAACTGAAACGTAAAGAACTTGCAAAACTTTTTGGAAAGAAAACAGCACAAAAGAAACACACTTTAGAGAAGCGCCGGAAGGAAAATCGTAAGATTAAATCTCTTGCAAAAGAAGCTTCTTCTCTTAGTGAACTGTTGGAAAAATTGAATAAGGCTGGAAAAAGATCTTATTCTCGACCAACTTCTCTAAATCAATCATTGACTTCAAGAAAAAGAATTAAAGAAGTTTTTAAGTCAGGTAGGACTGCGCATGGGCTTCCGGTTGATCTAACTGGAATGCCGATCAGCAGTCAAAGAGGAAAGCTAGCAATGCCAGTTGTAGGACGCATAGTAGGACGATTTGGACAAAATCTTGGATCCGGGATGAGCAGGAAAGGTATGAAACTACAAACTACTCCAGGTGCACAAGTCATTGCTCCATATGAAGGGCGTATAGTTTATGCCGGGAAATTCCGTGGTTATGGAGAGCTCTTGATCACGGAGCATGGCGAGGGATATCATAGCTTATTATCTGGTTTGTATAGGATTGATAGTACTATGGGACAATGGGTTGTCTCGGGAGAACCCGTTGGAGTTATGGGGAGCGCTGATCGAAGGAAGCCAGTTCTCTATGTTGAATTCAGACGCAATGGTCGACCTATTAACCCACTACCTTGGTTGTCCGCAAGAAAGTAAGGTGTATTTATGAAATCTCGAATTATTTTGTTCTTAACTTTCGCCTCAATATTTTTATCTACATTTTTAATTTATGAACTTGTATATGCAAAGGAAGATAATAAGGCTGGTGTGGATACTTATAGATTGCTGAACCTTTTTGGTGATGTTTTTGAACGTGTTCGATCAGATTATGTTGAGGCCCCCTCAGATCAAAAAATGATCGAATCTGCTATTTCTGGTATGTTAAAAGCTCTTGACCCTCATTCTAGCTACATGAATGCCAAGAGCTTTCGCGAAATGCAGGTTAATACTCGTGGAGAATTTGGCGGGCTAGGGATACAAATCACTATGGAAGGTGGATATGTTAAGGTTATTTCTCCAATCGATGACACCCCTGCATTTCGTGCCGGCATTAAGCCCAGTGACCTTATTAGTCATCTGGATGGAAAATCTATAAGGGGAATGACACTTAATCAGGCGGTGGATAAAATGCGAGGTAAAGTTGGAAGTGATATTAAGTTAACCATACGTCGCAAAGGGAAAGATCCTTTTGATGTTACGCTTACGCGGGCTATTATTAAAATTAAGTCGGTGCGTTCTCGAGCTGAGGAAAATATTGGCTATATTCGAATAACTCAATTTAATGAACAAACTGATAAGGGACTAAAAAAAGAAATAACTAAATTACGAAAAGATTTAGGCTCGGAAATTCAAGGTTACGTTTTGGATTTGCGTAACAATCCAGGCGGATTATTAGATCAGGCTGTTGCAGTTTCTGATGCATTTTTAGAGAAAGGCGAAATAGTTTCTACTCGTTCCCGTCGATCAGAAGACACGCAGAGGTTTAATGCAAGATCAGGAGATCTAGCTGATGGTCTTCCGATTGTGTTACTTATTAATGGTGGCTCAGCTTCAGCTTCTGAAATTGTAGCAGGTGCTCTCCAAGATCATAGGCGTGCTGTAATTTTAGGTACAAAATCTTTTGGTAAGGGCTCTGTGCAGACTATTATGCCGTTATCAGGGCACGGGGCTATGCGACTAACTACTGCCCGATACTTCACCCCATCTGGAAGATCTATTCAGGCTAAGGGTATAGACCCCGACATACTAGTAAAACAAGCTCGTATAGAAACTATAGATTTACCAAAGCATGGTGCAGAATCAGATCTGCGGAATGCTCTGGATAATAATGAGAAGTCTGATGAAAAAAACCCAAACGATAAGAATTCGAATGGAAGTGCAACGAAAAACAAGAAAATAAATAAAAATAATGAGTCTCTACAAGATTATCAACTAGCTCGTGCCTTGGACCTTTTGCGTGGTATTGCTCTATTTTCAAGAAAGACGGTAAAAACTAATTAATATTTTCTTATGATTTTAGAAATACAAAAGTTCTATTAATAGGATAAGGAATTAAATAAATTAACTTTCCTGAGCTTTTAAATTTCTCGGATTTCTTGGCATGAAAATGCTGGGGCATCAGATTATTAATTTAAGGATGAATTTATTTACGCATCCGAAAATATTGTTAAAGATGGTAATATGAATCTAGTTCAGAACGAAGATGATAAAAAAGATGAATACAGCGATCTTGAGTCTGGTGAAGATGAAGAGAATCAAGAATTAAGTGCGAGTGAAGATGTAGATGAAGTTGAAGTTGAAGAAGGAGGCGATGCTGATGGTGATGCTGATGCTGAAGTTGAGGGTGATAAAGATGTAGATGGTAAATCTTTAACTACTGCTGAAGATGTTGATGGTGATACAGATACAGATACAGATACAGATACAGAAATAGAGTTTAATGATGAAGGCGGTGATGAAGAAACTTCTCGTTCTCCTCGTTCCATGATCGTTGTTTTAGCTAGTTTTCTTATTCTGTTGTTAGGCATCTCCGTTGGAGTAAGTTGGTATTATTTTGGTGATGATGAGTCATCTAAAAATTCTAAGAGTAATAATACAAAGGTTAATCATGATAAGAAGACAGGACCGGTTGTTAGTCTTCCTATACCACCTAGAAATAGAAAGGCTCATAACAAAGGTGTTGGCCTTAATCAATTTCTGGGCTCTCCTTCGAAATTAAAGAAACAAATTTCTGGAAAAGGTAATCCAGATAAATTAATCGAGCCTGGTTCTAAAGGTGTCTTTACTCCAAGTGAGCCTAGCCAAGTTTCTATTGAAAACAATTCTGTTCTAAAATCTCCTAAAGATCAAAACTCTCTAAAATCTAGTCCAAGTGGCAATGTTGCTGGAAAACGTGCATTGTCTTCCAATGCGCAAGCTGTAGGTATACTTGGTGGTCGCTTTGGTGGGAAGGCCGACCCTCTAGGTGGTGCGTTAAATGCCATTGGAGGTCAGGCGCGTAGCAAAGGTGCTGGTATAGTTGTCCCTTCGGTAACATCAGTAACCTTGAGGTCACTTCCTGACCATCCCGGAGGAAAACCCTTAGGCCCTACACCAGTGAATACGTTGATTGAGAAAAAAGAAGGTTTGACAGGATTTTTGCCAAAGGCGGGCAAGGGTGATGATGTCTCCTGGAAAGTATATTCTCGGCCGTATAATTGGGCGGAGAAAGAAGATGGTGAAGAAAAAGATGTTACAAAAGAAAAGATAAAGCGTGTAGCTGTTGTTGTGATGGGTATAGGGTTGAGTAAAGCCTCTAGTATGGCTGCAATTAAAAAATTGCCACCCGAAATTTCTTTAGCATTAGATCCTTATGCTCCAAACCTTAGTGATTGGTTAGTTCGCTCAAGGCTTGTAGGCCACGAAGTCTTACTTACATTACCTATGGAAAGCGAGCAATTTCCTGTTCAAGATGCTGGTCCATATGCATTAAAGACATCACTTAACAAAGCAGATACCGTCAAGCGGTTGGAAATGGTTTTAAGCCAAGTTACAGGTTATTTTGGTGTTGCTACGGTATTGGGCTCGGGATTTGGTGACTCAAGGGCTCTTATGACGTTAGTTCTTAACAATCTCAAGGATAGGGGATTAATGTTGCTTACTACTGGTGTCCAGAACTCACTTTTAGCTCCCAAAATTGCACGTAAGATTAATCTGCCGCTAGTAATAGGTGATGTTACTCTAGATGCGGAGCCTTCGCCAGCAGGTATACAGAAAAAATTGAGGCAACTAGAAAAAATCCTTAAAGAAAAAAAAGTAGCTGTAGCTATTGCCCAACCATATCCTGCTAGTCTTAGGCGTTTGATTGCTTGGATAAAAACGTTGGAAGGAAAAAATATAACTTTGGTTCCTGTTTCCGCCTTAATTAATAAGCAGATTTAAAAAAACAAGTCGAAGAAATGATTTATAATCCACCTCAAGGATCCTTAGAACTTCCGTATAGGCGTGGTGTTGGAGCATTTCTGATTAATAAAAATGGTTTGGTGTTTGTAGGCCGACGAATAGGAGATTATTCTGATACCTGGCAAATGCCTCAAGGCGGTATTGATAATGGAGAGAATCCAGAGCAATCTATTATCCGTGAGCTGGGGGAAGAAGTTGGAACGGACAAAGTTAGAATAATAGGAGAAAGTAAAGATTGGCTAACTTATGACATTCCGGTCCACTTGAAAGGTGTTGTTTGGGGTGGGCAGTTTCGAGGACAAATTCAGAAGTGGTATGCCCTTGAGTTTTTAGGTACAGATGATGATATAAATTTAAATGCTCATAAAATACCAGAATTTAAACAATGGAAATGGATAGGTATATTTGAACTACCTAAATATGTGGTGCCTTTTAAGCGCCAACTTTATGAGGATATTATTGCTGAATTTAACGGATTAACAGAACAGATAAAACTAAAGAAGTAAAACATAAAATCAGTATATTAAAGTTTTAAGAATACTGTAAGTAATTGAATTTTTCTGGTGTTTGGTTGATAAATTCCAGGTAAAATAAAATTTATAGCAATTTTGCTTTTTTAGATTGCATCTATGACTTTCAATTCATTATGAAAAAACACTCATTTTTAAAATCTGTATTAGTGACTGGTGCTGCACGACGAATTGGACGTGCAATTGCGCTTGATCTGGCGAAATCGGGATGGTCAGTTGCTATTCATTGTAATCGTTCAATTGAAGCTGCTGAAGATCTAGTAAGTCAAATTTTAAATTTAGGTGTCAAAGCAGCCATTGTAAGGGCGGACTTATCAAATGAAGAGGCCACAGCTGATTTAATTAGTAAAGCTAATAAAGCAATAGGACCATTAGGCTGCCTTATAAATAATGCTTCAGTTTTTGAACAAGATACCCCAGAAACAACGACTCGGGAGACATGGAATAATCATATGCAAGTTAACTTGAGAGCTCCATTTCAGCTAATCCAGGCTTTTATTAGGCAGCGACCGGAGGGTGTAGAAGGGAATATCATTAACTTAATTGATCAAACTGTTTGGAATATAACTCCTTTTTTTACTTCATATACGGTTAGCAAGGTGGCCTTGTGGGGATTGACACAGAATCTTGCCTTGGCTCTTGCACCAAACGTACGAGTCAACGCTATTGGCCCAGGGCCAACTTTTCCTAGTATTCATCAGTCAGATGAGCAATTTAAACGTAAATGTTTAGAGCAGCCCCTATCGCGTCCTGTTATGCCAGAAGAAATATGTGGTGCAGTTAAGTTCATTATTGACGCTTCATCTATGACGGGGCAAATGATTGTACTTGATGGTGGTGAGCATCTTGGTTGGGCACCAGGAAAGAATGATGAAGGAAGGGCTGAGTAATCATTATGCAGAATACGGTAAAGTTATTTACTACTTCAAGGGTAGCTGATTCGACTCGTTCTATTCGTCATGTGTTTATACGTGATTTAGTAGTGACTTGTTCTATTGGTATTCATAGTTATGAGAAAGCGGCTAATCAAAGAGTCCGACTAAATCTAGATTTAGCAGTTGATGAGAGTGGTCAGCCAATTGATGATGATATTAAAAATGTTATTTGTTACGAGAAACTAGTTGATGGAGTCAATGAGATCATAGGACGTGGGCACGTAAATCTAGTCGAGACACTAGCTGAAGATATTGCAAAAATGTGCCTAAGTAATACTCGTGTATTATCTGTTAGAGTGCGAGTGGAGAAGTTAGACATCCTAAAAAATGCACAAAGTGTAGGAGTTGAAATAGAACGTACAAATTGTTAAGTATAAATTATTTTTTTAAAGCAACCGCATAGACTAAATATTGTTACAATTTACGATAGTTTAATTAGGAGTTGTCCGCAGGCGCAAACTTTTCTTTGAAAAGTAATAAATTTATTATAATTACTTCGAATTTACGTATTTTTATTCGTTTGAATTAAATTATTCAATATAATCAATAGCTTGCAACATTGCCTAAAAAACAGGCATTAATTATAAACTAGCACTTAGTCGAGGCCTCACAGTCTTTAATCAGGCTTTTCAACAGATTTATCCACAAGTTTGGTGGATAGTTACTATTGAATAAAATTTTAGTAATTTGTTTTTGTTTTTAAAAGTATTTTTACTATTCGGATTGGCTTCTTTGTTGCTTAAAAAGTATTATGTCAAAGTCGCAAAATCTATTACTAAAAAAATAGGATTAAGACTGTAGATATGTTGCCACCAAGTGGGGTAGAAATTATTAGGTCATATTTAAAGACATTGCCAAATGGGCCAGGTGTCTATCGTATGATTAATTCCTGTAAAGATGTGCTTTATGTAGGAAAAGCTAAAAATCTAAAAAAACGCGTTACCAGTTATACTCGTTTGACAAATCAATCTAACCGCACATGCCGCCTAATCATGGAAACAGTAGGTATGGAGTTTGTTACAACACATACTGAAGCTGAAGCTCTTCTATTAGAAGCAGATTTAATAAAGCGATACAGGCCTCGATATAATATTCTGTTGCGCGACGATAAGTCATTTCCATCTATCCTATTGACTAAAGATCATCCATTTTCACAAGTATTAAAACATCGAGGTGCGCAAAAGCGTTCAGGTGACTATTTTGGTCCATTTGCATCTGTTTGGGCTGTAAATGATACTCTTACTACTTTACAAAAGGCTTTTTTATTACGTTCCTGTACAGATTCTGTATTTTCTAACCGAAATCGTCCTTGCTTATTACATCAAATTAAACGTTGTTCTGCACCATGCGTTGATAGAATTAGTTTAGATGAATATCAAAAATCTGTGGAGCATGCCCGGGCTTTCCTTAATGGTGAGTCTCGGAGAATACAACTACATTTTTCGCAATTAATGCAAAAAGCAAGTGATTCTGAAGAATTTGAGATTGCCGCAGCTTACCGTGATCGCATTCGATCTTTAACCCGAATTCAGGCCAAGTATGATACAAGTCTAAAAGGAGTTAAAGAACTTGATGCAATTGCAGTATATCAGGCCGGTGGACAGACCTGTATACAAGTGTTTTTTTTTAGATCTGGAGCTAGCTATGGCAATAAGGCCTATTTTCCTAGCCATGCACGTGAAGACAGTTTGGAGATTGTTCTTGAGGCTTTCTTGGTCCAATTTTATGTAAAAGCAAAAAAACCAGAGATTATTATTCTAAGCCATAAGCTATCTAACCAAAAATTAATAGCAGAAGCCTTGTCCATTAGTGTAGGCCGGCAAGTTAAGCTTTCACATCCTAAACGTGGGGCTAAAAGAAAACTTATTAATCATGCCCTAGCAAATGCTGTAGAGGCACTAGAACGCCGTATGGCGGAAAATGCCACTCAACGTAGTTTGCTAGTAAATTTGGCAAAAACTCTTTGCTTAAGTGGGGACTTAGAAAGAATTGAAGTTTATGATAATAGTCATATTTCTGGTACTAAAGCTGTTGGTGCTATGATTGTAGCAGGGCCTGATGGTCTAATTAAAAAAGCCTATAGAAAATTTAATATTCGAGAAGCACGTGCTATTAAAGATTCTATAAAAAATAAAGGTTATGCACCTGAAGACGATTACGCGATGATGCGTGAAGTTCTCATGCGGCGTTTTTCTAGAGTTTCGAGAGAAGACCCTAATAGAACCGGTGGCAAATGGCCTGATTTGGTTATAATTGATGGTGGTAGAGGGCAACTAAGCGTTGCTCTTGATGTTCTAACAAAATTGGGTATTGAAGGAGTAGATGTGATAGCAATTGCAAAGGGCCCTAATCGTAATTCTGGCCGAGAACGTATTTTTCTTCATGGCAGAGATCCAATAACTTTAAGTTCGGGAGATCCGGTATTATATTTTTTACAGCGGTTACGCGATGAAGCTCATCGTTTTGCTATAGGAACGCATCGAAAAAGACGTTCTAAAGCCTTAATTCGTTCATTGCTTGATGATATTCCTGGTATTGGGCCTAAGAGAAAGAAGTCGCTACTACATCATTTTGGTGCGGCTAAGGCAGTAGCTGAAGCTGGTCAATCTGATTTGGAATCTGTTGATGGCATTAACAAAGCTACAGCACACAGAATTTATGAATGGTTTCATGAAGCTAATCAGTAGAGATAGAATGTTTTATTATCAATGATTGTAATAAGATAATGTGGTACAACCTACCTAATATTTTAACGTTTTCCAGGATTCTCACTATTCCGATAATAATCGGATTATTATTATTTGTTGATAATCCACTCGGAAGTTGGCTGGCTTTTTCTGCATATACATATGCTTGCTTAACAGATTTTTTTGATGGTTATGTTGCCCGTGCTTGGCATCTACAATCTGCTTTTGGACGGTTTCTTGACCCTATTGCTGATAAACTCCTTATTGCATCTGTTTTACTAATGTTGGTTGGGATTGATAGAATTTCGGGTATAACCGTTCTTCCCGCTGCTGTAATTCTATGCCGAGAAATACTGGTTTCGGGTTTACGTGAGTTCTTAGCTCAGATACCTGTTAGTGTTCCTGTCACAAAATTGGCAAAATATAAAACTTTGCTCCAGATGTTAGCCCTCGGCTTTCTTTTAGTCGGTCCTGTAGGACCTAATTTTGGCCCCTTAACAACAACCGAGGTAGGTGTTTATGGATTGTGGGTAGCGGCACTACTAACTATTATCACCGGTTACGATTATTTAAGAGCAGGTCTAAGACAAATAATAGAGACTGATTCTGGGCCAGTTGATGAGCAGATATCAACCTCAGGTCAAGGTGGAAAAGAGTTGTGAAAATTTTCGGTTTGGTAGGCTGGAGTGGATCAGGTAAAACTACTCTTGTATCAGCACTGTTGCCAGAATTAATTAAACGCGGATTTTCAGTGTCAACAATGAAACACGCTCATCATAATTTTGATATCGATAAAAAAGGCAAGGATTCTTTTCAACACCGTGTTGCTGGGGCAACTGAGGTTTTGATTACGAGTTCTAGTCGTTGGGCGATACTTCATGAAAACCGTAATGTCTCTGAACCATCAATCGAGGACCTGTTAGATCGTATGGAAGATGTTGATTTAGTGTTAATCGAAGGCTTTAAATTACATCGCCATCAGAAATTGGAAGTTTTCCGTCCTTCTGTTGGAAAGCCTTTATTAGCAGTTAATGATGAGAGTATTATTGGGGTTGCTACTGATGCAGAAGAAGCAGATCTTCCTAATTCTAAAAATAAAAATATGGTTTTTATTGATCTAAATAATATAAAGGATGTTGCTGATTTTATTATTAAACAAACTGGACTAAAAGCTGGAGGAAGCAATGGTGCAGCTTAAGGATGATTGCTTTGCTTTTCATGGTAACTTGATTAATCTGGAAGATGCTCTCAATCGTTTAGAGCAGATTGTGAGTAATGTTGTAAAAGCAGAAACTTTACCATTGCGGTTGGCCCAAGGACGCTTTCTGGCAGAAACTTTAATTTCTGAGATAAACGTTCCGCCTCATAATAATAGCGCAGTTGATGGGTTTGCAGTTTTCTTTAATGACCTTAATCCTAATAGCGAAACACGGCTTCCTATAACTGGACGAATTACTGCGGGACACCCTTTAGGCCGTCTTGCAAAACCTGGTGAGGCGCTACGTGTTTTTACAGGCGCCCAAATGCCTGAAGGGATAAAAGAAGATCCAGATACTATTTTCATGGAAGAAGACTGTTTTCTTGATCAAAAACTTAAAGATGAAATTGTAGTTCTTCCTCCGGGCATAAAACTAGGAGCAAATCGGCGCATTGTTGGTGAGGATGTTAGGATGGGGGATACTGTCATAAATCTAGGACAAAGGCTTAGGCCTCAAGAGATTGGTATGGCGGCTTCAATTGGAAAAAATAAATTAAAAGTATACAAGTCACTTCGTGTTGCAGTTTTCTCAACTGGTGATGAGGTGCGAGACCCTAATGACAAGGCTCTTCCAGGCAGCATTTTTGATGCTAATCGATACTCTATTGTAGCACTCCTTGAGGAACTAGGTTGTGTTGTAAGTGATTTGGGAATCTTGAAAGATGAAAAAAATGTAATAGTTGAAGCTCTTTCTAAAGCAGCGTCTGATCATGATCTGATAGTTACTTCAGGCGGTGTATCATCTGGAGAGGAGGATCATGTAAAAGAAGCCATAAATACTTTAGGAAAAATTCATTTCTGGCGTTTAGCTATCAAGCCAGGCCGACCCATTGCTCTTGGGCAAGTTGGTAATGTTGCTTTTCTTGGGCTTCCTGGGAATCCAGTAGCCGCTATGGTGACATTCATGGTAATTGGAAGGAAGCTTGTTTTGCTTTTATCCGGAGCGACTGAAACTAGGGCACAATACTTTCTTGTTGAAACAGATTTTGATTATAAGAAAAAACTGGGTAGGCGAGAATGGGCTCGGGTAAGGCTGAAAAAAAGTGATGGAGGTTTTCCCGTAGCGGAAAAACATGTTTCTTCGGGTGCGGGGATATTGACTTCTATGGTTGAGGCTGATGGTCTTATAGAATTGGATGAGAATATGGATAGTGTAAGAAAAGGTACAATGGTTCGCTTCCTTCCTTTTAACGAAGTGACTGGTAGGTAAGGTTATGAAGTTGCTATATTTTGCTTGGCTCAGAGAAAAGGCAGGAATTGCTTATGAGGACGTTAGTCCTCCTGAAAGCATTGCCACTGTGGCTGACCTTATTAAATGGCAAATTAGCCGTGGGGGTGTTTATTCAGAAGTTTTCTCTGATATTTCAATAATTCGTATCGCCGTTAATCAAGAATATGTTGATTTTGAGCATCCCATCTCCATTGGAGATGAAATAGCTTTTTTCCCACCAATGACGGGAGGATAAAATCATGATCAGGGTGCAAACAGAAAACTTTAATGTTGGTATAGAGCTTGAAGAATTGACGAGTGACGACCAAAATATTGGTGCTGTTAGTTGTTTTGTAGGTTTAGTAAGAGATATTGCTGGTGATAAAATCGTTAATTCGATGACTTTAGAGCACTACCCTGCAATGACAGAAAAAGCCTTACTTAAAATTGAGATAGAAGCTATTAAACGTTGGTCTTTGTCTAAAACTTTAATTATTCACCGTTATGGTAGGCTTAATCCAGGCGACCAAATAGTACTAGTTGCTACAGCTTCAGCCCATAGAAATGATGCAATTGAGGCAACAGAATTTTTAATTGACTGGCTTAAGACAAAGGCACCGTTCTGGAAACGTGAAGAAACTCCAGATGGTAGTTTTTGGGTTGAATCAAGAAGTTCCGATCTAGCTGCAGCTAATCGTTGGATTAAGGGCTCAATGTAACTATGGTTGATAATATTGATAAAAATGATTGGCCTAAAAAAGCCTATAAAAACCAAAATTTTTTGAATTCTAATTCCGCGCGTGAAATCAGAATTTTATCTGAGTATATAGAGCCGGAAGCGCGTTTTAAAGAGCTCGATATTTGTGATACAGTCGTTTTTTTCGGGTCAGCACGGACTAAATCACAAGAAAATGCATTAAAAGATGTAGAAACAGCCAAAGCAAATAATGACAACATAAAAGTAGCTGAACGCAATTTGAAAATGTCTAGTTATTACGAAGATGCTCGAGAATTAGCATTTCGGTTAACTAAATGGTCAAAGAAACTGGAAGGTGGCGATAAACGGTTTATTTTATGCTCTGGTGGTGGACCGGGTATAATGGAAGCTGCGAACCGTGGTGCATCGGAGGCCGAGGGCATTAATATTGGCTTAAATATTTCGTTGCCGTTTGAGCAATCGCATAATCCATTTATCACTCGTGAATTGAATTTTGAATTTCATTATTTTTTTATGCGTAAGTTCTGGTTTCTTTATTTAGCAAAGGCAATAGTTTTGTTCCCTGGTGGGTTTGGTACAATGGATGAATTATTTGAGGTGCTTACTTTATTGCAGACTGAGAAATTACAAAAACCATTGCCAATAATTTTGTATGGTTCAAGTTTTTGGAATGATGTTGTTAATTTAAATGCTCTGGTAGATTATGGCACTATTAGTTCAGAGGATTTAGACTTGTTAAATGTAATTGATACTGTGGATGATGCTTATCAATTTATAGTCAAAGAGTTAGAGGAAAAATCTCTGATGATACCGGGTGGAGTTTTATAGGGTGCAATACAATTTTATTATCATTTGCCTACGATTTTATCATAATCATCCATCATCCACTGAGTTATTTGACCAACTGTAAAAGTATATTCGTCTATACTACCAACTGGTGTGACTTCGGCTGCCGTTCCAGTGAGAAAGATTTCGGTAGCATCTTTTAACTCATTTGGCATGATGGCACGCTCAATGATTTTAATTCCGCGTGACTTTGCTAGATCAATTATAGTTTTTCTGGTAATTCCATTTAAAAAGCAGTCTGGAATTGGTGTGTGAAGATTTCCGTCACCAAAAACTAGAAATATATTGGCTCCAGTAGCTTCTGCGATTTGTCCACGCCAGTCTAGCATCAAGCAGTCGTCAAAACCTTCAGCTTCAGCATTATGTTTTGATAGCGTACAGATCATATATAAACCTGCTGCTTTTGCATGAACGGGTTCTGTATCTGGTGATGGCCTACGCCATTCTGATGTTTTTAACCGTATACCCTTCATTCGAGACTCAGGTGAAAAATACGAAGGCCAATCCCATGCCGCTATGGCTAAATTTATACGTGTATTCTGTGCAGAAACTCCCATCATTTCGGATCCGCGCCATGCGACAGGTCGTATGTATCCATCAACAATATTATTTGCAGTACAGGTTTCAATACAAGCCGCATCAATTTCAGAAATTGAGTATGGTAAATCAAAACCTAAAGTTTTAGCTGAAAAAGCTAATCTTTCGGAATGTTCAGTAAGTTTGAAAATTTTTCCTGCATATGAGCGTTCACCCTCAAAAACAGACGATGCATAATGAAGGGCATGGCTAAGCACATGCAACTTGGCATCTCGCCAAGGAATCAAATCACCATTAAACCAAATTAACCCATCTCGATCATCAAAAGGAATAGATTCCATGCAGCTTTCTTTCGTAAGTACAAATAATTACAATATACTGCAAGGCTGTTACTGTTGCAGTCAAGAGCTTTGGTGTTGTTTTTAGAGTATAATAAATAAAGTATACTGCTGAACAAATTCTGTTGGATGAACCCTAAAGTTGTAGAGTGATGGTAGGTGGAGATGTATTAGAAATGGAAGATGAAACACCACACGTTCTTGTTATCGACGATGATAACCGATTGCGTGAACTATTAGGTAAGTATTTAGGTGAGCATGGGTTCTTGGTAGTAACCGCTAAGGATGCGGAGGACGCTCGTTTCAAGATGGCAACTTTTTCATTTGATATTATCATACTTGATTTGATGATGCCTGGGGAAAGTGGGCTTGAATTTACTGATGACTTACGTACTAGAAGTAAGATTCCGATTCTTATGCTTACTGCTATGGGTGAATCAGAAAATCGTATTGAAGGTTTAGAACGCGGGGCAGATGATTACTTAATCAAACCCTTTGAACCTAAGGAGCTTTTGTTGCGATTGAATAGCATACTTAGACGTATTCCTTCTATTCAAAAGCCTGCTCCAGACGTACACCTAGGAGAGGTTGTATTTTCTCCAAATCGAAGAGAGCTTAATCGTGATAGCCAAAAAGTACGTCTTACTGATGTCGAGGCTTCACTCTTAGGCGCATTGGCTAAACATCCTGGTGAAATTTTGAGTCGTGAGGAGCTTATTGAATTGACAGGGGCTAGTGGAGGTGGTCGAGCTATTGATGTTCAAGTGACACGTCTTAGGCGGAAAATAGAAAATCAGGCAAAGGCACCTCGTTATTTACAAACTGTTCGGGGTAAGGGCTACGTTCTTCGTCCGGATTAATGAGATAATTAAACTTAAATCCAATGAAACTTAGTATAAAAAAATTCCTTCCAAAGAGCTTATTAGGGCGATCATTGTTAATAATTGTGGCACCTTTAGTTATTTTGCAATTAGTATCAGCTGCGATATTTTATGAAACTCACTGGGATAAAGTTACGCTTAAACTAGCTCGAGGTGTAGCAGGGGATATTGCTGCAGTAATAAGTTTAATGAGAAGTGTCTCTGAGGCTGATGATAGAGATAGAATTTTTAATATAGCAGCCTCTAACATGGGACTTGTTGTTTCCCTTGAGGAACGTGCTGTAATGCCTAATGTTCATTTTAAGCCTCGTGGTTTGGCTGAACGAATGCTTTCACTTGCTATGAGCTCACATGTATCTAAACCCTTTCAGTTAAATTCAACTGAAGATGGTCGTCTTATTCTTATAGATGTTCAACTAGCATCTGGAGTATTGCACGTTACTACTACTCGAAAGCGAATGTTCAGTTCTACGGCTTATGTATTTGTAATATGGATGGTTGGTACGTCATTAATTCTTTTTGTTGTTGCTACTTTCTTCATGCGTAATCAGGTTAAGCCAATTAGACGTTTGGCAATCGCTGCGGACAATTTTGGTAAAGGTCGGGATATAGCTACTTTCAAGTCTGAAGGTGCAACTGAGGTTCGTCAAGCATCTTCAGCTTTCCTGGCTATGCGTGAACGTATAGGCAGGCATATTAGTCAGCGAACTGATATGCTAGCTGGTGTTTCGCATGACCTTAGAACTCCGCTGACAAGGATGAAATTACAATTAGAAATGTTAGGTGAAAATAGTAAGACCGAAGATCTTAAAGCTGATATCACAGAAATGGAACATATGCTGGATGGCTATCTGGACTTTGCAAGAGGCGAAGGTACAGAAAAACCCGTTCGTTCAGATCTTTCTAAATTATTGGATGAGGTGGCATCACAAGCGAGAAGGAAGGGTGGTATCGTTGACTTGCATACGGAAGGTAAGTTGGAAGTAACACTTAAACCAACTGCATTTAGGCGCTGTTTAACAAATTTAATTGATAATGCAATCAGGTATGGGGAACATGTATTAGTACGTTCTGGGAAACGTGGTGATTTTATAGAGGTAATAATTGATGACGATGGTCCGGGTATTCCTAAAGAATTACATGAGGACGTTTTTAAACCTTTTTACCGTATTGAAGGATCTAGGAACATTGGAACCGGAGGGGTTGGGCTCGGAATGACAATTGCCAGCGATATTTTGCGCGTTCATGGTGGTGATATATCCTTAGAGGATTCTCCAAACGGTGGTTTACGTGTTCGTCTAAAGGTTCCTTTATAGAGTTTGTGCAAAGTCAGGATAGTTTTCCTCCATTTGGTACAGGTATATCGGGTTTAATAAGTATAACCTCTGAATTATTACTAGGGAAAGCGAGTATCAAAACTTCTGACATAAATTTACCTATTTGTCGGGTTGGTAGATTTATAACAGCAGCTACCCGTCTTCCAATTAGGCTGTTTTGTCCATATTTCTGAGTGATTTGCATAAGGTGCTTTTTCTAGCTTTAACTCTCTCAAGATTTTACTTCTTTGATGGTCCTAAACGCACAATCAATCTTTCGGCGTTAGTCAAATTACGGTCTAGCGAAGCCATTGTTTCTGATAAATCTGGACTGTTATCATTTAACCAGATGCTAAGCGTATGAATATAAATAAAGGTCAAGCCTTTAACGCGTAAGATTCCTTTAATACCACTTGAATTAATCCCTGCAGTTTCAAGCATCAATGCCATAGACTTAAAAAGTTGGGGGCCATGTAAGAGTGCGGCTAGTGGGTTACATCCAAATTCGGTTATAATTTTTTTAATGGGATTACGATAGGGTTGAAAAATATCAAATCGACACATCAAAACTTCAAACAAGCGATCTCTGTATGATGATCCTTCTAAAGATACCGAATCTATTACGTGGTCATCAGTGCGGTTTTGAAATTCTATTAGTATTGCTGATTTGGACGAAACTATTTTGCATAACTCCGATAGACTTAGGTTCGTTTCTTCTGCAATATCTTTTAGCAAAAGTTTTTTCCAACCTCTTTCGTCAACAAGCTTAAATGCAGCGTCGATTACATGATCAAAATCATCCGTTTTATTTTTTTTAGAACGATTACTATTTTTAACTTTGTTTTTCATATGGGCTCATTTTTTCAACTAGCGGAACACACTATAATTTTGCCGATTTTGTTGTTAGTTGGCAATCGCCGTTGCAATATTTATTTTGCCAACTCTTGAGATCGTTTAGTAGCGGATGAAATTGCACGTACCATTAATTCTTTTAAATTTCCTTTGGCCAACAAGATCTCCAGAGCAGCGGCAGTTGTTCCACCTGGACTAGTAACGTTTTTTCGCAGTTCACATGCGCTTTCTGAGGTCCGGTAAAGGAGCTCACCAGCACCAGCAACGGTTTCGCGTGCCAATCGATTTGCTAATTCTATTGGCAACCCGGCTCTAACTCCTGCATTAGCCATACATTCGGTGAGAGCGAAGACATAGGCAGGACCACTACCAGACAAAGCGGTAATAGCATCCATTAATTCCTCATTCTCAATTTGCACAACTGTACCAACTGCCTTTAGTAGTTCATTGCATTTTTTAATCTGAGCATTCGTGGTGTTAGCATTCGCAAAAGTTACTGTAATTCCACGGCCAACGGCTGCGGGAGTATTAGGCATTGCTCTAACAATAGCAGCACGAATACTTAGATTACTTTGAAAATAATCAGTAGTTTTACCAGCTGCAATGGACAGAAAGACTGTTTTTTTATCTACAAAATTTGCATATTCAACGATACTTTCGTCCATTGATTGTGGTTTTATTGCAAAAACAATTACCCTTGCATTTTTGTTTTCTGGAATATGGGAAGGGTTAGAAACAACAGTTACATTAAAATTCTTAGTAATTTTAGAAGCTGTTTTTTTAAAAGGTTCAATAACAGTTATATCTGACGATTTTATTCCACGATCAAGCCAACCACTAAGAAGGGCAGACCCCATTTTACCACAACCCGCAAGGATTAATGAATATGACAACTACGAATTTCCTTTATGCTTCGCCCATTGTTTCAATCATTGCGGCAGCAATGGCTTCTGTAGGCGTATTACCGCCCCATACTACATGTTGAAAGGTGGGATAAAATCGATCGCATTCTAAAATGGCTACATCAATAAGGTCTTCAATTTGTGCCATGGTTGGACCTTGGGTGCCACGCATAGGCATAGCATGACGGTACATTGGAAGTCCTTCATCAGTCCAAACACCAAAATGGCCCATCCACATTTTCTCGTTTACTATAGCCAGCAACTCGTGAACTAATGGCCATCGTTCATCTGGAACCCTCATATCAAAAGCACAGCTAAAATGAACAGCACTAACATTGCCATTCCAAGCAAAAAATAGGCTATATTTACACCAAGTTCCTGGAACTTGGAATGCTATTTCATCATCCCCGCTTCTGTCGAATGCCCAATCATTACATTCAACTAACTGCTCAACAGTATCTAGAGGGTTAAGATTAATGGTTTCGTGTTGAATGTTAGGAGTATTCATGCCCGTGCCCCTATCGTAGTGCCTATTTACAAATAGAACTCAAGGTAAAACTGATATACACAATATATAGTAATATCCACTACATATTGTGTATTTTGCATCGATCTACACAATTTATAGATTGCACTAAGTAGTGCAAGTAGGCAAGGGCTTGAACACTAATTAACTAATTTTTTTGTGGATAAGGTATTATGAAGATGACTTATGAAAAATTTATTTTTTCTTTTTGTTTTTAGGCAAAGCTTTGTTATCAAGCTTAGTTTTTCTAGATGATTTTTTCTTGATGTTTTGCTCAAGTTTTTGAATACGCTCTTCCAAAACATCTTGTTGGTTACGAGCTTTTACTGCCATTGCCTTAACAACCTTAAATTCCTCCCTAGAAACCATATCAGTGTCTATTAAAATTTTTTCTATTTGTTGACGGACTAAGCTCTCAATCTCTAGTTTTAAACCGCTAAGTGTTGAGATAGCACCGCCAGTAATTTTGGCAATATCATCGAAAAATTTTGATCTTGTTTGCAATTGAAATCTCCTGTCTAGCAATTATTAATTTTCATTATGTTCTTTGTTGACGCCAAACGCAACGAAGTAGGTCTCTGTCACCCTTGCGACTAGGCGCCCGGGGAATTATAAAAGTCTATATTAACAATAGGACAGTAAGAAATGTATGTAGTCACAGGTGGGGCCGGATTTATTGGATCAAATATAGTTTGGGCTCTTGAAGAGCTTGGCTTAGGAAAATTAATTGTATGTGATAGACTTAACGAGGGAGTTAAGTGGCGCAATATTGCTAAAAGAAACTTGTGGGAAATTATAGCGCCTGAACAATTATTTGAATTTCTTGAAGATAATTCATCCGAAATTGATGCTATAATTCATATGGGCGCAATTTCTTCTACTACCGAAAAAAATGTAGACCTTATTATAGACACCAATTTTCGTTTTTCTTTAGATATTTGGAAATGGTGTGCAAACAATCGCGTTCGTCTAATTTTTGCATCTTCGGCCGCAACTTATGGCGATGGTTGTAATGGCTTTGATGACAATGAATCTCTTCAGGCCTTATCTTCTCTTCGGCCGCTTAATGCTTATGGATGGAGCAAAAACCTGTTTGATTGTCGAGTCGTAAAAATGGTCGAGGCAAATGAACCTAGTCCGCCACAATGGGTAGGGTTGAAATTCTTTAATGTTTATGGACCTAACGAATACCATAAAGGTCGAATGCGAAGTGTTATTTGCCAAGTATTTCCAAACGCTTCGGATTGTGCACCATCAACATTATTTAAATCACATCATCCAGACTATGAAAATGGTGGGCAAATGCGAGATTTTGTATGGGTTGGTGATTGCGTTGATGTAATCACTTGGCTACTGAAATCTCCTAAGGTGAAAGGTCTGTTTAATTGTGGCACTGGACAAGCCCGAAGCTTTTTTGATTTGACTAAGGCTGTATATGATACTCTTGGTCAGGATGTGAAAATTGAATATGTGGACACCCCGATAGAAATTCGTGCAAAATACCAATATTTTACTGAGGCAAGGATGGATCGTTTGAAAGCTGCCGGATACGATCAGCCCTTCACAACCTTAGAAGACGGAATCGAAAAATATGTTTCTGGCTTTCTTAACACTGATGATTTATATCGCTGAAACTTTACATTATCTACTTAGGTGTATGGTTAGAGCTTAACAATAAATGAGTCTATTAATCCCCTTCCCAGCTATCGATCCAGTCATTTTCAGTATGGGTCCAGTAGAAATCCGATGGTATTCGCTTGCATATATAATTGGACTTATGTTGGGGTGGTGGTTGTTAAGAAGACTAGTTCAACTGCCGCCTAGATTGGTAAAGATAGAAGAGGTTGATGATTTTTTAATCTGGGCAACACTTGGAGTAATTTTAGGTGGTCGTTTGGGTTATGTTTTATTTTACAATTTCAACCTATACATCGATAATCCTTTTTATATATTAGCCATCTGGCAAGGCGGGATGTCTTTTCACGGGGGCTTGCTTGGTGTAATTGTATCAACCATCATATTTTGTCGTAAACGTAGTATTGATTTATGGTCGTTTGCAGATCGTATAGCTTGCGTAGCTCCTATTGGTTTATTTTTTGGGCGTCTAGCCAATTTCATAAATGGTGAACTTTATGGCCGAATTAGCGATGTTTCTTGGGCTGTAGTTTTCCCTAATGGCGGTCCAAATTCTCGCCATCCAAGTCAAATATATGAAGCCATAGGTGAGGGTTTGTTGTTATTTTTACTTATGATTTTTTTGTTTAAATATTTATCTTTACGTTTACGCCCTGGATTTTTAACAGGTATATTTTTTTCTGGATATGGAATTGTTCGAATTGGAGCGGAGTTCTTCCGTCAACCAGATTCTCATATAGGTTTTTTGAGCTTTGGTTTTACAACTGGACAGCTGTTATCGATTCCGTTGGTTATAGTAGGTTTTTGGTTAGTTCAACGATCTAGGCAGAAAGTCTAGAAATGCCAAACTTAAGTGATCAAATAAAACAACTTATATTAGCCGAGGGTCCTATCACTATCGCTCAATATATGGAGGAAGCATTGGGTCACCCACGTCTCGGATATTACATGGCTGAAAGTCCTTTTGGTTGTAGTGGGGATTTCATTACAGCGCCTGAAATTAGTCAAATGTTTGGAGAATTAATAGGCTTGTGGTTGGGTGTGCAGTGGCGAGAAATGGGTGCGTTAGAGCCATTTAATTTGATTGAACTCGGCCCGGGCCGTGGCACTTTGATGTCTGATATTTTACGTGTTAGTCGAGGTGTTGATGGTTTTTTAGAATCCCTTGATTTATCCTTAGTTGAAATCAGTCCAATGATGAAGGGTTTGCAGGAAGATACTTTGTTAGATTCGATTGGTAATGAGGTGCGTAGGGTACGGGCCTTGAGGTGGATTAGCCAATTTACAGAAGTTCCTGAAGGACCATTTGCTGTAATCGCTAACGAATTTATTGATGTTTTAGGAATTCGACAATTTCAGAAAACTTCTCAGGGTTGGCGAGAACGCTTAATAGATATCTCTAAATCAGAGCCATTTAAGTTTCATTTTGTAATTTCTGAGTCATCACCTGAAGAAGGAATTGTGCCATCAGATCTAAAAAATGTTTGTTCTGGTGATATTATTGAAGTTCGTCCGGCCGCTTCAGATTTGATACACGAAATCTCTTGTAGACTAAAACGTAATCGTGGTTGTGTTTTAATAATAGATTATGGACATAACATGACAGCTTGTGGAGATACACTGCAAGCAGTTAAAAGTCATGCCTCACATGATCCTATGGTCGAACCGGGTACAGCAGATATAACTGCCCATGTAGATTTTGGTGCGCTTTGCAAGGTTGCTACTAATTCTGGTGCATCAGTCTTTGGACCAGTTACTCAAGGTGATTTTCTAAATGCGTTAGGCATCCAAGCTCGTGCAAGTGTTCTCACTCAATCATCTCCTTCTAATGCTCATGAGATTACAGACGCATTGTCCCGGCTAACGTCAGAAAATGGTATGGGTTCTTTGTTTAAGGTTCTGGCAATTACAAGCCCTGGATTACTAGCGCCACCTGGATTTTAATAATTATGTCGATAGTCATTTATAAAATGTATTGTTAGTAGTAATGATTACTGCAAATATTTTAAGGCACTCAACCAGAGTTAAACATGCTTTCTTTACCCGCGAAGGCGGGGTTAGCCAAGGTATTTATGGCACTTTAAATTGCGGTTTTGGATCTAGTGATGATCCGGATTTAATTGCTTTAAATAGATCTCTTGCACTTAAGTGTTTAGTCGAAGAGGGAGAGTTATTGACGCTTTATCAGACACATTCGTCTAATGTTGTAGTAGTTAACAAAGCTTGGTCACCGAGCAATTCACCTCAAGGAGATGCAGCTGTTACTAGGCATACTGGTTTGGCTTTAGGTATCTTAACAGCTGATTGTGTGCCTGTGCTATTTGCAGATGGATATGCGAATTCAGGTTCAGGGGTGATAGGAGCGGCCCATGCAGGTTGGAAAGGTGCTTTAGCAGGTGTAATTGAGGCGACTGTGGAAGCAATGGTAAATTTAGGTGCGAATACATCTAATATTTCTGCAGCGATTGGACCTTGTATACACAGAACTTCCTATGAAGTAGGCAAAGAATTTCGAGATAAGTTTATTAGTTTAAATCCAGAGAATGTTGATTTTTTTACGCTTTCTGATCGGAAAGGATACTTTAGGTTCGATTTGCCAGCTTTTATTGGAGAAAAACTTAATAAACTTGGTGTTTCTTATGAATCGACAGGCCAAGATACATATTCGGATGGTGCTCGATTTTTTAGTTATCGTAGGGCAACTCACCAAGGTGAAACCGATTACGGTCGTAGTTTATCTGCAATAGTACTAGCGGACGGGTGATAGAATGCCACATATATTTATAATCTCGGTGGCTATGATGCTCGCGCTCATGGTTGCATGTGCTTTGAGTTAAAGTAATGAATTCGATAACAAGACAATTTCAGATTATTTTGGTTATTTGTCTGCTATCATTTATAATATCTTGTGGGCAATTAACTTTTCTTTCTCCTTCACCTAAAATAGATGTGGATAACCCTCTTGTAACTGAGGTTGTAGCACGTGGCATTTGGATCCAACCTATTGATGGTACATCCAAGCCAATGTCAAAGCTGTTGTCAGATTCAATTATTAAGGGCTTAAAACTGCGTGGTATTAGGGCCACCAAAGATCCTAAAGTTAATAGTCGATATAGACTTAAAAGTAAGGCTGTTATTAATAAAGAAGATTTATCAAAGCCCCATGTGGCGGTAATTACATGGACAGTTTTTGATTTTTCAGATAAATTAATTGGTTCAGAAGAGATGGGTGTTCCTGGTTCTTTAAGTGATTGGTATTTCGGGTCACCAGTTCTCATAGATGAAATAGGAAAAGTCGCTCCCGAAATTATTTCATCTATAATCAATGAAAGCAAAGAAACTAAAATTCCGGAATCAACTTTGATAAAACCAAAGCTTTGGGGTGTCTGGATTAATTCTGTTACAAATGCTCCTGGTGATGGCAATGTTTCACTAACTTCATCCATAAAAAATGTATTTTTGAGGGATGGGATCCCACTAGCAGATAATCCTTATTCAGCCCAATACTTTTTAGAAGGTAACGTTAATGTAGAACCATCTAAGAATGGTCTACAGAAGGTTGAAATTGTTTGGATAGTTTTAAATTCAAACAGTCAGAAGGTAGGAAAAGCTATACAGAAGAATGTAGTAAAGTCAGGAACTTTCTCTGATGCTTGGGGTGATTTAGCAAAAGTCATCGCTGAAGCTGCGCTGCCTGGTATTAAGGGAGTTATTGCTAAACATGATTCATCTAAACTTCAAGAACGAAATTCAAAGATGGAAGTTCTCTCGGATCCGAAGGAGCCTATCCTTCCTTTGCCAAAACTAGATTTGGAAGGCCTTTAGTGAATATTAAGAAAATTATTTATTTGATATTTTTACTAAATATACTTTAAGAAATGATAAACTAGTATACAAAAATTGTTTGCAGTGTTTATGAATCAAGATGATGATTAATGTGAAATACATTTACAGAAAAACTTGATTGTGAATGAAGGATTTACAGAAGCTCTATCCGCTGTTAAATTCCGGCGCTTCCAAATGATGTATGGAGCGATTTTGAGATTATGAAAATTCTCGCCGGTAATAGTAATAGGCCATTAGCCGAGGCAATTTCAGCCTGCATTAATCAGCCTTTGATTAAAGCTAGTATCCGACGTTTTTCGGATATGGAAGTTTTTGTTGAAATTGAAGAGAATGTTCGTGGTGAGGATGTTTTTTTTATACAGTCTACATCATATCCCGCTAACGATAACTTGATGGAACTCTTAGTTGCATTGGATGCGCTTAGGCGTGGTTCTGCTCGCAGAATTACGGCAGTAATCCCGTATTTTGGATATGCTCGACAAGATCGTAAATCAGGTCCTAGAACTCCGATTTCTGCTAAATTAGTGGCAAATTTGATTACTGAGGCTGGAGCTGACAGGGTGTTGTCTATGGATTTGCATGCAGGGCAAATACAAGGATTTTTCGATATTCCAACAGATAATCTGTATGCAGCTCCAGTGTTGGTAAAGGATATCAATGATAAATTGAATGGCGATGATTTAGTTATTGTGTCACCTGATGTTGGAGGGGTTTTGCGTGCTCGAGGGTTGGCTAAACGTCTAAATGTCGATCTTGCTATTATTGATAAACGTCGAGAGAAGGCTGGTATTTCTGAAGTTATTAATATTATTGGTGATGTTAAGGAGCGTCGTTGTGTGCTGGTTGATGACATAGTTGATTCTGCTGGGACATTGTGTAATGCAGCTGTAGCTCTAATGGATCAAGGCGCAACATCAGTAAAAGCTTATGTTACGCATGGGGTGCTTTCTGGTGGAGCTGTTGCACGGGTGACTTCCTCTCCTCTAGAAAAGCTTGTGATTACGGATTCCATTAAGGGTACAGAAGCTGTTCGTGATTCGCATAATATAGAACAATTGACAATTGCTCCACTTATGGCAGAAGCGATAAGTCGGATCAGCGATGAAACTTCTGTATCTAGCCTGTTTGATTAAAGTATTTCCTTGATTGACCAGATGGTCACAGGCAGGTATTAATCCTCACCCTATGTAGTGGAGTATCGTCAGCAATACAAATAGGAAGTATTAAGCAGGCGAATTTTTTGGAGATTCTATTATGGCTCAATCTGTGATTCTTGAAGCAGAAACTCGTATTAGTAATGGTACTGGAGATGCACGTGCGACGCGTCGTTCAGGGCTGATTCCTTGTATTATTTATGGGAACAAAGAAGAGCCAATGCTCATTTCTGTTAGTCCAAACGATCTACAAAAACAGCTTAGCGGACCTGGTTTTTTTGCTCGTGTTTTTGAAATTGATGTCAAGGGCCAAAAGCATAAGGTTCTGGCCCGAGATCTTCAATTGGATCCTGTAACAGATATGCCTATTCATGTTGACTTTATGAGGTTTAGTGCAACTACATTGCTTAATATTGATGTTCAGGTTTTATTTGGTAATCATGAAGAAAGTCCAGGTCTTAAGCGAGGGGGAGTTCTAAATGTAGTCCGACATACCATTGAATTACGCTGTAAGCCGGATGATATTCCAGAAAGTATTTTTGTTGATTTATCAGGGCTTGAAATTGGTGATAATATTCATATTAGTCAAGTTAAACTCCCCGATAGTACAGAGCTGACTATTTCTGACCGTGACTTTACTATAGCTACTATTGCTGCACCGACTCTACTTGTAGAAACTGATGAAGTAGAAGATACAGAAGGCGAGGAAGGGGAGGCTGAAGAAGGCGCAGCTACCGAAGAAAGCGAAGTTGTTGCTGAAGCAGAAGCAGAAGAAAAAGCAGAAGGCGAGCAAGACTAACCTTCCTTTGCTGGAGGACAATTAATGCTTTTGCTTGTTGGTTTAGGAAATCCTGGGTCAGGGTATGCTAATAATCGTCATAACATTGGCTTTATGGCACTAGATGCAATCGTACGACATTATTCTTTTAGTTCTTTCTCTAAAAAATTTCATGGTAATATAGCTGATGGCGTGATTGATGGAGAAAGGGTCATTGCTTTAAAACCGGATACCTATATGAATGATTCTGGTCGGTCAGTTTCTGCTGTATGTAATTATTTTAAAATAGAGCCCAATAGAATATTTGTTTTTCATGATGAATTGGATTTGGCGAATGCTAAGGTGCGAGTTAAAAGAGGTGGTGGGCATTCAGGTCATAACGGGCTTCGTTCCATTCACAAACATATAGGGCCAGATTATTGCAGGGTTAGAATTGGAATTGGTCATCCCGGCGATAAAAATCTGGTCATAGGTCATGTCCTAAAGGATTTTTCCAAAGATGACACCGAATGGCTAAATAAAGTTCTAGAGGCAATTTCTACAAATGCAAATCTTTTGGTTTCTGGATGTGATAACGATTTTATGACCTTTGTAGCAGCTAAACTCAGGCCATTAAATTTTAAAAAGACGGATAATGAAAATGGGGTTTAACTGTGGAATTGTGGGGCTTCCTAATGTTGGCAAATCAACATTATTTAACGCTTTAACCCAAACCCAAGCAGCAGATGCGGCTAATTTCCCATTTACTACTATTGAACCTAACATTGGCCGAGTACCGGTGCCAGATAATCGGTTAGAAGTTTTAGCCTCTATCGTTAAACCAGAAACCATTCTTCCAACACAAATGGAGTTTGTTGATATAGCAGGTCTGGTAAAAGGGGCATCCAAAGGTGAGGGACTTGGGAATAAGTTTTTAGGGAACATACGTGAAGTTGACGCTATCGTTCATGTGTTAAGATGCTTTGAAATTGAGATAGACGGTGTTGTCGATCCTGTGTCTAATGCACAAACGGTTTCTACCGAATTAATGCTAGCAGATATGGAGAGTCTTGCAAAACGTATGGATTCCTTGACTAAAAAAGCACGTGGGCAGGACAAACTGGCAGTACAAGAATTAGCCATAGCTAATCGTGTTCTTGACCTATTAGAAGAAGGAGAGCCAGCACGAAATATGATTCTTGAAAATGATGATCAAAAAGTTTTCCAAATGATGGGTCTTCTTTCATCGAAGCCGGTTCTTTATGTTCTAAATGTTGATGAGAATTCGGCTGAAAAAGGAAATGAACTAAGTTCTGCTGCAATTACAATGGCTGAAGCTGAAGGTGCAAATTCGATTATCATTTCTGCTAAAATTGAGGAAGAAGTTGCACAATTAACTGACCATATAGAACGTAAAGAGTTTCTGAAAACGCTTGGTTTAAGTGAAACTGGCCTATCAAGATTAGTTCATGCTGGATATAATCTTTTAGGATATTTAACTTTCTTTACAGCCGGGCCAAAAGAGGTGCGGGCATGGACGATACCTTCTGGTTCAGTTGCGGAAATAGCCGCTGGTACAATTCATTCAGATTTTAAACGCGGGTTTATAGCAGCGGAAACAATCTCATATGATGATTATATTTCTTATGGCGGTGAGCAAAATGCTAAGGATGCTGGAAAGATGCGTACTGAGGGTAGAGAATATGTCGTCAAAGATGGTGATGTAATGTTCTTTCGGTTTAATATTTAATTTATTACACTTTTGAAACGCTTTTTAGTTACATATTTTTTCTGAGTAATTTTTTTGAGATACGATTGTATTTTATTGAAAGAAGATGCCATGGGACAAATTATTCAATTGACCGCTAGTGATGGTCACAAATTAAACGCCTATTGTGCAGAGCCAGAAGGCGAGCCTAGAGGTGGTGTAGTAGTTGTTCAAGAAATCTTTGGTGTTAATATTCATATACGTGAGGTCACTGATAGTTATGCGCGTGAAGGATATATAGCTATTGCTCCTGCTATATTTGACCGTTTTGAAGCTGGTGTGGAGTTGGGTTACGAGCCCGATGATATTGCTATAGGTCAAAAGCTTAAAGTGAAGGGGAATGAAAATTTAGATAATGTTTTACTAGATGTGAAGGCTGCTTTAGATTCTATTAAAAATGCTGGAAATGTAGGTATTACTGGATATTGCTGGGGTGGTGTAATTGTCTGGGCAGCTGCTTGTCGCTTAGAATTTGAGGCTGCATCAAGTTATTATGGGGGTGGTATCATAGATCTTGTTAACGAAACGCCAAAATGTCATACAATCCTTCATTTTGGTCGTAATGATCAATCCATACCTATTGATGATGTCGATAAAATTATGAAAAAACATCCTGGTGTAAGTGTATATCTTTATGATGCCGGACATGGGTTTAATTGTAATCACCGAGCTTCATATGATGAAGATTCTTCAAAGTTAGCTTTAAGAAGAACTCTAGATCTATTTGTAGGAGCCCTTAATTAATGAATACACCAGGAATTCCACCCGTAATTGGCGTAATAGGTGGTAGTGGGGTTTATGAAATAGATGGCTTAAAGAATACACGTTGGGAAAAAGTCTTATCTCCTTTTGGAAATCCCTCCGATGAATTATTTATAGGTGAATATGATGGTCAGAAATTAGTTTTTTTACCAAGACATGGACGTGGCCATAGGATCCCACCATCCGATGTCAATTTTCGGGCTAATATTGATTGTCTGAAACGGGTAGGAGTTACAGAAATTATTTCTGTTTCTGCTTGTGGTTCTTTAAAGGAAGAATTGCCTCCTGGTACGTTTGTAGTAGTAGATCAGTTTATTGATCGCACATTTGCTCGAGAAAAGAGTTTTTTTGGAAAAGGTCTTGTTGCCCATGTTGGTTTAGGTCACCCGACTTGCTCACGCCTTGGTGATATTATTGGGAATGCTATTCATAAAATGAATATACCTTACCAACGGGGTGGTGTTTATCTTGCTATGGAGGGGCCACAATTTTCTACTTTAGCTGAATCTGAGTTGTATAGAAGTTGGAAATCAGATGTTATAGGAATGACTAATATGCCTGAAGCAAAACTCGCCCGTGAGGCGGAAATATGTTATGCGTCAGTGGCTATGGTAACTGATTTTGATTGTTGGCATGAAGATCATGATCATGTAACGGTAGATGCTATTATTAAAGTTTTGCTAAATAATGCTGATAATGCGAGAGCATTAGTTAAATCTGTAATACCGGATTTAACAAGTCGAACTGAAACTTGTTCAGCAGGCTGTCAGACGGCTCTGGATAATGCAATTATAACACAGCCCGATGCTCGTGACCCTGAAATGATAAAAAAGCTATCCATAGTTGCTGGCCGAGTACTTTAACTTTCTTCTTAAGGAAAAGCTACACATGATAGTTAACGGAAAGCCCACACGTACAATTTGGTTAGGGTCGGATGGAGAAACAGTTGAGATCATTGATCAAAGGAAATTACCTTTTGAATTCACGGTGGTTGGCCTTAGGACACTAAGTGATACTGTTAAAGCTATTCACGATATGTTTGTGCGTGGTGCTCCTCTTATAGGAGCTACAGCGGCTTATGGGATGGCACTTGCGATGCGTGAAAATTCTTCTGATGCTAGCTTGGACAACGCCTATTCAGAGCTTTTCGCAGCTAGACCTACCGCAGTTAATTTAAGGTGGGCACTGGATGACCTGCAAAAACTTCTTCAACCTTTATCGCCTCAAAATCGTCAAGAAGCAGCTTATATCCGTGCTCAAGAAATCTGTGATCAAGATGTTGAAACTTGCTCATCTCTTGGAGAGTTCGGTCGAACCGTCATTGAAGATATCTGGAAAAAAAAAGGAAATCCTGATCAGATTAATATCTTAACGCATTGTAATGCGGGTTGGTTGGCAACTGTTGATTGGGGTACGGCATTAGCTCCGATTTATAAATCTTTTGATTCTGGAATTCCGGTGCATGTGTGGGTTGATGAAACACGACCCCGCAATCAGGGCGCTAGCCTAACGTGCTGGGAACTAGGTCAACATGGTGTGGCACATACTTTAATTGTAGACAACGTAGGCGGACACTTAATGCAGCATGGAATGGTTGATTTGTGTATTGTTGGTACAGACCGGACGACAGCTCAAGGAGATGTTTGTAATAAGATTGGTACATACCTCAAGGCTTTAGCAGCGAATGATAATGATGTTCCCTTTTATGTCGGTTTGCCGGGGTCTACAATTGATTGGAATATTGATGAAGGGGTTAGGGATGTTCCAATTGAACAAAGAGAGCAAAGTGAAGTTACTCAACTAACAGGGGTTACAAAGAAGGGCGTAGTTGAAACAATTGATATTGCACCATCAAACTGCGAAGCAGCCAATTATGCCTTTGATGTTACTCCGGCACGTTTGGTCACTGGTCTAATAACAGAACGAGGTATTTGTGAAGCTTCGAAAGATGGCTTAGCTTTGCTTTATCCAGACAAAGTTTTAAGGCTTTAAACGATAATTTAAGATTAAAACTTTCAAAGAAAGGAACTCTTTTTGTGCCAAAAAAAGCTATTTCAGATCTGATTGGCATTGCTGAAAATATTGAGCAAGCAATTTTGACACGAAGATCTATTCGTCGATTTTTACCAAACTTAGTAAAGCGTGAGACTGTAGAACGCATACTGTCAATTGCAAGCCATGCACCCAGTGGAACTAACATGCAACCTTGGCGGGTGTATGTGATTTCTGGAAAAGCTAAAGAAAAGCTTTCGTCAGCTATAATAGAAGCACACGATTGTGGTTATGACCTTGGAGAACGAGAATATAATTATTACCCTTCAAACTTTCCTGAACCTTATAGAAGCCGTAGGCGCAAAGTTGGTTGGGACTTATATGGCTTGCTGGGGATTGAAAAGGGTGAAAAGCATAGAATGCATAAACAACACAGCCGTAATTATGAATTTTTTGATGCACCAGTTGGTCTCATTTTTACAATAGACCGTGTCTTGGAAATTGGAAGTTGGCTTGATTATGGAATGTTTTTGCAGAATATTATGATTTTAGCACGAGGAGAAGGTCTCCATACGTGTCCACAGGCTTCGTTTGCTCCTTACCATAAAATTATTCGCCAGCAGGTAAGTATTTCAGAAGATGAAGTTATTGTTTGCGGCATGTCATTAGGTGAGATTGATCCGGATGCACCAGAAAATACTCTTAGAACTGATCGTGAATCGGTAATGAATTTTACTAAATTCATAGATTTTTAATTACTACCTTTAGTGCCTTCTTGGAAATCATACTTTCAATTGCGTCTTCCACTTCTTCGATGGGTCTAACATCTGTTAAGATTCTATCAGCATTGAAATTTATATCAGCTAACATTTCAAGCGAGCGCCGTATTGTGTCTGGTCGATGATGGTACACTCCTTTTATTGTTAACTCTGCATAATGTATTAAATTAGTATCGATGTTTATGGAAGTTCCGGGCGCACATCCACCAAATAAATTAACAAGTCCTCCAGGGCGTACAGAATTAATTGCATCCATCCAAGCATCGGTTACACCAGAAGAGTCTATTGCGATGCTAACACCTTTTTCGTCTTTGGTATGTTCGCGAATAAGTTTTGCTTGTTTTCCTCCACGTGCAATTTTAATTGTTTTTGTTGCACCTAGATTTTTCCCCACAGCAAGGCGGTTAGAATTAGGGTCTGCTAGAATAATTCTGTGGCCTTTTTTAGCGAGTGCTGCAACAAATAATAAACCAATAGGCCCAGCGCCAAGGACAACCACATCTAAGACACCCGCTTTTTCACGCTTTTCAAATTCGCAAGCATCCAGGCCATGTAACACACAAGCTAGAGGTTCTGTCATTGCTGCTCTTGAAAAGGATAAACCATTTGGAACAAGATAGGTGTTACGTTGGACAAATCGCTTTGGAATTAAAATAAATTCAGCAAAAGCTCCATTAATATAGTGTAAATCTGCACATAGATTTTCGTGGTTCAATTTACAAAACTCACATTTACCGCAAGGAGCTGAATTCGCAACAACAATATTGTCACCTTCTGAGAATTCTTTAACGTTTTTACCAAGAGCTGCAACACGTCCGGCCATCTCATGGCCAAAAAGTGTTGGGGTCTTTAGCATCCGCGGGTGTCCTCCACGTTTGTATACTTTAACATCTGTTCCACACGTAGTCGCCGCTTCAATTTTAAGCAGTATTTCACCGGGGCCTGGCCTAGGCACTGAAACGTCACAGACGTCAATTTTTTCTGGACCGAGTAACATTGCGCCTCGCATAGTTTTAGGCAGGCTCATCAGTCAGGTGTCCTTTTGCTCGGTGTGAAAACAATTTTTAGAGCTTGTTGATTCCTAACAAGCTCTAATCCATATGTGAACTCATCGAGTGGCATAGTATGGGTTACAAGTGGAGATGGATTTAGTACACCATTTACAAGAAGTTCAAAAATTTCTGATTGTTCTTTTATGGAAGCAGAGTAGGTGCCTATAATTCGGCGTTCATATTTGAAAACAGAATTTAGATTAATTTTTGCCAGATTTTTTTCTGGTGCATGAGCAAATAGAACTAGGCTACCTCCGTGGCGCGTTAACAAAAGACCATCTTTCAGTGTCATGCTGCCACCCACAGTATCAAAGGCTACATCAACACCAATTCCATTCGTAGCATCGTGCACAATCGAAAGAGCCTTTTTACCAGGTGTTATTGCTATAGTTGCTCCCATATCTTTTGCTAAAGTACAGCGGTCTTCTATGGGATCAATTACTATTATGGATATATCTGGAAGTACTGCTCGTAAAACTAAAAGGTGGAGCAACCCCATAGACCCCGCACCAATTATTGCTGCAGTTCCTTTTCCTTTTAGTTCGGATCGGTTTATTCCTCGAAGAACGCAAGCCGCTGGTTCTAAGAAAACGGCCGTTTCGTCGGATAGATGATCAGGAACGTGGTAGGCAGCTTGATCGACAGCACGGGAGCGTATTAATATTTTATTGGCAAAAGCTCCCGGTTCCAGCAGATTTTCTCTGAATGATTCACACATAGTTTCGTTCCCACGTTGGCATAGAAGACAATTGCCACATGGGACATGGTGGGGAACAACAATACGATCACCAAGGTGAAACTTATTTACGCCATCTCCTAAAGTTACTACTTCTCCTACCAATTCGTGGCCAAGGACCATTCCGGGCCTGGTGCTTCCTGTGGTTAGCTTGAATAAATCTGTGCCACAAAAACCTACAGCTCTTAATTTTAACAAGACTTCTCCCGGTCCAGGATTTGGTGGTTTTCTAAATTCTAAAGAGGTGGATTCGCCCCCCTTACAGGCGATGACGACATTATTTAGAGTTGTATCTATGGTCATTTAATTAGAAATCCTGGACGGTTTTAACATTGTTCTGAAAATGATATTCCATAAAAGAGGGAGACAACACCGTTTTTCTGATGTTAACCAACAGTTGCTAAAACTTTTTTAAGTGACTTTATTGGGACAAGCTAAAATTTTTAAATATTAGTTTAGTGTTGATCTGCCCAAATTTGGCGTTTTAGTGCATATAATAGTCCAGTTAAGACTAATAGAAATAGTAAAACCTTTATGCCCATTTTCTTTCGTTCTTCAAGTTCTGGCTCTGCGGTCCAAGCTAGAAAAGTGCTTAAATCGGTAGCAAGCTGTTCTAACGTTGCTTCTGTTCCATCCGCATATTCCACTGCGTCATCTTCGAGCGGAGATGACATGGCAATTTGGTTGCCAGGATAATAATCATTATAATACATGCCATCACCTAACTTCACTCCATTAGGCGGTTCTTCTTTATACCCGGTTAAGAGAGCGTGGAGATAATCGGCCCCACCTTTACGAGCCTTAACCATCAGAGATAGGTCCGGTGGCATTGCACCATTATTTGAAGCACGAGCTGCATTATCGTTGGGATATGGCGAAACAAACCGATCTGAGGGTTTAGCAGGGCGCTCAAACATTTCACCTTCGTCGTTCGGTCCATCAGTAACCTCAAATTCAGAAGCAATTTCCTTGATCTGAATTTCATTGAGCCCAATTCCTTTAAGATGCCGGTAGGCTACTAGTTTTAAAGAATGACAGGAGGAGCAAACTTCTAGATAGACCTGAAGTCCTCGCTGTGCACTCCCATGATCAAAGGTGCCGAATATCCCATTAAAGGACCAGTTTCTTTTAGGTGGCGCCTCTTGAAGGGTTGATGCATAAGTTGGATAATTGCTAGAAGGTAAAAAGAATGCGAGAAAGAAAATAAATAATAAAGGTTTGACGATTTTTGTCATCAGTCTTTTCCTATTCCGTAGGTTTGATGGCTGTTTCAGATTCAGTGACAGCAGCACTAATACTTACAGGAATAGTTTCTGGTTTCTCAAATACTCCAATAAGCGGAATTATGATTAAGATATGCAGAAAATAATAAGCTGTTGCTGCTTGTCCAATCCATAGAAATGGAATGCCGTGAAACATGGCGTCAGGAGAATTAGCTCCAACCCATCCTAAAACTAGACAGTCAACAAGAAAGATCCAGAAAAACTGACGATAAATTGGTCGAAACCGTGCACTCCGAATTTTTGAGCGATCTAGCCAAGGTAATAACATAAGTATCAAAATTGAAGAGAACATAGCAATGACACCGCCTAGTTTAGCGGAAATAAACCAAATGTCTGGTACAGCTCGTAAAATTGCATAAAACGGTAAAAAATACCATTCTGGTACAATGTGGGCTGGGGTGACTAGAGAGTTAGCTTTTATATAATTGTCCGGTTCGCCAAAGAAATTGGGAGCGAAGAAAACAAAAAACATGAAGAATATCATTAACATGCCAACACCGAACAAATCCTTAATCGTGTAGTAAGGGTGGAAAGGGATGGTGTCTTCTGGCCCTTTTATTTCAACTCCCAGTGGATTGTTAGATTTATGGATATGCAATGCCCATAAGTGAAGGAAGACAAGGGCAAAAATGACAAATGGCATTAGATAGTGTAATGCAAAAAAACGGTTGAGTGTAGGATTGTCTACAGAAAATCCTCCCCAAAGCCATGTCACTATAGATTCGCCTATTACTGGAATTGCAGAAAAAAGGTTTGTTATTACAGTCGCGCCCCAAAAACTCATTTGCCCCCAAGGTAGAACATAGCCCATAAAAGCAGTTGCCATCATCGCAAGGAGGATAAGCACACCAATTATCCACAACAATTCGCGAGGCTCCTTATAGGATCCAAAATATAGTCCTCGAAACATATGTATGTAGACAATTATGAAAAACATGGAGCCGCCATTCATATGAATATAGCGGATAAGCCAACCATAATTGACATCCCGCATTATACGTTCAACAGACTCAAATGCGTGGTCAACATGAGGTGTGTAGTTCATCGCTAACACTATTCCGGTGGCAATCATAATAGCCAAAACGATTCCAGCTAAGGATCCAAAATTCCACATATAATTAAGATTTTTAGGAGTTGGGTAACCTGAACCAACCGAATCGTCTAAAAAATGGAATATTGGAAGCCTGTATTCTATCCATTTAATAACTGGGTTTTCATAGAATTTTTTGCTCATAGATGGACCTTTAGCCAATCAGAATTGATGTGTCTGTAACAAAAGAGTATTTTGGCACTAATAAATTTGTAGGTGCAGGACCTTTTCGAATGCGTCCCGATGTATCGTAATGAGAACCATGACAAGGGCAGAACCATCCACCAAATTCACCCTTCGGTTCGCTTGCCTTTTGACCTAATGGGATACAACCTAAATGAGTGCATACGCCAACCATAACAAGCCATTGGGGCTTTTGGGCACGCTCTTTATCATCTTGTGGATCAATTAAATCTTTTAGAGGGACGTTTTTGGCATCTTCAATCTCTATTTTTGTTCGATGACGAACAAATACGGGCTTTCCCTGCCAAACAACTGTTATGCTCTGTCCTTCTTCAATTGGTGTTAGATCCACTTCGGTAGTAGATAAAGCCAGTGTGTCGGCTGCTGGGTTCATAGAATCAATTAGAGGCCAAACAGCAAGCCCTGTACCGATTGCTCCAAAAGTAATAGTCGAAAGTAGAAGAAAATCGCGACGTGTTTTTTCACCGGTTTTAACTGTATCAGCCATAGAAATACCTTGTTCCGATCAAGTCATGTTTTAGCCGTATGATTTTGCTTGTCTTTTTGTCCCATTTTAATAAAGGGTACAGCCATGTTTAAGGGACTAATGAAAATTAAAAAATATTTGATCTCACTAAATCTTTAATAACTCTAGGAATTGTATAATACAAAAAAATCTGGTTGCAAGATATTTTAGATTTACTTTGAAATAATTACTATTTCACTATTGGAGATGTTTCATCATATCGTTTGTTTTTAACTTTGCTCTATACTGAAGGCAGAATGGTCGAGAATTCATCTTTTAATCAAAGTAGGAAATTTGCTTAAATGAAATTGGCGCTTTTTCAGCCTGATATACCAGGAAATGCAGGAGCTATGATGCGTACGGCTTCCTGTTTAGGTGTTTCTGTAGATATTATTGGTCCTTGTGGCTTTGTCTTGTCTGATAAGCAGTTGCGTCGTGCAGGTATGGATTATCTTGATCAATTAGATTTAACCAATCATTCCTCATGGAATGCTTTTCAAAACGCTCGTTTTTCAAAGTTAAAAAATGAAATTCCCTCGAATCGCTTGGTGCTTCTAACTACAAAGGCAAAGGTGAATTATCTAGAATTTTCGTACTTAGAGAATGATATTTTGCTAGTAGGGAGTGAAAGTGCTGGTGTGCCGATTGAAATTCACGCTTTGGCTGATGCTAAAGTACGAGTGCCTATGAAAAATAAGATGAGATCTTTAAATGTTACTGCTGCTCTCTCTATAGTATTGGGTGAAGCATTACGTCAAACAAATAAATTTCCAAATGAATGAGGCAGAGAAAAATACTAATAAAATTATACTTAGAACTCAGTTTGTGATTTAAGATAATTAATCTTACTTACCTAGAGTGTAATTATTGTTTTTATTTTTTGATAACATAATGATTATTGATAACTCATATAGTAACGATGCGTTTAAGAAAAGAGCCTCCTTATGGTTTGAAAGTCTCAGAGATGAGCTGTCTTCAATGCTTGAGGGGATAGAGGAAGATGCTCTTGTGTCTAATGTGGCGTCTATGGGAGAGCCCGGTCGTTTTAAAACAAACAAATTGCAACGGAATGAGGAAGATAAATTATTAAAAAAAAATTTTGGTGGGGGTGGTTCAATTTGTTTTATGGGTGGGGGCGTATTTGTAAAGG
>JAYZEZ010000007.1:0-635643 GCA_036337015.1 Pseudomonadota bacterium | reverse complement strand
TAAATATATATAATTTTAAGATATACTATAAATATTATAAAACTACTCACAGTTAGTTTTTCCGGTGTATATAATAAGCTTAATGTGTAGCAAAAAGCTTATTTTTAAATTAAAAGCTTTTATCCCCAATTTTTCCTCAGGGATAGAATGAGTGCATCCAACTTAAAATCTTTCAATTTACACTTAGTTTCAGATTCTACAGGAGAAACTGTAGGTCTAGTTGCAAGAGCGTGTCTGGTTCAATTTAGTAACATTGAAGTTACAGAACATCTTTGGGCCATGGTCCGTTCAAAAGATCAAGTCGATGAAGTTTTAATTGGTATTAGTAAAAATCCTGGCTTTGTACTTTATACAAATGTTAACGATGATACACGTAACCAATTAGAAGAAGGTTGTAGAAAACTACAGGTACCATTTATTGCTATTTTAGATCCAATTATGTCTAAGTTAAGCATGCATTTAGATGCGGAAGTACATCATATGCCAGGACGACAGCACGTAATGGATGCAGAATACTTTAGTCGTATCGAAGCCATGCAATTTGTTTTAAGTCATGATGATGGTCAATCTGTACATAATTTAGATAAAGCCGATATTGTTCTGTTAGGTGTTTCTAGAACCTCAAAAACCCCAACTTGTATTTATCTTGCTAATAGAGGTATTAAAGCGGCAAATATTCCTATTGTGCCTGGTTGCGCACTACCAGATGAATTATTTAATACGAATAATCCTATGATTGTTGGTTTAAATAAAGACCCAAAACGTTTGGTAGAAATTCGTCGCCAACGCCTTAATCTACTGGACCAGGATCAGGGGTCTGATTACGTGAATCTAGAAAAAGTCGCCAATGAGATAAATGAAGCACGACGTTTATATGCTAAGAATGATTGGCCTGTGATTAATGTAACGCGCAAATCTATAGAAGAAACTGCAGCTACTATTATTCAAATGTATAATAAGCGTTTAGATATAGAGAGTTGAAGAATGATTCTAGATTTTTTCTACAATACTAATATAAAAAATGATGAATCATAAAACCACAAAGGATAAGAAAATTAAGGTGGGTGTTGTTGGATATCCAATCAACCATACTCTATCACCAAGATTACATAGTTATTGGCTTGAAAAATATAGTATCAATGGAACATATGAGGCTATAGAAAAATCACCTGAAGAGATAGAAGATTTTATAACGCATCTTTCATCTTACGGTTTTGCCGGCTTGAATATCACTTTACCTTATAAAGAAATTGCAGCAAAATTTGTTAATATTTTAGATGAAAATGCTAATCGTTTAGGGGCTATAAACACTATTTACATGGATTCAGATGGGATCTTACATGGTGTGAATACAGATGGTTTTGGTTTTATCGAGAACTTAATTTCTAATGTTCCTACATGGAAGCCTTCTGATGGGCCTGCCGTTGTTTTAGGAGCAGGTGGTGCTGCTAAAGCTGTTGTTGCATCTTTACTAGATCGTGGCTTGGATCAAGTATTTGTTGCTAATAGAACTCAAAAAAAAGCAAAGGCTTTAAAAGAAAAAATTGGCGGCTCAATTAATGTTATCAATTGGGATGAGCGCTCAAAAATTCTGAAAGACGTAGCCTTAATTATTAACACAACCTCCCTTGGAATGATTGGTCAGCCGCCACTAAACATTGACTTAAATCTATTGCCCAAAAAGGCAATAGTTTATGATATTGTATATTCTCCTATGTTGACGCCTCTTTTAAAAAGTGGACAAAAGCGATCGCATAAAATCGTAGGTGGTATCGGCATGTTACTGCACCAAGCAAGACCAGGTTTTCAGAAATGGTTTGGAAGAGATCCTAAAGTTACTGAAACGTTGAAAAATCATGTGATCTTGGAACTTCAAAAATGATAATTCTTGGCTTAACAGGTTCTATTGGAATGGGGAAAACTACGGCATCAAAACATTTTTACAGATTAGGTATACCGGTATACAATGCAGACCATGCTGTTCATGAAATGATGTCTGATAGGGGGGAGGCTGTATCTGAAATAAAAAAAATTTTTCCTGCAGCCTTTCAAAAAGGGCAAATAAATCGTCAGATTGTAGCCAAAGAAGTTTTTTCTAATAATAAAGCCTTAATAGAATTAGAAAAAATTTTACATCCCTTAGTACGTCTCCGTGAAAATTTTTTTTTAAGTCATTGTGCACGCTTACGAAAAAAAATTGTTGTATTAGACGTGCCATTGTTATTTGAAACTGGTGGCAACAAACGATGTGATGGTATTATAACGGTTTCTGCCCCAGCTTTTGTCCAGCGCCAACGTGTAATAAATCGACACGGAATGACGCCAAAACGGTTTCAAGCTATATTAAATCGACAATTATCAGATACTGAAAAACAAAAGCAATCGGATTTTGTTGTTTTAACAGGTATTGGACATCGTTTCACCTTACTTCAAATTATAAATATTTTAAAAATTACAAAACAATGGAAGGGCAAGCATTGGCCTTGAGCTTGTTTTGATACTCAAAGAATACAGGAGAAACATTTTTGCGTGAAGTTGTACTAGATACAGAAACCACAGGTTTAAATCCCAAAGGTGGAGATCGCATAGTTGAAATTGGATGCGTTGAGTTAATAAATCACTTAGAAACAGGGAATTATTTCCACGAATACATTAATCCTGAAAGAGATATGCCAGAAAAAGCACAAGCAGTTCATGGATTAAGTGAGAAATTTCTTTCAGATAAACCTATTTTCTCTGATATTTCTAAATCGTTTACTGAGTTTATTGGTACCTCTCCTTTAATCATTCACAACGCAGAATTTGACGTAGGCTTCATAAATTGGGAGTTACAGAGAATACATTTTCAACCACTAAAAATGGAACGTGTTATTGATACTTTACTGTTAGCTAGGAAGCAATTTCCAGGATCGCCTGCTAATCTTGATGCGCTCTGTCGTCGATTTCAAATTAACAATTCTGATCGTGATCTTCACGGAGCATTAATTGATGCTAAATTATTAGCCGAAGTTTATTTGGAATTAATAGGTGGTCGCCAACAACAGATGAATTTACATACAAAAAAAAGTAATGAAAAAATTGAAGTTGAAAAAATCAAGTTCAAAGCAAGGCCACATTTACCAAGTTTAGAAGAAAAAAAACTTCATGCACAATTCTTAAAAAAGATTAAAAGTCCAATTTGGTATTCATAATATCAAAATTTGATTCAGATAGAATTATTTTTTTTCTTTTCTTTTTTTGTTATCGCTATCTTTTGTTTTTTTAGTACTACTAACTGCTTTTTGTGCCTCTTCCAAACGAGCCTGGAACATCGCACCAAAATCCAGCGGATTTAACATTACTGGTTGAAACCCCCCATCTCGGGAAACATCGGCTATAATATTTCGTGCAAAAGGAAATAATAATCTTGGACATTCTACTAATAATACTAACTGAGTATGTTCTTCAGCAACATTTATTGTAAAAACACCAGCGTATTCTAGTTCCAGCACAAAGGCGAGTTCCTCCTCTATTTTACATTCGGCCTTAATTTCTAAAACAGTTTCAAAAATATTATCTTGTATAGGATTGGCACCAACACTTACATTAACACTCATTTCTGGGGCGGTTTCTTGTAATTTTCCAAATACATTGGGAGCACCAGGCGCTTCAAAAGACAGATCTTTTATATATTGGGCATTTATAACAATTGGTTGGTCTGTTTTCGTATTATTTGAGGGTTCATTTGCCATGAAATATCTTTCCTAGGAAGATTTATAAATGTGAACTATGAGCCTGTGGCTATCATGTATCTGTATTAGGAACAACTAATACAATGTAATTTTTAACTATACATTAATTCGGTATAGAAGTTTTTAATATAAGAAATTAAAATTCATGATTTCCTATTGTTATTTTTAGTTATATTTTCAAATTCAACGTCTATTATATTTTCGTTGGCCTTTTTAAATTTATCTTCATTTCTATCATAAATTTTTCCTGATTGTCTGAAATTTGTAATAACTTGGCTAAGCATTTGTTTAAAAGAAATTCTTAAAGAGGGTATAAATAAAGAAAATCCTATTGCATCAGTAAAAAAGCCAGGGGTTAATAGTAATGCTCCGGCGATCAATATACAAAGACCATCAAATACTTCATTTACGGGAAAAATGTTTTCTTTTAAGTTTTCTTGTGCTTTCTTGATAGTTGCTATGCCTTGGTGCCGAATTAAAAAAGTTCCAATAATCGCAGTTAAAATAACCACTCCTATAGTAGCTAGGAGACCAATACGATCGCCAACTATTATAAATAAAATAATTTCAACGATTGGAACGATAATAAAAATGAAAAAAAGTATAGCACCCATGCTTGTTCTTTCTGTTTGAACTGCTTATCTACCGTATAATTTGTATAACAATACTTATTAATTAAAACAGTTTTATAGACCTGAGCACATTAAGGCGCTAGTCTGTTATAACTAGACAGTTTAAAAGTAAGGGTTTTAAATCTAGTTAATTAAATTATTGATTATTTTTAAATTTTTCCAATAGGATAAAACCCCTAAAGAATGTGATTGAAAATGAACGAAAGCTTTCAATTTATAGACATCATTTTTTTTGCCATGATTGCTGCTTTTTTGGTTCTGCGTCTTCGTGGAGTTCTGGGAAGGCGGGACGGACATGAAGGACGTGTTCATAATCCTTATGAAGAAGCGAAAAAAGATGAAAACAAAAAAGATTTAGTTGATGATAATGTTATACCAATAAGTGATGAATTTCTTCAGGAAGCCGCAGAAGAAGAAGTCAAAGTTACAAGTGAAGAAGCAGCAGTCGAAAAACAAGATGCAGTTGATGAACTCTTATCCAAGGGTTTTAAAGACATCCGTGCAATCGATCCAACCTTTAATAAGGAAGAATTTATTTCTGGTGCTAATGTCGCGTTTGAAATAATTCTTAGCGCCTATGCTGAGGGCGACACAAAGGCTTTAGAACCTTTGCTGAATGCAGATGTATATACAAATTTTTTGCAAGCTATTAAGGATAGAGAACAAGATGGCAAAACGATGGAAGATACTCTAGTTGGAATTAGTGTTTCGGAAATCGTTGAAGCCTTTGTTGAAGGTGTTACAGAAAACATAACAGTTAAGTTTGTAAGTGAACAGATTAATGTAATTAAAGACAGGAGTGGTGAGGTTGTTGAAGGCGATCCTAATACAGTAATAGAAACGATAGACTTCTGGACTTTTTCGCGAAACGCACAATCCAAGGACCCTAATTGGACACTTGTTGCGACAAACAGCCTTGATTAGAAAAAAGCGCGTCCTTAATTTATTTCGTTCATTTATGGCATTATTGCCATTACTAATTTCAGCATGTTCTATGCAATCAGTTACGATTGATGAAAGCTATGCAAATAAAGAAACTAAGCTGCAATTAAATAAAGTTACGTATAAAAGCCTTTCGGGCTGGGTCGCTGATAATCATACAGCAGCGCTTAAAGCTTTTCTTAAATCTTGTAAAAAGCCGATAGTTTTACCTTCGTCAATTAAATCAACAAAATTAAAAACATCTTTAGAAATTAAAAATTGGAAAAAAGCCTGTAAGGTGGGCAAAAAAGTTAAGTTGCCATCTAAAATTGAAGCCCAATATTTCTTTGAAACAAATTTCACACCATACCTTGTAAGTAATAACTCTTCTTCCATAGGTTTATTTACAGGTTACTATGAACCAGAGTTAAGAGGCTCTTGGCAACCAAATTCTGAATTCAGATTTCCAATTTATCGCAAACCTAACGATCTTGTATACGTAGATTTAGGCAAATTTAAAAATGAATTATCGGGCACTCATTTAATTGGGCGGAGAGAGCAAAATAAAATTCTACCTTATTACACCCGAGCACAAATTAATAAAGGCGCGCTTAAGGGTAAACAGCTTGAACTATTATGGGTAGATAGTGCAATTCAATCTTTTTTTCTTCATATTCAAGGCTCTGGTAGAATTGTTTTAAAAGATGGTTCAATTGTTAGAATTGGTTTTGCAGGGCGCAACGGGCATCGCTATACGCCGATAGGAAGAGAGCTGGTTGCTATGAAGGTCTTGGAACCTGGGAAAGTATCTCTTCAGTCTATTCAGGCATGGCTTATTAATAATCCCTTGGCAGGCCTTAAGTTGATGGAAAAAAATAAGGCCTATATATTTTTTCATATTTTAGATGGTATGGGACCTGTTGGCTCACAGGGTGTAGTATTGACGCCCGGTAGAAGTATAGCGATCGACCGAAAATTTTTACCTTTGGGTCTCCCAGTTTGGTTGGAAACAACTGAGCCAACAAAAGCTAAAAAACCTTTACGCCGTCTTGTAGTTGCCCAAGATACGGGAAGTGCAATCAAGGGACCAGTTAGAGGAGATCTTTTTTTTGGCCATGGCAACAAAGCCGGATTATTTGCGGGGCGCATGCAACAAAAAGGCAAATACTACCTATTAATTCCTAAGTGATTAAATTTTATTGTCTTAATGTAAAAAATTTTAATTTTGTTCCGCCTTGATTTTAGTTTGTGAAGTGCTCATTGTCTAATTATGTCTATAAATGTCGCTAATGAACCATCTGTAGGATTGTTTGCAACTTGTTTAGTTGACCTAATGCGACCTTCTGTTGGTTTTGCAACAGCTAAATTAATAAAAAATACGGGCTGTAACGTAATCGTTCCCATTGAGCAAACGTGTTGTGGACAACCAGCTTATAATTCAGGAGATAATGTTGGTGCAAAAGCCATTGCTAGAAAAGTTATTTTAGCTTTTAAAAATTTTGAATATATTGTTGTGCCGTCAGGCTCTTGTGCAAGTATGATTAGCAATCATTATCCCACACTTTTTAAAGAGGATGGAGAATGGCTCTGTCGTGCAAAAGATTTAGCTAAAAAAACTTTTGAGTTAACTAATTTTTTGGCAGATATCCAAAATGCAAAAGATTTCTCAGCTGGTTATGATGGTGTTGTCACCTATCATGATAGCTGTTCGAGCTTACGTGAATTACAAATAAAAGATCAACCAAGAAAATTATTAAAAAAAATTAAGGGGTTAGAATTAATTGAAGGAATAGAGTCTGAGACCTGTTGCGGATTTGGAGGGCTGTTTTGTGTCAAATATCCTGAAATTTCAAGCCATATAGTCGACGCTAAAATTAGTGATATCTTATCTACAAAGGCGGATACTTTATTAGCAAATGATCTTGGTTGTTTGATCAATATTTCTGGCAAGCTAAAACGTCGAGGTTCTTTAATTAAAGTTCGCCATATTGCTGAAGTGCTAGCAAATATGACGGATGTGCCTCCCATAGGTGATGGGTTTATGGAAAAAAAGACGAGTTGCAAGTAGATACTATATGGATCCAACAACTGAAAATTTTAAAACAAATGTTAGAAAAGCGATTGCTGATAATAATTTAAGCATTGCACTTTCAAAGTTATCAGAAGGATTCCCTGCCCAGAGAAGTAAAGCAGTTAATCGGTTGCCTGAATTTGAAGACTTACGCGATCAGGCTCGTGAAATTAAAGAGCATGTTTTAAAAAATTTAGACTTTTACTTAGAGAAATTTGAATCCCGGGTTTTAGAGTCTGGGGGCAAGGTTCATTGGTGTAGATCTGCAGCTGAGGCTCGATCTACTATCCTCCGTATTACTCGCGCTGTTGGAGCAAAAACAGTGACTAAAAGTAAATCTATGATAGGAGAAGAAATCTCCATCAATGAACACCTTGAACAACATGGTATAGAGCCGGTCGAAACAGATTTAGGTGAATACATAATTCAACTTAGAAACGAGAAACCAAGCCATATTATTGCCCCTGCTATTCACCTAACTATGAAACAAGTGGCTAATACTTTTCGTAAAAAACATCTTCACTTGGCCCCCGAGCGATCGCTTAATAAGCCACGGGAACTTTTAGAAGAAGCGCGAGATGAGCTAAGACAAAAATTTCTTTGTGCAGATGTTGGACTAACGGGCGCCAATATGTTGATAGCTGAAACAGGATCGATTGTTTTAGTGACCAATGAAGGGAATGCTGATCTAACCTATTCTTTACCTAAAACGCACATTGCCATTGCTAGCTTGGAAAAGATCGTGCCAACCTTAGAAGATGCAAGCACTATTTTAAGAGTTCTTGCTCGTTCTGCAACGGGTCAAGAAATGTCTGTTTATACCACTTTCTGTACTGGTCCAAAACGGTCCGATGATTTGGATGGTCCGGAAAACTTTCATATCGTTATTATTGATAACGGACGCAGTGACATGTTGGGCGGGGAATTCAATGATATGCTAATGTGTATTCGTTGTGGAGCATGTTTAAATCATTGCCCAGTCTATAAAGTTATTGGCGGCCATGCATACGGCTGGGTTTATTCAGGGCCTATGGGCGCTACCCTGATTCCTAATTTAATTGGAATAGATAAATCTCATCATTTAGCTCACGCTTCAACACTGTGTGGAAAATGTGAGGAAGTTTGTCCTATGCGAATTCAGTTGCCCCGCATGCTTAGATCTTGGAGGCAGCTTTATTTCGAGCGGCATAGGGTAACATCAATAAGCCGCCAACTTCTTAAGATCTGGTCTTTTTTGGCCACTTGGCCAAGCCTATATAGATTTGTATTTTCTATAATAATAGCAGCGCTTGTTTCGATTAGTAGAAAAAGAGGTCGATTTAAGAAGATGCCATTTTTTAGTAAATGGACTAAAAATTTTGACCTTCCAGTTCCTGAAGGTGGTACTTTTATTGATCGTTGGAATCGGAGAAAACAATTATGAGCGAAGCGCGGGATGAAATATTTGCGCAGGTTCGTGCCGCTATTTCTAAAAACTTAGATGCAACTTTGGAATCTTCTCAATCTAGATTTGCTGAAGCTAAAAATCGCATTAACGATCATCCTGTTAATTTAGTTCCAGCAAGAGGAAGGCTGGGTAAAAAGGCACGTGTAGATTTATTTATACGTGAAGCAGAACGTGTAAATGCAACTGTTGTAAGGGTTTCTGGTTTATCTCTTGTGCCACGAGAAGTTGTAAAATTTCTTACTAACAACAACCTGCCGATGCTCTTGAAAGTTTCTCCTGAAACTTCGGAAAAACGAATAGCATGGAAAAACCAAACGCTTCTTAAAGTTTCTGAAGGTCGAGCCGACGGCAAGGATTTTTCTAGTTTTAGTCTTGCTTATGCTGGCGTTGCTGAAACAGGAACGCTAGTAGTTTTATCTGGGCGAAAAAGTCCAACAACCTTAAATTTTTTACCGCCTTGTCAAATCTGTATGGTATATGCGTCACATATTTTAGGGAGTTATGAAGAAGTATGGGCACGCCTCCGTGATAGTAGTAAAAACGATGGCTCTAATGTATTTTTACCCCGCAACGTTAACTGGATCACGGGCCCTTCACGGACTGCAGATATTGAACAAACCATTTTGCTGGGTGCACATGGTCCACAAAGATTGCATGTTGTTATAATTGATGACTAAGCGTTTAAATAAATCCGTTAAATCGGAAACAAAAGATCGCATTGTTAGTAAAGAGGAAGAAACTCTTTGGGACCAAGTTGTCGAAAATGTTGTTCCTTTGAATGATTCTAATAAACAATTAAAAGCGCCAACGAAAACACGACGGCCTTTAAAGGCTTTTAATAAAGATGGAAAATTACAGCTCACATCATCTGATCGAGAATTATCTCATGGTTATGCTGCAGGCCTTGATCGAGCAACTCAACAAAAAATGCGAAGAGGCAAAATCATTATAGAAGCTAAAATCGATTTACATGGAATGACACAAATGAAAGCCCACCAAGCATTGAAAAGTTTTTTCTATGATTGTCAGATTGAAGGATTGCGATCGGTCCTAGTGATTACTGGAAAAGGTAAGGATGGCAAAGGAGTTTTGAGAGCGGAAGTTCCTAAGTGGATTAACGAAAGTAACTATAAAAATATGGTTCGGGCATTTTCTTTTGCAGGGCCTAAAGATGGAGGCGAAGGCGCTCTATATGTATTGCTAAAGAGGTTAAAATGACCCCCTTTGGATTGAAAATTAGAGAATTTAGGGCAAACCGCCGCCTTACTTTAAAGCAGATGGCTAAAGATTTAGGGGTTTCGTCAGCATATTTTTCTGCGCTTGAGCATGGCCATAGGGGGCGTCCAGGACCGGGTTTAATTCAGCAGATTAGTGGTTATTTTGGCCTTTCGTGGGAAGAAACCGAGAGCTTGCAGCGCTTAGTCGATCTTTCTGCTCCACGTGTCGTTGTGGACACATCTGGCCTAACACCCTCAGCAACTGAATTAGCTAATGTTATTGCTAAAAACATTCAAAATATGGATGATGATACTATTGAATGGGTGATCAATGAAATTAATGGAAGAATTGGAGTAAAAAAACGTGGTGGCCCGTCATATTGAGTTAAAAACCTTATAAGATAAACTTTCTAAGATCTGCATCTTTTGCCAAGTCTCCAACTTGTTGACGAACCGCTTCAGCATCTACTGATATTGTTTCCCCTCCACGCTCTGATGCAGTAAAACTGATTTCTTCAAGAAGTTTTTCCATTACAGTGTGCAGTCTTCTAGCGCCGATATTTTCAACGCCCGTGTTTATTTCAACTGCAATGTCAGCAATTTCACCAATAGAAGTAGATGTAAATTTTAGTGTAATGTCCTCTACACTCATTAAAGCCGTATATTGTTTGATTAGGCTTGCTTCTGGTTCTGTTAAAATACGAACTAAATCATCGCGACTTAGCGCATTTAACTCAACCCTTATTGGCAAACGTCCCTGCAGTTCTGGCAGCATATCAGATGGCTTTGAAACATGAAACGCACCAGATGCTATGAATAAAATATGATCTGTTTGCACGGGACCATATTTAGTAGAAACCGTTGTTCCTTCAATTAAAGGCAATAGGTCACGTTGTACACCCTCTCGGCTAACATCAACCCCAGTGCGGTCGGATCTTCCGGTTATTTTGTCTATTTCATCTAGAAACACAATTCCGTTATTTTCTACAGCTTCGATTGCATCACGAATAATACGGTCTTCATCTAGTAAATTGTCAGCTTCGTCATTAATTAATAACTCGTAAGAATCTATCACTTTAACGGTTTTTGTTTTTTTTGGTGTCCCAAAAGCCTTCCCCACCATATCTCCAATATTCAGCATCCCCATTTGAGCTCCAGGCATTCCAGGAATGTCAAAGGTTGGCATACCTGCTCCAGTTGCGTCGTCAATGGTTATTTCTATCTCCTTTTCATTTAGTTCACCCTCTCTAAGCATTTTTCTAAACTTTTGACGGGTACTTTCAGAGGCACTTTCACCAACCAAAGCCTCAATAACACGATCCTCAGCGCGCAACTCTGCTTTTGCTGCAACCTGTTTCCGCAAACGTTCGCGTATCATGTGAATAGAAAATTCAACTAAGTCACGGATAATTTGCTCAACATCTCTTCCGACATAGCCGACTTCGGTAAATTTTGTAGCTTCAACTTTTATGAATGGTGCCTGGGCTAGTTTAGCCAGTCTGCGGGCTATCTCAGTTTTGCCAACACCAGTCGGACCTATCATTAAAATATTTTTTGGCAAAACTTCTTCACGCATAATGTCATCAAGTTGTTGTCGGCGCCATCGATTGCGCAATGCTATTGCAACGGCACGCTTTGCATCATCTTGGCCCACAATAAAGCGATCCAGCTCAGAAACTATTTCTCTTGGGGTAAAACTTTGTTCTGGTTTGCTCATAAAGTCTCAATAATAATATTGTCATTAGTATAGACACAAATACCTGCGGCGACAGCCATTGCTTTTTTTGCAATTGCTTCTGCGCCAAGTGTTTTTTGGTCTATTAAAGCACGTGCAGCAGCCAAGGCATAATTGCCTCCAGATCCTATCCCGATTAATCCATCTTCAGGCTCGAGAACATCCCCTGTTCCAGTTAATACAAGTGAAACATCACTATCAGCAACAGCCATCATGGCTTCCAGTCTTCGGAGATAACGGTCTGTGCGCCAATCTTTCGCCATTTCAACAGCAGCACGAGTTAGTTGACGAGGGTATTGCTCTAGTTTTGCCTCTAATCTTTCAAATAGAGTAAATGCATCTGCAGTTGCTCCTGCAAATCCACCAATAACGCTACCTGAACCCAAGCGACGCACCTTAAGTGCATTAGACTTAATAACAGTATCCCCTAGACTAACTTGACCATCACCGGCTATTACAACATTCTTTCCTTTACGAACAGATAAGATAGTTGTTCCGTGCCAATTTTTTGTTTTTTCTTGTGACATTTGAAATGTTACCTGATTAGTTTGAAAATTAAGAATTTAAAATAGACGGACCGGAACTATAGAGACAGAATATAATTTATAAAATGCCTCGAATGCAATTTGCTGTAAATTAGAAAAGTTTTTGGAATTATATTAAGCACCCAAAATTAGGAAAGAAAAATTTCTCTATGCAAGCGCTAAAAATTATTTAAAATTAACAATTGAAAAACCAATTTAAGGTAAAACAAAATGTTGTACTTTACAAACAGACTGTTGTATAATTATAAATTATGAATAATATTAAAACATTAAGGAAACAATTTGGACTGAGTCAGAAAGACTTAGCACACAAAATCGGTACGACGGGTCAACAAGTGGGTCATTTAGAATCTGGTCGTAGAAAATTAACCCAAGATTGGATCCAGCTTCTTGTCGTTGCCCTTGACTGTAATCCAACTGATTTGCTTGGGAAGACGGATGAGGACTTTACTGCTTTAAAAAATGTAAAGATTTCTCGATCAAGAGAAACAACTATGCGCATTGCAACAATCGAACGACGTACAAAAGAAACAGAAATTACGGTAACCATTAATTTGGATGGACAAGGTGTATATTCAGTTGAAACTGGAATTGGTTTTTTGGATCATATGCTTGAGCAACTATCCAGGCACAGTTTAGTTGACATAACGATTAAAGCCAAAGGAGATTTACATATTGATTATCACCACACCACGGAAGACACGGGGATTGCAATAGGTGAAGCTATAGCTAAAGCGCTTGGTGATCGTGCTGGCATTAACCGTTATGGAAATGCTATGATTCCAATGGATGAAACCCTTAGTCGTGTAGCTTTAGATGTATCAAACCGGCCTTATTTAATTTGGAACGTTAATTTTTCGCGCCCTAAATTAGGCGAAATGGATACTGAGCTTTTTAAAGAATGGTTTCAGGCTTTTGCGCAATCTGCAGGCATAACTCTGCATGTTGAAAATATTTACGGCGAAAATAATCACCATATCATTGAATCCTGTTTTAAGGGATTGGCAAGATCATTGCGGAAAGCAATTGAAATTGACCTTCGTAAAAGTGATGCAGTACCATCCACTAAAGGAATTCTTGGTGGTTCTTTATAAGCTCTCTAAAAATTAAAATGAAAGCTGAAAATGAGTTATTATATAATCTGTTTAAGACGTAAAGTCCTTAATATAGATCGTGACGTTGCTTTCGTTAAAGAAGGCTTTTCTTTTCCAGCTTTCTTTTTGAATATATTTTGGGCAGCATGGTTTCGTTTATGGTTTGCTGCTGCTATTTATATTTTTCTACAAATAATTTTATTGCTTTTCATTTATTTTTTGGAGCCAGACTCACTCAGTCAAAGCGTACTGTTTATATCTTTTGCAATAATCTTTGGATACGTTGCTAATGATATAAGACAACAAAAACTTTTTCAGGAGGGTTTTGAACTTTATGGAATTATGCAGGGTAAAAACAAAGGACAGGTTTACGAAAAATTCTTTAGTAATTTGCCCAATGATTTCATCTAAATTATTCTAATGACAATTGCTATCATTGATTACGGATCAGGAAATTTGCTATCCGCAAGGAAAGCTTTTGAGTATGCACTGATTGAAGCAAGATCAAGTAAAAAGGTTGTTGTTACAAATGACCCCTTAGAGTTAAAGAATGCTTCTCATATAGTGCTTCCAGGTGTAGGCGCATTTGCTGAATGCCGCCGTGCTCTTGCCAATCTGGTTGGTATGGAAGATGCTCTTGAAGAAAATGTGAGAGTACAAAAGAAGCCATTTCTTGGAATATGTGTTGGGATGCAACTATTAGCAACAATAGGCCGAGAACATAATTTAACTAAAGGGTTAAATTGGATTCCTGGAGAAGTTGTTAATTTATCTCCTGAGAATGATATCTTAAAAATACCACATATGGGGTGGAATAACGTATCAATTTGTGAATCCAATCATCCAATACTTAAAGATATTAAAAAAGACATACATTTTTATTTTGTGCATTCTTATGTTTTTAAACCAGATAATGCTTCCGATATAATTGCTACTGTTGAATATGGGGGGCCTGTTGTCGCGATAATTGGAAGGGAAAACATTATTGGCACTCAGTTCCATCCCGAAAAAAGTCAAGTAGAAGGGCTGAGGCTAATTTCAAATTTTATTAAATTATAAATAGTAACAAGTAGGTTTAAAGAAACTTTAAATGATTTTTTTTCCAGCCATAGATTTAAAAGAAGGACAATGTGTTCGTTTAGTCCATGGAGACATGAAAAAAGTAACTGTGTTTAATGACGACCCTGTAAATCAAGCCAAAATTTTTGCTGATGATGGCGCTCAATGGATACATGTAGTGGATTTAAACGGTGCAATTTTAGGGAAACCATTAAACGCTGAAGCTGTTCAAAAAATTATTGATGAAATTAAAATTCCAATACAACTTGGTGGCGGTATTAGGGATATCGAAACGATAAATTTTTGGTTAGATAGAGGGGTGCGCAGAGTAATACTTGGAACAGCAGCCCTCAAAAATCCTAAACTTGTTAAACAAGCCTGTAAATATCATCCGGGCCAAATCGTCGTTGGGATAGATGCTAAAAATGGATTGGTAGCTGTAGAAGGTTGGACTGAAGAGTCAGAAATAACTGCAATTGACTTAGGAAAAAAATTTAATGATTGTGGAGTAGCGGCTATTATTTACACAGATATTGAACGAGACGGTGCAATGAACGGACCAAACATTGATTCTACTTTAAAATTAGCTAACGCTATTTCAGTTCCTGTAATTGCATCTGGCGGTGTTGCGTCTATGGAAGATTTAAGCTTGTTGAAGAAAGCTGGTAATGGTCTTTTAGAAGGGGTGATAAGCGGTAGAGCATTATACGACGGCAAAATTGATTTAAGCCATGCAGTTAAGCTTCTTGCTGTATAATTGAAAAGGCTCGCAATGTTAAAAGCTAGAATTATACCTTGTCTTGATGTTGATGCGGGTCGTGTTGTTAAGGGAGTCAATTTTGTCGATCTTATAGATGCTGGGGACCCAGTTGAACAAGCTAAGATTTATGATACGGAAGGTGCTGATGAGTTGTGTTTTCTCGATATCACAGCTAGCTCACAAAATCGTGAGACGATCTTTGAGGTGGTGAAAAAAACAGCTGAAAAATGCTTTATGCCACTTACTGTTGGTGGCGGTGTTAGAAATTTAGAGGACATTCGAAAATTACTTTTAGCAGGCGCTGATAAGGTGTCAATCAATACGGCATCTGTAGAAAATCCAGAGTTTGTTGCTAAGGCCGCTGAAAAATTTGGTAGTCAATGTATAGTTGTTTCTATAGACGCCAAATCAACAGGCCCCAATACCTATGAAATCTTTACTCATGGTGGTCGGGTTTCTACAGGTCTAGATGCTATAGAATGGACAAAACATATGGTAGAATTAGGTGCCGGAGAAATTTTGCTTACTTCTATGGACCGCGATGGCACGAAAAAGGGATTTAATATTGGTTTAACTCGTAATGTATCCGATGCAGTTCATGTGCCTGTAATAGCATCAGGAGGAGTTGGTTCTTTGGATGATTTAGTCGAAGGTATTAGGGAAGGTCATGCATCAGCTGTTTTAGCGGCCTCAATCTTTCATTTTGGTCTCTATACTATTTCAGAAGCTAAAGCATATATGAAAGCCGCGGGACTATTAGTTCGATAGTCGCTAATCCATAGTGAAAGAGTAATTTTATGAATAATGTACCAACAACGCCAGAATTTATGAAGGAATTATATAAAACAATTAAAAGTCGTAGGAATGGTAATATAAATAAATCTTATACTGCTCAATTGTTTGAAAAAGGTGTGGCTCATATAACTCAAAAAATTGGAGAAGAATCAACAGAAGTAATAGTAGCAGCCTTGAACGAAACGCCTGCGCAAGTTATTTCAGAAAGTGCAGATCTTATCTTTCATTTGATGGTCTTGTGGGTTGAGAAAGATATTTCACTTGATGCAATTTTTAACGAGTTAGAAGGACGCTCGAGGGCTTCCGGTATTAGAGAAAAATCTGCTTTGAAAAGTGAAAAGTGAAATTCCAAATGACGTATGATCAAAACAATGTATTTGCAAAAATAATACGAGGTGAAATTCCATGTGATAAGGTTTTTGAAGATGATACTGCAATGGCCTTTAGAGACATTAATCCCCAATCACCCATTCATATTTTAGTCGTCCCTAAAGGGCCTTATATGTCTATGGACGATTTTTCTACTAATGCTTCTGCAAAAGAAATAACAGGTTTTATTCGTGCGATAGGAACGGTTGCTCGGGAGCATGTTTCTGTCGAGGAGGGTTATAGGATTCTTGCTAATACAGGTAAGGATGCCCGCCAAGAAGTTCCACATTTACATGTTCATATTTTAGGTGGTAAAGATTTGGGTAGATTAGTCCAATAATTTTTATAAAAATATCAACAAGATACTTAAATGCTTTAGATTATTAAGATCGATTTATCTTTTTTATATGCAGTTGCTTGCTTTATTTGGATAAATTAGCTTTAAAAAGACTTCTTATTTTTTTAAAATATTGTTTTTTTTGTTTTTTGCAGCAACATTAGCCTCTAAACAAGGTACTGGGAAAATGCAATCTGCTATTAAAAGCTTAGTTTTAACTGCTAGACAGCATGGTAAAGAGTTAAGCGAGGAACTTCTTCAGCACGACTATGGTATTGGAGAAGAAGAAGCAAGCGATGACCTATTGGTAAAAATCGCTAGTGAAAATGACCTTAAAGCACAAAAAATCACAATAGAGTGGCAGGAACTTACCCAGCTAAATGAAGCCTTTCCAATAATTGCGCGTTTAAAAAGTGGACAATGTGTAATTGTTACTGGATATCGACCAGCTACTGATGAAGTTGACGAACACGTACTGGTTATCAATACCCTAGCTACAAAGCCTGAGGTTGAGATCGTAAATAAGGAAAGCTTTTTAGCACAGTGGAACGGTTCGCTTGTTCTTTTAAAAAGAGAATATCGTCTTATGGATGAAGACCAACCATTTTCTTTTGGTTGGATTACTGCTCGATTTTTAAAACAAAAAGCCTTATTAGGGCAGCTTGTATTTATTGCATTTGTGCTTCATGCATTTGCAGTTTTACCAGCTATTTTTATTATGATTGTGCTAGATAAGGTTGTAAATTATCAATCCACTTCAACGCTGGCGGTAATTGCGGCAGGTGTTATCATAGCTTATGTTTTTAATGGTATTTTATCAGCTTTGAGACAATATATTATTTTGTTTGCCACGAGTAAAGTTGATGTACGTTTAAGTTCAGATGTTTTTAATAAACTACTCAACTTGCCACTCAGTTTCTTCAAGCAACAACCTGTTTCGACAGTGGCAAGCACCGTCCAGCAGACCAACACGCTGCGCCAGGTATTAACCGGAAGGTTTTTTGCTGTCATTCTCGATTCCACGTCTTTGTTGGTTTTTATACCTATATTAATTTTATACAGCCCCTTGTTATGCGCAATTGTATTTACATTTGCCACCCTGATCTCACTTAATAATTATGTTGGAGCAAAAGTAACAAAGTCTAAAATGATCAATGCGTCACAAGCGGAGGGCAACAAACAATCAGTTTTAACGAGTTCGTTAGCTGGCATTGAAACCATTAAGTCTCTTGCTTTGGAACCAGGTCAAAAACAAGCATGGGAAGGAGCGATTGCTGGCCATGTTGTGGCGAACCTAGAGCTTGGTAAATTAAATGCTATAACTTCTCAAATAAGTGCAACTTTACAACAACTTATGACTGTTGCTGTAATTTCTATAGGTTGTTTATTGGTTTTTTCAGGTGATTTAAGCGCCGGTGTCTTAATTGGCGTAAATATGATGGCCGGTAAAGTCACTGGCCCACTTGTTCAACTTGCTGGCTTAGCTGGAGATTTTGAAAAAGTAAAAAATGCTGTCGATTCCTTAAGCCCTGTTATGAACTCTCGCGGAGAAAGCGTTCGCAGAGGCTTGGTTACAGATATATTTGGCAGTATAGAGTTTAAAGATGTGAGTTTTAAATATGAAGATGGGCCATTAGCTTTAGATAGAGTTTCTTTTAAGATTCAGGCTCGACAAAGAGTTGGTATTGTTGGTCAATCAGGTTCTGGGCAAAGCACCTTAGCACGTCATATTCAAGGATTACTTAAGGCAGATGAAGGCACTATTACTATTGATGATCAAGACATACGTTCATTAGATTTGGGCCATCTAAGGATAAATGTAGCTGCGGTAAGCCAAGACTCGAGTTTTTTTAAAGCAACAATACGGGAAAATATTTTAAAACCATCTCCAAACGCTGCAATGGCGAGAGTTTTATGGGCCTCTAAAATGGTTGGCTTACATGAGGATGTGGAACAAATGTCTGACGGATATGAAACTCTTCTTGAGGAAGGTGGTTTAAATATTACCGAGGTTATCCGCCAAAAAATTGCTATAGCAAGGGCATTAATTCGTAATCCAAAAATTCTTATTTTAGATGATGCAGTTGCTGGCTTTGATATGGAAAGTGAGCTTGCACTTAGGGAGAGGATGGATGACATTAATCGCGGAAGAACCTTAATCCTAATTTCTAATTATGTTTCCAAAGTTGCAAATTCCGACCTCATACTAGTTATGGATAAAGGTAAAGTTGTTCAATCTGGAGCCCATGATGAATTAGTAGCTCAAGAGGGCCTTTACCAAAGGCTTTATCAAATGGAAAGAGCTCTAGTTGATCCCAAGCTCTCAACTTCACCTAAAGAACAGGTTGCTTAATTGGTATGACACAGGGTGAAAACCAGAATAATCCAAATAATGCAAAAAAAAGCGGTCACGGTCAGAATGAACGCAGTTTCGCTGCTGGAGAATTTGTATTTGAAGAAGGTGATGTAGGTGAATTTGCTTATGTGCTTCTTTCTGGTGAAGCAGAGATATGTAAGATTTCTCAAGGGGAAATTATTAAGCTTGTAGACATTAAAGAAAACACCCTTTTTGGTGAAATGGCTCTCATTGATAAATCTGTGCGCTCTGCTTCTGCTAGAGCTGTAACAGATATCATCGTTCGGGAAATTGATGAGACTGCTTTTATGGCTCACATAAAAAAGTCACCCGATGTTGCAATGAATATGATGTACCGGCTAGCTAATTATGCGCGTACTACCAATAAAAATATCGAAGGTAGTGTTTTTGATAAAAAAGAAGAAGAAATTAAAGATGATAATTCTTTAGATATAGAAGAAACTTTAGATAGTAATAAAATTTTACAGCGTCATGAAAATGGACGTTTAGATATTCCCAACACCCTTCGATCAATATGGAGGCGTTTTAGTAATATTTTTGAATCATCAGAATTGTCTGATGCGGAACATATTATTGATGAATACCAGTCAGCAAGTGTGGCAACGGAAAAAAGTAGTTTGCCTCCGATAGTAAGAAACACCGTTCTTACAATCATATTTCTTTTAGGCTCTTTCGTAGCTTGGGCATCTTTTTCTGTGATTGATACAACGCTTTCCGCCCGTGGTCGATTATCGACCACTGTACCCACTATTGAGGTGCAAGCTACAGATAATTCTGTTGTAGAAAGCATTGAGGTTTCAATTGGACAAAGAGTTAAAAAGGGTGATGTAATAGTGACCCTTGATGAAACCTATGCTGAAGCGGACCTAAAGCGGTCAGAAATGGAATTTAGGCTTTTAGAGGCCAAAATCCGTAGACTTGAAGCGGAGATGGATACAGTAAAAGGTTTTGATCCCAAAACCATTAGAGATCAACTTCAGGAAAAGGTTTTTATAAATCGCCAAAAAGAATACACCTCAAAAATTGCATCCTTTAATCTTGATATGAAAAGTCTTGAGTTAAAATTAACATCGACTTCAATGGATATTGGGCTGGCAAAAGAACAGCTTAAAATTCAAAAGGATATAGAAAACGCACGTAGAGATCTTTTTAAAAGGAATGTTGGATCTCGCTTAAATATGCTACAGGCGAAAAACACTCGTTTATCTGTTCAACGTGAATACAGTAAGTTAAATAGCTCTGTCAGAAATCTTAAGAGTGAACTTGAATCTTTGCGTGCCGATAAGCAGAATTTTGTTAGTGGTTGGTTTTCTAAAATTGGTATTGAGCTATCTCAGTCTTCAAATGAAAGAGACTCTATGAAAGAAGATCTGGTCAAGCTTCGTCGGCGCAAAGAGAACGTTAAAATTCTTGCTCCCGCCGATGGCGTAATTATGGATATGCAAAACCTTTTCGTTGGCGCCCTTGTCAGGGAAGGAGATACGATCATGTCTCTAGTTCCTTCAGATGTTCCTTTGACTGTAGAACTCGACATTGACCCTAAAAACATAGGAAATCTTATGCTTGGGGCAAAGGTTTCAGTTAAGCTTGATGCTTTGCCGTATCAGAAGCATGGGGAGATTTTAGGAGAGATTTCATTTATTTCAAAAGATACGGTCGATACAGGACTTGATGGTTCAAAGGGCACTTTTTATCGCGCGAGATCCACAATGGCATCAAATGAGCTAAGAGACCTTCCAGGAAACTTTTCGTTAGTTCCAGGGATGCTCTTGAATGGGGATATTCGTGCAGGTAAGCGTCGATTGATTACCTACTTCTTATATCCAGTAATGCGCACTATAAAAACCAGTTTTACCGAACCAGGACAATAGGTGCATATCTTTTTGTTTTGCCGCATTAGCTTTTAGAGAGTGCAATTAATTTATTACAGTAATTTATTGCTATTTATCATTTAAGTTTGATAGTCGATTGTATGCATCTTTGTCAGCGCCTGATTCAAAGGGTCGGTCTTTGTGTTTAATCCAGGTCAGGATATCTCCTAATGGAATTTCAGCCTTTAGATCACGTAAAAGCATGTGATAGCCTTCTTTATATAAAGCTAACCGCAAGCGATTTTTTTCTAACTTTTGAAGCTTGCTTAGCATTAAGCGTGTCGGTTCTAGGGGTATGATTTCATCCTTTGCGCCATAAAGTATTAAGGCGCGTTCAGATAATTGACTAGCCCTATCTAAAGCTTGATCCATAAGATTAACCAGCCCGTATAATGCATCAATACGAGTTTTTTTTATAACTAACGGGTCTTGACCAAGCGCTAGTAGCATTTCTAAATTATCAGAGGGCTTTAATTTTAGACCTTCACCCGTTAGAGTAATGCTAGGAATTATACGGGCTCCAATCCACAATGCGATTCTTTGATACCACGGCATTGTTGTTCTACCCCACACTGCGGGCGCTGATAATATAACACCATCAACATTGATAGGCGGATCTTCTGTAATAGCGATTATAATTAAAGCACTACCCATACTTTCCCCAAGAAGGTAAATGGGAATTTTAGGATGACGACTCTTGATCAGAGTGATAAAGTTTTTTAAATCTTTGACCATTGATTTAGTTCCTGGCCAGATTCCTGGAAATTTAGACGAGCCAAAGCCCCTTTGATCATAGGCGTATGATAAAATAGCTTGATTTGCAAAAAAGGATCCTGGAGATTTAAAAAAATTTGAGTAATCATTAAATCCGTGAAGTGCAATAATAATAGCTTTCGGATGATTAATTTTTGGCCCCCAGGACTTTACAGAGAGTGTTTTTCCATCGGAGGTAAAATACCCCCTTTCATTTAATTGAGGTGAATGAATTTCTGGGTAAGTGGAGTTCAAGGTTGGGGCACATGCACCTAAGACTAATATGATATTTATTGTGAGCGATTTTATAAGATTAATTATAAAAGTTTTTAAAAACATTTTAAGGATGAAGGTCCTTAAAGCTTCTCTGAAGTGGGCAAGCTGGTCAACTTGAGAAAAATATCCTCCAACTCTGTCTCACGCGTTGTCACATCTATTATGTTTAGGTCAATATCTTGAATAGCCTTAAGTATTTCGCCAGAGTTAATGCTAGACGGAGGGAAGGAAAATTTTAACTTTTGGCCATTAAGTACTTTTACCTTATAGCGTTTAAGGCTTTCAGGCAGGCTTTTAATTTTACGATCTATGGTAACAGTCATTTCTTTGGTATCTAATTTTCTGACCATATCTTTGGTCGGTTCGCAAGCAATTAGTTTTCCATGATTTATTATAGCTATAGTATCGCATAGGGTCTGGGCTTCCTCTAAATAGTGAGTAGTTAATAGTACAGTAACACCTAGACGATTCATTTCTTTTACGCGATCCCATAATTGGCGACGCAAATCCACATCTACACCTGCAGATGGCTCATCAAGCACTAAAACCGGTGGGGAATGAATCATCGCTTTAGCAACTAAGAGACGTCGGCGCATGCCTCCCGATAATGATCTAGCATAAGCATCTGCTTTATCTGCAAGACCGACAGCGTCTAGAACTTCTTTAGTACGGCGATCATTTTTTTTGACCCCATATAATCCCGCCTGAACTTCGAGACATTCTCGTGGTGTAAAATAAGGGTCTAAATTTAATTCTTGTGGTACCACACCTATAGAAAGCCGTGCTCTTCTCATATCTCTTTCAATATCATAATCCCAAATACGTGCTTCACCACTTGTCTTAATAGCTAGTCCGGCTAAAATATTGATTAAAGTTGACTTTCCAGCTCCATTGGGACCTAAAAGCCCAAAAAAAGATCCGCGCGGGATTTTCAACGATATATTTTTCAGCGCTTCAACTGATTGGCCAGTATCTTTTAAATTGTAAGTTTTACATAAGTTTATTGTTTCAACTGCAAAATCTGGTTCTTTTGTGATTTGAGCTTTTGGCATTTTAAACATCTAGTTATGAATTCCGAGGTAAGGTGATTGATTGTCTGGCTGCAATCGGTATCATTCGTTGATCTAGCTGGTCAACGTATTAAGGTGAAAAAATTGACACAAGTAGAAATAATCGAAGTTGAAGAAGGTGTTATTGGGTGTGATGGAGGAGGCCAGCCTTTAGGTCATCCAATGGTATATCTGAAAGTGGTTTCAAAAAAAGAATTACCATTAGAACCTGTGACGTGCCCCTATTGTTCACGGCAATTTGTTGTTAAGACTAATTCTACCAGCACAGCTAATCTTTGAGAATAAGAAAGTGAACCCTCCCAAACACGTATATTTAATAGACGGGTCAGGATTTATTTTTCGTGCGTACTATGGAATTAAAGCCGATATGATTAGTCCTGATGGCACTTTAGTAAATGCTGTTTTTGGTTTTACTAGAATGCTCATGAAGTTAATTGACGATACTGATGCAGATCATATTGCCGTTATTTTTGATCGAGCGCGAAAAACCTTCCGCAGTGATATTTTCCCTGAATATAAGGCAAATCGTGCGGCTCCACCTGAAGACTTGATTCCTCAATTTGAGCTCGTGCGTGAGGCAACTAACGCATTAAATGTGGCTGCCATTGATATGGAAGGGTACGAGGCAGATGACTTGATCGCAACGTATACACGCCAGGCCATAGAGCTAAATTCTAAAGTTACTATTGTTTCATCGGATAAGGATTTGATGCAGTTAGTTGGACCAGGGGTAACCATGTATGATGCAATGAAAAACAAAGTAATTGGTCCTGATGAGGTTTTAGAAAAGTTTGGCGTTATGCCGGATAGAGTTATTGATGTTCAGTCACTTGCTGGGGATTCCTCTGATAATGTTCCAGGCGTAAGCGGTATTGGAATAAAAACAGCGGCAGAATTAATCAATAAATATGGAGATTTGGAAACGCTTCTTGAACATTCGCATGAAATTAAACAACCCAAGCGTCGTGAAAAATTAATTGATGAAGCTGAATTTGCTCGTATTTCACGAAAGCTGGTGACCTTAAAGGACGATGTTCCTATTAAGCGCGCCATTTCTGAATTTGCCGTTCGCAAGGTGCATGGGGAGACGTTAATAAATTTTCTTTCTAAGCATGGATTTAAATCGATGCTTAAATCAGCTGAATTACGATATGGAATTCATGATCTTGAAAACGTATCTATACATTCAAGTGCCCAAAGCATAGAAAAAATAAAATCTGATTTTAATTATGAATTAATACAAACTGAAGATGTATTAGAACGTTGGATTCTTGAGGCATCTTTAATAGGCGTAGTTGCAATTGATACAGAGACAACTTCATTAGATGCGCTCAATACAGATCTTGTGGGTGTTTCTCTTTGTATAGAACAAGGGAGAGCTTGTTACATTCCCCTTGGCCATAAGCAACCATTCAATCAAGGCAAACTTCATTTGGAGGAGGATGGACAAATTAGTGGTGTTGATTTTCCAAAGCAAATACCAATCAGAAAAGCTTTAAAAGCATTAAAACCCCTTCTTGAAAATCCGTCAGTTTTAAAAGTAGGCCAAAACATTAAATTCGATATGAAGGTTCTTTCTCGTTTTGATATATCTGTCTTTCCGATTGATGATACAATGTTGCTTAGTTATGTCCTCGCTGGTGGGTTACACGGGCATTCTATGGATGAACTAGCTCTGAAGCACTTAGATTACAAAACTATTAAGTACTCCGAAGTAACAGGCTCTGGGAAAGCAAAGATTTCATTTGATAGGGTTGCTTTAGACACGGCTCTCAATTATGCGGCAGAAGATGCAGATATCACTTTGCAATTATATAAACTTCTCAAACCACAGTTGGTTAGCAGTCAAATGGTTAAAGTTTATGAAACCTTGGAAAGACCTTTGATTCCAATTTTGTTTGATATGGAGCGGATCGGAATAAAGGTCAATGGTATAGAATTAAAACGACTTTCGAAAGACTTTGAAGATCGATTGGGCGTTTTAGAGACCGAAATTTATTCCTTAGCAGGACGTACTTTTAATGTTGCATCTCCTAAGCAGTTAGGTGAAATTTTATTTGAAGAGTTGCATTTACCTGGTGGTAAAAAAGGCAAGACAGGTGCATATTCGACCGGTGTAGAGGTTCTTGAAAATCTTGCTGTTCATGGCCATAAATTGCCTGCTAAAGTTCTTGATTGGCGGCAGTTGTCGAAACTAAAATCTACTTATTCTGATGCTTTAATAGATCAGATTAACCAGGACACTGGTCGTGTGCATACCTCATATTTTCAGGGCAGCGTTTCAACAGGTCGGCTGGCATCATCCAATCCCAATCTACAAAATATACCTGTACGAACTGAAGAAGGACGAAAAATTCGCAAATCTTTTATTGCAGATGATGGCATGGTCTTACTTAGTGCCGATTATTCGCAAATTGAATTACGTTTATTAGCGCATGTGGCAGGCATCGATACGCTTAAAGAAGCCTTCCACGAAGGCGTGGATATTCATGCTTTGACGGCGTCACAGGTTTTTGGAGTGCCAGTTCAAGGCATGGATCCAAAAGTTAGAAGAAAGGCAAAAGCAATCAATTTTGGTATAATTTATGGTATTTCAGCATTTGGTTTAGCTCGTCAACTTGGTATCGATAATGGGGAAGCCCGTGACTATATAGATGCTTATTTTTCAAAGTATCCAGGTATTAGGGATTATATGGAACAATCGAAAGAGTTAGCTCGCAAGCAAGGCTTTGTGACAACATTATACGGCCGAAAGTGCCATATAAAATCTATTAACGAGAAAAATTCTAATGTTAGAGGGCTGAGCGAAAGAGCAGCAATTAATGCACCAATTCAGGGAGGTGCGGCAGATATTATAAAACGTGCCATGATACGAATTCCAGAAACATTAAAGCTAGCAGGTCTTAAAGCGCGCATGCTATTACAAGTTCACGATGAACTGATATTTGAAGTGCCTGAAAAAGAATTGGATGCAACTACTGACTTAGTAAAAATCACTATGTCTAATGCGGCCCATCTTGATGTTCCTCTAATTGTTGACATAGGTGTGGGCCTTAATTGGGATGAGGCTCACTAAAATTTTATATGTGCGATTACTTCGCATTAACTTAAAAAGAACAACATATAAATGTGGAGTAAAATTTGTTTCTAGTATGATTAAAGATCATTGTTTCTTCTACGTTTAACGAACTGTAAAATCAATTAATGCGTATTCTCTATCATCTATGGATGTCCCCTGAGTGTCGTAAAGTACGAGTAGTGCTACATGAAAATAAAATAGATTTTCAGCTTCAAGCTGAAAATATTCATGAGAGAAGGCCCGATTTTATGGCCCTTAATCCAGCCGGCGAGATACCAGTTTTAGTTGAATCAGATGGAACAACTATTTCAGGAAGTTCTGCTATTGTTGAATATTGTGATGAAGTTTTTTCAAAACCGTCTTTGATTGGAAATCAGGCTTTAGGTAGAGCTGAAGTTAGAAGATTGGTTCACTGGTTTGATTGTAAGTTTAATAGAGAAGTAACTGATAACCTAGTAGTTGAAAAGTTAACAAAGCGGTATCTTGGCCACGGGGAGCCAGTAGGGGCAGCAGTTCGTGCAGGACATGCGAATATTCACCATCACCTTGATTATATAGGCTTTTTGATTGAACGCCGGCGATGGTTAGCAGGAGATTATTTCTCGCTAGCAGACATTGCTGCTGCATCACATCTATCTGTTGTTGATTATCTTGGCGATGTTCCGTGGTTGGAACATGTTGCAGCAAAGGACTGGTATGCTCGCATCAAATCACGGCCTAGCTTTCAACCAATACTAGAGGATAGAATTCCTGGAATACCGTCGCAAAAAAATTATTCAAACCTAGATTTTTAGTTATGTACCCTTATCTTTTGCTGGTTTTACCTTCCTACATTAAATCTTTTTTTTTAAAGCTGTTATGGTCCGATTTTGACGTCCATACTTTCAAGATTATTCCGGGCTGCTTCAGCAGCAGGGCTATTAGGACTAATCTGTATCAATGTCAGCCAATCTTTTCTCGCTCCGATTTTATTTTTGATTATTCGCCGCAAGTTGCCTCTTTCCAACAAGCCTTCTGGATTTTTTGGTTGGATTTTAAGTGCGTATTCTACGTCGGTCATAGCGGCCTCCAGCTTATTGAGGTGTCTATTAGCCGATGCACGAAAGATAAAGGCATCAGCCGATCGTTCGTCGATATTTATTGCGTGGTCGAGATCGCTAATGGCACCCAGATAATTATTCTGTCCTGCACGTGCTTGGGAACGGTCAATCAAAAAAGCTGCATTGTTTGGCATCAATTTCAAAGCTACGTTCAAAACTGCTTCTGCCCGAATCGAATTTTCTGCCAAAATCCACGCTTGAGCTGCATGAGCGAGAAGGCCTGCTTTGACCTCAGTCTTTTTATTGACATTATTTGCAAGCTCTTCAAGTCGTTTTGCTGCTTCCCTATGTTCGCCGAGACCAATTAAGGATACCGCTATACAATGTTCAGCTGCATGTTGCCCCCCCAGCCCTTGCCAATTCAAGGCGGAATCAAAGGCTTTTTGTGGTTCTTTTTTAGAAAGTTGAATACATGCCTTATATTGTTTGGCATGATTAATTTCAAATGCTGCCAATAACTTAGATTGTATTATAAAAAAAACCGCAAAAGATATAATTTTGGGAGAAATTTTAAAGATGTTTTTCATGAAAAATAGAGTAACCTATGACTGAGCAAGGCAAACGTTTATTTTGTTTTGGGTTGGGTTATAGCGCAAGTAAATTAGCGCTTTCTCTTATAGCAGAAGGTTGGAGTGTTGCAGGCACCTGTCGATCCGATCAACGCTGTGACGAGTTATCTGCACTTGGCATTGATGCTGAAATTTTTGATGGATCTGCAATACTACCTAATTTAGACATGCATTTGTCAAGTGCTAGCCATGTTTTGAGTTCAATTCCTCCACCAAGAAAAAGTAGTATAGAGGTGGATATTGATCCGGTTATTGATTTTTATGGCAAGGCCCTTATTGCGAACCAAAATATTCAATGGGTGGGTTATTTATCGACAACTGGAGTTTATGGTGATGCTCGGGGTGGAACTGTAGATGAAGGTTCACCAATTAATCCTTCTTCAGAACGTAGTTGTATGCGTGCGGCTGCTGAAGCCGGCTGGTTGTCCATGAATGCACATGTTTTTCGTCTGGCTGGCATTTATGGTCCTGGTCGAAATGTTCTCGATAAAGCACGTGATGGGAAGGCACGTAGGATAGATAAACCGGGGCATAAATTCTCAAGAATTCATGTCGATGACATTGTTGCTACAGTTCGAGCATCTATGAACCAACCAAATCCCGGAGCGGTTTATAACGTTTGCGATGATGAACCCGCGTCCCCAGCAGTTGTTAGTGAATTTGCATATTATCTTTTAGGTATGGAACCACCTAGGATTATAGCATTTCAAGATGCGGCTAAAAAAATGTCGCCTATGGGCCTTAGTTTTTGGCAAGACAACCGTTTGGTTGATAATCGGAGAATTAAAGAAGAGCTTGGTGTAAGATTATCTTATCCAGATTTTCGTAAAGGTCTTAAAGCCATTTTTGATGGAAGGGGCTGATAATTGGATCTAATATTGATCAAGCAAATTCTCCAAAGTCGAGCAAAGCCTATCCAAATCTTGAGGCTCAGACATTCTGTGGTCTCCTCCTTTTACGAACAAGATCGAAACATCTTGAGATCTGAGGCTTTTGGCAAGCCGGAAACTTGTTTTCCAAGGCACATCTTGGTCCAGTTCTCCATGTATCAGACGTACTGGGCAATCAATTGGTATTTCATCTTTGAGCAAAAGGTGTTTTTGCCCCTCATCCAAAAGTGCTTTACTTATAATATATGGTTCTTCGTTATAGCAGTTAGGAATCTTTACATAACCCTTTTTTTGCAACTGATCCAGTTGACTTTCAGAAAAGTTTTTTATCAACAGGTCTTCGGTGAAATCTGGTGCGGCAGCAATGCCGACCAACCCGACTATATTTTCTGGCCTTGCAAGAGCTGCCAGCAGCATAATCCAGCCGCCCATGGAGGACCCCACCAAAATTTGCGGACCGTTGCAGAGGTTGTCCAATGCCAAAATCGTGTCATTTGTCCAATCACCAATTGTTCCATCCTCAAATTTACCCGAGGATTGGCCATGGCCAGTGTAATCAAATCGCAAAAAAGCTTGATTGCGGTTTTGACAAATTTTTTCCAATGCCAAGGCTTTTGTGCCAGTCATATCAGATTTAAAGCCCGTCAGGAAAACAACGCCTGGACTTTTCCCTGGCGTTTGATTGTAGGCAATGAATTTTTCATTGTTGTAAGATAATTTTTTAAAAGTATTTGACATAAATGGTATAACAGGATTTTTAAAATTGAATTTAGTACCGATAATAGCAGCATATTTATATTTACAAAAACATAAGAACAAGCAAGCTTTGGATTTGAAAAATTGATTAATTTTAAAGGCGTGACAATTCTCCAAATATTACCAAGCCTTTCAGATGGCGGAGGTGTTGAGCGTGGTACAGTTGAAATTACGGAAGCTTTAGTAGAAAATAGTGCCCGTTCTTTGGTTGTTTCTAATGGGGGTTCTGGTGAACACAAAATAAAAAGGGTTGGAGGGGAGCATTTCTGTTTACCAGCTCATTCAAAAAATCCGCTATCCATATATGCTAATATAAAACGTATAGAAACTATTATAAATAACGAAAATGTCCAAATTATCCATGCTCGATCAAGGGCTCCGGCATGGTCTGCTTACTATGCGTCAAAAAGAACAAATATACCATTTGTTACTACATTCCACGGGACTTACGGAATCGGCACCGAACTTAAACGAAGGTATAACTCAGTTATGTCTAGGGGTGAACGAGTGATTGCGATTTCTCAATTTATAGCAAGTCATCTACACCAAATTTATGGCGTTTCCAATGAAAGAATTCGTATAATTCCTAGAGGTGTTGATACGACTAAATTTAATATTGCTAATGTTACGGCAGAACGAATAGGGAATCTATATTCAAAATGGCGTTTGGAAGATGGATGTCCTGTAATTATGCTTCCAGGGCGACTGACACGCTGGAAGGGTCAAATTACATTAATAGAGGCAGTTGCAAAACTTAATCTACGCAATATTTGCTGTCTATTAGTTGGAGGTGATCAAGGAAGGTTAGGATATCGTAAGGAGCTAGAAGGCCTCATCACTCAATATGATTTAGGTGGAATTGTGAGGATAGTTGATCATTGTGATGATATGCCTGCGGCTTACATGTTATCAGATATAATAGTTTCAGCTTCTACTGATCCTGAGGCTTTTGGCCGTGTAATGATTGAGGCTCAAGCAATGGGTAAGCCCGTAATAGCTTCAGACCATGGAGGTGCTCGGGAAATAATCCTTGAAGGAAAAACAGGTTGGCTGTTTCCAGCGGGCCATTCAGATGCTTTGGCTGAAAAATTAAATTTGGTTTTAAACCTTCCTAAAAGCTTAAGCCAAAGTTTTAGAAAAAGGGCAATGGCACATATAAAAAATAATTTTTCTAAAACGTCTATGTGTGACAAAACCCTTAACGTTTATTCTGAGGTTTTAGCTGATAGGATTAGCGACTAAATGACATTTCTAGTAATTAAGCTTGGCGCACTAGGTGACTTCGTTCAAGCCTTAGGCCCATTTTCTGCGATCCGGAATCATCACAGCGAAGCTCGAATTGTGTTATTGACCACCTCTCCGTATAAAGAATTAGCCAAAGCTTCTGGTTTCTTTGATGATATATGGACTGGCGGCCGTCCATCCATCATGAATATTTATGCATGGAAAAATCTTCGCAAACGTTTAATTCATGGAGGTTTTGAAAGGGTTTATGATTTGCAAACTTCTGATAGAAGCTCCTTTTATAGACGGTTATTTTGGCCAGGCCTGGTGCCTGAATGGTCTGGTATTGCGCCAAATTGTTCTCACCCGCACGATAATCCCATGCGGAATACTATGCATACTATTGAAAGGCAGGCTGAACAACTTGAGGTGGCTGGAATAACTAGTATACCTTTTCCAGATTTATCAGCCCTTGATATAGAAAATCTTGATAGTCGAACAAAATTTGGATTAATTAGTGATTATGTGCTTCTATCTCCATTGGGTTCTGCTAGGAGGCCTCGGAAAAGGTGGCCCCTCAGTTGCTATGCAGAGCTTGCTAAAAGATTATCTTATAAAGGGTTGATGCCAGTTCTTTTGGGAACGAACGAAGAAAAGGCCATCATTAACAAGATAATTGTAGAGTGTCCTGAAGCCAACAATTTAGCAGGAAAGACCAGTCTTTTAGACTTGGTATCATTGGGATTTGGTGCTAAAGCTGCGGTAGGTAATGATACTGGACCTATGCATATTATAAGTTTAACAGGCTGCTCTTCGGTTGTTTTATTTTCAAACGATTCCAAACCGGCTCTTTGTGGACAACGAGGAGCAGCAGTGACTTTTCTGCAACGTGATGAAATGATAAAAATTAAAGTTGATGATGTCATTGATGCACTTTCTTTTTTAAGACTATGAAAAATTAAGAATAAAGGTTGTAAACTTGATAGAGTTTGAAATTCGCTTAAATATGGATGTAGCTTTCAAAGCTTTGAGTGCCTGATTCGCATGGTTGCAATTACTTTACCAGATAGTAGCAAACGTAAATTTGACGGCCCAGTGACTGGTGCTGAATTAGCGGCTGATATAGGACCTGGACTAGCAAAGGCGGCATTGGCTGTACGCGTTAATGGCCAAATTAAGGATTTAGGCATAATTATTGAGGATGATTCTGAGGTTGCAATCATTACAGCAAAAGATGAGTGTGCTTTGGAATTAATTAGGCACGATGCTGCCCACGTTATGGCTGAAGCTGTGCAAGCGTTATTTCCTGGAACACAGGTGACCATTGGTCCCGCTATTGAAAATGGTTTCTATTATGATTTTGCGCGCGAAGTTCCCTTTACGCCAGATGATTTAGAAACAATTGAAAAAAAAATGTCAGAGATCATTGATCGAAATGAGCCATTTAAGCGTAAAATTTTAAGTAGGAAAAATGCAATTACAGCATTTAAAGAAAAAGGGGAAGCGTTTAAAGCTGAATTAATCGAGTCAATTCCTGAAGATGAGGAAATTAGTATTTATAGTCAGGGTGAGTGGTTTGACATGTGTCGCGGTCCCCATCTGCCATCCACTGGGAAGGTGGGGAAAGCATTTAAGCTTATGAAGTTGGCGGGTGCTTATTGGCGAGGAAACTCCGATAATGTCATGCTACAACGAATTTATGGCACTGCCTGGTTTGATAAGAAGCAACTTGAACAGTATTTAAGTATGCTTGAAGAAGCTGAAAAACGAGATCATCGGCGACTTGGTAGAGAGATGAACTTATTTCATATGCAAGATGTGGCGATAGGTTCTGTGTTTTGGCACCCTAAAGGTTGGACGTTATACCAAACAGTACAAAAATATATGCGTCAAAGACTAACAGGCGGCGGATATGTTGAAGTAAATACACCGCAACTAGTGGACCGAACATTATGGGAAGCTTCCGGACATTGGGAAAAGTTCAGGGAACACATGTTCATCACGGAAGTAGATGAAAGTGTTGGTGAGAACACCGCTTCTTCCCATGCTAAAAAATCGGCTGTCTGTAGTGAAAGCCTAGCTCGTAAATTTTTAGCTTTAAAGCCCATGAATTGTCCATGTCATGTTCAAATTTTTAAGCAAGGCGTTACAAGTTATAGAGAGCTCCCAATTCGCATGGCAGAATTTGGTTCTTGTCATCGTTACGAGCCTTCAGGTGCGCTACATGGTCTAATGCGCGTTCGTGCTTTTACTCAAGATGATGCGCATATTTTTTGTACAAATGGTCAGATAGAATCTGAAACTAAAATATTTATTGAACTTCTTTCCTCTATCTATCAAGATTTTGGATTTAAAGAATTTGTCATTAAGTTTTCTGATCGTCCAGAGGTGCGTGCAGGTTCTGATGAGGTGTGGGATCGGGCTGAAAAAGCGCTACTGGATGCTACGCAAGTTGCCGGAGTTGAACTATTAATGAATCCAGGTGAAGGTGCATTTTATGGACCAAAGTTAGAGTTTGTTTTACGAGACGCCATTGGTCGTGATTGGCAGTGTGGCACCCTTCAGGTTGATTTCGTTCTACCTGAACGTCTTGATGCTACGTATATTGGCGAGGATGGTGATAAGCATCGTCCAGTAATGTTACATAGAGCTATTCTTGGCTCTTTTGAACGGTTCATTGGTATTTTAATTGAAAACTATGCAGGCCGATTTCCGTTATGGTTGGCACCTGTACAGATCGTCGTTGCAACTGTTACCAATCTTGCAGATGATTATGCTGCTGAGGTTTTGGCTGCGTTAAAAGAAGTCGGTTTAAATTGTGAATTGGACGTTCGAAATGAAAAAATTAACTATAAAATAAGAGAGCATAGTCATGCTAAGGTGCCAATTATTATCGTAATTGGAACAAAGGAGTCTGAAACTCGATATGTTGCCATTCGTCGCCTTGGTGGAAAGGATCAAGAAAATCTTGCTCTTGAAGAGGCAGTTGCTAGACTGAGTAAAGAAGCGGCAGGTCCGCTTGGAAAAAAATGAAATTAGTAGTTTAAAAAGGAGATTGTTCAATAGCACGTCGACCACTTAATCAAACACCGGCCCGAACTGGGCCGCGCGTTAATGAGTTTATAGAAGCCGACCCCATTCGTGTAGTAAATGCTGATGGTGGTATGGTTGGTATAGTTTCCAAAGAAGAAGGACTGGAATTGGCAGTTGATGCGGGGCTCGACCTGGTCGAAATTTCGCCCAATGCGGATCCTCCAGTATGTAAAATTCTTGATTATGGAAAGTATAAGTATGAAGCCCAAAAAAAGGCTAATGAGGCACGTAAAAAGCAAAAGGTCATTGATGTTAAGGAAATTAAAATGAGACCTGGCATTGATGAGCATGACTATCAAGTTAAGATGCGGAGCGTGCAACGTTTTATTGGAGATGGTGATAAGGTTAAAATGACCATTCGTTTCAGGGGAAGAGAAATGGCTCATCAAGAACTAGGCAAAAAGGTTCTTGATAGGGTGTGTGACGATATGGTTGACCTTGCGAAGGTAGAACAATTTCCAAAAAGTGAAGGTCGCTTAATGACCATGGTAATTGCTCCTAAGTGATTTTAACTTGCTTATTGGATTTCTTTTTGCGTTACCTTGCAATAACTGGAAGACAAGGTTATAAACCGCCCGCGAGTGCATTTGGGCCAAGGCATGCCTTTTCACTCATTAAATGAATAGTCTGTTCCCATGTAAAAAGGATTTTGAAATGCCTAAACTAAAGACCAAATCTAGTGCTAAAATGCGTTTTCGCTTAACTAGTAGCGGAAAAGTTAGAGCTAACCCGGCATTTAAACGTCACGGCTTATCAAAGCGTTCACAGAAAATGAAACGTCAGTCACGTGGGACTATGATACTTTCCGATGCCGATGCGCGTATCGTTAAGTCATACCTGCCATACGGTTGAGGGGAGTTAAAATAAAATGTCACGTGTTAAACGGGGTGTTACGACGCATGCGCGTCACAAAAAAGTTATTGATCGTGCCAAAGGATACCGAGGTAGAAGTAGCACTAGTTTCCGTGTTGCAATTGAACGAGTAGAAAAAGGCCTTCAATATGCCTATCGTGATCGTCGAGCTAGGAAACGGTCTTTTCGTGCTCTTTGGATACAGCGTATAAATGCTGGTTCACGTGAACATGGTATGACTTATTCGCAGTTTATTAATGGATTGGGCAAGGCTGGAGTAGAGATAGATAGAAAAATTCTTTCTGATCTTGCTATTCGTGAGCCGGATGCTTTTAAAGCACTTGTAGAACAAGCACGGCTGGCTCTTTCTAAAGACGCTTGAGCTCCAAAGGGAACTTTAGTGTATATAATTGGGAGCCGGCCTTGCGATAAGGGGCGGCTCCTATTTATTAGGGCAAAAAATCAAAATGAGTGAATTGGATTCTCTTCGATCAGAAATTATGGCTTCCCTTGAAGCTGCAATTAACCTAGACGATCTTGAAAGAATTAGAGTTTCTGTTCTTGGCAAGACGGGTAAAATTACAGGGCTAATGAAAGATCTAGGTCGTCTTGAAGGAAATGAACGAAAACAAGTTGGACTAGCTTTAAACACGCTTAAGCAGGACGTTTTAAAAGCTATAGAACGAAAAAAAATAGCATTTGTTGATTCCGAACTTGAGGACAAACTAGCCAATGAAAAAGTTGATGTATCACTTCCTGTTCGTCCTGAGTACGAAGGATATATTCATCCCATTAGTCAAACAATAGATGAAGTGATAGCAATTTTGGGGGAGTTTGGATTGTGTGTTTCCGAAGGGCCCGATATTGAAGATGATTGGCACAATTTTACGGCACTTAATATTCCACCTGATCATCCAGCCCGCCAAGAACATGATACTTTTTATTTGCCGGGACAAGGCGAGGATGATCGTCTTGTGCTTCGTACTCATACTTCACCTGTTCAAATACGTACCATGATGCATTCAAAGCCACCGATCCGAATAATTGTTCCTGGTCGAACGTATCGTTGTGATTATGACGCCACCCATTCCCCAATGTTTCATCAGGTTGAAGGGCTGGTTGTTGATAAAAATACACATATGGGACATTTAAAGGGTTGTCTTATAGATTTTTGCAGGGCTTTTTTCGGAGTTGATGACTTGCCTGTGCGTTTTAGGCCCAGCTATTTTCCATTTACAGAGCCCTCTGCTGAGGTTGATATTGGCTGTACCCGTACAGGAGGTGAATTTCGTATAGGCCATGGAGATGACTGGCTTGAGATACTTGGTTGCGGGATGGTAAATGAAAAAGTTCTACAGAACTGCAATATTAACCCACAAGAATTTCAGGGGTTTGCATTTGGTATGGGTGTAGAACGCTTGGCCATGCTAAAATATGGTATTTCAGACCTACGTACTTTTTACGAATCTGATCTTAGGTGGCTTCGCCATTATGGGTTTAGTTCCCTTGAAATGCCATCCATGGTTAGAGGAATTTAATTAATGAAATTTACTCTTCAGTGGCTTAAAGAGCACTTGGATACTAGTGCTTGCCTAGATGATATAGTTGAGCGTTTAACAATGATTGGTTTGGAGGTTGATAAGGTCCATGATAGATCAAGAGACCTAAAAGATTTTGTCGTTGGCAAAGTTTTAGAAACGCAAAATCATCCAGATGCCGATAGGTTGCATATATGCCAAGTTGATATTGGCACCGAAAAAGTTGAGGTTGTTTGTGGAGCGCCTAATGTTCGCAAGGGAATGTTAGGTGTTTTTGCCCCATCTGGTTCTTATATTCCAGGCACTGGTATTTTGCTTAAACCAACAAAAATCCGTGGCGTATTGTCAAATGGCATGTTGCTATCCGAACGTGAAGTTAATATTAGCGATGATCATGATGGTATCATTGAGCTTGTAGAAAATTTTGCGCCAGGTACTAGTGCAGCTGAAGCAATGGGGCTATCGGAATCAGTGATAGAAATCGAAATAACCCCTAATAGAGGTGATTGTCTTGGTGTTCGAGGCGTTGCTCGCGATTTGGCAGCTTCTGGCATTGGAATTTTAAAGCAGCTTGATACAACGCCTGTGAAGGGTAAATTTAGAAGTCCAATTAGAGTTAATTTAGATCTAAAAAAATCTTACGAAAATGCGTGTCCTTTTTTTGTTGGCAGATTTATCCGTGAAGTAAAAAATATAGAAAGTCCAAATTGGCTAAAAGATAAGCTAATTGCAGTGGGGTTGCGTCCTATTTCTTCGCTGGTTGATATTACTAATTTAATGACATTAGATTTAAATAGGCCCCTACATGTTTTTGATGCTGCTAATTTAAAAGGTGACTTACAAGTTCGCATATCAAAATCCGGAGAAAAATTCCTAGCACTTGATGGAAAAGAATACGAACTTGATTCAAGTATGACTGTTATTGCAGATGATAATGGTCCAAAAGCGCTTGGAGGAATAATAGGTGGAGCTGATTCGGGCTGCAATAATGATTCTAAAGATGTCTTTATAGAATCAGCTTATTTTAATCCTATTCGCACAGCTAGAACAGGTCGTAAATTAAATATTTTATCCGATGCTAGGTATAGATTCGAACGTACCGTTGACCCTAAATTTTTAGTCCATGGTATGGAAATAGCTACTCGTTTGATTCTTGAAATATGTGGTGGCAAGCCCTCTGAATTAGTTTTTGCGGGAGAAGAACCGAAGTGGGAAAGAAAAATAAAACTAAGACTACATCGGATTGAAAATTTTGGTGGGATAAAACTAAAAGCTTCTATCGTTAAGGAAATTTTATCTGCACTTGGTTTTGACTTTAAGGAGATCAAAGAAAATAAAGAGTCTTTACTTCAAGTTCATGTGCCTTCGTGGCGGCCTGATATTGTGGGTGAGGCGTGTCTGGTTGAGGAGGTTATTAGAATTTACGGTTATGATAAAATTCCAGCTGTTTCTATGGAAAGTGTTAATAACCTGCCAAGTCCAGCCCTTAACCTTGATCAACGTCGTTGTTTCCTAGCGCGACGTCGCCTTGCTGGGCGGGGGTTAACAGAGGTTGTGACATATTCTTTTATTTGCAATAAACACGCTTCACTTTTTGGGGGTGGGCTAGAAAGTTTAAAATTAATAAATCCCATAAGTTCAGACTTAGACTATTTACGTCCTTCTTTATTACCGAATTTGATAACAGCGGTTGGCCGTAATTTTGATCGTGGAAGTGATGTTGTATCAATTTTTGAAATAGGTCCGAGGTTTACTGGCGACAAGCCAGAAGATCAAGATATTGTTGTGGCTGGAGTTCGGTTTGATCAATCTGGCGGGAGACACTGGAGCGGAGTTCATCAACCAGTAGACGTATTTGACGTCAAAGCCGATGCACTTGATATTTTAGGTGGAGCTGGAGTTTCTGTTGAAAAAGTCGAAGCTATTGCTGAAGCACCTAGTTGGTATCACCCAGGGCATAGTGGTTTACTCAGGCTGGGGCCAAAACAGGTCATAGCTCATTTTGGAGAAATTCATCCAGGCGTTTTACAAGAATTTGGTGTTAAAGGAATTGTATACGGTTTTGAAGTATTTTTAGATTCCTTGCCAGTAAAAAAGGATAAAAAAAGCAAAGCACGACCACATATAGAGTTATCTCAATACCAAGCTGTAAAACGTGACTTTGCTTTTGTTGTTGATGAAGATGTAACTGCAGAGCAGGCCTTAAGAGCAGTTCGTGGTGCAGACAAAAAATTGATAACTGATGTATCTTTATTTGACGTGTTTCGCGGGGGTGAATTAGATGTTGGTAAGAAATCCTTGGCTGTCACCGTTGTTTTTCAGCCAAAAGATAAAACGTTAACAGATGCAGAAATAGACTCTCTTGCTGAAAAGATTGTTGTTAATGTCAAAAAAATTACTGGAGGATTGCTCCGGGGCTAATGCTTAGGCTCTTAAAAAGATTCTTTTTCGATTACAGACTTAACTGTTTCACAAGTTTTTTCCAGATGCGTTCTTAATATTTTGGTCAATCTAGATGAATCTCGTTTTGATAATGCATCTAAAATTTTTTCATGTTCAGCCATAGCTTGATCCCAACGGTTTTTTGAAAAGTTAGCTCGATAACGGGCAATGCGTATTCGTCCTGCAAGCAATGAATATAATTCACAAATGGTAGTATTTTTGGTTGCAGCCATTATAGCAGCATGAATTCTTTGGTTTAGTTCAAAATAATTATTGAGATTTCCATTTTTGTGGTCTGCAGACATTTGGTAGTGAAGAGACCGGATTTCGTCGATTTGAGCGTCACTTATTTCTTTGCAAGCCAATTCTCCCGCAAGAGCCTCTAGTGCTCCCATTACAGGAAACATATCATCAATATCTTTTCCCTTTAATCTATTTACCCTCGCGCCACGATTGGGCAAAAGTGTTATTAACTGTTCTGAAGCTAATACCTTTAAGGCTTCACGTAAGGGTGTGCGTGAAATAGATAATTTTTTACAAATTAGTTTTTCAGGTATTCTTTGGCCGCCTATTAATTCTCCTTCAAAGATTAAATCACGTATAGATTCTACAACATTATTGTGAAGTGTTGTTTGTTCTGTTTTGTTCTCAGCCATAGCTTTTTAAATATCCAATGCGCTTTCAAGGAGGCGAGCGACATGTATAGCTTTTTTGTTTGTTCCATCATTGATTTGATGTCGGCAGCTTGTTCCACCTGCGATAATTAGTGTTTTATTATTATTCGCTGCAATATCACGGATGGCAGGCAGTAGACTTTCTTCAGCTATCTTCATTGAAATATTATAATTAGAAGCGTCATATCCAAAGGAACCCGCCATGCCACAACACCCAGATGCAATAGTCTTGACTTCAATGTCTGGTAGCAAACGAACGGTTTTTTCAAGGTCCTCTAGAGTATCGAAGGCTTTTTGGTGACAATGTCCATGTATTAAAATCTTTGAGGCGTCTATGCTTTTTAGTGGAATTTGGATTCCATCGGCTTCTATCTCGCGAGCAAGAAACTCTTCAAATAAAAAAGTGTTTTTGGCTAATGCGTCACTTTCTTCACCGGGCAGCATTGCTTGAAACTCGTCCCGCATTGTTAAAAGACAAGAAGGCTCAAGACCTATGATTGGAATATTTCGTTCAACAAAAGGTTTAAGCGCACTAATCATACGTTGGGCTTCGAATTTTGCTTCTTCTACTAGGCCTGTGGACAAGAAGGTGCGGCCACAACAAAGAGGGCGTTCATTGTTTAAGCTGAATGGAACATGGACCCGATAACCGCTTTCATAGAGTACGTTTAAAGCTGCTCGGGCATTTTCGGGCTCAAACCATGTATTAAAAGTATCTATCCATAGAACGACCTCTTTTTTGTTACAGTTACTTTCTTTCGGATTGACCTCAGAAATATTGAAAGGTTGGCTGTGCCACTTTGGCAATGTTCTTTTACGACTAAAACCAATTAGCAGTTCGCTTAGCACGGCTAATCCTGAAATTTTATCGCGTAAATTTAGCAAAAAACCTATTTTTGAAGCTATTGGTGCGTACCGAGGTAGGTAGGCGACTAAGTGATCAAATATACGAAGTCTGTGGTTCTTGTTAAAATGAAAAAGAAATTCTGTTTTCATTTTCGCCATATCTACTCCTGTGGGACATTCCCTTTTACAGCCCTTGCATCCGATACAAAGCTTCATTGTTTCAAACAACTCTTTTGATGTGAATGCATCACTACCTAATTGTCCTGAAAGAGCAAGTCTGAGGGTATTTGCTCGGCCTCGGGTTAGGTGTTTTTCATCTCCCGTAGCTCGATATGAAGGGCACATCACTCCCGCATCACGTTTTCTACAAGCACCATTGTTGTTGCACATTTCAACGGCTCCACTAAACCCGCCCCAGATTGACCAATCAAAAGCTGTGTTAAGAGAGATAGTTTTATATTCAGGTTTGAATCTAAAAAGATTTCGGTCGTCCATTTTACTAGGCCGTACAATTTTTCCTGGATTAAACAAGCCAGTCGGGTCAAAAATATCTTTAACGGCCTCAAAAGCCGTAGTAATGCGATTGCCGAACATTGATTCGTGAAATTCAGATCGAACAAGGCCATCACCATGCTCACCAGAATGGGAGCCTTTATAATCACGCACCATTGCAAAGGCCTCCTCAGCAATAGCTCTCATTTTTTTTGCACCAACCTCAGATTTTAAGTTAATGATGGGCCGAACATGCAAGCACCCAACGGATGCATGTGCGTACCAGGTTCCAGAAGTGCCATGTTTTTTAAAGACATCAGTCAATCTAGCAGTGTATTCCGCAAGGTCTTCAAGCTTAACCGCACAGTCTTCAATAAATGAAATTGGCTTTCCATCTCCTTTCATAGACATCATTATATTAAGTCCAGATTTGCGGACTTCCCAAATGGCAGCTTGGAAGTCAGGGTTAATAGCCTCTACTACGGAATCGGCAAAACCTAAGTCACCCATTAAATCACAAAGCCGGCTTAAACTATTCAATTGTTTTTTGAAGTCATCTCCGGAAAACTCTACTAATAAAAGGGCGTCTGGTTCGCCATAAACAAATTTTTCCACAGTTGATTTAAAAATAGGAATATCTCGAGCCAAATCAATCATTGTTCGGTCAACTAGTTCCACAGCTGTTGGTTTTAATTTTACTATATGACGAGCAGAATCCATTGCTTGATGAAATGTTGGAAAATGGCAAACTCCTAGTACTTTATTTTGAGGTATTGGTTGCAAGATTAGTTGTATGCGATTTGAAAAAGCTAGTGTGCCCTCTGAGCCAATTAACAAATGTGCTAAATTAGGATGCTGTGCAGGGTTTGCGGTAGTTTCTTGTGTCCATTTGTTATTAGGTGGGCCATTAGGCATAAGCGCATCTATATTATAACCTCCAACACGTCGCATAAGTTTAGGAAAACAGTGATTAATTTCCTCGGCTTCGCGGTGCCCAATATCTAAAAGCTTAGAAATAAGTGTGTGTTGGCTATCAGTCATTTTTGCAGCAGCCTGATTTCCAGACAATTCACCGAAGCGCATGGATTCTCCGTTCATAAGCACAGCATCTATGGCCCTGACGTTATCCCGCATAGGACCATAGCGAATAGAACGAGCGCCACAGCTATTATTTCCAGCCATTCCACCTATAGTAGCGCGGCTGGACGTAGATACATCTACAGGGAACCATAAGTCATGTGGTTTAAGGAAGGCATTTAATTTATCTAATACTAATCCTGGCTCAACCCAAATTGTTCGCTCTAGCGCATTAAATTCGAGAATTTTATTAAGGTGTTTGGAGGTATCAATAACAATCGCTTTTCCAACTGTTTGCCCGCATTGCGATGTGCCGCTACCACGGGGTAATATAGGAGCTTTAAATTGAGCGGCAATTGTGATGATTTGACTGATATCGTCAGCAGATTTTGGAATTACTACACCAATAGGGTTTATTTGATAATGAGAAGCATCTGTTGAATAAAGTCCGCGACTAAATTTGTCGAATAAAGTATCCCCCTCTAATTCCATCTTAAGGCAGCGGGCTAATTGATTTTTGTTTAAAGTCATCTGGTAAATCTTCTAACTAAAATTATTTATAATGCCTTTATAATTTAATAAAAAAATAATGAATGCAAAAATGCCCTGTTTATAGCAACTTGAACACCTGTAAAAATATTTGTACTTACATAAAAAAGACATATTATTCAATCATTTAATGAAATATTTTTTTAAATCACACCTTTTAATTTTAGTTTAGCATAAAAATGAATTCATTTTTATGCTAAACTAGCATTATATAATTTTATCTTCTTACCTTGACGGTGGGCCATGGTGTCGCAATATTAAAAATATGATGGATCATATTCTTAAAGATAGCGATGGTGAAATTGCAACCGTGACATTTAATAGGCCGGATAAGCTGAACGCCTTTACAAAAGATATGTGGTCACGGCTTGGTTTTGTTATAGATGAATTGTCAAAGGAAACGAACATACGTTGTATTATTCTCCGTGGTGCTGGCGATAGAGCTTTTTGTCCAGGCAACGATATTTCAGAATTTGCATCTGAGAGGTCTAATTCGATACAAGCAGAATCATATGGCAAGATAATGGATAAGACGATAAGAGCGATTCGATCATGTTTAATTCCAAAAGTGGCTATGATAAAGGGAATATGTGTTGGTGGAGGTTTAGAAATTGCAGGACTTTGTGAAATCAGAATATGTGGAGAATCAAGTAGGTTTGGTGCGCCCATAAGCAAGTTAGGTTTGGTTATGGGGTACCAAGAACTAGCCGCACTGAAAGATCTTGTCGGACATCAGTGCGCCCATGAGATCCTACTTGAAGGCCGCATATTAGATTCTCATGAGGCTTTGCAGAAAGGCATTGTCAGTCGCGTTGTGCCCGACAATGATGTTGAGGTTGAATCGGAAGCTGCTGCTAGAAGAATTGCTGATGGTGCACCATTAGTACATCGTTGGCACCGGAAGTTTCTTGACCGCATGACTGACTCTACACCACCAAGCAAAGATGAAATAAAAGAAGCTTATGCTTGCTATGATACTGAAGACTTTAAAATTGGATATCAGGCATTTCTTGAAAAGAAAAAACCGAAGTTTAAGGGGCGTTAAAGTGTCAAATAGCAGTGGCCCGCTTCGGGGTATGAAAGTTATTGAACTTGCCCATATCATGGCAGGCCCCACTTGTGGTCTGATGTTAGCAGATATGGGGGCTGATGTAATTAAAGTAGAAAAAATTCCTGGAGGTGATGATTCTAGAAGATTTTTACCCCCTGATATCAAAGGTGAAGCTGCTTCCTTTATGATGTTGAACCGTAATAAACGGGGAATTGCAGTTAATTTAAAAAAAACAAAAGGTAAGGAGATAATTAAACATCTTCTTAAAACTGCAGATGTTGTTATAGAAAATTATAGAATGGATACTATGGATAAGTTAGGTCTGGGATATGATAGTCTAAAAAAAGCTAATCCTGGTCTTATTTATTGCGCTATTTCTGGCTTTGGACGAACTGGACCCTATGCGGAACGAGGTGGCTTTGATTTAATTGCTCAAGGAATGAGTGGTTTGATGAGCATTACTGGAGAAGCTCCTGGAAGGCCGCCGGTAAAAATGGGTGCTCCAATAACTGACATAACCGCTGGTTTGCTAGGTGCAATGGCTTGTAGTGCTGCGTATGCACATAAGCTAAAAACCGGTGAGGGACAAAAAATTGATACATCACTTTTTGAAGCTGGAATTATCCACACATATTGGCAATCAGCTATTGGATTGGCTACGGGGGAGGCTCCTGGACCTATGGGGTCGGCACACCCTCTTAATAGTCCGTATCAAGCATTTCAGACTTCTGATGGATGGATCACGGTAGGAGCTGCAAATCAAAGAAATTGGCTGATCTTTCTGAATGCTATTCAAGCTCAAAAAATTGCTGAGGATCCAAGGTTTAAAGATAACGTGAATCGAATGAAAAATCTTAAAGAATTAGAAAAAGCCCTGAGTCCCATTATAATTGAACGCTCTACAGATGAATGGCTAAAGCGTTTTGAAGATGCAGGGGTTCCAGCAGGGCCAGTTCTTAATGTAAATCAGATGCAAAATGACCCTCAAACATTGGCTCGAGAGATGGTCGTTAAAGTCAATCACAGTAGTGTAGGGTCGGTTAAAACAATAGGTGTACCGGTAAAATTTTCTAAAACACCTTGTCGTTTAAAAGAAGGGGCGCCTATTTTTGGCGAACATACTCGTGAGGTACTTGAAGAATATGGGTATAAGGCAAAGGCTATAGAAGAAATGATCAAGGACGAAATTGTAATAGCTAAATAATGTTACTTTTACTTTTTCAACACTAGTGTAGTTGTATCTTTTATACCATTTCGAATATATCGGATAGTTATAGGAACATTTAGACGTACCATATGAATTGCGCTAGGGATATCAGTAGTACGAATTATGTTTCTTTTATTAATTCCAATTATAATATCGCCTTCCCTTAAACCAGATTTTTTTGCAGGGCTATTTTTTGAAATTTGGGCTATTAATGCGCCAACAAATTTTTGTCGTTCTTTGATTGTTAAGTTTCGAACCTTAAAACCAGGGTTGCCTCTAATAACTCGTCCTTTCTCTTTAATTTCCCTTAAAACTCGCAAGACTAAATTTGTAGATGTAGCAAAATTTACACCAATGTTAGCATCATTATCTTTTGTGAAGATCGCTGAAATTAGTCCAACTAAGTTTCCTTCTTTATCAACTAGTGCTCCACCTGATCCGCCAGGGTTAACCACCGCATCTGTTTGAATGAAGTCTTCTATTGGGTTGAAACCAGTCCCAGTGCGGTGGAGTGCAGAAGCAACACCACAAGTTACTGATAAACCTAATCCAAACTGATTACCTATAGCGCAAACTTTTTCACCTATGGTTGGATAACTACCGATAGGAAGTATCGGTAAATTTTTGGGAATCTTTAAAAGTGCTAGATCTGTTAAAAAGTCTCTTCCAATAATCTGAGCTTTAATAATGCGGCCGTTATTTAGCCTAACCCTTATTGATTTGGCCAGATTAATGACATGATCATTCGTCGCTAAATAACCTCCTGGGAAAATGGCAACCGCAGAAGCCTCTGGTTCTTTATTACGCCGTCTATCGCTTGGCCATTCTGGTAAAATGCTTACAACAGACTCTAAGATTTTTGGATTTAATCCTTCAGCAAGCACAGGTGGATTTAAAAATAAAACTAAAATAGATATTATATTACATAAAGATAAGTGTTTTTGTTTTAGAAATACATAAGGACCTATCATTTTTTAATATTCCACCTAAATTCGTAATTTTACAAATATAAAAAATAGATTTTTCTACTGTCCTTCAGGAAGTTTTGATAAATTAATTTACTTTATAACAGAATTAGGAAAAGAAAATTAATAGTTAATGAAGTTCGTGTGTTTACCACTCTAGGTTATAGTTATTTCGTATTTTTATTGTTTCCTCTGATTCAATCTCTATTTCTCCCTCAATAAAAAAATGTCTCTCAGTTTGCCTCCATCCAAGTTTTTGTAGTTCTTCACGAATGTCAGACCCTGTCTTCGTAAAGAGTTGTTCCCATTCTTGTTGCTTAAATAAATTTCCATAATCCCACTCTACTTCACCATCAAATCCTTCCTTCATCTCGCAATCATATTGGTTCCATTCATTGCTAATATTCTTGACTATGGCATGTGGATTAAAGTTTGGATCATTTGTTGGAACTAAAATCGATATGACTCCATCACTCCAACGACAATTTTCGTAGATTGTACAATCATTTTTTGTCCAAAGAAATCTTTCAACAAGGGACTGTTTGTTAACAGGCGAGATAAAATATGGTTTCATTTGTTTAGACAAGCTGCTGAACTTTTTGTGCTTAAATAATAGTATGGAAACGGTGAAATGGACGATATTTTTCAAGGCAGTTGATGGTGATCCCGACAGGATTCGAACCTGTGACCTCAAGATTAGGAATCTTGCGTTCTATCCAACTGAACTACGGGACCATATTTTCAGTTGGCAAAAACATCATTTTATATTTTATGCAACAATCAATGGTAAATTTATATTATGAACACAAAACGACACAAATATTAACGACCAAATAATTTTTCAAAAGGTATTTTTCCAAAAGGGTATGAGTAATTTAGCATTAATGTTTCTGTTCCAGGGTTTGTGTCGCCAAGAGAAGCATTGGAAGAATGAGAAATGGCAAGACCTAAACGCGAACGATCATCAAATCTGTATGCAAAATCAATTTGTGATCGAAACTCTAGGCCATGACCAAGATCTAAATCATCTGTTTTGCCGTGCCACCAAGTGGGTGCAATACTAGGCGTTATGACGTAACGCTTACCAAAATAAACATCGAGTAAAAGTCCCGCACCAAAAAACGTCATACCATTTGTTACTAGTGCGCCAGTAGCGAATGGCTTAAAATGCCAAATTTTATGATCGGATCGATAATCTAATCGAAATTCCAATCCTTCGTCTTTTTCGCGGTTAAAGTCAAAGGCTCCAACACCTAACGTTAGGAAGCTAGGATCATCTGCTCTGGCTGCAGTGTGAAAAACACAGCAAGTTGCAAAAGCTAAAAAAAACGAAAGTGTAAAGTTTTTAAACACTTAATTCTGTATCCACTTTTAGAACGCCCAAACTCCAATATAATAGAGAGGTTATCTTTAAATTCAAGAAATTATATTTTTCTGATTTGATTTTCAGAAAAAACTTTTACAAGAAAGGTTTGTTTTTTAAAGAATTTACAAGAAAAGGTTGTGAATGAGCTGAAATTCTAGCTAGAGCTAATACCTGCTTATTAGCTGTAATCTTAGGTTCATTTTAACTCAATGAATGTGTAAATTTTTAATTAAGCTGCGGCAGATTTTTTGTCTCGGTTATTCTTTACATATGCTCTTTCACAATGATATGCGCAATATGGTTTATCTTGTTCTGTTGGATCACCACAAAAGTGAAAATCCTCTTTATCTGGGTCGCTGTTAGGCCAACAACACATACCAGGACGAAGATCCCTTAGACTGATTACTTTAATAGGATCTGGCTTCTTGCGGATAGGTGAGCCTCTTGAGGGCAGGCCTAAACGATGCACCTTGCCAACAACAGCATTTTTTGTAACACCAAGTTTTTTTCCAATAGCGCTAGTGGTTAGTCCCTCGTTCCAAAGTGCAATCAATATGCTTACACGTGTCGGTGTCCATTCTTCTGACATTTGCTTCCTCATTTTTTATCAACAGGCTTTTTTTATCTTTGCCTATAGAAAATTATCGAGTCGTATTTTTATATAAACATTGAAAAATTTAAAAGTATTTATAACAATATTTTGAGGGAATGAACAGATTATACACTATATATTGTGTGGATAAGTTATTTTTTAACTTTTAAGATTGCTTTTAAAATTTTTATTTGGCCCTACTGTAAATTTGGTGTGTCGCTGTAGGAAAAGTTTCCCCTATAATTGCTAACTAAATCATTGTTCTTTGAGAGGCCTCATGACTAAAAAAAATGATGAAGCTGTATTTGAGGCTTGGAATGCTCGCGTTGAAGAGGAACTTAATGGTTGTTCTGCTGATGATTTAGCTTGGCATACCCCTGAAGGAATAAAGGTTAAAGCTTTATATACAGCAGAGGATTTGGAAGGTATTGAAACATTAAATACGCTTCCTGGATTTTTTCCATTTATTAGAGGGCCTCGAGCAAGCATGTATCCAGGTCGACTCTGGACCGTTAGGCAATATGCTGGATTTTCGACAGCCGAGGAATCTAACAAGTTTTTCCGTAATAATTTAGCTGCTGGGCAAAAAGGTCTGTCTGTAGCTTTTGATTTAGCCACGCATCGCGGATTTGATTCCGATCATCCTCGTGTCATAGGTGATGTTGGAAAGGCAGGAGTAGCTATAGATTCTGTAGAAGATATGAAAATCTTATTCAAAGATATTCCGCTTGATAAGATGAGTGTTTCAATGACTATGAATGGTGCAGTTCTTCCGGTTTTGGCTAGTTTTATTGTGGCTGCAGAAGAACAAGGTGTAACTCAAGATAAACTTACGGGCACTATTCAGAATGATATTTTAAAGGAATTTATGGTTCGTAATACCTATATTTATCCTCCGGAGCCCAGCATGCGAATTGTTTCCGAGATTATAGAATATACCTCAATAAAAATGCCAAAATTCAATTCAATTTCTATCTCTGGCTATCATATGCAAGAGGCAGGAGCCACAATTGTCCAAGAACTTGCATTTACTCTAGCAAATGGTTTGGAATATGTTCGTGCCGCTAAGGTTAAAGGACTTGACATAGATACTTTCGCTCCCCGCTTAAGCTTTTTCTTTAATATTGGAATGAATTTTTTCATGGAAATTGCCAAATTGCGTGCAGCTCGACTTTTATGGGTTGAGTTGATGGCCCCGTTTAACCCTAAGGAAGAGCGATCTTCAATGCTTCGAACGCATTGTCAGACTTCTGGGGCTTCTCTAGCTGCATCAGATCCATATAACAATATAATTAGAACTACTATTGAAGGCTTGGCTGCCATACTTGGTGGAACTCAAAGTCTTCACACTAATGCCTTTGATGAGGCCTTGGCTTTGCCAACACCAGAATCGGCTCGTATAGCGCGAAACACTCAATTGGTAATTGCTGAGGAAACCGGAATCGCTAACGTTATAGATCCTTTGGGCGGAAGCTATTATTTAGAGAGCTTAACAAACTCGGTTGCAAATGAGGCACGAAAATTAATTAAAGAAGTTGAAAATTTAGGGGGTATGACAAAGGCTGTATCGGTTGGTATTCCTAAGCAACTTATAGAAGAAAGTGCGGCACGCAAGCAGGCTAGAATTGATAGAAAAGAAGAAATTGTTGTTGGAGTGAATAAGCATAGATCAAAACAAGATCCAGATGTGAATTTACTGGAAATAGATAATTCTGCAGTTCGTAAAAATCAAATAAAGCGACTGAACTCAATCAGAGAGAGTCGTGATTCAAACGCTTGTACTAGAGCTCTAGAAAATTTACGACAAGCAGCAGAACAAGGAAATAAAAATCTATTAGAACTCTCAATTAGAGCTGTTCGAGCTCGTGCAACAGTGGGAGAAATTTCAAATTCTCTTGAGGAAGTTTTTACACGCTACCACTCACAGGTAAAACCAATAACTGGAATTTATGGCGCTGCTTATGAAGGTGATGAGGGTTTTTGTAAAATACGTACTAAAGTTGAATCCTTTAGTAAGATAGAAGGGCGGCGCCCACGTATGTTAGTTGTAAAATTAGGTCAGGATGGTCATGATCGAGGCGCTCGAATAATAGCGTCGGCTTTTGCGGATCTGGGATTTGAGGTAGATTTAGGCCCAATGTTTCAAACTCCTGAAGAAGCAGCTCGCGAAGCAATTGAAAATGATGTTCATGTGATTGGGGTATCGTCTCAGGCGGCAGGCCACAAGACACTGGTGCCACAGTTGATTGAAAATTTAAAAAAGGGTAAAGCGGAGGATATTTTAGTCACTTGTGGAGGGGTAATTCCACCTCAAGATCACGATTTTCTAATTGGTCACGGCGTAGTTGCTGTCTATGGGCCAGGCACTAATATTCCAAAAGCTGCGGGCGAAATAATTGATATTATAGAAACACGGAACTTATCTTCTAAGTAGTATATAAAATATTTTATTAATTTTTACCGCCAATTTTATATTCAGAATTCAGGTCTTCACCGGCTATAACACGTTTTAATAAAGCGCAGGTCTCTTTCACGCCATAGAGCGCAATGAAAGATCCCATTCTGGGGCCTTGAGATTGACCGAGAAGAATTTCATATAGGGCTTGAAACCATGTTCTAAGGTTGGGGAATTTCTGTCTTTTTCCAACTTCATAGACTTTCGTTTGAATCGTTTCAGCTTCAACTTTTTTGTCTAAGTCATGAAGAGAATCCAGCAAGTCTTCCAGAGCTATACGTTCATTGTCAGTTGCCTTGCGGTAGGATTTAGCTGGTAGAACAAAATCGGTATAGTAATTGATTGCAAAATCAAGAAGTTGATCTAAAGTTGGCGCGCTCTTTGGTGATGCATCAGGTCTGTATCTTGAAATAAAGTGCCATAGCAGGTTCTTGTCCTTACTGTTGCATACACTAACTAAGTTTAAAATGATATTAAAACTCAGGTGTGCTTCTTCTTTTATAGGCGGCACTCCTTGATGAATATGCCAAGCTGGGTTTTCAAGTTGTTTGGCAGGTTCTTGGGTATGAAGACTAGATAAATGGTTTATATGATCATCAACATTTTTAGGGATAATATCAAAATATAGTCTTTTTGCTGTTTTAGGTTTTTGATACATAAAAAGTGATAGACTTTCTGCTGGCGCATATCTTAGCCATTCTTCTATTGACAACCCATTACCACGGGATTTGGAAATTTTTTCGCCATTTTCATCAAGAAAGAGTTCATAAGTGAATCCGGCGGGAGGATTTCCTTTAAGTAATTTACATATTTTTCCTGACAATTTAACTGAATCTATAAGGTCTTTTCCGGACATTTCGTAATCTACATCTAAGGCGACCCAACGCATGGCCCAATCAACTTTCCATTGAAGTTTACAGCTACCCCCAGTTACAGGCACCTCGACCATACTTTCGTTATCATCTTTATAAATGATGGTGCCGGCGGTTGTGTCTCTCTCAATTATAGGCACTTCTAGAACCCTACCTGTTTTTGGGCAAATTGGAAGAAAAGGGCTATACGTTTCGCGCCTTTCAAGACCAAGAGTAGGCAAAATAATTTTATTTACCTCTTCAAAGCATTCGAGAACTTTCAGTAGTGTGTCATCAAATTTTCCACTCTTATAGCAATCGGTTGAACTTAAAAATTCATATTTAAAACCAAATTTATCTAAAAATGCTATTAGCCTGGCATTATTATGTGCGCCTAAGCTCTCATGGGTGCCAAAAGGATCAGGAATTGCAGACAAAGGTTGTCCTAAATGTTCTTGTAACATTTTTTGGTTTGGTAAATTGCTTGGCACTTTACGAAGTCCATCCATATCGTCAGAAAATGGAAGAAGCTTTGAAGGAATGTCTGACAAAAGAGAAAAGGCCTTCAGGACCATAGATGTTCTTGCAACTTCCCCAAAAGTACCTATGTGAGGAAGACCAGAAGGACCATAACCAGTTTCAAATAAAACAAACCCTTTTTCTGGTGTCTCGCCTTTAAGACGCTTTATCAAGTCGCGTGCTTCAACAAATGGCCATGCCTTTGCATTGTTAGCGTGAAATTTGAATTTATCCATAAGTCTAAAAGTTCCAGGATTACAAGCAGCCTATCGCGGAAAACTAAGTGGGGAGGTGGATCTCGTCAACCGGCTAAAATTAAGAGATAAAAATTTAACTTATTTCCAAATTGGTTTGCCCTTACCCGGAAGACCATAGTCTCCCCATTTTTTGGTAACTGTTTCAACTATATCATCTGTCATTTTAATTTTTCGCCCCCATTCACGTTTAGTTTCCGGTGGTATTTTTTTTGTGGCATCAATGCCCATTTTTGAACCAAGTCCTGATTCTGGCGATGCAAAATCTAGATAATCAATAGGCGTGTTTTCGATTAAAGTTACATCACGAGCTGGATCCACATTTGTGGACATTGCCCATATCACATCTTTCCAATCTCGTGCATTTATATCTTCGTCAACAATAATTACAAATTTAGTATACATAAATTGTCTCAGATAGGACCATACTGCCATCATTATACGCTTGGCGTGACCAGGATAAGCTTTCTGAATAGATATTATACAAACTCTGTAAGAACACGCCTCGGGCGGTAGCCAAAAATCAACGATTTCCGGAAATTGTTGTATTAAAAGTGGGACAAAGACATCGTTGAGAGCTTCTCCAAGAACTGAAGGCTCATCGGGAGGCCTTCCTGTGAAAGTTGAAAGATAAATAGGATTTTTTCGCATAGTGATCGCGCTGATTGTAAAAACTGGGAAGGCTTCCTTAGAATTGTAAAATCCTGTATGATCACCATATGGTCCCTCGTCGCCATACTCTTTGAGTGATACATGGCCTTCAAGAATAATTTCAGCTTGTGCTGGAACCTTTAGAGGTATTGTTTTGCAATCTACAAGATCAACTTTTTTTTGCCTTAGTAGTCCTGCAAAATGATACTCAGATAAGGTATCTGGCAAGGGCGTTACAGCAGCAATAATAGTTCCCGGATCAGCGCCTATGATAGCAGCAGCGGGTAGAGGATCTTTGCGAGAATTAGCCCATCTAGCATGATGTTGTGCGCCGCCGCGGTGTTTTAGCCACCGCATGAAGGTTTTGTTTTTTGAAATCACCTGCATTCGGTAAATGCCTAAATTAAAGTTGTCGCGACTATCTCCATCATTAAGTGCGGCTTCAGGTCCTTGCGTAACGACTAGTGGCCATGTAATAAGCGGAGCTGGTTCGTCTGGCCAGCAGGTTTGAATAGGAAGCTTAGAAAGATTTATATCGCTTCCAGTTAAGACAATTTCTTGACAAGGGGCAGAGTGAACAACTTTTGGTTTCATAGCCATAATTGTTTTTATTAGGGGTAGTGTTTTCATTGCCCCACGTATTCCATCTGGTGGAGACGGTTGGCGAAGATAAGCTAGTGTGTCACCAATTTCACGTAGCTGGTGTGTCTCACGATTCATACCATACGCTACCCTTTGGACTGTGCCAAAAAGGTTAACCAATACAGGTATTCCATAGGGTGTCCCATCTTTTCGAATAACGTTTTCAAATAATACTGCGGGTCCTTTATCATCTAACAGTCGCGTTTGTATTTCAGTCATTTCTAGATTTGGAGAAACGGGTTCTGAAACGCGAACTAGATTTGAACTTTGTTCAAGATTTTCAATGAAGTCTCGTAAAGAAGAATATGCCATAATATCATTTTTATAGTTTTAGTAGATTATTGGTAACCTATGATGGTTCTGCTGCTAAAGTCCATATAATGCTATTTAGAAAGTGTAGCTAAAAATTTGTAATTTACTATATTTACAACATTTTAAACTAAAAGACATGGTGCTTACACCCACCATTTTACGTTAGCCTTAATAAGATTAATTTCATGGTATCGTGTTGGTGAAAAATTGATGGTAAAAAAAACTAAATCAAAATTACAAGAAAAAGATAACTCCAGCTTTGAGCGCTTAATTAAAATAGGAATCGCTTTATCTGCAGAGCGCGATACCAATAGGTTGCTAGAGACTATTCTTCTTGAGGCTAAAAGCTTGTCAAATGCTGACGGGGGTACTCTTTACTTATCAGATAGTGATGGCAGCCTTAAGTTTGAAATTATGAACACGGATTCACTCGATTTGTTTATGGGCGGTACTTCTGGGAAAAAAATCACCTATCCACCGGTTAGATTGCTGGATCGCAAGACAGGCGAAGAAAATCATTCTAATGTTGCGAGCAGTGTAGCATTAACTGGAAAGTCTATTAATATAAAAGACGCGTATAGTTCTAAGGACTACGACTTTTCTGGTACTAAAAAATTTGATGAGGCCACTGGTTACAGATCAAAGTCTTTCTTAACAGTGCCGATGAAGAATTCTCAAAATAAGGTCATAGGAGTTTTACAGTTATTAAACGCTAAACATTTGAGTACGAATCAAATAATTCCATTTGGGAAAAAGGTTCAACCTTTGATTGAGGCTTTAGCTTCACAAGCAGCGATGGCGCTGGACAATAAACAGCTTCTGGATGGACAAAAGGCCTTACTAGATTCTTTTATAGAGTTAATTGGTTCCGCAATAGATTCTAAATCCCCCTATACAGGTGGTCATTGCCAACGAGTCCCTGAACTTACGAAGATGCTAGCCCAAGCTGCTTGTAATGAGCCAGACGGACCGTTTGCTGATTTTAAACTTAATGATGACGAATGGTATGAATTGCATATTGCAGCTTGGTTGCATGATTGTGGAAAAGTGACAACTCCAGAATACGTTGTAGACAAAGCGACAAAATTAGAAACTATCTATGACCGCATACATGAGATACGGACACGTTTTGAAGTGGTCAAACGTGAAACTGAGATTGCCTATTTAAAGGCTATAATTGATGGGGAAGGTGATACAGATGAATTGCGCCTTGATTTGGACCGAAAGTTGGCAAAATTAGATGATGATTTTAATTTTATAGCCAAATCAAATTTAGGGGGGGAGTTTATGGATCCCGAGCATATTGAACGAATAAAAAAAATTGCCGATATCACTTGGACTAGGACATTGGATAACCGAATTGGTATTTCTAAAGCAGAAAAACTTCGTTCTGAGAGGACCCCCGCAACTAAATTGCCTGTTAAAGAAAAATTACTTGATGATAGAGAAGATCATATCTTTTTACGTGATGAAAAGCGGCTATCGGAATTGGAACGATCATATGGTTTCAAACTGGATGTGCCAAAATTGAAGTTCAATTTAGGCGAAATTTATAATCTAAGTATCCCCAAAGGCACTTTAACAAAAGAAGAACGGTTTAAAATTAACGATCATATTGTGCAAACTATAATAATGTTAGAACAGCTCCCTTTTCCGGAAAATTTAAAGCGAGTACCCGAATATGCAGGTGGCCATCATGAAAAATTAGATGGTACAGGATATCCAAGAAAATTAACTAAAGAGAACATGTCAATCCCCTCAAAAATAATGGCAATCGCAGATATATTTGAAGCACTTACTGCTGCAGATCGTCCATATAAAATGCCAAAAAAACTGAGTGAAAGCATTAGAATCATGTCATTTATGAAGGAAGATAAACATATTGACTCAGATTTATTTAAGTTGTTCCTAACTTCTGGAATTTATAAGACTTACGCTGAAAATTATTTAAAATCTGAACAGCTTGATGAAGTGGATATAAGTCAATACATAGAAGATGACTAAATTAGTAATTTTTAGTGAGCCGCTAGTGTTTCAATAATTATGTTTTAAATATTGCAATCAGTTTGGGCTCTTGTGTTTAAATTAGCCACTAGTTTTTGCTAGGATAATTCCAATCAAAACAATAAGTCCAAAATTTCGATTAGATTGGAACCTGGTTAAACAATTTTTTGGATCTGAAATATCTATACTTTTGACTTGCCAGGCTAGGTGTAGGCTTCCAAATAAAAGACTTAAATAGAAAGGCCAATAAATATCAACAATAAAACCTGCTATTAGCAATAACATAATACTCGTTGTATAAAATCCAAATAACCATTTGGAAGTTGATTCACCAAATTTAAGGGCCGTTGATTTAACACCAATTAAAATATCATCTTTTTTATCTTGATGGGCGTAGATTGTGTCGTACCCTAATGTCCAAAAAATCCCCGCTAAATAAAGAACAAATGCTGAAGTGGAAATATTTTCTGTTACTGCTGCCCAGCCAAGTAAGGCTCCCCAATTAAAAGTAAATCCAAGAAATAATTGTGGCCAGTAAGTGAATCTTTTCATAAACGGATAAAGAACTATTAATATAAGTGAGGATACCCCTAAGATTATAGAAAAGTTATTGAATTGAAGTAATACGATCAATCCAGAACCTAAAAGCAAACCAAGGAAAACAAGTGCTCTAAAAACACTTATTTTACCACTAGCTATAGGCCGATTAGAAGTTCGTGCCACATGCGCATCAAATTTGCGATCTATGATATCATTAATAACACATCCAGCCCCTCTCATAGCTATAGCGCCTATTGCAAAAAGAAACATAAGTTTTAAGTCTGGCCATGTTGGGGATGCCAATGAAACACTCCACCAACATGGCAGTACTAGTAACCAGGTTCCGATAGGCTTATCTAAACGAGCTAGGTGTATGTAAGGTTTGATATTTTTACAGATAAAACCATTAATCCATTTTTTTTCAGAAAAATCCGCTGGGGAGTTATAGGATTTATTGGTCATAATTTAAAAAAATAAATAGATTTCGTAATCTAAAATTATTTTAGTCCTCAGATTCCTATTAATTACTTTTGATTATATAAAACAATTTTAAATCTATAAAACGAAAAAAAGGCCAACTTCAATAGATGGCTTTAAGAGCCATCAGTCTCCACGGTTTCCGTAAAGCATTGTAACGCTAATTCGGTGATTTTCGTAACCGGATTTGAAGTCAATAATGTCGGTTTCGTGAAACAAGTCAGAATTAAAAATCACACCACGATTTTCCCTATGTGGAACGATCTGCCGGTTATCTTCGTGTTGATTTAAATACTCATAAATGTGATCCGTGTTATCACCGGTATAATAAACGTTATGTGACCAGTCATCTGGTGCTTCCACCATATAAACTACAAGTCCCCCGTGGTTTGGCTTCAAATTTGCTGAATCAAGAGAAACCCAAAAGTTTAAATTGACATATGCGTCATCGGCATGAATGTTTATGCCTTTTTCAGTAGAGCCGTATTTATAAGCCCAAAATTGTTTAAGGGGTCGTCCTTTAATAATGGGAGAAAAAGTTTGACGTATATCTTCTGCAATCTGAAGGAGTAGTGGGCAAGCCATTCCATCCTGCATATAAGTTCCAACATATCCATTTTTTTTAACGTGAAACCATATAGTACTCTCCAATAAAAATTGTCTTAGTGCTGATAGGGCGCTGGGGGTCAATAAGTTGTCGATGGTGCTTAGCCCGGGTGAGTTTTTAAAATATGATTCCGTAATTTTCTCGATATTAAGGTTTGTGTTTAGAGTTGACCCTGGCAATTCAGGTGCTTCATTAATATGAATTGGGCGCCCATAGCTGTCATTAATTATAAGCCGTTGTTTTTCGGTGAGAGGAATAAGAAAGCCGTCCCCACTAGACCAATCAATTTCTTCACGCAAGTTCTCATAAATTTGAGCAAGTTTTCCAAAACGCTTAAAGTTATTTCCTAAAGAATTTAAATACTTGAATTGTTCTATGTCATGGTTAATTTTTGGTTTGGATATGAAGCGTATAGAAATATCGTTAGGATCAATAAAGTTTTTTAACCTATTAAGCTCTAAATTTTTTTTAAAATGTTTTAGTGCTTCTTTTTTTTCACCAAGTGAATTTAAGGCATATCCTAATTGTGCATAAATTTTCGCTTGTGAGTGTTCGGGAGTGAGTTTCAGGCTTTTAAGAAAACTATCAATTGCATTTTTTTGCTGACCTAACTTTTGAAATGCACTTCCTAAATTAAAGTGAGCACTGGCAAAGTTAGGTTGAATTGCGAGAGCATTTTTGAAGCTAATGATAGCATCATTTATTTCACCCATTTCAAGCAGCAATACACCTAGGTTTTCGTGTGATGTTGCAATTTCAGGCTTAATTTCTATAGCTTCAGTCATAAATTCGAGAGCTATTTTTTGTTCTCCATCTTTGCAAGCCACAAGTCCCATCATGCTTAATGCAATAGGATTATTAGGATCTGTCTCTAAAATATGCCTATAAATATTTTTTGCTTCGAGCAAGTGACCGGCTTGGAGCTGTTGTTTGCCCCTTTGAAGCGCATGGGTTATTTCATCTTTCTGGGACTGAAGTTTGGACACAGCGCTTTTTCGATTTTTTCTATGCTTTGCCATTAGATATAGTACGTTCAGACAAAATTGAATAACTATGAAACTATATTATAGAAATGCCTATACTATAAAAAGCCTCAATTATAATTAGTGTTAGATGAGAATAATGGGGAGTAGCAAATTAAATATAAGATTAAAATAAAACCTCTTCCCATTGGTAATAATAAATATTTATTTTTAATGGAATTAAGATGAGATTAGATTCTGATAAATTTGCTAGGCCTTTGTCGAGGCAGGCCAAAAGAGTAATTAGTCGAGAATACGATCGAGCAGTTCACCACTTTCGTAAGCTTAATTATTCCAAAACCAAAGCTTCTGTAAATAAGGTGCTTGATTTAGATCCAGATAATGCTGCTGCAAATACTCTTCTTGCACGCGTTGCATTTGCCACTAACGATTTTGACACAGCAGGAAATTTGATTAGTAAAGTAGTGATAAACAATCCTAACGATGTGGATGCGCAAAAATTTTTAGGGGATATTTTCTTAAAAATTGGTTTGGTTGAAAGGGCTGAGAATCAATTTCGTCAAGTGCTAGCTCTGAGTGAAGATGCGGCGACTTATAAAGTTTTAGGCGACTGTCTAAAGGCTACCGCACGTTTTTCTGAAGCAGAAAAGAATTATCGCAAAGCCTTGAGTATTTGTCCTGAATTTCCTGAGGCTCACTTCTCTCTTGGTACAAGCTTGCTTGAAATTGGGCACTATGGGGAAGCATCCGTTTATCTTCGTAATGCTGCAACGTTGCAGCCAGAGCAGGGGGTGTATTGGTCTTGTTGGGCGAACTGTTTATCTCGCGTGGCCTTTGTTGAAAAAGATGATTTTCTTTATGATGATTTATTAAATCTTTTAAAACAACGAACAGTATCACCAGGTTCATTTGTAAGGTCAATTTTTAGTGCACTAAACTTTGATAATGAATTTTCAGGTGTTCTGGAAGCTAATAAATTGGATAAATTAAAATGCCATTCCGACTTTTTAAAAGCAGGTAATTCCTTTTCGCAAATTCCGCTTTTGCTCCAAATCATGGTACTTTGCCCTATTACGGTTCCAGAGGTTGAAAACTTATTGCAAGTTCTCCGGAAGGGCCTTTTAGGTAATGTGATAAATAAAATTAACTGCTTGTCTTGCGTAAAATTTTTATCTGCATTGGCACAGTTATGTTTTAACAATGAATATCTTTTCGAGGAAACGCCCGAAGAAACGGCTTTTTTAGAGAGTTTAAATAAAAACATTGCTGTAATCATAGAACAAAATAACATATTACCACATGACTGGCTTTTAATGGTGGCTGCCTACAGACCATTGCATACAATTTCTTGGGCCGACCAATTGTTAGGAACCGAATGGCCAGATGTCGTAGAAGAGGTTATAAACCAGCAAGTGATCGAGCCATTGAAAGAGAGGTCTTTTCGGAATTCAGTTCCAGCCCTTACTTCAATAAAGGACTCTGTATCTAAAGCTGTACTACAGCAATATGAAGAAAACCCATATCCTATTTGGATGCGTGTAGACTTATCTGATTGTTCCCAGCCTATCGAAGATATTCTTAATGGCCACAATATTTTTTTGAAGGGCGATAACATTGAGTTTTTTAGAAAACCAGAAGTTTTGATTGCTGGTTGCGGGACGGGAAAACAGTCTCTTAATGCTGCATCTAAATACTTGGATGCCCGGATAATGGCCCTGGACCTTAGCCGTGCTAGTCTCGCATATGCCATGCGTAAGTCTCAGGAATTAGGCTATGAAAACATAGAATATGTCCAAGGAGACATTTTAGAGCTTGCCGACGTAGGACAAAGTTTCAAAATTATCGAATGTACAGGGGTTCTTCATCACATGAAAAATCCACTAGATGGTTGGAGAGTTCTACAAAAAATTCTTTATCCTGGAGGGCTTATGAGGATCGCTCTTTATAGTGAAATTGGTCGCAAAAGCATTAAAAAAGCTCGAGCATATATTTCTGAAAATGGGTTTAAAAATTCGGCAAATGATATTAGGCGCTGCAGGAAGGAAATTATAAAATTGGCGCAAAAGAATTATCACATGAAGTATATTATTGATACAGTAGACTTCTATAGTTTGAGCGGTTGTAGAGATATGATATTTCATACTCAAGAACACCGATACACACTTCTTGAAATTGAAAAGGCTTTAAACACTTTGGATTTATCTTTCTTGGGATTTGAGCTTCCATCACCTGATATTGCCCAGCGATTTCACAAATTATTTCCAGAAGAACAGGCCTTGAGGTCACTAGATTGCTGGCATAATTTTGAGCTTAAAAATCCAGAATCATTCAAGGGAATGTATGTATTTTGGGCTCAGAAAAATTTAACTAGTTAAATAAAATATTTTAACACAAGAACAAAATGTTCCCTAATTAGAATCGTTATTAATAATTGATTTTCACATGACGCAATCAAGCTTAAATATTCGCCTTTTTGTTGATAAGCCACTTAAAAATGGGACTTGTATAAATCTTTCTTTTGCCCAATTTCATTATGTATCTAATGTCATGCGTTTAGAAGCCGGAGATAGAATTTTTCTATTTAATGGAAAAGATGGCGAGTGGTGTGGCATTATAAAGTCAATTGATAAAAAAACTTGTTTAGTTACAGTAAAAGATCAAACTCGTCCTCAGACAAGAGGGCGAGGACCTTGGCTGGCTTTTTCACCAGTTAAAAAAATGCGAACAGATTTTATGATAGAAAAAGCAACTGAATTAGGTACACAGTATTTTTGCCCAGTTTTTACAAAAAACACTAATTCTGCTCGAATTAAAATTTCAAGATTGCAAATGAATGCTATTGGAGCTTCGGAACAATGTCGCCGCTTGACCATTCCTGAAATAGCTTTGCCAAAATCGTTAGAGGCCTTTATCAAGTGGTGGCCTAGAGATAGACGGCTATTTGTTTTAGATGAAAGTGGTGCCGGCCAACCTATTATCCAAGCCCTTGATGACTTGTGCGATGAGGCTAATGGCTTATTTGTGGAATGTGGTTTTTTGACCGGACCTGAGGGAGGGTTTGATGCTAGTGAGCTTGCAACTTTTAGAGAACTGGATTTCGTAGTTAGCATAGATTTAGGGCCGCACATTCTCCGTGCCGAAACAGCTGCACTATCAGCCATTGCTTGTTGGCAGGCTGTCATTGGCATTAGTAATTAGACTTGATCCGTGAATTGGTTAGTTTATGAGTTCTAAAAAACAGTTAGCAAAAAAGCCCATTGAAAATAAAACAAATTTGATTGAGTACCTAGAGGCAGGCTGTAAGTCAAAAAAAGATTGGAGGGTGGGTACTGAACATGAGAAGTTTGGCTATCATTTACTTGACTACAGCCCCTTAGATTATGAAGGTCCTTCAGGTGTTCGCGCTCTTCTTGATAGATTAACCCGATTTGGCTGGTCCCCAATATTTGAAGGGGATAATCCAATAGCTCTTTCTAAACCTGATGGTAGTTATATAACTCTAGAACCTGCCGGACAAATTGAACTGTCTGGGGCTCCACTTGAAAATATTCATCAAACTTGTGATGAGGTTTCTAGTCATTTGCAACAGCTTAAAGCCATTGCCCGAGATTTGGACATTGGATTTATTGGACTAGGTTATCATCCTAAATTAACAGCGAAAGACATGCCGTGGATGCCCAAAGGGCGATATAGGATTATGCAAAAATACATGCCTCAAAAAGGTCAGCTTGGTCTTGAAATGATGCAGTCTACTTGCACTGTACAGGTTAATTTAGATTTTTCATCGGAAGCTGAAATGGTCAAAATGTTTAGGATATCTCTAGCCCTACAGCCGTTGGCAACGGCACTTTGGGCAAATTCGCCTTTTAAACAGGGAAAGCCGTCAGGCTTTCTTTCCTATCGAAGTCACATTTGGACTGATACAGATCCTGATCGTAGTGGCATGCTTCCTTTTGTTTTTGAAGAAGGGTTTGGATTTGAGCGGTATGTAGATTATCTCCTTGACGTGCCAATGTATTTTGTTATTCGTAATGGAGAATACATTGATGTTTCAGGCCAGTCTTTTCGAGATTTTTTGGAAGGAAATCTTCCTGGATTACCTAACGAAAAACCTTTGTTGCAAGATTGGGTTAACCATATTAGCACAGCTTTTCCAGAAGTTCGTCTAAAGCAATATATAGAGATGCGTGGCACTGATGGAGGGCCATGGAATAGGCTTTGTGCACTCCCTGCTTTTTGGATTGGATTGCTTTATGATGAAACCGCGCGAGATGCTGCATGGGATTTAGTTAAGGACTGGTCTATTGGAGAGTTAAGTTATCTTAGAGCTGAAGTGCCGAGGCTAGCCCTTAAAACTTCCTTTCGGAATAGGACATTCCTTGAAATAGCGTTAGAAACTTTACAAATTTCGCATAAAGGCCTTACTAATAGGAAATGTTTCGATTCTCTTGGGATGGATGAAACTCACTTTATTAAACCTCTTTTTCAAACGGTTCATTCTGGTCTAACTCCAGCCGATGAGCTTTTAGCGGCATATAAGGGACGCTGGGAGGGTAACATTGATTCAATATTTAAAGAGTATGCGTACTAAATTTAGACTTCAGTGCCGCCCACAGTTAGATTCTCTATTTTCAATGTTGGTTGACCAACGCCAACTGGAACGCCTTGACCATCTTTCCCACAAGTTCCAATTCCGGGGTCCATTTGCAAGTCATTACCAATCATAGAAACACGTGTTAATACATCAGGTCCGTTTCCTATTAAAGTTGCACCTTTAACGGGGGGACCTATTTTTCCATTTTCAATGAGGTATGCTTCGGTGCAAGAAAAGACAAATTTACCAGAGGTGATATCAACCTGACCGCCTCCAAAGCTTACAGCATAAATGCCATTTTTAGTAGATTGGATAATTTCTGCTGGATCCTTATCACCGGAAAGCATATATGTATTAGTCATCCTAGGTATAGGCGCGTGTGCGTAGCTTTCTCTTCGCCCATTGCCAGTGCAATTTGTTCCCATCAATCGCGCATTCATTCGGTCTTGCATATACCCTACCAGTATACCATCTTCGATTAAAACTGTGTTTTCACTGGGAGTTCCCTCATCATCTATAGTAAGCGATCCACGTCTGTTTTCGATTGTACCATCATCAACAACAGTTACACCACGCGCAGCTATTTGTTGTCCTAAAAGACCGGCAAATGCTGAGGTTTTTTTACGGTTGAAGTCACCCTCAAGTCCATGTCCGATAGCTTCATGTAATAGTATGCCAGGCCAACCAGATCCCAAAACCACTGGCATTTCACCAGCAGGAGCTGGTATTGATTCAAGATTTATCGTAGCTTGGCGTATTGCTTCATCAACAGCAGCTTTCCACGCTTTTTCTTCGAAGAACTGATCATATGTAACACGCCCACCAATGCCGTACGAACCTGCTTCCATTCGACCGCTTTTTTCAACAACTATAGAAATATTAAGTCGTACTAAAGGGCGTATATCAGATGCCGTTTCTCCTCCTGCTCGAATTATTTCTACAGCCTGCCAATTACCTGATAGTGAGGCGGTAACTTGTGCCACCCGTTCATCTTGGCTTCTGGCATAGGCATCTATCTTAGTCATCAAATCCACCTTTATTTCAAATTCCACCAAATTCAATGGGTTATCTTCTTGATAAAGGTTTTTGTTTGTTTTAGGAGGTGATGTAAAATTTTCTCCCCTTCCGATGCACACTGACTTAACGGTATTGCCTGCGCGTTCTATAGCGGGTTCGCTGATTTCTGAGGCTTGGGAATAGCCTGTGATTTCGCCTGAAATGGCGCGAAGTCCGAAACCTTGTGAGGTGTCAAAAGCTGCACTTTTAATCTGACCATCATCAAAAACAATTTCTTCAGTTTGAGTGTATTCAAGAAAGAGTTCACCATCGTCTGTTTTCAACAAGGAATTATCGACTATATTTTGAACACGAGCTCTATCTAATCCAGCACGTGTAAAAAACAATTCATCAGTTGAACTAATTTCATTCATAAAAAATTTCCTCGCATTGTATTTTTTAAGATTTTTGTAAATGGGCTATGTTGTAACTATATAATATACTAATGGAAATAAAGACTATCTGTTTTGGGCTTTAGACGTAATGGTAGTTCATTTAATACTTGACGTTTCTATTTTGAAAGAGCTTTATTCTCGAAAGTTACGTGGTGATTTGGTCGGCCGGCTTGCGTCCACGATAAAAAGAACGCTAAAAGGTCGGAGCTTTTATAGCCCTGGCCAATACAGCTAGGGTTTTTTTAATGCTGGACTGAAGGCAACTAAGGAATTGTCTATGAATGGAAAAACAATAGATCCGGGGCAATGGCGCCAGTCTACTCGTTTAGTAAGAGGTGGCACCGAACGTTCTCCATATTGTGAAACCAGTGAAGGTTTGTATTTAACTTCTGGTTACGTCTATAACACTCCCGAAGAAGCTGAAAAGGCCTTCAATGGTGACATTGAACGTTACATGTATTCGCGTTATGCCAATCCTACTCTATCTATGTTTGAGGAACGCTTGGCACTGCTAGAAGGCTCTAAATACTGTATAACAACATCTTCTGGTATGTCGGCAATGTTTGCCTCCCTAGCTTGCCAGCTTCAAGCTGGAGATAGAGTGGTTGCATCGCGGGCGTTGTTTGGATCGTGCCTTCATGTAATCAAGGAAATATTGCCGAAATACGGGGTTGAAAGCGTTTTTGTAGATGGTACAAATCTAGAGGGATGGAAAGATGCTTTGTCAAAGAAAACAAAGTGTGTGTTTTTAGAAACTCCTTCTAATCCATGTCTTGAAATTATTGACATTAAAGCAGTTTGTGACTTAGCGCATAATGTTGGGGCCCTTGTCATAATAGATAATGTGTTTGCAACACCAATTTTACAGCGTCCACTAGAATTAGGTGCGGACATCGTCATGTATTCAACAACCAAGCACATTGACGGGCAGGGCCGTACGATGGGCGGGGCTATTTTGACAAACGATAATAATTTTTTTGAAAACGCACTTATTCCGTTTTTGCGACATACAGGACCATCACTTAGTCCTTTTAATGCTTGGGTGATGCTGAAAGGTCTTGAAACTATCGAGCTCAGAGTGGCAAAGCTTTCAGAAAATGCCCGCGAGTTATCAGTATTTTTAAGCGAGCATAAAAAGGTTTTGAAGGTTTTTTATCCTGGCCTTAAAAGTCATCCTCATCATGATCTTGCAATGAGACAAATGATGGGCGGTGGGACAATCGTCTCTTTCGAGATAGCTGGAGGGAAAAAAGGTGCTTTTAAATTTCTAAATGGTTTAGACTTAATAGATATTTCAAATAATCTTGGCGATTCAAAAAGTTTGATAACTCACCCAGCTACAACAACCCATCAAAAACTTACACCTGAGGAGAGAAACTTATTATGTATTTCTGATGGTTTAGTTAGGCTTTCCTTAGGATTGGAAGATGTTGAAGATGTTAAGGAAGATATTGATAAGGCTTTTAGGAAAAAGTGATTTTCTAATAAAGTTTTTTGGATAAAAATTGATGAAAGAATTAAATGAAACATTACCCTTCTTGGATGATTTGATTAGCAAGGCCCTCTCCTCTGGAGCAGAAGCTGCCGATAGTGTGTTTGTAGAAAGCGTTTCTCTTTCCTTGAGCCATAGGCTTGGAAAACGAGAAAACCTTAGTCGATCAGAGAATTCTGAAATGGGGTTGCGGGTCCTAATAGGCCCGCGCCAAGCTATGGTTTCGTCTTCAGATATATCTTATGCAGCAATGGACGAGCTTGTAGAACGTTGTATAATAATGGCAAAATCAGTACCTGAAGACCCCTACTGCGGACTTGCTGAAGACAAGTGGTTGGCTACTAAATTTCCCAACCTCGATGTTTGTGATGCAAAAGAACCTAATGCTGAGACATTGTTTGCCCGTGGTGCCGAAGCCGAGGATGCAGCTCGTGCCGTGTCTGGGATCACTAATTCTGAAGGAGCAGAAGCAAGTTGGGGTATGACACGAGTCGCAATTGTTGGCTCAAATGGATTTAGTCAAGCTCGTTCTGGCTCACGTCATTCTATCAGCGTTTCGGTTCTTGCTGGAGAGGGTACGTCCATGGAACGCGATTATGACTTTGAAAGCACGGTTTATGGTGAGGACCTTTCTTCTCCTGCAGTTATAGGAAGACGTGCAGGAGAAATGGCTGTACGAAGGCTAAATCCAAAAAAAGCTTCTTCAGCACAAGTGCCAGTAGTTTATAGCCCAAGGGTATCTAATTCCATAGTTGGGCATTTGGCAAATTCTGTTAATGGTAGTTCTGTTGCTCGTGGCACCACTTTTTTAAAAGACAAATTGGGGCAGAAATTGTTTTCTGATAGAATTAATATTGTTGATGACCCACATCGTATTCGTGGCTTGCGTTCAAAAAGTTTTGATGGTGAAGGTGTGAGTACGAAACGGTTAAATTTAATTAAAAATGGGGTATTAAACAGCTGGATAATGGACACGCGATCTGCAAGACAATTGGGCTTGAAGACAACAGGACATGCCTCTCGCGGTACTTCTTCACCGCCATCTCCTTCTGCAACAAATCTATATCTTGAAGCCGGTGTTGTAACGCCAGAAAATTTGATAGCTGATATTCAAGATGGTTTATATATTACTGAAATGATGGGTTTTGGTATTAATGGAATTACTGGGGACTATAGTCGGGGCGCTAGCGGGTTTTGGATAAAAAATGGTGAAATTTCATACCCAGTAAGTGAGTTGACTATAGCTGGCAATTTAAAGGATATGTTTTCTAATCTTACAGCAGCAAATGATTTGGAATTTCGTTATGGTACAAATGCACCTACAATAAGGATTGAGGGAATGACTGTCGCGGGTCGTTAAATTTTTAGCCAAACGTTGGCGTGGGACATTACTGTATGTTAGTTTCCGCTTCGTTAGGAACGGACTTCCAGAATTTGAATACAATAATTGATCAAATACCAGAGCAGCATATCTCCACACATGTTTTAATGCTGCGCTTATGGCGAGAAAGTATCAGGCCTTATTTTGGCTGGCTGCTTCTTGCGGTAATATTTATGGCATTAATGGCAGCGGCAACAGCGTTTAGTGCTTGGCTCATGGAACCGGTTGTCAATGAGGTTTTTATTGGTGAAAACCGTTCTATGCTTTGGCCGTTAGGTTTAGCTGTATTTGTTACCTTTATTGTAAAAGGTGGGGCTAGTTACGCCCAATCTGTACTGATGAGCTTTGTTGGATTTAGAATAATTGCCGATAATCAGAATCGATTATTTTCACACCTAGCTAAAATGGATATTAGTTTTTTTCACAACAATCCGACAGGCGGTTTGATCTCCCGATTTACCGTTGATATTAATCAGATGCGTGTCGCGGTATCCAATGTTTTAACTGGATTTGGGAAAGATTTATTATCATTCCTGGGTTTAGTTGGCGTTATGTTTCTTAAGGATTGGCAGTTGGCGACAATTTCAGTTGTAGTATTCCCTTTGGTGGCGATTCCAATATTAACGCTCGGACGTAGGATGCGCAAAGTGACAGTCAACACCCAAGAAGAAATGGGTATATTTACAACTTTGCTTGAGCAGTGTTTTCAGGGCATTAGAGTAATAAAAGCCTATGGTATGGAAGATTATGAAAAAAATAGAATTGGAAAAATTGTTGAACGAATATTTAAATTAAATCTTAAATCTGTACGAACACGATCTCGAGCCAGTCCAATTATGGAGGCTATGGGTGGATTAGCTGTTTGCATAGTCATTATTTATGGCGGACATCGAGTAATAGCTGGAGAAACAACTTCAGGTGCTTTTTTCTCATTTATTATGGCTTTGTTGTTGGCATATGAGCCAATGAAGCGACTCGTTAATCTTAACTCGAGCCTTCAAGAAGGACTCGCAGGCGCACAAAGATTGTTTTCTCTAATAGACACTCAACCCGCGATCATGGAAAAACCTGATGCGGTTAAACTTACAACGGTGAAGGGGCACATATGTCTTGAGGGTGTTCATTTTTCATATACAAAAGGCAATTCGGCACTTAAAGGAATTACGCTTGAGGTTCCTGCAGGAAAAAGAGTGGCTTTAGTCGGTGCATCCGGAGCCGGGAAAACAACAATTCTAAATTTAATTCCACGTTTCTACGATGTTGAGAAAGGGTGTGTTTATATTGATAGTATGGACGTTCGTGATATTTCTTTTTCTTCTCTTTTTGGCAATGTGGCTCTGGTCAGCCAGGAAATAACTCTTTTTGATGACACAGTCCGTGCAAATATAAGATATGGTAAAGCTGGAGCTTCTGAAGAAGAAATTGTTGAAGCGGCACGTAATGCTGCGGCCCATAATTTTATTAAAGAACTGCCAGAGGGTTATGACACTATTGTTGGTGAGCAAGGTATTAAACTTTCAGGTGGTCAACGCCAACGTTTGGCTATTGCACGTGCGATGCTAAAGAACGCGCCAGTTCTTCTTCTAGATGAGGCAACATCGTCCTTAGATACTAAGTCTGAACGTCAAGTACAGGATGCACTTTTAAAATTGATGGCGGGAAGGACAACACTAGTGATTGCCCATAGACTGTCCACCGTGATTAGTGCTGACTTAATATATGTCATTGATGACGGTCGTGTTATTGAAAAAGGTGATCATGATACTTTGATGTCTCAGTCTGGTGTTTATCATCGATTGTATAATTTGCAATTTTCCGAAGAGGCTTCATCTAAAGATGAGGACCTAATAATTGGCGCTTGAAGAACAAAAAGGAAATTCTCTGAGTGAAACCATTAAAAAAAATTCTTAAGTTAACAACAGTTCATCGTACTCTTAGCTGGTTGGCCGCACAGTATATACGTTTAGTTTATTTTACCGGTACATGGGAAGTTGTAGGTGGCGGCATACCAGAGGGGTTCTGGAAAAAAGGCAAGCCGTTTATACTAGCTTTTTGGCATGGAAGAATTTTGATGATGCCATTCTGTTGGAAAACAAATAAAAGTATTTATGTTTTAATGTCCCAACATCGTGACGGGCAGTTTAGCTCTGAGGTTGTTAGTAGATTTGGCATAAAAACTGTAGCTGGATCTTCAAGCCAAGGTGGTGCAAATGCATTTCGCGCATTAATTAAAACCTTAAAAAATGGTAACTACGTGGGGATTGTGCCAGATGGTCCTCGTGGACCCCGTATGAGAGCTAGTAGTGGAATAATCAATGTTGCAAGATTGTCAGGTGCACCCATAATTCCTGTAGCAATTGGCAGTACGAATGGGCGTCACCTATCATCTTGGGACAAATTTCTTCTTGCAAGGCCTTTTGGACGCCGGGTTTTAGTATGGGGAAGTCCTATTCATATTGATCGATCAGTGGTCCCAGAAGAAGAAGAACAGTTACGTTGTAAGGTTGAAGCTGCATTAAATTATGTAACTGCTGAAGCGGATCGTTTGACAGATCGTCCTTTAGTAGAGCCAGCTGCCCTTAGAGAGGGTGAAGGCGGCGCTTCATGATGCTATTTTTGTACCGTGGGCTTTTGCTTCTCGGTGCACCCTTAATCTGGTTTTATATTCACTTTCGAAGATTTAGTGGCAAGGAAGATACTACTAGATTTAAGGAACGGTTTGGCCATCCTAGTATTGGGCGACCTGATGGAAATTTAATTTGGGTTCATGCGGCAAGTATTGGCGAATCCCTATCTATGTTACCATTAATTGGACGACTAATAGGGGAGAGTAAAAAAATTAATATTCTTGTTACTACTGGAACAGTTACATCAGCCCAAATGATGGAAGAGAGGCTTCCGGAAAGAACATTTCATCAATTTGCTCCAATTGATCAAACGTTATTTGTTAGGCGGTTTCTTGATCATTGGCGCCCGGACCTTGCTTTATGGGCAGAGTCTGAATTTTGGCCTAACATGATTACAGAAACAGCAAATCGTAAAATTCCAATGGTTCTTGTAAATGGGCGCGTTTCTCTAAAGTCTTTCGCTGGTTGGGGTAATTTTAAAAGCTTGATTAAGAAGTTGCTTAGTTGTTTTGATTTATGTTTGGGGCAATCAGATGTTGATGTGTGGCGATTACGCCAATTGGGATCTAAAACTACTAAATATGTTGGAAACCTAAAATTTTCTAGTTTTTTACTACCTTTTGATAGGAGCGAGCTTTTAGAATTGACAAATAAGATTGGTAGTAGGCCTATCTGGTTAGCAGCTAGCACTCACGCTGGGGAAGAAGATATTAGTGTACAGATACATCAGGGTTTAAAAGGCTCAAATGTAGGGCTTTTGACGATAATTGTTCCGCGAAACCCAAAGCGGGGAAAAAAAATTGCTGTTCAAATTAGGCAGCGGGGCATTTCTGTCGCTTTGCGTTCAAATGGAGATTCGATAAAGTCTTCAACTGAATTCTATATAGCAGATACAATTGGTGAAATGGGTTTGTTTTTTAGAATAGCAAATGTTGTTTTTATTGGTAAATCCTTGGTGCCATTTGGGGGTCAAAATCCGTTAGAAGCTGCTAGGTTGGGCTGTGCAATTGTTTATGGCCCACACATGATGAATTTTGAGGATGTTTCAATTCGAATGAAAAAAGCGAATGCAGCGATACAGGTACAAGATACTGAAGAACTATTAACTTCAATTCAAGGTTTGCTTGGCGATAAATTATATTGTGAACGGATGGCTGCTTCAGCAAAAGTATTTGCTGCTAATGAATCTGTAGCTTTAGATGCAGTGTTCACAGAATTGGTTCCTTTTATTGAAAAATTTAGTTTTAAGGATAGTTCAAGTGAAAATACCTGAATTTTGGAAAAAGAAAGGTAGTATCTTGAAATGGCCATTCGTTCCAATTGGGTGGTGTTACGGACTCATAGTAAGGGCCCGCTTTCTATTGGTCCGGCCTGCAAAATATTCTGTTCCGCTAATCTGTATAGGTAATTTTGTAACAGGTGGCGCCGGAAAAACTCCTGTGGCTATCAATATAGCAAGGCGCCTAATTGCGGATGGGCGAACTGTTTGTTTCTTGACAAGGGGTTATGGTGGAAGATTACAAGGACCTATACCTGTAAATATAGAAACACACACTGCTGAGGATGTAGGGGACGAAGCCATCATGCTAGCGCGAGTAGCCTCGGTTTGGATTGCAAAAGTACGTTCCGATGGAGTAGCAGCGGCTTCTGCTGGTATTGAAGGGGTGATTCCAGATGTCATTATTATGGACGATGGATTTCAGAATCCAACGGTTTTTAAAGATTTATCCTTATTAGTTATTGATGGAGAGCTTGGATTTGGTAATGGACATATTTTTCCTGCGGGCCCCTTGCGCGAATCGCTAAGCTCTGCTTTGGTACGTGCTGATGGTATTGTTCTTATTGGCCAAGATAAAGTAGGAATTAAAGAAATACTATCTACTCGAGGACTTGTAATTCCTGTATTTCGTGCAAATTCTTTCTTTGGAACGGAAGCTGAAGCCTTAAGTAAAAATCCTATTGTTGCTTTTGCCGGTATTGCTTACCCAGAAAAATTTTTTCAAGCTTTACGTAAATTTGGTTTTAGGGTTGCATCAACTTTTTCTTTTTCAGATCATTATTTTTTCACAAAACATGATTTAGACAATCTTCGAAAAGAGGCAAAAAGCTCCAATGCTCAACTTGTTACAACTGAAAAGGATGCCACAAGGCTTTTGCCTAAGGACTTGGAAACAATATCAGTTTTGACCATGTCCTTGGACTGGGTGGATGATAGGCCACTCGACGCCATTTTAAATCCGTTGTTTAATTTTCAAAAAAGTAATTACTTATAATTATGGTTCGTAGACTAAATCTGCTTAATAAGTATTTCTTTTATCCTCTACAAGCGCTAGTAGCAGTGGCAGTATACACGTCGTTTAGAATTCTCCCAATTGATATTGCTTCTGCATTTGGTGGTTGGTTAAGTCGTACTATCGGCCCTAATTTGAAAATTTCAAGGCGAGCTACAAACAATCTTAAGGTGGCCTTCCCTGAAAAATCAAAAGCTGAAATTTCAAATATTGTCCGTGGGATGTGGGATAATCTTGGTCGTTTAGCAGCTGAATATCCGCATCTGAGTAGTATTGTAATTGGTGGCAATGATGGACGTGTTGAATATGTTGGGGGAGAATATGTGGATTTATTAAAGAATAGTGGGAATTCAGCTATTTTCTTTTCTGCTCATATTGGGAATTGGGAAATTTTGTCTTTAGGCGCTACACAGCACGGCATATCCCTAGATCGAGTTTATAGAGAGGCAAACAATCGTTTAGTCGAATGGCTTTATCGTTCGGGTCGAGCCACTGTCGAGGGGGCTTTAATTCCAAAAGGACCTGCTGGTGCACGAGCTCTATTAAAATCGCTTAAAAGTGGGCGTCATTTGGCCATGTTGATCGATCAGAAAATGAATGATGGGATACCTATTCCTTTTTTTGGGCGTAATGTTATGACGGCCCCTGCTATGGCTGAATTAGCGCTTCGCTATGATTGTATGGTTATTCCAACGCGTATAACACGTTTAAAAGGAGCAAAATTCAGGTTTACAATTTTTCCGCCACTAAAACTCATTAAAACCGATAGCCATAAAGAAGATGTTGTGGCAAATATGGCTCAAGTTAATGCTATGATTGAAAAATGGGTGCGCAATACACCTGAGCAATGGCTCTGGCTCCATAATCGCTGGCCAGATGATTAAGTATTTTCTGTAGTTTTTTTATTCTTTTTCAGGTTTTTTTGGCATTTTGCCAACTAAAAGTGATGGATCTAAGTGTACATCGAACAAGCTTATTCCCCAATGTAAATGTGGTCCTGTAGCCCTGCCAGTACTACCAATGGTTCCAATTTTCTGGCCCTTGCTTATTTTTTGTCCTTTTTTGATTAGGATTTTATCCATATGTACGTAGATAGATGAGAGTCCATGTCCGTGATTTATCATTATGGTTTTTCCAGTGTAAAACATATCATTTTGAACTAAAACGATTGTTCCATCACTAGCAGCAGTCACAGGCGAACCTTTAGGAGCAGCGATGTCGACGCCATTGTGAGGAGATTTGGCAATTCCGTTTAAAATTCGCTGACTTCCAAATACGCCTGAGATAGGACCAATGGCAGGCCATTGAAAACCAGAGATAAAGCTAGTATCAGCGGTATCGAGGCGACGAATATTTGTTATTTTTTTATTATCGCTTTTTATTTTTTCTATATCTTTAGGGCCAGGCTTAACTTGCTTTTGTGGCAAACCATCAATTCTCTGTATAATATAATTACGTTTTTTTACATATAGTTTTTTTTTTATTATATTTGAATCAGGAAATTTTATTTTAATTGTTGCTGTGTCCTTTGAATTGCGGCCGAAACCTATAAGAAAAACACCAAGATTAGATACACGAATTTTTTTGTTGTTGAATAAGACTTGTGCGCCAGGTTCAGTGTATCCTGTTATAAGGCCACCTTGAATAAAAGTGCCTTTTAGGTGCAAGTCTCCAGCTAGGCTCATATTAGCACCCAATACAAGATTCACAATTTCCAAAATAAAAAAATAAAATAAAAATTTAAGATTTTTCACAACAATTTTCTCTGTTTATTATCTCTATTTTTAATTTGATTAGATTTATTTTTTTTTTGGCCTTCTCCAGTTATAGTAGCGCTTGTTTTGCCATCTTGAAATTGTAGAGAAACTGGCATCCCTGTCGAAATTTTATTTATTGAATCAATCGGCTTGTGATTTTGGCTTGTTACTAGAGAAAATCCTCTTTCTAGAACTCTTTGATATGAATAACTTTCCAATAACGCAGTGATTTGTTGTAGGTAACTTTGACGCTCCAAAACTATATTGATTCCTTTCGTTTTAAGTGCGCGCGCTTCTCTACTAAGTTCTCGTTTGGCATACTCGATTTGTTGTTTGGGCTTTGGTATTTCAGTTGTAGCAATCATTAATCTGGCATTGTAATTTTTTAAAAACACGTGAATTGAATTGAAGAGGCGCTCTGTCCAATCATCTAATCTTTGATTAAATACATCAACAAGCCTCTTCAATTCAGGTAATGTTCTAGTCAAAGTATCTAAATTTTTTTGTATGCTTTTCAATAGACGACTTATTGCGTTGATAAGTCGGGCTGAGTTTGTTTCGAGGCGGACCATAAGGTCTGTCCGAACTGGCACAACCATTTCTGCAGCAGCAGTTGGAGTTGGCGCGCGTTTATCAGCTACATAATCAATCAAAGTGTTATCTGTTTCATGGCCAACAGCTGAAACTAAGGGAATTCTGCTAGTAGCTGCTGCGCGCACAACCCTTTCTTCGTTGAACGCCATTAAATCTTCTAAGCTTCCACCACCCCTTGCAACTATTAGGATATCAGGACATGGGATGGCCTTCTTATTATTTTTATTTCTATTTTGACTTAATTTATTAAACCCTTCGATCGCAAAGGCGATTTCATCAGCAGCGGATGATCCCTGTACTGTTACTGGCCATAAGATAACTCGACGTGGAAAGCGATCATTTAATCTATGAAGAATATCACTAAAAACCGCTCCAGTTTCAGAAGTGATAATTCCGATGATAGCAGGCAGAAAAGGGATTGGTTTTTTTTTACCAATATCAAACAACCCCTCAGCAGCTAATTTACGGCGACGGTCCTCTAAAAGTTTTAAAAGTGCACCTTCGCCAGCAAGTTCCATGTCCTCAATGACAATTTGATAACGAGATCGAACCGAATAAGTGGTTAATTTTCCTGTGACAATAACTTCCATTCCATCTTCGGGGTTAATTTTTAGCGTTTTTGCATTGCCACGCCAGCAAACGCTATCTATAGCGGCAGAGCTGTCCTTTAGAGAGAAATACAAATGTCCAGATTGCGCACGCTTAAATCCTGAAATTTCTCCCTGAATTTTAACCTTACCAAAGGCATCTTCTACTGCACGTTTTAAAATTGTAGAAATTTCAGAAACACTTAAGACCTGTTTGGCTGAATTTTTTTTAAGGTCAGTCAAGCGATTTTCAACTAAGCTGGAAGAGTTTTCATTCATTGTTACAGTATGTATTATTTAATTGGTTGCTAAAACAAGTATAAAATATTGGGGGATTTTAAAATTGAAGGTATTAGTAATAGGGTCTGGCGGGCGTGAACACGCTTTATGTTGGGCTATTTCTAAATCGCCCAAATGTGATGAGTTGTTTTGTGCGCCGGGTAATGCAGGAATTGAACAAGTTGCCTCAACTGTTCCTATTGCCGCTAATGACATGCAAGGTATTTTGGAATTTGTTGAAAAGAATGCAATAGATTTTGTTGTTGTTGGCCCAGAAGGTCCTCTGGTTGATGGGCTGATTGACCGTTTAGAAGAATTAAATATTACGGCCTTTGGTCCTAATGCCCTAGCAGCTGAATTTGAGGGGTCTAAGGGTCTAACAAAAGATTTATGTGATAGATACAATGTGCCCACGGCTAATTATGCCCGATTTGATGATCCTAATGCAGCTAAGGAGTACATACGCAACCAAGGAACTCCGATAGTTGTAAAAGCTGATGGCTTAGCTGCCGGTAAGGGCGTGTTTGTATGTCGAGATCTTACGCAAGCATTTGGAGCAATTGAAAAAATTATGATAAAATCTGAATTTGGCAAGGCTGGTTCTGAGGTTGTAATAGAAGAATTTATGATAGGTGAAGAAGCAAGCTTTTTTGCCTTGGTTGATGGCAAAACCGTCTTGCCTCTAGTTCCTGCTCAAGATCATAAAGCTGCTTTTGATGGAGATGAAGGGCCTAATACTGGTGGTATGGGAGCATATTGTCCTGCTCCATTAGTTGACGCAAAAATGGAAAAGCGCATTATGGATGAAATCATTAACCCTACTATCCAGGGTGCAGCTTTGGATGGCAGGCCGTTCAAGGGTGTTCTTTTTGCCGGTTTAATGATAACGGATGAAGGGCCGAAGCTTATAGAATATAATGTAAGGTTTGGTGATCCAGAATGTCAGCCAATAATGATGCGCCTCAAATCAGATGCGCTGGAACTTCTCCTTTCATGTGCTAAAGGTCGGCTGGGTCAATATGAGATCGAATGGCATAACTCCACGGCATTGTGTGTGGTTTTGGCGGCTGATGGTTACCCTGGCGGTTATAAAAAAGGCACTGAAATTAAAGGGTTGGATTTAGCCGGGAAAGAAGATGATATAATGATATTTCATGCTGGCACGGAAAAAAATAATGGCCGTATTGTTTCCAGTGGCGGTCGTGTATTGAATGTTACGGCTTTAGGTAAGACTGTTGAATCTGCTAGAAAGAAGGCCTACGAGGCCATTAGCTTAGTAGATTGGCCGGAAGGATTTTATCGGAGTGATATAGGGTGGCGCGCAGTTCAATCATAGAATATCAGCTATATTTTTGCTTTAATATAATTAAAATTTTTGGAGGAACACCCAACTGAAACCGATAAGGAGATTTCTTTAATGGATGATCAGACACAAATAGAACTAGAAGCCGCAGCTTTTCGTGGCTTAGTTGCACACTTAAAAAAACGTACAGATGTTCAAAATATTGACTTGATGAATTTAGCGGGCTTTTGTCGTAATTGTTTATCAAAATGGTATCGAGCAGCTGGTCAAGAAAAGGGTTTAGATATTTCTTATAATCAAGCACGCAAAATCGTTTATGGGATGGAATACGAGGTATGGAAAGAAAAGCACCAAGCCCCATCTACTGAAGAACAACGCTTAAAATTTCAAGAAACGAAGTCCCTTCATGCTGACATTGATAGCCATAACCCATAGTTATTTCAAAATAATCAGTAATGGGTAATTTTACAAAAGATGGTTTGGTTAGAGCGGAATTATGGCCAAGTTCGGGGTTTCGGCTTTTACAGCGGGACGAGTTCGGTCGACTATCGTTGACTGAAAATTTTTTGCGGGATTATCTGGAAAAACCTCAACTAGCACCCGGATCGGACTCTTGTGATGAAGAGCGAAATCTTCATGCTAATCTTGTGGAAAATCCATTTTGTAAGATAGAGAAAAAAGACTTATCATTATTAGTCGATACTGATGTACAAGAAAATTATGGCGTTTTTCTTAATTTTAGAGACAAACTTCGCCAAGCCGAAAGTATCGAGGCTTGTTACCAGGATTTATTTTTGAATGGAAGTATAAGTTTACCAGAATCATTTATAGATCATATGGCCCAAGTTGTTCTACGTAACATTTTAGACGATGTCACAGAACCCTTCCAAGCGCGTGCTAGCGAACTGTTGTTTCGTAGGCAGACCGTATCTAATGATGAGGGGGGTCTTTTTTTAGTTGATAGTGAAGTTTTAGAATTGCTGACTCCTGATATTGGAATGCAAGCCTCGGATCGATCCGTTGGGAACGATGGGCTTCAGTCCAAACAAACAAACTTAGTTGTGTTACAATCAGAGAGCAGTGAGATCTATTGGGATGTTAATGAACAATTTAATATGGTGTTAGACTTGTCATTTTCCCGCCCAGGCTTAGATGCTCTTTGTAGAGTATTGGAAGCTTGGGTTTTTCATTTCTTGAATGCAAGCGTTACTATTCAACCCATACAACAAATTAATGATGAACGATGGGTATGGCATGTTGGGCTTGATCGGCAATCTTCAAATTTGCTAAATGATCTTTATATGGGAAAAGAGGTCGAGCCCGAAAGAATGGCAAGAGTTCTTAGCCTATTTCGGCTAGAATTTAAGGATTATAGCTTAATGAAATCGGAGGTAGCTGGCAGTCCTATTTACATGGCTCTTTCTATGTCTGATAGCCATCAGGTTAGATTAAAACCGCAAAACTTATTAGTTAATCTTCCTTTAGCTAATGAGATATAAAATGAAATTCTAACAATTTTAAATCTCTTGATTTAAGTGAATAGAAAAATTCTTAATGATAACTAGTAGTAATTTTTTGATACCGTTCGTGTCTTTAATAGGCTAACGTTTGCCCTTAAAAAAATTCTTTAATAATTTAGTCGACTCATTCTCGTGCAAACCACCAATTACTTCAGGCTTATAATGACAAGTATGTTGTTGAAAAAACTTTGCGCCATGTTCAATGCCACCTGATTTAAAGTCATAAGCGGCAAAATAAACTCTTCGTAAACGGGCTAATGAAATTGCCGCTGCACACATTGTACACGGCTCTAAAGTAACATACATATCACAAATCTTTAGTTGTTTTTGACCAAGGATGCTGGTGGCATCGCGAATTGCTAGTAATTCCGCATGTGCTGTTGGATCGTTAGTTTCTTCCACGCGATTAAATGTCTGAGCTATTATTTGCTTATTAACTGTATTTATAATGATTGCACCAACAGGAATCTCTCCCTTTTTGATAGCGTTTCGAGCCTGGGCCAATGCTGCTTGCATAGGTGAATTATGTGGTATAATGGGCTGATACTTGTCCACTAATTAAGCCTTTATTAGTTCTACATCCTGTCAATCTATCAAAATCAGTAATTCAAAAGCCTTAAAAATAAAACAAAAAAATCATATTAAATACCACTGCTTGCTGAAAGTGAGCCCTAATCATAAAGTAACTTTATGAATACAAAAAATGAAAATCAGTCTTCAGAAAAAAATTTAAAACCAGAACGCATTGCTAAAGTGATTGCACGAGCAGGTATATGTTCTAGGCGTGAGGCAGAAAAATTGATTATCAAAGGTTGTATCAAGGTTGATGGAAAAATTTTAACAACACCAGCGGTTACCGTTACTAATATAAACTATGTGGAAGTGGATGGCCAACCGCTTCCAAATATGGTGCCAATGCGGCTTTGGCGGTTTCACAAGCCCAAGGGCCTGCTGACCAGTCATGCGGATCCGCAAGGTCGTCCCACAGTATTTGAACAATTACCAAAATCATTAGGCCGTGTAATATCCGTCGGTCGCCTAGACTTTAATTCAGAAGGGCTCTTATTATTAACAAACGATGGTGAATTAGCGCGTCGTTTAGAGTTGCCAAAGACTGGTTGGGTAAGACGATACAGGGTTCGTGTGCATGGTCTTGTTGATGAAGGAAAATTAAAAGGCTTGGCGGATGGGGCAAAAGTAGCGGGGGTCTCTTACGGCCCAATTAGCGCAGTACTAGACAATAAAAAGGGTTCAAATTCTTGGTTAACGGTTTCATTAAATGAAGGTCGAAATCGAGAGATTCGTAGAGTGATGAAATATTTAGGTCTAGAGGTAACTAGACTTATTCGGATTGCATTTGGACCTTTCCAGCTTGGCAATCTCTCTTCTAATCGAATTGAGGAAATTTCAGGAAAGGTTATACGTGAACAGCTTGGCGGCGAAAGTTTTTTCTTTGCTAGCTCTAGTATGAATAAATCAGGCTGGGCAGCTAAGTCCACAGCCTCTCGAAGAAAACCAAGTTAAATAATTTAGGAGGAGTCTGTGCGAATAGTAGGCGGCCGGTTAAAAGGTAGGACGCTAAAGGCTCCTAAGGGAGATAATATACGCCCTACAGCCGATCGGATTCGAGAGTCAATTTTTAATATGCTTGTTCATAGAATTGATGGCTGTTTGTTGAAAGATGTTGCAGTAATCGATGTATTTTGTGGCACTGGTGCATTGGGTTTAGAAGCGATATCGCGGGGCGCAAAGTATGGTATATTTATTGATAATAAATCTAGTGCATTGAAATCTACGCGTGCAAATTCTAGAGCTTTGGGTTTAGATGGCGAAGTAATCACGTTAAAGCTTAATGCGGGACGTTTGAAACCACCAACTAAGTTAGTAAAATTTCCTGCGGCACTAGCCTTTTTGGACCCACCTTATAACAAAGGTCTAGTAAGCGTAGCCTTGTCGGGATTAAGAGATAAGGGCTGGCTAGAGTCAGGAGCTTTTTGTGTAGTTGAGATTGCATCTAAAGAGTTATTTGAAGTCCCAAAAAACTTCAAAGTTCTACTCGAGCGTAAATTTGGTGCTGCAAGAATTTTATTTCTTCAAATGGATAGTCTGTAAAGTTTCTTTTTGTTGTAATTGATTATCTACGCCCAAAAAGTTTTTCAATATCTTTTAACTTTAATTCAACATAGGTTGGTCGTCCATGGCTACATTGGCCTGAATGTGGTGTCGCCTCCATTTCACGTAATAAAGCATTCATTTCAGTAGCATTAAGACGCCGCCCAGCCCTTACTGAACTATGACAAGCCATCGTTGCACAAACATCACCCAGCTTTTTTTTTAAACTCAAACCTTCTCCCCATTGTTCAATATCATCAGAAATATCCTTTATTAGACCTTTTATGTTGATTTCTCCAAGAAGTGCCGGAGTTTCACGAACGATCACTGCACCGTGGCCGAATGCTTCTATCACAAGACCTAATTCAGTTAACTCATATGTTCTGTTAATTAGTCTATTGACGGCCCCTTCATCTAATTCAACAACCTCTGGGATGAGCATACCCTGTCTTTGAACGCCTCCCTTTTTAAGGTCTTGTTTGATTTGTTCGTGTACCAAGCGTTCATGGGCCGCGTGTTGGTCTACAATTATAATCCCATCTTTGGTTTGTGATACTACATAAGTTTTATGAAGTTGTGCACGGGCTACACCTAAAGGAAAGTCATCTAAATACTCAAAATCAACTTCCTGATGTTCTGCTTGGTTTGGCGCTAAGGGTTCGTTGTTAAGACCAGGCAGCGTTTTATCCGAAATACTATGCTGGTTGCGATAGTGGGGGAAAGATAGTTTTTCTCTGTGCTCGCTGGAATAGTTATTTTTATCTTTACCGCGGTTAATTACTCCAAGTGCTGCGTTGGCAATAGTGCTTGACGATCGATGCCCAGCTTCTGCAAGTGCCTTTTTTAAGGAACCAACTATTAGCCCTCTTATAAGTCCTGAGTTGTGAAATCGAACTTCTAACTTAGCTGGGTGGACGTTTACATCAATAGACTCGGATGGAAGATCAAGGAATAGAGCTACTAGCGGATATCGATCAGAAGCAAGAAATTCCCGATAAGCACCTCGTATAGCCCCATACAAAAGCTTATCTTTAACTGGGCGTCCATTAACGAATAAGAATTGCAACTGTGCATTTCCTCTGTTTAACGTTGGCAGACCAGCATACCCATATAGAATAGCATTTTCTCGCTCAGCATTGATAATCATAGAATTTTCTCGAAAATCTTTGCCCATAATCATACTAAGGCGTTCTATAATAGGATCGGTTTTATCAATAGAACTTTCTATTGTGGGGAGCTTCAGAAGTTCGCGATTGCCATCACTGAAACTCCAACCAACATTTGGGTGTGCCATGGCAAGACGTTTGATAATATCGGTGCAGTGCATTTGCTCTGATTTTGGGGTTTTTAGAAATTTTAGTCTAGCAGGAGTTGCAAAGAATAAGTCCCGGACTTCAATTTTAGTCCCTTTGCTAAGTGCTGCCGGCTGTGGACGGGTTATATTGCCGCCACTTACTGTAATCGACCAAGCTTGATCAGATTCAAATTGGCGACTTAAAATAGATAATCTCGAAACGGCTCCTATTGAGGGCAGAGCTTCACCGCGAAACCCAAGTGTTTCAATTTTTGATAGGTCATCATTAGGAAGCTTTGAAGTTGCATGTCGTTCTATCGCTAGCAAAAGCTCATCGGAAGTCATTCCCCTACCATTATCTGTAACAGAAATAAATGTTTGTCCTCCATCTCGTAATTGCACTTTTATATTTGTTGCATTGGCATCGATTGCATTTTCTATTAATTCTTTTACGACCGAAGCCGGGCGCTCAACAACCTCTCCTGCCGCGATTTTATTTATAACGTTTTCTGGTAGTCGGCGGAGAGTCATAACTTTTTCTTAATCTTTGCTTTATGATCTTTAAACCGTAAAATTAAGCCTTTTGTTGAAGAGCAGGCATCAATTTCTTTGTCGTCACTCTCAAGAATATCAAGCATTTGGGCAGCTAGCTCTTTTCCCCATTCTACTCCCCATTGGTCAAATGGATTAATGCCCCAAATAATAGCTTGTACGAAAACTTTATGCTCGTAAAGAGCAATCAGTTGACCCAAGGTAAAAGGATCAACGCGGTCTAGTAGAATAGAATTTGTTGGTCGATTGCCTTCGAACTTCCGATGAGATCGTTGGGCTTCGCGTAGATGACTGGGTACGTTTCGAGCCGCCATGATACCATCAGCAGCTTCAGCACCACGACCCTTCATAAGGGCCTCAGTTTGCGCAAAAAAATTAGCCAACAAACGATCATGATGATTGCCTAAAGTGTGGTGATTTTCTATAGGAGCAATAAAGTCACAAGCTATTTTTTGATCGCCTTGGTGTAGAGCCTGGTAAAATGCATGTTGGCCCCGGGTTCCTGGATCTCCAAAGACCATTGTTGCGGTGTTTACGTTGACGGGCTGGCCAAAACGATCAAGAGCCTTTCCATTGCTTTCCATTTCTAGTTGTCGAAGATAATTAGGAAATCCTCTAAGACCTTCATCATATGGTAGAATAGCTAGACCTTGGGTGCCTAAGAAATCAATATTCCAAATTCCAATGAGACCTAGGACTACGGGCATGTTTCGATTTAAGGGGGTTTCTAAAAAGTGGCGATCCATATAACGTGCGCCCGAAAGCATTTCTTCAAATTTTTCCATTCCTAAAGCTATAGCGATTGGCAGTCCGATAGCAGACCAAATTGAAAACCTTCCTCCAACCCAGTCCCATAAGCAAAAGGTATTTTCTGATGTAATGCCAAATTCAGCGACTGCTTTTTCGTTTTCTGAAATCGCTATAAAATGGTTTAACATTGCGTCCTTGCCCAAGGCTTTTATTAACCAGCTCTTAGCTGTGCGGGCGTTGGTAATAGTCTCTTCTGTGGTGAAAGTTTTTGAAGCTACTATAAAAAGCGTTGTTTTTGGTGACAGACTAGAAAGTGCGTCAAAAATTTGAATGCCATCGACATTTGAAATAAAGATTAAGTCAGGCCCTGTTTTTCCAGCCGCACCTTGAGATTGACATACCATTTCGGGTCCTAAATGAGAACCACCAGTACCTATATGGACAACACTTTTGATTTTTTCCCCAGTTACACCCTTCCATTTACCTGAGCGAATAGCGTTTGATATAAATCGCATTTTTTCGCGCATAACTAGGATCTTGGGAAAAATCTTGCTAATAGGAGATTCTAGCGAATTCAATTTTTCGTCAGTTGGCAAGCGAAGGGCCACATGCAATGCTGCACGTTCTTCTGTTGTATTGATAAATTCACCTGCAAACATACGGTTGCGCCAGCCTTCAACATCTCTTTTTTCAGCTAGTTTGGTAAGTAATTTTAAAGTTTCTGTAGTTATTCGATTTTTAGAATAATCTAAAAATAAGCCATTTAACTCTATAGAAAAACTTTCAAATCTCTTTTCATCTTTTTCAAACAAGTCGCGCATATGTATATGAGCTATTTGTTTTAAGTGAGATTCTAAATTTTTCCAAGCAGACGTGTCTTTTAAGGACTTCATTTAAAAATCTTTTACAAATGTTAATAAATATAGAGAGAAAATACTTTGTAAGTAAATGTCACTATTCCTTGGTGCAAGTGTCATTTCAGGTTGCTTTTTAATCCGATAGGTTCTCCAACGACGACTATATTCAAACGCTTAGGCTGAAGAAGGGTTTTAGCAATACGGTTGACAGATTTTAAAGATACGGCCTCTATTAGACTATTTCGGCGATTCATATAATCAATGCCTAAATTATCTAGCTGAATTCTAACTAGCATTTCTGCGATAGATTCACTTTTCTGAAATCGTAAAGGATAAGATCCAGTCAAATAAGTTTTTGCATCATTAAGTTCTTTCTCAGTCACACCTTTGGTTGCCATAAGGGTCCATTGATTACGTAAAAGATACAGCATTTCAGAAACCTTGGCATTAATAGTACCTACTCCTCCAAATAAAAATCCAGTCTTTTCAAGAGGGTGGAGCAATGAATAAATTGAGTAGGCCAAACCTTTTTCTTCACGGATTGTTTTGTAAAGTCTTGACGTATTGCCCCCGCCTCCAAGAATATGGTTCATAAGATAAGCAGCATAGAAATCTGGGTGGCTGCGTTTTAAACCTTTGTCAGCAAATACAATCGAACTTTGTGGAATATTTTTTTTTATAACGCTTGTTTGTCCTTTTAACGTGGGATTCACCTCAGGTATCTTCCAAGGAGTTGCTTGGGCAGGCAAGTTGCCAAAAACTTTGTCTAAAGTTTCTTTTAAGTTTTCAGGTGTAATATCACCCACAACACCGATAATTAAATTATTTTTTGCAAAGCGGTTTTTTGCAAAATTATATAGATCATCTTGGTTTATAGTTTTTATGCTAGTTGTTGTTCCACTGCTTGGTCGTCCGTAGGGATGATTAGGAAACAAGATTTTTAATAATCGTTTACTTGCAATTGCTCTAGGGTTTTGTGTGTTTTGGCGAATGCCAGCTAAAATTTGACTTCTAATTCGTTCAATCGGCTCATGATCAAAACGCGGTTCTGTAATGGCTAACTTTAAAAGCTTAAAAGCTGTTTTACGATTTTCAACTAGCGTAACTAAACGTCCACTAAACGAATCACGCTTTGCATTGAATTTGAGGGTAATGACTAGGTCTTCCAAGGCTCTTTTGAAGGCCTTGCTATAAATATTTCCAGCGCCTTCTTTAAGGAGCAATGCTGTCATGCTTGCTAGGCCGCCTAAGTTTTTAGGATCCAAGGCCGATCCACCTCGAAATTCAAATCGTATAGTAATTATAGGGCTTGTGTGATCTCTTACAAGCCAAGCCTCAATATTGGTTGATGATTTAACCCTTTCAATTTTAACTGCATGCGCGTGCTCGGGATTATAAAGAAAAGATATGTTAAAGACAAAAAATGCAAAAAGTGCACGCTTTAAAAAAAATTCCATAATAAACTAATCAACCAATTTTTTTTGTAATAATATAGACGTGACGGAATGGTTAATTTTAAATACAGCTTTTGCTGCAGCATTTACATCTTTTGTAGTGACAGCGCTTATTCTATCCATCCATTTGTTTGCAAAGTCTATACTAAGTCCTACAGCTAGTGTGTTTCCAACAAAACGGGTTAAAGTACTTATTGAGTCATGGGCGTAGATTGCCTTATAACGTAAACGTTGTTTTGCTCTTTCAACTTCATTAGGAGTGATTCCTTTAATAAAAAGATTTTGTAAAATTTTCTCTATTTTATTTTCTAAAGTTTCAATTTTAACACCCTGAGCGGGACTAGCGTATAAGACAAAGTTTCCAGGACCATGTTTGATTTTTGCGTAGTTGCTTCCAGCTGCTATAGCAACTTTATCTTCAACTACTAAGGTTTGAAAAAGTTTGCCAGAAGTACTTTTTCCTAGGATGTTAGCTAACACCTCTAGAGCATAGGCATGCTTCTTGTTTCCATTAAAATGACTAGGGGCTAAATAAACACGCCTCCATAAAGGTTGGCGAACTCGAACGTTCTCAAGTGTTATTTTTCGTTTAGCTAAATGCTTTGGCTCGGAGGGGCGATTCCGAGAAGTAGGCGGGCTACTCTTAATTGAGCCATAGTATTTTTCGGCTAATGGTTTCAAAGTTTTTAAAGTTATGTCTCCACCTACAACTAAGATAGCATTACTTGGTTTGTACCATTTTTTATAAAATGACATTACTTGCTTAAGGCCTAGCGCTTTAATTTCGTGTTTCCAGCCAATGACAGGACGTTTATAAGGATGATTAAGATATAGTGCGGCATTCACTTGTTCTGCCAGTTGGCTACTGGGGCTGTTGTCGATGCGTGAGTGACGTTCTTCTAGGACTACGGCTTTTTCTATCTCCACATCCTTCTCTGTTAGAACTAGATTCGTCATTCTATCAGCTTCCATTTCCATTGCCATTTCCAGTCGGTCCACGGCTATGGTTTGGAAGTAGGCAGTGTAGTCACTTGAAGTGAAAGCATTCTCTTGGCCGCCATTTCTGTAAATAATATGAGAAAATTCACCTGGAGAACGTTTTTTTGTTCCCTTGAACATAAGGTGCTCGAGCAAGTGAGCTATACCCGATTCTCCAGGGGCTTCATCAGCAGCTCCAACGCGATACCATACCATATGCGTGACAACTGGAACTCTATGGTTAGATATTACCACTACCTGCATTCCATTTGAAAGCGTTGTGGTTTCAAAATTAAATATACCTCTTTTTTTTTCTTTGGCCATAATGTCGCCAAGTAGAAAAAAAACAAATAGCACTGTGAGCGTAAAACTTAATGAGTTTTTTAAGATCAAAACAAGCTCCCCAAAACTACCGACAGTTATTTTTACAGCTACGAATAATTTTTAAAATATGACAGATAGAAGGCCGGAAATTAAAAATCAGAAGTCTAAAATCCCTTTGCGATTACGTTTTATCTGTACATCTGGGGTTTTCCCTTCCGTGATGGATTTGCCCAGTGCTTGTGTCTTTTGGATGCGCTTTTGTTCTTTTTTTGCGTCGACAACAGTGCTGCCAGCTTTTCCCTCGTCAACCCAAAAAATGAGCTTGTCTATAAAACGTTTATCTTGATTACTTAAAAATGAGGTTTCTGCATTAATGGTTGCGCGTATCTCAGAGTTTGCCGTGAGACCGCCTGTGCTTTTTAATAGAGAAATCATTCCAGGTGATCCTTCTGGGAAAGTTTCGTTGGTTTTTGATTCTATCGTTTGATTGAGGATTGCACGTTTGGCAATTACGGATGTCGCATCACCTCTTTGAATTGTAGCTCCTGGTTTAGGAGGTCGGAGCTTGTACTGAGGAGGCAGTGTTAATGGTGGGCGGGAAAAAACAGCAAACTCATCAGGCGCTGATTTATCATTGCTAAAAGCTTTTCGCGCAGATTCACAACCCGATAAAAACAACACGGCACAAGCAAATAAAAGAAATTTTTGTAAGTTTTGCATTTCATCCACCCAATAATATTAATTTAAAGCTTTTTCTTACTTTCAAACAAGGAATCTAATACCAGCATAATTGCACCAATAGTTATTGCACTATCTGCAATGTTAAAGGCGGGCCAATGAAAACCCCAAGCATGAAAATCTAGAAAATCTACTACTGCTCCAAAGTGTAATCTATCAATTAGATTACCAATTGCCCCCCCAATTATAAATCCAAGGCCTATTGCTTGGCTATTCTTATCAATAAAATACAACCATATTATCAATCCCGAAGTAATTAAAAATACTAAAAAAGGTAATATCCAAACACTTATTTCTGGCATAGAGTTAAGCAATCCAAAACTTATACCATAGTTCCATCCCATAACTAGATTGAAGAAAGGTGCAATTTCAATCACCTGGGGTGGTTGCATAATATAGAACACAATCCACCATTTGCTTAACTGATCAAAGGCTAAAATAACAAATGAGATGATCATGCCATTACGAAATTGATTTTTAAGCATCATTTTTTAAGTGACGGACAGCATTGGCACAGCGTCCACAAACCTTTCTAAATTCTGAATCGATTCCAACTTCTGGCAAAATTTTCCAACAACGCTCGCACTTCTCCCCTTTAGCTTGATTTGGAATAACTGTAACATGAGGTACTTCAATAAGTGAAAACCCCTTTTTTGCAATCGGTTTCTTAGTAAATGTAGCACCAGATGTGATAAATAATTCTGCAGCATCTAGATTGTCAAATAGAGATATATCTTCTTGTTGAGCATGTACTATTGGGTGTGCTTGCAATGAAGAGCCTATTCGTTTTTCTTTTCGCTCGAGTTCTATAGCACCGGTAACAACACGTCGGATAGAACGAATTTTTTCCCATTTTTCTGCTAAAACTTGATCACACCATGCTTCTGGAATTTTTGGAAAAGTACGAAGATGCACGCTGTTATCTTTGCCTTCTTCTGGATAACGGGCTAACCAAGCCTCTTCTGCTGTGAAGCAGATAAATGGTGCAAGCCAAGCGGTTAGGCAATCGAAAATTTCATCTAGGACAGTTCTAGCTGCACGGCGCTTAATATCATCTTTTGGATCGCAATATAAGCTGTCTTTGCGAATGTCAAAATAGAAAGCTGATAAATCAACTGCACAAAAGTTATGTATTTCTGCGAATGCTTGGTGAAAATGTAGAGTGTTGCAAGCTTCACGCAGCAAACAATCCATTTCCCATAACCTGTGTAATACCCAGCGATCGAGTTCTGGCATGTCATTGATGTTTAAACGCTCATCTTCATGGAAATCATCTAAATTTCCAAGAACATAACGTAGAGTATTACGTAGTCGACGATATATATCAGAATGGCTTTTTAGAATCTCAGGCCCAATTCGTAAGTCTTCGGAATAATCTGACCCAACAACCCATAGTCTTAAAATGTCTGCGCCGTGAGTTTTAACAACTTCTTCAGGTGATATGATATTGCCAAGTGATTTAGACATTTTACTTCCATCCTCACCCATTACAAAGCCGTGGGTGAGGACAGAATCATAAGGGGCACGGCCTCTTGTTCCACAAGATTCTAGCAAACTAGAATGGAACCAACCACGATGTTGGTCTGTGCCTTCCAAGTATAATGATGCCGGCCAATCAAGGTCACTACGTCCTTCTAGAGTGAAAGTGTGAGTACAACCCGAATCAAACCAGACATCGAGTATATCTTTTACCTGTTCATAATTTGATACATCATACTTGCTTCCTAAGAATCGTGACGGATCTGAAGAAAACCAAGCATCTGCTCCTTCTTCTTGGAATATACTAGCTATACGGTCAATTACAGATTGGTCACGGAGCGGCTCACCAGATTTTTTATTAACAAAAACGGTTATCGGCACGCCCCATGCACGTTGACGAGAAATACACCAATCTGGTCGAGTTTCAATCATCCCTTTTATACGATTTTTTCCTGATGATGGAATAAATCTAGTATCGTTAATGGCCGTGATAGCTTTTTCGCGGAGATCTGTTGTACTCATTGAAATGAACCATTGAGTGGTATTGCGAAAAATCAATGGTGCTTTTGAACGCCAAGAATGTGGGTAACGGTGTATTAGCTTACCGCGTCCTAATAAGGAACCAAATTCAGCTAGAGAATTTGCTACTTGTTCGTTGACTTTGTATACATGGCTTCCTGCAAAAAGAGGAACAGTGTCTAGAAAGCAGCCATTTTCATCAACGGTATCTGGAATTGTAAGATTAAACTCACGGCCTAGTTCCCAGTCATCAGCTCCGTGTCCTGGAGCAATATGGACTATTCCTGTCCCCTCATCTGTATTAGCAAAAGAAGCAGGTAAAGCAGGCACATTATAATCATAACCTTGCCCAAATAACGGGTGCTTGCAGGTAGTGCCAGCTAAATCCACCCCTTTTAATATTTTTATTGTTTTAAAATCGTTAATACCACATTGACTACATGTTTCATCTAACCGAGCTGTTGCTATAACAAGTCGTTCGTTTGTTTTTGCGAGACTATCTTTATTTTTTGAAATAATTTTAATCACCGAATATTCAATGTCCGGGCCATAGGCGACGGCACGGTTCCCTGGCATGGTCCAAGGCGTTGTTGTCCAAATTATAATATTGGACCCTTCAATTTCTGGTATTGGAGATTTAGAAATAGGAAATCGAACGAAAATCGTAGTTGACGTATGGTCATGATATTCGATTTCAGCTTCTGCTAGTGCCGTTTTTTCAACTGGCGACCACATCACTGGTTTTGCGCCACGGTAGAGGGATCCATCAATTAAGAATTTTCCAAGTTCACGAACGATTTGTGCTTCGGATTCAAAACTCATAGTCGTATAAGGATTTTCCCAGTCACCTACTAAACCTAGGCGTTTAAATTCTTCACGCTGTATATCTATCCATTTTTCTGCAAATTCTCTACATTCTTGACGGAATTCGTTGATTGGAACTTGGTCTTTGTCTTTCTTCTTTTTACGGTATTTTTCTTCGATCTTCCATTCGATGGGAAGTCCATGACAATCCCAACCGGGCACATAATTAGAATCCTTACCTAACATTTGTTGAGAACGGACAACAATGTCTTTTAAAATCTTGTTAAGTGCATGGCCAATATGTAGATGCCCATTTGCATAAGGTGGTCCATCATGTAGGATAAATTTTTTTTTATTTTTACCTGATTTGCGGTGCTGCCCATAAATATCAATTGCTTCCCACCTAGCAAGAGTTTTAGGTTCACGCTGTGGCAGGCCGGCTTTCATCGGAAAGTCTGTTATGGGTAAAAAAACAGTGGATTTATAATCGATGGACATAGTTTCTTATATCTCTTGTTGCTGTGAACGTTCTAAAATTTTTTGAGCATTTTTTGCATCAATAGCAATTTGTGCCTTTAACTGATCTATCCCGTCAAACTTCTTTTCTTCACGCACGAAATCAATGAGACGTACACGAAGATATTTACCGTAAAGATCTGCTTTAAAATCAATTAGAAAAACCTCAAATATTATTTTGCCATCCCCAATTGTGGGACGACTTCCAATGTTAGCAACGCCGTCTAGCCATTGTTCAGTTGTGTTGCCTTCTATTAAAACACGAACTGCGTATACGCCATTAGCAGGGCGAATATATGACCCCAAGTGGATGTTTGCAGTTGGGTATGCTATTTTTCTCCCCAACTGGTTTCCTTTAACAACTCTACCAGAAAGCTCAAAATCTCTACCTAAAATTTTTGAAGCACCAATAGGGTCGGAGTTTTTTAATCGCTCACGTATACGTGTAGATGAAAAAACCTTTCCAGCATTGTCGGCGAGTGCACTAACAGCAGTAAACCCAAATTTTTCCTTTTTGCTCATTGCTAAAAGTAAGTCGCAATTTCCGCCTCTATTATGTCCAAATACGAAATCGTATCCTGAGACTATGTGATGGGCATCTAAACCCTGAATAAGCGCTTTTAAAATAAATTCTTCGGCCTTAGTTTGTGAAAATGCAACATCAAACTTCTGCACAATTAAAATATCAACACCCATACGCTTTATATTACGAGCTTTAGACTTAAAGGGTGTTAAGCGGAATGGATTCGGATTTTTTGTAAATAATTGTTGTGGGTGTGGCTCAAAGGTTAAAACTGCCCAAGGTACACCTTCATTTTTTGCAATAAGACCAGCTTTATTAATTACTGCTTGGTGACCAGGATGAACTCCATCAAAATTACCAATGGCTATAGCTGCCTTGCGGGCAGTGTTAGGTAGCTTATTAAGTTTTCTAAATATTTGCATGAAGGAAAAGTGTCAGCGCTACCTAGTTTGGTCAAGTGTAAAGGGCATTATTTTTTCACGATTACTGGCCTATTGGGAACTAGGATAGTAGCTTGTCCTTCTATAACCACTCTGTTAGCCACAGAGCATATTGTTTCTAATTTTACAATATTTTTAGCATCGTTTTTTTGTATTACCTTACAAAACGCTACAACTGTGTCACCAACTTTTACTGGTGATTTAAAATCAAGATTCTGATTAACATAGATACATCCAGGCCCAGGAAGTTTGGTTCCTATTACTGTGGAAATTAAGCTTGCCGTTAACATCCCATGAACGACTTTTTCTTTAAATATGGTCTTTTTTGCAAATTCTTTATTAAGGTGAATAGGATTGTTATCACCGGAAATTTCAACAAATTTTTGAACATCTATATTAGTTATAGTTCTGGTATAAGTTGCTTCCATACCCACTTCTATGGCCTCAAAATACAATCCATGTAATTGGGCTTTAGTATCTTTATTTTTTTTATTTTCTGCTATAGCCATAGTTTTATTTAATTATTTTGGATCCGTTAATGCGTTTTTTTCTAACAGCTTCACAACCTTTTAAAAATTTTAAAAAGACAAAGCTTTAAAAATTAGTGATGTTAGAATACCTAGTTAGTTTCGTTGGACCATGCCTCTGACTTGATAAGTTCTTTAAGCTTAGCTAGCTGAGTTGTCCAAATCTCAAGATCTTCTGGATCTGCATCTTCATCTTCATCTTTAATTAATTTTTGATGAATGGATACTTGAGCTTCAACTACACCAATTACTTCCATCAAGTGAGGCTCAGAAATAGCATTAATAGTTAGTTTTCCATCAAATAACATATCGGCACGTTCCATCATTGGTAATTTTTCCAGCCGATCATCAAGGGTGGTCCATTGTTGGTGCCACTCGTTATAAATGGATTCGATTGGAGCTGACTTGCCATCTAGCTGTTCATCAAGGTATCCCATGATGGTCATAAACTCATGAACAGTAAAAATAAGTTTTTCCAAGCTAAAAATCCTTCAATGCTATTAAACTATAAATTAATTTTAATTTTTTAAACTAGTATTTTCTTAAAGTATTCCCAACGTATGCTCAACCTTGGAAAGGTTATTCTTCAAAAAAGGGAAAAACGATGAAAAACGTAAATGATAAAACTTCTTTAGACCCTAGGGTGCATCCTTATCGTAAAGATATAGCTGCCGATTTTATGGAAGGTCGTGTTGATGCAAGCTCTTTCGTTGTCGGAAAGAAAAATCGTGTAGGTGTAGCATGGGCGCCTGTTATGACTAAACCGTGCCCTGTAAACCTTGATGGTGAAAATGTCTTGCAGGCTAGTGAATTGTTGTTTGGAGAATCTTTTACTGTATTTGAGGATAAAGATGGATGGTCCTGGGGGCAATGTGGACATGATGGGTATGTGGGCTATGTAAAATCAAGCAACTTATTTCGCAATTTAAATAAACCTACACATTGGGTTAGTGCTTTAAGTTCACTAGTTTTTCCTGATTCTAAGGGGGAATTTCCACCGCAAATGCGACTTTCCATGTTGTCAGGCGTTTCTGTGGATATGGTTGAAGGGGAATATGCTCATTTAACTTCAGGTGGTTGGATTTTTCTAAAGCATATCAAGCCTATAAAAGAATTTCAGCCTGATTTTATTGCAACTGCTTCTATGTTTAATAGGGAGCCTTATTTGTGGGGTGGTCGGGGTGGCCAGGGTATTGATTGTTCAGGATTAATTCAAATATCCTTAGCGGCAGCTGGGATTTTTGTGGCAAGAGATACTGACTTGCAGGCTGATAAAATAGGTGCAGATATACCTTTTACTGAAGGAATTTCAGAGTTGAATCCTGGGGACATTGTTTTTTTTCCTGGTCACGTAGGTTTTTATCTTGGTTCGGGTGCTTTATTACACGCCTCAAGTCATGAAATGATGGTCGTAACACATTCTCTTGAAGTGGTTGTGGCACGGATGTTGGAACGTCATGGTGCGGGTATCACACGTGTCCGGAGGATAACTTAAAGAATTAAGGTTATTCTGCGAATGCTTTTTCTATTAAGAAGTCAGCAGGATCAGCGTTAGAGCCTTCTTTTAAACCACTTGCTTCTACAAGAGTTGCTACATCTTTTAACATATCTATAGAACCACAAATCATGACCCGATCTGTTTTCGAGTTGAGTGGTGGTTTTCCAATATTTCGAAATAGTTCTTTTGTATCAATTAGAGTAGTAATTCGGCCAACGGGATCATATTTTTCTTGTGTAACACTTGAAAAATAAGTGACTCTATTCTTAGCAAATTCAGCTACGAGTGGATCGCTTTTTAAAAGAGAAACGACGCTTTTACCGTATTCAAGCTCCGCAACAGTTCTGCATGTATGCGTAAGTACTACATCATCAAACTTATCAAAAGTTTCGGGATCTCGTATCAAGCTGGCAAATGGAGCAATTCCAGTACCAGTTGCAATCATATAAAGTGTATTAGCTGGTGTTATTGCATCAAGAGTTAGTGTTCCGGTTGGTTTTTTACCAAGTAGTATTTTATCTCCAGGCTGAATGTTAACAAGTCTTGAGGTCAGTGGTCCATTTTCAACTTTAATTGATAGAAACTCTAACTTTTCATCCCAGGTCGGGCTGGTAACTGAATATGCACGAAGGAGAGGTTTTTCATTAACAAATAATCCGAGCATTATAAATTCACCGGAGCGAAAACGAAATGCTTGTGGTCGGGTAATATGGAAAGAAAACAAATGATCTGTCCAGTGCTCTACAGAGAGGACGGTTTCTTGTGTTAGAGAATTTGGTAGAGGCAGGTCTTGAATTTCAATTGTATTGTCTACTTCCACATTAGGTTTATTAGCCATAATAGTAATATCCTAAAGACATTGATATTGTCCTGTTATATTGGTTCTTAGCCATTTAGAAATTGATTGATTTCTGAGATGGTTTCATATGCGATAGATCTATTATTGTTTGTATTTAAAAAAAAATTTATCAGTTAGAATTTAAAAACCGAAACCTCGAACAAAGTTATCCTTTTGTTTCAAAAATCGTCCAATTCTTAATTTCAATGGGAAGTATTTTAATTATCCATAAGGTGCAAGTTTGATACTTAAGTATAATTGTTTGTTTAATTTAAAAATATTAAAACTGAATTAAAACAATTCTATTAAAAGCAAGTTTTTTAAAGCATGAATACATACAATCTTATATCTAACTCAATTTATTTTTTTGTTATTGTAAGCACCTTTTTTTGGTTGGTTAATTCTCAAATTAATGTGAAAAATCGTATAAAAGTCAATTTTTTTATCATTTTATTAGTTTTGTTAGGAACGTATGAGAATTGGATCTTAGGAGATAAGTCATTCCTAAGTTTTAGCGGTGATTTGGAATACTCAATACCTAACTTTAAAATTCTTAGTGCGCAGCCTGATGACGTAAGATTTATTCATGGCCTTGCAGGTGGGGCTGATAGAGACGCTGTAGTCGCAATTGGTGGTCAATTTTTTTCATTTGAAAATTTTATTATTGATTGGCTTCCATTAGGCCTAGCAAGCTTTCTGCATTTTACGTTAGCTGTTAGTCTTAGTTTGATTGGGATGTATAGGCTTTGTAGATCGGTTGCAGGAGGGTCTAGAGAACTATCTCTTGCTGCTTCCGTGTTGTATTCGTTTTCAATCCCATTTTTTTGGGATTCAGGATTTGGTATCGCTATAATACCCCTTGTTTGTTACATCTTCGTCTATCGCCTCGAAAAAAGTTATTATTATACTAATGTAATTGCCATAAGTTTCTTAAATGCTGTCAGTTGTACGCCTACATTTAGTTTTTTAGCTATGCTAGGTGTAATTCCTATAGTGGCTTTTATTCATAGCTATAAGTCTATTATTAAGATTTTGCCCTCTTTAGGTATTTTAGTATTTTTGGTTTTGCTTAATTGGCATGAATCTTTTTTCGCTAAATTTCTCGTTGCACCATACACCCAACGTGGAGGAGCGCTCCACGGTGTTACGATTAACACTATTGATTTTATTACTATACTTGGAATTGTTGGTGGAATTTTAGCTTTTATTGCTAAACGTTTAATAGGAGCTAGGCTAATATTTGCAAATCTGATTGGCTACTTTTTGCCTTTGATTGCCTATACATTGGCCGTTTATTTGCCATTTTTAAGTCCTTTAAAGTCTTTAACATTTAATTACTTCGATATATCTAGAAGTGTTTTTCAAATTTTAACATTGATAATTGGCATTGGCTTAGCTGAAGATGCTAAATTATTTAAAAATTTAAAAATGAAATCTCAGCGTATAATTTCACGTCAATTTGTTTTTGCTATTATTGGAGCATTAGCGGTTGCACAATTTGCAGTTTTAAAATTTCAAACTCCAGTTGTTTGGCTTTTAGAAGGCGGGTTGTCCACTTTTACTGGATCAATTAATCAACTAAATTATCGGCCATGGCTTCCTTCTAAACCAATACGCGTTGTCTCAGTTCGATATAGACTTGGAGGTTCCTATGCGGCAGCAGCAGGCTTGGACACACTGGATGGAATGATTAATATCACCCCAATCTCACCATATTGGCAGGCTATTCTAAAAAGTGGTAAGGTCTATATGGCCCAGCCTGGTTTAAGACTGGATAATATAGATCTCCAATGTTGTGATCAATATGACCTAAACAAAGTAGCAGATCTAAAGCTTCTTCGAATAGCTAATGTAGGATATATTTTAAGTGTTGTTCCGATTATCGGCAATGGGATCACACAAGTTGCGGGCCCAAAAGGTATAGAAAATCTTTCCCGAAGATACCATGGTGTATTCGAGCGTTTTAAAAAACTATTTTGGCATATAATTTTTCCTCCGAAAATCCGTGTTTATGCCCTGGAACCACCACTAGAGAGAGTCTATCCTAGTTCTAAGTTAATAATTTCAAAAGCTAGTAATAGTGAGGCTGATTTTTATGAACTAATTAAAAAAAATGCCCTTAACAATACTGCAGTAGTAAGAGAAAAAGATATTCCATTAGGTATTGAAAATAAAATCGGTACTCTAGTTCTAAAAAAATGGGATCTTGTTAAAAATGGTGTTAACATTGATGTGAAAAGTGGCGCTGGATTTGTTGTTTTTAACAGCCCTTATTTACCTTTTTGGCATGCCTATGCTGATGGAAAAAAGCAATCAACATTCTCTGTTAATGGAGCTCAAATGGCAGCTTTTATACCCGAAAATACAAAGCGGTTTGTTTTTAAATATGTTCGGCCAACGTTGAGAGAAACAATACTACAGGCATTAAATCAGTATTTATGATATGAAAAATTAAAATTAGTATCAATTTCAGGTGTTTTTTTGGTTAAGTTGTATACTGTAATAAATGATATAAGTAATTCTTTAAATTTTTTTTATCTAATTCCTGATGTGATCCAATATTAGTTGAATTGATATGACTATTAATTCCCAAACAAACGACGACCAAGCCATATCTATCATTGTTCCTGCGTTTAATGAAGCAGAGAGCTTGATAGAGTTATTGCCACGTCTTGAGACCGTGCTTAAAAATTATACGTATGAAATTATCATTGTTGACGATGGTTCAACAGATGACACTGTTACATTGGTTCAAAATGCTGCCAGAGAGAATGATGCCTTAAAAGCATTAGTTCTTCGGCGTAATCTTGGAAAATCAATGGCATTAGCTGTTGGATTTGCTAACGCACGTTATTCAACGGTAGTAACATTAGATGCTGATTTGCAAGATCGACCAGAAGATATTCCGTTACTTGTTAACAAATTAAACGAAGGATATGATCTAGTCTCTGGACGAAGAGTCCAACGCCATGATGGGCCCATTAGAAAATTTGTTTCATTTGTTTTTAATCAAATTGTAAGTCGGTCTACTGGGCTTAAATTTAAGGATTTAAATTGCGGTCTTAAAGCATATAGATCAGAAGTTACTAAGACTGTTCCAGTATACGGACAATTCCACCGCTATATTCCCCTACTTGCCCATATGGCAGGTTTCAAAGTTACTGAGTCAATAATTACTAATGATGCCAGAAAGTATGGTCAATCTAAATATTCAACCTTTAGGTACGGGGGTATTTGGGACCTATTTTCAATTTTATTTACCTGTAATTATAAGTTTCGTCCCCTGCACTTTTTTGCTCAGCTTGCATTGTTATTCTTAATTCCCAGCACACTTATACTTTTGTATCTTGTAGGCGATTACTTCTTTTGGGTTTTAAGCGGGAGCATAGAACAGCCGAGTATTTTCCCACGCCCTCTCTTATCTATGTCACTTACTATGTTTGTAGTTGGCGCTATATTCGTTGTTTCTGGATTCATCTGTGATTTTATACTTCATCACGTGATTAGTGGTAATATTAGTCATATAAGCCATACCAGTGTTCGCATGTGCATTGATTTTGAGAAAAGTTCGTTAGAAGATAAAAAAGGAATAGATTAGTAACGGTTTACGGAAATTGGGTTAATGCCATCCAATAAAATAGAGGTTCCGAGTCGGACTTTTTGGATTAGATCGCGTGCATTAGAAATATTATTCAATTCTTTAATAATCTGTGTAGGTCGCCAATAAAAACGACGCGTAGCATCATTTTTCATCTTAACTAATGTTTTACGGTCAAGCTTGTCTTCAATGACATGGGGAATTCGGTAGTCAGGTTCTGGATTTTTAGTAAAGTCTCTCCAATAATCTCTGGGTATTAATCCACGGGAAAGACCTTCTTTATAAATTTCAGTGCCTGGGTAGGGGATAAGTATTCCAAAAGATGCATAATCTGGATTAAGTTCGCGAGCGAAAGCCATAGTCATTTTGGCATCTTCAGTGGTTTCTTCAAGAAATCCGAACATGAAATAAAGCATGACTTCCATGCCGATTTCTCGAGAGATTTTCATAGCATCTCGGACCTGGTCGATAGTAAGAAACTTTCCAGAATTTTTCATGATTCTTGGCGAGCCAGTCTCAACTCCAAAATGAACTCTGTGGCAACCGGCTTGTTTTAGTTTTGAATATAATTCTGGTGTTACACGATTTGCTCGGTCGCGAATCGCCCACTTAACTTTAATACCGCTATCTATAATCCCATCACAAATATCAATGGCGCGCGATTGTCCCCAAGTAAAAGTATCGTCGTAAACCTGAACGTCTGCAATCCCAAGTTCAGCGATCTGCTTGAATTCTTCTACAACCAATTCAGCAGAACGTGCATATACCTTTTGCACATCCATTTTACAAAAAACGCACTTATACGGACATCCACGTGACGTTACCATAGTTGTTTCATATTCAGCTGTGCTAAGGATATTGTTATAAAGCTTGAAGGGTAAAAGAGTTCTGTCTGGTGGGGGTATAGAAGAAATATCTTTAACTACAGCAAAAGGCTCTATGGGCTCAATGGCCTCTCCATCTATAGATTTTTTCCATAATCCCGGAAGAGCCCCTACTTGTTTGCCTTCAGAAAGGCATTGGACTAATTCCAGTAGAATATCCTCGCCATCACCGCAAACCAAGTAATCGGCAACGGATCCCTCAAGTGACTCTTTTGGGAAAACACTAGCATGGGGTCCTCCTATTATGAGGATCGTATCAGGCAAGAGACTCCTAAGGTGATTCAGTGTTTCCCAAGTCGGATACCAAAAATCAGTCCAAGCTGTGATCCCGACTACATCCGGTTTGGTTTTAGCAAGTTGTTTTGCCGTATCTAGGGGAGATAAGTTGTGGACCTGTGCGTCGAGACATTCAACGTTAGGAAAGCCCTTAGATCGCAAATAAGTTGCAAGAATCATTACCGATTGAGGCGGTTTATATCCAATTTGTTGGTTTTGATTAAAAGTATAAAGTGTCTGCACAGATTTTTGACTAGATGGATAGACAAGTTGGACCTTAATGTTCCTTCCCTTAGGGGTGGAATCACTTTTATTCAAACCGTTTTTATTTTTTTTATCCATGACATATCCTGATATAAACCAGTTGCGCACGGGCAACATAAACATATGAATTCTGCGTGCACATCGCAAGAGTTAACGGTATTTTAGTGCACATGTTGAACTAGCTGATTAGAGAATAAATAGTGAAAATTACGGCCTGTTCAACTATTAAATTATTTTGAGTTACTTGGATGCTTCTAAAATGAGCCTAAATGTTATTTTTTCTTTGGGCTCTAAGTATATTAGAGGGGCTATTTGAAATGTGTGGTATTTTTGCCTGGTTGACGAAAAAAGATGCTGTGCCTCCAAAATATGAACAGGCTCGAGAGGCTCTTGCTACACTAGTACATAGGGGGCCAGATGGGGAAGGTGAATGGTTAGATGATGGGGTTTATATAGGCCACAAACGGTTACGTATCATCGATCTCTCACCTGCTGCAGATCAACCTTTCGTTACAGAAGATGGGTCTATAGTCGTTTCTTACAATGGTGAAATATACAATTATCTAGAAATTGCTGAAGAGTTGAAGTGTGAAGGTGTGGTTCTTCGTACCCGTAGTGATACAGAAGTATTTGCAGCTGCCTATGCCCATTGGGGGGTTAAGTCCTTCGCTCGATTTGACGGTATGTTTGCAGCAGTTATATTTGATACACTATCTCGTCGAATAGTGCTTGTTCGTGACCATATGGGGCAAAAGCCACTTTATTATCACTATAATAAGAACGAAATAGTTTGCGCTTCGGAGCTTCGTGCACTTTTGTCTATTAAGAACTTTAGGTGGAAGCTTAATAAGAAAGCTATAGCTCGATATTTAGCTAACGCTTGTTTTATGGGGGAGGAAACACCCCTTCTGGAAGTGCTCAAAGTTCCGCCAGGCCATTATTTAACTATCGAACCAGATAAAGAAATTTTTTCCATAGAACGTTACTGGTCTTCTTTTCCAGGGGAAGATGTTTTGGATATTTCCGAGGAGGAGGCAATTCGGGAATTCGACCGATTGTTTGAAATAGCATCATTTAGAGCTATTCGCTCTGATGTTCCTGTTGGTGTTTTCCTGAGTGGTGGCTTAGATAGTTCGCTAGTTGCAGCATACACTTGTAACCATACATCGGATATAAGTTCTTACACTTTAAATATTAAAGAGCCTGGTTTTGATGAGGGCATGAAAGCAGAAGCCGCCGCTCGCTGGGCTGGTATTAAAAATCATAGAGTATTTCAAATGGACGGCAATGCTATCATTAATACCGTAAGTCGGCATTTTGATACGAGTGATGAGCCGCATGGAGATCCTGGATACGTTAACACTCTGTTGCTTTCTGAAAAAGTTAGGCCTGAAATTATTGTTGGTATTGCTGGAGACGGCGCAGATGAATTATTCTGGGGCTATGAATCTTTTCATGCAATTTATCCTGATAAGCTTATAAGTCATTTACCTGTGAGCTTCATTTCGATTATGGAAAGTATGTCTAAAACCTGTATGCCTGCAAGTGACAACTATCTCGATATGGGTTATAAATTGGCCTCATTTTTTGGAGGATATCCTTCCTCAAAATTCATTCGATCAGCAGCGTGGCTGTCTTCGAAAAACTCTGCAGAATTAGCCATTCTTTGTCCTGGTGTTGATAGGGAGTTTTTTAATTTGGAAAATTCAAGCGATAATCTATTCAGTTTGTTAAAAAAAACCCAAGAAGAAATGCCTGTAGATGGAATGGATGATAGATTGGCTTTTCACTACCAGCGGCATTTTTTGCCAGATTTTGTTTCTACTCATACGGACAGAGCATCCATGCAGGAAAGCCTAGAAATTCGATCGCCATTTCTTTCTCCTGATATCGTTTCTTTTGCTAACAAACTACCGGCAAATTTAAAATATAATGGTCGGACTTTGAAAATTTTATTGCGCCGGGTACTTGAACGCCAAGGCCTTCCAAAAAATTTAGTGAGACAAAAAAAACAGGGATTTACCTTTCCTGTTGCCCGTGCACTTAAAACAGATTTAAGGCCTTTGATGAACGATTTGCTAGATACACATGATTTATACGATTGTCTTTTATCAAGAGATAGGACAAAATTTCTTGTTGAAAATCACATGAGCGGAAAGCAAAACAATTATAGAATTTTATTTAATATAATGGCTTTTGCGGCATGGTTAAGGAAGTTTCCTCAAATTGTTTCAGGTGATATATCCTTGTCTTAATATAGTTAAATAATTTCAACCGGGAATTTCAAATCGATGAAAAGTGATTTTTTAAAACTTAAGCTTCCAAGGAATGGCTAAAAATTACCCTAGTTCAATCCGCTTGTGTTCGATTACTGACATAAAGGCAAATGGGCAGTATACAAAGTGGATTGATCAATGGTCAGATGAAATTACTGCATTTATGATAAATAAAAAAATTGTGGTAATTTCAACGGTCTGCCCTCATTTTGGCGGAGAAATTGTGCGGTGTCCTAAAAACCATGATCACTTGCGTTGTCGTTGGCATGATTGGAAATTTGATATTTCGAGTGGAAAGTGCCTCACATCCAATATTAAGGGAAGCTTGCAAAGATATGAGCATCATATTGATGATGATATGATTGTAGTGGAGCTAAATGAAGATAATTGAAATTAAGTGTGAACGTGAAGCCGATTGTTCCGCAGCAGTTGGCATGTGGAATTATTGGGATCATGAACATGTTAGTGTGATGCATGAAGGCATGCCGGATGCAAAAGTGTTATATGAAGATAAGGACACTGCAACACTCCTACTTACATTACGGGCACCCATTTTTTCGTTTATTAAAGTTCGAAGTATGATTTTTATGCGTCGGCGTTCAGAAACATCCTTTACCGTATTTAATACCATGCTTGGAATGTCTGTAGTCTCGGAGATTGATATTGTTGAAATTGAGCTCGATAAATCAAAATATAATATGCGGTATCGATTTATTCTTGTTGGATGGCGTGAGTTTTTTTCACCTATAATAAGGCTGTATTTAAAGTTAACTGTTCCTTGGTGGAATGCCCGTCAATGGAGGGAAGATCTTCCTATCAAATTGCGGCGTCAAAAAATGGTAAGAGCAGGATTTTTAAATTTTAATGGCCTGCCAAAGAAAATAGAAGATAGGTTTTACAACGGCCCGATAAAGTGCGATTTACCAGTTCCTCGCCTTAAAAATTCTAAAGTTAGCACTGAAGTTTTAGACACAAAAACAATTGGTTAACTAAGGATTTAATTCAATAATTCCTTATCAAGGCTTTTGTTTAAATAAATAAGCTAAAATACCCCACGCTGCCCCAGCAGAAATAATAAAACAGAAGTATCCATTTAATAATATTACTGAAGGAAGAAAAATGGGCCTTTTCTTTAGTGTAAACCTAAAAAAACCAGCATATCCCCATAAATAAATGCCTGCAGCTAATCCTGTCAAAAGCCAAGTCCAAGGTGTAATTAATAAACCCAGAAAAGAAGCAATAAAAACTGGAAATGCCATGGAAGCTAATCCAATATTTTGAGCTGCTGGGCCGCCCGCTTCAAATTTGCGACGTTTCATAAATAGCATCATCCATTGGGCAACGCGTGAAAAATAGGTGATGGTTAGTTTTTTAAAATTTGGAAAAGCGTGGCGGACAGCAATGCTGGGATCCAGTAAAATTTTATGGTTAATTGATAGCCTGTGCCCAAACTCTTCATTCTCATAATCCATTCCCCATTTTAAAGATGCATCAAATCCGCCAGTTTTTTCAAATGCTTCCCGGCGGATTCCAGCAGCAGAGCCTAAAAAAACATCGTGTTCAAAAACACCGCTTTTTGAAAACAAATAATAATTAAGCAAACTTTTATACCAGGCAACTGGGGTATTGTTTAAAGGTTCCCAGTGATAATGACCACAAACGGCATCGGCGTCAGGTATACGAGCAATAAAATTTTCAAGAGCGTTTGGTAGCATTTCTGTGTCGCTATCGAGAAAGAAAAAATAGGAGTATTTTGCTGCTGCAGCGCCCTCATTTCTAGCTCGCGCCGGGCCACTGTTTTTTTTTAATCGAACCAGATGCACATTTTCAGAAATGCTATTAGAGATTTCAGAAACTAAATCCACTGTGCTATCTGTGGAAGCATCGTCAGCTACTATAATTTCTATAGGTTTATGGCCAGTATTGATTACACTTTCAATGCAGTTTTGGATTGTTGTTTCTGCATTGAAGGCTGGAATTATAATGCTAATACCTGGATTAGAATTATTATCATTAATTTTAGGTTTGTCGCTTTTTTGAAAATCTGTAATCACAGTAACTGCTTTTAAGCCGTAGAAGACCGAGGAGTTGTATTGTTGGATTCCTTTTGGCCAATGTTCTTTAGAGACGAAACTAGTAATTTTGGATAGGAGGCTATGTTCCAAGCAACATTTGCCGTAAGAGCACACTCAAAAGAACATTTGCATTTTGATTCAACTATCCATTTGCGAAGTTCATCATTTTCGACTGAAGCTAATAGACGTTTTAGGTCGTAATCGTAGTCGCGAAGATTGCCCATGCTTTTCCCAAGTATTTCACATGGAAGGACTTCGCCCGTTTCTCCAATAACTATGATCTTGCGACCAGCAACACAAGGTGCAACAAATTCGTCGTCAAATACTGTGCGAATTAGGTTTTTACGGGAAATATCCCGAACACCACGCCACACTGGATAGAGAAATCGTGTTTCTTTACTACGTTTTATACTTTCTAGAAATTGGTTTATTTCTTCGTATTTTTTTCGTGAGGTCGTTTTAAGTGATTCGTCAGAAATATCACCCCTAGCGTAAGTTATAGATAAATTATCGAAGTTAAAATTTTTATCAAGAAAACCAAGTGTTTCCTTAAGCGTGTTCTCACTTCTTGCAGTAAAAACTGAATTTGCATCAAGTACTAAGTTTGGGAAACGCTCTCTTAATTCCGATAGCAACCTGTGACTCTCGATGATGTTATCAAATGAACCAGGCATTGAGCGGATATCGTCGTGTTCTTTGCCTATACCCTCAATAGAAATCGTGATTCGAAAGGCTATGTTTGGGTATTTAGGTAGAACTTTTTCCAACACTCTAGCCATTTTATCAGGCATCGAAGCATTGGTTGGAATCGTAATATACCAAGGTTTTGTGTGATGGATAAAGATATCAATTATATTTGATATACTTTTCCTAAGGAATGGCTCGCCGCCTGTAAGCGAAAGTTGCAAAAGTGGGCCTGTAGTCTTTGCAATTTTTTCAATTTCTTCCAGAGTTAACTCGTCCGACTTTTGTCCCTTTGCAATTTCCTCTCCATAGAAACAAAAATTACATCGGAAGTTGCAACGGTTAGTGACATAAAAAATCAAAAAGCCAGGCTGTGATCGACCAACAGCAGCAGGGAGACTACGTATCAGGGATATAGGTGTTATCATTTCTATCCGGTGCTACTAAAACTATGTGTCATTCGCCCGCGCTCGTTGTTGAGGCACTTACAAGTCTCCGCCGGCGCGAATCTTTTAGCCGATGTTCAAGAACTGTTGTTGCTAAAGTCCCTTTGCCAAATACGTTACGAAGTGTTCTCCAAATGCGGCTTGGTCGAGTTAGATAGCCGATAGAATAATTTAATAGCATGGCCGTAATTCTATAAAAGGCCAACTCCCCTGGACCCATAATGACGTTCATAGTCATTGGGTTAAGCTTCGTGTAATCTGCGTTTAGTGACGTTAACCCAAGAAAATATTGATCATTAAGTATAATTTTTCCTTCATTTTGAAGATTTCGAAAAAGTTCGCTACCTGGGTATGCTGAGTAAATATTAATAGGAACTTCATCAATTCCTAGAAATGCCAGTTTTAGTCCATAAAGAATAGTTGTTAGAACTTCTTTTCGTGTTTCGCCTGGAAACCCAATTATTAGATTTCCTCGAGTAACTATACCTAGTTGGTGTGCTGTAACGATAGATTTTGTTAGCCCTTCAAGACTAATACGTTTTTTAATTAGCTCAAGGGTTCTGGGTGAGCCACTTTCTGGGGCGTAAACTAGGTAATTGCAACCGACAGACTGCATTTCCTTAAGGACTTCGGCGTCTAAGACTTCACTTCGGGTGCCCGATGGAAGCGACCATTTGAGATGAATCCCCTCCTCTTTTAAACGACGGCAAAACTCTAGAGCCCAACGCCGCTTTGTTATAGCAGTCAGGTCATAAAATTGGAGGCTGTCGATATCAAATCGTTTAATATAAGCTTTGATTTCATTAATCACGTCTTCGACGTCTCTTAAAATATAACGCGTTGTCCACATTGAAGGATTCGAGCAGAAAGTGCATTGATATGGGCAACCACGCGAGACATTGATTGGCATATCTCGCCCTACTTGTGCGCCGAAAGATTTTCCAGCTTCCCAGAATGTTTCAAGGTAGCCGTCGGGCCATTTTGGCCAAGGTATAGAGTCAATTTTACGAATTCGAGGAAGGCCATTGTTGATAACATTTTTGAGATTTTTGTTTTTGTAAGCAATGCCATTTATGTCCGATAAGGAGCGTCCTTGACTGTAAGCTTCCAAAACTTTTAGAAAAGTGTGCTCACCTTCGCCTAATACGCAACAATCAATTTCAGGGCAATCATCCATGACATATTCGGTTAAAGCAGTGATGTGTTCTCCGCCAGCAACAATGAAAGTTTTTGGAAATTGGTTTTTAAGAAATTTAATTAGCTCCCTTTGAACTGGCCACTCTCCAGAAAACATACAAGAGAAGGCGATGACGTCAGTATTTTTAGGAATTTTTTCTGCAATTTCGTCAAATGGGAGTCCGTGACATGTATAGCCTGGAAATTGTTTTGCAGGCCAAACGCGGTTGAGACCAAGTGCAATGCCATCAATTATTTCAGCCTGGATGCCGTTTTTTTCAAGATAACCAGCTAGATAAGCAAGCCCGATTGCTGGTGTTGCCTCATTGTTCAGCGCGGTTTCGGTCGAAACCAAAGGCCCGCGCGTCAAGGTGACGTGCAATTGATCAAGGCGTTTGCGTTTTTTGGAAAGGCTAGCCATGCTGCGTAATATAGTCATATTTTTTACTTTTAATAGGCCGAAGAGAACTATTTATTAGAAATAATGACATTGAAATGATTTTCATTTTTTAAGCACCTACATTTTTTAAACACGAATTTTGTTGGAACCCAACATCACATTGGTCTTTAAATAGTTGTAAACACTATAATCCGTATTTTTAAATAAAAATATAAGCAAGCCTATAGTTGTCTATATATGACAAAAAAACACGGTATTATTCGTATAAATTCTATAAAATATCTTAACATATTTATTAGGTTAATGGGTATAGCCCTAGGAAAAGTGTTTGGTAATGTGTGATTTGTTATGAAAAAAAAATTAATTCAGTTTTCGAGCATATTTGTGATAGCTGTAATAGTTATTACTTTTTCTGCAGAAAAAATTTTGAGATCTTTTCCATGGCTTATTCCTTATCCATATATCACTTTAAAAGATGGTGATGATCATTACCATGAAATGGTAAAAGCTTTAAAGGATCCAGATTACTTCGAACAAATTAGCCCTAAAATTATTGTTTTAGGCGATTCGTTGACAAGGAGCGTTGCAATGCCGGTAGTCAATGACTGGCCTGGCGTGCTCCGTAAGGAGCAAGACATTGCGTTATTTAATTTAGGGGTCGGCGGAACTTCTACATTTGAACAAAAATTATTATTAGAAACCATAGAATTTCCTAAAAGTGTAAAAATTGTTCTACTTAATATTTATCATAACGATATCTTACAAAATGAAATCGACTTTCAAAATTTCAAACGTAATGGGATTTACCTTTTTGCACATCGGCATATCAATCAAACTCAAAAACGTGAACACGAATGCATATATTCTGGGCCCTTTAAAAATAGTTTAGGTCTTTATGGTAAATATTGTCTTTTAGAAACGTTGCGAAATGTTCGATTGAGAATTTTAACGACTGCATCAAAAGCAAGTATTAGATCAAAGGAAGTTTTTGATAAAATTAGTCAAACAAATGTATATAAATACCGCGATTTCAGAAATTATCCGCACCGAGCGAAATTTAAAAACTTAAATGAAGTTGCGTTAACTAGAACGTTAAAAATCGTGTCCTCTATTAAGAAGTTTCTTAAGAAGAAAAACATCTCATTATTAGTGATTTATACACCATCTAAGGATGAAATTTATATTGAGGATTGGAAAAAACTTTATAATAAACCTAAGTTGCCAATTACAAGTTATGGCGCTAAGCTACTGCCACAAATGAAAAAATCCAATATTTTCTTTTATGATTTAACTGATTTATATCGTCGCAACAGATCGTTTATGGCGCCCATCTTCTTCGATCGCGATGATCATATGAATTCTTCGGGCCATCGTTTAGCTGCAAAATTGATTGCACCAATACTTTTAAAAAATTTTTAAATTAAGATAAAAATTTTATAAAATTGATATAGCAATTCTTTTGATAATTTCTTGCGGTGATTTTGTCAGATCTATCACAATCGCGTTATTAGGTTCTTCTAAGGTCTTAAATTGGCTTTCAAGAAGGGCAACTGGCATAAAATGTTTTTTGCTATCTTGTAATTCTCTCATTTTCAAACGTTGGCTTATTTTTTCTATTGTTCCCTTAAGGTATATCAGGTGAAAATCCTCACCTAATCGATTGCGATAGCTTTCTTTAAGTGCTGAACAAGCAACAATAAGCGGGCATTGCTCTGCGTGCTCCTGCAATATTTTTGAAATACTACTTAACCAGGGTAGACGGTCATTGTCGGTTAGGGCTATGCCTTTCCTCATTTTCTCAATGTTAGCATGAGGGTGTAAGTCGTCGCCATCAACGAAAATTCCATTAATTTTTTTTGCCAAAAGGAGACCGATTGTTGTCTTACCTGAGCCGGACACTCCCATTATGACAATTTTATTTAGGGGCTTCACAAGCCATTATCCTTCTTCCATGGACCGTGCTTTATAGTTTTTTGTCCTTCATTAAAAAAACCGTGGCTACCAAAGTAATCGCGTTGGAGTTGAATAAATCGGGTTGAAAGTTTTACCTGGTTTAGAGAGTCGATATATGCGGCGGCTGAATATAATCCAGGTACAGGTATGTCTGCAGATAGACTCGCTTTTATAAGTTCCCGAAGAGGGGCAATCCCTCCTAGAACAAGCGGTTGGATGTTGTCTGCTTGAAGGATGTTTGGGGTGTCAATTTTTGGATCTTGGCTCTTGGCAATTAAATTTATTAATTCACTTCTTAGAATGCATCCTCCTCCCCATATTTGTGCCACATGACGGTTATCAATTATAGTTCCAAATCTATTTTTAGCTGCTCCTATGAGAGAAAAACCTTGTGCATAAGCACTCAAGAATGCGCATGTGATGCCAGGACTTAGCAATGAGATGATATCTTCAATTGGAAGTACGGGGATGGAACCTTCATTCATGGGGATATTAATAGTTTTTTTTATGGGGGGGTGTTGGGATGAAAGAGTTCTGAATTGTACTGCTGCAGATATAGTTGGAACTGAAACGCCCATTTCAAAAGCTAATTCAACTGCCCAATTGCCGGTTCCTTTTTGTTCTGCACGATCATCTACAGAATCAATTAAAAACTTTTTGCTATTTTTAATCTTGCTGTTAGTAATTTGTGCTGCTGCCTCTACAAGAAAACCAGCTGTGACACCCTTGTTTATTTCTTGAAAAATTTTAGTAATTTCGTCAGTTGTTGCATCGCACCCTTTGGAAAGCAGCTCAAAAACATCGGCTAGAATTTGCATGATTGCGTATTCAATACCGTTGTGAACAATTTTGATGAAGTGACCAGCGCCTCCCTTGCCAACATAACCTGCGCATGGTGTATTATTAGCTTGAGCCGAGATGCTTTCAAGCAAAGGGCGGATAACCTGCCAGGTCTGGAGTTGTCCACCTACCATAAATGAAGGTCCGCATCGAGCACCTTGAGGCCCCCCTGAAATACCAATTCCCAGAAAATGAATTCCCTTAGTTAAAAGTAGTTTTTCTCGGACTTCTGTGTCGCGAAAATGGGAATTTCCAGAATCAATTATTATGTCACCCTCTTCTAAAAGTTTTGAGAGTTTGTTTATGCATTGATCAACTGCATCGCCATCGGGAACCACTAACATGACACAGCGAGGATGGTGTAGAGCTCTGATCAAATTTTGAATATCGTTATTTAGGTTAAGATTAGGAAGCAAGGCACGGACTTCATTACAAGTTTCAGAAGATTTGTCCCAAGCCTGAACTGAAACACCATGTTTAATCAAATTTGCGGCAAGATTTCGACCAATGCGCCCAAGCCCAATTAATCCTATTTCTTGCACCATAATTTGATTATCCTACTAGCAGCGGTTTTTTGATTCATCAAATGCCTTATTTAGTTACACAACACCCTAAGCCACGCGGTTTCGTAGTTCGTTTTTCTTAAAAAATAGGGCGATGGTTTCGGCAGCCAGATAACGCATATCATAAATAGCTGTTTCTGAGTAATGAGCTGTGTGCGGTGTGATGACTAAGCGGCCTTTCAGCCAAGACGCATCTTCTCGCCATGCCTGAATCAGAGGATGGTTGACAGGTGGTTCAGAAGGCAAAACATCTGTGCCTAGGCCACCCAATTTTCCGCTTCTTAATGCATGCTCAATAATATCTAAGTCTTTAAAAAGTCCGCCGCGAGCCGTGTTGACTAGCAAAGCCCCTTGCTTCATGGCTGCAATGAAAGGTTTGTCAACCAATCCGGCTGTTTCCGAAGTCAAAACACAATGAAGGCTGATACCGTGAGAAGCATCTAAAAGATCGTTAAGGGTTTTTACTCTCTCATACCCGACTTTTTTTTCATGTCCTAGTGGTTGATGGGGGTCAAAGCCTAGAATTCTGCACCCAAAGGGTCTAATGAATTCGATAAATGCCGTACCCATCCGGCCCACACCGATTACGCCTATGGTTGCTTCAGAAAAGCGAAGGATTGGTTTTTGCAGATTCTGAGCCCAGCCTTCGTCATAGGCCCTGCAAGCTCGGTCATAGGCCGATATTCTCCTCCATAGATTGAGCATATGAGCAGCAGCGGTGGAGGCAATTTCCTCGATTCCGTAATCGGGCGTATTGCAAAGTGGGATCCCCTTTTTCTTTAGGGCTTCCAGGCCCATGTTATCGATACCGACGCCATAGCGAACGATGATTTTACACCTGTCCAATTTTGAGATTGTCTTTTCCGTTATGCGAGCATGATAAACAAGGAGCGCATCCAGTTGACGGAGATTATCTACATCAAAGTCATCCTCGTTACGGGAGTTGAAGTCGATGAACTCCACATCATCGCCAAGTGCCTTTGCTTCAATATCAAAAGGTGCGCGATAGTAATCGGTAATTCCGATAATCATGTTGAAGTATCTTTTCTCTTTAAAGTTTAGTAATCCATCAAGCCCTGGGCTTTTTCGGCTATATGCTCTCCAGTTAAACCGTACTGCTGGACCAGCTCATGATGCTTACCGGTATCGCCATAGCCGTCGTCGATTCCCATCATTACCAACTTATCCAAATTGGGTGTTTTTTTGGCTCCGGCATCTAAAATAACCCCGGCGACTATGTTTCCAAGTATTGTTTTCTGCTGTTGGGCCACGGTTATTATGCCTCGACAACCCTTGACTGCTTTAAGAAGGCCTTGCTTATCTATGGGTTTAAGCGTGTGAAGGTTGACGACTGTTGTTTGAATGCTCCTTGTCTCCTTTAGAATTACTGCGGCACGGAGTGCCTCGCTAACCTGAGAACCGCAGGCAACAATAACGACGTCAGAATCCGATTCCTGCCAATTTGTCGAAAGGTATGTTTCGAAGGCGTCAACAAAATTGGGTTGTCTTCCGGTGTACCGAATGATGTTGGCTATACCATATTGATAAGGCGTTTCATTACTTGTCACCACTGGCTTTGGCGCCCGTTCCTGAAGCGTGATAACCGGGCCGTCTACGTCACGGATTGCTGCCAATGTCGCCTTATGCGCTTCTATGTTGTCACATGGCCATTGAACCTGCATGTGTGGTAGGTAATAGCCTAGTGCGACGCTTTCCAGGCATTCATGGAATGGGCCATCTCCTCCGAGCAGTCCTTCGGTCGGAAAATACTTTACGTTGTTGCGGGGGTGGGAAACGCTGACCCGGATTTGGTCGTAGGCTCGGCCTAGGGCAAATGTAGCATATCCGTTAGTAATTGGCGTAAGCCCCTCTTTGGCGAGGCCTGCAGAAACCATCGACATATTCTGTTCGGCAACACCGACATCAAAGAACTGATTTGTTTTCCCGTATTTTTTCCGATCATCATCAGTAAGCCCGATAAGTTTGTAAGAATCCTGTGTCACAGCGATGACATTGGGATCACTATCCATACACTTACGAAATCCTTCCGAGATTCCCAGGCCTGTCCAGACTTCTTCAACCTGCATATCGTTGCCGCTGTTCCAACCGTAGTCTTGGCCGAAATCAGGAAGACCTGCAGCTAATTCGCGTGCCATTGTGACCTGATGTTCATCGGCTAGTTTGAAAAACTCTTCGTGAGGAAAGGAGGTTCCGATCTCTGCCAAGGCCTCGGGTATCTGTTCCCTAGCCGGAGCCATGTTGTGTGACGAGACCTTATCCTCAAGAAACGACACGCCGTTACCGATTATAGTGTGTCCTACGATAGCGGTTGGTTTGCCGTTTTTTAAGGCCATAGATTTGTCGTAAGCAGCGGCAACTTCTTCGATATTGTTACCATTAACTTCAATAACGTTCCAATTAAAGCTTTTCAGCTTGTCTACGACCGGCTCAACCTCGCTGCATTCCTCGATGCGATTGTAGCTCTGAATGCGGTTGATATCGAAAAAGGTGATCAAATTGTCTAAGCCATGTGTGCCTGCGTACATGATGGCTTCCCACATGCTGCCTTCCTGCAATTCACCATCACTGTTATGGGTCACGATCCAATATTTTTTGCCGCGGATTTTTGCGGCTATCGCCGAGCCAACTGCAACCCCCAGTGCTTGCCCTAAGGATCCGCCCGAAAGTTCCCAGCCCTTGATTTTAGATATATTAGGATGACCTTCAAATGGGCTGCCAATTCTTCGGTAACCAACGGTCTCCTTCCAATCGTAATGTCCCTTCTTAACCAGAAGTGAATATATACCCGGCGTGAAATGCATTGGTCCCAGAAAAAAGCGGTCTCGGTTCTCGTCATTGGTGTCGACGTTGAATTTTTCGAACCACACAGTGATCAAGGATTCGGCTCCTGAGAGAGCACCTCCGACATGACCGGCTCCAGCGGCAGCACTCATTGTCAAAGTCAGTGCTTTAAATTCGTTAACCAGTTCTTGCAATTGCTCGGGTGTATGAGACATTTTTAACCTTTAGCTTTTCAATTTTAACCATGACGGACACTGACAATAGGTGTGTCACCATTTTGCATTTTTAAATCCAGTGGTGAGAGACGCCTCAAAACTTCATTGTTTCAACAGAATGAGCTATAACTGGATTGTTCAAATATTTTATTTATTTTTTTACTACATTATCATTTCTACGTTAAGAGAATTATTATGGACCAGAACCTTCGTAACGCTGCACGCGAACATTTGATCCGCTACGGTGGGGATATGTTTGAGAATCTTTTCACTGAGGCCAGAGGATGCATCGTTCGTGATGACACTGGTCGGGAGATCCTTGATTTCACGTCAGGTCAAATGTGCGCTACAGTGGGCCACAATCATCCAAACATCGTGAAAGCAATTGAGTATGCGGGTCAGACGGCATACCACATGTTCAGCGGTATGATACCTGAAGCGGTTGCAAATCTCGCACGTCGTATTGCCACCGACTGGATGCCAGCGGGGCTAAATAAGTCGCTTTGGATAAACACAGGATCAGAGAGTAATGAAGCGGCACTTCGCATGGCTAAGATGTACACCGGTGGATATGAAGTAATCGCGATTGGTGGATCTTGGCACGGCGTGACCGGGAACGCTTCGGCTGCATCGTTTGCTAGTGATCGTCGCGGTTATGGCGTGCCGACACCTGGTGTGTTCATAATCCCCGAACCTAACGCCTATCGCCCACATATTGACGCGGGTAGCGAAGAAGAATCTGCTTTGGCCTGTCTGGAACTGGGTCTGAAGATGTTTGACTCAACTTCTTCTGGTCAGCCAGCTGCCATCATTTTGGAGCCGATCTTGAGTGCCGGCGGCGTTTTGGTGCCGCCAGTGTGTTTTCTTGAAGGGTTGCGTAAGGCGGCGGATGAACGGGGCATGCTTTTGATCTTTGATGAGGCGCAAACTGCATTCGGACGCATCGGAACGCGCACAGGGGCAGAATATTTTGGCGTCACGCCTGATATATTGAACGTATCAAAAACGCTGGGCGGAGGACTTCCTCTGGCTGGCGTAATTACAACTGACAAAATAGAAGAGGCTGTTTTTGACCGTGGTTATAATTATTATACCAGCCATGTGTCAGATCCACTGCTTGCCCAAGTTGGGCTGGCAGTGCTGAATACGCTAGAACAAGAAGACTTACTGAAGCGATCAAAGATTATAGGTGCCTATCTACTTAAGCGCTTAATTGAATTGCAACAGCGGTATGAGGCTATTGGTGATATACGCGGAGTTGGTATGTTGTATGGGATCGAATTGGTTAAAGATCGCGAAACCCGCCAACCGCATCATGAACTGGGTGAGGTTACGACGCAGAAATGCTACGAGTATGGGCTGAGCATGAATATTAAACGTCGTAAGGAGCGCGGTTCGGTTTGGCGGATCGCACCACCTTTGACCATTTCCGAGGACGAAGTTGATCGTGGAATTGAAATACTCGACCGTTCACTGCGCGAAAGTCTAGATAAAATTTCCCATTAAAACTATAACAATTGAAATATATGTAAGAAAATGGTGCACCCGACAGGATTCGAACCTGTGACCTCTGCCTTCGGAGGGCAGCACTCTATCCAACTGAGCTACGGGTGCTTTTTAAAAAAATGATGTTTTGAATGATTCAATTTATTATCTTAAAAAATGTGATATTATTTTATTTTTGCGTGTCGTGAATTTACGTCATGGTATATATACTTCGCACCTAATGGCTATAAATAATTTATTTAAAATAATTACATTCCGTAATTATTTTGCGGAGAAAATAGCTGGCTTAAATTTTTTGATATTTTCACGATAATTTTTAGGAGCCATTTGTTTTGAGAAAAAAAATTGAATTTTATTTTACTGTAATTTCCTCTTACACCTACCTAGCAGCTCCACGAGTAGAAGAAATCGTTAATAAAACGGGTGCATCAATTGAATTTAAACCAATGGATATCATGAAGGTATTTGTTGCATCAGGTACTACGCCGCCAGCCAAGCAACCAGATATTAGGAAAGCTTATCGAACAGCTGATCTTGCCCGGGTTGCTAAAATGCATGGTATGAGCATAAATCTGAAGCCTGTATTTTGGCCCGCTTCTCAGAATTTGGCATCTGGATTAATTATAGCTGCCCAAGATGCCGGTTTAGAAGTGATGCCTTTGACACAAGCTATCTTAAAAGCTGTTTGGGCAGAAGATAAGAATATTGCTGACGAAGAAACTTTGCTTGAGATTGCCAAGTTGTGTGGTTTAAATGGAAGGGACCTGTTAACTCAAGCAACATCCAAAAGTATTCAATCAGCTTTCGATGAGAATACTTTACAAGCCTCAAAAAAAGGAGTTTTTGGATCCCCAAGTTTTATCTTTGATGAAGAGTTGTTTTGGGGACAAGATAGATTAGATTACTTAGAGGCTGCTATTTAAATCTATCGATTGTTTAAACTTCTTCTAAGTTGCAAATTTTTTAACAATTTGGGCAATTGGAAAAAATCACACAATAATTATATTGGATGATTATCCAATTGTGTTAATAAACAAAAAAACTCTAAATTAATAGGTTCTATAGGGTAAAAACTTTCCATTAAGTGTAATGATTACTCGGTCTCCTGCTGGGTCTGCCTTACGATCAATATCCATAGAAAAGTCTATGGCGCTCATAATGCCATCACCAAATTCTTCCTCGATTAATGCTTTGATTGTGGTGCCGTAAACTTGAATTAGTTCGTAAAATCGATAAACAAGCGCGTCTGTTGGTACTTGTTGATCTAACGATCCACGATATGGCACAGACATCAATAGTCCGATTTCCTCGTCGCCAAAATTCAAACCCATGGCGTTTCCAGCTGCTTCGGCTTGTTCTTTGGTTAAGGACATTTGTCCCATCATGGCTGCAGTAGTCCATTCTTTGGATTGACCAACCTTTTTTGCTACATCTGCCCATTTGAAGCCTTTGAGCATTTTATGAGCGACAATTTTTTCTGTAAGTTCAGCACGTGTCATAACTAAAGTTTACTCCTAATTTTTAATTTAAATTTCAATATTCGAACATAACATTAACTACTCAAAAGATGTGCCACATTTTTTAAAAATATATTTATTATTTAGAAACAGAGTATTATCAAAAATTTTTCAAGCTATAAGTTGACTTTAAATATAAAGATGAGTCAAATATTTAGGCAGTTTCTTGTAAATGCTTAAATATTGATCAAAATTTTAATAATTCTATTGGCTTTTACATTGAATAATTTGATTATTTTAATGATATGAAAAAAATTAATAAAAATGCTTGGGTTTCAGATTTATTTCAATTGTTTGTTGAAGCTAAAGTAACTTTGTTTCCATATATCCCTGATGCTGGTAATGCCAAACTTATAGAGTTGGCTGAGGCTCACAGTGACACGCGTCCAGTACTGCTAACTTCGGAAGAAGAGGGTGTGGCTATATGTGCTGGAGCTGACTTGGTTGGTGAGAGAGGTGTTTTGTGTATGCAATCATCTGGCGTTGGGAATTGCCCTAATTTTTTATCATTTGTGAGTGGCGGTAATTTTCCAATTTTGATGATGGTGTCAATGCGCGGTGATTATGGTGAGCAAAATCCTTGGCAATATCCAATGGGCAGTGCAGTAGAGCCGATTCTTAAAGCAATGGGGGTGTTAACGTTTAGAGTTGACAAACGACAGGATTTAGAAGGGGCGGCAGTTGCATCTTTATCTGCTTCAGGCAAAGGCGGCCAAGCTGCAGCCTTAATTCTTGGCCAAAGATTTTTAGGTGCAAAGGCTTTCTAGAAATGCAATTACCCGATGTTGCTTTAGATCGCAAAGAAGTTCTTTCCTTTCTAATTCCATCAATGAAAAATATTTTATTCATTGCTGGTTTGGCAGGTTCTTCTAAAGATGCTGCAGGGTTGACTAATGATGGCGATAATCTCTTTACAATGGCGGGTTGTATGGGGGCGGCTGTTTCAATGGGACTTGGCGTTGCCTTGTGTGCCCCTAAAAAGAATGTGGTAGTTATTACTGGTGATGGAGAGTTGCTTATGAATTTAGGTTCCTTGGCTTCCGTTGCTAATATGGCTCCAGAAAATCTTTCAATCTTATGTATAGATAATGGCTGTCATGGAGAGACGGGCGGCCAAGTTGGCCATACTTCAAAAAGCACGGATTTAGCTAAAATAGCTGAGGGGGCTGGCTTTACTTCAGTAATGGTTTTGGCAAAACAGGAAGAATTAGAAGCGGGCGCAAAATTTTTAGTTCGTGCAAAACCCCCCCGTTTCTTGTTAGTGCGTGTCACGGACAGTCCGCCGACAAATTTCAAGCGAAATTTAGATCCTGCTCAATGTCGAATTCGATTCCGCCAGGCATACTTAATGGATCAATCGAAGTAGGTGTATCAGTTTTAATTTAGAAACGTTTTTCAATTGCATCCCAGAATTGTGATTCTATGCAGGTTTTATCAAAATGATTGATTTCTTGTATGCCTGTCGGTGAAGTTACATTTATTTCGGTCAAGTAGTCACCAATGATGTCAATGCCCACAAAAATCAAGCCGCGTTTTTTTAGATCAGGACCTATGATTTTGCAAATTTCAATCTCTCTATCATTTAGATTGGATTTTTCTGTCGTTGCCCCTGTGTGGATATTTGCTCTAGCTTCCCCTTCTTTCGGTACTCTGTTAATAGCGCCAGCTACTTCGCCCTCAATTAGGATGATGCGTTTATCACCTTTGCGTACATCAGGAAGGTAGGCTTGAGCAATAATGGGTTCACGAGATATTTTTTCAAACATTTCCAACAATGAAATAAAATTTTCGTCATCAGGTTTAATATGATAAACGCCTGATCCACCGTTGCCGTAAAGTGGTTTTAAAATTATATCTGAGTACTTAGCGCGAAAGGACACTAAACTATCTTTTTCTCTTGAAATGATTGTTGGCGGCAACAGGTTGGGGTAGCGTAAAATAAATATTTTTTCTGGGGCATTTCGAACTTCTACTGGGTCGTTTACTACCAATGTGTCAGGCTGCACTAATTCTAGTAAGTGTGTTGTCGTTATGTAGGACATATCGAATGGAGGATCCTGACGGAGTAGAACTACGTCAATGTCTTTTAAGTTTATAATTTGGGAATTACTAAGGGTGAAATGTTTTTTAACTTTTCTACTTACATTGAGCATCTCAACTTTAGCTTGAACCTTGCCATCTTGAAAAAATAATTGTTCAGGTAAATAGTGATATAGCGTATGACCACGGGCTTCCGCTTCTAAGGCAAGTGCAAAAGTACTGTCTGTTTTTATATCAACAGTACTAATATGATCCATTTGAAAAGCAATTTTTAAAGCCATATTAGGCATCCTTTTGAGGCTTTTTGCTATATTGTCAAAAACTTAATTTAGTCGGGAACGGAGTTCCTGCAATAACGTTGAGACTTTATAACGTTCCTCTTCGGTGGGAGAATTACTCAAAAATTTCTCAAACGCATTTATTGCATCTACTATTCTATCAATTTGTGAAAATAATAAACCTATTTCTTTCCAAAGATAGATTTGCTCTGGTTGGAAGAGTAGCATTGATTGTATTACCTTAATAGCTTCGTCCCATTTTTCGCGCTGAATTAAACGGCTTTTTATATTTCCTTGAAGACGTGCAAGTATATCGCGGTTTCCCATATCTCGGTAATGATCAGGTGTTAATTCAACATGGTTGCCAACTACAGCCTTGAACATGGCTCGCATTTCAGGTGCTTCAATTACAGCCCCATCGGCAAATGGGTCTATAATTTTGCGTTTTCCTGCGGCATCAAGTCGAATTAGAAATCTTCCAGGAAAATTCAGACCTGTGATGTTCCAACCTTGAGCTCGTGCGGCTGCTATGAAAAGTATGCCGATAGCAATTGGCAGGCCCGATCGACAATCTATAACATGCATAAGATTAGCAGCATTTAAGTCATCGAAAACCAACTCAGAGCCACCATAGCCATATCTTCTAACTATAACCTGAACCAAAGCTTCTATTCTAATATCTATATCAGAGGTTCTTGAGTTTTTGGAATATTCGCTAACTTCGGAGGCCAATTGGTCAATATGCCTTAAATAAGGCTCTATAGAAATACCAGGCCTATCAGCGCTAGCTAATAACAAGGCAGTTTTCACGAGATCAATATTATCATCATTTAAATTTCCAATTGTTTCCAATTGCGTGCGAATTTTTAATGAAAGGTCCAAATTTAGCTCTTTTTAATTCGCACGTGTTGGATGATTTTTTCAACGTAATCAATATTTTTTGCGTGTTCTAAGACTCTGTTCAGCTCGACTTGGTTTTGAGCAATTCCAATCAAATAAATAATTTTATTGACTGTTTTTATTGAATAATTGATGGCGAGGATATTTTTATCTAAAGTAATTTTGGAATGCAATTGTGTTGAGATCCAGGCATCTTTTCCCATATCTCTAAGTTTGGCAGTTCCAATTTGAATTTCATTAATGACGTCTTTAACCCCATCTGTTTTCCAAGCTAATGAAACAGCCAAGGCTTGCATTTCTTGTTTAGGCAGCATTCCAGTTAACAACATGCGACCCTCATAAACGCTAACGTTGACCCCAAAGATAAAATCTTCCCCTGCTTTAGTTAGTTTTGCGCGCATTTTTATAGCAGTTGTTAAATCTTTCGCAGCACCCGTGACGCCGCGTTCTTGGAAAGCAGCGGTTCCTACTTTAGCACCGCCACCTACAACCATTCCGGTGCAACCACTAGATAAAATCAGAATAGTTAAGGACAAAGCCAAAATATGCCAATTATAAGGTTGAAAAATCTCTTTAGTTTTGTGCATCAGATTTTATCATTTTAGATTTTTTTTTAATTAGTTATCCATATTTTATATTGAATCAGGGTTTATAAAAATTAATTTAATACATATATTTTGTAGGTTCTGGAAAGATTTAAGACCCATTATTTAATTTTTTTATCTTTAAAGCATGGGTATAAACCTTGCGGCGTGGTAAATTTGATTCTTTACAAACTAGATTAGTTGCATCTCTTACTGAATTGTTTTGTAGAGCCCTTAAGAGCTGGTTATTTAGTTCTTTGTCACTAATTAATTTTTTTAATGGAGGTCCAATTACGATCGTTATTTCTCCCTTAGGAGGGCCTTCTAATTTGTAATGTGAGGCAAGGTCCGGTAATAGACCGTTTTTTAATTCTTCAAATAATTTTGTTAGCTCGCGGGCTACTAATGTAGGTCGGGGGCCTAATATTTCAGCCATATCTGTTAGTGATTTAGAAATCCGCTTTGCTGATTCCATTATGACTAAAGTTGCAGGAATATTGGCAAGAGACCTTAGGGCCTTTTTGCGAGCTGTTGCTTTAGAAGATAAGAAGCCTGCAAAAAAAAATTGATCTGTAGGTAATCCGGAAATCATAAGAGACGTTAGAACGGATGATGGACCAGGGATAGGAGTAATTGGGATCTTTTCCTTAATACAAGCAAGAACAAGTTTATACCCAGGGTCGGAAATTAAAGGTGTTCCCGAATCTGACACTAATGCTATGGTTTTTCCTTCTTTTAAGTGTTTTATCAGTTTTGGCCGCACTTTGTCGGCATTATGTTCATGGTATGAAGTTAATGGTTTTGAAATCCCGTACAAATTTAATAATTTTGTTGTTATTCGAGTATCTTCACATGCAATTGTGTTAGCTTCATGTAAAATATCTAATGCGCGGAGCGTAATGTCTCTGGAATTACCAATAGGGGTAGCAACAATCGCTAGTCCTTTAAGTGGTTTTTGAACAGAAGACTTTTGCCATGCCGGATTAATATCAGAGAGGGTCGACTTAGCATATGAACTATTTTTATTTTTTTTGGCCACGCCTTTGCCTGTTGACATGTTCTTTCACCGTAATGATCTTTATTAATGGTTGTCAAACTTCCAAATTAACGGATTGGTTGCAAGGCCATAACAATAGTCCTAAAGCGATTTTGCCACCTTCACAGGCTACTCGTGGACCATTGCCAGCGTCACATGAGACTTCGCCAGTTCAGCCATTAAACTCACCAGAGACAATACAATTTCCATTTGAGCCCCCAACTAGTAAAAAGGCAAGTGGAACAAAAAAGAAATTGTCTGTTGGGCCATCATCAGACATTACAACAGCAATCGTTCCCCAATTACCTGAGTCTTTACCCCAAGCAGTTAAAAATTCTGCCACAACTAAATTTCCAGAAAATAGGCTTACCCTTCCACCAATGAATTCTTCAATTGAAAAGATGGAAGTAAATAAAACATTTTTGTCCAATACGAGTCCAATTTCTCCGCAACCAATACTAGGTTCTGTTCGAGTAGCCTTGTTATTGCCTCTCTCAGGGTCGAATGCGAAGTTAGGTCAGTCAATGCTGAATGCAGCACAATTAGCCGTATTTAATTTTTCCGATCAAAATTTTGAATTACTAGTTCATGATACATTTGGAACACCCGAAGGTGCATCCTTGGCCGCTAATAAAGCTATTAATGACGGAGCGGTAATGATTTTGGGACCATTGTTAGCTGCATCAGTAAGGGCTGTTGGTCCTATAGCGCAAGCTTCTAATATTCCTGTAGCTGCATTCTCATCCGATCGATCAGTAGTTGGAAATGGAACCTTTACTATGGGTTTTCTACCAAGTGCTGAAATTTGGCGAATAGTTACGTATGCCCAATCCAAGGGCATTAAGAGATTTGCCGCACTTGTACCTAATAATATTTACGGAGAAACAATTATTAGTTCGTTTGAAGCTGTAGTCGAATCTAATGGAGGAACAGTTAATCGTGTGCAATATTTTGATACTTCCGATACTGATTATTCACCGGCTATTCGCCAGCTCGCAGATTATGATGTCCGCCGTGCAGCACTAATCAATCAACGAAAAGAACTTGAGGAAATCAATAATGAGGTTTCACGTCGTGCATTAAAGCGGTTAGAAAGTTTGCAGACTATCGGTGATTTACCATTTGATGCACTTTTAATCGCGGCTGGTGGGAAGAGATTATTTTCCATTGCGGCCCTTTTGCCTTTCTACGATATAGACCCTGGAAAAATAAGGATGTTGGGTACTGGTCAGTGGGATGTTCCTGGTCTCGGTACGGAGCCTGCTTTAATTGATGGTTGGTTTGCAGCTCCATCTCCAAAGGCTCGGGAAAACTTTATTAATATTTATAAAGCAGCTTATGGTGTTGTTCCTCCTCGATTGGCTACTTTAGCATATGACGCCACAGCACTGGCAGCAGTGTTGGGGCGTGGGGAAGGTGAACCAGATTTTTCTATAAACGCCATAACAAAACCAAGCGGATATTGGGGGCGAGATGGAATCTTTCGGTTCTTGCCGAGTGGAATCGTGGAACGAGGACTTGCGGTAATGAAAGTCGGTCGTAGTAGTGCTAAAGTTTTAAGCCGAGCACCTGAAACTTTTCAAGCACAGATGAACTAATTGAATTTTTTAAGGATTGAGCAATAACTGACAAAGCACTTCGTTTAAGCACAGTCGACCTGATTTGGTAGCACGCAAGCCCGAAGAATCTAATTCTAGAAAATCGCCAATTACCATTCTTTTAAGCCTTTTTTTGTTAATAACGAAATCCAGTTCTTTGAGCTTTTCCCTACTTATACCATCGCTAAGTCTCAATCCATTCATTAGGATTTCCTCAGCCCGTTCATGTTTACCAGTCGATTTTCTTCTGGCAATGGCGTGGCCGGTTTCTTCAACCTTCTTCAGCCATCGTGTTGGACTGTATATCTGATATATTGAATTTGTGCCTTTAGTTCCGGTTAGCCTACTATGTGCCCCAGGTCCAATACCTGCATAATCACTACCCTTCCAAATGTTTAAATTGTGTTGACAAAATTGACCCATGCGAGCGTGATTTGAAATTTCGTATGCTACAAAACCAAACTCTTCAAGTATAGTCTGGGTATCTTGATAAAGTGCAACTCCCATCTTTTCGGTTGCAGATTTAACTTTGTTGATAAAAAAAGACGTACCTGGCTCTATCGTTAATTGATAAACTGAAAGATGATTTTGTGCTAATCCTATAGCCCTTTTAAGCTCTTCTTTCCAATCTGAACGCGTTTGACCTCTAATGCCATAAATAAGATCAAAAGAAAAATTAGGAAAATTTTTTTTTGCTAACCTAATTGCTTTTTCTGCATCATCGACAGAATGTCCGCGGCCAAGAAATTTTAGATGCTCATTTCTTAATGATTGTACGCCTAGTGAAAGCCGGTTAATGCCTGCTTCCCGAAAGGCCCTAAACCGTTTGGCCTCTGCAGTTGATGGATTTGCTTCGAGAGTTATTTCCAAATCTTTTTGTGTCGTCCAATGTGTTTTTATTGCTTCAATTAACAATGCGGCTGTTTCTGATGCCATTAAAGAGGGTGTGCCTCCACCAAAAAAAACGCTTGTTACAGTTCTATTTTTTGTATCATTTGCGAAATAGCTGAGTTCAGTTAATAAAGCTTGTTGCCAACGGTTATGATCAATATTTTCAGCAACATGGCTGTTAAAATCGCAGTAAGGGCATTTAGTGTTACAGAAGGGCCAGTGTATATAGACCCCCATTGAAGACGTGTTATGATTCTTTAAAACAGCCATTTACCAATTTCCTGAACGCATCAGAACGGTGGTTCATGAGTTGCTTTTCTTCAGGTTTCATTTCTGCAAAGGTAATATCATAACCGTCGGCTACGAACATTGGATCATAGCCAAACCCATAACTTCCACGCACAGGCCAAACCAAAGTTCCGTGAATTTGGCCTTCAAATATTTCCAAATGGCCTTCATTTTCTGGCCAAAACATCGCTAGTGAGCATATAAAACTGGCAGAACGGTCGTTCATACCTTTTAAACGATTTTCTATTTTTTCCATAGCATGAGAAAAATTTTTATCCGATCCGGCCCATCGAGCCGAAAAAATTCCTGGCTCACCTCCGAGCGCATTGACTGCAAGGCCTGAATCATCAGCAAGTGCTACAAGACCTGTTTCTTGCGCAGCTTCACGTGCTTTTAGCTCAGCATTTTCTGCAAAGGTAGAACCTGTCTCCAAAGGTTCTTTAAGGCCTAAGGTGCTAGCTGCCATTACCTCGCAATCGAAAGGTTCTAGTAAAGCTTCTATCTCTTGGACTTTTCCAGGGTTATGGCTGGCTATAACAAGCTTGGATTCAGTGAATAAACGTGCCATTTCTTATTAAAGCCTCAATTGATTTTAAGCGCTTTCTTTTGTTCTGAAACTAATTGCAAAATGCCCTTTTGAGCAAGATCAATTAGTTCATCAAAAGTCGATTTAGAGAAAGGATCTGCTTCGGCAGTGCCTTGAATTTCAATAATGTTGCCTGACCCCGTAAAAACAAAGTTAGCGTCTACATCTGCCAAGCTATCTTCAGCATAATCTAAATCAAGTATTGAGATGCCTTTGAAAATACCACAAGAAACACCAGCGGCTTGATCTTTTAAGGGCATACTTTTTATGATCCCAAGTTTAACGCAATGTTCAAAGGCCCTATGTAAAGCAACGTATGCACCAGTTATAGCTGCGGTGCGCGTTCCACCGTCAGCCTGAACAACATCGCAATCAAGTTTAACAGACATTTCGCCCATGGCCTTTAAATCAGTGACAGCTCGAAGACTTCTACCAATCAAACGTTGAATTTCTTGGGTCCGACCGGATTGATGACCACTTTTAGCTTCGCGATTAGTACGGGTGTTGGTTGCTCTTGGTAACATACCGTATTCAGCGGTAACCCAACCATGGCCCGAATCTCTTATCCAACCCGGAACACGCTGTTCTACAGAGGCTGTGATGAAAACTTTTGTATCACCAAACATAGCCAAACATGAACCTTCTGCATGTTTGGCAAAATCAGGCTCGAGTATTATTGGTCGAAGTTCGTCAAATTTGCGTCCAGAAGGTCTCATAAAAAAATCCTTTACAAGGGTTGAGGTAGATTAAAATATCCATACTTTGCTATATCGGATAGGTAAAGAAATAGGCTTAATTTAACTTTTTTTTGGCTGGTCCGTTGACGATTCGGATCAGCATACCTAAATTCGCCTGAAATGGAAAACATAGAGACCTTAAATGCTTTCTAAACTGAATGAACGTTCGCGTGAAATCTTTAAGTTTATCGTCGAATCTTATATGCAAACCGGCGCACCTATAGGTTCGCGAACAATTTCTAAACGGTTGCAAATGGATCTTTCCCCGGCAACTGTTCGCAACGTGATGGCTGATCTAGAAGAGACAGGCTTGTTATTCGCGCCCCATACGTCTGCTGGACGGATGCCGACATTAGCAGGACTGCGTCTTTTTATAGATGGAATTTTGGAAATAGGAAACCTGACAGAACAAGAGCGGCATACTCTCGATGTTCAATGCATAGGATCACCTGATAATTTAGAAGGACTTCTAGAGGATGCGACCTCAGCTTTATCTGGTTTAACCCAATGCGCTAGTCTTGTAACGGCACCAAAAACAAAAAGTCCTTTACGTCATATAGAGTTTGTTAATTTAAGTCCTGGTCGTGCATTAGTTGTAATGGTGACAGAAAGTGGGATTGTTGAAAATCGGATAATTCAGACACCGTCTAATTTGCTGCCTTCTGCATTGGTTGAGGCTACCAATTTTCTTAGCTCCAGACTAGTTGGCCGTACTTTGGGTGAGGCATATGATAAAATACTTGCTGAACTAGAAGACCACCGTACCCAGTTAGATGAATTGACTGCGCGAGTTGTTGAAAGCGGTCTTGCAACATGGTCGGGAAGTGGAAAGGAGGATCAATTAATAGTTCGTGGTCAATCTCATTTATTGGAAGATGTTACCATCGCTAGTGAATTAGAACAAATTCGTGCTCTTTTTACTGCTCTTGAAACCAAAGAGGAAATGTTAAAGTTTTTATCTCTCACAGATACAGCGGAAGGCGTCCAAATTTTTATTGGCGCCGATAACAATTTATTTAATTTAGCAGGTTGTTCGATGATTGTTAGTTCTTATCAGAATTCATCAGAAACCATTTTAGGTGCTATCGGTGTTATAGGTCCCACGCGTATGAATTATGCGCATATCATTCCTATAGTAGATTATACATCGAAAATGATTAGCCAATATTTCAGACAACAGAGTTAAAAAAATGAAACCTGAAGATACACCTACGGATAATGAAGATAATTTAGAGGCGGAATCAGAGGCCACAAAAAAGGAAAGTGATGTCACTTCTGAACTTGATTCAGAACAGGATGAAGGCATTGAAATTGAAGATGAAAAGCAAGTGGTCGACGATAAATCAGAAAGTATGGAGATGGAAGCGCTGCAAGCAGAGGTTGCTGATCTTAATGACAAATTGCTTCGTGCACTCGCCGAAACTGAAAATCTTCGTCGTCGAGCAGAACGGGATAAAGCTGATGCTTCCAAATATGCTATTACAAATTTTGCACGAGAAATGCTTGCTATTAGTGATACTTTACAAAGAGCATTAGAAAGCGTTGATCCAAACGCTCGTAAGGAGCATGCAGTAATAGAACAACTTTTTGTTGGTTTGGAAATGAATGAGCGTGAGATCAAAAATATTTTTGAACGGTTTGGTATTCAGAATATTAAAGCGATGGATGAAAAATTTGATCACAATATTCATGAGGCTATGTTTGAACTTGATGATCCATCAAAGCCAACGGGTACAGTGGTGCAAGTAGTAGAAACTGGTTACATGCTTAAGGACCGTTTGTTAAGGCCAGCAAAGGTTGGTGTTTCTAAGGGAGGTCCAGTACTCGATAAAGATGATTCAAACGACGTGCAAGCTTCTGAAACAAAATCTCAAGAAGATATTCCAGAAAAAAAGACAGCTTATGAGGATCCTGGCAGTGAAACGGGTGCTCAACTAGATGAGGAACTCTGATTTAGAATGGCTTTTTTTAATAAATTTTTAATTGATAAGCTTGCAGGTTACTAAGGTGGGGCATATATCCATTTTCTGATGATATTTTTATAAATAATAACGCCAGATATTTGTAGGACTTAAATTTAAGGTTTTTCTAAGCGTTTGAAGTTTTAGATGTTAATTTTGTGGCAAATTTTTGTGGTTCGTTAACTGGATCACGTAAGTGGCTAAATATTTAAGAGGAAATTTATGAGCAAGGTAATTGGTATTGATTTGGGAACAACAAATTCCTGCGTAGCTGTAATGGATGGAAAGGAGGCCAAGGTAATCGAAAACGCAGAAGGTGCGCGTACGACGCCTTCAATGGTTGCATTTTCTGAAGATGGCGAATGTCTTGTTGGACAATCCGCTAAACGCCAAGCTGTGACAAATCCAGTTAATACCTTATATGCTATTAAGCGATTAATTGGCCGTCCTTTTAATGATCCTGTAACTAAAAAAGATAAAAAAATAGTCTCTTATGACATTGTAAAAGGCGAAAACGGCGATGCTTGGGTCAATGTTGCTGATAAAAAATATTCACCTAGCCAAATTAGTGGCTATATACTTCAAAAGATGAAAGAAACCGCCGAGCAATTTCTTGGTTCGGAACCTACTCAGGCTGTTGTAACGGTTCCTGCATATTTTAATGACTCTCAGAGGCAGGCCACCAAAGACGCTGGAAAGATTGCAGGGTTAGAAGTCTTGCGCATCATTAATGAGCCGACAGCTGCTGCACTAGCTTACGGTTTAGATAAAAATGAAACAGGTACAATAGCAGTTTATGACCTAGGTGGCGGTACCTTCGATGTCTCAATTCTTGAAATTGGCGATGGTGTTTTTGAAGTTAAATCTACAAATGGGGACACTTTTTTAGGTGGTGAAGACTTTGATATTCGCATTGTTGATTATTTAGCAGATGAATTTAAGAAAGATGCAGGTATTGATCTTCGAGAAGACAAGCTGGCGTTGCAACGATTGAAAGAAGCTGGGGAAAAGGCAAAGATTGAACTTTCGTCAACCTCTCAGACGGAGGTTAACTTGCCTTTTATTACGGCTGATCAGAATGGTCCCCAACATTTAAACATCAAATTAACACGAGCGAAGCTTGAAAGTTTGGTTGAAGACTTAATTCAACGTACAATCGAACCATGTAAAAAAGCATTAAAGGATGCAGGCCTTAAAGCTTCTGAAATTAAAGAAGTTATTATGGTTGGTGGCATGACACGCATGCCTAAAGTTACTGAAACAGTAAAGGACTTTTTTGGTCGTGAACCACATAAGGGTGTCAATCCAGATGAGGTGGTTGCCATTGGTGCTGCAATCCAGGCCGGTGTGTTACAAGGAGATGTTAAGGACGTTTTACTTCTAGATGTAACTCCCTTAAGTCTTGGTATTGAGACTTTGGGCGGCGTTTTTACTCGTTTAATTGATAGAAATACTACGATACCCACACGAAAATCGCAGGTATTTTCAACCGCAGAAGATAATCAAACTGCTGTAACAATTCGCGTCTCACAGGGAGAGCGGGAAATGGCTTCAGATAATAAAGTCCTGGGCCAATTTGATTTGGTTGGTATTCCGCCTGCTTCCCGTGGCATGCCTCAAATTGAAGTGACTTTCGATATTGATGCCAATGGCATAGTTAACGTCTCTGCTAAAGACAAAGCAACTGGTAAGGAGCAGCAAATCCGTATACAGGCTTCTGGCGGGTTATCTGATGAAGATATTGAACGTATGGTTGAGGAAGCAGAGCAGCACGCTGAAGAAGATAAGGAGAGACGTGAAGGAGTTGATGCTCGTAATTCTGCTGATAGTTTAATACATACATCAGAACAGAACCTAAAAGAATATGGCGATAAAGTTTCCGAAGAAGATAAAACGGCAATAGAGGAATCTATAGCTGCACTCCGTAGTGCTTTAGAAGAAGAAAATGTGGATCTGGACGATATTAAGTCTAAAACTGAAACGTTGACGCAAGCGTCTATGAAGCTGGGTGAAGCAATGTATAAGGCGAGTCAGGAAGAATCTGCAGCTAATGGTGCTGATGGCGTAGGTGGTGAATCTAATGAAGCTAGTGGTAATGAAGATGGGGCCACAGTGGTTGATGCAGACTTTGAAGAGGTGGAACCAGAAGCAAATGATGAAAAAGATTCTGATAAAAAAGATAATGATTCATCAAAAAAAGGCGACTAATTGGGTTGTTTCTAAAAAAATATTAAATTGAAAGAGTATGGACCCTAGTGATGGCTAAGGAAGATTATTACTCGGTCCTCGGTGTGGATCAGGATGTCGACGCTGATGAATTAAAAAGATCCTTCAGAAAACTAGCTATGAAGTATCATCCGGACCGGAATCCGAATGATGAAAAGGCTGAAAAGAAATTCAAAGAGCTGAATGAGGCTTATGAAGTTCTTAAAGATGATCAAAAGCGTGCAGCATATGATCGGTTTGGCCATGATGCATTTGAGCAGTCTGGTGCTGGGGCTGGTGCTGCCGGTGGATTTACCTCTGGATTCGCTGATATATTTGATGAAATGTTTGGTAACATGGGTGGTGGTCGTCGTAGTACGGGTGCATCATCTGGACAAGGGTCTGACCTTCGTTTCAATATGGAAATTTCTTTAGAAGATGCTTTTAAAGGTGCTAAGAAAGATATTAGTGTTCCTTCATCTGCAGCTTGCGGTGAATGCAATGGTACAGGTGGAGAAGGTGGGGCCCAACCGGACACATGTTCGACTTGCCAAGGGCATGGACGTGTTCGTGCTCAATCGGGGTTTTTTACTGTTGAAAGGACGTGCCCTCAATGTGGTGGGCGTGGTGAGATGATCAAAACACCTTGTAGAAATTGCGGTGCATCTGGTCGAGAGCATAAGGAAAAACAACTTTCAGTTAGTATTCCTCAAGGTGTGGAGGACGGGACACGTATTCGTCTTAATGGCGAGGGAGAATCCGGATTACGCGGTGCCCCTCCCGGAGATCTTTATATATTTTTATCTATAAAACAGCATAGATTATTTCAGCGTGATGGCGCAGATATTTATTGTCGTGTTCCTATTCCTATGACGACCGCAGCCCTTGGAGGGTCCTCTGAAATACCAACGATTGAAGGTAAACTAGCTCGAGTTACAATTCCAGCCGGTACGCCAACGGGGCATCAATTTCGTCTAAAAAATAAAGGCATGAGTATTTTAAGAAGTAAATCTCGTGGCGACATGTTTGTACAAGCGCTTGTAGAGACACCAGTTAAGTTGACTAATCGACAAAAAGAGCTCCTTAAGGAGTTTGAAAGTGAAGGTGATGCCGAAACGCAAAGCCCGCAATCTCATGGATTTTTTGATAAAGTACGTGAGCTTTGGGAGGACCTAAAGGAATAACATTTTATATTAAAAAATATTGCAATTAGAAGAAGTCCTAGCATTCTGGTTCACAGTGGCTTAAAAAATTAGGCGTTAAAAAGAGGTAGGCGGGATACAGGCCATGAAAATTGGAGTTCTCGGTTGTGCGGGTCGTATGGGGCGAGTTTTAGCAGCTCAGATACTTGAAAGTGGGAAAGCAGAGCTTGTCGGTGGGACAGAGACGCCGGGAAGCAAGTACATTGGTCATGATATTGCCCAATTAGTTGGCTATGACGCTTCTGGTCATACGATTTGCGATGATCCTATGACTTTATTTGAAGTTGCAGATATTGTAATTGATTTTACTGTTCCTATAGCAACAGTAGAGCATGCTAAATTAGCATCTGAAACTGGGACTTCAATAATCATTGGCACAACAGGATTAAATGATAAGCAACAGGACGTAATAATAAAAGCTTCAAAAAAGGTGGTGGTGGTTAAGGCAGCCAACTTTAGTGTTGGGGTTAATGTTTTATTAGGTTTGGCAAACAGGACAGCAAGTTTGTTAGACGCTGATTATGATATTGAAATTGTTGAAATGCATCATCGAAAAAAAATTGATGCGCCGTCAGGTACGGCCCTGGCACTGGGTCAAGCGGTTGCAGAAGGCCGGGGAATTGATTTAGAAAAAGTTTCACAAAGGGTGCGTGATGGTCATACAGGACCTCGTAAAAAAGGCGATATTGGTTTTGCTACTCTTCGAGGAGGTGATGTGGCTGGCGATCATGTTGTTGTATTTGCGGGTGAAGGCGAGAGGCTTGAATTAACTCATAGAGCTTCAGATCGTGCTGTGTTTGCTGTTGGTGCTGTACGCGCAGCGTTGTGGACAGTAGATCAAGCACCTGGACTTTATTCTATGGCCGACGTACTTACATTGGAAAATTAAACTTTTTGCCTCAAATTAAGTTTATGAAAAAAACCGAACAGTATGAATTCTATCGTCGCTTGGCGGAACTTACTCCAGAGCCTCGTGGTGAGCTTGTCTGGCATAATCCATATACATTGTTGATCGCAGTAGTTTTGTCGGCACAAGCAACTGACGTTGGGGTGAATAAGGCAACCGAAAAGTTATTTAGGTTAGTTGATAAACCGGAGCAAATGGTTGCATTAGGTGAAAAAAAACTGCGTGATTATATTAAGACTATTGGCCTTTTTAACACTAAAGCTAAAAATATTATTGGTCTCAGCAAACGTTTGATAGAAAGCCATAAAAGCTTAGTTCCTAAAGATCGGGAATCTCTAGAGGAACTACCAGGAGTGGGTAGAAAGACGGCATCTGTGGTTATGAATATGGCTTTTGGTGTACCGACAATTGCAGTTGATACTCATATTTTTAGAGTCTCTAACCGCACCGGATTGGCTTCTGGAAAGACACCTTTAGCTGTCGAAAAGGCTCTGGAAAAAAATACGCCCGAAAAATGGAAGCCCCATGCTCATCACTGGCTAATCCTTCACGGTCGTTACGTTTGTAAGGCGCGCAAACCTTCATGCTCTGAATGCATTGTTTTGGATTTGTGTGGGTATAAAGCTAAGGAATGGTCTAAGAAATAATTAACTAGACCTGCTTTTTTCGTAGGCTTTTAATAATAAAATAAAGCATTCTCCTGATTCTACTGCATTACTTGATTTCGTCCGGGTTTCAAAATGATTAACTTGATATTTGGACTTCTTGTCGCGTCTGTAGAGAAATACGTCAAGAGAACAAAGCTTGGTCTGATATTGCCAGAAAAGTGCCGGATCATCTTCACGCTGGAAGTCAGGTTTCCCTAATAGCTTAACTACTTGATGATGGCTCAGACCTTTTAGATGATTCAGCGGTGGATAAATTTTTTTTGGTTTAGGCTTAGTGAAGGAAGTTATAGTTTTTAGTTTAGGTTTATGTGTTTCATTGTTCTTACTAACTGATTTAGCTATTTCAGAAGAATTTTTCTTTTTTAATTCGTTAGTGCGCGTTTCTTCGTAAGAGCTACAAGCGTTTAAGCATAGTGAAATAAAAATAGTTATGATTAATTTATTAATTTTAAACATTTGTTTTTAATTTTTCGATTCTTATTGGTTCAGAAATATTTTTTTATAGGAATTATCTTGGAACTTTGACACTTATTTTTGCAAGCAATCTAATACATATCCATGTTTCTAGATTATGTTTGTTTGGTAATTCTGGAAGATTGAAAATTGCTTTTTTAAATCAATGCAGTTTTAAAGGAGTTATATTACTCTAGCTATTAGCTTTATACTTTTTTCATATTTTTTTGCCATTCTTCTAATAGATGTATCATAAAAGCTACTATAAAAATCGGAGCTATTAGATTAATGAGTGGCAGGGTTAGCAAAATCGAAGAAATTATGCCAGCAATAAATAATTCGCTACGATGTAATTTGTATAGCTCTTTAGTTGCATTTTTATCAAGTCGTCGTTGAGCTATTAATTCAAAATATTCTCTTCCAAGGATATATCCATTAACAGAATAAAAAATAAAAGGGTACAGCGGTCCAAAAATTAAAAATATCAGCAAAATAATATTAAGTAGAATTAATATTCCTAGATTACGAATTGCTATAATGTGAGCTGATAAAATGGACTGTGCGTGGGATTTTTGAAGATTGGGATAATGCTGCATCTCGATAACGTCAGCAATATCTGATATAAAATAACAAATAATCCAACTGATTACGGGTGGAAACAAAATCCATGTAAAGTAAATAGTTGTTAGTCCTCCTAAAAAATCAAACAACCACTCCAGCCAATCAATTGACACTACTCTAGTGGCCTCGAGTAATGTACCAATCACTATCCATAAAATTAAGAAAACGAAGCAAGCGCTTATAAAAGAAATCCAGAAAAATTTTCTAATTTTTTGATCTTTTAATTGTTTAATAGCTTTTAAAAATGCGTTTATCATAACTATAGGCTTTCTTATATAAATTCTCTGAACCTCTGACTGTTAACTTAGGAGGCTGGCAGTTATAATAATTATTACCATTTAATGCTAATCCTCTATATTTGGAGAAACTGTCATCGTAGAAACTAAATTTGATGTTATAGGAATAGGGAATGCCATAGTAGATGTACTAGTCCACTCTGATGATTCTTTTATGGAAAACCAAGGAATAGTTAAGGGTGTTATGACACTGATAGATGCTGAAAGTGTGGAAAGACTTTATACAAATCTTAAAAACCCTATTGAATGTTCGGGGGGATCAGCAGCTAACACTATTGCAGGAATTGCATCTTTAGGTGGTGAGGGAGCATTTGTCGGTAAAGTGTTTGACGACTATTTTGGCAAAATTTTTAATCAGGACATTAAGAGTTTAGGTGTGACTTTTAATTCTTTGCCAGCAACAGCTGGCCCTCCGACAGCAACTTCAATCATTCTAGTTACTCCTGATGCGGAACGTACCATGATGACGTTTTTAGGTGCTTGCGTGAATTTGGGAGTTTTAGACATAGATGAAGAGTTAATTGAATCATCTAAAATTACTTATTTGGAAGGATATTTGTGGGACCGTCCTAGTGCTAAGGAGGCAATTTTAAAAGCTTGTTATGCCGCTCACAAAGCAGGCCGTAAAATTTCGCTAAGCCTTTCGGATCCTTTTTGTGTGGATCGTCATCGCAATGAATTTCGTGATCTGATCTTGCAGCATGTTGATATTTTATTTGCCAATGAAGAGGAAATTCTATCGCTTTATGATACTAATCACTTGAAAACAGCTATTAACCATATTCAAGCGTATTGTGAGATTGCAGTAGTAACTCTTGGTGAAAAAGGTTCAATTGTGATTAGCGGTGAGGAAATTTTACAAATTGATGTCGAGCCAGTTGAAAAATTAATTGATACTACTGGAGCTGGTGATGCTTATGCGGCGGGTTTCCTTTATGGAATTACTTCGGGTCAGAATTTGAGTGTTTCAGGGCGCCTTGGAAGTATTTGTGCTGCTGAAGTAGTCTCTCACTTAGGCGCACGCCCTGAACTTTCTCTGAAAAATGTGATTAGGGAAAAGTTTAGCTAATGGAAACATCCATGTCTTGCGGCCTCCTAGTTAGCCGCTTTAGAAGATCAATTTTCTGGCGTTTAATGCCTGCAGGAATGCGAAAACGGTGGTGGTTGTTTAGGCCTTTAGACCTCATAGCTCGTTATTGGCCAGTGTTGAAACAGCCTCGTGGCGTTCTGGTTGTTCGCATGGACGGAATAGGGGATATGGTGCTTTTCCGCCGTTCACTCGACCACTATTCAGAAATTTTTAATGTAGCCAGCTCTGAAATTATTATCATTGGTTGTGAGAGTTGGGGGGCTCTTGCCGAGGAAGTTTTTCGTGATTTTCGGGTGATTTCTATTAATGAACATGCCTTTGCCCGTCGCCCGTTTTATAGATTAAGAATTTCGATAATGGTGCGTTCCCTTGCACCGAATGTTACTGTCTGTGATTCTTATATGCGCCGCGCACTTATGGCGGATAGCCTAGCTTGGGTTTCTGCGGCTCCGAGGACTATAGTTTCACTTCCCTATATTAGTGAGCGTACTAGACCTGAATTCAACTATTATCTTTCACAGGTCGATGAGATAATCGATACCGGTCCATACCCAACACATGAGGTTAATCGGCATTTTTGTTTTATATCAACTCTAGCTGGTAGAAAAATTGAGCCAGAAGTGCCCTATATATCATGGAGAAAGGATTACAAAGTTCCTAATGATTGGAAAGAGTGCGGTGATCGATATGCGGTACTAAACATTGGTAGCAACGAGCCTGGTAGGCGGTGGCCCTTATCAAGTTATGCAAAAATTGCACGAAATTTAACAAAAGGTGGATTTCAAGTGGTGGTTGTTGGGTGTTTGGATGATCAATATAACCACCAATCAATAGCTAGTTTTTTTCATGGTTTGGATGTTGTTAATTTGGTCGGAAAAACAAGTCTTTCTGAGCTTTTAGACTTGTTTGCAAATGCAAAATTGGTGGTTAGTAGTGATACAGGTCCAGCACATTTGTCTATAGCACTTGAAAGACCAACTGTAGTCATCATTGGGGGGGGGCATTTTGGTAGTTTTGTTCCATATCCTAGCGAAGTTACGCCAAAAGATGTCCGTTTTGTTTATAAAAAAATGGATTGTTATCATTGTTTTTGGCGTTGTCATAAACGAGAGAGCAATTTGCAATCTTTTCCATGCATAGAAAACATCGAGAAAGAACAAGTGTGGTTAGCATGTAAGGAGTTGCTAGGACTTGCTAAAGATAATCAGCCTGGCACGCTATGAAAGACTGGATTTCATCGGCAAAAATTTATACCGAAAAGAGAATCTTAATTATTTTGCTTTTAGGATTTTCTAGTGGCCTTCCTTTGCTTTTGGTGTTTTCGACACTTTCAATTTGGTTGAAAGTCGAAGGGGTTTCTCTGACCGCCATCGGGTTGTTTTCTCTAGTAAGAACCCCTTATACCTTTAAATTTCTATGGGCTCCAATAATTGATAGAGTAAATTTACCTATTATAACGAATATATTAGGTCGTCGGAGAAGCTGGGCAATTGTTACTCAGTTAATTTTGATGGCTTCTATTTTTATTCTTGGCGCCTCAAACCCTACTGAAAATCCCTGGTTAACAGCAATATTTGCACTTGTAGTTGCGTTTTCATCTGCAAGCCAAGACATAGTTATCGATGCCTATAGGGTCGAAATATTAGCTGATGACGAACAAGGCGCAGGCGCAGGCGCTGTTGTACTAGGTTACCGTATGGGAATGCTTACTGCAGGCGCGGGAGCATTGTGGTTGGCCACAATACTATCATGGAGTGAGGTGTATTCAATCATGGGCGGGCTCGTCGTCATTGGAATTTTGACTATTTTAATGGCAGATGAGCCAAAAATTGAAAGCTCTTTGCAAAATTCAATCACAGATCAAAGTTATTTAAATCATTATTTGAAATTTGATATACCACCATGGTTTGCACGATTTTTAGCTTGGATTCATGAAGGGGTAGTTGCTCCCTTTAAGGATTTTATGACTCGATCTGGTTGGGCGTGGGCTCTAGCATTTATTATTCTTTATAAACTTGGTGAATCTTATCTTGGTGTTATGGCGGGGCCATTTTACGTGGCAATTGGTTTTAGTACGTCTGAGATTGCCAATGTGACAAAGCTTTTCGGTTTAGGTGCTATTATTGTAGGGGGATTGCTTGGAGGGATCATGGTGAACAAGTTAGGCATTTTAAAAAGCTTAATGATTTGTGGTTTCTTGCAAATTTTTGGAACCTTGATGTTCGCACTTCAGGCTAAGGTTGGTCATAATGTTTCTATGTTAATGGTGACCATTACCGCAGAGAATGTTACATCAGGTATGGCAACTTCAGCTTTTGTTGCTTATTTATCTACACTTTGTAATCAAGCTTATACAGCAACTCAGTATGCTTTGTTAAGTGGATTAACTGCTTTTTCAAGGGATGTTTTGTCGGCTACTGCTGGGTGGGCCGCGGAACAATTAGATTGGATTAGTTTTTTTCTTATCAGTGCTTTGGTTGCTGTTCCAGGACTTGTGGTGCTGGCTTGGATAATGCATCGTTATGGTTATCAAAATTTGAAAATAAAAACTTAGGTTAAGATTTATTATAAATTTTTTAAAAAAGGCACGTTTAGAATTATATATTAAAGAAACGAGATTGATTAAAACTGTATTAAATGTTTTTGGCCGTAGCAAAGATCTGGTTTATGGTATATGAATTTTTTTTGACTCTTTGAGCAGCTAGAAAATTAACTAAAATGCCCTCACCTGCAATCACCCAAATCACACAAGTGGAATCCACAGAAGATGTTGGAAGGAAAAATATAGAGGCATCTTCGCCTATGCCTATGAAAAAGAAAAATTCAGATACGTTGACGCCAATGATGGCTCAGTATTTATCGATCAAAGCAGAACATCCTGATGGCTTTTTGTTTTATAGGATGGGAGATTTTTACGAATTATTTTTTGAGGATGCTGTGAATGCGGCATCGATTCTAGATATAGCTCTAACAAAACGAGGAAAACATTTAGGCTCTGATATACCTATGTGTGGTGTTCCTGTGCAATCACATGAGACTTATTTAAATCGTCTTATCAAGAAAGGTTTTAAAGTTTCCGTTTGTGAACAAACGGAAAATCCGGCAGATGCAAAAAAACGTGGCTCTAAAGCTGTTGTCCGCCGCGAGGTTTTGCGAGTGATAACTCCGGGAACACTTAGTGAAGACACTTTGCTTAATTCCAGATGCAATAACTATTTGGCAGCTATAGCATATGTAGGTGGTGACATAGGTTTTGCTTGGGTTGATATTTCAACGGGTGAATTTCTTACTCAGGAACTAGGAATTGATGATTTAGGAGCTGCATTAGCCCGAGTGGCACCAGGTGAGTTGCTTATACCAGATTATTTTTTGGAAGATGAAATGTTCTTTTTAAATCTTTCTGATTGGAAGGAGATTTTAAGCCCTATCTCTGCTGTACGCTTCGATAGCTCTAATGGAAATAAACGGCTGCAAGAGTTTTATGCAGTAAAGTCAATGGATTCTTTTGGTGCCTTTTCAAGGCCTGAATTAGCAGCTGCAGGTGCGTTGTTAGATTATTTGGATTTGACACAAAAAGGTTGTCGACCGCGATTGACACCTCCAAGTAAGTTAACCAAGGGCGCTGTAATGGAAATTGACGCAGCTACTCGGCAAAACCTTGAATTATGCAAGACATTAACAGGATCAGTAAAGAACAGCCTTCTCGGAACTATCGATCGTACTTTAACCGGTTCAGGTGCTAGATTATTGGGGGCAAATCTTGCGGCGCCATTAACCGATCCGGCCGATATTAATTTACGATTAGATATGGTGCAGTTTTTTACTGATAATGAAAATCTTCGTAGTTTAATACAAGAAACTTTAAAACACTGCCCTGATATGGAGCGGGCGTTATCTCGTTTGACACTAGGGCGCGGAGGGCCTAGAGACCTTTCTGCAATTTGTAACGGTCTAAAGGCCGCAGTTGAGTTACACAATTTGTTAAAACAAGAAAAACAAGAAAATCATATAACTCTGAAAGTTCCAGCGGGAATAGTTAAGGCTATTTCTGATTTAGGTAAGCATGATAAACTAATTAATCAATTAGATTCCGCGTTGTCTTTGGAACTGCCCCTTCAAGTTCGAGATGGAGGGTTTGTTGCATCTAAATTTTCAAGAAAATTGGATGAATTGCGTGCCTATCGGGATGAAAGTCGCCGGTTGATTGTAGATCTTCAGACTAGGTATGTTAAGGAAACAGGGATACAGGCTCTAAAAATTAAACATAATAATTTATTGGGTTATTTTGTTGAGGTCTCAGCCAAGAATGCAGAAAAATTTTCTCTTTCTTCTGGAAGCTCTTTCATTCATCGGCAGACTATGGCTAGTGCCGTGCGTTATTCTACTGTGGAATTAAGCGAACTAGAGAGATGTCTTGCTAAAGCTGGCGAACAGGCGCTGGCACTTGAAATTAAAATTTTTGAGGGTTTGGTAGAGGAAGTAGTTGATAGCGTGGATAGTATTGCGCGTGCGGCAAATGCTCAAGCCCGCATAGATGTTGCACAAGGATTGGCAACCATTGCAGAAGAATCAAATTATAGTCGACCTGACGTTGATGACAGTTTTGATTTTTTTATTACGGGAGGTCGTCACCCGGTTGTTGAAGCGGCGCTAGCTGAAGAAAGCAATCAGGCTTTTATTCCAAATGATTGTAGGTTAGTCGTTAAGTCAAACTATGAGGTAGAAAATGAGGACAATGATGGATGCTTATGGCTGCTGACTGGTCCAAATATGGCAGGGAAGAGCACATTTTTACGTCAAAATGCCCTAATTACAGTTTTGGCCCAGATGGGTTCATTCGTTCCTGCTGACCAAGCAAAAATAGGCATAGTCGATCGTCTTTTTTCTCGAGTAGGTGCGTCGGACGATTTGGCACGGGGTCGCTCTACGTTTATGGTTGAAATGGTGGAAACCGCGGCGATTCTTAACCAGGCGGGACCTAGGTCACTAGTCATCTTGGATGAAATAGGGCGCGGTACAGCTACATTTGACGGGCTATCAATAGCTTGGTCTGTTGCAGAGCATTTGCATGAAAAAAATCGTTGTAGATCTCTTTTTGCAACTCATTATCATGAGTTGACGTCGTTATCATCTAGGTTAGGAGGATTTCGTTGTCAAACGATGCGTGTCAAGGAATGGGAAGACGATATTGTTTTTTTGCATGAAGTTTGTCCTGGAGCGGCAGATAGATCTTATGGGATTCATGTTGGTTCTTTGGCGGGTTTACCAAAAAGTGTAATTAAGCGGGCGACGAAGGTTCTGGAAATCCTTGAAAAAGGGGAACAGTCATCATCAATGGCGAATCTTGCAAATGATTTACCGCTTTTTAGTGCTATACAAAAAGAATCTGATAATGATAAATTCACCCCTTCTGCTGTGGAGTCAGCTCTTGCTTCAATAGAAGTAGATGAATTAACACCAAGGGAGGCGTTGGAAGTGATTTATAAACTAAAAGCAAAACTTGAATCGGATTGTTGATTTTCAGGCAATGGTCGCTTGCTCTTTTTAAAATAATTTGTGAGTGATTTTTTCGCTTAGCTCAAGTAGAAACTTTAAGCATAATTAAAAATTTAAGATTAAAATTTTTTAATTTAAATTGTAACCATTTCTCCGAATTTAAAATGTCACATCTAATGATTAATTAGAATTTATGGTTGTTATAGCAAAACCACGCGAAATTATAGATCGCAAGTCTCTACTATCCAAGCTTGATGAACTTACTAGCTGTTCTGGTTATACGGAAAAAATACAAAATCAGGTGTTAGACGTATTTAAGACTGCTTATTCAATAGGCTGGAGCGAAATAAGACGTCGATTTGAAAACGAGAAAGTATCTAGCCGTGAAATAGTGAAAGCTAACAGCCATCTAGTTGATCAATTAATTCGTACAATATACGATTTTGCTATCACCAGTGTTTGCCCTCAATCCCACCTAGCCAAAGGTGAGGTTATTTCTATAGTTGCTACAGGCGGATATGGACGAAGAGAGTTGGCTCCTTTTTCAGATATTGACCTTATGTTCTTGTTGCCAAACAAACTTACAACCCAAAGTGAACAATTAGTAGAGTACATACTTTATACCCTCTGGGATTTAGGGCTTGTAGTCGGGCATGCGACTAGGACTATTGACGAAGCAGTTCGTCTTTCCCGTGATGATTTGACCATTCGTACAAGCCTGCTGGATTCCCGATGGTTATGGGGAGATCAGCGGGTTTTTGAGAATTTTAAGAAGAGATTTCAAGAGGCATTTGACAGATCAACAGCCCTTGAATTTGTTGAAGCAAAGTTGGCAGAACGAGATGCGCGCCATAAATATATGGGTGATACGCGCTATGTATTAGAACCCAATATAAAGGAGGGTAAGGGTGGTTTGCGTGATCTCCAAACATTGTTTTGGATAGCTAAATACCTTTATTGTGTTGATGACCTGAGAGATCTACTTGAGCTTGGCGTGTTGACAGATAAAGACGTACGCCTATTTACTCGAGCTGAAAATTTTTTTTGGGGTGTGCGCTGTCATCTGCATTATAATAGTAACCGCGCAGAGGAACGCCTGACATTTAACGTGCAAAGCGAAATTAGCCGTTGCCTTAATTATGCAGACAGATCGGGTGCTCAAGGCGTCGAGAGGTTTATGAAGCACTATTTTCTTATAACTAAGGATATTGGAGATTTGACGCGAATCCTTTGCGCTGTTTTTGAGGATCAGCAGAAAAAAAAGGAGCAATGGTCGTTTCTTCCTAAATTTTTTTTAAAAAAACGTCAGATTGAGGGATTTATTGTTGAAGGCAAAAGATTGACGGTGCCCAATAACGAAGTTTTCAAAAAAGAACCAATAAAGTTGCTAGAATTGTTTAGAGTTGCCCAAAGGTATAATGTTGATATACACCCTAATACGCTTCGATGGGTGACAGAAAATTTAAAATGTATTGATTCAGATTTCCTTTGTGATCCGCAAGCTAACAAATTGTTTTTAGAAATGTTGCTTGGTGAAAAGCCTGAAATTACACTGACCAGACTTAATGAGGCAGGTGTTTTGGGTAGGTTCATGCCGGATTTTGGTAAGATTGTTGCTCAAATGCAATATGATATGTATCACGCATATACTGTAGATGAGCATACAATTCGTGCAATTGGAATACTAAAAAAAATAGAAGATGGACGGCTTAAATCTGAACATCCCACAGCTTGTTTAATTATAGGTGAGGTGCAGTCTTTACGGGTGTTATACCTTTCTGTTTTTTTGCATGATACTGCTAAAGGTCGGAGCGGCGATCATTCTGTTCTCGGGGCTGAGATTGCTAATCGTTTAGGTCCTCGCTTAGGCTTGAGTGACTGGGAAACGGAAACTGTTTCTTGGCTAGTTCGTCATCATTTGTTGTTGAGCTCAATTGCTTTCAAACGAGACATTTACGATCCTAAGACGTCCAGCGACTTAGCTGCAATTATTCAATCTCCAGAACGATTGCGTCTTTTATTGATTCTAACTACCGTTGATATTAGAGCGGTTGGTCCTAATATTTGGAATGCTTGGAAGGCGGGTCTTCTAAGAGAATTATATTATCGAGTACAGGAAAATCTAGTTGGCGCTGTTCAGTCGGGACGACAAGTTGATAGAGTTGAACAAGTCAAGGAAGAACTTAGCCATTATCTTGAAAAATGGGCTGTAGGAGATCGGGAACAATTTTTTTCTCTTGGCCATAATGACTATTGGTTGTCATTTGATATTGATACCTTAGTGCATCATGCAAATTTGATTAAAGAAGCTGAGAAGAGCGGTCACAAATTGACCATTTCTTCCAGAGTGGAGGAAGAGATAGACGCAACTGAAATCATCATATACGCCCCTGATCATCCGGGTCTTTTTGCAGCAATTGCAGGAGCTATGGCACTTGCCGGAGCTTCAGTTGTTAATGCTAAGGTGATGACAATGAGCAATGGAATGGCGTTTGATGTGTTTCGTATTCAAGATTCATTCGGCAATGCTTTTTCTTCGGCAGATCGCTTGGTTCGACTTAAAAAATGTATTCAAAAATCTTTGTCAGGCCGGTTGCAATCTGCTCGTGAACTTACAGAAGCACAAAAATTTTCCAACCAATCGCATATAAAGAATTTTTCTATTCCAACTCGTGTTCTTATAGATAATAAAGCTTCAACTCGGCAAACCGTGATTGAAATTAACGGACGTGATCGATTAGGACTACTTCATGATTTAACTGCTTTTTTGACTGAATCTAGTCTGCAAATTTCCAGCGCTCATATTTCCACTTATGGCGCGCGCGTAGTAGACGTGTTTTATGTTCGTGATATTTTTGGTTTGAAATTAGATAATGAAGAAAAATTGGACTTTCTTCACAATGGGTTGCTAAAAACCGTTTCTAGTGATGTTGGGATAAAAGCAGCTTAAAATACAGATGATAGAGATCCGAAGGTAACTATGGTGTTATAAAAAATGCTCCAACCATTTGGAGGACAAAGCGTTGCTTTCTTAGCACATAATAAGTTCCAAAAAGTTTTTTTTGTTGTTAAACAGATCTTAAAAAATCGGCGTTAGAAGAATTTTTTGTTCGAATTGTTTGAAAAATTTTGAGTCATGGGGATCTCCATAAATTGAGACTTCTGCAATCTATTGTAACAGTAGGTGTGGTTACCTTGGCCAGCCGAGTATTGGGATTTATTCGGGATATACTCATTGCTGCTGTGCTTGGGGCTGGAATTGGTGCAGATGCTTTCTTTGTTGCTTTTAAAATGCCGAATCTTTTTCGCCGACTTTTTGCAGAAGGCGCTTTTTCAATGGCTTTCGTGCCAATGTTTGCTGGGCGCCTAGAGGATGAGGGATTGTCAGCTGCTAAGGAATTTGCAGAGCAAGCTTTAAGTGTTTTAATCTGCATATTACTCCTTTTTGTAGTTGTTTTACAAATTTCTATGCCAATAGTTATGCTAATCTTTGCGCCTGGGTTTATTGTTGACCCAAGTAAATTCAATTTAGCTGTTGAACTTACCCGAATTACATTTCCATATCTTCTATTTGTGTCTGTGGTTTCATTAATGGCAGGTGTGCTGAATTCATTAGGTAAGTTTGCCGCTGCTGCTGCAACGCCAATATTATTGAATCTTAGCTTGATCGGAGCAATTTTGTTTCTAGCACCTTATATGTTGAGCGCTAGTCATGCTCTCGCATGGGGTGTTAGTGGTGCTGGTGTACTGCAACTAATTTGGTTGTATGGAGCCTGTGGGCGACAAAGGATTTGGTTAAAGGTGCCACGTCCTCATTTAACTCCTTGCGTCCGAAGCTTATTGAAACGTATGGCGCCCGTTGCTGTTGGCGCAGGCATCTATCAAGTAAATTTAGTAATTGATACGGCAATTGCATCCTTGCTATCAACAGGTTCGATTTCTTATTTGTTTTATGCAGACCGCGTAAATCAACTTCCTCTGGGTGTGTTAGGTGTTGCTGTTGGTACTGTGTTATTGCCGATGTTGTCACGTCAAGTTCGGGGAGGCGATAATCTTGGTGCTTTGTATAGTCAAAACAGAGCATTAGAGATCTCATTGCTGATAGCAGTTCCTGCGGCTATTGCGTTAGCGGTCATCGCAGATCCTATAATTCGTGTTTTGTTTGAACGTGGTGCCTTTGGATCATTGGAAACGAAGGCCACAGCTGCAGCTTTAGGTATGTATGCTCTTGGGTTGCCAGCTTATGTTATGGTTAAGGCCTTAGCACCAGGCTTTTTTGGGAGGGAGGATACGTTAACACCAGTTAAGATTGCGATTTTTTGTTTGTTTATTAATCTAATACTAAATTTAATCCTAATGGGGCCTTATAAGCATGTAGGTATTGCTGCTGCGACGGTAGTATCTAGTTGGGTTAATGCGGTATTTCTAGCTTGGGTACTATTTCGTCGTGGGCACTTAATAGTCGATGACCGATTGCTTGCTCGGTTTCCAGGCATAATCCTAGCTTCACTAATCATGGGGGTGGCGTTGTATTTTGCCGATAGTTGGTTAGCGCAGAACTTTATTGGTTCGATGTTAGGTGGTGTTTTTGCTTTAGCAATTTTAGTTCTAGGCGGAATGGTCATTTATGGGTTGTTGGTGTTAGCTTTCAAGGTGTCAAGTGTTGAAGAAATAAAAAGCCTTTATAAGGGGGGCGGAAAAAATTAAAAAAGACCTTTAAGGAGATAATCTTCATGCAGCGAATTTTTTCAGGTGTGCAGCCTACAGGTAACCTTCACTTGGGCAATTATCTGGGCGCAATACGTAACTGGGTGCGCTTGCAAGATAGTTATGATTGCGTGTTTTGTGTTGTTGATTTACATGCTCTTACCGTTTGGCAAACACCGATTGAGCTTCGTACAAACACCCGAAATGTGGCCGCCGCTCTAGTCGCTGCAGGTATTGATGTAAAAAAACACATTATCTTCAATCAAAGCCAGGTGTCCGGTCATGCTGAATTGGCTTGGATATTCAACTGTGTAGCGCGCCTTGGTTGGTTAAATAGAATGACTCAATTTAAGGAAAAGGCCGGGAAAAATAAGGAAAAAGCATCTGTTGGATTATATGCTTATCCTAATTTAATGGCAGCAGATATACTTCTATATAAAGGCACACATGTGCCGGTTGGTGAAGACCAAAAACAACATTTGGAGCTGGCTAGGGATATCGCACAAAAATTCAATAATGATTTTTGTGTGGATTTTTTCCCCGTTGTAGAACCTTTGATTTTAGGTGCCGCAACTAGAGTAATGTCTTTGCGTGACGGGACATCTAAAATGAGCAAGTCTGATCCATCGTCGTTATCACGTATAGATCTGATAGATAGTGCTGAAACTATTTCAAAAAAAATTCGTAAGGCAAAAACCGATTCTGGTAGTTTTCCTGCCACGCCAGAGGAATTTATAGATCGTCCAGAAGCGGTTAATCTTATTGGCATTTATGCAGCATTGGCTGATTTAGAAATTAAAGAAGTTTGTGGGCAATTTGATGGTAAAGAATTTTCAGTGTTTAAGGAAAAATTAGCTGATCTAGTAATTTCAGAGCTTGAACCTTTTCAGAAAAAATTTTTTGATTTGTTAAACGATCCAAAAAATTTAGATGAAATAATTTCTGATGGTGCGGAGCGTGCGCGTGCTATTTCTGAGCCGATTCTGAAAGAAGTTCATGAAATAGTTGGATTTTTTTGTTCTGAGTCATGATTTTGATAAGCGCGTCTAATTTTAGGAAATTTGAATAAATAGTCAACAAGACTTGATTAACGAACGTTCTTAGCCCATTTTGAATTATAGTAATGTTATAATTTGGCAAGAGGGACTGATATGTTTATTCAAACAGAAAACACGCCAAATCCTGCAACCCTAAAGTTTCTTCCTGGCGTTCCAGTTATGAAATTTGGAACTGCAAATTACACTACAGATGATGATGCTAAAAAATCTCCCTTGGCAACAAGGCTTTTTAGTATTGAAGGTGTTGGTGGTGTTTATTTGTCATCTGATTTCATTACCGTGACAAAATCAGATGACAAAGATTGGGAATATATGAAGCCCCAAGTTTTGGGTGCTATTATGGAGCATTTCCAATCTGGTCAAGAGACTATTGAAGAAGAGGAAGATTCTAAGGCTGAAGCAGGGTCGCTAGACGGTACAGCACAAAAAATCAAAGAGTTAATTGAAACCAAAGTAAGACCAGCAGTAGCTCAGGATGGTGGAGATATCGTTTATAAAGGCTTTGAAAATGGTGTGGTTTTTGTCCATATGCAGGGTGCTTGCTCGGGTTGCCCATCTGCAACAGCTACTTTGAAAAGTGGTATTGAGAATATGTTGCGCCATTTCGTTCCTGAGGTGACTGAAGTCCGTGCTATCAATTAAATTCTCAGTGAACTACTAAAACGTAGCGTTTTTATGTTTTTTTTAATCGAGTAAAAATAGATAAAACGATTTTTTTAGCTACGTATTTTTTTAAATTTGTGGTAACAAGGTTTTGACACTGCCGGCCAAAAGGCTCCGTGATGTCCCATCCTAGGGGGGGGTAGCGGTTTACTAAAAAAATAAAAGTTTTGGTTTGTGTATTGTTTTAAGAGGCTGAAGGATAGGGCGATATTCCTTCTTAAAATTTTTTTATGTCTAGTCGGTTTGAATTAAAAGCACTATTTTTACTAGCTTTACTTGTTATAGGGCTAATATACATTTCTGGATTAAAGCCTTTTAATTATAGAGCTTTATTTCCTAATGTTATGCCAAGTGTTTTGGAGACAGGCTCTATTCTGATACCGGTTCCACCTGTGTTTTCAAGCCCACTAATGGACATTAATTTGTTTAAGAATAAGGCTTGGAAAGGAAAATTAGTTTTTTCCTTTTCTGAAGCTAATAAATTCTCTCATATAAGAGTGGCACAAGAAGAAGATAGAATTGATACTCTTACGGGTGTTTTTTCTATCAGTGCGATTGATAAAAAACACCGACAATCGCTTTCTAGGACTTCAGGCGGGCTTTCAAAAGCTTTTAAAGAGATTGGCTATGACCTTAAACAAATTCGTTCTGGTGAAATTACAGTACCTCGTTTTTTCCTGACCAGACTACCTGGAGACCTTAATACAATTAGTCGAATTTCTGTTCGTAAAGCTCTTTTTTTTAAAAGTGTGTTGCCATTGGTTTTAAAAATTAATGAAGAAATTTTGCAAGATCGTCGGCGATTGTTGTTTATCCAACAAAATATTAATTTGGGTAAAACTTTAGATCGCGGAGACCGATTATGGTTGGCGGGTGTAGCGAAACGTTATGGTCAAAAGAACGTTTCTGTTACTCGTCTTCTCAAGCAAGTAGATATTATTCCCCCATCTATTGCTTTAGCCCAGGCTGCAATTGAAAGTGGCTGGGGTACTTCGAGATTTGTGCGGGAGGGTAATGCAATTTTTGGACAATGGACTTTTTCAAAAACAAATAGTTTATTGCCATCAAAGCGAGAGCATGACAGGAAGCATCGTGTCCGCTCTTTTGAAAGCCTTATTGGATCAGTGAGAGCATATACTTATAATTTAAATACACATAGGGCATACGAGAGGTTACGTAAAATTCGTAACCGCCTTCGTCTTAAAGGGAAGCCAATTAGAGGAATGTTGTTGGTTAATAGTTTAAAAAAATATTCTCAGCTAGGCGATAAATATATAGTCGATATCCGTAACTTAATTATTGGGAACAACTTGCAGAATTTTGATGGTGCTCAGTTGCAAGGTAATAAGGTGAATTCAATACCATATACTTAAATTTTTATTTTCAATTCAATTTGGGCGGTAAAATTGTCTCCCAAACCAATGCCAACGCCCACCAATGCCTGGATGAGTACAATTTAACCGTGTGCGGCCTAATGGAAAGGGCTTACTAAAACGAATTTCAATTCGTTTATTGCCCAGAATTTCAATTCGTGCTTTGCCATTATGTGACAAAAAGCACGACAGTTGTTTAAAATTTTTAAATTTTGATTTTAGGGTAAAACCTATAGCTGGGGATGCATCGGTTTTTAAAAATGGGTCCATTGGTGTTACATCGGTAACTTGCATTGCCAGAGTATTTGCAGCCAATTTAAATCGTTTTATTCCAGCATATTTTTCATTCATTGAAAAACGTGGCAAGTTGTAAAAATCGCTTGATTTATCAAAGGCGCCGGAATGTTGCCCGAAAGCAGCGATAAACCCAATTTTTTTTATCATGGACTTGATTTTTAGACTCGTTTCACCGTAAGGGTAAGCAAAAATCTTTGGTTTTTTGTTTAAAATTTCCATAAAGCGTTCATGTGACCTTCGAATTTCTTCCATGTTTGTTTTTAGGGTTTCTATTGGCATGTGGAGATGTGATCCTGTATGTGATCCCAATGTAATGCCAGCATTTGTCAATTCCTGAATTTGGTTCCAAGACATGAATTTATTAAATTTATTGTCTATTGCATCTGTGGAAACAAAGATTGTAAATGGAAACCCTTTAGCCCTAAGTATAGGCCAGGCACGTGTGTAAACAGATTTATATGCATCGTCGAAAGTGATTCCTATAGTTCTATAAGGTAGGCGTTTGCCAGTTTTAATTGAGTTAATTATTTGGGGTAAAGGTAGTATTGAGTAATTACCGGTTTGCAATTCTTCAAGATGAGCTTTGAACTGTTCTATGGTAACGTTGGTAGTTGGATAACCTTTTTCGCCTATACGATGGTATGCGAAAACGACTGCATTTGAGTCTATAGTTGTCTCGTTCGCCCATAAGTTGCTAGGCTTTATTGTAGATGCTGCAATTAAGCTGTAACAAACTAAAACAGTTATGCGTTGTAAAAACATTTTCTAAACCACAATAAAATTATTATTAGTGCATTATTAGCTTAAATAGTTAAGAACTAGTGTAATGGTGATGATGTATTTTCTATAAAACTTTAATTAGGAGGTGTCTGTGACAGCTGCCATTAACAGGAAGGCTCTTGATCAACTTTTTAATAAAGCTCGTTCTCATAATGCTTGGCTTCAAAAACCCGTTAAACTTAGTTTGCTTCAGGAGGTTTGGGATCTCACAAAAATGGGACCAACGAGCGCTAACTGTAGCCCCATACGCATTATATTTGTAGTCTCTGAGAAGGAAAGGATGCGCTTAAAGCCCTGCCTACATAATGATAATATTCAAAAAACCATGTCAGCTCCAGTGACAGCAATCATTGGATCGGATCAAAATTTTTATGAACGATTAGGAGAATTATTTCCGCATACAAATGCACGTTCTTGGTTTGTTGGTAATGACTCATTGATCGATTCTACAGCTTTTCGCAATTCAAGCTTGCAAGGAGCGTATTTTATTTTGGCTGCACGAGCTCTTGGTCTGGATTGTGGGCCAATTTCAGGCTACGACAGTGATGCTGTTGACGCCACTTTTTTTGCCGGTACTAATATTAAGTCTAATTTTCTTTGCAACATTGGTTATGGTAGTGGAAAAAATATGTTTGATCGATCTCCTCGGCTTGGATTTGATGATGCTTGTAAAGTTTTGTAAATAATGAAAGTTTTAGCCTTTGATACTGCGAATTCATCCTGTTCAGCAGCTGTTTGGCAAAAAAATAAAATTATTGCTTATAGACATCAAGCAATGGTGCGTGGTCATGCAGAACATTTAATGGGGATGATTGGTGATGTATTAGCAGAATCAGGATTTAAGTTTTCCGATTTAGACCTTTTGGCTGTTACTAATGGGCCAGGAGGATTTACTGGGCTTCGAGTTGGTCTAGCTGCAGCACAAGGGATATCTATTGCAAGTGATTTGGTATGCGTGGGTGTTTCCACTTTGGAATTGATTGCTAATGGTATCTCTTTTACTGAGTATGATGACGCATGTAATTTGGCTCTAATTGATACTAAGCGTAATGATATTTATGCACAGACTTTTATTATAGAAACAGATAAGCCAGGATGGCAGCCTTTGGGTAGACCAAAAGCTATATTACCTCAAAACTTAGCTGATTTTGTAAAAAGTAGATTGTCTAGAGCAAAAAGCTTAAAAAATAGGGTTGTCATTACTGGTGATGCAACTGGCCGAGCAATGGATTTTTTAATAGAATCTGGTGTGGAAGTAATTAATGGAAATGTTGCTTTTCATACTGATGCTAGAGGCATGGCTGCAATAGCAATTAATAAATTTGTTGCAGGTATGGCATTAGGTTCTTTGCAGCCTTTGTATATAAGGCCGCCTGATGCAACTTTGCCAAAAAATAGTGGAAGCTTAAGACCCTAGTTAATTTTTTCGTAGGATTAGTCGATGGATGCAAACTGCGGATTGAATTTTCTGCTCTGCCTTTAGGCTAATTATATCATGGCCGTGATCTTTGATGGATCGGGGTACATTTTCTAGTGGCTCCCTCCCCTTTAATCGCACTTCAGCAATTTGACCTGCTTGCATGCTTTCTATTAGTAGCTTTGTTTTGACAAAGGTCATTGGACAAATTTCTTCGGTTATATCCAGAAAAAAATCTATAGAATAATTACTCAAAGGTTTGACCAAATTTTTCATAATACATGGTTGTTTTGTGTTCAAATTTGAAAAATTAGGATTTTCCAAATAATTTTAAATTTATAATTTCTTTATCATTATATATGGTTTGTGGTTTAATTTTAATAGGAAATGTATTTAGAGTACTTTAAAAAAGTATGCATGATGGCAAAAATTAAGTCAGGACATTAGCTGATGAATGATAAGCCTAATATAAGTGAATTGTTGGACTTAACCACTGAAATAGTATCTGCTCACACAGGTAACAATACAGTTGATCACGGAGAATTGTCTCAGCTTATTCAAGATGTATATAAATCTCTAGCGGATGTAGGCACATATGAGCTGATTTCGGAAAGCCCTCGTCCTGCAGTACCTGTTAAAAAATCTATTTTTCCTGATTATATTATATGTCTAGAAGATGGTAAAAAACTTAAAATGCTTAAACGACATTTAAAAACAGCATATGATCTAACTCCTGATGAATATCGTAAACGTTGGGGGCTACTGCCTGATTACCCAATGGTTGCACCGAATTATGCTAAACAAAGAAGTAATTTGGCAAAAAAGACTGGACTTGGAACTAGCTCTAGAAAAAGAAAGCAATAGTTACTATATTACTTTTATTGTTAAATTTTAGGGAATTAAATGTCAGACAATACGTTAGAAAGTAAAATAGAAAGTTTATGTATTGAAAAAGGTTTGAAAATGACCGACCAGCGTCGTGTCATTTCTCAAGTTTTGTCAGAAGCTAATGACCATCCTGATGTTGAAGAAGTCCATCGGCGCGCGCACGTAATTGACCCCCGTATTTCTATTGCAACAGTATATCGTACAGTCAGATTATTTGAGGATGCTAATATTATAAATCGCCATGATTTCGGTGATGGTCGCTCTCGTTATGAAGAGGTTTCAGATGAGCATCATGATCATTTAATAAACCTCAAGACTGGGGATATAATTGAGTTTCAGAGCGAAGAGATTGAAGAACTACAGATTAAAGTTGCAGAAAAGAATGGTTTGAAATTGGTTGGTCATCGTTTGGAGCTTTTTGGAGTTCCATTTAACTCTGATAAAGAATAAAAATTGTCCAGAAACTCCGTGCCGCCTTGGTAAAAAAATTACATATAAAAACTTATGGCTGTCAGATGAATGTTTATGATTCGGATCGAATGGCCGACATTTTATCACTTCAGGGCTTTGGGCTTGTAGAAACTCCTGACAGTGCAGATATGGTAATACTCAACACCTGTCACATTAGAGAAAAAGCTGCAGAAAAGGTTTACTCTGAACTTGGCCGTCTCGCCTTATTAAAACGTGCGCGAGAAGATGAAGGCAATGAAATGATACTAGCAGTTGCTGGTTGTGTTGCGCAGGCTGAGGGTGAAGAAATTCTGAATCGTGCGCCGTATGTAGACATTGTTTTTGGCCCACAATCCTACCACCGGCTTCCAGAAATGGTCGCTCGCGTTAGTCGTTTTGGAAATAAAAATTCAAAAAATCGTAAAGTTTTAAATACGGACTTTCCAGTTGAGCCTAAATTCGATTACTTGCCCGAAGTTAGGAAAGAGACAGTGGGCTCCTATGAATTTGCCGCCAAGAGTATGGCTTTTTTAACAGTGCAAGAAGGGTGTGATAAGTTCTGTACCTTCTGTGTTGTTCCCTATACACGTGGAGCCGAATATTCAAGGCCTGTGGCTGATGTTCTAGCTGAAGCTTCAAATTTAACATCCCAAGGGGTTCGAGAGATTGTTTTGCTAGGCCAAAATGTGAATAATTATCATGGGGAAGTTTACGAAAAAGGGCATTCAAAAAATGTATGGGGATTGGGGCGATTAATCACTGAGATAGCTTCAATTAAAGGAGTTGAACGAATTCGTTATACAACTTCTTATCCTGCAGATGTTGATGAAGAGTTAATCGAAGCACATAGAGATGTGCCGGCGCTGATGCCATATATACATTTACCTATACAATCAGGCTCGGACTCAATTTTAAAGGCTATGAACCGAAGACATAGCGCAAATGAGTACCGCAGGTTGGTTGATCGTTTGCGGGAGGCTAGGCCAGATTTAGTTTTGTCTTCTGACTTTATTGTTGGGTTTCCCGGTGAAACGGATGCTGATTTTAAAGCAACTATTAATATGATTAAAGAAATAGGATTCGCTCAAGCATATTCTTTTAAATATAGCTCCCGTCCAGGTACTCCCGCAGCATTGTTAAATCATCAAGTTCCTGAATCTCTTAAAACAGAGCGCCTAGGTTTGCTACAAGAGATTCTCAATAAACAGCAACTTGAATTTAACCAATCCTGTATTGGCAGAACACTAGAAGTGTTATTAGACCGTCCTGGACGCATCTCAGGACAGTTGGTTGGACGAAGCCCTTATATGCAAGCGGTCCATGTCAATGGAATGGGTCTAAATGTGGGGTCAATAGTTGAGCTTAAAATTACCAGTGGTCACGCAAATAGTTTGGCAGGTGTAATTGGCAAGGAGGGCCTGTTATGAATGCTAAAATGATTTTTGAAGATAACTCTTTAGTCCAGCAATTATTTGGATTTCATCACTGTAACTTAGCTCGAATCGAACAGGAAATGGATGTGTCTATTGATGTGCGCGGTAATGAAATTGTAATTGTGGGTACTGCAGATGCGGTCGAGAAGACGAAACAAGTTTTTGTGGGGTTGTACAGTCGTTTGAAGGAGGGGAAAGAAGTAGGGCTAGAAGTAGTAGAATCAATTTTACGAATGGCTAAGGCACCGAATGGTGATATAGGTGATTTAGGCATTACTATAAAAACGCAAAAATGCCAAATATCACCACGTACACCGACGCAAGCAGATTATTTAAGAATGATAGATGGTTCAAACCTTGTTTTTGGTGAAGGTCCGGCAGGTACAGGTAAGACATATTTAGCTGTAGCCAAAGCGTCAGAGAGTTTAATCAAAGGTAAAGTTGACCGTATTATTTTATCGCGTCCGGCAGTTGAGGCAGGCGAACAATTGGGCTTTCTTCCAGGTGATATGCGTGACAAAGTTGATCCTTATCTTAGACCTCTTTTTGATGCTCTGCACGATACGATGCCAGCTAGTAAATTGGTCAAGCGTATGGAAAGAGGGGATATTGAAGTGGCACCATTAGCTTTTATGCGAGGGCGTACTTTAACTAACGCTTGCGTTATTTTAGACGAAGCTCAAAACACAACGGCTGTTCAAATGAAGATGTTTTTGACAAGATTGGGTGAGAATTCAACAATGGTTGTTACTGGAGACTTGTCTCAAGTGGATCTACCTAATGGGGTTGGATCTGGTCTACTTGATGCAATGGAAACCTTAAATGGTGTGGAAGGAATTTCTTTTATTAGATTTACAAATGCTGATGTAGTACGCCACCCTTTGGTAAGCAGGATAGTGAGTGCTTATGATGAAAAAGGTTATCTTCAGAAACCTAAGGTGTAATACGGCAGTCAGAAAATATAAGGACAAGCTCTATATTATGTGGATGAATTATGAAGAATAAGGAGATACTGCCTGAACTTACATATAGAAATTTGCAAATTGATGTCTTAATTGGTTGTTCTTATTGGGAAGACGCATTGCCGGATGTGGTAAAATTGACGAAAAATGCCTGTAAAGCTGCTTGTTTGATGACTAGGGCTGGAATGGATCAAAATATGATAGAAGTGAGTATAATGCTTGCTGATAACAATCTGATTAAAAGCCTTAATCATGAATATCTAAACCGCAATGAGCCAACTAACGTGCTTTCGTTCCCAACGGGAAATAAGAAAACACCTCATAGAAACTTTCCAATTTTGTTGGGTGATATAATTATTGCTTATGAGACCGTTGTTAACGAGGCTATCGTTGAAGGTAAGAGCTTAAGAGATCATTTATGCCATTTGGTCGTTCATGGTATGTTACATCTGTTAGGTTTTGATCACGAAGGCTCCTCTGATGCAGATATTATGGAAACAATAGAAATTGATATTTTGCAAAAACTTAATATTGCTAACCCCTATCAATCTAGGGGTTTCAAGGGTAGTTCCGGTCCATGATAGATGAAAAAACACCTAATCAACCTTCCGTAAAGGGGGAGGGCTCCAGTTTGCTTAGCTGGGTGCGCGGTCTTTTAGGGGCGTCCAAAGGTGATACGAATGCTCGTGATGTTCTGGAAGAATTAATAGAAGAGCGTGAAGAAGCTGAAACCCCTATTGATGATGATGAACGCACGTTACTAGCAAATATTTTGGAACTTAGAAGTCGTACTATTCGTGATGTTATGGTTCCTAGGGCTGATATCACTGGAATTAGCGTTGATGCGACTCTAATAGAAGTAACTGACGTTCTAACAAAGGATAATCACTCTCGACTTCCCGTATATGGGGAAAATTTAGATGATGCTGTTGGTATGGTGCATATTAAAGATGTTTTAGCTTGGAGTGGGCGTGAGGATAGTTTTTCGTTAAAAAACATTCAGAGAAAAATTTTGTTTGTATCACCTTCAATGCAAGTTCTTGAACTTTTGCTAGAGATGAGGGCTAAGAGATCGCACATGGCGCTTGTAGTTGACGAATTTGGTGGCGTTGATGGTCTTGTAACAATTGAAGATTTGGTAGAGGAAATAGTTGGTGAGATAGAAGACGAACACCATCAGGATAATGATCCACGACTTATATGTAATGCGGATGGTAGCTTTGACGCTGATGCACGTTTTCCTATTGATCTTTTGGAAACAGAGCTTGGGGCAAATTTAACAATAACAGATGGTGAGGATATCGATACTTTAGGTGGCCTAGTATTTTCACTTGCAGGTCGAGTGCCTATTCGTGGTGAGTTGATCCGACATACATCAGGCATTGAATTTGAAGTCATTGATGCAGATCCGCGTCGCATAAAAAGTCTTCGTATTCTTGGCTCTCCAAGATTAACTAGCAAAGAATTAAAAGGGGAATGACTAAGTTAATATTTTCCCTAAATTCTATTAAAATCTGTTTGAGAAATTTAGCAGGTTGGCGACGTTGGACCGTATTAAGCGCACTTGGTATAATGGCGGCGCTAGCTTTACCACCATTGTATTTATTACCTTTGCTAGTCCCAGCTTTCTGCGGATTATTGTCGGTTATTGAAGACAATGACTTATTTTATACCCCAATTAAAGTATTTGCAGATGGTTGGTGGTTCGGCTTTGGTTATTCTATCGCAGGTTTATATTGGATAGGTCTTTCTTTTTTTGTTGATGCGGAAAAATACGGATTATTAGCTCCAGTTGTTGTTCCTGGTATAGCGGGTTTTATGGCTCTATTTCCAGCTATGGCGACATTAACTAGCAAATGGATTTTCAACAAATATAAGCTGATCACTCTAGGCCGTATCCTTGTTTTTTCTGCTTTATGGGTGGCGTTTGAATGGAGTCGTGAATGGGTGTTAACTGGCTTTCCATGGAATTCTATGGGTTCCGTTTGGGTTTTATCGGTCCCTATGATTCAATTAGCCTCTGTTACTGGTGTTTATGGGTTATCTCTACTCGCCGTTATTGTGGCGTTGGTGCCATTATTTCTTTTAGAATCAGTAGAACGTTGGCCATCTGTTGTGATATCTTATTTTGTTATTTTCTTGATTTGGTTAGCAGGAGTTGGAAGGTTATCGCAAGCGAACGAAGAAATTGTTCCCAACGTTAATTTGAGGCTTGTACAGCCTAATATTTCTCAAGCCTTGAAATGGAAGCCGGAATTACGTCGAAGCCACGTTATTAAACAATTAACAATGAGTAGGGAAATTGCGAAAACTGGTCAGGCGCCAACACATGTCATTTGGGCGGAAACAGCAGTTCCATTTATTGTTGAGAAAACGCCAGGTCTTGCAAAAACTTTAGGGATGGCAGTCCCACCAGGTGGACTGCTTTTAGCTGGTGCCCCGCGATCTAATTCCAAAGAAGGTTTAAGTCAGCGTTTATGGAATAGCTTGCTTGCTATTACCCCTCAGGGGAAAATAGTTGCACATTATGATAAATTTCATCTGGTTCCTTTTGGCGAATATGTTCCATTTCGTGATTTTCTTTCTGTTAAAAAGTTAACTTCTGGACGGCATGATTTTTCTTCTGGCCCGGGATTGCAGACCTTAAAACTTACCGGCTTGCCCCCAGTCTCTATTGTAATTTGTTACGAGGTGATTTTTTCTAGTCGGGTAGTAGCCAATGAAAGACCTTCTTGGATTTTAAATATTACAAATGATGGCTGGTTTGGAAGAACATCTGGCCCATATCAACATTTTGCTGCCGCTCGATTGCGTAGTGTAGAAGAGGGGTTACCTTTGGTAAGAGTTGCCAATACTGGTATATCAGGAGTAGTTGATGGTTATGGTCGCATTATAGCTAAACTTGGCCTTGGACAAGAAGGCATTCTAGATAGCAAATTGCCAGCTGCCTTAGGTGGCCAAACATTATACTCACGATTTGGTAATGGCATTACAGTATTTCTTCTCTTGCTTACTTTCTGGGGGGGATTAGTTTTACGACAAAAAACGCCTATCAATAGTGGGTAGTTAATTTTTTTCCAACTCTATTTTCTTAAAAATCCTTGACGCTTTGTTGAAACCTTGCGAAAAGTCTAAATAAGTTCACCTAAATTTGGTGATACGTGGAAGGATTTAAACTACTTGACCACCACGAAAAAAATGGCACTAAGTGGGCTTATTACAAATTTGATTAGTTATGGCCCTCGGTTCAATTTTACTTAAAACGAGTTGAGAGGGATATTTAAATGAGCTTACAAAACTTTCTGTTCACCAGTGAATCAGTTTCTGAAGGACATCCTGATAAAATAAGTGATCGCATATCCGATGCAGTTGTTGATGAATTTCTCAGTGCTGATCCCCTATCAAGAGTTGCGGTCGAGACTTTGTGCACAACAAATCGAGTGGTTCTAGCAGGAGAGGTTCGTGGCCCAGATTCTATTACAACGGATATTCTTGAAAATACAGCACGTATGGCAATTAAGGATATAGGTTATGAGCAAGAAGGGTTTCATTGGCAAAAAGCAAATGTTGAAATACATGTTCATTCTCAGTCTACCGATATAGCTCAAGGCGTTGATGCTTCTGGAAATAAAGACGAAGGTGCAGGAGATCAGGGTTTGATGTTCGGATATGCTTGTCAAGAAACAGATGTTTTAATGCCTGCTGCAATTCATTATTCCCATGCGATCTTGCGCTCTCTCGCTGATGCCCGACATTCAGGTTTAATACAGGGCATCGGGCCTGATTCTAAAAGTCAGGTTACTCTTTTATACGCTGATGGCATGCCGGTTAAAGCCACTTCAATCGTTGTTTCTACACAACATTCAGAGGATTTAGATCAGGATGCTGTACGTGAAATTGTTCGTCCGCACGTTTCTAGTGTGCTTCCTGATGGTTGGATGTGTGAGGAGAAAAATTTTTATGTTAACCCCACGGGTAGATTTGTTGTTGGAGGCCCAGATGGTGATTGTGGTTTGACAGGACGTAAAATTATAGTCGATACATATGGTGGTTCCGCGCCCCATGGCGGCGGTGCATTTTCTGGCAAGGACCCAACTAAGGTTGATCGTTCAGCTGCGTATGCAGCCCGTTATGTGGCTAAAAACATAGTTGCTTCAGGGCTTGCAAGCCGATGTACTATACAATTATCCTACGCAATTGGCGTTTCAAAGCCGCTGTCAGTCTATATTGATACCCATGGAACAGGAAAAGTCGACGAGGAGAGCTTGTCGGAAACTGTACAAGACTTAGTTGATCTTTCACCTCGCGGAATACGCGAACACCTTAACCTTAGCCGACCAATTTATGCTCGTACGTCAGCGTATGGCCATTTTGGTCGTATAGTAGATGATGATGGGGGTTTTTCTTGGGAGAAGACTGATTTAATTGATGAATTAAAGTCAGCTTTTGGCGTGTAGTGATATTCGGAAAAGATCATGAAAAACTAAATTGGTATGGTCGCCGACGAGGTTATAAATTGCGACCGAATCAACAAGCGCTGATTGATAATAGGCTACCAGATCTTAGATTAGAAATTCCTAAAGATGGTTCGCTAAATCTTATGGGCGCTTTTTCAAGGTCTGTAAAAGACTTCTGGTTAGAGGTTGGTTTTGGGGGCGGGGAACATCTGGCGGTTCAAGCTGGTGCCAACCCTGATATTGGATTTATTGGCTGTGAGCCATACGTAAACGGTATTGCAAGTCATTTGAGTGTGATTGATCGTGAAAAACTAACTAATATTCGAATTTTTGATGATGATGCACGTAAGTTGTTTAAGGTTCTTCCAGATTCTATTCTTGGTAGGGTTTATGCTTTATTTTTGGACCCTTGGCCTAAAAAACGTCATCATCGGAGACGATTTATTTCTGAAGAAACCGTGGATTCATTAATACGTATAATGAAGGACAATGCCCAATTGCGCATAGCAAGCGATCATATGGGCTATATTTCTTGGGTCCTGGAACATCTTAGTGCGCGTCAGGAATTGGAGTGGCTTGTGCAATCAAAACAGGATTGGACGAATCCACCATCAGATTGGGTTGCAACTCGTTATGAAAAAAAAGCAAAAATGAGAGGTTGTAGTTCAGCTTATCTTTGTTTTGCCCGACGACCGCGGAAAAAATCTTGGGTTTATGATTATGAAAAACCACTCAAAAATCATTGAAATTTAAGTCTTACGAGTTTATAAGTGTCTAACCTTGTGAAGGTGCTCTTTATAATCCTTAAAGTTGAGCGTATATGGATTGTTTAGGTGGGCGGTTAGCCCGCCTTTTTGTTTTTTGTATGCCAGCGAAATTTGGTGCTAAGCATGGATTTATCCAAACGTATACATGATTTGATTGATGGAAGTATTAATGAATTGGGCTATGAAATTGTGCGCGTTAAGGTTTTTGGTAATGAAAATGTGGTTTTGCAGGTTATGGCAGAGCCCAAGAATGGTGATAGAATGACAGCTGAAAACTGCAGTACTATTAGCCGCGCGATTTCTGCCTTATTGGATGTTGAGGATCCAATTCGTGGTACTTATAATTTAGAAGTTTCCTCGCCTGGCTTAGACCGTCCATTGACTAGGTTGAAGGACTTTGAGCGATTTAAAGGGAAAAAAGCTAAGATTGAAACTGATCAAATTCAAAGTGGCCGACGACGTTTTAAGGGCACTCTTCTAGGAGTTGATGGTAAAAATATTAAGATTCTTGTAGACACAAAAGAAGTAAAAGTAGCTTTTTCGAATATTCGCAATGCAAAATTACTTATGAATAACGAATTAATCGAAACTGCGGAGGATAATAGATAAAAATGACTGATATCTTATTAGCAGATGCAGATAAATCACGTCCTGAGTTGATTGAAGTGGCTGATACCGTTGCCCGTGAAAAAGGTATTGATAGAGAAGAAGTTCTTGAGGCAATGGAACAAGCAATTCAAAAAGCGGGTCGTTCTAAATATGGCCATGAACACGATATTCGCGCATCTATAAATCGGGGAACCGGTGAGATTTCTCTTGCCAGGCTTATAGAGGTAGTAGGCAGTCAAGAACTAGTTGAGAACGAGGCAACTCAAATGAATGTGGAGGCGGCAAAAAAAATTAACTCTGAAGCAGAGGAGGGCGATTTTTTAGCCACCGGCTTGCCCCCCATTGACTTCGGTAGAATTGCGGCACAAACAGCCAAGCAAGTAATAGTGCAACGCGTTCGAGAGGCTGAACGTATTCGCCAGTTTGAGAAATTTAAAAATCGTACAGGTGAAATAGTTAATGGTTTGGTTAAACGAATTGAATATGGAAACGTAATAGTTGACCTTAATCGCGCTGAAGCAATGTTACGCCGAGACGAATCTATCCCACGCGAACACTTTAATACGGGAGATCAAGTTCGGGCATATATTGTGGATGTAAGGCAAGAAGCACGTGGGCCACAGATATTTCTTTCACGCACGCATCCCCAATTTATGGCCAAGCTTTTTGTTCAGGAAGTTCCAGAAATCTATGATGGTATAATTGAAATTAAGTCCGTAGCTAGGGATCCTGGCTCACGTGCCAAATTAGCAGTTATTTCTCATGATACCAGTATTGATCCAGTTGGTCCTTGTATTGGAATGCGTGGTTCGCGTGTGCAATCTGTTGTAGGAGAGTTGCAGGGAGAAAAAATTGATATAATTCAATGGTCGCAAGATCCTGCATCTTTTATTGTTAACGCACTAGCTCCGGCTGAGGTTGCTAAAGTAGTTCTAGATGAGGAGGCCAACCGAATTGAGGTTGTTGTCCCAGATGAACAATTATCTCTTGCTATTGGCCGGCGAGGACAAAATGTCCGACTAGCATCACAGCTATCAGGGTGGGATATTGATATTTTAACAGAAGCTGAAGAATCAGAACGTCGAAATAATGAATTTTTATTGCGATCTAAAATGTTTGTTGACGCGTTAGATGTTGATGATGTTATCGCCCATCTTCTAGTTACAGAAGGGTTTTCCTCCGTTGAGGAAGTTGCTTTTGTGCCTGTTGAGGATATGGTTGGAATCGAAGGATTTGATGAAGAGATTTCAGAAGAGCTACGTCAACGAGCGCATACTTTTTTAGAAACGAAGGATGAGGACCTAGCAGAACGTCGCAAGAAACTAGATATTAACGATGATCTATCACAAGTTGAAGGGGTAGATTTAAATTTACTGGTTGTTCTAGGAGAAAATGGAATTAAAACACGTGATGACTTAGCTGATTTAGCAGCTGATGAACTAATGGAATTTGCTCCTGTCGGAACTTTAAAAGAAGCCCAAGCAAATTCTATCATTATGGCAGCTCGGGCACACTGGTTTGCAAACGAAGAAAATGAAACAAATATGGTTGATAAATCGGAAGATGAAGAGCACCCCCCAATTGTGGAATAAAACAAATAAGCTGGCTAGGAAAACTTGCCATATAATCGCTTGATAGCTTTTTGTGGGCCTAATAGGTAAGGTTAGTTTGCAGGAGATTGTAACGCAGGCGGAAAAATTTAAAAAGATGGAAGTCAGTTAAGGACTTCATTTTGGGATCTATACTATGTCTAAGACTGAAGAAGAAAAAAAAGGAAAAAAACTAGGTTTATCTAGGCCTGGAAAACTCGAACTGAAAAAAACGGTTGAAACTGGCCAGGTTCGACAAAAATTTTCTCATGGTCGTTCTAGAATGGTAACAGTAGAGGTTAGAAAAAAACGTACATTTGCTCCAAATGCTGGAGGTCAAATGACGAAAGTTCCAGATGAAGATGAAAAGGTTGAGGAACAGCTTGATCCTGTGATTGATGAGGTCGTAGACGAGGCTGTATCTGAAGTTGTGCCGCCAGGTTCTTTGACTGAGGAAGAAAAGGCTTCTCGTGCACGTGCGTTGGAAGGGGCTAAGCAAAGCGATATTGAGGTAAGTAAAGATGTAATTGTTGATAAGGCTATAGAAGAGGAAGAACGTCAGCGTGAGTTGGATAGGAAGGCAGCCGTCTCAGCTGCCGCTGCAAAGTTGGAAGCAATAGAAGAGGGAGAGGCCGATCACAAAGGACGTTCTAAGCGCACTCAAGAACGTGTGCCTCAACGACCGCCACCTTCTTCTCGCAGGACGGAGCCACGTCGGCGCTCTGGCAAGTTAACTATAGCTGAAGCACTAGGTGGAAGCGAAGAGCGAACTCGAAGTTTAGCGTCTATAAAGCGTGCAAGGGAAAAAGAAAAACAACAACAGCAACAGCATCTATCTGAAGGTAAAAAAGTTATCCGTGATGTTGTCATTCCAGAAACTATAACAGTTCAAGAGCTAGCTAATCGTATGGCTGAGCGTGGTGCAGATGTAATAAAGACACTTATGAACATGGGTGTCATGGTAACGATAACACAGACTATTGATGCTGATACGGCAGAACTCGTGGTTGCTGAGTTCGGACATAATCTGACACGGGTATCAGCGGCGGATGTGGAGCTTGGCCTCAAAGGAGAAGCTGATAAAAAGTCTTTTATGGTCGCCCGTCCACCAGTGGTGACAATTATGGGGCACGTTGATCACGGAAAAACGTCTTTATTAGATGCAATCAGAGAAACTGATATAGCTAGTCATGAAAAAGGTGGCATTACCCAACACATCGGTGCCTATCAGGTTACTTTGGCTTCAGGTCAAAAAATTTCTTTTATTGATACACCGGGACATGCGGCATTTTCTGAAATGCGTGCCCGTGGAGCCAATGTTACAGATATTGTGGTTCTGTGTGTTGCGGCTGACGATGGCGTAATGCCTCAAACTATAGAAGCTATTGCACATGCTAAGGAATACGAAGTGCCTGTGATTGTGGCTATTAACAAAATTGATAAAGAAGGAGCCGATCCAAAACGCGTATGTAATGATTTGTTGCAGCACGATATAGTAGTAGAGGAAATGGGCGGTGAAATTTTAGCAGTTGAAGTGTCTGCGACGGAAAAACTTAATTTAGATAAACTTGAAGAAGCAATTCTTTTGCAAGCCGAACTTCTTGATTGTAGAGCCAATCCTGATCGACTGGCTGAAGGTGTTGTCGTCGAAGCTAAGATGGAGCAAGGGCGAGGTTCTGTAGCTACAGTTTTGGTGCAACGGGGCACTTTTAAGGTAGGAGACATTTTTGTTGCAGGAAATGAGTGGGGGCGTGCTCGAGCTTTGATTGATGCTTTTGGAATCAATTTAGATTTTGCCGGGCCCTCTATGCCAGTTGAAGTGCTTGGACTTAATGGAACGCCAGGTGCTGGTGAGGATTTCGCAGTTGTAGAAAGTGAGAGCCGCGCTCGTGAAGTTGTAGAATTTCGTCAAAATAGAGTGCGTGATGAAAAAGCTGCTGCTGGCGCAAGAGGTACAATGGAACAAATGTTTCAAAACATACAAGAAATTAGTGATTTGCAAATCCTGCCTACTGTAATAAAGGGTGACGTTCAAGGTTCAATAGAAGCTATTAGCGGGGCCCTTGATGCATTGGGTACAGAAGAAGTTCAAGTTCAAATACTAAACTCTGGTGTTGGTGGCATTAATGAATCAGATATAACTCTGGCAAAATCCACCGGTGCTTTGGTGATTGGTTTTAATGTTCGCGCTAACCCTCAAGCTCGAGAAATGGCAGCTCAAGAAAACATAAAAATTAGCTCATATTCAATTATTTATGATTTGATAGAAGATTTAAAAAAAGCTATGTCCGGTTTGCTTGCTCCCACAATCAAAGAAAAATATCTTGGTAATGCTGAAATCCGTGAGATTTTTAATGTTTCTAAAGTGGGCAAGATTGCAGGTTGCATGGTAACGAAAGGCCTTGTTCGTCGTGGTGCAAAAGTGCGGTTAGTGCGAGATGAGGTAGTTATTCATGAAGGTGAAATGAGTGAACTTAAACATTTTAAGGATGATGTGAAAGAAGTTAAGGATACTAATGAATGCGGCATGGGCTTTGCCAATTATCAGGATATTCAGGTTGGAGATTTGGTCGAATGTTTTGAAACCGAAGAAATTGCCCGTGAGCTATAAGGTCTAGTACTTTATATTTGGATCTTTTACGTCTTTTAATCAGACGAGGTTTGTTTTTATGAATAAAGGGCATGCCAAGGCTCCAAGCCAGCGCCAGTTGCGTGTGGGAGAAGAGATTCGGCATTCACTGGCTTGGATTTTAGAACGCGATGAAATACATGACCCTGGATTGGCAGGAGTAGTTGTGACTATCACCGAAGTTCGTATTAGTCCCGATCTTCGAAATGCTACAGTATTTATTATGCCTTTAGGGGGCGTCGATTTATCTGGAGTTCTCAAGGCAATGAATCGTGCTGCTCCTTTCTTCCGTCGGATGCTAGGCCGAAAAATTAAACTAAGACGCTTGCCGAACATAAATTTTGAAGCGGATTATACCTTTCGAGAAGTTGCACATATTGAGAATTTATTAAAATCACCACCTGTGGCTCGTGATTTAAAAATTGGTCAGGTTAAGACGAAAGAAGGAGATGGGGGAGATGGGCCGTAGGAATCGTGGGGTTCCAATTCATGGATGGCTTGTCATCGATAAACCTCCGGGCTTAAGTTCTAATAACGTTGTTGGCCGTATTCGCCATGCCACTAATGCTGCAAAGGTAGGCCATGGTGGCACTCTAGATCCACTTGCGACTGGCCTCTTGCCTCTCGCGTTAGGAGAAGCGACAAAAACAGTTTCATATGCAATGGATTCTAAGAAAGGTTATAGATTTACCGTATGTTGGGGTGAAGCTAGAAATACGGACGATCGGGAAGGAGTAATAACTCAAGTAAGCAATATTCGTCCCAAGAGGGATCAAATATCTGAAATACTTAAAAAGTTTATTGGTGAGATTGAGCAAACACCACCTAATTTTTCGGCTATTAAAATTGGTGGTAAAAGGGCTTATAATTTGGCTCGAGCCAATAAGGCAATTAAATTAAAGTCTCGTACAATTCAGGTAGAGGATTTTCGTTTGATTCGAATAATTGATGACGATCATGCAGAATTTCAAGTTCTTTCGGGAAAGGGTGCTTACATGCGTGCCCTTGCGCGCGATGTTGCCTTAAGCTTGGGTACGGTGGGCCATATTTCTTCACTGAGACGAATATCAATTGGAAAGTTTAGTGAGAAAGATGCTATTCCATTAGATAATTTTCTGGATAAATTGAATTCCTTAGGGCATAGTGCGCCGCTCTCGGAGCATTTGTTGCCTGTTGAGACTGTGCTGGACGACATCCCGGCACTTAATCTAACGCAACCAGAAGCTCGCAAGTTGGTACGAGGTCAGGCCGTTCCGGTCCTTCCGGTAGCACGCCGATCTCCTTTAGGTGATATTAGCCATGGAGAAGTTATTTGTGCCATGGCAGAAGGTAGGTTGGTGGCGTTGGCAAAAATATTTGGTGGGGAAATTCGTCCCTTCCGTGTGATGAACTTTTGAATTTTGGAGTATACGATGTCGATTACTACTGAGCGAAAACAGGAGCTCATAAAAGAGTTTGCTGTTAAAAAAGATGATACTGGTTCGCCAGAGGTGCAGGTTGCAATACTAAGTGAACGTATTAAAAATCTTACTGAACATCTAAAGGTGCATAAGAAGGACTTTCATTCACGTCGTGGTCTGTTGATGATGGTTGGGCTGCGTCGTCGTTTGCTAGATTATGTAAAAAGAAAAAAATTTGAACGTTACGAGGCTTTGATAAAGCGTCTTAATTTGCGTCGTTAGTTACTTTTGTTAGGCGTATATTTTAATTTAAGTGTGGTCGCCTTATGGCGATAACGTTATCAGGATCAGTTGGCATGGAAAGGTTCTGTCAGCTAAACGATCGATGGATTGAAGAGAAAACATAACATTCGCTAAAGAGCGCAAGTTTTCTCCACGTATGTAAGGAATGAATAAGATGTTTAAAGAATTTAGAAAAGAAATTGAGTGGGGTAGACATACTCTGGTTCTTGAAACCGGAAAAATAGCTCGTCAAGCTGATGGGGCTGTAATGGCAACTTATGGTGATACTAAGGTATTATGTACAGTAGTTGGTGAAACCAGTTCCCGTCCAGGAATCGATTTTTTCCCACTCTCTGTTCACTATCAAGAAAAAACTTACGCAGCCGGTAAGATCCCAGGCGGTTTTTTTAAAAGAGAAGCTCGGCCTTCAGAAAATGAAGTGCTTACCTCACGCTTAATTGATCGGCCAATTAGGCCTTTGTTTGCAAAGGGCTTTAACAATGAGACTCAAATAATTTGTACAGTAATGACACATGACCTAGAAAATGATCCAGACATTGTTGCAATGATTGGCACATCAGCCGCCCTTACTATTTCTGGCCTGCCTTTCAAGGGACCAGTAGGAGGAGCTCGTGTTGGTTTTATCAATGGAGAATATATACTTAATCCATCCATAGATGAGATATCTTCATCTGACCTTAATTTGGTTGTAGCCGGTACGCGAGAGGGAGTTTTGATGGTTGAATCTGAAGCCTCCCAGCTTTCTGAAGACACTATGCTTGGTGCCGTTATGTTTGGGCACGAGAAAATGCAACCAGTTATAGATGCAATAATTGAATTAGCGGAAGCTTGTGCTAAAGATCCCCGCGAGCTTCCAATTGAACCAGAAGAAAAGGTCTCTTTAGCTAACAAAGTAAAGGAAATTGCTGAAAAGGATTTTCGTGCGGCTTATTCGGAAACCCAAAAATCTTCTCGTGTAGAAAAATTAAATGCAGCGCGATTGAAAGTTTCAGAGCGGATGGAATCAGATGAAAAAATCGATCAAGATTTAGTTGCCGAGCACTTAGGCGAGGTTACAAAGGGTCTTGAAAAAGATATAGTACGCCAAGATATCTTGAAAACCGGAAAACGCATCGATGGCCGAGATACTAAGACTGTTCGCCAAATAGCGGTTGAGACGGGCATCTTACCACGTACCCATGGATCTGTGCTTTTTACACGGGGAGAAACGCAGGCCTTGGTAACAACAACGTTAGGCACAGGTCAAGATGAGCAAATTATTGATGGATTGGGTGAGGATCGCCGTGAACATTTTATTTTGCATTATAACTTTCCACCCTATTCCGTCGGTGAAGCCGGTCGCTTTGGATTTACAGGCAGACGCGAAGTTGGACATGGTAAGTTGGCTTGGCGCGCATTACACCCACTTTTGCCAGCTAAAGATGATTTTCCATATACCATTCGTGTTGTTGCAGAAATAACTGAGTCCAATGGTTCGAGTTCTATGGCAAGCGTGTGTGGTGGTTCTCTTGCAATGATGGATGCAGGGGTGCCGTTAAGCAAGCCAGTTGCGGGTATTGCGATGGGTTTGATAAAGGAGGGTGATGATTATGCCATACTTTCTGATATTTTGGGAGATGAAGATCATTTAGGTGATATGGATTTTAAAGTGGCCGGGACTGAAGATGGAATAACATCTTTGCAGATGGACATTAAGATTACCTCTATTACCGAAGAAATTATGAAAATTGCACTTGCGCAGGCTAAAGACGGTAGAATCCATATACTTGGTGAGATGGCGAAAGGACTTAATGCTGCTAGAAGTGAAGTTAGCGATCATGCGCCACGAATTACAACATTTAAAATTAATAAGGATAAGATTCGCGATGTTATTGGACCAGGAGGTAAAATGATTCGTGAAATCTGTGAGACGACAGGCACTAAGATAGATCTTGAAGATGACGGAGTGGTTAAGGTTGCAGCTGTGGATCAAAAGGCAGCCGATGCCGCTGTCGATTGGATTAAAGGCCTTACTGCTGAACCTGAAGTGGGTAAAATCTATAATGGTAAGGTTGTTAAGACTGTTGATTTTGGAGCTTTTGTTAATTTCATGGGTGCGAAAGATGGTTTAGTGCATATATCTGAACTTGCCCCTGAGCGTGTAGGAAAGACAACGGATATTGTTAATGAGGGTGATGAGGTAAAAGTGAAACTAATAGGAATTGATAATAGAGGAAAAGTTAAACTTTCGCTTAAGTCTGTTGATCAAAAAACGGGTGAAGAAATTTAGGAAAAATAGATCGCAAGTCATGTCTTTATAAAAAAGACGATCTTTATATTTAATTGAGGTGACTTTTTTTGTAAAAATTCTGGACTTTTTTGGGTATTCAGTTACTGCTGGATGAAACGAGCGATCTTTTACAGCCTAGGATAATCAAGCCTTTGGTCAAAAAGAAAAACAATTATACTTACGAGGACCTTCTTTTGTGTGGGCGAGGTGAATTATTTGGGTCCGGTAATGCCCAGTTACCTTCGCCACCAATGCTTATGTTCGATCGTATTAAAGAAATAAATGATACTGGTGGTGCTTATGGTAAGGGGCATGTAAGAGCTGAATTTGATATAAATCCGGACCTGTGGTTTTTTAATTGTCATTTTCAAGGCGATCCTGTCATGCCTGGTTGTCTAGGCCTAGATGCTCTATGGCAATTAGTTGGCTTTTATTTAGGGTGGAGAGGCTCTATGGGAGTTGGACGAGCACTAGGAGTTGAAAAAGTTAAATTTTCTGAGCAAGTTACACCTGCAGCAAAATTGGTTTCCTATAGTATTGACGTCAAAAGAGTGATGGATAGAAGTATGACCCTGGGTATTGCAGATGGCGTTATGAAAGTGGATGGCGTAGAAGCTTACCAAGCTGAAGGGCTTAAGGTAGCTCTATTTGCCGCCAGTGGGGATGATAATTGACAAAAGCAGGCAAAATTTGATGAGACGTGTTGTGGTTACTGGAATGGGGATCGTTTCACCTATAGGAAACAACGTTTCCGAAGTTACTGCAAGTTTGCGTTCTGGAAAATCTGGGATTGTATTTAACGAAGATTATGCAGAACGTGGTTTTCGTTCGCATATATGTGGGGCACCTCAGATTGATATGGACGAACTAATAGATCGCAAACTTAGACGATTTATGGGAGATGGATCAGCATATAATTATATTGCGATGCAAGAGGCTATTAATGATTCTGGTCTTGATTTAGCGGATGTCACAGACGAACGAACTGGATTAGTGATGGGCTCTGGAGGTCCGTCTACGTCGGCGTTAATTAACGCAGCCGATATTGCGCGTGATAAGGGAGCTAAGCGCGTTGGGCCTTATGCGGTACCAAAATCAATGTGTTCAACAAATTCAGCTAATATTTCAACTGCATTTCATATGCGTGGTCTAAGTTACTCCATATCTTCAGCTTGTTCGACTAGTGCGCATTGTATAGGAAATGGTGCTGAACTGATCCAATGGGGCAAACAAGATATAGTGTTTGCAGGTGGAGGAGAAGAACTGCATTGGACCTTAACTGTACTTTTTGATGCTATGGGAGCACTGTCATCAAAGTATAACAGTTCCCCAGATCGTGCTTCTAGGCCGTTTGACCTTAATAGAGATGGCTTTGTTATCGCCGCCGGAGCGGGAGTTTTAGTGCTTGAAGAATTAGAGCGCGCTCGATCAAGGGGTGCAAAGATTTATGGAGAAATTGTTGGTTATGGAGCGACATCCGACGGTGTAGATATGGTTGCGCCGTCTGGTGAGGGTGCAATGCGTTGTATGCGTTTGGCGACTCAATCACTTGGCAACTCTAAAGTCGATTACATTAATGCACACGGTACGTCTACGCCGGCAGGAGACATGGCAGAATTAAACGCGATACAGGAAGTTTTTGGAAGTCAAAAACCTAAAATTACTTCAACCAAATCGTTAACTGGTCATTCCCAAGGGGCAACTGGGGCTCATGAGGCAATTTATTCATTAATAATGCTAGAAAAAGATTTTATAGCTCCTTCAATTAACATTGAAAATTTAGACCCAGAAGCCGGAGATGCAAATATAGTTACAAGCCTTGTTGATGATGCTGGATTGAATTGCATCCTCTCTAATAGTTTTGGTTTTGGCGGTACTAATGCAGCTTTGGCTTTTAAGCGGGTTGTAGAATGATGAAAACTTTTGAGAAAACTACTTTAATGCAGGGTAAAAAAGGTTTGATCATGGGTGTTGCTAACGATCATTCTATTGCTTGGGGTATTGCTGAAGTATTACATCGTAACGGCGCTGACCTAGCATTTACTTATCAGGGTGAAACGTTAGCTAAAAGGGTAAGACCGCTGGCTGAAGGTATAGGTTCAAATTTAGTGATTCCTTGCGACGTCGAAGATGAAAATAGCATTGATAGTGCTTTTCAAGAAATAAAGGATAACTGGGGGCATTTGGATTTTTTTGTGCATGCAATCGCTTATTCAAATAAAGATGAGCTAAAGGGGAGATACTTGGATACTACACGAGATAATTTTTCCAGGACTATGGATATATCTTGTTATTCTTTAACGTCTATAGCTAAACGAGCTGTTCCCCTGATGAGTAAAGGAGGTAGCCTTATAACCCTTACTTTCTCCGGCTCCGAGCGAGTAGTGCCAAACTATAATGTAATGGGTGTTGCAAAGGCTGCCCTAGAATCTAGTGTTAAGTATCTTGCCGTCGATTTAGGTCCAGAAAAAATTCGCGTTAATGCTATTTCTGCAGGTCCGATGCGGACCCTTGCAGGAAGCGCTATTGCTGGTGCCCGACATATTTATCGTTGGAGCGAAGAAAATTCTGCATTAAAGCGCAGTATCCAGTTAAATGACGTGGGTGGAGCGGCTTTATATTTGTTATCTGACCTTTCTAACGGTGTTACTGGCGAAATTCATCACGTAGATTGTGGTTATAATGTTGTTGGAATGCCAGCTGTAGAGAAAAAAACTATTTAGAATTTTAATCAAGTAGTTTTGTAAACCCTTACATACTTTTTAACTGCAATTAAATAATCTATAGGATAGGTATGGATTTTACTGTAATATAATTTTTTAAATTAACTAGGACCAAAGATTCATGGCCAACAAAGTTGGAGATATACAAAGGCCTTTTACTAAAACCATAGATATGCTTCGTAAAGTGGGCTTGCGGCCTACGAGACAGCGATTGGCTTTAGCTAAACTACTGTTTGAAGGTGGGAACAAGCATGTTTCGGCAGAAACGCTTCATTTGGAGGCTCAGGCTAAGAATATTCAGGTATCCCTTGCAACTGTGTACAATTCTCTACGCCAATTTGCTGCGGTTGGATTGCTAAGAGAAATTAATGTTGATTCTCAACGTCTCTATTTTGATACAAATATTACCGATCATCATCATTTCTTCCATGAAGGTTCGGGTCGACTTGAAGATATTCAAAATGATCAGGTTGTAGTGACTTCAATGCCATCACCACCTGAAGGTGCCGTAGTAAAAAGAATTGAAGTTATTGTCAGATTAGAAGATTAAATTTCTAATAAAAACAAACATTTACGATCTAAATTAGAATAAATTTAAAAATTGACTATATTGCATTATTCTTATATTAAGTGAACGTGTTTTATATCTTTGGAATAAATTAAATATTTATAAAAAACTTCAATCTAAAAAGTTTTATAAGTTATCTTGAAAGGAAAAATTATGGCTGACCTTAAAGGATCTAACACTGAACAAAATCTTAAAGATGCATTTGCTGGTGAAAGTCAGGCAAACCGCCGTTATTTATATTTTGCTCAAAAGGCAGATGTTGAGGGCTATAACGATGTTGCTGTTGTCTTTCGATCAACGGCTGAAGGTGAAACTGGTCATGCCCATGGACATTTAGAATATCTAGAAGAAGTCGGTGATCCGGCAACTGGATTGCCTATAGGTTCTACTGGGGATAATTTGAAAGCTGCTGTTGCTGGTGAGACCCACGAATATACTGATATGTATCCGGGTATGGCTAAAACTGCACGAGAAGAAGGTTTTGATGAAATAGCTGATTGGTTTGAAACTCTTGCTAAAGCTGAAAAATCCCATGCTGGGCGTTTTCAAAAAGCTTTCGATAGTATGGATTAAATTCGGTTTTGCCAGTAGTCGTATTCTAATTTAAGGGGCGACGACGTCGTTCCCAATATTCAGATTTTGGAAAAAAATGAGTGAAGGTGGACTTGGTGCTCCAATCCGTCACCCAATTGGTTGGCGAGAGCCGAATTATTATGATACTGAGAACCTCGATGCTGAATTGCGTCGTGTCTTTGATATTTGCCATGGTTGCAGAAGGTGTTTTAACCTTTGCGATAGTTTCCCGCGGCTTTTTGATTTGATTGATGAATCTGAATCTGGTGAATTAGATACCGTAAATAGTAAAGATTTTAAACAGGTAGTCGACGCTTGTACTCTTTGTGATATGTGCTTTATGACAAAGTGTCCATATGTACCTCCTCATGAATTTAATCTGGATTTTCCGCACTTGATGCTGCGCTACCGGGCTTGGGAATCTAAAAATGGAAAAGGATCCATTACATCTAGACAATTAATTAAGACAGATAGAAATGGTAAGTTTGGTTGTAAAATTTCATCTCTTATGAATTGGGCCTGTAAAACTACAAACAGCTTTACTCGTCCGGTGATCCAAGCTGTCGCGGATATCCACCGTGAGGCAGTGCTCCCAGAGTTCAATCCGAAGCCTTTGAATTTAGTTGGGAGAGAAAAACCAGAAATTGATAAAAGTGCCCCAGCCTTTGGTCGTAAGGCCCTAATATACGCGACGTGTTATGGTAATTTTAATAATACTGCAATCGGCGAGGCGACAATTAGAGTCTTGGCAAAAAATGGTATAGAGACTGAAATTCTTTACCCACAATGTTGTGGTATGCCCCAACTTGAGCAAGGCGAGCTCTCAAAAGTAGCTAGTGGTGCGGAAGTTACAGCCAAGGAGTTATGTAATTGGATTGACCTTGGATATGACATCATATCTTTAGTGTCATCATGTTCTTTAATGATGAAGTTTGAATGGCCCTTAATTTTACCAGAAAATGAATTTGTAAAGCGGTTAAGTATTAAGACCTTTGATTTAAGTGAATATTTAGTTGGGATCTCAAAAAATGAGGGGCTAGCAAAAGGAATGAGGCCTTTAGGGGAAGGAATAGCTGTTCATATGGCATGTCATTCTCGAGCACAAAATATGGGGCAAAAAGCTGTAGAATTATTGAAGGCTATTCCTGACTTGCAAATTTCAGTTATAGAAAGGTGTTCCGGCCATGGTGGTTCTTGGGGAATAATGAAGAATAATTTTGAAGTTGCCCTAAAGACTGGTAGACCTGTCTTTAGGGATTTAGCGAAACTATCTCCTAGCGAAGTAGTATCAGAGTGCCCACTAGCGCGTGATCATATATTACAAGGGATAGAAAAAATGGGCGAAAACACGTCTACTATTGGTACAGCATCACACCCTGTTGAATTGATTGCTCGGTCATATGGGCTGTGATTTGTTGAGGAAACAACATATGAAAAATAAAGAAATTACTCGTGCTGATATTCTGAGTATTGATGAGTACGCGGTTGTTAGGGGTGAGCGTAAGCGTTTTGTCTCAGCTATAAAAAAAGATAGGCGTGTTGCGGTTGGTCCAGATGCCAGTTTTTATTTTGAGTCTTTTGAGACTATGTTACATCAAGTTCAAGAAATGCTTTTTATTGAACGTGGTGGAGAGGCGCAGGTGGATGACGAACTTAACGCTTATAATACTTTAATTCCAAATGGACATGAGCTTGTTGCCACCCTAATGTTCGAAATTGATAATGCAAAGCGAAGAGCTGAATTTCTTTCTGATTTGGGAGGAGTTGAAAATAAAGTAAAGCTGTTTTTGGATGATGACGTTATTAACGGTGTTCCTGAAGCAGAACTTGAACGTACTAATGATAGCGGCAAGGCTTCAGCGCTACATTTTTTACACTTTCCATTTCAGGAAAAACAAGTTAGGCAGTTCAAAAACCTTGAAACTGCTATTACTTTAGGGGTTGAACACAAAAAGTATAGTCACTTAGCGATAATTCCTAAAGAAACCCAAAAATCTTTATCCGAGGACTTGGATTGATTAATCTTTAATGATTTATTCTATTATTTCATTTTTAAGAACACCCCAAAATTCCACTCGTCTAAGCCACCCTTTTTTGGCATTAGCCCTTACTTTGCACCAGCCACTAAGATCAGAACAAGAGATTAAAGTGCCAATTGCGCTCGGTTCGATGGTGGCGACCGGCGGGCTTTTGGAATCGCTACGACGTCTAATAGTTCTATTTTTCCCTGTAACTATAAAAGTACGCGTACCCGAAACCATACTTTGGTGTACCCAACCTTGAGTGCCTTGCCAATCTCGGATTTTACGCCAGGTGTCATATTCCGCGATGATTTGCACTGGTAGATTCAACCGAAGGTACACCCAATCAACCGGATATTGTACTCCAGGGCCTGTGCGTAAGTTGACTTCTCCAGCGCGCAGGCTCACGAATCGGGGAAGTGGTAGGCCTGTTCCCTTGCTGGCTGCCAAAGTGTTCGATTCATAAAAATTTAGCGGTAAAGCTATAAATAGAACTAAACAAATTAAAAAATAAAAACGTATAGTTGTCATCAGTGCTACAATAAGATTGGAAAAAATCGTATTAGATTAGATTATTATAAAGCTTGTAGCCCTCTTGCAATAGTCAACATAAAAGGATTTGTGAGATAATCTTATTAAAAGGTGATCTGGACAACTAAGCTAAGGGTTGCTAATGCCTAATAAAAATAAAGGTTTTTAATATTCCTAAGACTTTAATAGTGCCATCGAAGGGTTTGTTAATGAGCAAGAAAAAAATGCAAGTAGTAGTTACCCGAAAGTTGCCGGACGCAACAGAAACTCGACTAATGGAATTATTCGATGTCAAACTTAACGTTAGCGATGAACCAATGAGTTCAAAAGAACTTGTAGAGGCAATGAAATCTGCAGAGGTTTTAGTTCCTACTGTGACCGATGTAATCGACGAAGAGTTTTTTAAAGAAGTGGGGCCAAAACTTAAACTAATAGCCAATTATGGTACAGGCGTAGACCATATCAATCTTAGTGCTGCGCGGGACAAAGGTATTATGGTAACTAATACGCCAGATGTTCTTACTGAAGATACAGCTGACATGACTATGGCTCTGATTTTAACAGTGCCACGCCGATTGATAGAAGGAGAAAAAGTGTTGCGATCTGGAAAATGGTCTGGCTGGTCACCAACTTGGATGTTGGGACATCGCATATTTGGCAAACGCCTTGGAATTATAGGTATGGGACGTATTGGCCAAGCCGTGGCAAAACGTGCGCGTGGCTTCGGTCTTTCCATTCATTATCATAATCGCAATCCAGTTCACGAAGAAATTGAAGCTGAATTAGAAGCGACTTATTGGGAAAGCCTAGATCAGATGTTAGCGCGAATGGATTTTGTTTCAGTCAATTGTCCACATACGCCAGCGACATTCCATTTATTATCTGCTAGGCGTTTAAAGCTTTTACAATCCCACGCAGTGATTGTTAACACTGCTCGTGGCGAGATTATAGATGAATCTGCTTTGAGCCGTTTGTTGCAAGCAGATGAAATTGCTGGTGCGGGACTCGATGTGTTTGAGCACGAACCTGCAGTTAATCCCAAGTTGGTAGCACTAGACAATGTCGTCCTGTTGCCCCACATGAGTTCAGCTACTTTCGAAGGTCGTCAAGATATGGGAGAAAAAGTTGTTATTAATATTCAATCTTTTTCTGATGGGCACACCCCCCCAGATCGTGTCATTGGTGAAATAGTCTGACTGCCTTGAATGAATAAGTCTCCTATTTAACGAAGATTATTGGGTTTGCTGGGAGATGTGAGATAGAAATGACAGATCGACCGTATATCATTCCTCTGACATACCGTGATCCGATTGAAGCCTTTGCGGCGTTTGCTTTTGATTCAACCTCTATTTTTTTAGATAGTGCAGCTCAATCCGAAGGGCGCGGACGTTATGCATATATAGCCGTTGACCCATATAAGATTATTACTGCGGAAAATACAGATGATCCATTTGCTAAACTTGAAGACAATTTGAAGTCGATTTGTATACTTAAGGATCATAGATTGCCTCCATTCCAAGGTGGTGCTATAGGCTTTTTTAGCTATGAGCTTTCCCGGCATTTAGAACAATTACCTAAACCGAAAAAAGGTCTCGGTACTTCTGATATGATGGTAGGCCTATTTGATACCGTAGTTGCTTTTGATACCTGGAAGAGAAGGGCTTGGGTAATAGCTCAAGATGTAGTTGTCGATTTAAAAAAATCAAAAACTATTAACCCCAATTTTCCTAGGAACCGCCATCCGAAGGCAGAACGGGCAGAATTGATTGCCTCAAGATATTATGAGGCTCCTCCAGGGGGAAGTCTTGACTGGACTTCTGTTGGTCATTGGAAGCCTGATCTAAGCCGTGCAGAATACGAAAAAATGGTGAAGAGGGTGATTGATTACATCCATGCAGGTGATATTTTTCAAGCAAATATTACACAACGGTTGTTAGCAAAGCTTCCCACTGATCTCTCTCCTTTTATGTTGTATAGACGTCTTCGTTTTTTGTCTCCTGCACCTTTTGGGGCTTATTTAAACTTTGAAAAAACAGCAATTCTTTCTGCATCGCCAGAGCAGTTCTTACATCTTGATCACGAAGGTCTTGTGATGACACGTCCAATAAAAGGCACCCGCCCAAGAGGCTTTAATAAAAAACAAGATGAAGTCTTGGCTCGCGAGCTTATAGATAGCGAGAAAGATTATGCAGAGAATTTAATGATCGTTGATTTACTCAGGAATGACCTAAGTCGTGTTTGTCGATTAGGGAGCGTAGCGGTGACAGAATTAGCTAATCTCGAAAGTTTTTCAAATGTACACCATCTTGTATCTGAAATTCGTGGAACCTTATTCCCCAACCTTGGCCCTATAGACCTTTTACGGGCAACGTTTCCAGGCGGCTCCATTACTGGAGCACCAAAGATTAGGGCTATGGAAATTATTAGCCAATTGGAACCAGTTTGTCGTGGCCCTTATTGTGGCGTCATAGCATGGATTGGCTTTGATGGCGCAATGGATTCTTCTATTGTCATTCGTACTCTGGTTATAGAGGGTGATCAAGTAGCAGCGCAAGCTGGCGGTGGAATAGTTGCCGATTCTGTTCCCGTGGATGAATTTAATGAAACTATGGATAAGGCTTGGCCACTAATTCAAAGTCTTGATCCTGGTGATATCGTGAGGAAACAAATGAGGTGAAAATTTATATAAATGGTCGGCTGGCTAATTCTTCGGAAGTTCCATGTGAAAGTATTAATCCCTTTGATAGAGGGTTAATTCTAGGAGATGGGGTATTTGAAACATTAGCTGTAAGAAGTGGAAGTATGATACTATTAGATGCTCATTTATCTAGACTTGTTAGTGGTGCGAGCATTATTGGCATCAAAATGCCAATGGCAGACATAGATTTGATCGATGCGATTAATAGTGTTGTTAAGGCGAATGACATTAATGATGGGATTGTCAGGTTGACATTGACTAGAGGTCCGTCACCTAGAGGTCTTGCCCCACCCAAAAAAGTTATGCCCAGTCTAATTATATCCGCCACGAAATATTTAGAAGGATTTGATGCCTTGGAAAGTGTGAATGTTGTGATTGTGAGAAAAACACGACGCAACGAACACTCCCTCCTAAGCCGCATTAAGAGCCTTAATTACTTAGACAACATACTTGCTTTAATGGAAGCGAAGGAGAGAGGTGCAGATGATGCTTTGTTGCTGAACGGAACGGGAAAACTGGTTTGTGCATCTTCTTCTAATCTATTTGTAATTTTAAAAGGAAAATTAGTGACACCACCAGAAAGCGATGGTTGCTTAGGTGGCATAATGCGAGCTGAAGTTATTAGGAGATTAAATGGTATAGAAAGGTCTTTATTGCCTGCTGAGTTGGATGATGTAAGCGAGGCTTTTTTAACAAACAGCCTATCAGTCAAACCTATAATTTCAATTAATAGAAAGAAGATAGGTGATGGTAACGTAGGAAATGTTGTACGCCAGGCACAAGATTTACTAATGAAAATTAGATAAATATAACAGTGCCATCTTTAGAAGTATCATTTAAAAAAGTTACAACGCCTCCCTCTTCAAATTTAATGTCAGTTCGAAGCGAATTTGTAGTTATCTCTTCCGCCCTCAGTCCCATTTCACAGACCATGAATTTAACACCAAATTGTAAACAGGATTGTAATAATTCATCAAAAGTAGCTAAATTTTTAGCAGCAAATTGGTCGTCAAGCATACCTCCATCATTAACTGTTTTATATTGGGGTTCTTCACTAAGAGGTAAACATCTCCATGCTGGGAATTTATTAGAATCAGATTTCTTTAGTGCCCTACATGCACCCATAGTGAAAAAAAGTGTTACCGGACGACCTATGGCAGCCGCTGCTGAAGCTAGAACCAAGGCATAATGGATTTTATCGTAGAAACCACTATATATGATTATGGATAATTTTTCCATAGGGTGCCGCCTACTACAATTAATTTTAATTAGACTCTAAATTATTAATAAATGGTTTTTCCCCACACAACTGACAAGATGGGTCAGGCTTAATACCAATTTTGCGGAAAGTGGTGGTAAGACCGTCATAAATTAAAAGTGACCCGGAAAGGCTTTCACCGATTTCAAGAATCTCTTTTATCACTTCAACAGCTTGGAGAGAACCAGCCATGCCACATATTGCTCCTAATACGCCGGCTTCAGAACAGCTTGGTATCTGGCCATCAGGTGGGGGGGTTGGGAATATGCAACGATAACATGGTCCGTGTGTATTATTTTCTCCATTTTTAAACGCCTTAAATGTATATATCTGAGCGTCAAATCGCAAAATAGCTGCAGATACTAATGTTTTTTTTGCTAGATAGCTGGCATCATTAACTAAAAATCGTGTAGTAAAATTATCTGATCCATCAGCTATAATATCATAATCAGAAAATAATTTTAGGGCATTTTTGGGCCCAATCCTGTCGTTAATAGGTAAAAATGTGACATCCGGATTTATGGCTGCAATAGATTGTGCAGCACTTTCTACTTTTGGCATATCAATAGTGTTTGTTGAATGAACTATCTGGCGTTGTAGATTTGATAGGTCAACTGTATCATCATCAATCACACCAAGTGTCCCAATGCCGGCTGCTGCAAGGTATAAAAGTAAGGGTGAACCAATTCCACCTGCTCCAATTACTAGAACCCTGGAGTTCAGAAGTTTTTCTTGACCTGTACCACCAATTTCTGGAAGTAAAATATGGCGGGCATATCGGTTGATTTGGTCTTCGTTAAAGGTCAACGTTTTAATTTCCAAGTCATGTGTTTCAATTAGGATTAAATTTACGACTTTGAACTAATTGGGGTTTAAAATTATAGAAAATGTTAGGCACAGCTTTGATTTTAAAAAGTATTTTAAAATTTAACAATTTTTTATGTACTAAAGCCAGTTGAACCAAACCCATCTTTCCCCCGTTTTGTGTCTTCGAGCTCAGTAACTTCCTCCCAAATAGGTTGTATTATGGGAGCTATTATTAATTGGGCTATGCGCATGCCTCGTTTTATGCTGACAGGTTTTGAGCTTAAATTAGCTAATATAACTTTTATTTCCCCCCGATAATCTGAATCTATAGTTCCAGGGCTGTTAAGAATGGTTAAACCGTTATTAATAGCGAGTCCCGAACGAGGTCTAATTTGGGCTTCAAACCCAAAAGGAAGTTGGATTGAAATTCCTGTAGGAATTAATGTACGGGCACTAGGAGCTATTGAAATAGGCTCTTGTAAGGCTGCTAACAAGTCCGCTCCAGCACTGCCTGGCGTAGCCAAGGTCGGCAATTCAAGGTTTGCCCCATGCGGCAATCGCTTTACTAAAATACGACTGTCTTTATTCAAATTTTCTTTAATTCTAGGTACCATTTACTAAATAGTTTCTAATTTATTTTTACTAGGGTTTTTGCAATCTTATTGGCTAACCGTTCTGCAACCGCTATTTTAGATAGTTCTGGCCAGTCCTCAACTCCATCTTTAGTAACAAGGTGAACTGTATTTTTATCGCCTGCAAAAGTTTTTGCCTCAGGCGAGACATTGTTAGCAACGATCCAATCGCAACCCTTTTTGGTTCGTTTTGATATGGCATTTTTACGTATGTTTTCTGTTTCTGCTGCAAATCCAACAACAAGCTCTGGTCGTGAATTGCTTAGTTTGCTGAGATATGAAAGAATATCTGGGTTCTCTTTTAGCAATATGTCAGGTGGTTGTTGATCCTGAATTTTTTTTAATTTTCTAGTAAGACACTTTTTGGGGCGCCAGTCAGACACTGCAGCAGCCAGTACTGCTATATTAGTTGGGAGTGATTCTATGCAGGCTTCTAACATTTGATTTGCACTTTCCACCTTGATCATATTGACACCACCAGGATCCGGTTGATTTGTTGGACCGGAAACTAGTGTGGTTTGAGATCCAAGGTGAGAAAGAGCAGAGGCAATTGCATGGCCTTGTTTTCCGGAAGAACGGTTAGCTATAAATCGAACGGGGTCAATAGATTCGTATGTAGGGCCACTAGTAACTAAGGCTCTTGTTCCTTCTAATATTAGACTGTGGTGAAAAAACCTTTCTATACTTTCTACGATTTCTTCCGGTTCTGACATTCTACCCAAGCCCCATTCACCACAAGCCATTTCTCCTTCCTCTGGGCCAATAAATTTGACGCCACGGTTGGTTAGAGTTTCTATATTGTTCTGTGTTGCTAAATTATTCCACATTTGCAAATTCATAGCAGGTGCGCACATCACTGTTTTATCATTTGCCAGTAAGGCCGTTGTTGCTAAATCATCGGCTATACCGGTTGACATCTTTGCAATGATGTTAGCTGTTGCAGGGGCTACTAGTACTAAATCAGCATCACGAGATAGGCTTATATGACCAATTTTTGATTTGTCAGTAAGTGATGATAAATTCTCATAAACTTTGTCTTCGCAAACAGTACTTAATGTTAATGCTGTGACAAACTCTGCGCCACTATGGGTTAGTATGCAGCTAACTTCTGCTCCTCGTTTTCTTAAGTTTCTCACAAGATCGGGACTTTTGTATGCAGCGATTCCGCCTGAGACAATTAGAAGAATTTTTTTGCCATTAAGCATTGAGCTTTTGAGCATCTTTGATGCTTCCTAAAAATTAAAATTTTGAACGAAAAAGTGATATTATTAATTTAATGTGGTGCAGCTATCTGCGCAAGCCTGCTAGTTGGTGGTATTTTATACACAGACGTTTTTTCGTTTAATAGATTAAAGTTTTTTAAATCTTTATTTAGACCCCCTTGATTTAAGGAAAAATATTTAAGACATTGCTATTAATGCGAGTGTGCCTATCAAAGCATATAGGACTATCCAACTAAGAACTTTATGATTTTTGTTTGAGCTGCGCTCGCTTAACGCCTCTATAGTTTCTGGATGAAGACTTAAGTAGCCCTTAGATAACATGGTAGCGTTTTTTTCCAATTTATCTAGAACCGATGGTAATCTTAAGACAGATTGAGCAATATCCTCAATTTTTTCTCTTATTTGGGATTCGGGGCTAAGAGATTCTTGCATCCAGGTCTCTATCAAAGGGCGAGCAAGAAGCCACATATTTGCTTTTGGTGCGAGTTTCCGTCCAGTACCCTCAGCTACAAGCATCGTTTTTTGAAGTAATAATAGTTGCGGTTGGGCTTCCATTTGAAAATTTTTTGTAATTTTGAACAAATGGCCTAATAAACGTGCGATGGAGATTTCATTTTGTGGGAGGTCAAGAATTGGTTCGGCTATAGATCGGCAAGCTTGTGCAAAAGAATCAACGGACTTATCACGTGGTATAATTTCAGCCTCAAAATGTATTTCTGCTGCTCGTCTATAATCACGAGATAAAAATGCTATTAGTAGCTCGCCTAACCAACGTCTCGTTTTTAGATCTAGCCTTCCCATGATGCCAAAATCAACAGCGCCTATAGCGCCTGTTTCCAAAACGAACAAGTTTCCGGGATGAACGTCAGCGTGAAAAAAACCGTCACGAAAAACTTGCATGAATGAAGCTTCCGCAGCTTTTCTCAAAACTTTTTCCGGATCGTGTCCAGCCGCAATGATTTCTTCTCGTTGATCTAGAGGAACACCAGATAAGCGTTCAGTGGTTAGCACCCGTCGTCCCGTTCGTTTCCAGTCGACTTCGGGCACATGAAAGTTGGAATCGTTTTTAAAATTTTCATTTATTTCCCCTGCAGCGGCAGCTTCAAAACGAAGATCCATTTCAAATTCTACCGTTTCGGCTAATGCCTCGATAGATTGAACGGGTTTGAGGCGTTTTAAATCTGGCTTAACGAAAATGATTGTGTTTGCAATCCATCGCATGAGATCTAGGTCACGTTTAAATGCTTTTTCGATACCTGGTCTTAAAATTTTAACTGCTACTTCTGCGCCTTCTGTTGTAATAGCAAAATGAACCTGGGAAATTGAAGCAGCAGCAACTGGCTTTTCCTCAAAAAAGGAAAAAAGCTTTTCAAGAGGTTTCCCAAATTCATTTTCGATTATTTCGCATGCTTTGGGAGTTTCGAATGGTGGTAATTTGTCTTGTAAGTCAGATAAGTCTTTTGCAAATTCATCGCCAAGAATATCAGATCGTGTTGCCATTGCTTGGCCAAATTTGATGAAGCTGGGACCAGCATCGTTTAGAGCACACGCAAGCCGTTGTCCTGGGCGAAGACTGCTACTACCTTTGTCAGATACACCTACTGCTAGAATTTTTAAAATAAGAATTATGCTGGGAGGTGCGCCCAAGGCTTCAAGGCTAAATAGAGCATTATGCCGCGCTAGAATCCGGGCTATTAAAATAAGACGAAATAAATTCTGAAAGGACTTTGCCACAGGGTTAGCTGCCTTAAATGCGCCAAGCTGAATGGATGGCTGCAATTCCACCTGATAGGTTGCGCACTCTAACCTGTCTCAGTCCAGCTGCTTTAATCATTTTAGCAAAAGTATCTTGATCAGGAAATTGGCGGATGCTTTCCGCTAGATATTGATATGCATTTCGATCACCAGCTACCAATTCTCCCAAAACAGGAAGAACTTTAAAGGAATAGGAATCATAAAGTTTTTCAAAAACGGGTAACATAACATGACTAAATTCCAAGCACATAAATCTACCACCTGGCTTAAGTACCCGGCATGCATCTGTTAGGGCTTGGTCTATATGGGTGACATTGCGTATACAAAAAGAGGTGGTATAAGCATCAAAAGATGAATTTTTAAAAGGTAAATTTTCAGCATTGCCTTGTAGCCAACTAATATTATGTAAAATTCCTTTATTTAAAGCTTTTTCTTGGCCGGCCTTTAGCATTTCTTCATTAATTTCAAGAACAGTTACGTCGCTACCACCTTTATTTAAAAAGCGTAGAGCAATATCTCCTGTGCCTCCTCCTACATCGAGTAATTTCATATTTTTCTGTGGAGCTAACCAGTTGACCATTATTCGCTTCCAAAAACGATGCACTCCCAAACTCATTAAATCATTCATTAAGTCATACTTTGGGGCTACTGTATCAAAGACCTCACGTACAAGCGGCGTTTTTTTGTTTATGGGAACGCTTTGGTACCCAAAGTAAGCCTTTTTTTTCTGGTTTTTTTCAATGTTGTTTTTTTGAAGTTTAGACATAAGCTTTAACATACCCTAAGCTATCTCTTGACGCCACTTTTGAAGTGATTTGATTTGTAGTATTTTATGCCTGAACTGCCTGAAGTTGAAACTGTTCGTATGGGCTTGGAAAAGGTCCTTCTTGGACGCAAAATTTCCAAAGTTCGTATAATGCGACCGGATTTGAGATTTCCATTTCCGGATGGCTTTCAAGATAGTCTTAAGAATAAACGTGTGGAGCGGTTAAGAAGGCGTGGCAAATATTTGCTTGTGGAGTTAGATAGTCTTACGACTTTAGTCGCGCACCTTGGCATGTCAGGCCATTTTAGGATTTTTTCCACTGATCCTCCGGAGCTAGAGCCTCATGATCATGTTTCATTTGAAGTTGAGGGCGGTATAACTATTCGGTTTAATGATCCTCGCCGATTTGGCTTTATGGATTTGTTATTAACTAACTCGTTAAAGAAATCCAAGATTTTAAAAAATATGGGACCTGAACCACTGTCAAATGACTTTAATGGTCCTAACTTAGTAAGACGGTTGAATGAAAAGCGTTCACCAATAAAAACGGTTTTATTAGATCAGTCAGTAGTTGCTGGGCTTGGTAACATTTATGTTTCGGAAGTCTTGTTTCATGCGGGTTTGTCCCCAAATCGTATGGCATCAAATGTGAAAGGTTGCCGTGCTGAGGATCTTGTTACTTCAATTCGTAAAGTATTATTAGATGCTATTGAAGCTGGTGGCGCATCGCTACGAGATCACCTTCAACCGAATGGTGAATTGGGTTATTTTCAGCATTATTTTTCTGTTTACAGCCGTGATGGCAAGTCTTGTCCTGGCTGCATCTGTGATGTAAATAAAACTGGGGGAATAAAAAAAATAAAACAATCTGGGCGTTCTACTTTCTATTGCCCCCGCAAGCAACGTTAATAACATAAGTTAGCTTATGAAATTTAAGTATTTAATCATTTTTATTTTCACCGGGCTTTTTTCTGTTTCATCTTTACAGTCGCAAGATTCATATAAGTTTTTTAGCATTATTGATGACTTGCCACTTATGGATGGACTTTTTGAGGTTGTGGACTCCGGGGTTGCTTTTGAAACAGCTCGAGGCCGTATCATTGAAGTTTCCGCAACTGGTGTTTTGTCGCAAGATAAGTTGCTAGCTTTTTATAATAAAACTTTGCCACAATTAGGTTGGTATCGAAAGGAATCTGGAATATTTAAGCGCGAAGGAGAAATTCTTAGTCTTGAAGTTATAAGAAGGCCTGTTCCCCTGTCAGAGGCTACTTCTAATTTGACTGCTGTATTTCGAATCAAGCCATCTATTGATTAGTTTAAATAAAAAAATCTTTTGCTTAAGAAAAGCAATCCTTTAACGGCCTTGACGGCTTGGCTGGGCACATATATAAGCCAGCCTTCACTTGGGAATCTCTATGTGTTCAATTTAAGACGAACATTCAAATAAGGTTTTTAGTTATGGCTCATAGCCTCTCTGCAAAGAAAAGGATTCGTAAGACAGTTCGTCAGACAACTGTTAACATGCGTCGTTTAAGTTCTGTGAGGACTTCCATCCGCAAAGTAGAAACTGCTATATCAGATGGAAATAAATTACAGGCTGAAACTGCATTTAAGTTAGCTCAGCCAGAGTTGATGTGTGGCGCCCAAAAAGGCGTGATTCCAAGAAATACAATTTCTCGAAAAATTTCCAGGCTTTCTAAGCAAATAAAAGGCATGTCCTCTTAAAATTATTATAGGTCCAGATCGTAGGGGGGTGTATTGATTTTAGTCGTTCAGAGTATCTCTGCTGTTTTTTACTTGGCTGGACTCTTGTTCTAAATTTTTGTCAAGAAATATTTTTCAATTTATTTTCAGCGTTCTCTTTTCGATCACGTTGCCAGCATGATCAACTGGCCCTAGTATTAGGTTTTTGTTAAAGAAAAAATCTTTGTTTTTTTTAAGGTTTTGAAATTGTTTTTTCTGATTTAACACTTTGTTTATTATGGCAAATTTCAAGTGTTCGCAAATTTTAATAAAGAAATTATCTCGGTAAGGTTGGAAATTTGAAGTAAGAATCCTAAAAATAAAAAAATGTAACTATAGTGGTTAGAACTTTTTTAGCTGCTCAAATTAGCGGTATTTTTGATTAACGTATAGAAAGATACGTTATGAATTCTCGGGGGCTTGTTAATGATTATGAATAAAAACGAAGCCATGCCAGATGTAGGCAATATAGAAAGTGAAAGCCACGAAGATGCTAAATTAGCAATCTTGAATAAGCAATGGGATAGTGTTTGCAGTATTCTAAGGGCTGAGATAGGTGAAGCTGCGTATCAAAGTTGGTTGAAACCAATGACCTTTTGCGGTGTTACAGATAGCGTAGCTCGGATTTCAATACCCACGCGTTTCATGCGAGACTGGATTGTTGCCCATTATACAGATCGTTTGAACGAATTGTGGGTGATTGAAAACTCCGAAGTTAAAAGTGTTGAAGTTTTTATCCAGTCCGACCATGATTTTGCCCCATCAAACAAACAAAAAACAATATCGGCGAAGTTGGAAAGTGCTAAAAAAGGTAAACTTGCAAGAAATAATACAGATATGGGCGCACCTCTTGATCGCCGGTTTGATTTTGATCATTTCGTTGTTGGCAAGCCAAATGAATTTGCATATGCCGCTGCAAGGCGTATTGCTGAGGCAAAAACTGCACAATTCAATCCATTGTTTCTTTATGGTGGCGTAGGACTTGGTAAAACGCATTTGATGCATGCAATTGCCTGGCATATTCAGAAAAGCACGCCAGATCGAACTGTTATTTATCTTTCCGCAGAGAAATTTATGTATAGGTTTATCCGTGCGCTTCGAACAAAAAATACTGTAGATTTTAAAGAAGAGTTTAGGTCTGTTGATGTTTTGATGATTGATGATGTGCAATTCATCAGCGGCAAGGAATCAACACAAGAAGAATTTTTTCATACTTTTAACGCCTTGGTTGATCAGGGACGTCAGATTGTAATTTCTGCTGATAAGTCCCCCTCAGATCTAGAAGGAATGGAAGAAAGGCTTATTTCAAGGCTCAATTGTGGTTTAGTAGCTGATATACATGCCACCACTTATGAGCTTCGTCTTGGCATACTTCAGTCTAAGGCTGAGCAATTATCTGTTGCAGTTCCAGCAAAAGTTTTTGAATTTCTTGCTCATAAAATTACTGCTAATGTACGAGAATTAGAGGGTGCACTTAACCGTGTTGTGGCTCATTCACAACTGGTAGGAAGGCAAATCTCTCTTGAGACCACCCAAGACGTTTTGCACGACCTTCTGAGAGCAAACGATCGTCGTGTTACCATTGAGGAAATACAAAAACGCGTTTCTGCTCATTTCAATATACGCACTTCAGATATGCATTCGGCTAGGCGTGCTCGATCTGTTGCACGCCCACGTCAAGTGGCCATGTACTTAGCTAAACAGTTGACGGCTCGATCGTTACCGGAGATCGGCCGTAAATTTGGTGGACGTGACCATACTACGGTAATGCATGCAGTCAAAAAAGTTGATGAATTACGTGAGCATGATGCATCATTTGCTGAAGATGTAGAGCTGTTGCGAAGGATGCTTGAAGGTTGAACGATTATTCTTCGTGATACCTTTAGTTTAAATTTTTTCCCTGTTTAAAGTTGATGGCTTTCACATTGAAACGCTGTTTTATTTCGGAAAATAGTTCCGATTTTGTTGCGTTCTGGTATACTAAATAGGATTTTAAAGTAGGTGATATTAGATATTGATAGGTTTATTTTTTATCTTTTCTTTCCAATAAGTGAAATTTTTCTAAAGGCTTGAAATAAATAATGAAATTGACTATAGAGCGAGCCTCTTTTTTAAAGTCTCTGGGTCACGTTCAAAGTGTTGTAGAGCGTCGAAATACGATACCGATTCTCTCAAATCTAAAATTAGACGCCATAGACGGTAAGGTTGCGCTTAATGCTACCGACATGGATTTAGATATTGTTGAATCTGTAGCTTGTAACATTACCGAGCAAGGAACTACTACGGCGCCAGCCCATACTTTGTATGATATCGTTCGTAAATTACCTGAAGGTGCCCAAGTTGCATTAGAAGTGGACACAGAGGGAAAAATGATTTTGTCGTCAGGACGTTCGCGATTCACCCTTTCATGCCTTCCTGAGGAAGAGTTCCCAGTATTGTCGGGCGGTGATTTAGCTCATGAATTTTCTATTACAGTGTCGGAAGCTAAAGCTTTGATAGATAAAACTCGTTTTGCAATATCAACGGAGGAAACACGTTATTATTTGAATGGTATATTTTTTCATATTGCGGAGAGCGGTGATGTGAAGGTGTTGCGTAGCGTAGCAACTGACGGACATCGTTTGGCTAGTATGGAAGTGCCTATGCCCAAAGGAGCAGAGGGCATGCCTAGTGTAATAATACCACGCAAGGCTGTGGCTGAGTTGCGAAAATTAGTAGATGAGTCAAACGCTGATATCACAATTGGAATTTCAGATTCCAAGATTCGTTTTTCATTTGACGATACTATACTTACTTCCAAGCTAATTGATGGTACTTTCCCTGATTATCAGCGGGTCATACCAGAGGGCAACGAAAAACAGTTGGATGTTCCTACAAAAGTTTTTTCTGATGCAGTTGATAGGGTATCTGCAATCTCCAGTGAGAAGTCTAGAGCAGTGAAGTTAAATCTATCTAGTGGCAGCTTGATATTATCTGCCTCTAGTCCTGAAGATGGCAACGCTACTGAGGAATTGGAAGTCTCCTATCAGGGAGAGTCGATGGAGATTGGCTTTAATTCTGGCTATTTACTGGATATCGTTCGCCAGATAGAAAGCAATAATTCTCGGTTAATGTTAGCAGACGCAGCTTCACCAACTATCATTAGTGAAGAGAATGAGGCTGGTGCATTATACGTTTTAATGCCCATGCGGGTATAGAGGGAATAAGGCGTTTGCTTGCACAAGGCCTAGATCAAGTAATTATCTCTCCGGAGACACTTCCGCATAGAAGCACCGATGCTATTTCAGGCGGTACTTCTATCAAGAGAGTGACTTTGACTAATTTTCGTTGCTACGGTCACCAGAGTCTGGATGTGTCCCAAGGTCCAGTGGTATTGACGGGGCCTAACGGAGCGGGCAAGACTAACTTATTGGAAGGCATATCATTTTTGGTTCCTGGTCGCGGCCTTCGGCGAGCTAAGCTTAGTGATCCTTCTAGGCGAGATCCTTCTTGCAATAAACCTTTTCAACTACCTTGGGGAGTAGCAGCAGTATTGCGCACTTTAAAAGGATATGTAGACATAGGCACAGCATTTGAGGCAGCCACTGAAGGTCGACGTGATAAACGAATAGTCAAGGTGAATGGAGAGTTAGCTCGCAACCAGTCTGTATTATCCGAACATGCAAGTATACTTTGGCTGACACCTCAGATGGATAGATTGTTTCTTGAAGGACCTGGGGCGCGAAGACGATTTCTTGATAGACTAGTATTTGATACTGACCCCGCTCATGCTGGTCGAGTAAGCGCTTATGAGCATGCTCAACGTGAACGAATGCGATTGTTAAGGAGTGGCAATCCAGATGCAGATTGGTTAGTGGCTTTGGAAAATACTATGGTGACTCGAGGCATTGCTGTTACTGCGGCTCGTCTTGATATTGTACGTCGCCTTGCCCAGCATCTGATACGTCCTAACAGTGTGGAAAGCTTTCCTAGTGTGGAGATTAAGGCTATAGGCGAAATTGAAACATGGCTAAACGAAGGCCCTGCTCTGGAGGCGGAAGATAGATTTCGCGTTCGTCTATCCTTAGAACGAGGTCGTGATACTACAGAAGGTCGAGCTAAAACTGGACCCCATCGAAGCGATTTTTTTGTAAGGCATCTTGGGAATGGTCAAGAAGCGGCAATTTGTTCTACTGGGGAGCAAAAAGCTTTGTTAGTTTCTTTGATTTTATCAACAGCAAGAATGCGAGCTGCAGAGCATGGGGCGAGCCCTATGCTATTGTTAGATGAGATTGCAGCCCACCTTGATGTCCAACGGCTAAATGCATTGTTTGATGAAATCTTTTACCTTGGAGCTCAGGTATGGATGACTGGAACAGATGAAAGCTTATTTAGATCGCTTTCTGGTAAAGCACAGTTCTTTGCTGTGACGAATGGGTCTATAGTTAATAAAAACATATAGGATTTATGAGTTAAGAAATGGAAAAAAAAACAGTAAAAAAAAATGCCAAGAAAAGTTCAAAAGAGGCCCCAGAAATTATTGCTTCTGAAGACCCTGATGCTGCCGCTTATGATGCCGATTCTATAAAAGTTCTTCGGGGTCTTGATGCTGTACGTAAGCGTCCTGGAATGTACATTGGCGATACGGATGATGGATCAGGTCTTCATCATATGGTTTATGAAGTAGTCGATAATGCAATTGATGAAGCCATGGCAGGCCATTGTGATGCGGTTTTGGTGACTATCAACGGCGATGGGTCGGTAACGGTAACGGATAATGGCAGGGGGATTCCAGTTGATTTGCATGCTGAAGAGGGGGTGTCCGCTGCTGAGGTAATAATGACTCAACTCCATGCTGGCGGTAAATTTGATTCAGATTCCTATAAAGTTTCTGGTGGTTTGCATGGAGTAGGTGTTTCAGTTGTTAATGCACTTTCAGAATGGTTGGAGCTTAAGATTTTTAGGGATGGTAAAGAGCATGCACTTCGTTTCAATTATGGTGAAGCTGAGTCCCCGCTTGAGATAATTGGTGATGCGCCTATTAGAGAAGATGGCACCCCACAATCGGGTACTCAATTAACTTTCTTATCTTCTAGTAAGACTTTTTCTTCAATTGAATACAATTTTGCTACGCTAGAACATAGGTTGCGGGAATTGGCATTCTTAAATTCTGGTGTTGCTTTAACTTTAACCGATGCACGTAGCGTCGATACTAAATCAGTGGAAATGCATTATGAAGGTGGGCTTTCAGCATTCGTCGAATATTTAGATCGTTCTAAAAATGCTATAATTAACCCACCAATTTTTATTCAGGGAAAACGGGAAGACATGCTAGCAGAAGTTTCTCTGCAATGGAATGACAGCTACCATGAAGCAATGCTTTGTTTTACGAACAATATTCCTCAACGTGATGGTGGTGCACATCTAGCTGGTTTTCGTGGTGCCTTGACACGTACTATCAATAATTATGCTTCTCAGGTTGGTATAGCTAAGAAGGATAAAGTGGCGATAACTGGCGACGATGCGAGAGAGGGGCTGACTTGTGTTTTATCAGTTAAATTGCCGGACCCAAAATTTTCTTCACAAACAAAAGATAAACTAGTTTCCAGTGAAGTGCGCCCTGTAGTGGAAAGCGTAGTGAGTGAAAGTCTTGATCGGTGGTTTGGTGAACATCCGGCGGAAGCTAAACAAATTATCTCAAAGATTTTTGAAGCAGCATCTGCCCGTGAAGCTGCACGAAAAGCGCGAGAGCTGACACGGCGAAAGGGTGCGCTTGATATATCAACTTTGCCAGGTAAGTTGGCTGATTGTCAGGAAAGAGATCCTAGTTTAAGTGAATTATTTATTGTTGAGGGCGATAGTGCAGGTGGTTCTGCAAAGCAGGGTCGTGATAGATCAAATCAAGCTATTTTACCATTACGGGGAAAAATCTTAAATGTAGAGAGAGCGCGTTTTGATAAAATGTTGAGCTCAACAGAAATAGGAACACTCATAGCTGCTCTTGGTACTGGTATTGGGAGAGATGACTTTGATTTTGAAAAATGTCGATATCATAAGATTATTATCATGACAGATGCCGATGTTGACGGTAGTCATATAAGAACTCTTTTATTAACATTCTTTTATCGTCATATGGCACCAATAATCGAAAATGGGTACCTATATATAGCTCAACCACCATTATATAGAGCTAAGCGTGGCACCTCTGAAGTTTTTCTTAAAGACGATCCAGTATTAGAAGATTTTTTATTTAGCGCTGCTGTTGATGAAGGCAATGTTTTTGTCCTCCATGATGGACAACAAATTGCAGGGACTGATTTACGGAAACTTGTCGATGATGCTCGAGGAGTTAAAACTCTGCTTTCTGGAATAGCACAACATGTGCCGATTGGGATTGTTGAGCAAGCGGCAATTTTGGGCGTTTTAAATCCACAGGTCTTGCTTGATGCCACTGTCGCTAGCGAGGCTGCTGATTATATTGCCAAGCGCCTTGATGCTTTAGAAATTATAGCGGAACGTGGGTGGCAAGGTAGGTCCTTAAGTGATGGGGGCTTGGAATTTAGTCGTACTCTTAGAGGTGTTAAAGAAGTGCATGCTATTGACGGTGCTTTGATAAGTTCATCTGGTGCCCGACGTCTGGACGAAATGGCAGGAAAATTACAAAAGATTTATGCTCGTCATGGGGTTCTTAAAGTTAAGGATAATGAATTTTCAATTACTGGGCCGGTGTCCTTGGTCGACAAAATTATGGAACTAGGAAGGCGAGGTGTAAATATCCAACGTTATAAGGGGTTGGGAGAGATGAATCCTGAACAATTATGGGAAACAACTTTGGACCCTGTAGCACGATCACTTTTGCAGGTTAGGGTTAATCATTTAGATGAAGCCAGTCAATTGTTTGAAACTTTGATGGGTGATGTGGTTGAACCTAGGCGAGAATTCATTCAAGACAATGCTTTAAAAGTGGCTAATTTGGACGTTTAAACTGCTCGTCTCGGATAGAGTGGGTCTCCTTTTTTGTAAGTTTCATCTTTAAAAATTAGACTAATTTAAAAGTCAAACTAATACAGATGAGAACGTTAGTTTCTATTCTAATTACTTTCTTTGAATGTCTTTTTAACTTTTTGCTAACCATGCATGTCGATTATCTTGCTTTTTATAACTTCCTATAAAAAAGGGCTAAGGGGCTTCATGGTTAAAAAGAAAAAAAAATCTACTAAGAAATCAAACGTTGGCAAGAGGGGGAGTTTAGGTGTCTTAGCAATTAAAAAATTTTTCAAATGGATGGCTGTCATTAGTGTTTGGGGTTTAGTTGTTTTTTTATTAGCAGCTGCTTGGTATGCATCAGATTTGCCACAAGTCGAAAAAGCTTTTGAGGCGACGCGCAAGCCGACGGTTACAATACTTTCGGCTAATGGTAAAATATTGGCTCGTACTGGCGACACATTTGGAAAATTGGTCAGCGTCGACAAGTTGCCTTCGATCCTTACTGCAGCTGTGTTAGCAACCGAGGATAGACGTTTCTATACTCATTTTGGAATTGATATAATTGGTCTAACTAGGGCGATGGTTGCAAATATAAGAGCCGGTCGTATCGTGCAAGGTGGGTCTACAATCACCCAGCAAGTAGCCAAAAATCTTTTTCTAACACCTGAAAGAACACTAAAACGTAAATTCCAAGAACTTTTGTTAGCACTATGGTTGGAAAGAAAATTTTCAAAAAATCAAATCCTAAGTATTTACCTTAACCGAGTATACCTTGGTTCTGGGACTTATGGAGTAGATGCTGCAGCTCGAAAATATTTTAACCGCCAGGCTAGTATGATCACGACTTATCAATCAGCAATGCTAGCGGGATTATTAAAAGCACCTAGTCGATATAATCCTATTGCCAGTCCTTCTCGTGCTCGGAAGCGTACAAAACAAGTGCTAAAAAAAATGGTGTCTGCCGGAGTGATAAGTCACAAGGATGCGTTAAAAGCATCAACTGAACGGACAACAGAATTTATTAGAAAAAAATCCCGAAGTGGACGTTATTTTGTTGATTGGATCCTTGGTCAAGTGTCGGGATATGTAAATCCTGGCGATCGTGATTTGATAGTAAAAACTACTTTAGATTTTAGTCTGCAGCGTAAAGCTGAAATTATAATTGAAAAAACGTTGAGTAAAAAAGGTCAGGATTCTTCTGCCGGACAAGCTGCTATGGTTGTGATGACACCAACTGGTGCAGTGCGTGTAATGATTGGAGGTCGGTCGTATAGGAGCAGCCAGTTTAATCGTGCTACTCAAGCGGGTAGACAGCCAGGATCTGCCTTTAAGCCATTTGTATATTTAGCCGGGTTGGAATCAGGGTTGAGGCCTGACACAATAATAAACGATGAGCCAATAGAAATTGGTAATTGGCGTCCAGCTAATTTTAGCAAGAAATATCTTGGACCTATTAGTTTAGCTGAAGCATTAGCTAAATCTATTAACACAGTGGCTGTGAAAGTTGGAGAGAAAGTTGGAAGGGATAAGATTGTCGAAGTTGCGCAACGTTTAGGCCTGTTTGGTAATTTTAAAAAACATCCTAGCTTGTCACTTGGTGTTGGAGAGGTTCGTTTATTAGATCTTACATCGGCTTTTGCAACATTTTCCAATGGTGGTAGTAGTGTGTGGTCATATGGTATTGATGAAATTCATGATTCAAAGGGTGAGTTGCTCTATCGTAGAAATAGCTCTGGCCCGAGGAGAGTTATGGAGACTGCCCATGTCGCGGCTATAAACGCTATGTTGTCAACTGTTGTATCTGATGGAACTGGACGAGCTGCAAATATAGATCGCCCACAGGCGGGAAAAACAGGTACTAGTCAGAATTTCCGTGACGCTTGGTTTGTTGGGTATACCGCTAATTTGGTTGGTGGTATTTGGATGGGGAATGATAATGGAAAGCCTATGAATAAAGTTACTGGTGGTGGTATGCCAGCTAAGTTGTGGCGGGAAATCATGGTTGTTGCCCATAAGGGAAGCACTAAGATAGCCCTGCCAGGGCAAAAAATAGTGCCTTGGAATCAACGCAATTATGACTCTGGATTTTGGAAGGGTTTAGTAGAATTTTTTTCTGGGGGGGTGGTAGAAGAAGAAATTCTTCCTGATGGTGGGTAATTAACAATCTTTATAGTCAAAAGTCTCTTAAAAAAGATACTGTGAATTTGTATTTTAATTTAAGAAATATGACATAAAAAAAACAGCAAATTTAAAATTTTCTCTATATCATATGCGTAATTAAAACTAATTTAATTTTTTGGTATAGTGAACTGCGCTCATTTTTTTTATAGTTTTAGAAGTGCTATGGCCTGGTTTCAATTTTACAAGTTTAACCTTCCCGCCATATTTTTTAACGTGGCTAGCTCCGACAACAGAGTCCATACTGTAATCTGATCCTTTAAAAATTAAATCTGGTTTTATTGATTTAATTAAATTTAAAGGTGTGTGTTCCGAAAAAACAATGACTGCATTAACGGAGTTTAGTGAGGCCAATACGATGGCACGGGAGGATTCCGATTGAATAGGTCGGCCTTCTCCTTTGAGGGCTTTGACAGATTTATCAGAATTCAAACCAACGACAAGGCAATCACAAAGCTTGCTAGCTTGTTCAAGTAAAAAAATATGGCCAGGATGCAAAAGATCAAAACAACCATTGGTAAAACCAATAATTAACCCACTCTTTCGCCATTGATCAATTTGGTCCTTTAATGGATTTAATTTTTTTACCTTGGATTCAGCATCCACTAATTCTCGATTATGAAGGGCTATTAACAGGTCTTTAGAGGAGACTGAAGCAGTTCCAACTTTACCAACAACAATGCCGGCAGCAGTATTAGCAAGCACAGTAGCTCTGTCTAGATTTGATCCTGCAGCAAGAGCGGCGGCAAATGTAGCAACTACGGTATCACCAGCACCTGAAACGTCGAAAACTTCTTTGGCTTCAGCATCAAGGTGGGCAACTATGCCATCAGCGGTTACCACTGACATGCCTTCCGAACTTCTTGTTGTCAAAATTGCCCCAAAATTATGACTTTTGATTAATTTTTTAGAAGCACGTAAAACATCTTTATTAGTTTTTATCCCAAAACCAACTGCAGTGGCTAACTCACGTTGATTAGGTGTTAGAAAGGTAGCGCCGCTATAACGACTAAAGTCCGTTCCCTTCGGATCAACGATTATAATTTTTTTTTCTTTAACGGCTAGTCGAATGATTTGTTTGGTTGTTTTAGTTGTTAGCGTTCCCTTGCCGTAATCGGACAGCACAACCACTTGACAACCTTTAAGAGCCGCAGCAACTGCATTGACCAATTTTGTTTCTATATTAGGGGTTAATCCCTTTGTTTTTTCCCTGTCAGCACGTAGAATCTGTTGTCCTCCTGCAATGAAACGGGTTTTTGTAGAAGTGGGTCGCTCATCATCAATGATAGGGGTGTCTTTGACACCTTGTTTCTTTATCATACGCGTAACTTCGCGACCCGCTGGATCTTTTCCTGTAATGGTTAAGAAACGGGTTTTGGCTGAAAGCGAGCGTAGATTCCTAACTACATTCCCTGCTCCACCAAGCATGGTATTTTCGCGCTCAACTTTGAGCACTGGTATGGGGGCTTCTGGTGAAATTCGGTTAACTTCGCCATAATGAAAATGGTCAACCATGACATCACCTACGACAAGTACACGCGCCTTGGTAAGCTGAGATACTAGTGCCAACAAGTTTGGCTGTTGAGTCATATTAATTCCAGTTCTTTCTCTAATGCTCCGCATAACATATGCCCAAGCAAAATGTGCATTTCCTGAATTCTTGCCGTAATGTTTGATGGTACGATTAGAAGCGGGTCACAAAATTCAACCATTCCGCCTCCATCATTACCACTTAATCCTGAAACAATAAGCCCTTTTTTATGTGCTTTTTTAATACCCTGCAGAATATTTTCACTTTTGCCTGAAGTGGAAATAGCGATCGCTACATCTCCTCGAAGTCCAATAGCCTCTATTTGGCGAGAAAATATATCATCAAAGTTCCAGTCGTTTGCAATAGCTGTTAGAACGGAAGTATCGGTTGTTAGGGCTATAGCTGAAATTGGATCACGTTTTTTAACGTAGCGTACTGTTAATTCAGCGGCAATATGTTGGCAATCTCCAGCACTTCCACCATTTCCAAAAAATAATAGTTTATTTCCTTCTCTAACCGCATTCGCCGAAATTTTTACAAGTTGGGAAAAAGTTTTTAATAACTGAGCTCTTGTGTTGTCCAACGCTATCTGATGTTGGTCAAACTCAGAAGAAAAAAAAGTGTCTAGATCCATTGTAGCTCCTAGAGTTAATCGCTGTATTTTAAAGATGTATGATAATTTGTAACTAAATAATATTTCTGAAATAGCCAATAGTTTTTTCAAGGCCAGTTTCAATTGTAATTTTTGGACTCCATCCAAGTTGCATTTTAGCACGTTCAATATCTGGACAGCGTTGCGTTGGATCGTCACCCGGTAAGGGTTTTTCTTCAAGAACTGATTTTGATCCAGTCATATTGATAATTTTTGTTGCTAATTCATGGATGCTCATTTCGTGGGGGTTCCCAAGATTAACTGGTCCAGTAACTGCGTCACTTGAATCCATTAATGCTATCAGTCCTTCAATTAAGTCAGAGACATAACAAAATGAACGTGTCTGGCTCCCATCTCCATAAATGGTAATTGGATCATTACTTAGCGCTTGAACTATAAAATTAGAAACCACACGTCCATCATCAGGATGCATTCGTGGACCGTAAGTATTAAAAATACGGGCAACTCTAATATTAACATCATATTGGCGATAATAATCAAAAAAAAGAGTTTCAGCACATCTTTTACCTTCATCATAACATCCGCGTTGCCCTATTGGATTTACATTTCCTAAGTAGTCTTCAGTTTGCGGGTGAATTTCTGGATCGCCATATACTTCGCTTGTAGAAGCTTGAAGGATTTTCGCCCTAGTTCTTTTTGCTAGCCCCAACATATTGATGGCTCCATGAACCGATGTCCTTGTTGTCTGAACTGGATCGAATTGATAATGAATGGGTGAAGCTGGGCAGGCTAAGTTGTAAATTTCATCTACTTCTTCATAAAGTGGAGATGTCACGTCATGGTGCATTAATTCAAAGCTTTTTATGTCTATTAAATTTTTAATGTTGTTATGATTGCCGGTATAGAAGTTATCAATGCATAAAACATTGTGTCCTTTTTTAATAAGAAGTTCGCATAGGTGTGATCCCAAAAATCCGGCTCCACCAGTGACAAGAATTTTTTTTCTGACCGACATATCTAATCCTAATAACAACGATTAAGCAGAACCTAGCAGGTGCTTGTCCTTGGACCAAGCTGAAAGAAAAAAGTATTTTTGGTAAGGGGATTTTAAGGGTTCGGTTGTAATTTATAGCTATAGATATTAGTGAAATAAGCTAACAATAGTACGGGGCAGATTATGGCTGATACGGATTACACGAGAGATAGATTCCGTGATGCTGATAAAAGTGAAGAAGGCTTGCTTTTGTCTAGGCTTAAACGGGTGGAGTCAAATCCATCAGGTGTATATTCGGTGCATATACACATGTCTCAATTACAAGCCTCAAATCGTCAACTACATTTATTAAGAATCGCGACTAATTCATTGCTTGAATTGGAAAAAAGCTATGAGGCCAAGGTGTTCTCAATGAATAATTTAGATGTGATTCTAATCTGTCGTAACGTACCTGTTAATGAGGTGGAATCAGCTATCGATATGGCACGTTATACATTCAGTGAAGACCCAGTACTAGAGGTGGAAGGCGATATTGAAGGGGATGATTTTGAAGATGCATTTACAACCTGGTATGACCTTAGCCAGATGGAGGATTTTACAGTCTTTTTATCTATAGCTAATAAAATGTCTGATGATTTACTCAGCTCTAAAAAATCTAAGGTTTCGGGTAAGCTTAAAGATGATAAAGGCCTCGGAGAGCCCCTATCCGCAATGAACTTGGATTCTATTAATCAAAGTCTAATGACAGTTCGTATTTCAGACCTAGTCCATAATCAGACATGTATGAAAATGGGTTCTAACGGACCTGAGGACTTGGTTTTTAAAGAGCATACTATCTCAATGGATGGACTAAGGGCGCGTATCAGCCCTGATGTAAACCTTTTTGCTTCTCCAAGCCTATTCCAATTTCTGACTGAAACTTTAGACAAACGAATGCTTTCGGTTCTTGGAAATCGAAATTTTGATAAACTACCGTTTAGTATTAGCATTAATCTAAATGTTAATACTGTGTTATCCAGAGGTTTTCAGAAATTTGACCAGCTAGTTGGAGAAAACACTTCCAAAGTCTTTGTGGAAATGCAAATTCTAGATATTTTTGCTGATATGGGCTTATTTGTTCAAGCTCGTGATACTCTTAAGGAGCGCGGCTATAAGATAGTCGTAGATGGGCTGGGTATGCTAGCCCTACAATTTATTGACCCTGCTATATTAAGAACTGACTTTGTTAAATTAAATTGGGATTCTGATTATGAGGATGATGTTGATCCAAATTGCCTGAAAGATTTGCAAAAAGTGATATCCTCAATCGGAAAAGATAGAATTATTCTTGCCCGTGTTAATACAAATAAAGCCGTACAATGGGGGATGAAGCATGGTATTAAAAAATTTCAGGGTTTTTTTGTTGATGCTTTATTAGAAAAAGGCCCTAGTAAAAAAGATCCTCAGGAAGGGGCAGCTAAAAAGGCAGAGTTAGTATCAAGTAAAGTGGCAACCCCGCCAAAAACAAAGCCTAAAGACTCTAAATTAGCAGTTACTATACCTAAGGCCACTTCTACGAAAAGCGCAATGAAAACGTGAATCATGGCAGACCTTTTGAAAAAATCAACCTTAAGTCAAGAAGGACTTCTTCTTAAATATTTGAAGGAATTGGAGAAGGACTGCAAAGATTTTAGAATGGTCCATGTTCATCTTTCCCATTTAAAGCCAGATAATAATTCTGAACAAAACTTACAAACAGTTATTAGTTGGTTTGAGACACTAGCTGAATCTTCAAGCTTGCGATTCTTTCCGTTAGAAAATTTGGATATATATGTATTTTTTCCAACCCAGATAATGGATCAAGTTGAAGGAACTGTGAGTGAAATTAGGGATCTTTTTAAAGATGACCCCTTGGTAATTGAAGAAAATGATTCAGATCAAAAAATTATTACTTGGTTTGATGTTGAAAAAGATTTTTCTTTAATCTTGCAAAATGCTCAAAAATTAATTCCCAATGAAAGTGTTTCCAAAAAGAAGGGCAGTCGTAAGGATGCCCGTTCAATGCTTAAGGCAAAACAGAAGTTGGGATATCCTCTAACTCCTAGGGTGTTGGCAAAAGTTGAAACAGCCTTAGCTCGTGCCGATTTATCAAGTCTTGTACGTCGTCAGATCATTTGTCGTGTAGATGAAAACATGGTGCCCGAAAAACTGTTTTCAGAGCTGTTTATCTCCATTCAAGATCTACGTGAAACCATTTTACCGGATGTTAACTTGGCTTCAAATAGGTGGCTATTTCAACACCTCACAACAACTTTAGATAAGAGAATGTTAGCAATGTTAGGGAAAACTGATGTTATCCCCTATTCAGGAGATTTAAGCTTTAACATTAATGTTACTTCTGTTTTATCGAAAGAGTTTAAAAGCTTTGATGAAAAAGTTTCAGCTGGGAGAAGGGGGGGCTTAATTGTTGAGCTGCAAAAAGAGGATATATTTAGCGATCTTGATGCTTTTGTATTCGCCCGGGACTTCGCACAGAAAAGAGGTTATAAGGTTTGTATAGATGGCCTTACTTTTGAAACATTCTCTATTATTGATCGCGAGAGATTAGGCGCGGATTTATCCAAATTAGTTTGGAATCCTAATGCTAGTGACAGTAGTGAGGAACTTCATGAGCAAATGCGTTCAGTTGTCAAATTAGGAGGAGGGGATCGAACTATACTTTGCCGTTGTGATAATAGTGTTGCTATTAAAACTGGTCACTCTTTAGGCATTGAATTATTTCAAGGCCGTTATGTTGAGACTTTGATAATTGAGAATGAAAAACGCCTAGAATTAGAGAAGTTAAAAAGTATATCTGGAAATGAAGATGACGAAACTAACGATAAAGATTCTGATGGCAGAGGTAAGGAGGCGTCAGGTGCTTCTAGTAAAAATTAATAAATGTTACGATTTTAAATGGATTAGCCCTAAATTTTTTACATCTTTAATCTCTCACTAATTTTTGCTTGGTTAAAAGTTGCCATTCCCGTATGACATGCTACTGCAGCTTTAAGAACTGATACAGCGATTGCCGCGCCAGAAGCTTCTCCAAGACGCATATTCAAACTAAGCAAGGGTTTTTGTCCGAGTTTTTCCAGTAGCATTGTATGTCCTGGCTCAGTTGACACATGTCCTACTCTACAATGGTCTAACGCTCCAGGGCATGCCGCTTCTAGAGATGCAGCGGCAGCACAAGATACATAGCCATCAAGTAAAATTGGAACCCTATAAAATCGGGCTGCAAGAACGGCGCCTGCAATCGCTGCTAATTCTTTTCCGCCAAGACAGCAAAAATTTTTTAAAGGATCTGGATTATTATGAAGAGCAACAGCATCAGCAACAACTTTTATTTTTTTCTTCAGCACTTTGTCACTAATGCCAGTTCCGGGGCCTGTCCAATCAATTGCCGTTTCTCCAAATAGTGCCATCGAAAGAGCTGCAGCAGATGTAGTATTGCCAATACCCATTTCCCCCAGACAAAGCACATCAATGTCTTCATTTACAATACCCATTCCAAATACAAACGAACTGATAAACTCAGTTTCTGTCATTGCGGGGACCTTAGTAAAATCACCTGTTGGTCGATTGATAGAAATTGCATCTAAGGAAAATTCAATATCAAAAGTATGGCATAATTGGTTGATCGCAGCTCCTTTAGCCTTGAAATTATTTATCATCTGGGCCGTTACTTCAGCAGGAAATGCAGATATTCCATGTTCGACTACACCATGATTGCCGGCAAATACGTGTGCCTTAGGTTTGCTCATAGTTGGTGGATGGTGTCCTTGCCAATTGCATAACCATTGGCTTATTTCTTCAAGCTGCCCAAGTGATCCATTAGGTTTTGTTAATTGAAGCTCTCTTTTAGCGGCTTTTTTTGCAGAGATAATATCACCTGATGGCATAGATTTAAGCGCGTCATGGATGTCATCTAAGCTTTGAATAATAGGTATATACATATTTGAAAAATTCCTAGTAGTCTGAATGTTTTATTTTATTCAGCTTTGTTCTATAAACCAATAATACTTAACCTTTAACCTAAAACGGAAAAAAAGGTTTATTCATGTACAGTTGGGGTGAAATGCGAGATTTTTTTTTAACCGAGCTAAAAGACTGGGGTCGTGATTGTGCAGTCGCTGGCATGTTTTTAACTCGATTGCCATTCCCCTTGGTAAAGAATGCGGGGTTAAAGGGACGTTTAGCTTTGTCTATGCGAACGTTCCCTCTTATTGGCGCCCTCGTTGGGACAATAGCTGGGTCTGTTTTAATGATGATGTCCGCGGTTGGTCTTCACCCCTTGGCCGCTTCTTTCATAGGATTGGCAACGGGCATTCTTATTACTGGTGCATTACATGAAGATGGGTTTGCAGATTTTGCAGACGGTTTGGGTGGTGGAAATACTGCAGAAAAAAAATTAAAAATTATGCGTGATTCTCGAATTGGAGTTTATGGAGTTTTGGCAATTGTGGTTTCAGTTGGTATTCGAGCCGCGATTCTTGGTGGCATAACTGACCCAGGCATAGCAGTCGCGCTTTTTATCACTGCTTCCTCTTTTTCGAGAGGATTATTACCAGTTAGCATGTTCATGTTGAGCCCAGCCCGCAAATCTGGGCTTGCAGAAAGAGCAGGATCGCCAGATCAGGAGGGTTGGCTGAAAGCACTTTTGTTAGGTGCTTTAATAGGGTTCTTGCTTCTGGGGCCGTTGGGGGGGCTGCTTTCTTTTATCGCAGGAGCAATAGCGGCAAGTCTTGTTGGTTGGTTATGTCATAAGCAAATCGGTGGCTATACTGGTGACACCTTAGGTGCAGTTCAACAAGTATCGGAAATTAGTATACTAATTGTTGTGGTTGGAGCGTTGTGACTGATTGTACCCGTTGGTGGTGGGTGCGTCATGCTCCCGTAATTGGCGTTGATGGCGTTATTTATGGTGCCAAAGATGTTGATTGTGATGTCTCTGATATAGAACATTTTAAAACCTTAGCTGAAATTCTGCCAAAAAATGCAATCTGGATAACGAGCCACCTCTCTCGATCTATAAAAACAGCCCATGCGATAGCTAGTGCTGGGCTGGCAATAACTGATCCATTAATCGAAAACGATCTAGGTGAGCAAGATTTTGGTGATTGGCAAGGGTTGTCCTGGGACCAGATGTTGGAAATTGATGCAGATTTATATAAAGTGTTTTGGAAAGATCCTACTCGCAATCGTCCGCCTGGCGGAGAAAGCTTCGTTGACCTTATTAATAGGACTGAAAAAGTTATTGATCGACTAACGGTTGAGTATAAAGGTCGAGATATAGTCGCAGTAGTACATGGTGGGACTATAAGAGCGGCACTTTCAGTAGCTCTTAATCTATCACCAGCTCAAGGTATGGCGCTTCAGTTTGATACGCTATCTGTTAGCATTATGGAGCACGTGGAAGATGGTCTATTGCGAGGCGCTGGAGGTGTTTGGAAGTTGGTATGCGCCAATCGATTGGTAGAATAGGTTTATGAGTTATTTAAAATTTTTTTGTAAATTGAGAAGATTAATTAGTCGTATTAGTTAATTGAATTGTATTTTTTGATTATTTTGTAATAAGCTGTTTTTTAACGGTGCCGCAATAGCGGAAAAGGGAATGTGGTGCGTTTCTTTAAAACTGAAACAATTCCACAACTGTCCTCGCAACTGTAGGCGGGTAGCAAGTTTTCGAACAAACCACTGGAGCGTAAATGTTCCGGGAAGGTTGAATGCTTAGCAACGATCCGCAAGTCAGGAAACCTGCCGTTAATATCGTCCAATCGATGGCCGAGGTATGCTGTCGGTGCGGTTTTTCCGTTAGGACGGTGACTGATTGTAGTCTCGTTTGTTGGGTTCGGAAAGGCCGTGAGAATGTTGTGCATTCTATTTCTTCCATTAAATTTAAAGTGCTTCTACAGAAAGCTCTTGTTCGTAGGTTGTTATGAATAAGAAGTGTGATTTACCTAGTATAAGCTTGGTTTTGGGTGGCGCCCGTTCGGGCAAAAGCCATTATGCAGAAACGCTTATAGAGGACTTTGAAAGTCCTATCTATTTGGCCACTGCAGAGGCTCATCATGCAGATGATCTTTACGGTGAAATGGCTCAAAGAATTGCAAAACACAAAGAATTTCGTGGAGATCAATGGCAAACAGTAGAAGAGCCGATAGATTTAGTTGGCAAGCTAAATGATTATGCAACGTCTCCTGTAATAGTTGACTGCATGACGCTGTGGTTGGCAAATATTCTATCAGTAGGGAAGAGTTTTGATGAGGAAATTGAAGCTTTAACTGAGTGCTTGAATACGCTCACTGGTCCATTGGTGCTTGTATCAAATGAAGTTGGTCAGGGGATTGTTCCTGTTAATTCTTTAGCAAGGTCTTATATGGACAACGCTGGACGAATGAACCAACGACTTGCTGCTTGCGCTGGTCAAGTTGTTTTTATGTACGCTGGAATCCCCCAGATTTTGAAAGATGAATAGAGATAAAGAATGAAAATTCCTATAACAATAATTACAGGTTTTCTGGGAGCTGGGAAAACCACTCTGATTAGGCATTTGATAAAAAATTCTCACGGTGTTCGAATTGCACTGATCGTCAACGAATTTGGGTCTTTGGGTGTTGATAAGGAATTAATTAACGGTAGCTGTTTTGATAGTAGTTTGAGCCCTGATATTATTGAGTTAGCTAATGGTTGCATTTGTTGCACCGTTTCGGAGGATTTTGTTCCTACAATAGAATCCCTGATAGAATTACCAGAACCACCCGATCATATTATCGTTGAAACATCTGGATTAGCTATGCCTAAATCCTTAGTTCAAGCGTTTAATTGGCCAGAATTACGGTCACGAGTCACTGTGGATGGGGTCGTTGCTATAATTGATGGCCCTAGTTTTAAATCCGATTTGTTTTTTAAGGATACTAAAAATACCCTTAAAAACAGAAAAGCTAATTTAAATGTAGATCATGATAATCCCCTTCGGGAAGTATTTGAAGATCAATTATTGTGTGCAGATCTAGTGATAATAAACAAAATTGATTTGTTGGAAAATAATGATTTGGCTGATGTACAGACTAGTATTCTACAAATCGTTAGACCAGGGGTTAAGGTGTTATCATCTATAAGGTGTGCGCTTAATTCTTGTGTTATATTGGGCGTTGGAAATACCATCGGACAAAATATCAATTATACCCCCCACCTCCACGATCATGATGAATTTGAAAGTTTTGTCGTTAAACTTGCTTCGATCGAGGATCCAAAATCACTAGAAAATAGAATTTCTCAGGCAGCTGAAACTTATAATATTTTACGTGTTAAAGGTTTTGTAGAGGTGTCTGGTAAGGATATGAGGCATGTTATACAAGCAGTAGGTCCTCGTGTTGATCGTTATTATGATCGGCCTTGGAATAAAGTCGAAACACGAAGTTCAGCCCTAGTAGTGATTGGTGAAACTGGACTTGATAAAGACGCTATTGTACGGACCCTCCAGGGTTAGAATCTAATGCATCTCCTTGCAGCTCAGCCCGGTATCATTTCTGATGGTTCAGAAACTATTGATCTCGGGCAAACTCCTGGTGATATAGTAATACTTTCGTCTGCAGATACAGAATTGTCGTTATTTGCAAGTGTTCGAAGTCAGATAAAAGACAACTCATTTCCTTCTATTCGCTTGGCCTCACTTTTACACCTTGGGCACAATCTATCGGTCGATATTTACATTGATAAAGTAATCCGCCATGCAAAATTAGTGGTAGTGCGATTGCTTGGTGGGCGCGGTTATTGGCCTTATGGAGCAGATGAAGTGATTCGGGTATGTTATGATAATGATATTCAGATAGCTTTCCTTCCCGGAGATGACCAGCCCGATGCAGAATTAAGGTCCCTTTCAACAGTTTCATCTGCTGCTCAGTATCGCTTGTGGCAATACACTGTTCATGGGGGATCTGATAATGTCCTGGAGTGTTTAAAGTTTTGTGCTGATATTATAGGATACCAGACGGAATGGCTTGAGCCACGGCCTTTGGTTCGAGCTGGTCTTTATTGGCCTGATCTAATGCAACCAGATATTGAAATGGTAAAGGCAAATTGGTTAGAGGGGGGGGCCAAAGTAGCAATTGTTTTTTATCGTGCCTTGGTTCAGGCCGGTAATACTAGAGTAGTAGATTCCTTGGTCAAAGGGTTGCATCAAAAAGGTCTTAATCCAATTCCTATATTTGCCGCGAGTCTTAAAGATACAATTGCAGCAGCAATAATTGAGGAGATTTTTACAGAAAATTCTCCGGATGTAATTCTTAATACAACTGGTTTTTCAGTTTCAGTTCCAGGTGCAGAACGAAAGCCAAATCCCTTCGATCTCCTGAATGATAAAGGATCCAGTCCAATAATTTTACAGGTTGTGTTTTCTGGTGGGACTCATGCTAATTGGCAAAATGGTACGCATGGTCTTGAAGCGCGCGACATTGCTATGAATGTGTCGTTACCAGAGGTTGATGGAAGGCTTTTAAGCCGTGCCGTTTCATTTAAAGGAACCAGCAAGCGAGATGACTTAAGTGAAACAGATATTGTTGAATATAAACCAATCCCAAATCGAATAGATTTTGTTTGTGAAATGGCTTTGAAATGGGTGCAATTACGTCAAAAATCCTCTGAAAACCGTCGTTTGGCAATAATTTTAGCTAATTATCCTAATCGCGATGGACGAATTGGAAACGGAGTTGGCCTAGATACTCCTTTATCAACAATCAATTTGCTAGCTGAGTTAAAGAAACGGGGATATAGAGTTGTTGATGCACCTATTGACTCTGAAGATTTAATGTCAAGCCTGAATGCCGGTCCTACAAACGACTTTAAAACACTAGTTGATCGGAAAATTAGCGAGACAATTTCCTTGGCTGATTATAAAAATTTTTTATTAGATCTTCCGCAAAACTTACAAGATGCATTGTTTGATCGTTGGGGGAGACCTGAAGATGATCCTTTTTATTTACAAGTTGGCGATACTGGCAAATTTTCAATCTCTGCAATTCGATACGGTAATGTTTGCGTTTGTTTGCAGCCAGCTCGTGGCTATAATATTGACCCAAAGACCACTTATCACGATCCAGATCTTGTGCCTCCGCATAACTATTTAGCTTTTTATTTATGGTTGAGGCGGAGTTTCAAAGTCGATGTAGTTTGTCACCTAGGAAAACATGGAAATTTAGAATGGTTGCCTGGAAAGGCTTTGGCGCTATCGGAAGAGTGTTGGCCGGAGGTTGCTTTGGGCGCATTGCCTAACATATACCCTTTTATAGTCAATGACCCTGGAGAAGGTACGCAAGCTAAACGAAGATCTGGTGCTGTTATAATAGATCACTTGACGCCACCTCTGACAAGAGCGGAGAGCTATGGTCCGCTTCAGAACTTGGAACATCTAGTTGATGAGTATTACGAGGCATCGGGAGTTGATCCACGACGATTAAAGGTTTTAGCCCGTGAAATACTTGAATTGTGTAGTTCAATCGGCCTAGATCACGATTGTGGCATTGTTAACATTGATGATGAAACGGTTTCCCTTGCAAAACTTGATAACTACCTTTGTGAGTTGAAAGAAATCCAAATACGTGATGGTTTGCACGTTTTTGGCGTTTCCCCCAATGGCCAACAGCTTAATGATTTGTTAGTTGCACTTACGAGGGTGTCTCGAGGTTCAATCGATCCAGGAGATCAATCTTTGCATAGGGCGCTAGCAGAGGACTTGTGTCTGGACTTTGATCCTCTCGATTGTGTCTTAGGTGAGGCTTGGAATGGTCCTAAGCCCGAAGAATTGTTAGATGATAAGGCGTGGCGAACTAATGGCGATACTGTCGAACGCATAGAAGTTCTTGCAGCTCAGTTGGTTAGTGGGAAAATAATACCCAAAGATAATTGGCCTGCAACTTGTGCTGTTTTAAATAAACTTAATGCTACGATCCTTCCTGCTGTTATGGCTTCTGGTGAAGCTGAATTAAATGGTTTGCTAACTGGTTTTGATGGGGATTTTGTTGAACCGGGTCCATCCGGTGCTCCGACGCGAGGTCGTCCTGAGGTATTACCGACTGGGCGTAATTTTTATTCTGTAGATACGCGGATGGTTCCAACACCATCAGCTTGGACGCTTGGTTGGAAATCAGCATCTTTATTAGTAGAACGTTACATGCAGGATCATGGCGCTTATCCCCACAATATCGCGTTAAGTGCATGGGGGACATCAAACATGCGAACAGGTGGCGATGACATTGCCCAAGGTTTAGCTTTAATGGGTGCAAAGCCTGAGTGGGATACGGCATCTCGTCGCGTTACTGGTTTTGAAATTTTACCATTATCAATTTTGGACAGACCTCGTGTTGATGTTACGCTTCGTATTTCAGGTTTTTTTCGAGACGCATTTCCTGGTCTTATCGATTTATTTGATTCCGCTGCTCGTGCCATAGCTAATTTAGAAGAAAATGAGTTAGATAACCCACTTGCAGCGTGTTTTAGGGAAGACCGAAAGAAATTTTTGGCATCAGGTTTCTCTATAGATGAAGCTGAACTGCGAGCAGGTTTTCGTGTTTTTGGATCTAAGCCTGGTGCTTATGGAGCTGGCCTTCAAGCCTTAATCGATGAAAAAGGTTGGCAGACAGATATGGAGCTGTCAGATGCCTACATAGCTTGGGGTGGATTTGCCTACGGTTCCGGTGTTGAAGGTGATGCTCAGCACGGTCTTTTTTCGAAACGATTAAAGGATGTTGAGGCTGTAATTCAAAATCAGGACAATCGCGAACACGATATACTGGATTCAGATGATTATTACCAGTTTGAAGGCGGTGTTACAGCAGCAGTGCGGTCGTTATCTGGTATTCAGCCTGCTGTTTATCATAATGATCACTCTCGCCCTGAGAGCCCTCGTATATCCACCTTAGAAGAAGAAATTGCACGTATCGTCCGTGCTCGTGTGGTAAATCCTAAATGGATCAAAGGGGTGATGCGTCACGGTTATAAGGGTGCATTTGAAATGGCAGCAACGGTAGATTATTTATTTGCTTTTGCAGCTACGGCTAAATGCGTACGTGATCATCATTTTGATGCAGTTTTTGAGGCCTATATTGGAGATGATCAAGTGCGCTCCTTTATAGAAAAATATAATCCTGCAGCACTTAAGGAAATGAGTGAACGTCTAATAGAGGCTCAGGACCGAGGATTATGGATGCCTAAGCTTAATAGTACTTATAAATCACTTAAGGCATTAGTAGCCTGATTAGGAAAAATACGTTAAATTAAAAATTACAGCGAGGGTCTTATGAGTGATACAACGAATGAGCAAGAGCTTAATGAGCGTCATGCATTTAAAATGGCTAAGAAGAAGGCTGCGCGTGATAAAATTTTGGCTACCAAAACCATAGAAAAAGGCTTGATCATTGTCCATACTGGAAAAGGTAAGGGAAAATCTACGGCTGCAATGGGTTTGGCTATTAGAGCAGTCGGTAATGGTTTGAAGGTTGGAATTATTCAGTTTGTTAAGGGTGTTTGGGCTACTGGTGAGCGATCTGTGCTTGATAAATTTTCAGATCAGGTTGTTATAAAAGCTATGGGTGATGGTTTCACTTGGGAAACTCAAGATCGTGCACGCGATATCAAGGCAGCCGAAGCGGCTTGGCAAATGGCCGCTGAAATGATTGCTGACAATTCCTACGATATGGTAATTTTGGATGAATTGAATATTGTCTTGCGTTATGACTACATACCGATCTCTAGTGTTCTTACAACCCTTAAATCCAAGCCAAAAAAATTACACGTAATAGCGACGGGGAGAAATGCTAAAGACGAATTGATCGAGATCGCAGATTTGGTCACAGAAATGACGCAAATCAAGCACCCTTTTCGATCAGGCGTAAAGGCTCAGGCCGGTATTGAATTTTAGGAACTCAATCGCTATGAATCACACGCAAGCCCTTATGATTCAAGGCACAGGCTCAGATGTTGGTAAGTCTCTTTTGTTAGCGGGCCTTTGTAAGGCATTTAGTAAACGTGGATTAAAAGTCAGGCCATTTAAACCACAAAATATGTCTAATAATGCTGCAGTTACAAAAGATGGTGGTGAAATTGGACGTGCGCAAGCTTTGCAGGCATTGGCTGCTGGCGTTGAATTAACAGTTCATCTCAATCCGGTTTTATTAAAGCCGCAATCTGAAAGCGGTGCACAGATTGTAGTTCAAGGTAAAGTAGAAGGTACTGTTCAAGCAAGGGACTACCATACTTTGAAACCTAAGTTGTTGAAAAAGGTTTTGGAAAGTTTTGTTATAACGGCAAACGATGCCGATTTGGTTTTAGTTGAAGGTGCAGGAAGTCCAGCTGAAGTAAACTTGCGTGCTGGAGATATTGCGAATATGGGGTTTGCTGAAGCTGCTAATGTTCCGGTTGTTTTAGTCGCAGATATTGAACGTGGAGGAGTGTTAGCAAATATTGTTGGTACAGTTAACTTATTAGGTCAGTCAGAACGTTCTTTGATTAGTGGTTATATAGTTAATAAATTTCGTGGGGATGTTTCTTTGTTTGATGATGCATTTCCAATCATAAAGAAACATACTGGTCTAAATAGCTTTGGTGTGGTTCCTTTTTTTTGTGCGGCAAATGAATTGCCACAAGAAGATACTCAATCATTAGGCAGGCAGAAAACTTCTGTTTCTAAGGACGCAATAAAAATTTATGTACTTAAATTATCACGGATTGCTAATTTTGATGACCTTGACCCACTGGCGGCTGAGTCAGATGTGGAAATTTCTATAATTAATCCAGGAACGGTGGTGCCAAGTGACGCTGACCTTATAATTATACCTGGTTCAAAATCCACATTAGCGGACTTAAAACAAATTCGTACAGAAGGATGGGATGTAGATATTGCTGCCCATCATAGGCGGGGTGGTTATGTGGTTGGGTTATGTGGTGGTTATCAAATGTTAGGTTGTCAAATCTCTGACCCAGACGGTATAGAGGGGGATCCAAGTGAGGCAAATGGTTTGGGATTGATAAATATTTCAACGGTAATTCGTGGGAATAAAATTCTTTTGGAAACAACCGGGTTTGAAATTGATACTGGTAAACCTGTCAAGGGCTACGAGATGCATATTGGAAAAACTTCTGGCCCGGGTCTTGATAAGCCTTGGATTAGGTTGGAAGATGGCCGAAATGAGGGCGCTGTTTCAAATGATGGACGAGTTCGTGGAACATACTTGCACGGCGTATTTTCCTCTGATGCATTTAGGCATAATTTTTTGGCTGGATTAAGGCCAGAAAGAGGACAGGGCGTTGCCTATGAGGCGCGAATTGACCTAACGCTAGATAGGCTGGCAATGCACTTGGAAGAGAATCTAGATTTAGATGGACTTTTATCCATAGCAAAGCCAATCAACTTAACGAATTCGTCTAAACGCTGAACCTTAAGATAGCAAATGCGGAAATCCACATTGCGTTGATAAGGCATGCTACAGAATATAGGTAGAGTGCTCTACCTATATCCTTGGCGTTCGCATTTGTTTTACCGTCTCCAATCCAAGGGTCATTAACAGTTTGGTGTTTGTAATGGCGTGGTCCTGCTAGCGATAGGCCTAGCGCACCTGCCATTGCTCCTTCTGGCCAACCTGCATTAGGTGATTGATGATTGCGTGAATCGCGCAACATTATTTTTATTGATTGAATCGGCTTTGCTGTTGGCGCAAAAGCGCTGGCGATAACAATGAATAATCCTGCTAAGCGTGCTGGAATAAGGTTAAGGATATCATCAAGACGAGCAGCCACCATCCCAAAGGCTCGATAACGTTTTGTGCGGTATCCGATCATAGAATCTAATGTATTTACTGCCTTATAGACTAGAATGCCGGGGAATCCAAAAAGTGCATACCAGAAGCTGGGTGCGATAACACCGTCCCCAAAATTTTCTGCAAGCGATTCTATGCTTGCACGGGCAATCCCATGTTCATTTAGTTGGTTTGGATCTCGGCCAACTATATGGCCTATTTCGCGCCGCCCTAATTCCACGCTTTTGCGAAGTCCCTTGGCAACGGCGCTAACGTGATCATATAAACTTCTGGCAGAAATTAGCGTAACAAGTCCAAAAAATTCAATTATCCATCCTAGTGGGTGATTTAGGCTTAGCCACGCTATGAGCCAGCCAATAAAAATAGCTATATTGACGATGATAAATACAACGAGTCCACCTCTTAAGACTCTATCTACCTCAGACCGGTCTTCGCGGTTAAGCTTGATGTCAAAAAAATTAATGATATCACCAATGATTTTGATTGGATGACGTACTTTGCTAAAAACAAATCTAGCCTCTCCTATGTAGGCTTCAACTATCAGCGCTAACAATAAAAGTGCAAGTGGATCAAACCCACCATCAGCAGTCATATTGAAAATCAGCATAAGGTTTAAGGCAATCGAGTTTGCAGCCTAGCTACATAAATGGAATTCATCGCTAATTCTTTCTCCAAGTAAGATTGTAACTAGAAGCATCAACCTTTGCTTTGTTTTCTTTAATGGTGACTTCGGCTCCATATAATTTAACTGTTTTATTTATATGACTATTAAAAATCAATTTTCTAAATTTCTTGTAATCTATTTTTTTAAAAACATCATCTTGATTCTGAAGGAAAAGATGTAAATTTGGCAATGTAAAATGCCAGCATTTGTCTGTTAAGTTAAAATTTTTTTTCAAATGTTTTAATAGGCTTTCATCTTTTTTAGCTACTTGCTTAAAGAAAAAATTCAACTTTTGCTCAATATTCTGCATTTAAAAATTTACTTATACATTTTATGGTTAGTAATAGGTTTAACAGCAAAACAATTTACAATTAAGAATTTATTTTATCTTTTGATAAAGCCTAATTTTTCAATCTTGCTAAGATATTTTATTATTTGGCGAAGCCCATTTTGAGGCTAAATCTTTGAAGGCTCTGCAAGCAGGGCTTGTGTAACCTTCTCTGCGGTAGGAAAGCGTGATAGCTTTAGTCGGTAGCTTGGGTGATAATATAACCGGATTTAGTCCAACTTGGCTGTCGACAATTGTTTTGGGCAGGATAGTTGCAATTATTCCCCCTTGGATAAATTGAATTATTACGTTCAACGAATTGGCTTCCATTGCAACTTTTGGCTCGACTTTGTTTTCATAGAAATAACTGTCGGTCATAACTCGTAGTGCAAAGTCTGAATTTAATAAGGCAAGTTTTTCATCCTCAATTGACTTTATGGATACTTTTTTAGACTCTTTGGCTAAGGGGTGTAAATCTCCTACTGCAAGCGACAGTGTGTCTTGAAAAAGGGTTTCAACTTTTGTTTCAGATGCTTGTGCTTCATTATAAATTTTTTTTCCAAAAGTAATTCCAAAGTCAATCTTATCTTCTGCAACGGCTAAATCAATATCGTCTTGGGGCATTTCGAAGGTTTTCAAGGTAATGCCTGGATAATCTCTGCTAAATTCTTCTAATAGTGAACAGGTCAGGTAATCTGTAATAGGCGTCCATCCTACACGAAGGGAGCCTCTGCTAAGATCTTCAACATCATTAATAGCCCTCTTTCCTGAATCTAGCATTTCACGAGCTTTAATAGCATGGTGTAGATACGTCTCTCCAGCATCCGTTAACCTCACCTTTCTTCCCGACCTATCAAGAAGTGTTGTTTGCAAGGTTGTTTCTAGTTGTTTTATTTGTTGAGATAGGGTGGGTTGAGAAACCCTTAAAACTTCGGCTGCGCGCGTAAAGCTGTTGTTTTCCGCGATAGCAAGTAAATATTGTAGTGAACGCGGAAAAATTTCTTTTCTTTGCATAGGAAATCTCTATGGGATTTATAAAAAAAAAGTTTTAGACTAATAGTGTATCTTGCTCTATGGTTTTTTCAAGGTCAATAAAATGACCACAAGTTATTTTGGGGGGGTGTAACAGCTTCCAATAATAGGGCGCTTTAGTCGCCAAAATAGTGCTTAATATTATGCGATAGCTATTATTTAATATCTGTCAAGCAATAGGAGTATCGTTTAGTTATGTCATCGACTACAAGAGATAAAGTATTTAGACATCTAGATATCGTTGGACATCTACAGCCATCTATACATCAACCGCAACATGCGCCTTATCCGGATCTCGTTGATAACGCTCACTATAGAGCATATACGAGAATGTCACATGATGTTGGTGGAGAACCGGATACGCCAATTACGTGGGAAGAGAAAGAGGAAGAGCTCTGGGAGCACAATACTTTTGTTACTTGTGAAGTCCTGGCTTGGCGAGGTGTATGGAATGCTGAAGAACGACGTCGTCGGCAAAATGTCGATGTAGGTCAAACTCAGTATTTAGGTTTGCCTTATTATGGAAGGTGGTTGCTGACTGCTGCCAGAATTCTGGTTGATAAGCAGTACGTCACTGGTAGTGAATTATCTGACAAGATCGCGGAGGTAAAAAAACGCTATGAGTAAACCGGTTTATGATAGGGAGCATCATGTCAAAAAAGCCACTGGTATAGGTGACCCCCAATGTTTTAAGGGTGAGGGGGGTAAGGCTAAATTTAAGGTTGGAGACACGGTACGGGTTAAGGATCTGCCTGATATTTTTTACAACCGCTGTCAAGTTTACACGCGAGGTGCGCAAGCTACAGTTGTAGAGTTGGTTTACGAAAGTCCGGCACCAGAAGATGAGGCTTGGGATAATTGTGAAAACGTTGAATGGTTTTACAGTCTGGTTTTTAAGCAGAAAGACCTTTGGGATGATTATCCCGATGCGTTTGCGAGCGATACTTTAGAGACAGAGTTGCCCGAACGCTGGCTTGAATTGGCTTAGCCTTAATAACGAATTAAAATTTTAAGGAGAGAAAAATATGGCAAAAAAGCATAAACATGATGCAGCGCCAATGGTTGATGAGGTCAGTGAATTTGAGATTCTCGAAATAGCTGTTCGTGAGCTTGCTATAGAAAAGGGATTGTTCACTGCTGAAGATCATCAGACCTGGACCGATTATATGCATACACTGGGCCCCCTTCCAGCAGGCCGTCTTGTTGCAAAAGCTTGGTTGGACCCTGAGTTCAAAAAACTTGCAGTTGCTGATGGTGTCAAAGCCAGCTTGGAAGTTGGGATAGATTGGATTAATACTATGCCAACTAAGTTTGGCACTCCAAGTGATTATTGCAACCTTCGCGTTCTTGAAGATACACCTAAGTTGAAACACGTGGTTGTATGTACTTTGTGTTCTTGCTATCCACGTCCAATTCTTGGTCAGTCGCCGGAATGGTACAGAACTCCTAATTATCGTCGCCGACTTGTCCGTTGGCCTCGACAGGTGCTCTCAGAGTTTGGTTTGCAAATTCCTGAGGATGTAGAGGTTAGGGTTGAAGATTCAAACCAAAAGTCTCGTTTTATAGTGTTACCTGTTCGTCCTGAAGGCACAGAGGGCTGGAGCGAGGATCAGCTTGCTGAGATAGTAACCCGTGATTGCTTGATTGGAACGGCAATACCAAGGCCTGGAAAAACATCAAATGATGTGCGTCCAATTCATCCGGCAATTAATCCTTATGGTCACTAAGCGAGTTATTTTATGATCGAAGTAAATCCAGAAAAAGTCACTCTCGATCAGGAAATGTCTGATCGTAATTTGGATCCGAGCCCAATACCACTTCTTGATAAAGTTAAGAAGGAAGGTCGGGTCTGGGAGGATTTATGCGTACAATATGGGGTGGAAAATCCTGACCCCCCTTGGAAGGTAACTCTTGAAGCGACTTGTGATGTTTTAGATGAAGTGTCTTGTGGGATTCCTGGGATTGAACGTCGCTGGGAGGAGGATGAGTTTTCTAAGGACTTATATTCTGATCTCCCTTTTCCAGAGCGGCAACTGCTGGCTTTAGCGCATTCAATGATAAGACGTGGCCTTTTGGATGAAAATGACCTTGCTAAGAAGATGAAATTGGTTGAGAAACGTTTAAATATGGCTTGAATTAATGGTTGTTGAAAATAATAGCATTTTAAAGATAAAATTTATGAATATTTCTATGCAAAAGAAGAACGTGTTGGGGTTTAAATGATATTTAACCAAGGTCCGATTGTTTGATTTTTTTATAAGGTTTGATTAATGGCAACACGTGGCGTTAACATTAAGATAAAGAGACTCTCTCACCGTTATTCTTCTAAGAGTCCTCTTACTTTCGATATGGTTGATATTGAAGCTAAACCAGGTGAGTCACTTATTATTATTGGCAGATCTGGTTGCGGTAAGTCCACGCTTTTGCAAATAACAGCTGGATTGCTGAACCAAACAAGTGGAATAGTTCAATTAAATGGTGAAAATATAACAAAACCTTCCCCACGTTGGGTGATGATGTTTCAGGCTCCGCACCTTTTCCCCTGGATGACGGTAACTCATAATGCCGGGATTGGTCTTCATTTTGCAAATTGGCCTAAGAAAGAAAAACATGAGCGAGTAATGGAAGCGCTTAAGCTTGTAAGTCTTGAAGATTTTGCAAATAATAATGTTCAAGATCTATCCGGTGGTCAGCAGCAACGTGTTGCGCTTGCCCGATCTTTGGTTATGGAACCAGAATTGCTGTTGCTTGATGAACCATTTTCCGCTCTAGACGCTTTTACCCGAGCAAGTTTGCAAAAAGATGTGCGCTCAATTGCAAAAAAACAAGGTTTCAATGTTTTAATGGTGACCCATGATATCGACGAAGCGGTCTTAATGGCCGATCGTGCGCTGGTTATGGCTGGGTCACCGGGTCAAATAATTCATGACCTGCCGATTGATATCAACGATCCAAGAGAAAGACAGGACCCTAGTGTTCAAAAGATGCGTTCGCATTTGATGCAGATATTTCATGATGCTTCTCATTCAGGTTCTGAAGAGGTTTACGAAGAAGTTTCTAAAGAAGACGGGGGCTCAGCATCAAATATTAAGTCAATTGCGAGCTAATTTTTTAATCCAACGTTCTAACATCAATTGAGGAAGGAACGATAATATGAAGAAAATCTATAAACAGCACGGCGACGGTATCCATGATCCGGATCTCGTTGTAGAGTATGATCCAAGGTTTAAGGGTATTTTAGGAAGTGGAGTTAATCGTCGTGAAATGCTCGAAATGGGAGGCCTTGCCGCTTTGGGAAGCGCAATGCCATCTGTTACTTTTGCAAAGGAAAAAAATTGGGATCCAACAGTTCGTATTGGATATATCCCTATTACAGATGCTGCGGCACTTCTCATAGCTCATGAATTGGGGCTTTTTAAAAAACACGGCATTCCATCTGTTCGCCCAACGCTGATTCGTGGTTGGTCGCCACTTGTTGAAGGGTTTGCCTCTCATCGTTTCAATTTAACCCATATGCTAATCCCAATTCCGATTTGGATGCGTTATAACAATAAATTTCCAATTAAGATTACCGCTTGGGACCATACGAATGGCTCGGCAATTCTTGTTGGTAAAAATAGTGGAATAAGTTCTCCTAAAGACTTTGGAGGCAAACAATTTGCAGTACCGTATTGGTATTCAATCCACAATATTGTCTCTCAAAGAATTATGAAAGCTGCTGGTATTAAGCCAGTTATTAGGCCCCAAACGGCAAAACTTGCAAAGGATGAGTGTAATTATCTTGTATTGCCACCACCGGCTATGCCGCCGGCACTTGCAGCTGGAACAATTGACGGCTATTGCGTGGCAGAACCGTTTAATGCACTAGGCGAGCTTAAGGCTGGAGGTAAGGTCCTTCGGTTTACTGGTGATGTATGGAAAGGTCATCCGTGTTGCGTTGTTGTTATGCATGAGAAAGATGCAATGGATCCAGATCGTGCAGCATGGGCTCAAGGTGTTCATAATGCTATTATTGAAGCGCAAATCCATCTTGCAGAAAATAGGGAGTCGATGGCGGAATTGTTGTCGCGTGATGGCAAAAAATATCTTCCTTTCCCAAAAGAAGTTATCAAGCGTGCAATGATGTTCTATGATCCTGCATATTACAACAATCCGAAGGCAATTCACCACCCTGAATGGGGCATGGATAGAATCAATTTTCAGGGTTGGCCGTATAAGTCAGCAACAGAACTTGTTGTGAACGATCTTAAGGATACAGTGCTTACCGGTAATGCAACTTTCCTTAACAATTTAAGTGCTGACAAAGTGAATGAAGATCTGGTTAATTATGATCATGTTCGACAGGCTTTGAATGCTAATCCTAAGTGGATGAATGATGTTAGTGTTCCAAAGACTGGGGATCCCTTCACTCGTACGGAAGTATTTGAACTTTGACCAACGCTACAGTAACAGCTGGAATACAAACGGACTCTGCCCTAACTGGTTTAGGGCGGAGCCTGTTTAATTTTGTTACAGGCTTATTGATTCTACTAATTTTATGGTGGTTGGGGGGCTATCTTATCTACATAAATCCAGACACAACACACTTTGCTGGATTTGGCCCCGTTTCTACATTTAAAGCTTTTCCTGTTCTTTGGGGAGATGGGACAATACAAGCTGCTATTTCAACTAGCAGTTACCGCTTGTTTATGGCTCTATTCATTGCTATCGGTTGCGGAATCCCAATTGGTATTCTTGTTGGCCGTAGTAAAGCATTTCGTGAGTTAAGTAATTCGCCTTTTCAATTATTGCGAATGATTAGCCCGCTTTCTTGGGAGCCAATTGCTGTTATTGTATTTGTAACTTGGAACCAGGCGATCATATTTCTTCTATCTATTGCTGCTGTTTGGCCTGTAGTGTTTGCAACAGCTGCAGGGCTGGCAAAAGTAGACCCGGCCTGGTTTAAAGTTGCGCGCAACTTAGGTGCTAAACCCTGGCATATGCTGACTCAAATTATCTTGCCGGCAATAGCTTTTGATATTTTGACTGGAATTCGCCTTGCTCTTGGTGTTGCGTGGATTGTACTTGTGCCAGCTGAATTTCTTGGGGTGACGTCTGGACTTGGTTATTCCATTGCAGATGCTCGAGAAACTCTCTCATATGATCATCTTTCAGCAATGGTATTGATTATTGGAATATTTGGCTATGTGCTAGATAGCACATGCGTATTAATGATCAAAACCTTTGGTTGGCATCGCTCTGATGATGATTAGACTTTTTGGTATTACGTATTGAATTTATGTTTCGTTGTTAAACTTTTTTAGGAGTAAACACTATGAATAATGAATCTTCACAAGAAGCTGTTTTACAAGCAGATTCTGAATCTTTGGCATCTTCAAAACCTTTGCAGCTAGCTAGTGCCTTTTTGCTAGGCTTCGTGCTTCTTTATGGTGCTGGATTTGTTCAAACATCCGTTGCTCATAATGCATCTCATGACGTGCGTCACTCACTTGCATTTCCCTGTCATTAGATTTCTTTGAGTGGATTGGGTTATGCTTAATCTGTTCCACATTTATTAGGTGCGGGCTCATCCCTCTTTGAGTATGTTTATGGGATAGCTCCCTGATAAAGCCGCTGAATTGATGTTTATCTTTGGTGCAGTTTTTGGATAGACACCGATGGTTTGCAACGCAACACATTATGTGCGACATGCTCAAGGGATCCTTTTAACTAATAGCTGCCAGAAAATTTCGAAGCAATTAAACTAGGATTTTCTACTAAAAACTTGTGTGCTTGGGTTTTGCGCATTGTTATCTGTGTGTAATAGGAAAAATAGGTCGTTTAAAATGTCAAAAAAAATAAATATAATGTGTGTATCTGGCGCACATGAAAAATTACAAATGGCAGCAATGGTAGCTTCAGTCGGAGCTGCCTGCGGTGATGATGTCACAGTGTTTTTTTCGATGAATGCAATGACATACTTTATCAAGGGGAGCACAGAAGTCGCTCCAACTGAAGGTGATTTTGGTGAGCTTCTTAATCAGGATGGAGTGCCTTCTTTTAGACAACTATTTCAACAGGCGGCAGACCTTGGTGATGCTAAGTTATTGCCATGCTCAATGGCTTTAGACTTGTTAAAAGTAGAGAAGGATGACCTTCTTTCTGAATTTGGTCCTCCTACGGGTTTAACAAAATTCTTGGTTGATGCTGAGGGTGGTGAAATACTAACTTTTTAAAATATACCTGATAAAGTTTTTAAAAGGATGCAATGCAAATGAGTGATTTTAAGATTGTTGATGCAAAAAATACTTTTTGTCCTGGCCCTTTAATGGAGCTAATTACCTATATGAAGCAAGCTAATGTGGGTGATGGAGTTGAGCTTTTGTCTACTGACCAAGGTACAGCTACAGATGTGCCTGAATGGGTCAATAAATGTGGTCACGAATTAGTAAGTAGTGAACAAATTGAAGATGTCTGGCATATTAAGGTTCGTAAAGCGAAATGACCTAATTTATCATAGGCTAGAATCTTAATTTGAATAAAATTAACACTTGTTAAAATTTAGTTGGAGAGTGTAATGAGAATCTTAGTCGTAGGCGGTGGTACGGCAGGCACTATTGTCGCAAATAATCTTGCTCGGCGACTATCTGGCGAATTGAGTGCTGGAAATGCAAGTATAACTTTGCTTTCCGCCTCTGAAAGACATATGTATCAACCCGGTTTGTTATATGTTGCGTTCGGACAAATGATGCCTGATGAACTTTATCGAGATGAGGCTAGCTTGTTAGAATCTTCTATTGATTTTCATGTAGATCCAGTTAAAGAGTTTCAGTTGTCTCAGAATAAGGTGTTGACTGAAGGTGGCAAAACACATGATTACGACATTATCGTAATTGCCACAGGTTCCCGCATGATGCCAAAGGAAATCCCGGGCTTAGCGGAAGGCGCTGAATTCTTCTATACTGAAGAATCAGCAGTTAAAATGTATAAGAGCTTGCGTGAATTTGAGGGTGGGAAAGTTGCTATAACAGTCGGAGTGCCACATAAATGCCCAATAGCACCTGTTGAACTAACATTTTCTCTGCACGATTATTTTGTTGCTAGGGGAATACGCGATAAAGTGCATATCAAGTATCATTATCCAATTAATCGTATTCATAGTATTGAAAATGTTGCGACCTGGGCTACACCTGAATTCGAGCGCATGGGAGTTGAATACGAAACCTTGTTTAATGTAAAAGAAGTGGATGCAGAAAATAAAATAATACATAGCGAAGAAGGAACTGAAGTTGAATATGATCTTCTAATTTCTATTCCAGAACACCATGGAATGGAAGTTATAGAAGATAATGGGCTCGGAATGTCTGGTTGGATTCCAACTGATCGTCATCAACTAACGATGGAGGGTCACGACAACGTATATGTTTTGGGTGATACCACAAATCTTCCAGTTAGTAAAACAGGGTCTGCAGCTCATTTTCAAGCTGAAGTGGTTGCTGAAAACATTGCTTCTAAAATTAAAATTGGTACGCCTGTACGAGAATATGATGGGAAGGTCTATTGTTTTATTGAGGCTGGCCATGAAAAAGCAACGTACGCTATGTTTAATTATCAAAATCCACCTGATCTAAAGCCGCCGAATCAATCAATGCATTGGTTTAAGGTCTCTTATAACCAAATGTACTGGACTACAGTGCGCGGTTTACTTTAGGGAGTTTTAATATGACTACCGACTTTAATAAAGAATCCCATAATGATTCATTGAATGAACAAAATTTTTCCAAAGGAGAGATAGAGCAATTATATGAATTATCAACACTTGTAACTTCTGCACGGGATGCGATGTCAGATGAAATGGTGACAAGAATGTCATCAGCCTTCAGTGAAGGTTTGTCATTGCTTGATCGCATTACCCGCAATCAAGGGTTGATGCAATTAGTGCGTGCCCTAGACCGTCCTGAAAGCCAGAAACTTCTAAAAGGACTTGCTGAAGCATTAGTTGAAGTTTCAAGAGAGGTATCTGCAGCCTCTCCTTCTAGAGGTGGTCTAACTGGTTTATTAGCGTTAGCTCGCAAGCCAGGTACGCAAGAAGGTATACGTGCACTTTCTATTCTTAGCCAACATTTGAGTGAAAACCTTCGCGGAACGCAAAGCAAGGATATATGAAATAATTTCATATTTAATCTAATAAGAAGTCTTGCCCCGCACTCAATTGATTGGCATAACATCTTTTTTGATGTTGAGAAGATTATACTTAATTTAACAACGCTCGAAGGCAAGGACCAAGCGTAGCTCGGAGGCAAGGACCAAGCGTAATGAAAAGCAACACTGCTGTAATGATTTGCGGCCATGGCAGTCGTAATGATGGCGCGATCGAACAATTTAATAAACTGGCTGGACATTTTTCCAAAAGACTTCCCGACTTTTCAGTGGAAAGTGGTTTTTTAGAATTTGCCACACCAGTGATTAGAACAGGTCTTGAAAAATTAAAAGCACTCGGAGCTAAACGTATCGTTTGTGTTCCTGGGATGTTGTTCGCTGCTGGACATGTGAAAAACGATCTTCCGTCAGAAGTAAATAACTTTGGTGCTGAAAATCCAGAAATAGAAATGATTTATGCAAGCGAACTAGGTTTAGATAGCCGGTTGTTAGAGGCTGCTAAACAGAGGATAGAGGCAGCAGAAAATGAATCTATAGAAACAGTTAGCAGATCAGATACTTTATTGATGGTTGTCGGTCGGGGCACCAATGATCCAGATGCTAATTCAAATATTAATAAGGTAGCGCGTATGTTGTGGGAGGGCATGGGCTTTGGTTGGGCGGAAGTTAGTTATTCTGGCGTTGCCTATCCATTAGTTGATGCAGGATTAGAGAAGGCAGTTAAGTTAGGATATCGGCGTATTATTGTGTTCCCCTTCTTCCTCTTTACTGGAATTTTAGTGCAACGTATTTATGACTGGTCTGATTCTATCGCTGTAAAACACCCAGAAATTGAGTTTATTAAAGCTTCTTATCTAAATGATCACGAACTCCTTATTGATACATTCCTTGATCGTGTTTATCAGGCTTTGGAAGGTGACAACGCTATGAATTGTGCGTTGTGTAAATACCGCGAACAAATAATTGGTTTTGAATCAGATTTAGGTGCACCTCAAGTAGGTCATCATCATCATGTTCAAGGGATTGGTACTGATGGACACGATGCACATGACCATGGGGTGGTACATGGCCATAGTCATGACCATCACAATCATGACCATCACAATCATGACCATCATAATCAGGAGGCCCCTAATACCGATTCGGGTAATTAGTAATAAAGCCTATTAGGTGGTTTTAATGTTTGATTACATCAGTAATCCTGAAGAAATTTATGAAAAATCTTTTTCTTTGATTAGAGCAGAAATTGATCTATCCAGATTGTCAAAGGATGAAGAAAACATAGCTGTGCGTCTTATCCATGCCTGTGGCCAACCATCAATTGCTGATGATCTGATTTTTAGTAGCAGTGCAGTAGAAGCTGGTCGGATCGCAATTTTTAATAGGGCTTGCATTCTTGTTGATGCTGAAATGGTTTCTTTTGGTATTAGCCGGGATCGTCTCAAAAAACGTAATGACGTTATTTGTACACTTAATAGTGATGGTGTTAGAGAAATAGCAAAGTCTTTGAATATCACTCGTTCAGCTGCTGCAGTAGATTTGTGGGAAAAAAAACTCGATGGTGCAGTGGTAGTTATAGGAAATGCTCCAACAGCTTTGTTTAGGTTATTAGAGTTGCTACAAAAAGGTGCACCGAAACCAGCTTTGATATGTGGCTTTCCGGTAGGTTTTGTAGGCGCAAGAGAATCCAAAGACGCTCTAATTCAATTTGCTTCGGAATGGGATATTCCATTTATTACGTTAAGGGGACGTCTTGGTGGAAGTGCCATAGCATCTGCTTCCATTAATGCCTTAGCGTGTGAATAATGAAAAAAAAATGGATCAAAGTTATAGGTATTGGGGAAGAAGGACTTGATGGGCTAGTCAATGAAACGCGTAAATTGATTGAAAGTGCTGACGTATTAGTTGGCGGAGAGCGGCACCTATCGAAAGTTGAGGTTGGAAGTGAAATAAGGGTTGATTGGTCTAATGGAATTGAAAAAGCGTTAGATGTCATAAGCCAAAATTCTGGAAAATGGGTTATCGTTTTGGCATCAGGTGATCCATTAAATTTTGGTGTTGGAAAAAATGTAATTGAAAGATTTGGTATAGATTCTGTTTCTGTTATTCCGGCCCCAGGGGCATTTAGTTTAGCAGCAGCGCGCATGGGTTGGTCGTTACCAGACGTAAAATGTTTAACTGTGCACGGTCGTTCTATTTTCACAGTAACTCTACATTTAATAGAAGGTGAGCGGTTATTAATTTTAAGCCGTGACAGATCCACGCCAACCGAACTCGCTGCTTTATTGGTGAAAAAAGGGTTTGGATTAAGTGAAATTACAGTTTTCCAAAATATGGGTAGCGATGAAACTCGTGTTGATGGTATTGCAAAAGATTGGAATTATAAAAAGTTAGAGGACCTCAACACTATTGCAGTGTTTTGTCGTGCAACATTGGAATGCAATCATAATTTTTGGTCACGTGTGCCTGGTCTGCCTGATGATGCATATGAAAACGATGGCCAAATTACCAAACGGGAGGTGCGTGCGGCTACTCTTTCTAGGCTTTCTCCATTGCCAGGACGTGTGTTATGGGATGTTGGAGCCGGTTCAGGAAGTGTAGGCATAGAATGGTTGAGGTGCGAACCTTCAGCAAAAGTAGTTGCAATCGAATGCGACTTTGAAAGAGTTGGCCGTATAAAGCGAAATGCTGAAAATCTCGGTGTTCCAAGCCTACAAGTTGTGCATGGTAGAGCGCCAGAAATTTTTACTAAAATTACTATTGCCCCTGATGTCATTTTTGTTGGTGGAGGTGTCTCTGTTTTAGGGCTGTTAGAGGCTTGCTGGAAAACTCTAAGGCCTGGCGGAAGATTGGTTGTGAATGGAGTTACAACTGAAGCAGAGCAGACTTTAATTCAATTTCATCATAAATATCATAGTGATCTTATTAGATTTTCAATAAGTCGCTCCCATTTAATTGGGGAAATAAAGAACTATTCTGTATTAAAACCCATGTTGGAAGTAACCCAACTTATAGCGGATAAAGAATAAGATGAGCAATGTTAGTAGTAGATTATATGGATTAGGGGTAGGTCCCGGTGATCCAGAATTGATCACAGTAAAATCTTTAAGAATCTTGCAGACGGTTCCAGTTATAGCTTATCCAGCGCCTGAAGTGGGCGAGAGCTTGGCTCGGTCGATAGCAGCTCCTAATCTTGGTAACAAACAGATTGAAATAGTCATTCGCACACCGATGACGCCAGAAAGTTTTCCAGCAAATGATGTTTATGATCATTATGCAAAGGAGATTAAAAAGCATCTGAACTTTGGTCGTGATGTGGCGCTAATCTGTGAAGGGGATCCATTTCTTTATGGATCATTCATGTATTTATACGAACGACTGTCGAGCAATTATAATGTAGAGGTTGTGCCCGGCGTATCTTCTTTGGGGGCTGTAGCTGCTGTTGCAGGATATCCCTTAGTATCGCGCAATGAAATTTTAACTCTCCTTCCAGCACCTATGGATGAGGATAAATTAGAACGCAAACTATTAGATACAGATACTGCAGCAATCATGAAAATTGGCCGTCATTTAGGTAAGGTAAAGCGTGTTTTATCGAGGTTAGGTCTAGACCACAACGCTATTTACGTTGAACATGCTTCTATGCCGGATCAAAAAATTTTTCAAATGAGAGAGATATCCAAAAAAAATGCTCCTTATTTTTCAATGGTTTTAGTAAATTCGAAAAAAAAGGCGGGGCTTAAGCGTGGATAAAGTTTTACTTGCGAACGTAGCAATAATCACTCTTGGTCCAAGTGGATTTGTTTTAGCAAAACGTCTTAAAAAAATTCTCCCAAGATCGGAAATACATGGATTAGAAGGTAGGGTAAACGAGGCCGATCTAGCTTTTGCAGATACAATAAATCACTTAGGCAGAATTTTTACGGAAGGCCGGCCTATTGTCTGCATTTGCTCGACTGGAATTGTTATTCGTGCACTCGCAAGCTTAATTTCGAATAAACTAAATGAACCACCAGTAATTTCTGTAGCTGAAGATGGGTCTTCTATTGTACCCTTGTTAGGTGGTCATCGTGGGGCAAACAAATTAGTAAAAGCTATCAGTGAATTTACTGGAGGGCATGCTTGCATTACAACTGCAGGAGACATTGGTCTGGGATTAGCTTTAGATAATCCACCTAAAGGCTGGCATGTTTCTAGTTTAGATTCGGCAAAAGCGATAACACAAATGTTGTTGGCAAGAGAGCCAGTGTCTCTAGTCGTTGAAGCGGGTGATGCGTCTTGGATAAGTGAATCCAAAGCTAAATTTTTAAATAAAAAGAGAAATGACCCTAGCATCAACCCGATTGCTATCCGTGTTACGGATCGGATGATAGAAAACCCTGGAAAAGACTTAATACTAAATCCACCCGTATTGGCTTTAGGTGTAGGCTGTGAGCGATTTTCCGATTCGTCGGAGGTAATTGAACTTGCTGAGACTACATTAAGTAACGGTGGCTATTCTCATAAATCAGTTGCTGTTGTGGTCTCTATAGACGTGAAGTCAGATGAGGACGCTGTTCATGCATTAGCTCAACACTTTAAGGTGCCAGCAAGGTTTTTTCCGGCGGATAAATTAGAGGCAGAGTATGATCGTCTTGCCAATCCGTCGAACATTGTTTTTGAAGAAGTTGGGTGTCACGGTGTAGCTGAGGGTGCTGCTTTAGCTGCTGTCGGGGCTGATGGAAAACTGTTGATAGAAAAGAAAAAGTCTAGTCATGCCACCTGTGCGGTTGCTAAGTCGTATAAATTCATCGACCCCTTAACGATAGGTCATGCACAGGGCAAGTTAAGCATTGTAGGAATTGGACCAGGTGCCGATGAGTGGCGGACACCAGAGGTGACCGCTACCCTATTTATGGCAGATGAAGTGGTAGGCTATAGTCTTTATTTGGATCTAATAAAAGAGATTATTGGTAATACACCATGCCATATTTCCGACTTAGGTCGTGAAGAGGAGCGTGCATGTCAGGCTCTTAATCTTGCTGCTAAGGGTCGCAGGGTAGTCTTAGTGTGTTCTGGTGATGCTGGTATCTATGCACTTGCAACACTTGTTTATGAACTTCTTGATAGCAAAGACAATCCAGAATGGAACCGTATAAATGTATCAGTAGCACCAGGTGTTTCTGCTTTACAAGCCGCTGCTGCTCGTATTGGTGCTCCACTCGGCCATGACTTTTGTGTCATTTCTTTGTCAGATCTTTTAACTTCTCAAGAAAAAATCGAACATCGCCTAAGAGCTGCTGCGGAAGGTGATTTTGTCGTAGCTCTTTATAACCCTGTATCAAAAAGACGAAAAAAACTATTAGCATTGGCCCAGGAAATTCTTCTTGAAAAAAGGACTCCTGAAACGCCCGTAATTATAGCTCGTAATCTTGGCCGACTTGATGAAAGTGTTACGGTAGTTTCACTTATTGAATTGAAGGTTGATATGGTCGACATGTTGACATTAGTTTTGGTTGGATCAAGTTCAACGCGTATTTTTAAAACCACTATAGGTGAGAGAGTCTATACCCCACGTGGTTATGAAACAAAACTAGGAAAAAATTAAATGACTGTTCACTTTATTGGCGCCGGTCCTGGTGCTCCAGATTTAATCACAGTACGTGGATTAAAATTGATACAGACTTGTCCAGTGATCTTATATGCAGGGTCTCTAGTTCCAATGGAAACTGTTTCAGAGGCATCAAAAAATGCACGAGTGTTAGACACGGCATCAATGCATTTGGATGAGATTATATTTGAAATCAAAGCTGCAAACGATACTGGTTTAGACGTAGCTCGCGTACATTCTGGTGATCCTTCTCTTTATGGTGCTATTGCGGAACAAATGCGCCGCTTGGATGACTTGGGAATTTCTTACGATGTAACACCCGGTGTATCAGCTTATGCAGCAGTATCCTCCTCATTAAAAACAGAGTTAACTCTACCAGAAATCAGCCAAACTGTAATTCTAACTCGCACTTCTGTTCGTAGTTCTGATATGCCAAAAAGTGAAAGCCTTAAGTATTTAGGGGCAACTCAGGCAACTTTGGCTATTCACTTATCAATCAATAACCTGGCTTCAGTTGTGAGAGAACTTATTCCTCATTATGGAAAAGATTGTGCAGTGGTCATTGCCTATCGTGTTACTTGGCCAGATGAAAAATTTATACATGGAACCCTTGGTGATATTAGAGAAAAGGTTAAATCGTCTGGGATTACCAGAACCGCTTTGATTTTAGTAGGGCATGTGTTGGACAAAAACAATTTTAATGATAGTCGATTATATGCCATTGACCACCATCATGTCTTGAGGCCGAAGAAACTTTCGGAGGGTTAAAGCCTATCTTTAACCCATTTTAATGCTTCATCTACAGTTTCTGCTAACGGTCCTGGCTCAAGTGCAGGTCGACGGATGAGGACTATCTTTACCCCAGCTTTAGACGCTGCAAGAATTTTGGCCTCTGTAGCTCTACCACCGGCGTGTTTTGCTACAAGGGTATCAATCGAATGCTCAGATAGGATAGATAGTTCTTGTTTCAAGTCATAAGGTGGCCGCCCAATTATAACTTTAAAATTATTTAACGGAAGGGTTTCAACAGGTTGGTCTATTAAACGAATCAGAAACCACAGATCCGTACAATCAGAAAAATTATTGAGTCCTCTAAGTCCAGTGGTAAGGAAAACACGCCTAGAGATTCCAAGTAAATGGTTGGCAGCGGTTTTTAAGTTTTCGACCTCAATCCATTTAGCAGATGGAGGAATGTTCCATAGGGCTCGAGTTAATAGTAGACGCGGAATCCCATCATTCTTGGAATTTTCACAAGCTATAGTGGCGTTTTTAGAAATATTTTTACTGAATGGATGAGTTGCGTCTATTACCATATCAATATTTTTTTTAGACAGATATGAAGTTAACCCCGGCACTCCACCAAACCCGCCATAACGAACTTTCCCTGGTAGGATTGGTGGTTTTGAACGCATTCCAACTAAGGAGGAAGTTATTTTTACGCGCTTGCCTATCGATGCGTGAATACGTTGAGCCAGTTCACGTGCTTCGCCGGTTCCTCCAAGTATCAAGATATTTTTAAGTATGTTTGGCATTGCTTTTTCCTACGCAATTACCATTTCTATCGAATACCATTACGTGAACTTCAGTACCTCCAGAAAGTGTTGCCATTGCCGATTCTCGTGCTTGGCGAGCGATTAATTGACCTAAATCAAGATCTTTTTTTTGTGCTAACTCCAGCACTTGACTAGCTGTGTTAGCATTTTCTACTTGGTTGATTGTATCTTTATCAGCACCAAGATTAGAAAGCATTTCTGCTAATCCAGCCATGTTAACTTGAGAACGGGAAGAATGGAGGTCCATTGCTCCTTGTGCTAGTTTGGTTAATTTTCCTATGCCACCTGCTATAGTAAGGCATTCGACAGGTTTTTTGCGTAAGTATTTTAATAGCCCTCCTGCAAAATCTCCCATATCAATTAACGCAGTATCCTCTAGTTTTAAGATCTTTTGAACAGCAGCTTCGGATGTTGATCCTGTTGCAGCTGCTATATGTTTTATATTTGCTGCTCGTGCAACATCAACGCCACGGTGGATTGAATGTATCCATGAAGAGCAAGAGTAAGGTATGACTATCCCTGTGGTTCCAAGAATAGAAAGCCCGCCTTTAATGCCGAGACGGCCATTCATAGTTTTTTTAGCTAATTTTTTTCCGTCTGGTATAGATATAGTTATAGAAACTCCATGTGAGGTTTTAGGTGTGAATTTATTTGCAATGTCCTTAATTGCGCTTTTTATCATACCTCGAGGACCAGGGTTAATGGCAGGTTCTCCTATATCAAGTGCAAGCCCAGGGCGGGTAACTATGCCAACACCATCGCCAGCATGGAACGAAATGCTGTTATTTTCATTATTTAGGGCAACGGTAACTGCAATTTCTGCGCCGTGCGTAATATCTGGGTCATCACCGGCATCTTTTATGATGCTAGCAGAAGCTTTATTTTCAGATAAATTTTTACGTAAGAGACTGAATTTTGGCTCTTGTCCATGTGGTAATGTTATAGTAATTGGGTCGGGGAATGAACCGGTTAGCAAAGCCTGATAGGCTGCTGATGTAGCAGCAGTAGCACAAGCGCCAGTTGTCCATCCGCGACGAAGGGTTCCTTTTGAATTTTTACGTTTTATAGGCATACTGCTCCTTTGGATTAGGATTATACTATATCAAAAGATTTGTGATAATGACCAATAGCATTAAAGAAAATAGAGGACTTGTAATCGCGGCGCCTGCTTCGGGTAGTGGAAAGACTGTGGTTACCTTGGGACTAATACATCATTTAGCAGAATTGGGGTTAGATGTAACTTCTGCAAAAGTAGGACCTGATTACATTGACCCGGCATTCCATGTTGCTGCGGGTGGGAGAAAGTGCTTCAACCTTGACCCATGGGCGATGCGTTCTGGAACAATGGCTGCAACTGCGAAAGCCTTAAATTCTGATATGATAATTTGTGAAGGGGTTATGGGCTTATTTGATGGTGCAAATATAAAATCTAGTGATGATGGTTCTACTGCAAATTTGTCTCGCTTGACTGGTTGGCCCGTGTTGCTAGTAATTGACGCTCATTCTCAGGCAGCATCTGCTGCAGCTTTGCTTAAGGGGTTTGTTGAATACCATCCAGACGTACTAATTGTTGGAGTGATATTTAATCGTGTCGGTAGCGATAGGCATAAAAAAATATTGTATCAAGCTTGTAAAAACGCCATGCCTACTATCCCGATAATCGGTTGTTTGCCTCGGTCCGAAGGACTAATTCTGCCTGAACGCCATTTGGGGCTCGTACAAGCCTTGGAGCATCCAGATTTAGAGATATTCATAAAAAATGCTGCTAACTTGGTTGCTAGCCATTTTAAGGTAGATCATTTGATACGCCTTGCGCAGCCCCTTCAGCTAAAAAGTAGTACTCAGAACTTGCAACCACTACCTCCGCTAGGCGGACGTATTGCTGTTGCTTCTGATGAAGCATTTTCCTTTTCTTATGCTTCTGTTATTAAGGGCTGGCGCAACCTGGGAGCAGAGATTATATTTTTTTCACCGCTTGCAGATGAGGCGCCGGATAACGATGCAGATGCGGTGTATTTGCCAGGAGGCTATCCGGAGTTGTTTGCTGGAAAATTAGCTGTTGCCTCTAATTTTATGAAAGGATTACGTGAACTTGCTAAGAATGGCATAATTGTTTTTGGCGAATGTGGTGGCTACATGGTTTTAGGCAACGGTTTAATTGATGCTTCGGGGGCTCGCTATGCCATGGCTGGGTTGCTTGGATTAGAAACCTCATTTTTTAAACGAGAATTGCATCTTGGCTATCGGCGAATTAAATTATTATCAAATAGTCCTTTAGGTGATGCCGGGTCTTCTTTTCGCGGTCACGAGTTCCACTATTCTTCGATAATTTCAGAATGTGGTTCATCTTCTTTGTTTGAGGCTAGAGATGCCGAAGAAAATAATTTAGGGCCCGTTGGCCTGGTTGAAGGAAAAATTATGGGATCGTTCCTTCATTTAATTGACCAAGAATAGAAGTATAATTTTGATAGTGGTAAAGGTCCATGACCTTCCTTTATCCATAAAAAGAGAGTTAATTTATGCTTGAATCAAATGTTGTAAAATCAAGTCAACCGCCCTTTTGGCAGACAAAGAGTCTTGACGAGATGTCAAAAACAGAATGGGAATCATTGTGTGATGGCTGTGGCAAATGCTGTCTTAATAAATTAGAAGACGAAAAAAATGGGGATGTGCAGTATACTAGCGTTGCCTGTCGCTTGCTAGATACTGAACTTTGTCGTTGCACAAGCTATGATGAGAGAAAGCGTTTTGTTCCAGATTGCCAAATTCTAAATCCTAGATTGGTTAGAAAGCTTAGATGGTTGCCAAGTACTTGTGCATATCGTTTGATTGAGGAAGGTAAGGACCTCTATTGGTGGCACCCACTTATTTCAAATAACAAAGAATCTGTGCATAAAGCCTATGCTTCGGTGCGAGGTCGTGTGGTTTCTGAACGCGAGACTGATAATCTTGAAGGTTACATCGTTGATTGGCCAAAATAAGGATTATTCAAATAATTAGAGGTGATTATAAAATGTCGGAGGAAGATTTATTTTTTTCAGGAGTTTATGCTGCTGCCCTGACGCCGCTAACTGTTTCTGGGGATCCTAATGTTGATCTAATGGCATACCATTGTCGCTGGCTTCTTAATAATGGCTGTGATGGATTGGCAGTTTTAGGAACTACTGGTGAGGCCAATTCATTTAGCGTTAAAGAACGTATAAATATCCTCGATGGTTTGGTTGAAAAAGGTGTTCCTAGTGATACCTTATTACCAGGAACCGGATCGTGTGCTTTGCCTGATGCTGTTGAATTGACACGTGCAGCACTTAGAAACGGGATGTCAGGCGTCCTTATGCTTCCTCCGTTTTATTATAAAAATCCATCAGAAGATGGCCTATTCGCTGCTTATTCAGAAATTATTCAACAAGTAGGCGATGCTAGTCTTAAAATTTGTCTATATCATTTCCCACAAATGTCTGGTGTGCCTATACCATTTTCTTTAATAGAGCGCCTTTTAAAAGAATATCCGGGAACTGTGGTGGGGGTGAAGGATAGCTCTGGAGATAGTGAAAATATGTTTGGTTTAGTAAAAAATTTTCCTGGGTTTTCTGTCTTTTCAGGATCTGATGAGTTGTTATTACCGTTGATATGTGAAGGTGGTGCTGGATGTATTACTGCTTGTGCTAATGTTGGATCATCCTTGGCTGGAAATATTTATCAAGGCTGGAAGAATGGTGACGATGTTACGTCAATTCATGAAACACTTACTTCTTTACGGGACGTAGTTGTTAAATATCCATTAGCGACAGCATTGAAGACCCTGATAGCTCGTCATTATGGGAATGAAGAATGGTTAAATATTCGGGCGCCTTTGATAAAGATGAGTAATGAAAAAAGTGACGCTTTGTTTAGGGCCTTTGATGCTGTCGAGTTTTCTATACCTTCCGTTAACTGAAGCAATGCCAAGAATTCTTTCCAAAGAAGCTATTCTTGATCTTGGCGGTAGAAAAGTGGTTGTAAGCTTTGTAAGGAACCGAATGGCGCGTCGTATAATAATGCGTTTACATCAGGATCCAAAAAGTGGTGAAGATGGAATCGTTGTTACTTTGCCCATACATTCAAGTTTTCAGGAAGGTTTGAATTTTGTTAATGAGAAATCCGTCTGGGTTCTTAAGCGCCTTGAGAGTTTAACACCAAGAGTAATTTTTGCCGATGGTGCTGTAGTACCACTTAGAGGAGTTGAACATATTATCCGCCATACCTCTGTAAGACGTGGATTGGTGAAGGTTGAGAATAAACAAGTTTTTGTTTCTTGCGGCGCGGAGCATCTCGAAAGGCGCGTAAGGGACTGGCTTAAAGGCGAAGCTAGAGATTGTATTAAGATTAAGGTGCTTGAAAAGGCGGCTGTTCTTGGTTGTAAGCCGGGCCGGATTTCAATCCGTGATACTAAGAGTCGTTGGGGCTCATGTTCTTTTAGTGGTAATTTATCATTTAGTTGGCGGTTGGTGATGGCTCCAGAAATCATTCTAGATTATGTGGTTGCGCATGAAGTCTCACATCTAGTTGAGCATAATCACGGACCAGAATTTTGGAATTTAGTGGAGTGCTTGACTGAAGATGTAGCAGCTAGTCGTGATTGGTTAAAAAAATATGGGGAAGAATTGCATAGAATTGGATGATAATAGGGCTGAATTAATGAAGCAAACACAAGGAATCCTTAAGGTAAGAACGCCTGGGCAAGGGCTAACTGAAATCACCAAGAAGATTTCACAGTGGGTTGATATACAGAATATATCTGTTGGACTTCTTACTATCTATATTCGTCACACATCTGCATCTTTAGTAGTTCAAGAAAATGCAGACCCATCAGTTGTGCAAGATCTTGAAGCGTATTTTAAAAAACTGGTACCTGAGGACTTGAGTTTATATAGCCATACGGCCGAGGGCCCAGATGATATGCCGGCCCATATAAAAGGTGCGTTAACAGAAACTTCTTTATCAGTTCCAATAAATAACAAGCAAATGGTTCTTGGAACTTGGCAGGGAATATTTATCTTTGAGCATCGTTATAGGCCGCACCTTAGAGAAGTCATATTACACCTAAGTGGAATGGTGGACAATAAATGCGACTAAGAGGGAAAAGTAAATCTAACTTTATGTAAAAGGCTCTTTTTATTTTAATCGTTACTTAGAGAGATATTTTTATGAATGAAAAGGTAGTTTGTTTTCTTCATATGGAATTCACAGTTTAAAGACTTTAATAAATTAAATATATTTGAGATATCCATTAATTAAAAAATTTGTAAATATTTATTTATTTTTCAAAATTGTAATTGTTCAAACCGATAATGAAAAAACGCAATAAAAAATTAGGGCGTAAACTTAAAGGTAGTAAAGTTCGAAAGAAAATTATCAGGACTAAATCTACGCAAGATCTTGCAGTGAAACCGCATACCTCTAACACTGGCTCTCAATCTAATGAGGAGATGGTTAAAGCTTCAATTGCTATAGAATCAGGCCAATTTCACGAAGCCTTTCGTTATTGCATGCATGTTCTACGTTCAAATCCAGGGAACACTGAGGCGCTTAATCTTGCCGGAGTATCAGCTTTTCAGATTGGGGACTTTGATCAAGCAATTTCGCTACTTGAAACAGCTATTTCTTTTCGCTCCGGTTTTGCAGATGCATATAACAATTTAGGTAATGTTCGGAAATCAATTGGTGATTTTACAGACGCGGAAGAGGCTTATAAAAACGCCATCAATTGTGGCTCTGAAAATACTGACGCAGAATTCAACTTAGGTATTTTATATGAATTGCAAGGGCGGTTTAAAGATGCTGAAAAATGTTATTTGCGATGTTTAGAGTTGAATCCAGGGATGGTCTCTGCGATCTTTAATCTTGGTAATGTTTTCAAGGCATTAGGTAGGTTAAAAGAGTCCGAAGCTGAATATGCGCGTGTTCTAAAACTCGAACCTACTCATGTGGAAGCTCTGAATAATCTCGGAACGATTTTTACCGAACTTAATAGAAAAGCTGAGGCAATTCACGTGTTTAGGAAAGCTATCAGTCTTAGTCCTAACTTTGCGGAATCGCACTACAATCTTGGAATCATGCTTCAAGAGTCAAAAGATTTAGATGGGGCTATTGTATCTTATAATCGTGCTTTAGATACCGATCCGCAACATGTCGGTGCCGAAGTTAATATTGGGTATTGTCGGAAAGAGTTGGGTGAGTTAAATGCTGCTGAAGCAGCGTATCTTAAGGCTATTAAAATTATGCCGGATTATGATAAGGCTTTCGTTAATCTGGGTGATTTGTATTTGCATCAAGGAAAGCCAGAAAAGGCCATTGAGATATGCAAAGAATTTTTAGACAAATATCCTAATAATATTTCTGTATTAGCTTTTTTAGCCATAGCACAAGAAAGTGTTGGAAATAGAGACGCTGTCCAAGAGCTCATCGATTTCAATCGCTTTTTGTTTCTTAAATTGCATAGAGAATCAATTGAGGGTATGGATATAATTGAATTAAATCAAGATTTTAGTAATCATGTTCTTGAGCATCCATCATTAACATTACAGCCTTCATCCCATGCGACAAAATTTGGAAGGCACTCTGGAGAGTTGTTGATAGATCCAAAAGGTCCAATCTCGGAGTTGGAAAAAATGATTTTTGAAGCAGTAAGCGAGTACTGTTTAGCCATCCCAATAGATACTAGCCACCCCTGGCTATCTAATAGGCCTAAGAATCTAGGATTGAGTGTTTGGGGCGTTGCAATGGAGGATCAGGGATTTCAGCTCTCGCACATTCACCCGTCAGCTTGGTTATCTGGAGTATATTATGCTAAAATACCTGATACAATACGTGAAGATGATGAAAGTCATTCTGGTTGGATAGAGTTTGGGCGTGCTCCTGATAATTTCTCTGCCGATATTGAGTCTGAGATCAAGTTAATAAAGCCGGAAAACGGTTTGATGATTTTATTTCCTTCATATTTTTACCATCGAACTATACCATTTGTTTCTAACGAAGTTCGTATTTCTATTGCGTTTGATATACTTGACCTGGAAACAATGTAGTAGGTATTAACTTATTTCAAGTTAACTATAGTATTAACAAAAAACAAGTTAATAATTTAAGAATTATGGATGATAGTAGCTAAATTTTTGCATTTTAAAAAAATAAATACATAAAAACTTGTATACATAAATTTTGTGAATCAAATAAAAGTATTTAGTTCAATTTAAAATTGTTAGGGTTGTATTAAATGTATTTCAATTCTGAAATCTAAGTTAGGAATTTTTATGTGTGGAACACAAAAGTATCGTTTGGTAACAAGAAGTGATTTTGATGGTCTTGTTTGCGCTGTGTTGTTAGAATCAATCGATTTAATTGACGATATATTATTTGTCCATCCTAATGATATGCAGCATGGTCGTGTTAAAATCACTGATACAGACATAACTACTAATTTACCTTACGTTTCTGGAGTGCATATAGCTTTCGATCATCATGCAAGTGAAGATGTAAGGGTTGGTAAAGTTATAAAAAACCATATTAATGATTCTTTAGCTCCTTCAGCAGCGCGAGTTGTTTATGAATATTATGGTGGTAAAGAAAAATTTAAGGCTATAGATGATGATTTAATGACTGCTGTGGACAAAGCTGATTCAGCTCAGTTTACTATTGATGAAGTTATGAATCCTAGTGGTTGGGCATTGTTAAATTTTATCACGGACCCTAGGACAGGATTAGGGCGTTTTAGAGAATTTAGAATACCAAATTACGAATTTATGATGGCGTTAATAGATTTCGTTCATGAACACTCGATCCAAGAAATACTTCAACTTCCTGATGTGAAAGAACGCGTTGAATTTTATTTAAATCATCAAGATAAATTCATAGATCAAACTAAACGGTGTTCAGTTGTTGAAGAAAATTTAGTGACTATTGATTTACGTAATGAAGAAATAATTTTTTCTGGTAATAGGTTTCTTGTTTACGCGTTATTTCCAGATTGTAACATATCAATGCATATTATGAGAGGTCGTAGGAACAAAGGTGTAATTTTTGCTTTAGGCAAATCAATTTTCAATCAAAATTCTAAAACTAATGTAGGTAATCTACTATTAAAATATGGCGGGGGGGGACATATAGCTGCGGGCACTTGCCAAATTGATGATTCAAGCGCTGAAGCTGTTCAAATAGAAATCGCAAGACGTGTACTTGCAGATGGCTAATCTTTTAATAAAATTATAATTTAGAGTTTTAATTAATAAAAATGTATAGAACCAACTAATTTAAAAAATGACCATTTCAATTTTGTGCAGGATTTTTGCTCTAAATTGAGGAGAAAATTTTGTTTGAAATCGAAAAATTTATTCAAAATTGTAAAGAGGTAATTAATACCCCTGATTCTTATCATCAAATACGTGAGCTTGTAACTTCAGCAGTTATGGAGAAGACCAAAATAATTCATGCTTTTGGTGAGCCTAAGAGGGGTGGAGTAAATCGTATTTATGTATCCCAAGAATTAACAATCCTTAATTTAGTTTGGGCTCCTCGCATGACTTTGAAACCACATAATCATAATATGTGGGCCGTAATTGGTATTTATACTGGTAGAGAAGACAATATTTTTTGGAGGCGTATTAAAGGTTCTGTCGATGGAAAATTAGAAGCTGCTGGCGCCAAATCTTTAGGAGAGGGAGATGTAGTCCCCTTGGGTTCAGATATTGTCCATTCAGTTACTAATCCTCTAAATCGTTGTACGGGAGCGTTGCATGTTTATGGTGGTAATTTTTTTGAGGAACCGCGGAGCGAATGGGATCCAGAAAATCTCAAGGAAAAGCCCTATGATGTGGAGAGCAACATGGCTCTATTTGAGGAGGCAAATAGGTTTTTCGATAAAGCTTGATGAAATATAACGATAATTTAAGGTGATACAGTGCCCCTCTGGCGGAATTGGTAGACGCGCTGGATTCAAAATCCAGTTCTCGCAAGGGAGTGCCAGTTCGATTCTGGCGGGGGGCACCAAATCAACAATTGACACTTTTCCATTTAATGCACCATATGATCAAAGACTTTGCGCGGCTTGGCAAAGATTTTCTAATTTAGCAAGGGCCAATTCTTGACCGAGTAATCCTAAGCCGCAATCAGGAGCGGCAATGAGTCTTTCTGAATCAATGTATTTTAATGCCTCACATAATCTGGTTTGAATTTCATCAACTGTTTCTAAACGGCTTCGGGCTACACAGACAACGCCTAGAATAACTTTCGTTGTTTTGAAAGGTGTGAGTAATGCTAGATCGTTCTGACGGTGTGCATCTTCAATAGAGATTGCATCTATACATGAATCCTCGATAGCTTCAGCTAATTCAAAATAACATTCTTTTGGTGCTTTTGGGTAATCGGGAATGTCGAGACGTTCTGGATAACCACAACACATGTGGACGTTGCGTGTAACTGTATTAGGCAAACCCTCAAAACAACGTTCAAGTTGGCTAAATCCATAATCAAGTGCTTCTCCAACACGACGTGCGAAAACAGGTTCGTCAATCTGGATTTGCGTACAACCGGCTTCGGCTAAAGCAAGAACTTCTGCGTTTAAAGCTTTTGCAAGATCTGCCCCACGTGCTTTTGGATTTTCGTAATAGGCATCTGCAACTGTATCACCAATAGTCATTGGACCAGGCATCGTAACTTTGACTGGTAGTTCTGTTGAGGCTTGTGCGGCGAGCCAGTCATGGGGAAGGAACGATTCCCTTGCGTATATCTTACTGGTAATGGTGGGCAAGCGAACGGTATGTGTGGAGTTTCGTATTTCTTTTTTTGTAAGTTTCTCGAAGTCTATGCCATCTAGGTGTCGGCAGTGATAGTGAATATAGTTTTCTCTCCGAACTTCCCCGTCAGTAGGTATATCGATGCCAGCCTTTTCTTGGTCCGCGATAACATCTCTAGCTGCTCGCACAAAAATATTTTCGGCGTTTGTTCCCATTTTATTTATAGCTTCATCGTATAAAGCCGTAAAACACTCAGGGTTTTTACCCCCTTCAAGCTGAAACCAGTCAAAGATAGGCATATAATTTGGTTTGGGGTAAGCGCCTATTGTTGTTGTTGTTAATTTCAAAGTGATTCTCCGTTTAATTTTTGAGCTTATGGTATTATCAAGACTGAGTATTCTATAACTTTAATGAAAAAAATTAATGAAAAAAGAATGTAAGGTCTATAAAGTTACAATCTCTTAATTAATGAATTTAAATATAGTCTAAAAATTTTAAATTCAACATCATATAATTATTAGGTATAGCGTGCATAATCTTCGCCATTTAAGTTATATTGTTGAGGCGGCCCGTTTGGGTAGCATCACACATGCATCAAGATTGTTAAGGGTATCGCAACCCGCTATAAGTTCGGCTATTCGTGTCTATGAAGAAGAATTTAACATTAGGATTTTTGTTCGCAATCCTTCAAAAGGTCTTGCGTTAACACCTTCGGGTCGTAACTTCGTGAATAAGGCTCGGGAGCTTCTAGAGGATGCAAGTGACTTTGAAAAGTTATTCAAGAAAACAGAAGATGATCCGCTTTCCGGTCGATTAGAGTTAGCCTGTTACGCAAGTCCAGCGCCATTAATCGTTCCTACTATGATTAAAGAATTTTCTGAAGAGCATCCAGGAGTTGAGGTGGGTTTGCACGAAGGTAATATGGAACAAGTTGCTACTTATTTGAAAAATGGGACAGCAGATATTGGATTAACGTATGACATTTATTTAGATAACGACATTATGATTGATCAAATCGCACCGCTTAAACCATTTGTTGTTGTTTCAAATAAAAATCCTATTGCGAAGAAAAAGAAAATTTCTTTAAAGACATTAGTTAATGAGCCCCTCATTCTTTTGGACTCACCGGGAATGAAGGAATTTTATTATAATATTTTTGGTCTATATAATATAAAGCCACGTGTTTTGCACAGACCAAAAACATATGAGATGGTACGCGGATTGCTTGCGGCCGGGAATGGCTATGCTATTGCATTAGTAAAAATTAAAAATGATCGTTCCTACGATGGAAGAACCCTAGTCAACGTTGAACTGGAAGAGGCCACGCCAAGTGTAAATTTAGTTTTTGCTTCACTTAAGGGCTATCGTCTTAGTCGATTAGCTTCAGCGTTTTTGAGAGAGTGTAAAAAAAATATTCAAAATTTAGCTACGGGTAGTGTTGGCCGTGATTAAAGTAATGGCATAAAATTAAGCTTCTAAGCTTTTGCGGCTGCACGTTCTGCTACAAGACTTTTGCAAAGAATAACAGCCTCAACTGCATTGTCGGCGTAACCGTGTGCCCCAATCTTATCAGCAAAATCTCTGGTCACTGGAGCACCACCACAAATTATAGGAAAGTCTTTCCCTTCTTCTTTGAATGCTTTCACTGTTATGCCCATGAACGGCATAGATGTTGTGAGAAGAGCAGATAGTCCAACGATGTCAGCTTTGACTTCTTCTGCATTTTTGATGATATCTAACGGATCAGTATTTACTCCAAGATCAACTATTTTGAAGCCAGCACCCTCTAACATCATACAAACTAAATTCTTTCCAATATCGTGAAGATCCCCTTGAACTGTAGCCATAACGACAGTGCCTTTGGGTGGTTCCTTGCTTGCTGTTAAAATTGGTCGGAGAACTTCTAGGCCAGCTTTCATGGCTCTGGCAGAAATTAACATTTCTGGAACGAATATTTCACCACTACTAAATAATTCACCAATAGTGTCCATAGCAGCAATTAGTCCTTCATCAAGAATATCGCCACATGTTTCACCATCTTCTAAAGCTTTCGCCACCAAATTTGCGCAGTCATCATCACGATATTCCATTACTGAGGTATAAATTTCCGAAAATATTTCTTTTTTACCTTCTTTAGCTTCGTCTTGAAGAAAGGTCCTCATGTTGCCTTCAATATCTCCGGACTGACCGATGCCCATCCAACGGCCTTTTTCTCCAGACCTAGCAAGAGATTCATTTTCTCCACCACTTAACACTTGACCTTCATAGGGTCTGTCTCCAGCACGCCATCCATGTATGGCTTCAAGGGCAATCTTGGCATGCTCAACTGGCGTTTGTGCGCTTAAATTACAAAGATAAAGAAAAAATTTATCGCCGTGGGGGCCTGACGTTCCTACTTCCATATATTCATGAATACGTTTGACTATTTCTTCTTTTGGCCCTTCTTGTAGGACGTGATTATCAACTCCAAATTGAAGAGGTATTCCAACTTTTGTTGCATATTCCCTTCCTCGTATAGCTCCAACCTGGAAAAGGTCAGGGTCTTGAATTTTTAAATAGCGCGGCGTTACGGCAAGTTTCTTTTCCCAGTATTTTTCTGTATCTTCGGCGAATGAATCTCCCCACCAATTGTCAACTTGCACGACCTTTCTATCGCCACATAATTTTCGTAGTTTTAAGATATTCGGAATTGAATATTCGTCGAGGATTTCTTCAGTGATGAAAGGCAATGATCCAATAGCATCGGATCCATTTGTTCCTGTGTCTGGAAAGTCTTTAAATAAAGAGTTTAAATATGGAGCTTGCACTTCCTCGACTACAAAGCGAAAAACTTTATGAACGAATTCAGGGTCCTCATCCATTTTCAGGATCATTTGTTCAAATTGCATAAATTGAGCTACACAAGTAAGCGGTCCACAAAACCGGATAGTGGGCTGTCTTCCCGTTTTTTCATGAATTAAATGAAGAACGTCACGAACAAAAGGCATGCGACCATCTTTATAAGGATCAGGAGCCTTGAGCTTAGCTAAGTCTTTCTCAGTGCTTATAAGAGGTGTGGTATTATTGATTGCTGGGGAAAGTTCATCAAACCAAGACATCTTTCCCCCTGTAGCCTCACATTCAATATCGTAAACATCCCAGATCATATCTGGCACATCGAAACCAAGCTCTGCGCTTGCTCTTAAATTGCCTTCTACAAAAATTTCTGGATCAGCGAAAAATTTTCTTGCGTTAATGCCCTGATGGGCCATCGCAAACTCAGACATTTGTGCTACAAAAGGTGGAAAGTCGGACCCCTTTCCAGATAATACGTTTGAAATTGCATCAAACCCTTTGTCGAAGAAAGTCTTGTAGTCGTACTTATCTTCTGTCATTGGAACTTTTGCCATCTCAAGTCTCTTCCTATATTATTCAAAACACGTCTGATGGAAGTAATGTAGAGCCGAGTTAATTCATTAGGAAAATACATTATTCTTAATTGGTATATAAGAAAATCTGAGGATATAGAATTAAAATAAACGATTAGACTATTTTTATGTATTTATATAAGCTTAAAAAAATCAATATTATATCTCATAATTTAAAATCATAATGATATCTTAGTGATAATGAAATTTAATCCATAGCGGTTAAAAGCATGTGGAAAAAAAAGTGGGGGATTAATGGCAAGTGTCACTGTAAGAGACATTGAGAAATCTTTTGGCTCTGTAAAAGTACTTAATGGTGTTTCGATTGATATTAAAGATGGTGAATTTATTGTTTTAGTTGGCCCATCAGGGTGTGGTAAATCAACATTACTTCGAATCATTTCAGGACTTGAGCAACAAAATAGCGGTAATATACAAATTAATCACAAAATAGTAGATGATTTGCATGCTAGTCGTAGAGACTTGGCTATGGTATTTCAGTCATATGCACTTTATCCTCATTTAAGTGTAGAAAAAAATATAAGCGTGCCTCTTCGTATGAGGCGTTTAAATTTCTTTCAAAGGTTCCCATTCTTGGGAAGTTTTATTCCGGGCGCTAAAAAAGGTTTGGCATCTATTCAAAAAGATGTTGATGAAGTTACGGAAACACTAGGCATTAAACACCTCTTGGACCGGAAGCCTGGGCAACTTTCTGGTGGACAACGACAACGTGTAGCAGTTGGTAGAGCCATGGTCCGTCATCCCCAAGCCTTTCTTATGGACGAACCATTATCTAATTTGGATGCGGAACTTAGGGTTCATATGCGAGCTGAGATTGCTCAATTGCATAGAAGGCTTAAATCGACCTTTATCTATGTAACTCATGATCAAGCTGAAGCCATGACTATGGCTGATCGTGTTGCTGTGATGATGGATGGCAATTTATTGCAAGTTGATACACCAAGTAACGTTTATTCAGATCCATCAGATATACGTGTGGCAGAGTTTATCGGCAGCCCAAAAATAAACATTCTTCCGGGTGAAGTTGATGGAAGAGGAAATATAAGTGTAGGAAGAAAAAAATTAATTGGCATAACTTCTGCTATCACTAAAACAAAAATCAAAGTTGGTGTAAGACCTGAGGCTTTGTCGTTGGTGGATGCCAAGTCAACGGGGTTGCCTTGTAGTATTGTACACCATGAGAACCTTGGTTCTGAAGCTTATTTTCATGCAGATCTGGACTTGGGAGTGAGTGTAATTTGCCGTATGGAAGCCTCTTCACTTGACAATTTTACGACTGGACAAAAAGCCAAGATTGCTATTGATCCGAAGAATTCACTCCTTTTTGGAGAAGATGGTCAACGAATAGCTTTACAAGCATCCACCCGAAGTAAATCTGGTATGGCTAAAGCAAAAGTTGCTAAACGAACGAGAAAAAAGAAATGACTGAACAGCCTGTAAAATTTGTAGCATCACCTTCAGTAAAGCGTGAGCCTATCAACTGGATTAGCTACCTGTTTTGCGTTCCGGCTGTGATATTGATGTTTGTTATCCTTTTGGTACCAATCGTTGTTGCGGGCTATCTTTCTTTTACAGACTACAGTCTCGGGAATGAAGCTCTTAATTGGGTAGGCTGGGATAACTATGAAACTATTTACAAGCGCTCAAGTTACCAAAAAATGGTTTGGGCGACGATTGCCTATGTTTTAATTGTAGTGCCTGTTTCCATTGGCCTAGGGCTTGGCGCAGCGTTGTTAATTCATGACTTAGGACGATTTAAAGACTTCTACAAAGCAATTTATTTTTTGCCAGTTATGGCAGCACTTTTAGCCATGGCTTTAGTCTGGGATTTGGCTTTGCATCCGACTGTTGGGATCGTTAACCAATCTCTCACTGCAGGTTGTGGAACGTGGGTCGAAAGATTTTTCAGTTTTGGTTGGTTGCCTTGGGTTGATGCCAGCGAAAGTTGGTATGCTAATGGTTGTGCTGATGAATTTCCTTTGTGGCTGGGTGATAGAGATTATGCCCTGCCAACAATTTGTTTCATTGGAATTTGGCAGGCCTTTGGTTTTAATATGGTACTTTATCTTGCCGGTCTTACTGGGGTGCCGCGTGAGTTATATCAGGCTGCTGCTATAGATGGAGTAACAAGTAGTTGGGATCGCTTTACATTAGTTACGTGGCCTATGCTTGGTCCTACAACAGTGTTCGTTGTAACCATTACAGCAATAAATTCTTTTAAGGTTTTTGATACAGTTGAGGCCCTTACGTGGGGCGGCCCTGCAAAGAGTACGTATGTGATGATGTATGCAATTTTTGAAAAAGCTGTTAAGGAAAATCTTGTGGGATTTGGTTCAGCAATAACAATAGTATTCCTGGCTTTTGTGCTGATCATCACATTCACACAACGTTATGTAGTTGAGAAAAGGGTGCATTATTCATGATAGGAAGAACCTCCCCTATGGCGGAAGCATTAAAACATGCTGTTTTGATTGTTGGTGCATTGATTGTAATTTTGCCTTTTTATGCAATGGTTAGTTACTCTTTAAAATCACCCCACGAAATTGATACAAATACAGGTGGTTTTTTTGGTGATCAAAAGCCAATGGTAGATGAGTGGTGTGTAAAAGTTTATAATCCAAGTGGTCAAGTCGCCTCTCAAGAACTCATAAAATCCTGTACAAAATTACCTGTAGTTTTTAATTATACATCTGCTTTCTCTAAGGCCCCATTAGTGCGGTACCTTTTGAACGGTGTGTTTGTTACACTTTCAATATTTTTAATTCAGGTTCTTGTTGCCTTACCCTGTGCCTATGCTTTAGCCAAGTTGAGGTTTTGGGGGCGTGACGCAGTTTTCATGTTGGTATTATTTTGTTTGTTGATCCCAGTGCATGCTATTGCCCTCCCACTATATATTATGCTCTCTTATGTTGGTCTTATAAATAGTTATGCTGCACTCATAATACCTTGGACGATTTCAGTATTTGGCATATTTTTAATGCGGCAATTTTTTATGACAATACCTGATGATTTGATCGATGCAGCTCGTATAGATGGTTTGAGTGAATTTTCTATTGTATGGAAAGTAATGTTGCCTTGTGCAATTCCTGCATTGTTGGCCTTCGCTATTTTTTCTGTAGTTGCTCACTGGAATGATTATTTTTGGCCAAGGATAGCGATCACTTCTGATCGTAATTATTTTACGCCACCACTGGGCCTACGAATGTTTAAGGGCGATTCGGATGGCGATGTTTATGGACCTATGATGGCAACCGCCACAATCATTGTAACACCGTTAATTGTTGCTTTTTTGCTTGCGCAACGTAAGTTTATAGAGGGGATAACTTTATCAGGAATGAAGTAACCGTTTGCGTCGCATTTGTCGTAAATGGTTATGAAAACCCGGTGTTCCGGGAACCGATGGAGGCCAAGTAATCGCTGGTAATGGTTCCTGGGCTCCAAATTAACTACAAACTAGGAGGATAAGATGAAACGTATTTTTACTGTAATGGCCGCCGCGTCAATGTTTGTCGCGACGTCTGCACAAGCAGTCGAAATTGAGGTTGGGTACCCATATGCTCACCTTTTCGATACGACCTATACAAAAATTATGGAAAACTTTAAGAAAGATCACCCCGACATTAAGGTGAAATTCCGTGCTACTTATGATGATTATGAAGATGCAACTCAGGTTGTGCTTCGTGAAGCTGTCTCAAAAACCTTGCCTGATATCACCATGCAGGGTTTGAACCGTCAGGCAATTTTTGTGGAAAAGGGTATTGCTAAATCCTTAGAGCCATTCATTGCTAAAGAAGCAAACTTTGAAAAAGATGGTTACCATAAATCAATGCTCGATCTGGGAACCTTTAATGGTGAAGTTTATGGATTGCCTTTCTCGGTCTCACTGCCAGTTGGTTATTATAATATGGACCTGATGAAGAAAGCAGGTGTTAGTAAATTACCGACAAACTGGAATGAAGTGATCAGCACATGTAAGAAGCTTCGTAAAGGTGGAGTTAAAAACCCAATTTTTTGGGGTTGGAACATCACTGGTAACTGGTTCTTGCAAGCATTGCTATGGTCTCAAGAGACACCAATTGTAAAGAACGGCAAGATTAATCTTGGTGGTCCAGCTGGTCTAAAGGCTCTAAATACAATTAAGTCTATCTTTGACGGTTGTAAGATGAAAAATCTTAAATGGAAAGCCGCCCTTAAGTCTTTCTCTGCTGGTAAGATTGCTATGATGTTTTGGTCTACATCTGCACTAGGTGCAGTTGAGCGTGCTAAGGGTGATTTTGAACTTAAGACTTATGAATTTCCTGGTATGAAGGGCTGGCCAAAAGGATTGCCTGCTGGTGGAAACTCTGCGTTGATGGTTTCTACTTCAAAGGATCCTAAGCGTGTTAAAGCTGCTTGGACTTTCCTTAAGTACATTACATCCGGTCTTGGTGCAGCGGCAGTGGCCGAAACAACTGGTTATATGCCACCTAACAAAGCGGCTAACGAAATCATTTTGAAAGATTTCTACGATCAAAATCCTAACAAGCAGACAGCTGTTCGTCAGCTTCCTTTGCTTCGTGAGTGGATTGCCTACCCAGGCGACAAAGGCTTGGCCGTAACTCAAGTCCTTTATGATGCAATGGAAGGTATTTTGTTGGGTGACCATACTGACATGAAGAAATTGCAGGCTGAACTGCAAGATGAAATTGGAGGTATGTTACCGAAGTAAAGTTTGTTTTTAAAATAAGCTTTTCTTTTTTTTGAGAGGCCTGGTCATGACGCAAGTCTTGACCGGGCCTTCTTAGTCTTGGTTTAATGACAATCACTATTTGTACTCCAATCGCGGAGTATATTTTTGGTGTAAATGAGAATTCAGACGGAATGTAAACCTTTGAAAGGTTTTGATGAAGATTAAGGCCGCAATACTCAGAGAGGCAGGCTGTCCGCGTCCTTATGCGGATAGTCAACCTTTAATCATTGAAGAGATTGATTTGGATCCACCTATGAAAGATGAGGTTCTGATTAAGGTCAAAGCCGTTGGTTTATGTCATTCTGATCTGGTGGCTATCAGCGGCGAAAGAGCGAGGCCGCTTCCTATGGTAATAGGACATGAGGCCGCCGGAATAGTAGAGGAAGTTGGGCCAAGCGTAGAAGGGTTCTCATCTGGCGATCATGTCGCTGTTGCTTTTGTTGCTAGTTGTGGTTTGTGTGATATGTGTCGTCAAGGACGCCCATCTTTGTGCTTGCCAGCTAATTCTGCTAATTTATCTGGTACTTTGCTTGATGGGACGACACGTCTCCATAAGGAAGGAAATCCCATACATCATCATTCTGGTGTTGCAGGCTTTGCTGAATATGCCGTTGTTTCTAAAAATGCATTGGTTAAGATTGATCCAAGTGTTCCCTTTGAGCATGCAGCGATGTTTGGTTGTGCCGTGATCACTGGTGTAGGAGCTGTATTCAATACGGCAAATGTTCGATCTGGTCAAAGTGTTGCTGTAGTTGGACTGGGAGGTGTGGGGCTGAGTTCAATGTTGGCTGCACGGACAGCGGGTGCTAGAAAAGTGATAGCAGTTGATGTTCAAAACAATAAATTAGATTTGGCCCGTGAACTCGGCGCACACGAAACTTATAATGCTACGGATGTAGATTTTGTTTCTCAAATTCGAAACGCGACCGATGGTGGTGTTGACCTTGCCCTAGAAACTGCCGGATCTCCTCGAGCCCTAGAAACAGCTTATGCAATAACTCGTCGGGGAGGGACGACTGTCACTGCTGGTTTGCCTGGACCTGAGGCTACGATTACCCTACAACACCTCAGCCTAGCTGGTGAGGAACGCTGTTTAAAAGGAAGCTATATGGGAAGCTGCATCCCAGCTCGCGATATTCCTCGTTATATTAGTCTTTTTTTAGATGGTCGATTGCCAGTTGATCGTCTTATGTCGCGCACTATATGTTTTGAAGAATTGAACGAAGCCTTCGACCGTTTGGCTGATGTAACTACCGTTCGTGAAATTCTTGTTCTTTAAGTGTTGTTAAGTGATAGAGAAACTCGATTTTTTTTTATACATGTTATGAAGGATAGCCAATGCTGATCGCACAAATATCTGACCTTCATTGTAGAGAGGCAGGTTCTAAAGCTTTGTTAAGTTGTGATAATAATCATAATGTTTCGTTAGCGGTTGGTCGTTTAAATGGACTTTCGCCTCGGCCTGACTTAGTCATAGCAACAGGTGACCTAACAAGTGCTGGTCGGCCTGAACAATACTCGGCACTATCTGAATTGCTAGAACCACTAGAAATTCCGCTGTTTTTACTCCCCGGCAATCATGACGAGTATGGGCCTTTGGTTAACGCATTCTCTAATAGATATGGTATAGTGAATGATGAACGCGGTTATGTCAGGACTGTTATTGATGATGGTCCACTTAGGCTTGTTGCTCTCGATACCTCGGTGGAAGGACATCATCAGGGCTGCGTTCCAGAAGAGAGAGCTAAATGGTTAGATGAAGTCCTTGGAAATGAGGCTAATAAACCTACCTTAATATTTATGCATCACCCACCATTTGAAACAGGTATTTGGTGGATGGATCGGATTGGTATCCTGGAAGGTTTAGATCTTCTAGCGGAGGTCTTAGGTCGGCATTCTCAGGTGATTGGTATAACTGCAGGACACTTGCATCGAAATATCCATGCTACGTTCTCTGGCATCCCAGTAACTGTTTGCCCAACTACATGTTATGCGGTTGATCTTGATCTAAATGATGAGGCAATGCCAAGGGTAACTAATGAACCTCCTGCAATGATGCTACACTACTGGCATAGAAATACGCTTATCTCACATACACTTTTTCTTAATTCCCATAAAACGCACGACGTCGCTAGTTTAATGAAGGATTGGCCAGGGCGCTTTAAGCGTATGCAGAAACGGCAGTCATTACCTAAAGAGCTTGGCGCAATTGCATGACAGTCAAAACACAATCTAAACCTAAGCCTAGACCAGGTCCCTTAACTGGTGTTCGCGTCCTTGACTTAAGTCGAGTTCTGGCAGCCCCCTCGTGCACTCAAATTTTCGGAGACCTTGGAGCTGATGTTATCAAGGTTGAACGCCCCGGAGTTGGTGATGAGATCCGTGGTTGGGGGCCGCCTTTCCTTAAGAAGGCTGATGGCACTGAAACTAGTGAAAGTGGTTACTATTTATCTACAGGGCGAAACAAACGGTCTTTGACTATTGATATGTCAAAACCCGAGGGTGCATCTTTGATCAAGCAATTACTTGCTAAATCAGATGTTCTGATAGAAAACTTTAAAGTTGGAAGTCTTGCAAAATTTGGTCTTGATTATGAAAGTATTCATTCCGAATTTCCTAGTATCGTTTATTGCTCAATTACTGGATATGGTCAGGATGGCCCCTATGCTGAACGCCCTGGTTATGATATGGCAGCTCAGGGGTTAGGAGGCTTACTTAGTATAACAGGTGAGCCTGAAGGTCCTCCATCAAAAGTTCCTGTTGCTGTAAATGATATTATCACAGGATTGTACGCTAGTACCTCTATCCTTGCGGCTCTTAAGCATCGTGACCTTACAGGGAAAGGTCAGCAGATTGATCTTGCCCTCTTGGATGTTCAAGTGGCTTGGTTATACAATCAGGGTGTAAACTATCTTCTTAATGGTGAGGTGCCGGAGCGACTTGGGACGGGCCATCCAAATATAGTTCCTTACCAAGTTTTTGAAGCCTCTGACGGTTTTATTATTCTGGGTGCAGCAAATGAAGATGCATTCCGTCGCTTTTGCGAATTTACAGACAATGTTAATCTTCTAGAGGATTCTCGTTTTCGTACAAATTCTGATAGAGTTAGAAACCGTAAAACTGTAAATGCTGAGGTGCAAAACATCATTGAAAAAAATACAGCCGATTTCTGGGTATCTGAGTTATCCAAACTTAGTATTACTTGTTCACGTGTTAATACAATCGATCAAGTGTTTGAAGATCCACAAGTAAAAGCACGAAAAATGATAACGGAAATAGAACACCCTCTTGCTGGAGAAGATAGAGTACAGCTAATTTCTAGTCCTATAAAGATGTCCGAAACCCCTGTCTCTTACCGTTATCCACCACCAACTCTTGGGCAACATACGGATGAGATTCTCTCCGAAGTTCTAGGTCTCGATGAAACTGAGCGTGAAAAACTCAAGACTAAAGGTATCATTTAAGAAAGGATAAATAATGTCAGCTAAAGTAACATTTGCCGGTTGTGGAGACGCCTTTGGTACCGGAGGACGTTTCAATACTTGTTTTGTCGTTGATGTAGAGGGGCTCCGCTATGCAATTGATTTTGGAGCATCTTCGTTGGTAGCTCTTAATCAGGTGGGTATAGATCATGCGAGTATCGATGTTTTTGTCTTTTCACATATTCACGCGGATCATTGCTCTGGTATTCCCTCGATGTTGATGGATGCGATGCTTGGCGCCAAGCGCACTAAGCCCGTAATTATTGCGGGGCCACCGGATACTGAAGTTCGCATGCTTGAGATGATGGAGGTTATGTTGCCTGGTAGTAGTGTCATGGTTCCCAAGTTTGATCTTACTTATGTTGATATGAAGCTTATGAAACCTAATAAAATTGGAGATAAATTAATAGTTACTCCTTACCCAGCCTACCATACCGCAGCAACTAACCCAACTTCTATACGCTGTGAAGCTGGAGGAAAGGTGGTGTCTTATACAGGCGATAGTCAATGGACTAAGCATATGCCAAAGGTTGCAAACGATGCTGATCTATTTATCTGCGAATGTTATTTTTATGAGAAGCCTGTTAGATTCCATATGAATTATCCTGATATAAAAGAACACTGGGACGAATTCGGACACAAGAGAATAATTCTTACCCACTTTAGTCGCGAGATGTTACCTATGGCAGATAAGGTGCCCGAAGAATGTGCTCATGATGGATTAGTTGTGGAAATTTAAGCTGCTTCTTTCTAAATTTTTAACTTCATTATTAGTGTTAGTTAGTTGTGACTTTTTCCTGCATCCAGGATGTAAACTGTACATATGCCGCAAAGTCTAACTTTCCCAGATAAATAAGAATTTTAGCTGTTTGCTCTCTATGAAATTGCCTGCTAAATACCGCTGATGTTAAGACGCTTTTACAATTGGACTATGGGTTTAGCGGGGCATCGTAATGCAGTTCCGGCACTAGCGACTGTTTCTTTTATTGAAAGTTCAATTTTTCCTATTCCTCCTGATGTTATGTTAATTCCTATGGTTTTAGCTAATAGAGCCAAGGCGTTTTATTTTGCTTTTATCTGTACGGTAGCCTCTGTCCTGGGTGGATTATTAGGGTATGCCATTGGCGTTTTTTTATTCGAAGAATTAGGTCGCCCTTTACTTGAATTCTATGGTTTTGCGCCAAAATTTGCCGAGTTTCAGATTAAATATAATGATTGGGGCGCATGGTCAGTTTTTGCTGCAGGCGTGACCCCATTTCCTTATAAGGTCATCACCATTTTATCTGGAGTGACTGCTCTAGATTTAGTTATATTTATCACAGCATCAATAGCTGCGCGAGGCTTACGCTTTTTTCTTGTGGCTAGTTTGCTTTGGAAATTTGGTGAACAGATCAGGACATTGATTGAAAAATATATGGGTATTTTATTTGTTCTAATTTTGGCGCTCTTATTTGGAGGGTTTGCCATAATTAAGTATTTTTTGTAGTGGAAATAATGAATAGACATAAATTAACTGATCCGGCTTTTATAGTGCCTCTTGGTATTTTTGGTGTTTCCCTAGCCGCACTGTCTGTTGCATATTTTTCTCAATACATTCTTAAAATTGAACCTTGTGCTCTTTGCCTTTATCAACGAATTCCCTATTTTGCATCAGGACTACTTGGATTAGTAGCTCTCATAATTCCTTATAGAAGAATTAGAGTTGTAGAGGCTTCTGGCGTAATATTTGGTTTTGGTGCAGCTATTGCACTCTATCATATTGGTGTTGAGCAGCATTGGTGGTTATCAGTTACGGGGTGCAATGCTTCCGATGTTAATAGTGGCATTAAGACAGTTAAACAATTACGAGAATCTTTGTTAGCAGGGGGGTCTGTGATGGCTTGCGACAAAATGAATTGGAGCTTGTTTGGATTTTCAATGGCGACATACAATTTTGCGGCGTCATTTATTTTCGCAGTTGGCGCTTTTTGGGGAGCTTTTAAAATTGGAGGTCACAATTAGTAAAAGTAAGAAGAAACAAAAGGTAAGAACTCGTCTCCCAGGTGATCCAAATCTTGAGAAAGAAATTAAGCGGATGATCAGGGTTAATCATGCAGGTGAATATGGTGCTGTTAGAATTTATGAAGGACAATTGAGTGTCCTAGGTAGAACAGCGAGTGCGCCTTTAATTGAACATATGGCAGATCAAGAGCGTCATCATCTTAACGTATTCAAAGAATTAATTCCTGAACATCGTGTGAGGCCAACAGCTTTATTACCTTTATGGCATGCTGCTGGTTTTGCATTGGGCGTAGGGACTGCGTTGATGGGTGAAAAGGCTGCCATGGCTTGTACTGTTGCCGTGGAAGAAGTTATTGATGAACATTACGCGGGTCAGATAAAAAAATTAGATGCTGAAGGGGATGAAAAAAAATTACGTGATACTTTGGAATCTTTTCGCTTGGAAGAATTAGAGCACAAAGAAAAGGCATATGAGGGCGGTGCTGAACAAGCTCCGGGGTATGGTGTTTTGACAGGCATGGTTAAGGCAGGATCGCGCGTTGCTATTTGGCTTTCTACTCGTATTTAGCTTTGTTTTCTTTAATTTAAAAACATCATATAAAATTTTATTAAAACCAGGATTCAAAAAATAATTTTAGATTGGTTTTAGTTCATGGTTAAGAATTTTTAGTCAAACTTGATATGACACCTCGTAAGGTGCGTGCTTCTTGTTCTGTCAATTTTGCACGTTGAAAAATATTTCGGAGGTTGCGCAACATAACCGGACGTTTCTCCTTAACGTAAAAGAAACTGGTTTGGTCTAGTTTGTCAGTAAGATGCCGAATAATTCCGTTAACCTCTGATTTATTAGCAAGCTTAGGTTTTTTTGAAAAGGTTGTGTGAGAGCCGGGCTGGTTGTCAATTGCTTTAAGATACCATTCATAGCCTATGACGTAGACAGCTTGAGCTAAATTGAGCGAGTTGAATGATGGGTTGACCGGAACCATGATAATCGAATCAGCCTGTGTGACATCATTGTTGCTGAGACCCTTAGACTCAGGGCCGAACAATACACCAACGCTTTCATCTTTATGGTTAAAGGTTTCATGCATTTCTTTTGCAGCTTGGCGTGGAGTGACAATACGATTAATCATGTCACGTTTGCGTGCGGTAGCTGCGAAAACCAAATTGAGGTCAGATACTGCCTCCGCTGTGGTTCCAAATACACTAGTGTTTTTGATTACCTGATTAGCCCCCGCAGCTGTAGCGTTAGCACTTTCACTTGGCCAGCCGTCGCGTGGGTTAACTAGTCTGAGATCGGATAAGCCACAATTAAGCATTGCACGGGCAGCCATCCCAATATTTTCTCCAAGCTGCGGTTCTACTAGAATGATGGTTGGTGCACTTAAATTTGCAAGGGTTGTATTTTTTATCTTAGCAGAATTGGTTCCAGCCATTTGGGTTCCGTCTATATTAAACGTATTAATCGGTGGAATTATTGTCTTTTACGCCTTCCCGATAAAGTTTGTAAATAATTGAATCACGAAGAGCATTGTAACTAGCATCTATAATATTGGCACTAACACCTACAGTAGACCAATGCTCACCTTTTTCGTCCGCCGATTCAATCATGACACGAGTCACAGCTCCCGTGCCGTCTCCTGGAGTTAAGATTCGCACCTTATAATCAATCAAGCGTAAGTCTTTTAGTTGTGGGTAAATGGTGTTCAATACTTTGCGCAGTGCAGCATCAAGTGCATTTACTGGGCCATTTCCCTCTGCAACCGTCATATGTGTTTCACCGGAAATATCCAATTTAACAGTTGCTTCTGAATAAGTAACTAATTCGCCTTGGGCATTCCAGTGGCGTTCATCTAGAACCTTGAAGCTTGAACAGCGAAAATAATCGGGGACAGTTCCAAGCGCTCGCCTAGCAAGGAGCTCGAAGCTTGCTTCCGCCCCATCAAATGCATAGCCTTTGAATTCAAGGTCCTTAACAGTTTCAACTAATTTTGTAACTTTTTCATCTTTAGGTTTTATTTTAATACCAACTTCGTGGAAACGGGCAACAATGTTGGAGCGACCGGATTGGTCCGAGACTACAATATGGCGGCGATTCCCAATAATTTCTGGATTTATATGCTCATAAGTAGAGGGGTTTTTCTCAACAGCTGATGCATGGACGCCACCTTTGTGGGCAAAGGCTGATTCTCCAACATATGGCGCACCCTTGTTTGGAGCACGATTTAAACGCTCATCGAGCAACCTTGAAACTTGAGTAAGCTTCGTCATGTCTTTTTGAGTGATGCTGGTTTTATAACCCATTTTGAACACAAGAGATGGGATAATAGAAATTAAATTTGCGTTGCCACATCTCTCACCAAGACCATTAAGCGATCCCTGCACTTGACGCACGCCAGCTCTAACTGCGGCTAGACTATTTGCTACTGCATTACCAGTATCATCGTGCGCGTGGATACCCAATTGTTTTCCTGGTATATGTTGTGCTACTTCAGAGACAATTTTTTCAATTTCATCAGGCAAGGTACCGCCATTAGTGTCGCATAGAATAACCCATCTAGCGCCTGATTTATAAGCTGCCTTCAAGCAATCTAAAGCGAATGTCGGATTAGATTTGTAGCCGTCAAAAAAGTGTTCAGCATCAAACATGACCTCATCAGTTTTTTTTGCTGCGTGTTTAATGCTATCTGCAATCATTTCAATATTCTCATCTAAACTAACATCTAGGGCAGTTTTCACATGAAAGTCCCAGGTTTTTCCAAAAATACAGACAGTTCTGGCATTTGTCGTAAGGATAGCGTTTAAGGTTGGATCGTTGTCAGCACTACGTCCAGTTCGCCGGGTCATTCCAAATGCGGTTAGCTTAGATCGTTTCAAATCTGGAAGGTCGGCAAAGAATGCATCATCAGTAGCATTAGCTCCTGGCCATCCACCTTCAATATAATCGATACCTACGCTATCTAATTCTTGGGCAATCAGCGTTTTATCAGATGGATTAAAGTCAACACCTTGGGTTTGTGCCCCGTCACGTAATGTTGAATCATATAAATAAATGTGATCGTTATTTATCAAGGTTATAGACCTAGTGTTTGTTAAGGAGCGGGAGAATGACTAATTTATTTTTATCTCTCAAGTGGTTGCGAGCCATTTTATAAGAATTTACAAATTTAACTCTAAAAAATTAATAGTCTATCTAGCTAATCTTTTTTTGAAAACTATTTCATACTGAAGATAAAGATTGTGATAGTTACAAACCAAAGAAACAAGCATCAAAGAATTTAAATATTCTCATTCAAAATCATTTAAGATTCTCTTAAAATTTTTTAAGAACAAGCTCTTGACTGTTTCTTTAACACAGTCCGTGATACCTTCTAAAAATGCCAAAAGAAGTCATATTGTTAACTGGTGAAGTTGAAGGGCCGCACTTTCGGACGATGCTTACAAGTCTGAATTCGGACCTGATAGTTGTTCATGCAAAAACACTTAGTGAGTTAAAAGCTGCTTGCTTAAATCCGTCTCCTATAGGAGGTCGGCGGTTAATCGCTTTTTCTACTTCAGTGATAGTGCCCAAAGAAGTTCTTAAAGGATTATCATTGGAAGCCTATAATTTTCATTCAGGTCCGCCAACTTATCCTGGTAGCCATTCCGCTAGTTTTGCTATTTACGAAGGCGCTAAGTATTTTGGGGCAACAGCACATGTAATGGAGGAAAAAATTGATTGTGGGCCTATCGTTGCTGTCGATTGGTTGGAGATAAAAGAAAATGTTCGTTTTATGGAACTAGAAATGGAATCCTATGAATTACTGCTAAAAATTTTTGCTGAATTGGCTCCACATTTTGCAACATCTAACGATCCACTGCCAGTCATCGATGTCCAATGGTCAGGTGCTAAACACACTAAGGCCGAATTTGAGGCTATGAAAATATTAGAGGCTGATATGGATGAAGATGAAATTAAATTACGCTTCAGGGCATTTGGATAATTTGAAATTACAGATCAAATTCGTTTCCACGTGGTTTCGCCCGTGCCATCTTCTAGAGAAATGCCTTGTTCTGCTAGCTGATTCCGTATTTCATCAGAACGTTGAAAATTTTTATTTTTACGAGCTTGCTCGCGTTCGGCGACTAGTTGCTCAATATCAGTGTCCTTTAGACCATCTATAGAGGCTTTGCCTTTAAACCAATCTTCGGGGTTTTTTTGAAAAACTCCTAAAAGAACACCAGCTGAAAATAGGTGTGTAGCAGTTTTATGTTTGTCAGTGTTTTTTGCTTTATGTACGGCACTTGCCATTTCATGCATATTTGACAATGCCAAAGGTGTGTTCAAGTCATCGGAGAGTGCTTCGGTTACAGCAGGGACTTTAACAAGTTGATTTGGATTTAATGTCATTCCACGCAATGCTCTATATAACCCATCAAGTTCTCGTTTGGCCTCTTCTATTCCAGCTTTAGTAAAATCCAGAGGTTGGCGGTAATGTGTCTTGAGTAGGGCTAGTCTTATTGCTTCACCCGGGAATTCTTTTAACAATTCATTTACAGTATAAAAGTTGCCCAAGGACTTGGACATCTTTTCACCTTCAGCCATGAGATAACCATTGTGCATCCAGTATTTGGCAAAACCATTACCGCTAGCACAAGTCGATTGAGCAATTTCATTTTCATGATGCGGGAAAATTAGATCTTGGCCCCCTCCATGAATATCAAATTCTGACCCAAGAAACTCCTCACTCATCACAGAGCACTCTAAGTGCCAGCCTGGCCGTCCTCGTCCCCAGGGGCTTTCCCAACCTGGAAGGTCTTCAGAAGAAGGTTTCCATAATACAAAATCAGCAGGGTCTTTTTTATAGGGAGCAACTTCAACTCTTGCGCCAGAAATTAATTCATCGCGGTTAAGTCTTGATAAGCGTCCATAATTTGGCATAGAGGTAACATCAAACATGACATGTTTTTCAATTTCATAGGCGTGACCGCTACTTAGTAATTTTTTTATTAAAGCTTTCATCCCCTCAATATGCTGGGTGGCTCGGGGTTCATGATCGGGTTTAAGTGCCCCCAGGTTAGCCATATCGTCTTGAAATATTTTTGTGGTTTGTTTAGTTAAGTCTTGTATTGATCGGCCTGTTTCTAGAGCTGCATTGTTAATTTTATCATCGACATCTGTAATATTGCGAACGTAAGTAACCTTAGGATACAGTTGTTTTAATAAGCGGTATAAAACATCAAAAATCACTACGGGACGGGCATTGCCGATGTGAGCATAGTCGTAGACTGTTGGACCACAAACGTACATGCGAATGTTATTAATATCTCGTGGAATAAATTTAATTTTTTTGCGACTTAAAGTGTCGTGGATATGTAGAGACATTCTTAAATCTACACTTTGTCTGTAAATTGGTTGGTCAAAGGGTATCGGCGATCGCGGCCAAATGCACGTTGTGTAATTTTTACGCCTGGCGGAGCCTGGCGACGTTTATATTCTGCTTTATTTAACATATGCCTAATTTTATCTGCAGTCTTGATATTATGGCCTTTAGCTGCAATCTCGTTCAGAGACATTTCTTCCTCAATCAGGCAATTTAAAATGGAGTCTAACTCTTCATATGGAGGTAGAGTATCTTGGTCAATCTGGTCATGTTTTAATTCAGCAGTTGGTGCCTTGGCAATTACATTTTGCGGAATTATTGACCCCTTTCCCCTTGCTTTAGGACCAAGAGTTTCGTCTGGTTTGTTTTCATTGCGCCAACGTGCCAGTTTGAAAACTGTAGTTTTATAAATGTCCTTTAACACAGAATAGCCACCGCACATGTCTCCATAAAGAGTTGCATAGCCAACTGACATTTCTGATTTGTTGCCAGTCGATAGAACCATATGTCCAAATTTATTAGATAAGGCCATTAAAATTATTCCTCGGCTACGGGCCTGAATATTTTCTTCTGTCACATCGGCCTTCTGATTAGCAAAAGGCTTACTTAGGATAGAATTAAAGGCGTCCATAGCAGGATTTATATGTAGGGTTTCTAGCTGACAGCTAAGTTGTTGAGCAGTGGTTTCAGCATCCTTGATGCTGGTTTTAGATGTAAAAGGTGATGGCATAAGAACCAAATTAACTCGATCATGCCCAAGAGCATCCACTGCGATTGCAGCGCTTAATGCGCTATCAATACCACCAGATAATCCTATCAGAACGCCAGGAAACCCATTTTTATTAACGTAATCGCGCAAGCCTAGCACCAATGCCCGGTATACGGATTCAGAAGGATCAGTATTTGTTGTTATATTGGTTTCAGAACATTTCCAAGTGTCGTCAATAAATGACCAATGGGTTATCAAGTTATTTTCAATCCATGATGGCGCCTTTGCCTTATATTTTTTATCGTTTCCTAGTACAAATGATCCTCCATCGAAGACCAGTTCGTCCTGACCTCCGACAAGATTGACATATGCTAGGGCAAGGCCTGTTTCAGTAATACGCGCAATAGCTGGGCTGAGTCGATTATCAGGTTTGTTGCTTTCAAAGGGAGAGCCATTGAGTACAACTAAAATCTCAGCGCCAGATTCTTGTAGGCATTCAGAAACTTCTGGAAACCACATATCTTCGCAAATCATAACTCCCAGCCGCACCCCCCTGAAAGGGATTGGACCAGGAAGTGGCCCTGAAACAAAGACCCGTTTTTCATCAAATACGCCGTAATTAGGAAGTTCAACTTTAGATCGTACAGCAGTTATTTTACCTCCATCTAGCATAAGGGCAACGTTGTGTAGAGTGTCTCCTATTTTCCAAGGTGCACCTATCAAAAGTCCTGGTCCATTATCGTCAGTTTCTATCGCAAGTTTTTTTACACCGGCCTCAACGGCTTCTTGAAAAGCTCGCTTTAAAACCAGGTCTTCTGGCGGATACCCCGATACTGCTAATTCACCAACTACTACAAGGTCAGCGTCTTGGTGGACCGCCTTTCGAGCACTACGTATCTGGTTAAGGTTGCCTTCAATATCACCTACGGTGGGATTAATTTGTGCTAAGGCGATTGAAAGATTTTTGGTCATATTTACTGTATCTTTTTTCAATTTATTTAGCTTGCTGGAGACTGCGGTCGGATGACGAAACACTATCAATGTTGGGTGAATGTAGCTAGGAATCTATCAAAAAATTAAAATTCTGGGTTATATTCTGAAGACTTTGAAGAACTGAAAATTCTCAAAACTAGATTTCACCCACCAGCTTGGGTAAGGCTATGGTTTTGTTCACGTCCATCCTTAAGTATTTCTGCTAGTAAAAAAGCCAGCTCTAAAGATTGCTTGGCATTGAGACGAGGGTCGCAATGTGTGTGGTAACGGTCGGATAGGTTGGCTTCGGTGATGGCCTGTGCTCCACCAGTACATTCTGTGACGTCTTGGCCAGTCATTTCAAAATGCACCCCACCAGCGTGAGTGCCTTCAGCTTGATGTACTGCGAAAAAACCCTGGACCTCAGCTAAAATACGGCCTACAGGTCGCGTCTTATAGCCATTAGCACTTTTTTCTGTATTAGCATGCATGGGATCACAAACCCAAATTACCTTTTTGCCCTCTTTTTTAATCTCTCGCACTAAAGGAGGGAGAAGCCGTTCTACTTTATCAGCTCCCATACGTGCGATGATTGTAAGTCGTCCTGCCTCATTTTCAGGATTTAGAGTATCAATATTCTTTAACAACTCATTGATGTCTGTATTTGGTCCTGCTTTTAGTCCCAAAGGATTAGAAATTCCACGCATGAACTCAATGTGTGCACCATCTGGCTGGCGGGTGCGATCACCAATCCAAAGGAAATGTGCTGACGTGTCATACCAGTCACCAGAGGTGGAATCGATTCGCGTTAAAGCCTGCTCATAATTTAACAACAATCCTTCATGACAGGTAAAAAAGTCTGTTTCACGGATTTGTGATGTTGATTGTGATGTTAATCCACAAGCGGCCATAAAGCTGAGTGTTTCATCGAGCCTGTCAGCTAGATCTTGGTAGCGTTCACCTAATGCGCTGTCCTTTACAAAACCTAAATTCCATTGGTGTACCTTATTAAGGTCTGCATAACCACCTTGAGCAAAAGCACGTATAAGGTTTAGCGTAGACGCGGATTGGTTATATCCACGAATCATGCGTTGAGGATCTGGAATTCGAGCTTTCTTGTCAAAGGCAATGCCGTTAACCATATCCCCAAGATAGCTTGGTAATTCCATATTGCCTTGGACCTCAGTTGGCTCAGACCGCGGTTTTACGAATTGTCCAGCTAATCTGCCCACCTTTATGACCGGTAGCGAAGCTCCAAAGGTTAGCACTACGGCCATTTGTAAAAGCACACGAAATGTGTCGCGTATGTTGTCTGGATGAAATTCAGCGAAGCTTTCCGCGCAGTCACCACCTTGAAGCAAGAAAGCCTTGCCTTCAGCCACAGAAGCAAGTTGACGTTTGAGACTCCTCGCTTCTCCAGCAAAGACAAGCGGTGGCATGTGCCCAAGTGTTTCTTCCACCTTAACAAGTTGTTTGGTGTCAGGATAATTGGGCAAATGTTTTGCCGTTTTTTTTCGCCAGCTTCCTGGCGTCCAATTTTTTACCATCTTTAATACTCGAATGTTAATTCTGTCGAGATTTTCAATCGCTGCTATACGCTTTCTAGTCAGATTTCTCAAGCGTGTGGGAGAATTTGTCTAGGTAAGGATTAACATATTTTATAAATAAAATTATTAATAAAAACCTTAACCTTTATCATTTTTGCCGATTTTTTGGACTTAAACGTGAATTTAGAAGAAGTTAAATGTCAAATTTCTCTAATGATACTATCGTTTTTCACGTAATGTTACTAATTCTTCAGCAGACGTTGGGTGAATCCCAATCGTAGCATCAAATTGGGCTTTGGTTGCACCACATTTAAGAGCAATGGCTATACCTTGTATTATTTCCGGTGCATCTAGGCCGACTATATGACAACCCAAGACTAAGTTAGTTTTTGCATCAACAATGATTTTCATCATGGTTTTTTCATCTCTGCCTGAAAGCGAGAATTTCATTGGTTTGAACTTCGTGATATATACGTCAATGTCATTAGGTGAGCTAGCTTGAGCAACAGCTTCTTCCTCGGTTAAGCCGACACTGCCAATATGCGGCTGGCTGAACACTGCTGAGGGAACATTATCATATTTTAGTGATGTTGGTATTTTATCATAGATTGTACGAACGAAGGCTTCAGCTTCCGCTATGGCTACAGGAGTTAAGTTGATTCGGTCTGTGACATCACCAATAGCATAAATATTATCGATTGTAGTTTTCGAGAACGCATCAACTTCTATGGCAGCTTTTTTATTTAGGCTCACACCAATGTCCTCTAGTCCTAAATTTTCAGATTTGGGCTTGCGACCGGTGGCGAAAAATATCTGGTCTACTTCGAGTGTTTTTCCTGTTGACATACTTAAAGAAAGACCACTTTTTGTTTTTGTGATAGCCTCAACTTCACAATTGCGACTGATGGTAACACCTCTTTTTTCCATTTCCTGAGCTAAAAAACTTCGTACATCCTCGTCAAATCCGCGAAGGATCTCTGGTGCTCGGATTATTTCTGTTACTTTTGATCCTAAGGTATTGAAGATACCTGCGAATTCAACGGCAATGTAACCACCGCCTACAATAGCTATTCGTTTTGGTAATTGTTTTAAGTCTAGCGCTTCATTTGAGGTGATAGCATGATTAACACCTGGGATGTCAGGAAGTTGTGGCCATCCACCTGTAGCAATTAAAATATTTTCTGCAGTGTATAGTTTACCTTTAACCTCGATTGTGTGGATATCTTTTAGCCGGGCAGTGCCAGTGATTTCCTGCACTCCTGAATCTTTAAGGAGTTTGTGGTAAATTCTCTCAAGACGGTCTAACTCGTTTGATTTTCTAGAAATTAATTCAGCCCAGTTGAATTTTGTTTGGGGCACCTCCCATCCATAACCCATAGAATCTTCAATATCGTCTCTAAAATGACTTGCTATGACTAACAATTTTTTTGGAACACAGCCTCGCATAACACAAGTGCCGCCAATGCGTAAGTTTTCAATTATTGCAACTTTTTTTCCTTTGGCGGCTGTACGCCTGGAAGCCCGGACACCGCCAGATCCAGCTCCAATGGTAATTAGGTCGAAGTCATATTTCGCCATGTGATTTCTCGTTTAAAAGATTTTAGAACACAAAAATTTTAATTTAGATGGCATCAAATAGTTGTAAAAACAATTAGCAAAGGAAGAAATAAATTTTTTTGTTTTTAATGAATATGGTGGTGATTTATTAATTTATTTAAAATGGGGATTAAAGTACTTTAAAATTCTAGATTTATTCATAAAAAAATGCTTAAGTAAGGGTACGAAAACGCTATATTCTTAATTTCAAACGGCTAATGGCAGGTTTTTTGTTGTAATTATGCAACATAGTTGTAAAAAATCACCAAAAATTGAAATTTTAACTTTCTGCTAACAAAAAAAAGATTAGTATGTTCCCTGACATGGGGTTGGAATACCTTGCGTCGGCCTCTTAGAGGTCTTTGTTAGGCCAAAGAGGCCATATGTAAGGGGATTTTATAACTCTTCTTTAGGGTGAAACCCCAGAACTTAATAATTTGGTGAAGGAGTTACCAAAGTGAATTTTAAAAACACACTCAAGTCTTCGGTGGCAGTAGCAGCTTTGTACGCTGTTGCAACACCAGTGACAGCTATTGCTGCTGATGATACTTTCTCATCTGGCAATAAAAACAGTCTTAAAATTTCTGGTCAAATCGTCAAAGCTATTCAGCACGTTGACGATGGAACCAGTGATAAAACATACTTCTCAGATGGTAACTGGACATCTTCGCGTTTGCGTTGGGTTGCTTCTGGAAAGCTTAGCGATACCATTACAATTGGTGGTGCTATTGAGATGAACACCCCACAATCAAACACAGCTGATAGCCTTACTTTGGGTACAGCAAGGGGTGCTCGTGGTACTGAGGGTGCAGATAGCGCTTGGGGTATCCGTCATTCCTATATTTATGCGAAGCATAAGACTGCGGGTAAGCTGACATTAGGACAAACGTCTGTTGCAGCTGATGGTTCTGGTGAAGCTAAGTATACCATTAATGGTATGTTTGCTGGATCAGACGGTTCTTCATACGGTTCAGGTGTTTTCTTTAATAACGTAGCAACCGCAAGTGCTCCTACGAACTCTACCGTTACAGTAGCTAATGCAATTACAAATATGGACCACGCAGGTCGTGCGGATATTCTTCGTTATGACTTCCCTAAGTTCATGAACGTTTCTGTTAAAACATCAGTAAAAGACAATGGTCAATGGGATGTTGGAGCTGCATGGAGCGATAAGTTTGACGAGTTTAAGGTTCAAGCTAAAGCTGGCTTCACAGACACAAACCAGGACGTAAGTAAGAACTTTATTGCTACTGGTTCAATAGCTGTGTTGCATGACAGTGGTCTTAACGCTTCCATAGCTGGTGGTAAAACTGGATATCAAAACCAATTTGAATCATTTGGCACCCCAGTAGGTGATACTGCCGGTGATGGTATTGATGATCCACATTTCTTCTACGTAGGCGTTGGATATAATGCTAAGTTGTTTGGTGTCGGTGGTACCGGTTTCCATCTAGGTTGGAACACGACCGATAACAATGTGTTGAAAAACAACCATGATGACAACGAAGGTGAGGCATGGGCTATTTCTGCAGTTCAGCAGTTCAAGTCTATTGGTACTGAAATAGGTATCGAGTATGCCAATTATTCCTACGACTCAAAAAGTGGAACAACAGAAAATACGTTTGATGACGTAGACGCTCTTACTCTTATGACTATTTTCAAGTTCTAAAGAGTTGAGAGATCAAGAGATTTAAAGGAAGCTAATTTAGCAATCTGTTATATCTCTTTAAAGAATAGAACCGGGGCTCACTTTCTGAGCCCCGGTTTTTTTTGTGATATTATTTTTCTTTGAAAGAGTGTATTTAGCTAAGCGTACAGCTCGTAAAAGAATCATTAAACTTATAAAGTAGCGTTCTTATAATTTGGTAGTTCTACTTTTTTCTAGAGCCCATTCTAGTACATCATCATATGTTCCTTTGAAAACTATCTGATTTTTTTTCTTTTCAAGTTGATATTCATACATTGGATCATAATAGTTTATTATTAGTTCTTTAACCCAGCCATCATGCTTGCTTGTACTTCTGTCAAGAGCTTTTACTTCTAATGCCTTATCCATCATACCTTTAATTTTTATAAATCTTTCGTATCCTAGTCTTTTTTGCACTCGGGCAAGACTTTGCGTTAGATAATCAACGAAGAGATCCCATCCATTTTCAGGGTAAGAATCTAGGAACTCTTCATACATATCAACTACGTATTCCTTTACAATATGATTAACTCTAAAATCTATAGGCATTTCAATAATCCCAATCGGACTTGAATTCATAGCATTAAGAAATTTGTCTGGAATAACACAATCACCTATACGGCGACTTTCATCTTCTAGAACGAGAGTTCTATTTGGGAATCGTGAGCGTTTTTTTATTAAATCAATACCTAAAGAATTTTCAAAATCTATCTGTGTCTTAATGCCGGATACGCGTCGTCCAAAACTTGATCCACGATGATTGGCATGACCTTCTAAATCTGTGTTGAATTCAATTGAGTTTATGAGAGTTGTTTTAGATGTTCCAGTTTTGCCACCAATTCTGATCATAGGTACTTTTTTTGCAGCATTTTCAGTTTCTTCTATTAAATGGCGACGTAGAGCTTTAAAACCACCATCAATTTTAGGGACTTCGATACCTGTTTCACTTATCCACTGACAGGCATAAATTGATCGCAATCCTCCACGCCAGCAATATATATGTGTATTTTGGTGTGTTTGTGCAAAATCATACCAGGCCTTAATTCGCGTCTCTTTCAAGTCTCCCTTTACTAAAGAGTGTCCTAAACTTATTGCTGCTTCTCGACCCTTATTTTTATAGCAGATACCAACGATTTCTCGTTCTTTGTTATTAAGAATAGGTATATTATAAGAAGTAGGAAAATGACCCTTTTCAAATTCAACTTCTGCTCTTACATCGAGAAATGGAACATCATCGATAAATAATTTATGAAAGTCTTCGACTGTTACCAGATAATTTGACATATTTTCTATTTAGTACGCTATCATAATAACTAGATTATGACTTCAAATCCTTCAAAAACTGGATGGCCTAAGTAAACGTCACTATGTTGTCCTGCTCCTTTATGCGCCAAACGAAATGCATCAGACTTAGTCCAATTAATGAAATCGTTTTGTGATTTCCATGTGCTATGTGATGCATAAAGTGTATGAGTTTCTTCTTTTGATCCTTTGACCAAGTGAAATTCTATAAAACCTGACACATCTTCTAAGTGTGTCTCTCGATCTTTCCAGATTTTTTCAAACTCGTTTTCTCTACCTGGAATAATTTTAAAACGGTTCATTGCTATATACATTTTAGAGCTACTTTCTATAACTTTGTAATTTAAAAATCATTCATAAAAAATTGCATAATTACTGTAATACTATTGTTTAGAGTAATCACCAAGATTCGGCATGATGTTTTTGACATGGTAAATTATAATAAATCTAGAAGACAAGACGTCCTGGAGATCGTAAAAGCAAAGAAAGAATTAAATATCTGAGATTTTAAAATTAAGAAATGTAATCAGTAGTCATAACATCTATTAGGTCGCTATTAAGTGATGAGTGAAAAACAAAATAAAAAAATTATAGTCGTTGCTATGTATCATTTTGTACGACTTGAAGATTTTAAAGATTTGAAACCGTCCCTTTTTAAGTTGTGTTGTGACAACAGTATCGTGGGAACTATTTTACTAGCTCGAGAAGGCTTGAATGGAACCATCGCGGGGCCAAAGATTGGAGTAGATAATCTGCTTTTCTACTTGCTGTCTGATCCACGATTTAAAAACATGCGTTACAAATTATCTTATTCAAGAAAGCTACCATTTCGCCGTTTAAAGGTTCGGTTGAAACGAGAAATAGTAACTATGGGCGTGCCAAATACTGATCCGGTTCAAATAACTGGCCAACGGGTTAATGCAAAGCAATGGAATGAATTGTTAAATGATCCCGGTGTAATAACGATTGACACTCGAAATAAATATGAGCGTGATATAGGCACGTTTCGAAATTCTATTTCGCCTGACACTGAGACATTTCGCGAATTTCCGAATTTTGTCGACAATAAATTAGACCCACAGAAACATCAAAAAGTTGCAATGTTTTGTACGGGCGGAATACGTTGTGAAAAAGCATCAAACTATTTAATAAAGCAGGGGTTTAAAGAAGTTTATCAATTAGATGGCGGTATACTTCGATATTTGGAGACTGTAGAAAAAAAAGAGAGCCTTTGGTATGGAGAGTGTTTTGTATTTGATGATCGCGTATCCGTTGATGAAGACCTTTCTCCAGGATCTTGTATTCAGTGTTATGCTTGTCGCAGACCTTTATTTAAAACGGATCTAAATTCACCGCATTATGTGGTTGGCGTGTCTTGCCATCATTGTTATGGCAAACATGGTGCTAAAAAACTGGCCGGTCTAAGAGAACGCCAACGGCAGTACGAGTTGGCTAGGGACCGAAAATAAGGTCTTAGATGATCACAGATTCTAAAATAGTGGAATAGCTTATTTGTTATGAACTCTTACCCTATTCTATACACATTTAGGCGGTGCCCATATGCTATACGTGGGCGTATGGCTTTAAAAAAGTCTGGTATTATCTGTGAATTGCGTGAGGTGTCGTTACGTAATAAGCCAGAGGCTATGACCCGCCTTTCTCCTAAAGGAACGGTTCCGGTCTTGCAGTTGGGCGATGAATCTATACTTGATGAAAGCCTTGGTATTATGCGTTGGGCACTTGATATTCAAGATCCTGATAACTGGTTGGATTATATTGAAGAGTCCGCCACGCTAATTTCCGACCTTGATCAGGTCTTTAAATTGGCGCTCGACAAATATAAATATTTTGTAAATTATCCCGAACACCCACAGATCTATTATAGAGAGCAGGGAGAAGCTTTTCTCACTATTCTTGAAGAAAAACTTAGCGAAAACCTTGGAAAGGGCTTATTCGATACTCGGACAACATTTGCTGATATAGCAGTTTTTCCTTTTATTAGGCAGTTTGCTTTTGTTGATAAGAGTTGGTTTGATCAGACACCGTATCAGTTTCTAAAGATCTGGTTGAAGCATCATCTCGAGAGTGAACTATTTTTATCAATCATGCATAAATATATACCTTGGGAACCAGGTAATAAGGTTGTTATATTTGGTAATAATTCCAGTTAGTGAGTTTAACTGATATCATGCGATGATAGATATGAAATAACCCATTCTGGATCGGAATAACTTGGAAAAATAGGATAATGAAACGTAGATATAACTCCATCTATGACAATTAAAGTCACTCTCTTCATCAATCTTTTTTTATCAACATAGAATGTTGGTATTTTTAGAGCATCGCTGTATTCCAAATTTGAGTCACTAATTACCGGAAATGGTAATTGGAGCCTTTCTACCATTTCTTTTTGATAGCTTGTATCTTGAGTGCTCATGCCAAAAATAGAAGCACCTAGAGCTGATAATTCAGAAAAGTGGTCCCTGAATGAGCAACTTTGTGGTGTGCATCCGCGAGCCCCTGGTATTTCATCCCAACCATCTGGTGGGGGCACGTTGGGTCGTCCCGTCATAGGATAGAAATACACGACTAATATTCCTATATGGTTGGATAAATTTACCCAATCATCATTAGTTGTTGGTAGTGTAATGTCTGGCAATTTAGCGCCTGTCAAATGATCGCACGCACCGTCATCCTCTGGAACGGGAAGATCTTTTGGTAAATCTTGAAATGAATTCATTTAACATGTCTACTTTAATGGGTGAGTTTGATAAGACTATATAGAAATTTTAAACTTCTAAATTTATTTTTCAGCTGGGTATTTGTTCTTTATATACATTTACTATAGTCACACCGATAACGATCAAAAATAAACCAAAAATTGTCTGCCAATTTAGTGTTTGCTTGTAAAAAATGTAGCTCAGTAATGCCACTGAGAACACACCCATTCCTGCCCAAGATGCGTATATTATTGCCAGTGATAGTTTCTGGGATAAAATTGACAGTAGATAAATAGTGATGCCATACGAGATCAATATAACAATACTTGGAAATAATTTCGTAAAATTATGTGATGCTGGTAATAGCATTGTTCCAAAAACTTCAAATGCAATCGCAACGAAAAGGATTACGTATAAATTCATTTCCATTCAACCTTCAACAATTATTTTATTGTCTTTTTGTGACACTCCTTCGTAACTTGATAAAGTTAAAATTTATATATCAAAATTGTAAAAGATATTAAGATATCCCTGTATATTAACTTAATGAAAGTAAAGATAATTCGGTTAGGCAAATTAAAATGATTTTACGCATATTCCTATGTTTTCTAATAACTCTAGCCAGTTCCGCACAAGCTCTTGACTGGAACGTTTTTGTTGAGCCAACAGGAGACTTGAAGAAATGTTTTCTAGAAAATGTAAGCCCACGTGTTTTGTCAAAGCTAACGGGGGGAGTTCCTGAAAAAAGAGGCCTCAGAAAAAAAGCAAAAAAAGCTTATAAAGCTTGTTCAGAGTTTATACTGAGCCCTAATGAAAATAATAAAACGTCTAAAGATTCTAGTTCCTCCATAGGAAAACGAAAAATTAAATCGTACCTCGGAACGGCCCCACTATACGAAATGGTAAATCATGACAATAAAATAAATTTAATTTTTTTTAATGGAGGACCTGGTTGGTGGGGAAATTTGAATTCAAAGAATTTTTTGATACGGGAACGTAAGCGTTTTTTTAAAAGAGGCGCGAACGTATATTTATTCCCGAATAAAGAAAAAGAAAAAATGTCATTTGATGATCGATTGGAAGACGATCACATCAATAGGATTCGGGCATTAATTAAAGAAGTTAGGTCTTTTAACAAATACCCCATTTATTTAGCTGGAATTAGCCGTGGCACCGTATCGGTCGGTGCATTTATTGCAAAATATGGTGAAGAGGTTGATGGTGCTATATTGTTATCGGGTGTGTATTACAATGAAAGAATTACAAAGAGGAACTCTTATTCTATGCAGGAGGTCATTGGAACTAAACCGCTTACACCGATCTTGATTATTCATCATGAAAATGATGGCTGTAAAATTTGTGAGCCGCATAGCGTTCAGGATTTCTTTGATGATTTAGAAACTAGTCAGAAGAAACTGTCATGGATTTCGGGCGGAGGATCTTCTGGAAGTCCCCACGGTCCTTTTCATCATCATGGTTATGAAGATGTAGAGCATTTGGCTGTTGATGAACTAATAAAATGGGCTTCGTTGGAAAGATGATTGCAATTCTGCTTGGTGGCTTAATGATGCCTCATGGCCTTGTACAATAATGTAGGCTAATTTAGCTAAGTTGTTAGTTTTAATTAATTAGGCATTTTGAAACCTTTGATTGGAAAGTAATTAACCAAAATATTTGTAATGATTATAGAACGCCCCATGTTTTTGAAAGTGGCAATTATCATTGTTTTACTAATCGTTTCGGCCACATACTTATATTTCATTCCACCGATTCCACAATGGGATAGCTATCATCATTTTTCCGATAACCGAACTTTTTTTTTAATTAAAAATTTGGCGAATGTTACTTCAAATATTGGATTTGTAGCGGTTGGTTTTTACGGTTTATTTAGTATTCTCCATAAAATATCTTTCAATAAAAAACTCGACCTCATTCCCTATGGTGTGTTTTTTCTTAGTATTCTATTTGTCGGGATTGGATCAGCCTACTATCATTGGAATCCAACGACTGAAACTCTTTTTTGGGACCGGTTGCCCTTGTCCATCTCTTTTATGTCCTTTTTTGCAGCAATCGTTTGCGACAGAATTCATAGAATAACCGGCATTTTTATTGTGCTGCCTATTTTGATCCTAGCTGGGGTCTACAGCGTAATATACTGGCAGCAATCAGAGATGATGGGTGAGGGCGACCTTAGACTTTATGGTCTCGTTCAATTTTTTCCAATGGTTGCAATCCCCATTATATTGTTGTTGTTTCCTAGGTATAGTTACACACCGGCTGGACCAATTCTTTGGGCACTAGCTTGGTACGTTTGTGCTAAACTATTTGAATATTTTGATACAGAAATTTTAAATTTACTTAGTAATTTTATAAGTGGTCATACCCTTAAACACTTAGCGGCTACGGCCGCACTAATTTGTATCCTAAGAATGTTGATGCATTCTAAAAGGTGACTTACTCCACCGTAACACTCTTTGCTAAATTTCGAGGTTGATCAACGTCAGTTTTTTTGATCACTGCTGTATGATAAGCAAGTAATTGTACAGGTATAGTATATAGTATTGGTGCTACAAAAGGATCAACATCTGGAAGAGCAATAGCTTCTGCAGTTTGACCTTTGAATCTTTCAACACCCGCAGCATTTGAGAAAAATATCACCCTACCATTGCGTGCCATGACTTCAGCCATATTGGACGCTGTCTTTTCAAATAAATTGTCCATTGGAGCAATAACAATGACGGGAACTCCGTCATCGATAAGCGCGATAGGGCCATGTTTCATCTCTCCGGCAGCATATCCTTCTGCGTGGATATAAGAAATTTCCTTTAGTTTAAGGGCGCCTTCAAGTGCAATGGGATAGCTCGTTCCCCGTCCGAGATAAAGTGCATCCCGAGCTTCAGCGACTTCGATTGCAATCTGAGCTAGTCGTTCGTCATGGTTCAGAACATCCGCGGCACGAGAAGGAATTTCAGTTAAAGCAACTACAAGGCGAGCTTCAATTTTAGGGTCAATACTTTCTTTTTTGCGTGCAATTGCGATGATCAGACAGGCTAGAACTGTCATTTGTGTGGTTAAAGCTTTTGTTGATGCGACGCCTACTTCTGGGCCTGCATTAGTATGTAATACGGCATCAGACTCACGTGCAATGGTGCTTCCTGGCACGTTGACGATAGATAATGTGTTTTGCTTTTGTTTTTTTGCGTGACGTAGAGCAGCCAAGGTATCTGCTGTTTCTCCAGACTGGGAAACAAATATGCATAACCCACCGCTGGGTAAATTTGCATTTCGATAGCGAAACTCAGATGCAATGTCGACTTCCACGAAGGCATTCGCATTTTCTTCAAGCCAATACTTAGCAAGTAGGCATGCATAAAAAGATGATCCACAAGCAATTAGAGTAAATTTTGTTGCCTTTGCTAAATCAAAAGGAAGATCAGGAAGCGTTACCGTTTCTGTAGAAGGATTTATAAAAGAGTGTAGGGTATCACCAATGACTTGGGGTTGTTCGTATATTTCCTTAGCCATAAAATGTTCGTAGCCACCTTTCTCGATGGCTCCGTTAGCGATGTCAGATTTGCGTATTGGGCGTTTAGTCTCTGTATTATTTAGGTCGTAGACAGTAACACCCTTGCTGGACATAACTGCTCTATCTCCATCTTCGAGATAAAGAATTTGATTAGTTAATGGGGAAAGTGCGATGGCGTCAGAGCCAAGATACATTTCACCTTCTTGTTTGCCAGTTCCTATGCCAATTGCAAGAGGACTGCCACGCCTAGCCGCAATCATCAAATCTTCAATTCCAGCAAAAATTATTCCAAGTGCAAAAGCACCTTCTAAACGATCTAAAACCTTTGCAACTGCCATTTCTGGAGATAAGCCGTTTTCTAATTCTAGTGTGACCAAGTGTACGATGACTTCTGTGTCTGTATCTGAAGCTAGCTTGTGGCCAGCTTCCTCCAACTCATAACGCAGGCTTTGAAAATTTTCGATGATACCGTTGTGAACGACAGCTACACGATTTGTTGCATGAGGATGGGCATTTTTTTCATTTGGCACTCCGTGGGTGGCCCAGCGGGTATGACCAATTCCCGTACGTCCAGAAAGAGGATTATCCTTAATATGGCGAGTTAAATTTTCTAGTTTTCCTTCCGCACGACGGCGTTCAATTCCATTATTGAAAAGTGTAGCAATTCCTGCAGAGTCATAGCCCCTGTATTCCAGCCTTTTTAAAGCATCCAGCAGTGGTACTGTTGCATCATTTTTGCCAATTATGCCGATTATGCCGCACATGAATGATTACTTTTTATCCCTTTCTGATTTATTTTTTGATTTGTGCTTTGGCAGTTCTTTTTGTTGTGGGCGGGTTATGGCAAGACTTTCATCGGAAACATTTTTAGTTATAACACTCCCAGCTCCTACGATAGCGTCATTGCCTACAGAGACTGGGGCAACTAGGGAAACGTTTGAACCGATGAAGGCATCTTTTCCAATATTGGTTTGATGTTTTTCTATACCGTCATAATTACACGTGATAGTTCCTGCACCTATATTTGCTTTTTCTCCTACGTGGGCATCTCCTACGTAGGATAAGTGGTTAATTTTGGCACCACTACTAACAACGGCAGCTTTTATTTCAACAAAATTACCAATATGTACATCACTATCAATTGAAGTGCCGGGACGCAGGCGAGCAAATGGACCTATACGTGTGCCATCAGCGATAGTAGCGCCTTCAATATGACAAAAGCTTAGGATTTCAACGTTATTACCAATGGTAACGTTTGGTCCAAACACTACGTTTGGTCCAATGCTAACATCATGTCCAATTTTTGTATCATAACTTAAGAAAACGCTTTCTGGATCAGAGAATGTTGTGCCCCCCTGCATTGCTTCAAGTCTAAGATGTTTTTGTACAAGTCTTTCGGCTAAAGCTAGGTCTTGTCGGTCGTCGATGCCAAGTAGTTCTTCTTCATTGCCTATAACAACGGCAGTTTTTAGTCCTTCGGCTCGGGCTATAGCAACTATATCAGTTAAGTAGTATTCCCCTTTTGTATTAGTGGCTTCTATTTTTTCAAGTAATTTCCACAGATGTGATCCATCAATTAGCATAACCCCTGAATTGCAGAGTGTGATTTTTTTTTGTACTTCTGTAGCGTCATTAGCTTCGATAATTGAATCTAGTGATCCGTCTTCTGCTAAAATTAAACGACCGTAATTATCTGGAGTTCTGGATTCAAAACCGAGTGCGACAATAGATGGATTAGGACTTTTTTGGCGGGCATCAATCATTTTATTAATAGTTTTAGCATTGATCAAAGGGTCAGCGCCAAAAAGTACTAATACATCTCCGGTAAAATCATTTCCATTCTGTGCCAGTGTTTGACGTGTCGCAAGAACAGCATGCCCTGTTCCTAATTGTTTTTTTTGTATTACGATTGAATGTGGGTGAGCTATTTCTGCAACGGCGTCCATCTTTTCGCCAACGACTATTGCTGTATAATCAAACTCTATTTTAGACAAACTGTCCAGCAAATGAGATAGCATTGGCCGACCGGCTAGTGGATGGAGGACTTTAGGTAAATCAGAGTGCATCCGCGTGCCCTTACCCGCACAGAGTATAATAGCGGCGATTTTTGTTTTAATCATAGGAAATCAATATTTGTTACTGGTATTAAGTGTGCAAAATGTGCCATAAGGATTAACTCACGCCAAGTCAAAGTTTGTTACTGTTTCTTACAAGCCTTATTTATCTGATTTATAACCTCTTCATTTATTTAGGCTTTCTTGGCATGGTATTCTAGTTAAGTCCTGTAAGGTATAATAAAAAAAAGAGGTTGTGTAGATCATAGAAAGACCACGTATTCACTTGAGGCAGTACTTGACTCAATTCAAGTATTTAACATTCCTTTTAAGTTTTAAATCTCTTGAATTTTTTGATTTTTATTGAATATTGTTATACAGATTAATTTCAACCTATAATTTAAGTCTTCAAAGTGTGTTCTAGAAGGAGCATATAAAGAATGTCTGAACATGATTTTTTTGCCTGGTTGCAAAGCCAAAAAGGATTAGAATTTGTACAAATTAGAGAAAATGGTTTGGAAGCAGCTGCAGATGCTGAATTAGTTGCAGCTGGATACAGGGCAGAGGTGCCTGGAGTAAGTAAAGAGAAAAGTGCTGATTTTGCAAAAAGAGTAAAACAGTTTCTAGTTTTTATTGAATGGAACGCTAAGCCCGATGGGGTATCAGATGAAGACTGGCATGCTTATCTTCAGATCTGTCAAGATCTTGTTAATAAGAAGCAAATGAAAAAAGAAGCCTTGGAATTATTTGAAAAAGAATAAAATTTATTATTCTTTATGCGACAAAATAGACTTTCCACGAAGCAACAATTTAACGCGAGGCGGCAAATGCCAAAGTTAACCATCCTGCCATAAGCATTATGCCACCTGTTGGAGCTAGGCCATTAATAGGTAGGGTTATATTTAAGCCGATAGAATAAAGAGAGCCGCAAAAAAGCAGGATTCCAAATATGAAGAGAAACCCTGCCCGATGTCCCCATTTTTTTTGTAATTGTCCGTTGTTAGTTTTAGGACGAGATTCACAAAACCAGGCAATGCTTAGCAAAGCGAGTGAATGCCACATATGAAAATGGGATGCAGTATCAAAGGCGTTTTTAGAGTATGCGTCATTGCTTAAAGCGTGAGCCCCGTAAGTTTCAGCTACAATTGTTAAAAAACTACTTAAGGCTGCAATTAGTAACCAAGGGTTTGTTAGATTCATGTTAAATCTACTTTGGCAAATTACTAGAACCCATCAAAAACTCATCAACAGCACGGGCACACTGCCTGCCTTCTCTTATAGCCCAGACCACGAGTGATTGGCCTCGGCGCATATCACCCGCAGCAAAAACCTTTTTAGAACTAGTTTTATAAGTTTCTGTATCAGCATTTACGTTTCCACGTTGGTCATAGGTGAGGTTTAGTGAATCCAGCATGCCTTCATGTGTTGGATTAAGAAACCCCATGGCAAGAAATGCGAAGTCACAGGGAAGTTCAAATTCAGAACCGGTAATTTCTTTCAAGCTTCCTTCTGACCAGTCTAAACGTATGCATTGAATAGAAGTAAGGATTCCATTTTTTCCAGAAAAGGCCTTAGTTGCAATTGACCAATCACGTTCACAGCCTTCTTCATGAGAGGATGTTGTGCGAAGTTTCATGGGCCAATTCGGCCATGTTAGATCTTTGTTTTCTTTGTTTGGAGGTTGGGGCATGATTTCCATCTGCGTTATTGAAGAGGCACCTTGGCGTCTTGCAGTTCCGACACAGTCAGAACCTGTGTCACCACCGCCAATTACAATAACGTGCTTATCTTTTACCATTATCTCAGATTCTTCAATAAATGCTTCACCTGAATTTCTGCGATTTTGTTCAGTTAAAAAGCGCATGGCAAAGTGTACACCATCCAACTCTCGGCCAGGAACTTCGAGATTACGTGGAACCTCAGAACCGCCTGTTAAAGCAATTGCATCGAAATCTTTGAGTAAACGTTCTGTCGGATAATTAACACCGACATGTGTATTAGGTAGGAAATCAACACCCTCAGCTTGCATTTGGCTCATGCGGCGGTCAATCAGTTCCTTATCAAGCTTAAAATCTGGAATGCCATAACGCATAAGGCCACCGATTTTCTTATTTTTTTCAAAAACGGTAACACGGTGCCCAGCGCGAGCAAGTTGTTGTGCGCAGGCAAGCCCAGACGGCCCTGATCCAACAATAGCTATTTTTTTATCAGTGCTGTGAGCTGGAATTTGAGGGCTTATCCATCCTTGTTTCCAACCTTCATCTACGATAGCGCATTCAATAGTTTTTATAGTAACGGGTTCATCTGTAATATTAAGCGTGCAAGCGGCCTCACATGGTGCGGGGCAAATACGGCCAGTGAATTCTGGAAAGTTATTCGTTGAATGTAATACAGAAAGCGCTTCGCGCTTTTCGCCACGGTAAACTAGGTCGTTCCATTCTGGTATTATATTATTTACCGGGCAGCCATTATGGCAAAAAGGAATGCCACAATCCATGCAGCGACTTCCTTGTTCCGACAACTCTTCAGACGTCAGGGGCTGCAGAAATTCATCATAACATTTTATGCGCTCATCAACCGGAGCATAGATGCGATCTTGACGTTCAATTCTTAAAAATCCAGTTGGATTGCCCACGGGTTCTATAGTCCTTTTAAAATTTATTCACCAGCGACCAAGTGCATTTGATCGAAGCTTTTCTCTTCTTGCATATCAATTAAAGCTCTCCGGTAATCTACAGGCATGACTTTAACGAACTTGTCCAGGTATGTATCCCATGAATCTAAAATAGCTTTTGCCCGGCTGGAGTTGGTGTATTTTATGTGCCGTTCAATTAACAGCCTTAATCGAGGTTCATCACTAGATAACATGTCTGACATTGCGGTTTCTAACTTTCTAGTTTTAAACTTGCTATCTTCGCCCTTTTTAATTTTTTCAATTTCTACCATTTGAGAATTACAACGTTTATCAAAGTCACCGGTTTCGTCTAGGACATATGCTACACCACCAGACATGCCAGCGGCAAAATTTTGACCGATAGCTCCTAGTACAACCACACAACCACCGGTCATATATTCACAACCATGGTCTCCAACTCCTTCGACGATAGCTATAGCACCTGAATTGCGCACTGCGAATCTCTCGCCTGCAACACCATTGAAATAGCACTCGCCTGCTATGGCACCATAAAGAACGGTATTTCCTACGACGATATTTTCATGTGGAAGAATTTTTGATTTAGCAGAAGGGGTAATAATTATTCTCCCGCCAGATAAGCCCTTGCCGACATAATCGTTAGCATCACCCTCAAGTTTTAATGTGATTCCCTTTGCTAGCCATGCGCCGAAACTTTGTCCTGCTGTTCCACTTAAAGATACATGTATGGTATCGTCTGCTAGTCCTTGATGGCCAAAATGACTTGCGACTTCACCTGATAACATAGCTCCGACAGTTCGGTTAATATTTCGTATCGGTAATTCAATGCGGACTGGGGTAGCATTTTTAAGTGCTGGTTGAGCTTTTTCGATCAATTTTTTATCAAGTGCTTTATTAAGCCCATGGTTTTGGGTTTCACTGTTGTAGATGGCAACACTATCGTCAACATTTGGTCTTGAGAAGATACGTGAGAAGTCCAGTCCTTTAGCTTTCCAGTGGGAGATAGCCTTTCTGGTGTCAAGTCGATCTATGCGACCTATCATTTCATTGAAGTTGCGAAACCCAAGCTCAGCCATAACTTCACGAACCTCTTCTGCAATAAATGTGAAAAAATTGATTACGTGTTCTGGTGTTCCTTTAAATCGTTTTCGTAGTTCTGGATCTTGTGTAGCCACGCCAGCAGGGCAAGTATTAAGGTGACACTTGCGCATCATGATGCATCCAGATGAGATTAGAGCTGCTGTGGCAAATCCAAATTCATCGGCTCCTAGCAGAGCCCCTATTACGACATCTCTTCCAGATCTTAGCCCGCCATCAACTTGCACTGCAATCCTGCCGCGTAAGTCATTAAGAACTAAGGTTTGGTGAGTCTCTGCAAGTCCTAATTCCCAGAAAGACCCAGCGTTCATAACGGAAGTCAGTGGACTAGCACCAGTTCCGCCGTCATTTCCAGAAATAGTAACATGATCGGCGTGGGCCTTGGAAACACCTGCCGCAACTGTTCCAACGCCAACTTCTGATACCAGCTTAACAGAAATACGTGCTTTTGGATTGACGTTTTTAAGATCATGAATAAGTTGTCCAAGGTCTTCAATGGAATAAATATCGTGGTGCGGAGGGGGTGAGATTAGTCCCACCCCTGGTGTTGAATGACGTACGCTTGCGATGTTTTCATCGACCTTATGACCTGGGAGTTGACCACCTTCTCCTGGCTTTGCGCCTTGAGCCATCTTTATTTGAATATCGTTTGCATTAACAAGGTATTCAGCGGTGACTCCGAATCGCCCAGATGCCACCTGTTTGATAGCCGAACGCATAGAATCTCCATTTTCCAAAACTTTATACCGTGATGCATTTTCACCACCTTCACCAGTATTAGACTTTCCACCTAACCGGTTCATAGCAATTGCAAGATTAGTATGTGCTTCCCAAGAAATTGAACCAAATGACATAGCACCAGTAGCAAATCTCGTGACGATTTTGCTTGCGGGTTCCACCTCATCTATAGGAATAGATGTACCTGCACGCTTTAAGCGGAACAATCCTCGGAAGTTGCGGAATGAAGTATCGCGTTCGTTGATTTTTGCAGTAAATGCTTTGAATTTTTCGTAATTTCCGGACCTAACTGCATGCTGAAGTGCACCTACAGTTTCAGGTGTCCACATATGTTGTTCACCACGGATGCGGTAAGCATAATCGCCACCTACATCTAAGGCATCTCTTAATATTTCGATACTGCCAAATGCGGCTTGATGGCGTCTAATTGTTTCTTCACCTATCTCATTAAGACCTATACCTTCGACAACAGTATGTGTGTTAGTAAAATATTTACTGATAAAATCTGAACTTAGGCCGACGGCGTCAAAAATTTGTGCTCCACAATATGATTGAAATGTAGAAATGCCCATTTTTGACATAACTTTGAGTATGCCTTTGCCTATAGCTTTTACGTAGCTTTTATGTAATTCTTCCTCGTTAGTAGGTTCTGAAGCTTGCTTTCCAAGGGCAGAAACTGTTTCAAAAGCGAGGTATGGATTTATTGCCTCGGCTCCATAGCCAATCAGCAGGCAGAAGTCATGCACTTTTCTGGCTTCTCCAGTTTCTATAACCAGTCCAACTTCTGTTCTTTGGCCTTCCCTAATAAGGTGGTGGTGTACAGCAGCTGTTGCCAATAGAGCAGGGATTGCAACGTGGTCAGAATCAATACGTCGGTCTGATAAAATAAGTATATTACGTCCTTTTTGCACAACACTAGAGGCTTCTTCGCAAATTTTTTCTAACGCTGTAGCCAAACCTTTTGCGCCTTCTTCTATAGGGTAACAAATGCTAAGGGTATAAGTGCGGAATGCTTCGTCAACTAGATGTTCAATATGTCGAATTTTTTCCAAATCTATATTAGACAAAATTGGTTGACGAACTTCCAGGCGCTTGTGGGAGCCTCCAGTTTGGAGGTCCAATAGATTTGGCCTAGGTCCAATCAGAGAAATTAATGACATTACCGATTCTTCTCTGATCGGATCTATTGGTGGATTAGTTACCTGGGCGAAATTTTGATGAAAGTAATCATATAATAGCCTGGGCCTGTCTGACAGTACAGCTGGAGGAATATCTCTTCCCATAGAGCCGATAGGGTCCTGACCGTCTGTTGACATTGGTTTCAAAAAAAACTTGATGTCTTCTTGTGTGTAACCGAAAGCTTGTTGGCGATCGAGAAGTGTTTGATGGTCAGGAGGCATTGCTGCCACCTCGGATGGAAGATGATTTAAGTGAATTTGAGTTTTGTTTAGCCAGGCCTGATAGGGGTTTGATCGAGATAATTCACTTTTCAGCTCTGTGTCATCGACTATGCATTGGCGTTCAAGGTCTATCAACAACATTTTTCCAGGTTGTAAACGCCATTTTTTTACAACTTGTTCTTCTGGAAAAGGTAAAACACCAACTTCTGATCCTAATACTACGATATCATCGTTGGTTACTACATATCGAGCAGGTCGTAGACCGTTGCGATCAAGCGTTGCACCGATTTGCAAGCCATCAGTAAATGCAATAGCCGCGGGCCCATCCCATGGTTCCATAACGGCAGCGTGGTATTCGTAAAAAGCTCGAAGGTCATCATCCATTAACGGGTTACCATCCCAAGCCTCAGGTATCATTATCATCATTGCGTGAGCAAGCGAATAGCCTCCAGCAACCAGTAATTCCAAAGCATTGTCAAAAGTTGCTGAATCAGATGCACCATCACCAATTAGAGGCCACAATTTTTCTAAATCATCTCCGAGTAACTCTGATTGCATAGTATTACGTCGAGCAAGCATCCAGTTGATATTACCCCGAACGGTGTTGATCTCGCCGTTGTGGCAAAGATATCTAAATGGCTGAGCTAGTGGCCAAGATGGAAAAGTGTTTGTTGAAAACCGCTGGTGTACCAATGCCAGGGCTGATTCAAATCGTTTATCGTTTAGATCTAAAAAATATTTGTCTAGATTTGGTGCTAGCATCATACCCTTGTAGACTATCGTACGAGCTGACATTGAAGTTATATAGAATTGTCCTATGTCTTCGATATCTTCATCCCAAACAAGGTGGTGTGCTTGTTTGCGAATAACAAATAATTTACGCTCAAATACGCTTGTATCGGAACAATTTTCACCACAACCAATAAAAACCTGTCGAATTATCGGTTCAATGGGTTTGACGCTATCTCCTAGATAGCTATTGTCCACAGGAACGTCTCGCCAGCCAAGTACAGTTTGGCCAGCCTTTTGAATTGCGTTTTCTATTGCTTGGGTACACGCTTTAATTGATGCTTTTCGTTTAGGCAAAAAGACCATACCAACTGCGTATTTACCTATAGGAGGTAGTGTAAAACCTATATTTTTTGCCTCAATTCTAAAAAACTGATCTGGTAATTGAACTAAAATACCTGCTCCATCCCCTGCTAAAGGATCTGCGCCAACAGCCCCTCTGTGATCCAGGTTGATAAGTATTTGAATACCTTGGCGAACTATTTCATTAGACTTGCAGTTTTTAATATTGGCTATAAAGCCAATTCCGCAATTGTCATGCTCGTTTTTAGGGTCGTATAGGCCTTGGGCTTTAGGTAAACCTACCATCTTGGGCCAACAATTCTGGCTCATTGATTTTTTATCCTTTTTGAAATTGGCCCTCAGTGTTTCTGTCTCTGATAGCTCAATTTTTTAATTACTTTGGGTCATCCCTTCTAAGGTGCATACTAGTACATATTATACCAATTTGAAAACAAGGGGCTTGGGCAAGGGGCAAGTTATTGCTATATTATAACTAGATATAGGAGATAATACCTTGCCGGTTCTACATGTTGTTATTCTGTCCTTGATTCAAGGAATTACTGAATTCTTACCAATCAGTAGTCAAGCACATTTGCAGATATTATCAATGTTTTCTGGTTGGGCTGATCAGGGCTTGATGATAGATGTTGCTGTTCATGTAGGTACACTAGGGGCTGTAATAGTGTATTTTTGGAGGGATTTGCTATCAATGGCAAAGGGTTGCATTAAATTAACTAAAGGTGAGCTTTCTTCAGATGCTCGTTTAGCTGGATTTTTGATTATTGGCACCCTTCCTGCTGTTGCAGCTGGGTATTTATTGAGTAAGCATTACCCTAATGGGATACGTAGTATTGAAATTATAGGCTGGACAACTTTAGGTTTTGGTCTTTTGTTATATCTTGCTGACAAGATCGGCATGACTTTGCGCAGTATAAAACATATTAAGCTTAGTGATATAATTTTTATTGGCTGTGCTCAAGCTATAGCATTGATACCTGGTACTAGCAGGTCAGGGATAACAATGACGGCAGCTAGAATTTTAGGTATGGAGCGTAATGAAAGTGCACGTTTATCAATGTTATTGTCAATTCCTGTGATAATAGGTGCTGGAACTTTGAAGGGGTGGGAACTTTATAAAATTGGCGATATTAGTCTAAATAATGATGTATACCTTGCTGCAAGCATAGCATTTATTGCTGCTTTAATAGTAATGGCTGGACTTATGGCTTGGCTAAAACGAGCAACCTATACACCATTTGTTATTTATAGGATAATCTTGGGGGGCTTCCTATTATCTATTGTATACGGTTGGGTGTAAAAATTATGTTTGATTTATATGGTCCTTCTTAAAATTTGATTCAAATAATTTCAAAACATTAGATTTTTTCTGCAATCCAAGGAAAAAGCTCCTTGGCTTTTTTAAAGGCATTTTTTTCTGTATCAAATACTCTGGCTTTGTGACCACCAATAGGGAACCACCCCGAGGGATCTTCTACATCTCGGCGGAACTCCTCAAAACCAAAAGTTCCGTCAGGGCGGATGAAAATGTCAACACAGCGACTATAACCAGGTGCATTTATAGACTTGAGCACTTTATTAATTTGACCCATATTTTAATATCCTAGTTTAGGATCCACGATTGGTCGTGGTAATTGGCCCTTACGAATTCTACGAATATTTTCCACAACTACTAGAGCAGCAGTCTCGGGTATAGTCAGGCTAGCAATATGCGGGGTAATACTGATTTTGGGATGTTTCCAGAAGGGGTGATCGTGTGGCAGAGGTTCATGATGAAATACATCAAGTACAGCACTTGATATGTGACCATTATCAAGTGCTTGAAGCAAGTCGTCATCTATTATATGGCCACCACGTGCTACATTTATTATGATAGAGTTTCTTGGAAGCATTCTGATCGTTTCTGAGTTTATAATCCCTTTTGTTTTTGGAGTGAGTGGTAGCAAACAAATAAGCATTTCAGTATGGCCCAGAAATTCTGGTAAACCGTTCTTACCATTAAACGTAGATATACCGGATATTGTTTTTTGATTACGAGACCAACCTGAGACTTTAAATCCGAGTGATACCAATTTTTGAGCCGCGTCCACTCCAAGGACTCCCAATCCCATAATTCCGATACTTCGTTTGGTAGTATTGGCTTGAGGAAATTGTTTCCATTTTACCTGTCTTGAACTGTATTCGTAATCACCCATACGTCTATGGTGGTGGAGCACCCAATATAAAATATATTCGCTCATGCCTCGAGTTAGTTCAGGATCCATTAACCGAACTATAGGTATTTTTTTTGGGAGTTTCTTGTTCATTAAATGATCTACACCGGCTCCAAGAGAAAATATATATTCTAGATTAGACAGATTTTTGAAGGCACCGATTTTTGGCTGCCACGTTAATACATAAGCGATATCTGCTGGATTCCCTATATCAGTGCCTTCTGGTGATAAAACACGGAATTCTAGATCGGGTAGTTCTCTTTTGAAAACATTACGCCAACGGTCGGCATCATCGTTAATTGAAGAAAAGAGTAGGGCCATTGTATCTCTTATCTAAGATTTGATTGCCTCAGAATTTTCTACTTTGAGATCGAATGCAGCTGACATCAAAGTTTTTGTATAGGTGGTTTCTGGATCATTTAGAATTTTTTTCGCCGGACCTTGTTCAATAACGCTACCTTTTTGCATTACTAAAATTTCATGGGCCATGGCTTTAATAACTCTTAGATCGTGGCTTATAAATAAATAAGCCAAATTGTAGTCTCTTTGTAATTTGCGTAACAAGTCAATAATTTGTGCTTGCACCGACATGTCCAAAGCGCTGGTTGGTTCGTCTAATACTAAAAACTTTGGCTTAAGAATTAAAGCTCTGGCTATAGCAATACGCTGTCGCTGCCCGCCAGAAAACTCGTGTGGGTATCGATTTAGCATTTCTGATTCAAGTCCAACTTTATTCAATGTCTCGATTATAAGTTGGCGGCGCTCGTGCTCGTTAGCGGCAATCTTATGTACTAAAAGTCCTTCTTCGATTATTTGACGTATGGAAAGACGTGGACTTAAGGAGCTGTATGGATCTTGAAAAACGATTTGCATTTGTTTGCGAAGTGGCTTTAAAGTTTTACCACGAAAGGTTTGGATGTTATTGCCTTCGAATAGGATCTTCCCTTTGCTTTTTTCTAACCTAAGCAAGGCTTTGCCAAGGGTGCTCTTTCCAGATCCACTTTCTCCGACAATCCCAATTGTATGTCCTTGGCGTACATCAATTGTAATACCATCAACTGCTTTGATGTGCCCAGTCGTTCGCCTCACTATACCTTTTTTTACCGGAAACCAGACCTTTATATTAAAACCTGCCATAACAGTTGGCGTTGTATTAAGAGGAACATCTAATAATTCTTTAAAATCTGCAGCAAGAAGATGTCGGGTGTATTCATGCTTTGGTTCTCTAAATACTTTACTTAATCTACCCTGTTCAACGATTTTTCCATCGTTCATAACAGAAACCTTATTAGCCATATGCCGAACAACGCCTAAATCATGGGTTATCAAAAGCAAAGCCATATTGAGCTTTTTCTGTAATTGTTTTAATAGCTCTAAAATTTGTGCTTGGATTGTAACGTCAAGTGCAGTGGTCGGTTCATCTGCAATTAATAAATCTGGGTCATTTGCTAATGCCATAGCAATCATAATGCGTTGTTGTTGGCCACCGGAAAATTCGTGCGGAAGTGCCGACAGACGAGAATTTGCTTCCTTTAATCCGACTAAATCAAGCAACTCCAGCACACGAATTCTAACTTGCTTAGGAGATAAAGACTTGTGAAGGTAAAGCACTTCTGAAATTTGTTTTTCTATAGAATGTAAAGGATTAAGTGATGTTAGTGGTTCTTGAAAAATCATTGCAATGCGGTTGCCACGAATTTCCCTAATTTTTTTTGTTTGTAGCCCTATTAATTCTTTGCCGTCAAATTTAATACTGCCACTTGGATGATGTGCTAGTGGATAAGGAAGCAGTTGCAGAATGGATAATGCCGTTACTGATTTGCCGGATCCTGATTCGCCTACTAGCGCATGAGTTTCGCCCTTGTTTATACTAAATGAAATTCCTCGAACTGCATTTACTTCTGACTTGCCCTTGCCGAAGGATGTATGCAGATTTGAAATTTTTATCAGCGCTGTCATTGCAAAGTCTTTCTGGGATCGAAAGCGTCACGAATGGCTTCTCCAATAAAAACTAAAAGGGAAAGCATGATAGCAATAACAAAAAATCCACTTAGGCCAAGCCAAGGTGCTTGTAGGTTTGCTTTTCCTTGGTTTAAAAGTTCCCCAAGGCTAGGCGAGCCCGCAGGAAGTCCGAAACCAAGAAAGTCTAAACCTGTTAATGTTGTGATAGCACCTGCTAAAGTGAATGGTATAAAAGTTAAGGTGGCTACGATAGCATTAGGTAAAACGTGCTTATAAATTATCTTTAAATCACTTACACCAAGGGCATGTGCCGCTAAAACGAAGTCTAATTTGCGGGCCTTAAGAAACTCTGCACGTACAACGCCGACAAATCCCATCCAGCTAAATAATAGCATTAATCCCAGTAACCACCAGAAATTGGGTGTAATAACACTAGCCATAATTATTAGGAGATAGAGCATCGGCATACCCGCCCAAATTTCTATAAATCGTTGCCCTAATAGGTCAGTTAGGCCACCATAGAATCCCTGAAAAGCGCCAATAGAAACCCCTACAATTGCGCTAAATAGGGTTAGTGTGAGACCAAAAAGAACAGAAATTCGAAACCCATATATCAACCTTGCTACTACATCGCGGCCTTGATCGTCAGTGCCAAGCCAATTATTTGTGCTAGGTGGTGCAGGGGCTGGAACCTTAAGGTCGTAGTTTATAGTATCATATGAATAGCGAATAGGGGGCCATATCATCCATCCTTTGGTATTAATTAAATCAGAAACATATGGATCGCGGTAATCCGCCTCGGTTAAAAATTCGCCTCCAAATGTTGTTTCTGGATACTTAACTAAGACTGGGCTGTAAAGAGTTCCTTCATAGGAAAGCAATAGTGGTTTGTCATTGGCGATGATCTCAGCAAAAAGTGTAACAAAGAACAGAGCCCCAAATATCCACATTGACCAATATCCACGTCGATTTTGACGGAAATTTGCAATTCGTCTTTTTGTTAAGGGTGTAAGACGGAAGAACTGTAGGCGTTCTGGTTGCGTTTTCACAATTCTTAGTCCTGTGACTCAAAATCAATTCTAGGATCGACTACGTGATACATGATGTCACCTAGAATGCCCATTAATAGGCCTAATAAAGTAAAAAAATAAAGGGTTCCAAACATGACAGGATAGTCACGTTTTAAAGCAGCTTCAAAGCCTAGAAGTCCTAGACCATCGAGTGAAAAAATGATTTCTGTCAGCATAACTCCAGTGAAAAGAATTCCAATAAAAGCCGCTGGAAAGCCTGCTATAATAATTAGCATAGCATTACGAAAAATGTGTCCATATAATACTCTGTGTTCATTTAAACCTTTAGAGCGAGCTGTAACGACGTATTGTTTGTTAATTTCTTCAATAAATGAATTTTTTGTTAACATAGTTAGGCCAGCAAAACCTCCGATAACCATGGAAAGTAATGGTAATGTAAGATGCCAAAAATAATCGACTACTTTTCCCCATAGAGACAAGTTCTCGAAATTGGTGGATGTAAGCCCACGAAGTGGAAACCAATCGAAATAACTAGGCCCTGCAAAAAGCACAATTAGTAGTATTGCAAACAGAAAACTTGGAACGGCGTTGCCGAAGATTACAATGCCAGAGGTCCATATATCAAACTTACTACCATCACGTACGGCCTTATGAATTCCTAATGGAATAGAAATTAAATAGACCATAAGAGTTGTCCAGAGACCAAGGGAGATGGAGACTGGAAGCTTGTCTATGACCAGCTGCACAACAGATCGATCTTGAAAAAAACTATTTCCAAAATCAAATCTAATATAATTCTTAATCATCAATAAAAAACGTTCAAATGCAGGCTTGTCTAAGCCAAACTGTTTTTCAATATCTTTAATCAGCTCTGGTGGAAGTCCTTGAGCTCCTCGATATCGATTACTGGTAGACGTTTGGTTGTTTGTGGTCTCGGTTCTACGACCTGCGTTAATTTCAGATCCAGCTTCACCGCCTACTCTTGCTGTGACATCAATTGCTTCTCCAGTTAGCTGAGCGATTGCTTGTTCAACAGGCCCACCAGGCAAAATTTGAACAGCAGCAAAATTGATAATCATGATTCCTAGTAAAGTAGGAAAAATCAGCAATATGCGACGTATCAAATAAGCGTACATGTTAATCTTTAGCCGAAACTAATTTATTTTTTAAGGCACTTTCTTTATTTGTATCAATCCACCATGTGAGAAACTGATTGCCTTGAATTGGTGTAACCTTAGGTCGACCAAATTTATTCCAAAAGGCAATACGATCATATTTAATATGCCAATGGGGTATGACCCAATGACCCCACTGTAGAACTCTGTCTAAAGCTCGCACACTAATAACTAGTGATTTTCGATTCGGAGCTGCGATTATTTGTTCAATAAGTGTATCTACAACTTTGTTCTTTATTCCGATTCTATTACGACCACCTTCTATGCCGGCTGCTTTTGATCCCCAATAGGATCGCTGTTCATTTCCTGGAGATAAGGATTGTCCAACACCATCGACTATCATATCAAAATCAAAAGTATCCAGTCTCCGACGGTATTGAGAAGGGTCGATAGTACGAACATTTAGCTTGATGCCTAGTTTTTCTAAATTTTTTGCAAATGGTAAGACGATGCGTTCGAACAGAGGGCTGACAAGCAAAACTTCAAATTCTAATTGTTTTCCAGTTTCGATGTGCACACGTTTCTGATTTTTTATAATCCACCCTGCTCGACTAAGCAGGCTTCCTGCTGTTCGAAGGTTGCGTCGTAAGTTGCCTGAGCCATCTGATTTAGGTGGATTGAATTCTTTAGTAAAGACTTCAATTGGAAGCTGGTTACGATACGGTTGCAATAGTCCTAACTCATCATCATTAGGAACTCCTGTTGCAGCTAACTCTGAATTATCAAAATAACTTCGTGTCCTAGAGTACTGTCCGTAAAAAAGATTTTTATTAGACCACTCAAAGTCAAACCCATAGGCTAATGCCTCACGTACTCTGCGATCTTTAAATTTTTCACGTCTTGTATTGAAAATGAAAGCTTGCATGCCTGTAGACCGATTATGAGTTATTTCCTCTTTGCGAACTAGACCGAGTTTGACATCTTTGAATTGATATGCTGTTGCCCAATTTTTTGACGAATTTTCAGCTCTATAATCATACTCACCCTTTTTAAAAGCTTGTAGTGAAATTGTTGAATCTCGATAATATTCGTAACGGATAGTATCAAAATTATAATGCCCGCGATGAATTGGTAGTTTTTCTCCCCACCAGTCTTTCACTCGCTCATAAGAGATTGAGCGACCTGCTTCAAAGTTTTTAATTTTATAGGGTCCGCTGCCTAGGGGAGGTTCTAGCGTGGATAATGAAAAGTCACGATCTTTCCAGTAGTGTTTTGGTAAAATAGTTAATTGGCCAAGAATTAAAGGCAGTTCTCGATTCTCGCCAGGTTTGAAATTAAATTGTACAGTATTGGCCCCAGTTTTTACTACATTTTCTACATTGCCGTAATAAAACCGGTAAAACGGCGTACCTTTCTTAACAAGAATCTCGTAACTAAAAATCACATCTTCTACCGTCACTGGTTTTCCATCATGCCAACGTGCTTCATCACGCAATGTAAAAGCTACCCATGATCGGTCTTTAGGAATTTCAATAGTTTTGGCAAGTTGTCCGTATTGGCTGAAGGCCTCATCGGCAGTGCTGTACATTAAAGTGTCGTAGATAAAACCTAGTCCGGCAGCTGGGTTGCCCTTGACGATAAAATTATTAAAGCTGTCAAATGTACCAATAGCATTAAGGCGAACCGTCCCACCTTTTGGCGCATTGGGATTAACGTATTCTAGATGTTTAAAATTGATTGGGTACTTTAAGTCTCCGTGCATAGCTAGGCCGTGGGATTTTTGATTAGAATAAGCATCGTTAGATGCAAAACTAAGATTGATAAAAAACAAAATCGCTATAAAAAGTCGCATAACTAACCCCTGGACTACTTGTTTATTAGTTGAGAATAGCAAAACAATACCAAACGTTAATGAAAATATACAAATTAGTAAAAAACTGAGTGGAAAGGAGTTATAAAATGGTGTTTTTGCGGTCAAGATTTCGCTTGATGTGCTAAAATTTTCAGCGCATTTTCATGAATTTTCTTATTACCTGCGGCTAAAACCGTTCCGTCGCTATCAACTCCTAAGGGTCTTCCAGACCAATCAGAAATTATACCGCCGGCGCCTTCAATAATTGGTACCATAGGAGCATAATCATGTAATTCCATAGTTCCTTCACATACAATATCCACCCAACCGTTAGCGAGCAATCCATAGGCCATACACTCGGCTCCATATACCGATCGCCATGAGGCTTTTCGTAAATTTTCGAATGCAGGAAATTCGCTATTTTTAAACATTTGAGGTGAGGTAGCATATAACCACGCATTTGATATGTCTTCACAATTACGAACATTAACCCCTTCTCCGTTAAATGTCGTTGGTTGACCCTGAGCTCCAACCCAGCGCTCATTTAGGGCAGGAATATTTATAAGACCTAGGACCGGAATTTGGTTGTGTAAAAGTGCTATAAGGGTTCCAAAAACTGGTTTGCCCGTTACAAATGATTGGGTTCCGTCAATGGGGTCAAGTACCCAGACATACTCAGCTTTTGGGTTTTTGCTTTCGAACTCCTCTCCAATAATGCCGTGCTGAGGTTGCAAACTTTCAATTAAAGAACGCATAGCGACTTCTGCTTCTTTATCTGCAATGGTGACGGGACTGTTATCGGACTTAGAATCGACTCTGAAAGATCCTCGAAAATATTTCATTACTACGTTTGAAGCAGTGTCGGCTAGTGATCCAGCGAGTTTGATAAAGTCTTTATCTATCATGGCAGTGGTTTAGGGTTGTTACTTAAGGACCTGAGGTAAAGAATAAGATCGGCGCGATCTTGTTTGTTTTTAATGCCTGCAAAACTCATTTTTGTATTCTTAATAAATTCCTTAGGCTTGGTTATAAACTTATCAAGGTCTTGGTAATCCCATTTTCCTTCAAGCTTTCTGAAAGCTTTTGAAAATCTATAATTAGTGTCGAGGGCCTTTGTTCGTCCAACAATGTCCCAAAGATTTGGACCTAATTTATTTTTGCCACCTTTTTGTGTAGTATGGCAAGATTTGCACTTTTTAAAAATCATCTTTCCAGTTTTTTCATTTGCAGTATTTAACAAAGCTATTGCTCCGGACACATTTCTCCCTTTTTTATCTTGTATGACGTTTGATTTTTTGGTCTCTATCCTACGTTTTCCTATAGAATTAGAATCATTTGATTCACTGTTAGGTAATACACCTTTTTCTAGAGAATTGGAGCTAAATAAATAGTCTCCAAACTTGCTGATTGCCCAAAATACTAGAATGGATGCGAAGGCACATAAGCTAAGCTTTTTAAGCATCGATATTTGCATTAAAACCGCCATGAAGTCTTAAATTTAAAAACAGGAAGATGCAAAATTAAAATGTAGCCTTAATACACCCCTTGATTCAAAGCTCAAAGAAGTTTTCCATTATTATTTAGAAGGTTATGTTATATATCATGAGTAAAACTAAAAAAATAGTGAAGCCTAATCCCATCGTTGTTATTCCGGCACGATTAGCATCTACGCGATTGCCAAATAAGCCTGTCATTGATATTCACGGTTTGCCAATGATTGTCCATGTTTGGCGGCGAGCTTTAGAAGCTGATATTGGACCTGTTGTAGTCGCTTGTGCAGATTGTGAAATTATGGATGTTATTAAGGATGCTGGTGGCAATGCAATCTACACTAATCCTGATCATTCTTCAGGCTCGGATCGAGTTTTTGAAGCTCTAGAATTAACAGATCCTCTTAGGGAATATAACTGTGTTATCAATGTTCAGGGCGACCTTCCAACGATAGAGAGTGCTTCTATACGTGCATCTCTTGAGCCTCTTAAAGATTATAATGTTGATATAGCTACTCTAGCTTCTCCTATTACTGATGAAGCTGATCGATGTAATCCCAACGTAGTAAAAGTAGTTTTATCTATGAGGAATGGATCTCGAACTGCACGTGCGCTTTATTTTAGCCGTGCTACGGTGCCAAGTGGTCAGGTTATCCTTTTTCATCACATTGGTCTTTATGCTTTTAGGCGTAAGGCCTTGGAAAAATTTGTACAACTTTCTCCTAGCAAATTAGAAAAAATAGAGAAATTGGAGCAATTACGTGCGATTGAAAATGGAATGCGAATTGATGTTCAGCTCGTTGACACTGTTCCTTTAGGTGTCGATACTCTTGATGATCTGAAGCGTGCTCGTGAATTATTAGCTCCAGACGCAAATTAATAGGAGCTTAGTAGATGTCTAAGAAAGATTTGATAATTTCTTTTCAAGGTTCTCCAGGAGCCTATTCGGATATGGCATGTAGAAGTGCGTATCCAGCAATGAAGACGTTAGGCTGCAAGACCTTCTCTGATGCTTTCGAAGCGGTGCGTTCCGGTTTAGCAGCGCTTGCTATGATACCCATTGATAATACTATTGCAGGGAGAGTTGCCGATATTCATCATTTATTGCCGAACTCAGACTTACATATAATCGGTGAGCATTTTCAACGAGTAAACCACCACTTACTGGCAGTCCCTGGTACTAAATTATCAGATATTACTCACGTGCACAGCCACGTACATGCAATAAACCAATGTGGTAAGTTTATACGTAAACATAAATTGGATCCAATAGTGCATGCAGATACAGCGGGTGCTGCATCGGATATAGCAGCGGCTGGAGATAAGACCCAAGCTGCTATTGCATCTGAATTAGTTGCTGATATTGAAGGATTAATCAGTATAAAAGGCAACATTGAAGATGCTGATCATAATACCACACGCTTTATCATTATGGCAGCTAAAGCTTTAAAAATCGATTTGGATACAAAAAATATCATCACGAGCTTCGTTTTTCGTGTTCGTAATGTTCCGGCGGCACTCTATAAGTCGTTGGGTGGTTTCGCCACTAATGGTGTAAATTTAACGAAACTAGAAAGTTATGTCGACGAGAGCTTTGTTGCCGCTCAATTCTATGCTGATGCCGAAGGCCATCCTGAGCAGAGGGGTTTAAAGTCAGCTCTAGAGGAACTTGCGTTTGTAACCCACGAGATAAAAATTCTTGGGACATACCCAGCACATCCTTTTCGATTGCAGCAGAACAGAAAAAAATAGTTAAATACTGATCATATCTATGATCCATTCCTCTATTAGTTGACGTGCGATAGAATCTTTTCCCGGTAATCTAAATTTTTGGTTTTTTTTATCATTTGCAATAAAATTCTGAAGATATTCAGGGGCAAACCATTTAGCATCCTCGAGTTCGTTATGATCAACTTTAATCTTTTTGGTATTCGCTTGGGCTCTGAATCCTATCATTAATGATGCTGGGAAAGGCCATGGCTGAGATGAACTATAATTAATATTTGTAACTTTAATTGCCGATTCTTCTAAGACCTCTCGGGCGACGGCTTCTTCGAGGCTTTCACCAGGCTCTACAAAACCAGCTAGGGTGGAGTACATGCCGTCTATCCAATTTTTTTGTCTTCCTAATAGGCATGCAGGTCCCTTGCCTTCTGGATTTTGATGGGCTACTAACATTATGACTGCTGGATCAGTTCGCGGAAAGTGCATATGCGCATTTACTTGATTTTGACAAATTAGCAAGTGCCCACCGTTGTGGCTGTTTGTTGGATGACCGCAAATTCCGCAAAAAAGATGGTTCTGGTGCCAGTGTGCCATACCACGGGCATATGCAAGTAATGCTCCTTGTTCTCTAGAAATTAATGCGCCCATATGGCGTAAATTCTTAAAAACATTATTCTTAACTATAGTCTCAACTACTCCCTTATCTAAACTTGATATGTCAACGGCAAAGTAGGCAGTTTTATCAACCAGTCCGAGAAATATTGTGGTCTGTGAATTGCTTGTAAATAATTGAGCCTGCTTGCCAATAGAAAAGACACCTTTCGGAGGTCGGTTTCCTCTTGGGTCTAATTGGAACAAATTAAGCCCACGCCAAACAGGAATGATGACAGTATCATTGTGACGTAGATGTTTGCTCACCCATTTTGGATCTTTACGCTGATTTACAGCTCGGTTAAGCTCTAACCCAGTATATTTAAGGTCTTCTTCCATTTAAGAGACTTTTAAAAGCAAAAAATTTAGAAATCTAACATTGATGTCACAAGATTTGAATATTCTTTTAGCAATACATAATTTGCTTTAAAATTCACTCCTTTTTCATGTTGTTTCAAAGTTAAAAATTAGAGCTTAAAGATCCTAAAGTTTCTTATTAGTTGGGTTTAAGGTTAATATTGGAAAAAGTATTTTTCAAAATATGTTGTATTTATTCTAAATGTATTAAGGAGAATCCTTTAAGCCAAGCTAACTGACTGCTATAATTTATTTTGGGAGACTGGGCTGGACAAGCTTCTCGCCAACCCGGTCAGGTCCGGAAGGAAGCAGCCGTAACGAGTTTTTGCTTGGGTCGGTTTCAGTCTCCCACCTTATTATTTTTAGAATTTCTTGTTCGTTTGGGACCAATGAACGAAAACGCTTCAACAAAAACTGATTCTTCTTATGAGGTGTTTGCACGCAAATACCGTCCTACAACCTTTGCCGATTTAATCGGACAAGATGTCTTGGTGAGAACCCTGACAAATTCCATAAATTCAAAACGGTTAGCTCAAGCATATATTCTCACAGGCGTTCGTGGAGTTGGAAAAACTTCAACAGCAAGGATTGTTGCACGTGCTTTAAATTGTAGTGGTGCAAAAGGGGATGGAGGGCCGACACCAAAACCCTGTGGAATTTGCGAAAATTGTATAGCTATTTCCGAAGACCGACATGTGGACGTTATAGAAATGGACGCGGCTAGCCGTACTGGTGTAGATGATATTCGTGAGGTAATAGATGGTGTTCGCTATCGTCCAACTGTATCAAGATTTAAAATTTATATAATAGACGAAGTTCACATGCTTTCTCGTCATGCTTTTAATGCTTTGTTGAAAACATTGGAAGAACCACCAGAGCACGTAAAGTTCATATTCGCTACTACAGAAATTCGCAAAGTGCCTGTGACCGTGCTAAGCCGTTGTCAGAGGTTTGATCTTAAACGTGTTGAAATACAAACCCTTAAATCACATTTCGCATTTATTGCTAATGCCGAAGGGGCTCGATTTTCTGATGGGGCCCTTCATCTGATTGCACGTGCTTCAGAAGGTAGTGTGCGTGATGGTTTGAGTTTGCTAGATCAAGTTATTTCCAATTCAAATTTAGGAGCTAAAGAGATCGTTGATGATGACGTTCGATCTTTGCTGGGCCTAGCTGATCGTTCAAGAGGGTTTTCCCTTTTAGAAGCGACAATGAGGGGTGATGTATCTAGTGCTTTAGAAATACTTAGCAAACTTTATAGTGAAGGTTCTGACCCTCTAGCAATATTAGAAGACTTGTTGGATATTACTCACTGGTTGACACGTATTAAAGTTGTGCCCTCTACCATTCAGTCTCTAGAAGTGCCAGAAATGGAAAGATCGAAGGGTGCTGAGCTCGAAAGCCAACTGACAATGGCGACTTTAGCTCGTTTTTGGCAGATGCTTTTAAAGGGATTAAATGAAGTTCGTGAAGCGCCTTCCCAAATTCAAGCCGCTGAAATGATAATAGTACGCCTAGCTTATACTGCAGAACTGCCAACTCCTGAAGAAGCTATTCGAAAAATTGATGAATATTCTAATCATAACGTAACAGAAGTTTTGAACAAGGATAGTCAGGAGGCCTCATCTTCCGGTCAAAATGAAGAGCTTCCTGCAAGGTCGTTGATATCGCCTGAAGAAAGGGGAAAAAATTCCCCTGTTGCGCAGGTTGATGCAAACAATGGTTCTAATTCTGCAGTTAACGCAAGTCAATCAGATGCTACGTCTCAAGATTTTAACATATCTAATCCAGTTCCTAGGCAATCGGATGTTATAGATCAAAAAGGTGTTGCTAAACATCCGCTTGTTCGCGCTGTCTTAAAGACTTTTCCAGGCTCAACTATAGAAGAAGTGCGTACAGTTTCTTCGGTGCCACCTCAACTTGAAACTGATACAGATACTACTCTTGATTAAAGGATAAGTTTAATCCATTACCTTTCCTTCTTTTTTAAGAAGGGAAATTTATAGTTAACATAATTTATCTTAATTTCATATAACGAGGTTAATTTTTTTGAGAATATGCTATAGCAATTAATTAATAAATTTTAATAACTGTATAGTTATGCATACTTCAAAATTTAAGGGTTCAAACCCACCACTTTCATGAAAGAGGCATATATGAAAAATTTAGGGGATATAATGAAAAAAGCCCAAGAATTCCAGTCTAAGATGGCAGGTGTTCAGGAAGAAATGGAAGGTATTGAAGTCACTGGGTCTTCCGGTGGCGATATGGTGCAAGTTACACTGAATGGGAGAGGTGAGGCATGTAAAATTAGGATTGATCCTTCACTAGTTGTGCCAGAAGATTCAAAGGTTCTTGAAGACCTGATCTTGTTAGCTTTTAACCTTGCTAAGGGGAAGGTTGAGAAAGCTGCGCAAGAAAAAATGTCAGATGTGACTGGAGGATTAGGTCTGCCGACGGGCATGAAGCTTCCTTTTTAAAAGTATTTCCATAATCATGGTTTCTGAACAAATTGAGAATTTAATAATCCTTTTATCTAAGTTGCCCGGACTTGGACCACGGTCTGCAAGGCGTGCTGTTCTTGAGCTGCTAAAGCGTCGGGATACTTTTGGTATATCATTAATCGCGGCTTTGAAAGACGCTTTAGACAACTCTAAAATCTGTAGTTCTTGTGGAAATCTTGATACTTTAGATCCTTGTCAGTTATGCGAGGACCCTAAACGCGATGCTTCTTTAATTTGCGTGGTTGAGGATATTGCGGATCTTTGGGCTTTGGAAAGGGCTAGGGTCTTCAATGGGAGCTATCATGTTTTAGGGGGAGTTCTATCTGCTCTAGATGGTGTTGGTCCAGATGAATTAAATATTTCTTCTTTGATGCAACGGGTAATTGAAGAGAATGTTAAAGAAGTAATTCTAGCAACAAGCGCTACTGTCGATGGACAGACCACAGCACACTATTTAATAGATCGATTTACTGGGATGGATGTTGAGCTCACTGAATTAGCCCACGGTGTTCCTGTTGGCGGAGAATTAGATTACTTGGATGATGGAACCTTGGGTGCTGCCTTGAAAGATCGAAGACAAGTTTAGGGTGTTTAATTTGTTGGATTTAAGATATGAGCTTATTTGCCTTGGAATCTTCATCTAAACTTACATCCTCAACTTTTTCCCCACGCTTTGTAATTTTGCTGCTGGATGTTGCTATATCGTCTAGGTCTTTTGTAGCTTGGCGGAAGTGATTCTTGAGCTTATTAACTCGTTCGTCTAATAGTCTAACATCATTTAACATTAATCCAACCTCTTGCTGGATAAGTCCTGCTTGTTCTTTCATACGACTATCTTTAAGAATTGCCCCAATAGTATTGACCAATGCCATTAGAGTTGAGGGTGATGTAAAGCCAACTCTTTTACGTTGAGCATCTTCAATAATACTCGCAAAATTAGCATTAAGTTCTGCAAAAATAGCTTCTGACGGCAAGAATAAAATTGCCCAATCAGTCTCGTTAGTGATGATATAACGATCTGTGATATGTTTAATATGTAGTTTAACGTCTCGTGAAAAATTGCTTTTAGCATTTTTTTTGTCTACTTCGTTGTCTGCTTGTTGAATAGTTCGATATGCCTCCAATGGGAATTTTGAATCGATCGGTATAATTCCTGGTGGTGATGGGAGCCTGATAAGACAGTCCACGCGAGTTCCGTTTGAAAGTGTAGCTTGGAAGTCATAAGCTGAAGGTGGTAATGCATCTTTCACTAAAGCTTCCATTTGAAATTCTCCAAAACTACCCCTTAATTGTTTGTTTGATAAAATATCTTGTAGACCAAGCATTTCGTTTCCTAGTTCTGTGATATTCTTTTGTGCAGAGTCTATTACTGCTAATCGCTCATGGAGACCTTTAAGTGTTTCTCCAGTTTTTTCAGTTTGGTTAGCAAGACCTTCTCCGATTCGTTTTTGAAGACCATCTATGCGTGCATCAAGATTTGATCCTGATTGTTGCACATGTCCTTTAAGTTCTGCTTGAAAGTTAATGATTTGTTCTAGCTTTTGATTAGATTCGCTTCCGCTTCGCTTTCCTATAAAAAAAATAACGATAGCAGCTATGATTACTACTAGAATTATAAGTATTTCATCCATATTTAAAGAATACCCCTAAGTTACATTGTTAGCCAACCTCAAACCACTCTTGACTAAACAGCCCATAGAATGAGAAAAGTCAGAATCATGGCTATTTTAGAAATTATTGTTGCACCGGATCCTCGGTTAAAGCTTAAGGCTAAACCAATCAACGTTGTTGATGAAAGTATTCGTAAGTTGATGAACGACATGTTGGAAACAATGCATTCAGCTCCTGGAATTGGGTTGGCTTCAATTCAAGTAGGGGATCTCAGGCGTGTGATCGTAGTAGATGTTTCAAAACCTGAGGAAGCCAAGAATCCTATTTGTATGGCAAACCCTGAATTAATTTGGTCTTCAGATAAGGAGCGTTCTCATGAAGAGGGGTGCTTGTCCCTGCCAGAACAATATATAGAGATCCAACGACCTGATGCAATTCGAGTGCGCTATCTAGATTTAGATGGAAAAACGCAGGAGCTTGAGGCTGATGGACTATTGTCAACCTGTATTCAGCACGAAATGGACCATTTAGATGGGATTTTGTTTGTTGATCATTTATCGGCATTAAAGCGTGGAATTATTCTTCGAAAACTTGCAAAAGCTAAGAAGCAAGGCATTGTTAGTGAGTGATTAAAAAAATTACCGTATAAGGAGGAATATGTCCTATGCGTCTAGTTTTCATGGGGACTCCAGATTTTGCCGTACCTGTTTTGGCGGCTTTATTGGAAGCAGGTCATGAAATTGTTTCGGTGTATAGTCAACCGCCCCGACCAACAGGGCGGGGCCAAAAGTCTCGCCCATCTCCAATCCAGACTTATGCAGAAAATCATGGTCTTTCTGTTCGCACACCGATAGATCTAGAATTGATTGAGGAGCAGGATAAGTTCTCCAAACTAGATGTAGATGTAGGTATTGTTGTTGCCTACGGATTAAAGTTGCCCGCATCTGTATTTAATGCGCCCAGGTTTGGTTGCTTAAATGTACATGCGTCTTTGCTTCCGCGTTGGAGGGGGGCAGCGCCAATACAAAGAGCGATTTTAGCAGGAGATAGTGTTACAGGCGTCAGTATAATGAAAATCGAAGAGGGGTTGGATACTGGACAGGTTTACTCGAAAGAAAAAATTAAAATTTCCGATCGGATGAACTCTCAAAGCTTGCATGATGTGTTGGCGAAGAAAGGTGCAGGTTTGATGGTAGAAGTTTTAAAAAACTTAGAGGCTGGAATCCTTTCTCCCAAATCTCAAAAAAAGGATGGTGTGACCTATGCTGGAAAATTGCGAAGTGATGAAGGAAAAATTGATTGGTCTCGCTCTGCAGAGGATTTAGAACGCCAAGTGCGAGCCCTTAACCCTTGGCCTGGAGTTTGGTTTGAATTTGGCGCACATCGCTTAAAAGTTTTAGCTGTTGAAGTGGACAGTGATGTAAAAGAGGTGGATGCCTTCGTTGTTCCTGGAACGTTAATAGATAATAGTCTGGGTGTTGCTTGTGGATCTGGTGTGCTACGGTTATCTAAATTATGCAGGGCTGGTAAAAAAGTCCAAAATGCAGAAGCTTTTCTAAGAGGATTCCCAATAGCTGTTGGTAGTATTTTCCAGTAAAATTGGAGTCATTAAATTAGTATGGGAAAGATATTTAGTTTTAAGTGGTCTGATTAATTTCTCTGTAGTTAAAAAAATAGTAAGACTAATGGTCCGGTATAAAATCTTAATTGAATATGACGGTACGAACTTTGTAGGCTGGCAACGTCAGAAAAATGGATTAGGTGTACAACAAGCAATAGAAGAGGCTATAGAAAAATTCTCAGGAGAAATCGTTACACTTTACGGTGCAGGGCGAACAGATTCTGGAGTTCACGCCTTAGGCCAAGTCGCCCACTTTGATATGGCACGCAACACTGACTCTGATACTGTAGTTAATGCGCTTAATTATCACTTAAAATCCAAAGCCGTTTCTATTCTTGATGCTGAAGAGGTGAATAAGGAATTTGATGCTAGACTGTCTGCGAAACAGCGTGCCTATATTTATAGAATTACTAATCGACGTGCCCCCCTAAGTTTGGAAAGAGGTTTTAGTTGGTTAGTGCCTGTGTCATTAGACGAGATAGCTATGCAAGAGGCTGCAAAAATTTTGATTGGCAAGCATGACTTTACTACATTTCGTGCTGTGCATTGCCAAGCTAATTCGCCTGTTAAAACTTTAGATGAGTTAAAAATTATTCGCAAAGGAGAGGTAATAGAAGTCAGTGCTCGTGCTCGATCTTTTTTGCATAATCAGGTTCGTAATTTTGTTGGGACGCTTAAGCTTGTGGGTGAGGGAAAATGGACGGCCTTAGATGTCCAGACGGCGTTGCAAAAGAAAGATCGCTCAGCCGGTGGACCCACGGCACCACCATTTGGCTTGTATTTAACTGAGGTTGTTTACTGATTAAATCAGGTGTTTATAAATATGCTATACAAAGAGATTTAGATTAAGGCTTTATTTTGATCGGTTTTTAAAATCCAGTTTAATTAATTTCATTAAAGAAGCCGTCTAGTATGGAAAAATAAACATCAGTTAATTTATGAATATCTTCGATTTTTGTATTTTCATCAGTTTTATGAGCAGTTTCATTGGTTAGGCCAAATTCGCAGACAGGACAATAGTCTTTGATGAATCGTGCATCAGATGTTCCTCCGGTAGTGCTAAGTATTGGTTTTACACCGATGACACCTTCAATAGCATCTACAACAAGCGTGCTGAGGCGTCCCGGAGGCACAAGGAATGCTTCACCTGAAATTCTAGCAGACATTTCATAGTTCTTGCTGATAGCATCAAAGCGTTTCCTTAAAAGGGCTTCTAAGCTATTCCCCGTGTGCAAATCATTGAACCTGATATTTAGTTTGGCAGATGCCTTGGCGGGTATAACGTTTGTAATTTTATTGTTTACGTCGATGGAGGTAATTACAGGAACTGAGGGTGGAAAATGTTCGGTGCCACTATCAATTGGTGTATCAATAATTGATCTCAACATATCCATCAGTGTGTGTATAGGATTTTTAGCCAAGTGTGGATATGCGACGTGTCCACCGACACCATGGACAGTGATATTAGCTGAAATGGAGCCACGGCGGCCAATTTTAACCATTTCGCCTAATTTTTCTGGATTTGTTGGTTCTCCAACTAGGCATCCATCAATTATTTCATTGCGTTTGGTAAGCCAGTCCAAAACCTTAGAAGTCCCGTTAATGGCAATTCCCTCTTCATCTCCTGTGATTAAAAGACTAATAGATCCAGAAAAATTACCATTTCTTGATTCCAAAAATCGGGCGCTGGCTGCTATGAAGCTTGCTATGGCGGGCTTCATATCAGCAGCACCTCGGCCATATAATCGACCATCTTTGATTTCAGCTGCAAATGGATTAACGCTCCAGTTGGTTTCATCATCTACTGGAACTACATCGGTATGGCCAGCAAAGCAAAAATTTGGACCTTTTTTTCCTATGCGAGCATATAGATTGAGAACTTCAGGCGAATCGTTGGTAGAAAAGGGAAGTTTATGGCAAGTAAAGCCAAGCTTTTCTAGCTCCAAACATAGTAATTTAATTGCGCCAGCATCTACTGGTGTTACAGAAGGGCAACGAATTAAAGCTTGGCTAAGACTAATTGGGTCCATGGATTTTCATCTATTAAAATTTAATCAATCGCGAAGTAAATCATTTATGGAAGTTTTGGATCGAGTCTTTTCATCTACTCGTTTGACAATTACAGCACAGTATAATCCTGGTCCATTAGACCCATCAGCTAGTACTTTTCCAGGAATAGTTCCGGGTACTATAACTGAGTAAGCAGGGACTCTGCCAAATATGACTTCCCCTGTTGAGCGATCTATAATTTTAGTAGAGGCTCCGATGTACACACCCATAGAAAGCACGGATCCTTGTTCCACTATTACGCCTTCAGCTACTTCTGATCTAGCACCTATAAAGCAATCATCTTCAATGATAACAGGGCTAGCTTGTATTGGTTCAAGAACGCCACCTATGCCGGCACCTCCAGAAATATGACAATTCTTTCCAATTTGTGCACAGCTGCCTACTGTAGCCCAAGTATCTATCATAGTGCCATTATCAACATAAGCCCCCAAATTAACAAAGCTTGGCATCAATACTACATTCGGAGCAATAAAAGCGGAGTGACGTACAATGCAATTAGGTACGGCTCGGAATCCAGCATTTCGAAAGCGGGTGTCATCCCAATCTATAAATTTTGATGCAACTTTATCAAACCAAGGCGCACTATCAGGTCCACCCGAAATACTACTCATGTCGTTAATACGAAAAGATAATAATACGGCTTTTTTTAACCATTCATTTACTTTCCAGGTGTCGCCAGTTTTTTCTGCGACGCGCGCTTCTCCTGAATCGAGTAGATTTAAAGCTTCGTTTATAGCTTCGGCAATCTCGCCTGAAGTCGAAGTGCTTATTGTATCACGAACTTCCCAAGCATCTTCAATAGTTTTTTGAATGGTTGTCATGAAGCCTCCTGTATTCATTATATCAATTATTTCCGAAAATGCGGTACGTAGGTCGAGGTGTCAATACGCGTCAGCAATCTATTAGGGCTCTATACTGTTTAGCCAAATAGTTAAATTGTCGACTATATGATGAATTTTATTTTTATTTTTTAAATTAAGAGCTAATTTTTGATCTGAACGAACCCAAACTGTAGTCATTCCAAGGTTTGCTGCTGGTATTAAATTACGAACTAAGTCCTCAACCATAACAGTGGATCTTGCGTCTATTTTTAAGCGCCCTAAAATTTCTTCAAAGGCTTTTGGGGAAGGTTTTGGAATGTAACTTGCTTTTATTATATCAAATATTTCTTCAAAATGATGGTGAATGGATAATTTTTTGAGTATACGTTCAGCATGTTTGGTAGTTCCATTCGTGTATATTATTTTTCTTCCAGATATTTTTGACAAAGCTCGATCAAGAGCTAAGTTTGGAGAAATTTCTTTTAGGTCAATATCGTGAATGTAGTTAAGGTAATCTATAGGCTCCATTCCATGATGGAGCATCATTCCTGATAAGGTTGTGCCGTAGTCTTGATAGTAAGATTTTCTAGTCTTATTTGCTTTGTCTATTTCTATTCCAAGAAAATCAGCAATGTATTTTGTTATTTTTTTATCGACTTGCTCAAGTAAATTGCAAGACGATGGATACAATGTATTGTCTAGGTCAAAAATCCAACATGCTTTGTTATTTAAAGATTTTATATGATTTTTATTTTTTATCAAAAAGTATGCTTTCAATATTTTTGTTTGAGCTTATACGCTCCCACCATTTAAATTAAAAGGATGGCACAATTTTTCCTTGTTAACTTCATGTCTGTCTAACAATAATTTACTAAAAAAATCTTATTGATTTCATGAGTTATAGAGCATTTGCGGATATGCAATGACAATTGATTGTCTAAACACTTATATGTATAATACATGTGTAGAAACATGTGTAGAAACATGTGTAGAAACATGTGTAGAAATTTAAGTTATAGTTACACTAAATTTTGAGAAACATGGTTTTAAGAAAATTAAATCGTTTGTCTAATAGACAAATAAAAGCGATGAACAAGCAAGGCAACTATGCTGATGGGGGAGGGTTATACCTTCAAGTTAGTAAATTTAAATCAAAGTCTTGGATATTTCGCTTCACTATCAATAAGAGATCTCGGGAGATGGGGCTTGGTTCCTTGCACACAGTATCGATAACTGAAGCTCGTTTAGATGCTGATCATTGTCGAAGACTAGTCCGTAAGGGCATAGATCCTATCGAAGATCGTCGATTAATGTTTGCAGACAAGGTTATTAGAACTGAAAAACATATAGTTAAGACTGGTTCCAGAACAAGTGAGGAGCATCTAAATAAAATTATTAGTGCTATTCGTGAGGAATTTGAGCCGCATAAGATGCTATATATAGCGGCCATGAAAATTACTCGTATTCTAGGTGTGGCGGGCTGTCGGGTTTATCGATTTGACAATTCTGAAAATCTTTGTATTGCAATCGAGTATGGTGCTGTAAAGCGGATTGAGGGTTTTGAGCTTGAGTTATCATTGCTTAAAAATAGTCAAAAATCATTTGAGACAGGTTTTAAAAATTACCAGTTTCTTACAGCGACAACTAACTATCGCAAGCGGATCAATGGTGCTATTTCCATCTGGAGACCTTCTGGTAAGGGACGTTGGGGTAAGAATCAGCATTTTCTTATTAAGAATGTAGCAAAACAACTTGGTGTTGCTAATGAACAAATTAGCAATCACGAAAGAATGCTTGCCCTATCTAGAACCGATAGTATGACAGGTCTTTTAAACCGTAGGGCTTTTTATGAAGAAGATCTTCCAAGGAGAATTTCTCGCCTCAAGGTGAGTGGAGAGATGGCGGCATTGTTTTTCGTTGATATGGATAATTTTAAATTGGTTAATGATGCACACGGTCATCGTGCAGGTGACGATGCCTTGTTATTATTACGCGATTTGATGATGGATATTTCGCGCCCTGGTGATGTGATAGCACGTTTGGGTGGCGATGAATTCGCTATGTGGTTAGATGGAGTGTCACCTGATGTGACTAGGAAAAGGGCTGAGGACCTCATAGAAGCATCAAAATGTTTGAAACAGTTTTCAGGTGATGAAAAGTTTCCACTTGGTATTTCAGTTGGAGTGGCTATCTATAACCCGAAGGATAATGAAACACTGGAAGAATTAGTAGCTCGTGCTGATGCCGCTATGTATCAAGTAAAAAATGCAGACAAACAAGGATTTCTTTTAGCGACTTTGTAAAGTTTTTAGAAAATCGAAATATTAATTCAAAAATTAAATTTAAAGATTAATAAGGTCTACAAATCCAATCTAGGTCGGATAAATGATTGTCTACAAACTTTTTAGTACAGTTATTTAATTAAGGTTCCAACGCCACCTTCTGTAAAAAGTTCAATTAACAAAGCGTGTTCAACACGTCCATCGATTACAACTGCAGCTTCTACATTTTCTTCAACAGCCCGCATGCAAGTTTCAATTTTTGGAATCATACCATCGGAAATTGTGCTGTCCTCTATTAATTCTCTTGCTTGGGCTAGTGACATCTCACTTATCAGTTTGCCATCATTATCCATTACACCAACAACGTCAGTTAACATTAGTAGACGTCTAGCAGAAACTGCATTCGCAATTGCGCCTGCTACAGTATCTGCATTGATATTGAAGGTTTCGCCATCTGGTCCTGTTCCAATTGGAGCTATAATTGGAGTGATGTCTGATTTGTTAAATAATGTTAAGATATGGGGATTAATTTCTGTTGGTATGCCTACGAATCCTAGATCTTTAATTACTTCTAAGTTCGTATCTGGGTCTGTTAACGTTTTTTTTGATTTTTCACATTTTATTAAATTACCATCTTTACCCGAAAGGCCTACAGCAAAACCACCAGCAGAATTGATGTCGGATACAATTTTCTTATTTATCGATCCAGATAAGACCATCTCAACAATATTAACAGTTTCTGCATCAGTGACCCTTAGTCCATCAACAAATTCACTTTTCATCTTTAACTGTTCAAGCATCTTGCCTATCTGTGGGCCGCCCCCATGGACAACAATTGGATTTATACCAATTTGGCGAAGTAAGACTATATCTCTAGCGAACAGTTCGGTTAGTCGGTCATTAGCCATAGCATGTCCGCCAAATTTGATCACAAAAGTCTCGCCAGCATAGCGTTGCATGAATGGCATGGCCTCTGACAATACTGTAGCCTGTCCAAGCCAGTCGTGGTTTGATGCAGCAGAGCCTTTTTGTGATTTTTTGTTCATAATAAAAAGGATTCTATCCTAATTAGTTGGTTACTGCTAGCAATGCAATTTCTGCTTGTAATTCGCTAATGCCATTTTTATTACGAGACGATGTAGCAATTACATGAGGGTGGGCAGCGGCATGTTGAGATAGTTCATCATTTAAGTCACCTAATCGCAATTGTAGATTACCTATCTTAAGCTTGTCACATTTTGTTAGAATAAGTTGATAGGGTACAGCTGATTGATCAAGTAATGCCATTGCTTGGTGATCTGTTTCTTTTGGGCCATGGCGAGCATCAATCAATAAACATACGCGGTAAAGTTGCCTTCTACCACGCAAATAATCTTCAATTAGCGCTGTCCACTCCGCAATTTCTTTTTTTGGCGCACGTGCATATCCATAGCCGGGTAGATCAACTAACATTAACCTTCCAGCTAAATCAAAAAAATTGATCTGTCGTGTACGGCCCGGCGTATTAGATGTTCTAGCAAGAGTTTTCCTTCCAGTTAGCGCATTTATTAAGGTCGATTTTCCAACATTAGAACGTCCTGCAAAGGCCACTTCGGCAATTTCAGTTTCTGGAACTTGATTTATTTTAGTGGCACTGAGAATAAAATCACAGGGCTGAGAAAATAGCATACGTCCATTTTCGAGCTGCTTATCGTCAAAGTTGAATTTGTTAATAAATTCAGTATTTTTAGGGTTGGATGAAGGCAAGGCAGCCTCACTTAACAATCGTTTATTTCAGTGCATCTTTTGTGGAAATACCCATCCGTTTCATTATTAACCATTGTTGTCCCATAGATAAAACATTATTCACCGCCCAGTAAATTACTAGACCTGCAGGGAAACGTGCTAATAAGAAAGTGAAGATGATTGGTAAAAATTGAAATATTTTAGCTTGCATGGGGTCGGCAGGCTGCGGATTCAACTTTTGTTGAAGGTACATCGAAGCTCCCATAATCAAAGGCCATACACCGATTATTAAAAATTCTGGTGGTGTCCAGGGTATTAGGCCAAATAGATTAAACAATGATGTTGGATCGGCTGCGGATAAATCTTTAATCCAGCCAAAGAAAGGAGCCTGGCGCATTTCTATATTAACGAATAATACCTTATAAAGCGCAAAGAATACTGGAATTTGAACTAAAATTGGTAAACACCCAGAAGCTGGATTTACTTTTTCTCTTTTGTAGAGTTCCATCATTTCTTGATTAAGCCGCTGTCTATCGTCACTAAAACGCTCGCGTAAGGATGACATTTGTGGGGCAAGCTTTTTCATTCGACTCATAGACGTGTATGACTTATTAGCTAGCGGGAAAAAAGCTATCTTAATAAAAATCGTTAGAAGAATAATGGAAACTCCAAAATTCTGAACAATTTCATTTATATATAGTAGGGCGTAAAAAATTGGTTTAGTCAGGAAATAGAACCAACCGAAGTCAATGGTTAGATCGAAACGATCAATCTTGAGGGTTTCGTTATATTCATCCATGACAGAAACTTGCTTAGCTCCGGCAAAAAGCCTGTTTTCTACAACTGAACTTGATTTTGGGGCAATGGTGGTGGCGTCTGCTAAATAATCAACCTGATATACATCATCACCACTTTCTTTGCGGTAATAATAACGTGTTTTATTTTCAGTATTTTGATCTGGAATAAGAGCGGTCATCCAGTATTTATCGGTAATGCCTAGCCAACCGCCAGTTGTTGCTCCTTTTATTTGTCCTTTCTCTTGCAATTCTGAATAATCGATTTCTACTAGTGTGCTGTTCCCTACTCCCATCAGTCCTTCATGGATAATATAAAAACCACTAACTTCAGGCGTAGTTCGTCTGGAAATCAATCCATAAGGAAACAGAGTTGCAGATTTTACTCCTACATTTTCAACAGTTTGCGTAATAGTGAACATATATTTATCATCTATTGAGAAAGTGCGAATAAATTTTAAGCCTTGTCCATTATCCCAAGTTAGGGTAACGGGACTGTCTGGACTCAGTATTCCTCTATCAGATTTCCATAAGGTACTTGGACCAGGCACTTTCTGGTTATCTGCAGAAACCCAACCAAACTCTGCGTAATATCCCTTTGGGGATCCTTTGGGTATAAGCAAGATTATTTCGTCACTATTTGCATCTAAGGATTCCCGATAATTCGCCAAAGTTAAATCGTCAATTCGCCCGCCAACTAATGATATAGTGCCATGCAAACTCGGAGTGTTAATTTGAATTCTAGGTGCCTTCTCTAAGATTTTTGATCGAGTTTCCGCATTTCTAGCATTTGGCAAGATGGGAATATTATGAGTAGCGGGAGAAGGTACTGAATTAAGGATCTCAGGCTTTTGTGGCTCTGATGAAACGGGGGTGTTGGAATTATTTTTTGAAACGTCCTGTTCGGATTGATTTTGATTTTCTAAAGTTGGGGCTGGTTGAGTTTTTGCAAAAAAAACTTCAAATCCAACTAATATTGCAATGGAAATCACCACTGCTAGTATCATATTACGATTTTCGATCATCTTTTAACCCGGACCTGTTGTTATTTAACATTGTTTTATTTCTTTGGCGGCACTTCATCAACACCCGTTCCACCCCAAGGATTGCAACGAGAAATTCTTTTTAGAGCAAGCCAACTACCAAGAACAGGCCCATGTTGATCTATTGCATCTATGGCATAATGAGAACACGTAGGCTGGAAACGGCAGTTCCCAGTTGGCAACAACGGAATAACAATTAATTGATAAATCCGTATCGAAGCTTTTATGAATTTTCCAAAAATAACTTTTGCCACCTTTCTTAGACCAATCTTTCTATTCAATATAGGTTTCAAGGTTCTTTAAGGCAGTCTTAAGGTCTTTTATAATCTTAGGAAATTTCATTTTTAATGTTCCTTTCCTTCCTATTAAAACAAAATCGTATCCTAGTCTTGCATGTTTGGGCATTATTTCCTCAGCCGCGGCTCGAAGCCTACGTTTTGTTCGGTTTCGTTCAATTGCACCACCTACTTTTTTGCTTACAGTATAGCCAACACGAAGAACTTGTCTTTTGTTATCTTCCTCATTTTGAAAAGCTTGAACAATCAAGCTGGGTGTAACAAATTTTTGTCCAGCTGATGCAACGCGTAAGAATTGCCAGCGTTGTTTTAATCGCAACATGATATCGGACTCGATATTGAGGTTTACTTACTATCCTAGCAAAGGGTTTTGGTCATACTATTATGCAGAAAGGCGCTTTCGTCCTTTAGCTCGACGATTTGCAATAACCCTCCGACCCCCAACAGTTGCCATACGGTTACGGAAGCCATGTCTACGCTTGCGGACAATATTACTTGGTTGAAAAGTGCGCTTCAAAATTGCCTCCATCTAACAAAGAGCTCGCTGTATACGGTTTTGCTAAAGCGAAGTCAACTTTAGTGAGGAAAATTAGGTTGGTGCCAAGAATTTGATTTTGGCGGGTTTTAAACTTAATCTTTAAATGGTATGAGCTAAATTCAAAAAAATGTATATTAATTAGTTTTTTATAAAGAGCTGTTCTAACAAAAAAATATTTTGCTCAATCCTCGTAGTTGTCTTTAGTTGGGGGCCTCTTAATGTGATTTGCTATTTCCTATAAATATTTAATTGGGAGAATTAACTTGGTAGGCAAACTTAATGCCTTTAACTTTTAATAATGAATAACAATTACTTAAACTCACATTATTTAAAACGTTTCTGGCTAGTTTTACTTATAATCTTATTTTCGGCCGTAGTTATTATCTTAGACCTTGAGAAGTTCTATAGCTTTGAAGTGCTAAAGGATAATCGTGAATTGGTTCTTAGTTGGTATGATAAGCATCCCTCCACAGCAATCTCAATTTATTTTGTATTATATGTTTTAGTCGTAGTTTTGTCGTTACCGGGCGCAGTTTGGTTGTCAATAGTAGCGGGTTTTTTGATGGGAACTTGGGTGGCAACTTCTTTAGTGGTTTTTGCAGCTACTTTAGGGGCTTTGGGAATATTTTTTATTGCACGATATTTATTAACTGATTTCTTTCGGAAAAAAACAGGATCTTTTATTCGTAAAATGGAAGCCGGATTTCAAGAAAACGAATTATCATATATTTTGGCGTTACGTTTAGTTCCGGTTTTCCCTTTTTGGCTGGTTAATATAGTGCCCGCTCTTTTTGGGGTTTCGGTTCGGACATTTGTTGTTGGAACATTCATAGGAATTATTCCAGGGACAGCGGTTTTTTGTTCGATAGGTAATGGGCTGGGGGCCTTGCTTGATCAAGGCAGGATGCCAGTATTAGATATAATATTTGAGCCTAAAATTATTGGCCCATTGTTAGCTCTGGCTGTTTTATCATTAACACCGATTGTATTTAAAAAATTAAAGAAGCTTAAGAATAGATAATCACACAAGAAGAAAACTTTTTGACTTTTTTTTTACTAGATTAATTAGAATTTCCACGTAAATTAAAGCTAGTTATTTTTAGAATGAAACATAATTGGAATCCTAATCAATATCTTAAATATGAGAGGCAACGCCTTAGACCGGCAATTGATCTGCTTGCCCGCATCAATATAGAAAACCCTAAAATAATTTTTGACCTTGGCTGTGGTCCTGGTAATTCGACTCGAATCCTAGTTGAACGTTGGAGGAACGCTCAAATAACTGGTGTAGATAGTTCATTGGATATGTTGAAAAAAGCTACTGAAGACTTATCTGGTCCAACTTGGATTGAGGCTGATCTTCAAGGATGGTCACCAAAAACAAAGGCTGACGTTATTTATTCTAATGCTGCACTGCATTGGTTGGAAAATCACAACTTGGTTTTTCCTAGATTATTAAGTTGTCTTAATCCAGGTGGGGTGTTTGCAGTTCAGATGCCAGGAAACTATGATGCACCGTCACACAAGTTGATTTTTGATGCAGCAAGGCCATGGAAAGAAAAAGTCGGACAGCTAATTCGCGCAAACCCTGTCCATAGCTTATCTAAGTATCATAATATTCTTACTCCTTTGACTTCAGATTTAGATATATGGGAGACTATTTATTTGCAGGAGCTTAATGGTGAAAATGCAGTTGCAGAATGGTTGAAGGGTTCAGCTTTGAAACCTCTGCTTGATGGTTTGGCTGATGACGAGGCGGATGCCTTTTTCTTCGCCTACTCTGAGCTTGCTCAAAAGGTCTACAAGCAACGTGCCGATGGCATTACTTTATATCCATTTCGTCGAATCTTTATTGTAGCGAGAAAATAGTCCAATTTTAATTAAAAAATCTACTAATACTTAAAAAGTATAATCATATCCTTAACCAGCAAAAAATCTATTTAATCTGCCAGTGCTATGCCTTCTCTACGTGAGTCAGCTCCACCTTTTAGCCCTTCCTTATTTACGAAGATACCATTAAGCCCACTTTTACTGGTTAAAGGACGAATCTTATGGCCAATTAATTTTAGTTTTGGAATAAGTTTTTCGAATCTGGAACCTTTCTCTATATTTAATGTTCCATTTTGGCTAGTAACATTGGGAAGGTCTATAGCTTTCTGAATATCGAGATTCCAGTCAAGAGTTGCGACTAATGTTTTGGCGACAAATCCAATAATATGTGAGCCACCTGGTGAACCAATAGTCATAATAACTTTGCCGTTTCCGTCGAAAACAAGCATTGGCGACATGGACGATCGAGGCCTCTTTCCTGCATTCGCCTGATTAACTTTTGGAGTGCTGCCATTATTTGGCCTAAAGTCGAAATCAGTAAGTTGGTTGTTCAGCAAAAAACCTTTAATCATTAGATGTGAGCCAAATGCTCGCTCTATGCTAGCTGTCATAGAAACTGCATTGCCTTCAGAATCGATGATTGAGATATGTGTTGTCGAATGGCCTTTTACATCAGAACTTTCCACTGGCATTTTGGGTGTAATTTTGGCCCTGAGCCCCGGGGTCCCTGGTTGGCGTTTCCCCAATGCCTTTTTTAGGTTTATTTTATTAGATCGTAAATTAAGGTATTCTCTATCTAGCAACTCAGATGATGGTACTGTTACAAAATCCGGATCACCTATATAAAAGTTACGATCAGCAAAAGCTAGGCTGCCGGCCTCACCTAAGAGGTGCATTGCTTTCATAACACCGTTTTGTGTTTCAATTTTGATATCACCGAGATTGAAATTTTGAAGAATCCCTAATATCTGTAATGTAGTAATACCACCTGATGACGGTGGTCCCATTCCACAAATTAACCAGAGGCGGTAGGGGAGACAAACAGGCGGACGTTTTTTAGCGACATAAGTCTCTATGTCAGAAACGCTCATTTTGCTAGGTCTTATTGTTGTGTTTGATACGGCATAAGAAATAGATTTTGCAATTTTGCCGGTGTAGAAAGCTTTGACGCCGTTATTAGCAACCTGAGTTAAAGTGTCAGCAAATTCGGGGTTTGTTAAAATGGTGCCAGCTTCCTTTGGACTGCCATCGGCATTGAAAAAATATGACTTAGAATTTGGGTCTAAAGAAAGTTGATTAGCGGATTTAATTTGGCGAGCAAGCCTTTCAGAGATTGGAAACCCTTTCCTAGCTAGAGCTATAGCAGGCTGAAACAGATCTTTCCAAGCTAGGCGCCCATGTTCCTTATGAGCCAACTCTAGCATTTTTAATAATCCTGGAACTCCAACGCCAAGACCTCCAATGCTTGCATCATGCCATTTAATTGGATTACCTTTTCCATCAAGAAACATAGAAGGATTAGCTGAGTTAGGTGCAGTTTCTCGCCCATCATAAGTATCTATAGCCCCAGTATTTTTTGCGTAGTAAACTAAAAATCCCCCACCACCTATACCTGAAGATTGGGGCTCGACTAGGCTTAGGACTAATTCTGCTGTTATAGCAGCATCTAATGCATTGCCCCCACGACGTAAAATTTCTCTTCCTGCTTGGGCTGCCATGGGATGAGCAACTGCAATCATATGCTTCTTTCCGCTTATCGGTTGGGTTGCTCTACCTATGGTAAAATTAGTTCTTGGGTTGATTTGTTTACTACTCTGGCATGCTTCAAGTATTGGAATGACTGTGCAAGCTATCAGGAGAATTTTATAGAAGTTGGATAAGGGCATAATTAAAAGTATTCGGAGAAGGCCTCTTCTAAACAATGTTTTATACGATTTCTTATGTTTATTGAAGCTTCTGGTTTTATAAAATTTTCCCCTGTTACTTGTTCAAACAATTTTATATATTTATCTGAAAATTTTATTAGAGTTTCAACTGGGATTTCAGGTATTGGTTCATTGTAAGGATCACAACGTTCCTTTATCCATAATCTAAGAAATTCTTTATCAAGACTTTCTGGTTCTTTTCCCGCATTTAAATTTTGATCATAAGTTTCTTTTATCCAAAATCGAGACGAATCTGGGGTATGTATTTCATCAGCGATTGTTATTTGTCCGTTAGGGTCAAGGCCAAACTCGTACTTTGTATCCACTAGAATAAGGCCATTCTTTGCAGAAATTTCTCGTCCCCGATCAAAAATAGCTAGGCTTAGCTTGGCTAATTCATCCCATTGTTGTTGACTTAGTAGGCCTTGCTCAACAATTTCCATTGCTGTAATTGGAGCGTCGTGTTCGCCTAATTCAGCTTTGGTGGTGGGGGTTAAGATAGTTTTAGGTAGCTTTTGATTTTTAACTAAGCCGTCAGGAAATTGGTGTCCGTAAAGAACCCTCTCTCCCCTTTCATACATAGGCCATATGCTCGTTTCTGTAGAGCCTGTCATATAGTCACGCACTACCATTTCTACTTTTAACATGTTAAGTTTTTGAGCGATTACCACATTAGGGTCTGGAGCTTCGATAACGTGGTTAGGGCAAATATCCTTTGTTTTATTAAACCAAAACATTGCTGTTTGGTTGAGGACCTGGCCTTTGAAGGGAACTGCTGTAAGAACATGATCAAAGGCTGACTGACGGTCAGTAGCAATCATTATTCTTCTCCCGTCAGGCAAATCGTAGGATTCCCTCACTTTGCCTGGCTGGTGGCCAGGAAGCTCTGTAAAAGTTGCATTTTCTAGACAATTATTAATAAGATTTTGAGATTCTTTTTGAGTATAGTTCACTTGTTTTTCCGGATTAGTTGTTGATAGATGTGTAAATATACAACATGGATGCGAGTCTTTCAGCCTGATTCCTGAAAAAAATCAATTTTTTTTCAATTATTTTTGTATGCTGAATTCTGCTAGTATCAGTCTTAGATGTTCCGAAGGGTCAAGTGAAGTGAAAAATGCAAAAGATTTAGATCGGCGTAACTCTGTAATTGATATTAAGGCTCGCAAAGGTGGACCTCCCTTAGTATGCCTAACAGCATATACAAAACCTATGGCGCAATGGTTGGATCCTTATATGGACTTATTATTAGTGGGCGATAGCTTGGCTATGGTTGTTTATGGTTTGGAAACGACGCGAGGAGTAACGCTCGATGTTATGATAAACCATGGATCAGCTGTGATGCGAGGATCTAAAAGGGCTTGTGTTGTAGTTGATTTGCCCCATGGTACTTACGAAAATTCTCCTGCTCAGGCTTTTTCTTCTGCTAAACGAGTTTTAGATGAGACTGGAGCACAAGCAGTTAAGTTGGAGGGTGGGGCAGAGATAGCTGATATTGTTCGCTATTTGACTGATAAGAATATACCCGTTCTTGGCCACATTGGATTATTACCACAGAAAGCGGAAAGTCGTGGAGGATATAAGATAAAGGGGCGTGACGGTGAGGGTTGGAAGCAACTGATGAATGATGGCTTGGCAATTGCAGATGCCGGCGCTTTTGCAATAGTTATAGAAGGTACTGTTGAGGTTTTGGCCCGTGAAATTACTGAATCGATTGATGTGCCGACTATAGGCATTGGAGCTTCACCAAGTTGTGATGGACAAATTTTGGTAAGTGACGATGCTTTGGGACTTTTTTCAGATTTTACCCCTTCTTTTGTCAAACGCTATGCAGAATTAGGAGAAGACGTGGCAAGCGCGGCAAGGGCATACGCCAAGGACGTTCGTTCACGTAACTTCCCAGGTCTTGAACACTGTTTTGGCGCACCAAAAAATAAATGAGAAATTTTGTTTCCTGATGTTAAAAATTGTTCACACTGTCGAGGACCTTAGAGCTGAAGTTAAGGGTTGGCGCAATTCCAGAGAAACTGTTGGTCTCGTGCCAACAATGGGGGCACTACACGAAGGACACCTATCCTTAGTAAGGCTGTCTCGCGCAAGAGCTATGAGAACTTGTGTAACTCTGTTTGTAAATCCTAAGCAATTTGGAATGAACGAAGATTTAAAAATTTATCCTCGCGACGAAGAAAATGATATAAGTAAACTAACGCATGAAGGTGTCGACTTGCTTTTTAAGCCAAGTATTGATGTTATGTATCCTCCAAGTTTTACTACCAGTGTGAGTATTGATGGTTTAGGAGACATCCTAGAGGGTAAGGCTAGGCCTGGTTTCTTTGATGGTGTTGCTACAGTAGTAACTAAATTACTGATGCAATCGTTACCTGATTTTGCCTTTTTTGGGGAAAAAGATTTTCAGCAACTAATGGTTGTAAAGCAATTGACACGAGATCTTGACATTCCAGTTCGTGTTGTAGCTGCACCAACTATACGTGATGAAGACGGCTTGGCTTTATCATCACGTAATACATATTTAAATTTGAATGAGAGAAAAATCGCACCAATTCTTCATGGTACTATTTCTCAAGTCGCTGAACAGGTTAGTCGTGGTGCCGACTTAAGTGATCAAATTGCCTGGGGGGGGGAACAGCTTTTAAAGGCCGGTTTTTCCTCGGTAGATTATTTGACAATACGAGACATAGAAACTTTTGAAGAGGTTCAAGACAACACTCGACCAGCTCGAGTCCTTGCTGCAGCTATGTTGGGTCAGGCGCGTTTAATCGATAATGTTTTAATTTAAGTAGGTTTAGGTAATTTTTATGGAAGGATATCTTGGACTGTTTGCAAGTGCCTTCCTAGCTGCAACTGTATTACCTTTTTCATCTGAGTTAGTTTTAGTCGGCTTAATGTTAGCCGAAGATTATAATTCGTTTATTCTCTGGGCGGTAGCTAGTTTAGGTAATGTTGCAGGCGCTTGTGTAAATTGGGGTGTAGGGCGGTTTTGTATAAATTGGAAGGATAGGAATTGGTTTCCGGTAAAACAAGCTCAACTTGATAGTGCAGAAAAGTGGTTTTCACGTTACGGGATATGGTCGCTATTATTTTCTTGGGTTCCCGTAGTTGGTGATCCATTGACGTTTTTATCTGGAATTTTACGAGTAAATTTCCGTTTGTTTGTTATTCTGGTTACAATAGGAAAGGCAGGGAGATACGGCGTTTTGATCTTTGTGTCTAATGGAATCTTCAATATTTAAACTGATTAACGCAAATATACATGGACTTCGTTTGTATTGGCGTTAGTCATGGTTTTTGCAGAAACGGCCACACGTGACGGCGGTAGTCCCATTTCAGTCAAAGCTTGTAATACTTCTTGGGCATGGCGCCGCGATTTATTAGAATTTAGTGCAATTCGGGCAGCACCTCCAGATGATGGAGATACAGCAACTAAATCAAAAATAGCGGAAGGACGACTTTCTAGTACACGACTAATAGCGTGGTATAAAGCTTGCTGGAAAGGTACTTTGTTTCGGTCAAATCTAATTACTACCAAAGGCCGTCTGCCAGAAGTGCTTGAAGGCGTTGCCGGAACATTTTGGCTTATAATTGAAGATGTTAACCCCTTGGTTGCTAAGCTCCCTCCGAAGATCTCCCCTGTGCGTATAGCCGCTGAAACAAGGTTAAGATTTGCTCTTTCAGTTGCTACGTAATTAGTTTGACGCCTAACATCATTAGATACTTCTTTAAGTAGTCGTGTGACCAATACGTCAGTACGGCTAACTTCATCTTCTAGAATTGCTAATTGTCTATGATCTTCATCAACAGCACCAGAAACAGCAAATGATGCCCTAGTGGATTCAGATAGATATGATGACATTGTTGAACTATTGCTAACACGATTTGCCAACTCATTCATTTCGGTAATGTCAGAATGAATTCGGTCCAGGTCTGCTTGAGAACTATTGAATTGTTGTACCAAAACTGGATTTCCAGGTGTTGTTCCAACCTGTAGACGAGCGTTAACTGCGGCAATAGTTCCGTGATAACGTTGCGAATTTGAAACGATTTTACCACGCAGTGCCTGTAATTGGCTATTATGGGTAGTAATTGAAGATTGCAAGCGTCCTAATTCAGCGCGCATATCTATAATTTTTTTACCAACGAACGTACCAGTGGAAGTTCCGGGCGTAACACCTGTAGGTTGAAAAATAGTGTTTCCTAGTGGCGGCTGTGTATTTTTTGATATAACGGTTGAACTTGCTGTTGTGGCCGGGGTGCTTGTACTTAAGGTACCAGCTGATGTTGGATTTGTTACTGTTGGTGCAGACGCTGAACTTTCGGTTGAACTTTCGGTGCTTGTTTTTTCCGCAGCAGGATCTTCGCCCGTTAACGACGGCCAAAGCGCCTCTTCTGTAAAAGAACAAGAGTTAAGGAACAACATCGTTCCTGTAAGAAAAAAACACAATCTTCGATACGCCATTGTAAGCCTTTTACTTTTATCGTGATCAGTTCAAATTTGAAGAACAAATAATATTATACATTTGTAAAAGATATTGTTCCCCAAATCCACCCTATTTGATCTTACTCAAAGGTAATAGTCACCACAAGTCACTATTTAATATGCTAATTTATCACAAAAGGGAAGACCTTCAGGTCCTTGCTATCATTAAATTAGTGGAGTAGGGTCGCGACCCCTTAAGATAGTTATTAATATTTTAAATAACTATCAGAGTAAAAACTGCTCAAAAGCACCCGTAGCTCAATTGGATAGAGCGTCTGACTACGAATCAGGAGGTTGGGAGTTCGAGTCTTCCCGGGTGCGCCAAAAAAGGCAGATTCCCGGGGATTATAAAGACTTAGAAGCAGAGCGCTTCTAAGTCTTTTTTCCTTTATCTATTTTGTGTCTCTTATTTACTGATGTATCCTTTCTTCACTCAAAAAATATTTTTCAAATTTAAATTTGAAACCAAAAAATGTATGTTCTGATTATTATTATTTTTTATTTTTTAGGCTAATTTTTTATATGAATTATTTTTTTCAATTTTAAAGCGTTTTGGTCCATGGTCTTTAGCCAGTTTAATTTCTTTGATAACTACGTTAGTTGGGCTTGAAATAATGTTGCAGATGAAATCTTGAAAAAAAGCGTTTAAAAAATTTAGCAAATTAAGATTTGAATTTATCAAAAAAAGGCTTTTAAAGTTTAGATGTAATAAACTCGCTCGACCTTTTTTAAAAATAGCAGCTAGTTTAATTTAAGCGGTACACTAAATCCATTCTTATAAGCATTGTAAAAATCCATGCACTCTAATTACAAAACAATCAACAATCATGGTGGGGACCTTAAAGAAGCAGAAGAGTTATTTGGTTGTCCTGAAGAAGGATGGCTGGATTTATCTACTGGGGTAAACCTTAAAGCATATCCTAACATTGAGTTAACCAATCTAGCTTTGCAGATGTTGCCGCAAAATCAACAAATGGATTTGTTGCTATCCGCTGCTCGGAACTTTTATAAGGTACCAGCTGATTTGGGAATAGTAGCAGCACCTGGATCTCAGGCTTTTATTCAATTTATACCAACGCTTTTTTCAAAACGAAACGTAACTATCGTTGGGCCAACTTACGCAGAACACAAAAGGAATTGGCTGGAATGTGGACATACTGTGAGCATTGTTGACAGTCTGGAAAATATTAAGAAATCTGAAATTATTGTAATTGTAAACCCTAATAATCCCAATGGTAAAATAATTCCATATAACAAACTCCTTTGTCTAGCAAATGAGAAATTAGCTAAGAATGGACTGCTTGTTATAGATGAGGCTTTTGCTGATGTTGATTCTAGAATTAGTGTCATTTCTCATTTGACAAACACCTCAACAGTCGTGCTCCGATCTTTTGGAAAGTTTTTTGGTTTGCCGGGGCTTCGGTTAGGGTTTGCTATTAGTACTCCAAGTGTAGTTGATCAGCTTGCAAAGACGCTTGGGCCTTGGGCTGTTTCTGGGCCTGCTATAGAGATTGGTACACGTGCTTTAAAGGATTATAAATGGATTAGTGAAACTCAAATACAGTTAATTGAACGACGTAAATATTTTGATTCTATAATCCAAAACGGTGGGCTTAAAATTATAGGTGGGACAAATCTTTTTCGGTTGATAGAATTTGAACATGCTCAGAAGCTTTTTTGTCATTTAGGAAAATTAGGTATATTTGTTCGCAAATTTCCTGAAAAGGAAAATTGGCTACGTTTGGGAGTGCCGAACTCAAAAAATGACTTTAATCGATTCGAGAAAGCATTTATTTTTGCTCTGTCTGAATTGCAGGATAGGATTTATGCCTAGTTTGTGATCAAAAGTTCTGAAAAGATCAAACATCTACGGGCTAAAAACCATTATGATTCCGATTTTGCGTCCATTACTAAGTCTTTCATACGCCGTATCAGTACAGAAGCTGAATATTCAGCAATTTGATAAACCCAGCCTTTTGTCCTTTCAGTAATTACATGAGCTTCCTTGTTTTTCCCAGAGGCCTCAATTTTTATCCAAAATTTTCCGTCTTGTTTGGAAAGTTGCAGATGTATTGATAATCCGTCAAAGGTATAGAAGTTAGCAATTAATACATTTTTTCTGCTAAGGGTGTGAAAGCTAGCCTCTTTTTTTACGTTTTCTAGCATCAAATTCTGGAGAGCTTTACCAAAGGTAGATGGTTCCGTTTCAGAGGCTATTTTTTTATTGGAAGGAATATTTTTAATTAGGAATTGAGAATCTTTTAGTGTGTTTTTATAGATTTCAAGAGTTTCTCCATCTTCATGTTGGATAAAAACTTTTTTTACACGTTTAAAACTTAGATTGATAATCTTACGTTCAAGCCAATTTGCAGTATTCTTAGATATCTCAACATCGCCCTCCGCAAGCCATGTTTGGCTTTCTCCAGGTCTTCTAACATATAATGCCCCACCAGGTGTTCCCGTCAAAGAAGGGCGACGCTTGCCGACAATAATGTCTCCTATGGTTTTTCCGTTCTTATCAAATAAGTATATTCGTTTTGATTTAGATAATTTGTTCGTAGGATCGAGTAGTTCAAGTTTAGAGTAATTCTCTTTTAGTTTAGTCTTGGGCTCACTGAACTTAAGTTGTGCTAGTCCTAAAATTGTACGTTTTATTTTTGCAGTTCGTGCTGAATAATTGCTTTTTTCCTCTACTGTCCAAATCCCCTCATTTGAAATTAATGTGATTTTCCCCTTTGCGTGTTCTATGACCAATTTTTCAACATTATTAACTTTTCCATATAAATTGGGTAAGACAAATTCACCAACGCTTTTAGTTGGCCCACCTTTGTAGTCAATAGCAACCATCATTAGGGCTGCAAAAACAGAGGTAATTGTAAGGATCAATAAAACAGTAAAAGATTTTGGCGACAATTGGAGACTCCAGTTTTCCTTTTGAGATCTGTTGGACTTAGTTAATTGTAGTTACTTTTTTTCTTCGGAAACGCCCTGTTATGCTAGCGAAGATAGCAACTATTGCTAGGAGAGTTGGTATTAAGCCAATGTTGGCAAACTTGAGGAGTGTTTCTAAGTTTTCAAGGTCCTTACGTAATGCTAGTTGTACTTCACGAAGTTCACTTCTGGTGACTATCATTTGTTTTTTTATCTCGTTGATAGCTACTTTATCGTCCCCTGTGATGACGAGACCTCCTTTAGTGCCACTTTGACGCTGCAATGCTCTTAACTTGTTTTGCGCATCCTCTAGCTTTTCCTGCAGGGCTTGTTCTTTGGAGCGAAATTCAAGCTCTGCAGCCTGACGGATGTTTTGAACCTTGGTAAAAGGTCTGCCAGATGGAGCACGTCCCCGCAATCCAATTAAAGAGTTGCTTCCACTTAGATTGTCAAGTGCGTTAATAACAAAATCAGCATTGTTTGCGAAAGGTATGAATAATTGTTGTCCCATTAGTTGGCGGATTTCAGACCAAAATCTTTCGTGTAACATATCCACATCTGCTACGACAATTAAATTTGCAGGCTTTTTTGATTGTGTTAGATGTTTATCAGGAATTCCTTTTGCTGGTTTTCCTTCATTGGGACCCTTTGGGTTTTTTGGTGCGCCCTCAGGAAAAGCTGTTTGAATCGTGCCTTGAACTCTTGCTGCAAGTGTCAATGGTTTTCCACCTACTTTAAAATCACGAAATAGACCTATAGCATCTGGCCTACGCATGACCTTTTCAGCATCGATCTCCATAGAGTTAGGTCCTGTTGAAATTAGAGGCGTTGTGTTAACACCTTCAATTTCTATTGCTTCTAGAATGCCTGCTCCAGCCATATTGATTGTTCGAAACCCAGCAGTGACAGTATCATTTGATGAAAAATTGTTTTGCCCTAGTGTTAGCCAAACCACGTAGTCAACAACTGACATTTTCTTTCCGGCCCGAATATTAACACGTCTTGCGGTATCTAGGTCTCCAGCTATTTTTCCTTCAGACATTCTAAGTCCCCATCCCTTAAGGACTTTGTTGAAATTAGATCTAGGCAGGGAGGTCATGCGACCGTCCGGCGGAACATCAACTTCTGCATTAGAATCCACGAAAACAAGAGCACGGCCACCATCTAATACAAATTGATCAATTGCATAAAGTGTAAAATTATCGAATCCTTTTGGGTGAACGAGCAATAAAATATCTATTTCTTTTGGGATTTGTCTTAATTCTTTTGGCAAAGGCCTCACTTCAAAGAATTCAGAAATCTTATCTACTATTGGCCATCTTGGAGTCTGATTAAAAGGCGGTTGTGATGCCCCACCATTCAGAGGTAACGTTGACATGATGCCTATTATTTTTCTCCTAGGATTACCTAATGTATAGATGATTTTGGTTAAGTCGTATTCAAGAAATGATTCTCGTTCAGGTGTAAAGAAAGGGATTGCAGTTTGGTCGTCGGTGCTATTGGTGCCAGATAATCCAAAATAACCAAGGTCATCAGCATTATTTAGTGGAATGCCAATCAAGCCTCCCGCCACGGCTTTGTCTTCTGTTTCAGAAAAGGGTTCGGGGTGTATGACTTTTAGCTTGACCTTGCCACCAGAAATTTCACCGTAGCGACCCAGCAATTCACGAATACGATCATAATAAACAGCATGCTGAGGGCTGCGTTCACCAAGAAGCTTAGAATAATAAAGCTTCAGAATAATCGGCTCTTTAACATTTGAAAGAACATTGATAGTTCCTTTAGAGAGGGTGAATAGGCGATCTTCAGTTAAGTCTAGTCGCACCGTTTGAAAAACAGCGTTAGAAAAAATGTTAATTGAAAAAAATAGGATAATTCCAAGAATAAGGCTTGCAATTGCAAGCTTTGATTGATTAATAGAATTTAAATTTATCATTGAATTAAGACGCCTTTTTTTGGTCTATGACAATGACATTAGCAAAGAGCCAGAAAGCAATTAGGGAGAGAAAATATATTAAGTCCCTAATATCTATTACACCTTTTAGTATGGCAGAAAAGTGGGTCAGGAAGCTCATTGAGGCTACTGTCTGAACGACAATTTCAGGGGCCCAAGCTCTAAAAAAATCTAATACCATATCTAGTCCGCTCATCGTAAATAAAAAGCAAACGGTTGCAGCGACTATGAAAGCAATAACCTGGTTTTTAGTGAGAGCTGAAATGCAAGATCCAATTGCAAGAAAAGCACCAGCCATGAAAAAACTTCCTAAATAACTAGCTACTATTACACCGTTGTCTGGATTTCCTAGCCAATTGACACTTAGCCAAATTGGGAATGTTAACAATAGAGCAATACCAGAGAAGGCCCATGCGGCAAAATATTTTCCAAGCACAGCTTCAGCTGTTGATACCGGTAAAGTCATTAAAATTTCAATAGTACCAGTCTTGCGTTCTTCAGCCCACAGGCGCATCGCAATAGCAGGTATTAGCATCATATAAAGCCATGGGTGATAGGTAAAGAAAATCTGTAAACTAGCTTGTTCTGTAGAAAAAAAACGTCCGATATAAAAAGCAAAAGCTCCGGTCAAAGCTAGAAAAATTACCAGAAAAATATAAGCTAATGGTGTTGCAAAGTAACTTTTAAATTCGCGTTTGGCGATTATGGTAATATTAATCATCGGAGAAATCTTCTGGTGCTGTTATCTTACGAAATACGTCATCTAGTGTTCCTCGCTCTATAAACATTTCATGTATCGGGATATCTTTACTACGAAGTAATTCTCCAATTGTTCCAGCTATAGAACTGGAATTTTTAGGAAATACTCTTAAGCGAGAAACGTTCTTATCTTCGTTATTAATTGGCAAAAATTCAATGGTTGAAACATTAGGTATAGCTTCTATTGCGTTCTCCAATTTATCACTAGCAATACTATTATTTATGGTAATCACCACTGCATTATGATTGCTTGCTTTTGTAAGAAGCTCTTCTGGGGTTCCATCTGCCAATAACCGACCCTGAGCAATGATTACTGCACGGGAGCACACGGCCTCAACCTCTTCTAAAATATGGGTGGATATAATGATTGCTTTCTCTTTTGACATTTCACGTATCAAAGTTCTAACTTGATATTTTTGATTTGGATCTAGTCCGTCGGTGGGTTCATCCATTATCAAAATTTCTGGGTCATGTATTAAGGATTGAGCTAAACCGACGCGTCGCTTGAAACCTTTAGATAGTGTATCAATTGGTTGATTTATAATATTTTCTATATTTACATTGTTAATAACAGTGTCTACTCGTCTACGTTTCTCAGCGCCTTTGAACCCCCTAATTTCAGCAATGAAGTTTAGGTAGGATTTGGCTGTCATATCTCCGTATGTTGGTGCACCTTCTGGTAGGTATCCAATGCTGCGTTTAACTTCGACGGGGTTTTTGGCGACATTCATTCCTAGGACCTCTATAGAACCTGATGTGGGTTCAATGAAGCCAGTAATCATGCGCATAGTAGTTGATTTTCCAGCACCGTTAGGCCCTAAAAATCCTAACACCTCCCCACTCCCAACCGACATGGAAATATTGTTAACAGCTAAAATTGGCCCGAATTGTTTTGTAAGTTGATTAAGAGATATCTTTTCAGTCATGCATCCAACGTTCAATTTTATGGTCTTGATTGTTTTTTAGCCTATTGCAGAAAGAATATTTTAAATTATCTTTAATCCAAGTCTTTTCAATGTTGGACTGAATTTGCGGCGGAAATATAAGGTTTATATGAAGCTACTGCAACTGGGTAGGCTAAAAAATTATTTGTTTTTTGTACTACCTTGCCTGCTTTATAGAAGAAAAAATTATGCAAACACCATCACTAATCATTATCTGTAATTTATTAATACTTGCGAGGTCTATAACTATATAAGTAATTACAGATTGATTTAAATTATCTGAATGGCTGAGTAAAAAAACTGGAATAACTATATTTTGTGGTTTTATAAGTAATTATACACAATCTGTGAGTTATCTTCCCGAAAAAAATAAAAAAGCATTACTTTTTGTAAAAATTAAGTATAGTTTTAATAGTTTTATAATTTTTAAGGAATGAAGAAAGTGGCAAAGAGGATTGCAGCTTTAGGTTTTGGTTTATTTTTGTTAGGTGGTTGCGCCTTGCCTTCAGCATTACAAATTACTTCTTGGGCTATAGATGGAATTTCTTACGTAGCTACCCAAAAATCGGCAACGGATCATGCCCTTTCTATTATAGCTCAAAAAGATTGTGCTATGATGAGGATTTTATTAGGCCCTGATGAGCTTTGCCGCGATTTTGTCGATGATGCAACTGAGATTGCGGATGGCATGTCTTATGACCAGTTATTCGAAGGAAATGAGTTTTTAAGTGCTGAATCTGATCCGTTAGCAGAATTTGAGCCAGCCGGGGGTGGAGATGAATCCACAATTCATAATGTCAAGGTAGCTCCTTTGCATGTAAAGGAAGAGCTGCAGGGAAAACTGGCTATGCTTGATGATATTGAGGGTATTGGCCCCTATGGCGGTGGTCCTTATGCACGTGAACCCGGGGTGGTAAAAGCTAAGACTAAAGAATTATCATTAGCAAGCATAAAGCCAGCGGCTGGTTATTATACGGTGATAGGAAGCTTTAAAAATCACTCTAATGCGAAGAGGCTGACCGAGACACATCGAGGTTTAACACCATCAGTTCTATCTGCAAAGTTGAATTCAACAGTACTTTATCGTGTTGTAGTTGGTCCTTTCGCAAAAAATGATGAAAAGAGTGTAAAAATTAATATTTCCCAAGCTGGAATTGCAGATACTTGGACAATTAGGGTTAAACCTAATGATTGGCATTTAGCAGTTTTAGAGCGACCATTAACAAAAACTGTTGAAGTTGCGACTATTCAAGATTCTTTGAATTTGAGAAATTCAAACACAATGGGTTTTGCTCAAATTCCGTCAAAACTAGTTTACTAGTATTTTTCTAGGTTTTAAATTTGAAACTATTTAGCACTGTAATCCTTTAAAGCTAGGAAATTGTGGGTTCAAAGCTATTAATATCATTCTTTCCACAAATTTGCCGCCCCTCGCACACCTGAGGAATCTCCGTGGCGAGCAGGAAGAAGTTTAGTTATGACAGTTTCAGAGAACACCCAATTTTGCCATAGTTTTGGGACGACTTCATAAAGTTGTAGATTATTTGACATGCCTCCACCTAAAATAATGGCATCAGGATCAAGGATATTTATTATACTCGCTAAAGCTCGTGCAAGTCTGTGATTATAGCGAAAAAGAGAGTTTTTAGCTTCAGAAGTTTCCAGAGCGACAATTTCTTTTGCCGTTAAATTAAGGTTTGTAGCCAATCTATAATCCTGCTCTAACCCTGTTCCAGATATGAAAGTTTCAATGCAACCAAGTTTACCGCAATAACAGTTTGGTCCAGGTGTCTCACTATATCCATCAAGAATTTGTGGCCAAGGCATTGGATTATGACCCCATTCCCCAGTAATGGTATTAGGGCCCTTTAGAAGCGTCCCATTGACTGAAATACCACCGCCGCATCCAGTTCCTAATATAACTCCAAAAACCGTTTGGTATGCTCGACCAGCACCATCAGTCGCTTCGGATATAGTAAAGCAGTCGGCATCATTAGCTACCCGAATAGGGCGTCCCGATTCAGTTGCTATGTCAACATCCAGTTCTTTCCCAATTAGACATGTAGAATTTGCGTTTTTAACTTTTCCTGTAGTCTTTGAAATAGAGCCTGGGATGCCTATACCTACCGGTGTAGCTTTGTCGGCTCCAGCCCTTTCTGCTAGGCATTCTATTAATTCTATAATAGCTGAAATTGTTTTCTTGTAGGTTACATCTAGTGAGACATCTTTTGGCGTATTTATGCGTTTTCGAATTATTTCTTGGCCCGTAATATCTAGGACCAAACCTTCAATTTTACTCCCACCAAGGTCGATACCGATTAGCATAGTTAGTATATTAGGCCTTAAAAATAATTATTTCACCCTCTATAATTAAAAAAAATTTAAAGTAGATATACAATATATAGTTATTTTTGTAGTATTTAGCACAAATAATTGTTTTAGCACTGTCATATTTAGGAGTAGAAGTAATCTCGATTGTATAATTTGGAATTTAGCCATGATTTTCAATAGTTATTTGGAAAAAATTTGTTTCAAGTAGCAAGAAATTTGACTTGATGAATTGTAAGAAAGGCTTGAAATATGACCAATGTTCATGGAATTACGGAAGAGAGTCTAAAAACTGCATTAAATATTAAGCGTCAATATAAAAATAAAGAGCCTCTGATTTTACCCGGAGCCGATGATTGTATGTTGATGCCGGAAAATTTTATGAATTCGGGATTTGACCTAATGGATATTGGTTCTCCACTCCCACTAGCTATGATTGCTAGCCTTGATCCTGAGACTCCAATGGCCTTAGCCGCTGCTGCGAGGATGTGCCCTCTGGGTGGTAAAACAAATTTACTTAAAGGCATACTGCAGGTGGTTGGAGAAACTTCTCGTCACCCCCTTGTTCGTGAGTGTTTAGGATTTGTGTCTGATAGTGATTTTGATCCCGTAACTATCTCTGAGGTCCGACGACATGCTTCTCGTTATATTGTTAAAACGAGACAACAGTACACGGTTGCACTAAAACAAAACTTACAGTTGTTACTTGATGGCACCATTGCTCCTAGTCTTTTTGTACATGACTTTTTTATGCTTACGGAGGCTGGTAATATGCGTAATGAAATACGTAAAAAGTTAGTACTCAGTCTGATGTTATCAGGAGCAGTGCGACCAAGTGTAAAATTTTTGATGTTAGAAAATTTTGGGCGATTAGCCAAACCAGTTAGACGAGGCATTATGGCGGCAGTGCTAAAAGCTGAGCCAACACGTCATACTGAAATAATTAAAGAAGAGCTGATGTTTATGGTCGCCCAAGAAATAGATGGTTTCGCAAAAAATAATTCTTAGATATAATTTTAGTTAATTTTAATCGATTCAAACATATAGAATTGCCTAATGGATAGTTCTTTATCTGATGTAAAACATGTTTATGAAGAACCGCCTTTACTTGGCAAAACAATTAAAGTTGCTCCGGGTGTGTTTTGGTTGCGTATGCCTCTCCCGTTTAAACTTGACCACATAAATTTGTGGCTTTTAGAAGACAACGATGCCGAGGGAAGTGGCTGGACAATAGTTGATACTGGAATTGATACAGTTGAGGTGCGTAATGCCTGGAAGCAAATATTGGAAGAACGCATCAATGATCAAAAACCTCTGAAACGGGTGATTGTTACTCATTATCATCCTGATCATTTCGGATTAGCTGGTTGGCTAACCCAACGTTTAAACGTACCATTATGGATGCCTAGAAAAGAATGGACGCAGGCATGCCTATTGCGCCAACAAACGGGAGCAAATAATAAAGAAGAGTTTCTAGCATTTTATCATTCTGTTGGATTTGATGATGTTATGTTGAATAAAGCTAAAGGTCGGCCTGGTCGGTATTCTAAATTAATTTCACGCCCACCAGCATCGTTTATTCGAATTATTGAAGGTCAGGAGTTAGTCATTAATGGGCGTAAGTGGCGCAGTATAATAGGAGCTGGACATTCACCTGAACATTTGTGTTTATACTCGGCTGAACTTGATGTTTTAATTTCTGGTGACCAAGTGCTTCCAAAGATCACTCCTAATATAAGTGTTTGGCCTCAAGAGCCACAAGCTAATCCGTTGTCTTTATTCTTGAAAAGTCTTAATAAATTGCGTGGGCTTGGCCCCAATACATTAGTGTTGCCTAGCCACAAGCTACCTTTCTACGGCCTTGATCGACGTATTAATGAGTTGCAAGAGCATCATCATGAACGACTTTGCAAAACTTTTGAAATTTGTTCAAATCCATCTAATGGCGTCGAAGTAATGCGACAATTATTTAATCGTAAACTTGACACGCACCAGGTTTTTTTTGCTATTGGTGAGACACTAGCGCATCTCAATTTTTTATTAGAAAATGGAAAGCTTGTTAGAAAAAAAGATGCTAACAGCGTGTTTGTATATCATCATAATTAATTTTTCAGAGATTGAAATTTGGTAGTTTTATATAACTACTAAAATGCGTTATAAACTTTTTAAGTGTTATCCTTGGTCGGCAGGTCCAATGTGTTTTACTGCCGTGCCACCGGCTTGAGTCCAAGCATTTATGCCACCGCCAAGATGCCAGGCATTTTTAATTCCAGTTTTAAACATTTCTTGCAAGCCCAAAGCGGAACGTTCACCATAAGCACAGTATAGCATAATTTTTTTTTCGCGGTTTTCTGCAACTATTGCGAGCAAACCACCTGGCCGAATGTTATCACCTAAGGCTTTATAAGGGAGGTGTATAGAGCCAGGAATTATGCCATCGCGGACACGTTCAGTTTCTTCTCTTAGGTCAATAAATAGGGTGTCTTGGAAATTAACTTTAACCGCATCTTCAGCCCTTATTGTTGCTTTCTTAATTTCTGGTGTTATAGGATCAAATCCGATTGACAGATTAGCGGTCACTGCAATATCCATTTGTTTAGGATCTGGCAAATTAAGATTATTCATAATTTCGGCGTATTTATTTTTTGAATTTACTTGAAGTCGGGGATTAAATTTTTTTTCTTCAGCGATAGTGCTAACAGTGTTACCTTTATAGTCGTGCCCAGGGTAAACAAGCATTTCGTCAGGTAATTTTAAAAGTTTGCCAAACAATGACTCGTAAGCTTGTGAATTATTTCCACCTTGAAAATCTGTGCGCCCTGTTCCACGAATTAAAAGAGTATCGCCTGTGAAAACTCTATCGGACATTACAAATGAATAAGAATCATCAGTATGACCGGGTGTATATAGAACTTTTAGCGAGATGGTTTCAATCTCGATTGTGTCCCCATCGTCGACTCGCATAGAAACCATATCAACTTTTGACTTTTTTCCCATAACAGTAACACAATGTGTTTTGTCCCTAAGTTCTCCAATTGCTGTGATATGGTCAGCGTGTACATGTGTGTCTATAGCCTTAACAAGGGTTAGGTTAAGCTCTGAAAGAAGCCTTAGGTATTGTTCAGTCTTCTCTAAGACGGGGTCTATAAGTAGTGCTTCACCACCTTGACGGCTTCCCAAAAGATAGGTGTAGGTAGATGATACGCTATCAAACAACTGGCGAAATATCATAAAAACCACGCAACTTTAATTACTAACAACTTTTTGACCTGCTATAGCTATTTAAGTTTATTTATTTTTGAGCTTTTTCTAACGTGCCAGCTACCAGTGTCAATAAAGGAGGTATTATTGCAAGGGTAAGAATAGCAGATAAAGATAGTCCTCCTAGTACAACTGATCCTAACCCCCTGTATAGCTCAGATCCAGCACCAGGAAAAAGTACTAAAGGCATCATGCCAAATATACTTGTTAGCGTTGACATAAAGATTGGTCTAATACGATTACGTGTAGCTTCCAGAATAGAGGAATTTACATCTAAGCCTTCAACTCTAATATGGTGCAGAGTTTGGTGGACAAGTAAAATAGCATTATTGACAACTATACCGATCAAAATTACAAATCCTAGAAGTGTCAACATATCGAGGGGTTGGAAGGTAAAGTGATTAGTTAATGCTAGACCAATTACACCTCCAGCAGTCGCTAGTGGCACTGATAACATGATGATTAATGGGTAGATAAAACTTTCAAAAAGAACTGCCATTACCAAATAAACGATAATAAAAGATATTGTTAAATTGACGACCATAGCATCCCAAGTCAGGGATAATTTATCGGCAGTACCAGTCAAACTTAGTCGCACTCCTCGAGGCATGCCTAACTCACTAAGAGGTTTCATCACCTGTGTGTCAATTATCTCCAAGGCGCTTTCCATAGGAACCTGTTCCGGTGGGCGTATTACTAAAGTTACTGTACGTTGGCGCTCGAGATGGCGGATTTGTGTCGGACCGACGGTTACCCGGACATCTGCAAGAGAATTGATGGGTACAATGTTACCCGATCGGGTGACCACAGGTAGATTGTTAATGTCTTGTGTTTGTTTAATGTCTCCCTTTTTTCCTCTAATGATTAGATCTAAGCGTTTTGAGCCAACAGTAATTTCAGCAACTCGCAAACCATCGTTAAAAGCATCTAAAGTGTCTCCAAGTTCTCGTGCTGAAACACCATTGTCGGCTAACTTGATCCGGTTTGGAATAACCCGGACTTCAGGTGCGCCTAATTCTAATCCTGGCTTAGGTCTTATTTGTGTTCCTTTGGAACGAGGAAGAGCTAATTCGATTTTTTGTACTGCTTTTAGTGCAACATCTAGAATGTCCTCAAGCTCTTGACCCGAGACATTAAGCTCTATTGATCGTGAACCACCAATATTTCGACCAAATAGGGAGCGTTGAGAAATAAGCCCAAAAGTTCCTGGTTCTCCATACGCGGCCTTTTTTAAGAAAGGGATTAGCTCTTTCACTCGGCTTTGGTCATGAGCTGAGGCCCCAAGAAATGTTCTTCCTCGTGATGCGACGAAAAAATACCGCCCGATTTTAGGAGTTTCACCAGGTTTTGATTGTGGCCCACTAACTTCAGCTAATAGAGGAATAACTTTTTTTTCTAAATCTCCAGCTATTTGTGTTGTAGCTTGAAGGTTGTAGCCAGGCGGTGGAACAATTATGCCAAATATTAGATTACGATTGCCGTCCGGTAAGTACTCTAGTTTAGGTAGCAAGACAATTGTAATGATTGCACCAATTCCACAAATTCCAATGACAACTGCAAAAGATAATTTTCGGCTTACGGTTATATGGTTAGTGATTTTCATAATCAGACCCACAAACCTTTTGCTGAAATTGTCAATAATTGGCAGTCGCCATTTTTCCTTGTCGTAGTTTACTTTTAAGGTGTCTTTATTGTCGATTAGCAAACGATTGGATAATGCTGGAACTAACGTAATCGCAACAATTAATGATAACAGAACCGCTACTGAAAGTGCTACAGCAATATCGCGGAATAGTTGGCCAACTTCTAATTCCATTACTAATATCGGTATAAAAACCATGACTGTAGTGAGAGCTGAAACAAAAACTGCCGTCCAAACTTCCCGGGTTCCTTGATATGCTGCTTCAGAGGGGCTTTCGCCATTTTCACGATGTCGAAAAATGTTTTCTAGAACAACGATAGCAGCGTCTACTACCATTCCAACAGCAAAGGCAATGCCAGCTAAAGAAATAACGTTCAAAGAACTTCCCATAGCTGCCATTGCAACAAATGCACCAATAACAGATACTGGAATAGCAATGGAAATGACTAGGGTGGCTCCACCTGAGCGAAGGAAAATCAATAAAATAAATGCAGCTAAAGATCCGCCAATTAGAATGTTTTGTTGAACAAGGTCTATTGAAGAATCAATGTATGTAGTTTCATCGTAGACTTGGCGTAGCTGGAGACCTTCTGCTGGTAGTGTGTTTTTGTTTAAGTCATTTAAAACTTGGCGTATGCCATTCATGACTTCAATTACGTTGGCTCCAGTTTCGCGGATAGCGTTGATTGCGATAGCGGGTTGACCATTAAAACGAATTGTTGAGGTCGGAGACTTGGAAACAAAACTAACGGTGCCGATATCGCCTATGGTGACCCGAGCTATGCTTCCACTTCCAGCTTCTCGGTTTGAACGGATTACAACACTGCGTACATCTTCAAGCTTTGTGAACTCACCTTCTGCACGGACCACATAACGGCGTTTCCCCTCTTCTACATCACCTGCACTTAGTGAAGCATTTGCAGCACGTAATTTGGAAGCAATATTACTGACTGTTAGGCCGTAGAATGCCATGCTAGCAGGATCTATGGCAATTTCCATTTCTGATAATGCGCTACCGTAGACGTTTACTCTAGAAACGCCCCTGACTCTTTCAAGACGGTCCTGAATTACCTCTTCAGCAAAATCTCCGTAGGTATGGATTTTTTTTTCGTTTCCGGCTTTCTTGAGCAGTACAATCCAAGTAATAGGACTGTCATCAGAACTTGCAGTACGTAAGGATGGTTCTGTTGCCTCTGAAGGATAGCCATTAACTCGGTCAAGTCTATTGGAAACCAGTAATAAAGCTTGATCCATATTAGTTCCGATAGCAAATTCCAAAGTTATATTTGACCGACCATCTTGGGATGCACTTGTAATTTGCTCAAGTCCACGAATGCCTTTAAGGACCTCTTCTTGCCTGTTAGTGATTTCACGCTCAATTTCGACTGGTGCAGCACCTGGCCAGATAGTTCTGACGCTAATCACTGGTTTCCGTACATCTGGAGTTAGTTGAATAGGAATTTTGGTCAGAGCGAGGATGCCAAACATGACTATCATCATAACTGCAGCAATGACTGCAATAGGGCGATGAATTGATAGGCGAATTATATTCAATAGTTTCTATCCTTTGTTTATTCTGAAAAAGAATAGCTGATCTGTTGTCCTGGGCGTAGCCTTTCATTCCCGCGAACAATTGCCAAGTCACCTAGTGTAAGTCCACTATTAACTATAAACCGTGATCCAACAGCATCGCCTATTTGTACTGTGCGGATTTCAGCTTTTCCATTTTTTGCAATATACACCAGGGACATTCCTTTGCGGGAAATGACAGCATCCTTGTGAACGGTAACCGCATTTGCTTGGCTGTTGGACGGTATATAAATAGTTACACTTTGGTTGTTGGCAATATTCTTAAATTTTGCAGGTAGTTTAGGAATAAACCGGACTGAACGGGTGCGAGTTTTAGGGTTTTCATTGGGTACTACAGCACGAACAGTGGCAAAAAAATTAATGTTACTGTTTGCGAGGGCTTTTACTTTGAGTGTTGGTTTTAAACCGGAGATTCTATTTGTTGGGACCTCAGCTTCTATTTCCAAATGTAGGTCGTCAATCATTGCGACAATTGGATCACCAACTTTTACATAGCTACCTACTTCAGTGAAGCGTTTGGTGATAACTCCAGAATAGGGTGCGCGTATATTCGCATTATAAAGGTTGATATCAGCTAATTTTCTATTTGCTTTTGCTATCGCTAGATCTGCCAGTGCCTCATCTGCTTCGCTTTCTGCAACAATGACTTCCTGGCGCTTATCATCTAGGCGGGCTTTTGAGAAAGCTGCAGATTTTTGCAACCCTTCAAGGCGTTTTAATTCCTGACGGCGAAGTCTAAGTCTTGCTTTTACTTTTTGTAGGGCGGCTTTCTTTTTTTCATTTTCTGCTTTTTGTAACTCGTTGCGCCATTTTAGAGATTCACTCATCAAAACAGCGATTATTTCGCCAGCGTTTATTCTATCACCAATCTCAATCTTAAATTCTCCTACTGGTCCGTTTATTATGGCAGAGACCACCCCAGCTTGACGAACTACGAAACGACCGATTACAGGGATAGTTTGTTTAATAGGCTGGTTAATTACAGGATCTATACCAACCTGCATTGAAGGCGGTTTTGAATTTTTATTCTGTGCTAATAGAGAATAAGGTGCCGCAATAATAAAACAGTTTATGATGGTAGTTAGAATCAAGGTATAAAGTAGATTATTTTTTTGGCGATTGTAGTTTCTAATGCCAAAAGTATAAATTTTGCATAAACTTGTTTTAAATTGATTGAGATGGAATTTTTTAAATAATCTTAGGGGCACTTTTTTAAGCCTTCAGGTGTTGAAAATTAGTTGTTCTTAGTGTTCGATCTATTTTGTTAGTTTTTTTAGGAAATGGACTGAATACAAACTAGACTAGACTGTCAAAAAAAAACAGCCTTGGCTAATGATTAGGTTTTTTTTGTAACAAATTCACAGATAAAATGTCTGGCGTCAGGGAGGGATAAAATTCAAAATTTAAAAATTTTATTAGTAATTTGCAATTTGACTTGTTTGATTTCATTTTGCAATGCCGCAGTATTTGCAGATATGTCTGGTCATGGTGGAATGGTTCGAGCTTTGGATGTATCACCAAATGGTCGTCAAGTTTTAAGCGGTAGTTTTGATTTTACAGCAAGGCTTTGGAACTTTTCTGATCAAACTGAAATTGCGGTACTTGATGCACACAATGGTCCTGTTAATAGTGTTGCGTTTGTTGGAGATGGTAACCGTGCCTTAACAACTAGCGATGATAAAACGGCGATTTTATGGGACCTGAAAACTTTTAAGCCTTTGAAGCTGCTTCAAGGTCATAACCATAAGGTTATGGGAGTGGCAACTTCTAACAATGGTAAACTTGCAATAACAGGAAGTTGGGACAAAACCTTGCGACTTTGGGATTTAACCTCCGGGAAAACTCTTCGCATTTTTAAACATACGTCTCCTGTTAATACAGTTGCCTTTGCTAATGGAGAAAACTTAATTATTGCCGGAGGTCATGACGGAAAAATTCAAATTTGGGACATCAAAACTGGCTATTCTCAAGGATTGATCGAAGGGCATATCATGGGAATTACTGGCCTTAGCATATCATCAGACGGAAGGCGTCTGCTATCTGCAAGTATAGATAAATCATTGCGTCTTTGGGACTTGATTAAAATGGAGGAAATCCACACTTTTAGAAAACACGAAGCTCAGATATTTGCTACAGCTTTTTCGCCTGATGCAAAAACTGCAATATCCGCGGGACGAAAAGGTACCCTTTTTCAATGGGATTTGGATAAGGGCACATTAATAAAATTAATCAATGCACATGATGCGCTTATTTGGGCGCTAAAATATACACCAGATGGCCGCTTTGCCTTGACTGCAAGTTCTGATGATTCAATCCGTGTTTGGCATTTGAACAGTGGCGATCGAATTGGCATTCCTGCACTTGACAGAGCAGAACAAAAGCCGTGGTTGGATAGCAGTCATCCGGGTGCGAGTTTATACAAAAAATGTGCTCGTTGCCATTCGCTTAATCCAGAAGTTGTTAATCGTTCAGGTCCCCATCTGGCTGGATTATTTGGGCGTGCTGCTGGCTCTGTTGAAGGGTACAATTATTCTGACGCCTTAACAGGGGTCAGTTTTACGTGGAATGAGGAGACCCTTTTTCAGTTATTTGATCAAGGTCCAGATAAATTTTTACCTGGGACTAAAATGCCTATTCAAAAAGTATCTAACGCTAAACAGTTGATTCAATTAGTTGAATATCTAAAAAAAATTACTGAGGATAAATGAAGTTTAATGACGACATTTTTATATACGCACCCTGTTTGCATCGAGCATGATCCTGGAAATAGCCATCCGGAATGTCCTGATAGATTACGATCTGTTATGGCAGGTCTGTCAATGGGGGAGTTCGATGACCTTCAACAAATTGAAGCGCCACTTATCGAAATTGACGAAATCAAACAAAATCATCAGGCATCATATGTTTCTAGAATCTTAGATAATATACCCTCAGAAGGCAGAATCCATCTTGATCCAGATACTTCTATGTCGCCATCTTCGGGTGAATCTACAATGCGTTCTGCAGGTGCCGTTTGTGATGCTATTGATAAAGTCCTAGGTGATGAGGCAGATAATGCCTTTTGTGCTGTTCGTCCGCCAGGCCATCATGCCGAATCAAATAGGGCTATGGGTTTTTGTTTGTTTAATTCAATTGCAATAGGAGCAAAATATGCACGAAGGAAACATGGGCTTAATCGGGTTGCGGTCGTTGACTTTGATGTTCATCATGGCAATGGGACACAACATTCTTTAGAAGACAATCCTGGAATGTTTTATGCATCAAGTCATCAGTTTCCGGCTTACCCAGGAACAGGGTCTGTTGAAGAGTGTGGAAATTATAACAATATTTGTAATTTTCCTATGTCTCCAGGTGAAGGTAGCAGATCTTTCCGTACAGGTTACGAGAACGATATTTTTCCAGCTTTAAAAGCTTTTGAACCAGAATTATTGTTGATTTCAGCTGGTTTTGATGCACATGAACGTGATCCGCTTGCTCAAATAAATTTAAAATCTGACGATTATTTTTGGGTAACTGGCGAATTATTATCTATTGCTACTAACTATTGTGGCGGTAATGTGGTATCCTTGCTTGAGGGTGGCTATGATTTGGATGCTTTAAAAGAGAGTAGTCAGGCTCATGTTCGTGCATTGATGCAATTCTAATTTGTCTTTATCTGTGCGCTTTGCTTCAAATTAATAGCAAACTTAAAGTAGATGTTTTCATTAAGGAAATTTAATGTCTGAAAAAACAATTCCCGCTGATATACTCAAGATGACCTTTGAAGTTGCGCTTGAAGAGATGGAAGGAATTGTCCAGAAATTGGAATCGGGAGAGGTTAAACTTGATGAAGCTATTGATGCGTACACTCGTGGCGCGCAGTTGAAGCTTCATTGCGAGTCTAAGCTCAAGGATGCTCAGCTTCGTATTGATAAAATCGTTCTTGGCTCTAATGGTGAAATCGATACAGAACCCGTGGAAAATTAATTTGGCAAGTTTGGAAACAGCCCTTGGTGAGAATGCCAAGTCGGTCAATGATCTTCTAGACAACTTGCTGGAATTGACGGATGGACCGGAAAGTCGTGTCGTAGATGCAATGCGATATACGGCTTTAAGTGGTGGAAAGCGCATTCGATCATTTATGGTAACCGCATCTTCTGAACTTTTTAATGTCGATAAGACTTCAGCCTTAAGAGTTGCTGCTGCTGTAGAAATGATCCACTGCTATTCACTTATACATGACGACCTTCCAGCCATGGATGATGATGATTTACGGCGAGGACAACCAACTTGCCATATAAAATTTGATGAAGCGACAGCTATTCTTGCTGGAGATGCTCTTTTGACTAAAGCTTTTGAAGTTGTTTCAAATGAAAAAACTCATGATAATGCGACTATCCGATCTGAATTAGTGTTTGCGTTAGCAAGAGCATCTGGGGAATCTGGTATGGTTGGCGGGCAAATGCTTGATTTAGTTGCTGAACGCAACACATTGAATATGCCCGAGGTTACACGATTGCAGCGTATGAAAACCGGAGCTTTGATAGCGGTTTCTTGTCAAGTTGGTGCTATTCTTGGAAAAGCTTCAAAAAGCGCTCGTAATGTCCTCCATGCATATGCTCATGATATTGGGTTGGCGTTTCAAATTGCCGATGATTTATTAGATGTTGAGGGCAGTGAAGAAGAGATTGGTAAAAAAATAGGGAAAGATGCTGCTGCTGGAAAGGCGACTTTTGTCTCGCTTTTGGGCGTTAAGAGAGCACGTGAGCAAGCCCAACTTTTGGCTCAACAGGCAGCATCACATCTTGATGTCTTTGACGAACGTGGCGCATTGCTGAGAGATCTGGCAAATTTTGTAGTATCTAGAACTACTTAAAAAATACATTTCTTTTTTGGACGTTGTGATGCATATAATTTGCTTGAGTATTGTTTTGTGGAGTGAAGATAGTGAATTTGGATAACACAACACCGCTTTTGGATAAGGTTTTAGAGCCCTCGGATATTAAGAACTTTGATATTCGCCAATTAAAGCAGTTAGCGACTGAATTACGTCAAGACACTGTGCGCTCGGTGTCTTTTACAGGCGGTCATCTTGGTGCTTCTTTAGGAGTAGTAGAGCTTACTATTGCTCTACATCATATATTTGATGCGCCAAAAGATCGAATTATATGGGACGTTGGTCATCAGTGTTATCCACACAAGATCTTAACTGGAAGACGGGATCGGATGCTAACCCTACGACAAGGTGGGGGGCTTGCAGGCTTTACAAATCGAAGTGAAAGTGAATATGACCCTTTTGGTGCAGGACATTCCTCAACATCCATTTCGTCTGGTTTGGGGATGGCTGTCGCACGTGATTTAGCAGGGGGCAACAATCATGTAATCTCCATTATAGGTGATGGAGCTATGACAGCCGGCATGGCTTATGAAGCCATGAATAATGCAGGCTCTATGGATGCTCGCTTAATAGTAATTCTAAATGATAACGATATGTCTATTGCTCCACCAGTTGGAGCTCTTAGTGCTTATTTATCACGCCTTATTTCCTCTAAATCTTTCCGTTCGGCTAGAGATTTAGCTAAGGAGGTTGCCAAAAAATTTCCACGTCAGATCGGTCAAGCAGCGGCCAAGGTTGATGAGTACGCTCGTGGAATGGTTACTGGCGGCACTCTATTCGAAGAGCTAGGTTTTTATTATGTTGGCCCGGTTGATGGGCATAACCTTGATCACTTGCTGCCTGTGTTGAAAAACTTAAGAGATGATAAAGAGCGTGGTCCTGTGTTATTGCATTGTGTAACAGAAAAAGGTCATGGATATAAACCTGCTGAGGTCTCCCTAGATAAGTTTCACGGAGTATCTAAGTTTGATATAGTTACTGGCAAACAAGAAAAGCCAAAACCTAATGCGCCAAGTTATACAAATGTTTTTGCGCGTGCTTTGATTTCTGAGGCTGAGTTGGATGATAAAATTATTGCCATAACAGCAGCTATGCCTGGAGGAACAGGTCTTGACCAGTTTGCAAAAAAATTCCCTGATCGTAGCTTTGATGTTGGGATAGCTGAACAGCATGCTGTAACTTTTTCTGCTGGTTTGGCTAGTGAGGGTTTTAAGCCCTTTGCGACTATTTATTCGACTTTCCTTCAACGTGCATATGATCAAATTATTCATGATGTTGCTATCCAAGGCCTTCCTGTACGGTTTGCTATTGATAGAGCTGGTTACGTTGGTGCTGATGGTTGTACGCATGCGGGATCTTTTGATTTGTCCTACCTTTGTACTATACCGGGTATTGTCGTAATGGCAGCTGCTGATGAATTGGAATTAATGCATATGACAGCAACAGCGGCATCCATTAATTTTGGACCATCTGCAATTCGCTATCCGCGTGGAGAAGGCATAGGAATTGAACTCCCTATTCGAGGTGATTTATTGGAAATTGGTCGTGGTCGAATTTTGCGTGAGGGAAGCTCTATAGCAATTCTTAGTCTTGGCACTCGTTTAAGCCAAGCTCTGAAGGCAGCTGATGAGTTAGACTCTATGGGTCTATTCACTACCGTTGTAGACGCAAGGTTTGCCAAGCCATTAGATGAAGAGTTAATTTGTCACTTGGCTCTTGAACATGAAGTTCTAGTGACAATAGAGGAAAACTCTGCAGGCGGTTTTGCTGCTCATGTTCTTCAATTTCTTGCAAACAAAGGATTTTTAGATAAAGGCCTGAAAGTTCGTTCTATGACAATGCCTGATAGATTCATTGAGCACAATAAACCCGAAATTCAATATGAAATCGCAGGGTTGCAGGCTAAGAATATTGTAGCAAATGTATTAACCGCACTGGGTCGAAGTGTTGAGGATGATCCAGCTTTGATCACAAAATTAGCATGAGAGCTAATTAATATAGATAGAGGACTGTGTCCAAATCTCAAAAACAGCGTCTTGATCAGTTGCTTGTTGATCGTGGCTTAGTAGAAAACAAGTCCCGTGCTCAAGCAATAGTCATGGCTGGGCTGGTTTCATCTAATTCAATTAAGCTCGAAAAACCCGGCCAACATGTGAAAATTAACATATCTCTTAATGTTAAGGGGGCGGATCACCCTTGGGTATCTCGAGGGGGAGTTAAGTTGGCGCATGGTCTAGAGTTTTTTAAAATTAATCCGAAGAATAAAGTCGCATTAGATATTGGTGCGTCAACGGGCGGATTTTCTGACGTGCTTCTAAATGGTGCAGCAAAGAAAATATTTGCTGTTGATGTCGGTTATGGACAGTTGGCTTGGAAAATAAGCCAAGATGAAAGAGTAACTATTTTAGACAAAACTAATGCTCGTTATCTTAGCCGTGAACAAGTTCCAGATTATATAGATTTGATTGTTTGTGACGCTAGTTTTATTGGTCTTGAAGTGATTTTACCTGCAGCGATGAGTTTAACCGCACGCAAAGCATGTGTGGTTGCATTGATAAAGCCACAATTTGAGGTGGGTCGTGAAAATGTTGGACGAGGAGGAATAGTTCAAGACGAGAACTTGCATAATTCTGTGATAAATCGTTTGCAAAGTTGGATTGGGTCTCAAAAAGGTTGGAGTGTTATTGGTGTTACGGAAAGTCCTTTAAAGGGGAAAAACGGTAATAAAGAATTTTTAATAGCTGCAGAAAAATGAAAAAATAAGGAATTATCTTGATTGCGTAATTTCGTAATTTTTTTGAATCGGTAGTCCGGCTTGAATCCAAGCAGATATGCCGCCTGTTAAATTATACGCTTCTTCAACAATACCTTGAGAAATGAGATACTCAGAAACTTGATGCGATCGGATTCCAACAGCGCATAAAAAGACGATCTTTTTGTTTTTTTCTTGTGGTATCAATGATGAATCAAACAATGATATAGGGATATGAATAGCATTTTCGATTTTAGATTCGTACAATTCATTTTGTTCGCGTACATCAATTAGTATTGCTTCTTCGTTTGAAGCTAGCTCATATGCAGTTGTTGGACTAATTTCTTTAACTTGGTTCATAAAGTAATTGCTATGATTGTTAAGACTTTTTATTTATATAAATCTAATTTTGGTTAATTTAGGCGTTATTAATATTATTTTTAATAATGAATTAAAAATAATATAAACTTATAGTATCTATAATAAAAAATGATAATATAATTTGTGATTGAAGAAAAAGACCATTTTATGAAATATGATTTTTATGTTTCTGGATGGGGATAATTACAGAACATATAAGCTTTTTATACAGGTCTTAAGTTTAAATTTAAATTAAATTCATCCACACTGAGCCCGGTTAAGTAAATAGTGGTCAGCTAGAACACATGCGACCATGGCTTCTCCTATAGGAACGGCACGGATTCCCACACAAGGGTCATGACGGCCTATAGTTCTTATTTCTACATTTTTACCTGCTGTATTGATGGTGCGCTTAGGTGTGAGGATGGAACTAGTTGGTTTGACAGCAAATCTAATTACAATATCTTGACCTGTAGAAATTCCACCAAGTACACCCCCAGCATTATTAGAAAGAAATTTTATAGATTTTTTTTCCATATGCATTTCGTCAGCATTTTCTTCACCGGTTAATTCTGCAGCATTAAATCCAGCACCAATTTCTACACCCTTAACAGCGGGGATCCCCATCAAAGCTCCAGCTAAATCTGCATCTAGTTTGCCATAGATAGGTGCCCCTAAACCAGGCGGAATTCCACTAGCAACGATTTCGATAATTGCCCCAATAGATGAGCCTTTTTTTCGGGTTTTTTTCATAAGCGATTCAAATTTTGGTACCGCTTTTGGGTCAGGAGAAAAAAAAGGATTCTTCTCAATTTCCTCCCAACTCCAATTCGCTCGATCAATAGTGTCGTTTCCCATTTTAACCAGAGCGCCTCGAATTTTAACTTTTTCACCAAGAATTTTACGAGCAACTGCCCCAGCCGCAACTCTCAATGCAGTTTCACGGGCGGAAGATCTTCCTCCTCCACGATAATCGCGGACACCATATTTCTGGTAATATGTGAAATCAGCATGACCCGGTCTAAATTGATCCTTGATTTTTTCATAATCTTTTGATCGCGTATCCTCATTTTTTATATCAAGCCCAATTGGTGCGCCTGTAGTGATACCTTCAAATATCCCTGACAGGATTTTTACAGCATCTGTTTCTTTTCGTTGGGTGGTATATTTATTTTGACCAGGCCTTCGCTTGTTCAAATGCAATTGTATATCGGTTTCAGTTAAGTGCATGCCTGGAGGCACGCCATCTATAACGCAACCAATGGACGGCCCATGGCTTTCACCGAAAGTGGTGAAACGAAATATTTTTCCAAACGTATTTATACTCATTACCAGGCCATTATAACGGAGGCAGATAGAGAAGGCTAGGAGACTGAAATATCAGGGGCATCAATAGCTTTCATGCCTACTATATTGTAGCCACAATCAACGTGATGTGTTTCACCAGTTACACCACTTGATAAGCTAGAAAGCAAGTATACCCCTGCACCTCCTATATCGTTTTGATTTACGTTGCGGCGTAATGGAGAATTGTATTCATTCCACTTAAGAATATACCTAAAATCACCAATACCTGATGCTGCGAGAGTTTTCATTGGTCCTGCAGAAATGGCATTAACACGAATATTCTCTTTCCCAAGATCTTCAGCCATATAGCGCACACTTGTTTCTAGTGCGGCCTTTGCTACACCCATGACATTGTAATGAGGCATTACTCGTTCAGCACCAAAATAGGTTAAGGTTAATAGAGATCCTCCATTAGTCATAAGGGTCCTGGCACGTTGACAAATTGCTGTGAATGAATAGCAGGAAATATTCATTGTAGCTGCAAAATTTTCGGGAGAAGTATCTATATATTGTCCCTTTAATTCGTCTTTGTCAGAAAAAGCAATGGCATGGACTAAGAAATCTAATTTTTTCCAGCGGTTTCCAACCTCATAAAAAACTTTATCAATTGAATCGGAATTTGTGACATCGCACGGAACAACAAAATCAGAATTAACGGAATCTGCTAGTGGCTCCACTCGTTTTTTTAAGGCATCTCCTTGATAGGTAAAAGCAAGTTCAGCCCCTTGGTCGTAAATCGCTCTAGCAATACCCCACGCTATTGAACGATCATTTGCGACGCCCATGATCAAGCCCTTCTTTCCAGACATTAATTGTCCATTTTGAATCATCTTTCTGTTTTTCTTTCCTATCACTACAGCGTTAAGGTAGGGAATACTGAATATTTCACAGGTCGTAGAAAATTTACACAAATGTAGGGAAAAGGCAAAAATCACACGATCACATTTAGTTACGAATTGTAACGCTATGAAAGTACTAGGGTTATGATTGAGTTTTAGATCGAAGCGGTTTGATTTTTATCCTTATTTGAAAAGTTTACTGTTTAGTTGTTCTATCTTTAGCGATCAACTTTATATGGGTGCGCTAAAGACCAATCTTTGATAAAATTGATGAACTCTTTATCTGTTTTATTTGGCAAAATGACATTTAAATGAACATATTGGTCGCCTCTTTTTTGTGTTCCCAACCCCTTCCCTTTTAAGCGAAGTTGTGTTCCTGTATTAGAATTTTTAGGGATTTGAACTGAAACTTTACCGTCAATGGTTGGCACGTCTATCTTGCCACCTAATACTGCTTCGTCTAGTGTCACCTGTGTATCAACATGTACATCGTTATTTTCACGACGAAAAATTGGATCAGGATTTATTGAAATCTCCACATAAGCATTTCCATCTTTTCCGCTTCCTAAGCCCTTTAGTCCTTGCCCTTTTAAGCGCAAAATAAGACCATCTTCAGCATTTGGAGGAATATTAACCTTTAATCTTTTGCCGTTGGCTAAAAGAATTTGCTGTTCACCTCCTCGAACTGCTTCAAAAAAATCAATTTTTAAAGAATATTCTACATTCGTGCCCTTAATATTAAGATCGATTGTCTTAGTATGCTCTTTTTTTGGCGAACCTTTTGGAGAAGTGGCTGTTCGTTTGCGTTTGTGTGGGGAGCGGCTAGGAGATTTAGCCCGGCTTTTTGTTGTACGTTTAGGTGTCCTTTTTGTTCCATCACCACTTATTTCACCCCTATCATAAAGTGCTCGACGTTTTGGGTCTGAAAGAAGTTCATATGCTGCTGAGAGTGTTTTAAATTCATCGTTAGCCCAAGGGTTGTTTGGGTCACTGTCAGGGTGACATTCGCGTGCCAATTTATGAAAAGCTTTCTTAAGTTGTGTTTCTGTAGCGTTAATTTTAACGCCCATTATTTCATAAGGATTTATCATAAGTATTACATGTAAAATAGATTATTATGATTTAGATTAGCCTCTATTTAAGAAGGTTTTGAATTACTGAACTATTTTCCATGTTCCGTCTGAATATCTGCAAGCACGGCCAGTGCCAGTTTCTTGATTACCATCAACAAAGATCGTTGTTATAAATTCTCGACAATCTTGATTATTTGCAGCTTGAAAGGTCCGAGTTGGTGTAAAAGTGCCAGAATTCCCAGTATCAGGATTTTGCCAAGAACTTTTTTGGCCAATTTGTGCATATTCGAGGCTTTTTTGGGCATTTTGTTCTGCAAATGCGCGGTCAGCTTTGTCTAGAGATTTGCCAACTTCACTACCAGCCCATGCTCCAACTAGAGTTCCAAGTGCTACTGCAGTTAATTGTCCTTTTCCGCTGCCAACATTAGAACCTATTAACGCACCAAGGCCAGCACCTAGAAGGGTGCCACCAGTCTCTTTCGGATTATTTTGAAATGTTTGGCAGGCCAAAAGATATGCAGGCAAAACTATAATGGTAACAAATTTAATTAAACTCTTAGCGGCATTCATGTTTCAATATCCCCTCTAATTTCTGTTCTCTATGCATTAAAGATAGTCAAATTAATAGAAAGATCATCTTAACTACTTCTGTTATTAACATTTATCATGGCATAAAAGATGTTAACTTTGAATACTATGTTTGAGATCTTAAAATTTTATTGAAATTAATTATATATAATGAGTGTTTCTGAAAACGATAATCCAATTGTCATTTTTAAGGATTGGCTATGTGAAGCTGAAGCTTTGGAGCCAAAAAATCCTAATGCTATGGCATTGGCAACGTCAGGTTCTGATAATCGCCCATCGGTACGTATGGTGTTATTAAAAGAGGTGGATGAAAGAGGTTTTGTATTTTATAGCAATGCAGAAAGTCGAAAAGGGCTTGAAATTGAGGTAAATGCTTTCGCATCTCTTTGCTTTTATTGGAAGACACTTGGGCGTCAGGTTCGAATCGAAGGTTCTGTGAAGACTGTAAGTGATCAAGAGGCAAATGACTATTTTGAATCTCGTGAATTCGGTGCTCAACTAGGGGCTTGGGCGTCAGCGCAATCAAGGCCTATGACTGAGCGACTTGATCTTGAAAAGCAAATCGCTATTTTTGCGGCTAAGTATAAAACTGGAGCAGTACCCCGCCCAGATTATTGGCGTGGCTATCGTGTCATTCCAGATTCAATTGAATTTTGGATTGAAAGGAAATCACGGTTGCATGACAGGTATTTATTTCAAAAGGGTGCCAAAGATTGGGATATGGTCCGCTTGTTTCCCTAGTATTGTAAGTGTTTAAGAAAGAATTTATCAAATAGTTACGTTTCAGTTGTTAAGGGCTAAGCTGGAATAGTTGATCCAGTTAGATCAATTTGGTTAGTTTTTGTGAAATCATTTGGGATTGTAAATGTATAGCTTTAAGGATGGTACCCTATTTCATCAATTAGCCCAAAAAGGAGCTCTTAATAGATTTATTGTGGAAGATTTAGCTGATACCATTGCAAATTGTCATAATATCGCCACAGTAAATAAAAAAAAAGATTTTGGAGGCAGTAGGGGCATAGCCTTAATTATTAAAAATAATGCAAAGCTATTAAAACAATCTTTCTCAGATGTAATTGAGTTAGAAAAAATAGATGCCTTGTTCAGCTTGCTATCCCATTATTTGAGTTGCGTTTCAGACTTATTAGATAATCGGAGAGATTCTGGCCAAGTTCGCCTTTGTAATGGTGACCTTCTATTGAGCAGTATTTCAGTGACTGATGGAAGGCCATCTTTATTTAATCCTAACAATACTTCTTCCATAATTGATGTTCTCTATGACATGTCCTATTTGTTGATGGACTTTAAACAGCGGGATTATAGCCGTTTTGCAAGCCTGTTTTTTAATAGATATTTTGACATAACTGGTGAAGGTGAAAGAGGTTTATGTGGATTACGTGTTTTGAATTTATTTATTTCGATTAGGGCTGCTAGTTGGGCACTTGAACATTTGATACAATCAGAAAATTTAAATGATAAACAGCAGTTAGAACAATGTATTGAGGAAGCAAAAAAAAGCATTGAATTAGCACTTAAAATCTTACAACCACAAAAACAAATATTGATCGCTATTGGAGGACTGTCTGGTAGTGGTAAATCTAAGTTAGCTAGAGAGATGGCTCCCCATCTAGGAAATGCTCGAGTAGTGAGGAGTGATTCAACCCGCAAACGTTTGGCTGGGGTTAGTTTGAATCAACGTTTGAATTTTGATGGTTATTCGGCAGAAATGACCGAGCGTACATTCAAGGTTCTATTTGATGAAGTTGCTTTTGGACTTCAGTGCGGCTACCCGGTTATTGCCGATGCAGTTTTTTCAAATCCTGGGCATCGTTCTGAAATAGCAGAAATAGCAAGAAATCAGGGTGCCCCATTTATTGGAATTTGGCTTGAGGCTACGTCTAAAAACAAGTTTGAACGAATCAAATCACGAAAACGTGATGTATCAGATGCCGATGCTTGGGTGCTAGGATTACAAATGAAATATGAACTTGGTAGAATTGATTGGGTTAAAGTTGATAGTAACGTTTCTAGTGATGAGATCCTAACAACAGCACTAAAGTTGATTGATAATTGAGAAACTTTTTAAATATTAATTAATTTTCTTTTAAAACTAGAATAAGTTTAATTGTGGATCAGGCCTAGGTTTTTGTTCTTCGGCTTTTAATCTATTAGTTTGATATGGGACAAGGATTTTTGAAACAGATTCAAATGTATTCTTAGTATTAATCCAGAGGGCTTCTCTTTTTGCATCCAAGATAACTGGCATACGGTTATGGATATGAGAAATTGATTTTGTGGGCGGGCAAGTAATAATAGTGAAATATTCATCGACGAATAAACCAGCAAAGGCAAACAAAAGGCTTTCATTGTATTGGTTTAAAATGCTTATGCGGTTTTTTAATTTCTTGTGGCCATTTTTACGCCATTCAAAATAGGCGGTTGCTGGGATCAAACAACGAAATGCAAGATGAGGGCTAAATGATTTTTTTTTAGCCAATGTTTCACATCGGGCATTAATTATTGGTTTTGAGTTCCAGTCTACTGTTAAACCCCAGCTTAAAAATCTTGGACCTTGAGAAGTAATTACCAAAGTTTTGTCCTTAGGCCTTAATTCTAATTTTTTTGCTATATTTAATGACAAAGGCAGTCCAAAGCGGTGAGCAATTTCATCCAGGGGGGCGTTAAGTTCAAATCTAGAGCACATTAAATTATTCTACACAATTTTAGAAGAAAGTCCGCTGGAAAAATGTTGGATAATAGCCTAAATTCAGACTTATGTCAGAGGGACGAAGAACAGTTATCATTACTGGGGCTAGCCGAGGGATTGGCCATAGTACGGCTAGGATGTTTCTTGACCGTGGATGGAAAATTATCACTTGTTCACGTGATGAAACCCCTGAGGAGTGTAAGCGTGACCCGAATTGGACTGTACACATTCCAACTGATCTTTCTGATTCAGACAGCATAGCGACATTTATTAAAGAGGCCACAAAGGTTTTAGGAAACGCTCCTCTTCATGGTTTGGTTAATAACGCAGGTGTTTCTCCTAAATCCGAGCATAAGGAGCGTCTTGGTTGTTTGAACGGTGACTTAGAGGCTTGGCAAGATGTGTTCGAACTTAATTTATTTGCACCGCTTAAGCTAAGTCGTGGATTTGCATCAGCATTACATAAGGGGGGAGGAGCTATTGTTAATATTACTTCTATTGCGGGCCATTCAATACATCCTTTTGCTGGTTCTGCCTATTCTATTTCCAAAGCGGCTCTTTCTGGTCTAACAAGGGAAATGGCAAACGAATTCGCTTCACTAGGTGTTCGTGTTAATGCAGTTTCACCAGGTGAAATAGAAACTGAAATGGTTGGCCCCGAATACGAAATGCTTATTCCACGCATCCCATTAAACCGCATGGGAAATCCAGAAGACGTTGCCGGTGCAATATATTATCTTTGCTCAGAAGATGCAGGATATGTTACTGGCACTGAAATTTCGGTTACAGGAGGTCAACACCTTTTTTGAAATTGCAATGTAAATGGAAAAGATTTTTTAGCGTTAATGTATTTGATTCATTTACCCATAGTATTTTAGGAGTGTATGATCTTATTAGGATCGAGCAAATAGATAAATCACAACGGTGCACTTGATATGGCTAAAGAATACCTAAAAGAGATAAATTCTGGTAATTCCTCTGAGCTGGAACATGATACGACTAAAGTCTTACTTGAAAATAAAAAGACTAATGTAGAAGCTGATAACGACACTTTTGCAGAAGTTGATACTTGGAAAAAACCCATATACTTGAGATATAGATTGTATACGGTTTTGGGTCTCCTTTTCAGTGCTATTTGGGTTTTGTGTGTTTATAATTATTTTGAGGGCATATTTGGCTGGGCAAATCTTAATGAACTTCTACCTCATGAAATTGGTAGTTTAGCAGCTGGAGCTTTTACCCCATTAGCATTATTGTGGATGGTCATTGCTTTTTGGGAGCGTGGAAGAGGTTTGAAACATGATACCGAGGCTTTGCGTTGGAGCCTGCAACGTCTAATTTATCCATCTGGTGGCACAGAAAAAAGAATTAAAGAAATTACAGAAAGCTTGCAGCGTCAATCTCGTGATTTAAGTATAGCATCTGAACAATCCCTTAAGCGTGGAGAAAAACTGAGTGGTATAGTTCGTCAACGTGCACTTGAACTATCTCAGGTTTCAGAGGATGCTGATTTACGGGCCCACGCCATAGCTGAATCATTGCGCCGCCAAACAACAGAGTTAAAGACGGTCGCAGAACGTGCATCTGAGCAGGCGCGAGAAACTGGTGACGTTCTTAACTTAAGGACACGTGACCTTACTGTTAGCTCTGACAGGGCTTCGGCTCGTTTTGAAAGCCTTGCAGAAATACTTAGTCGTCGAACTGGTGAATTGATGGAAGCAGCTGATAGTGCTGTTGCCAAGGCTCATGAATCAGCAGATGCTCTTAAGGTTAGGGTTGATCATCTAGGGGAGGTATCCATAGAGGTGGAAGGCAGAGTAAATCATGCTGAAAAATCTTTAGAGCAAAGAATTGATGATTTAAAGGGAACGGCTCATGATGCAGTTGCCACCATCGGAGATGGCACCAGTCATGTGGGTAATGCTATTAAGCAGCATATTGAAGCTCTTGAAAATTCTACCAATGCAACCGTTTCAATTATTGAGGACGGAGCTAAAAATTCTAGCAAAGTAGTAGAGCAGAAAGTTCAAGATATGCAATCAACTGTAAAAGATTCTGTATCTGAAATACAGAATAGCATGGAACAAATTAGTAAGAACTTGAATGACCGTATAGAATCTCTTGAAACGGCTGCAGATAATTCAATATCAGTTGTTCACGCTGGCACTGAAAATCTTAAGGACCATATTCGTGAAATGAATCAGCATACAAAAATAGCTGCGATGCAAGCTAGCTCCATGAGTGAAAGTCTAAGTCATCAAGAAAAATCTCTTTCGTCAACTGCTGAGAACATTCAAAACAAGACGTCGGAAATTGTGGGAGGTCTAGGGCGCCAATCTGAAGCTTTAAATCAAACATCCGAGGAAGTATTTGAAAACTTCAAAAGGATGAGTACAGAAATAAAAGATGGCAGTCAGGAATTGGATGTAACAGTAAAAGCTGCTGTGGAAAATGTTGTTGGTGTTAGTGACGCCTTTCGTGAACAGGCAAAAAAAACAACCACACTATCTGATAGTGTAAGAGATCGGCTCGATAAAAGTTCTCAGGATCTTTCAAGGATTTCAGAAAAAGTTTTAGTACAAGTTGATCAAGTAGGAAAGAATCTTAAGTCAAGGACATCAGATTTATCACAGTCTGCCGAGCAGGCTCTTGCTAGAGTAGAGGGGGTTAGTGAAAAACTTGGTGGACAAGCTGAGGATCTTTCTCGTATTACAAATCAAAGTGTTCTAAAAATTGGTTCTGCCGGAGATGTATTGCGACAAAGAGGCAAGGAACTTTCTCAAACTTCTGAAAAAGCTGGCGGTCAAATTAGTGAACTTGCTGAACTTCTTAGGAAACGTTCTTCAGAACTAAATAGGATCTCAGAACGTGGTGCTACTGACCTAGGCTTGATTCGTCAAGAATTGCAACAAGCAATCTCTGATATTGATACTTCCTCTGGCGTAACTTTAAAGGTTGCTGAGACTTTTAGTAATAATCTCTCGGAAATGAGTAGTAGGTCGGAAAATGCAACTCTTTTGCTTAAAGAGCTAAGTGATGTTGTCAACAACCGATTGCAAGACTTAAGCCAAGCTACTACTAGAGCCACAGGAGAAGTTGAAGGAGTTTCAATTGTTTTGGATAAGCGTACACAACGCTTGTTAAAAACCTCCGCACGCGCTGCAAAAATGATTTTAAATACTAGTAGAGTAATGAATCATAAAATTAGCGAAATGGATGGCGTTGGAGAAAAAGCTAGTGAAAGGTTGCAAAATCTTGGTGATGATGTAAGGAATTCTTTGTCTGAAGTTGCTGAAAATTCAGATGACGCAGCAGAAAAATTGCGAAAAGTTGATGAAATATTTACACGAACTTCACAAGCCATAAGCACTTATGGTGAGAAGGCGGTCGCTGATGCAGATCGGGCCGGAACTTATTTTATCAAGAGCTCTGCAGATCTTAAAGCTAGCGCTGATCGTGCAGCACTTTTGTTGACTGAAGCAACCCAGGGCATGCATCGTCAAGCAGAGGAGCTTGGTCGGGTTTCCTCCAAGGCGTCTGAACAGATAGGTTCTGTTGGAGGAACAATGGATAGACGTACTAACGAAATCAATCAGATCAGTGATGAAGTTCTTGGTCGCTTAAATGAAATTGATGGTCAGCTAATTAAAAATGTTGATCGCCTTGGTACAGTTTCAGACCTTGCTGTCACCCGTGTTGAGAATTTTAATGATACATTAAAGGCTGGCACTGAACAACTATCACGATCAGCTGAAACTGCTCAAGAAGATCTGATACAGGTTAGCAAAGGCATGCGTGAACATGTGGAATTTGCAACAAAGGAATCAGCTTTAGCTGAATCTAATTTGAAAGGAATAACGAAAACATTATCCACAAATGTTGAAGGATTAAATGCTTCTTTAGATAATGCTAGGGAACGCTTTAAAGATGTTAGTAGTCTTCTTGGGCGAAGTTCAGAGGAAATGACATCTACATATAAAAACGCAACTTCACATGTCCAATCTTTTGCCGATATTATAAATCAACAAGCTTCAGGTCTTACCGATGTTTCAAATAGCGTAGTAGCGGACTTGGATCGGTTGGGAGAAAATTTACAAATTCGAGCTCAAGATGTCAGTAGAAGTTCAACTGAGGTTGCTAATTCTTTAGCTCAGACGGGAGAGGCTTTTCAAAGACAAGGGCAAAAAATGTCACTTGTTTCGAGAGAATCAATGTCCCAGATGGAAGCTCTGAACAATGATTTGCAGGATAAATACGAGCAGTTGAATGTTATGTCAGAAATTTCAGGAAGTAATTTAAAAAGCACAGGCCTTGATCTTCGAAGTAGATTGGATGAATTAGAGGCTGTAAAGAAACGTTCTACGGATATGGTTGAAGAGACTGCTGATAATATAAATCATCAAACTGAAATATTAAAAAGTACAACAGAGGAAGCGGTTTTAAGATTATCGCGAGTAGGTGAATCATTAACTCAGCGTTCTTCGGAAGCAACTATTGCTTCTGATCTTAATATATCGAAATTGAAATCGCTTCTAGATACCTTTCAGTCACAGACTATGACTGCGACTGAAGATGCTTATAAGGCATCATCAAAATTAGGTAAAACCGCTGAATCTTTGGAGCTTCAATTAGCGACTATGGCAACTAAATATAACCAAGCCGAAGATGGAGTTGAATCTCTTTCAAAAGCACTTTCTCGGCGTGCTAAAGAATTAATTGATGTAACGGGGGCCGCCCTTGAAAAGGTTGAAGCATGGGATAAGCGAGTGGCAATCCATTCTGAAAATTTGAAAAGGGCAAGCAATATTGCAGCGGAGAATGCTTCTGAAGTTAGTGAATCATTGGGCTGCCAGGCTGAAGAAATGCGCAATGCCTCAAATGAAGCTAATGCTCTTTTGAAAATTTTGGAAGAACGCGCTAAGGAATCTGATGTTAAAGATTATATTCATCAATCAAGTTTCATAACCGAACGGTTGCAGTCTATCGCTGTCGACATGAGCAGGATCTTAGAAACACAGATTACAGAAGATGATTGGCGTCGATTTACGAAGGGTGATAAGGGTATTTTTATCCGTAAAATGTTAGGATTTAGAGAAAAAGCACGTTTGGGATCAATTCGTAAAAAATATCAAGAGGATGATAAATTTCGAGTTTATGTAAATAATTATTTTACTGAATTTGAAGTCTTGTTAGTTGAGGCAAGTAGGCGTGACCAAGAGGGTATGTTAAAAAATATCTTTTTTTCATCAGACGTGGGGAAGGTATATATGTTGCTTGCCCAAGCATTGGGTCGAGAAATTCTTAATTCCTGACGTCTAATAAATTATTCTGTAATATGAGTTCTAGACATTCTAAACCCCTGGCCTTATGGCTGTTTTTAATTTTAGTACTTCTCCTCCTTATGATTGTGCTTGGTGGATTTACCAGATTGACTGAATCTGGTTTATCGATGGTCAATTGGCATCCGGTAACGGGTTGGTTACCTCCTTTAAACGAAATGGAATGGAGACACGTTTTTGCAGAATATCAGAAAACACCTGAATATATTAAACGCAACTTTGGGATGACAGTTAAAGAGTTTAAATCAATATTCTGGTTGGAATATTACCACCGACTCCTAGGTCGCGTTATTGGAGTTTTTTTCTTTTTTCCTATGGTTTTTTTCATCTATAAGGGCTGGATTAAAGGTGCTTTCCTGCTCAAGATATCCGGGTTGTTTTTACTAGGAGCACTGCAAGGACTTTTAGGTTGGTATATGGTCAAAAGTGGCCTTGTTGACCGTCCGGATGTTTCACAGTATCGATTGGCTGCTCATCTTGGGCTTGCTTTGTTAATTTTTTCTTCGGTTTTATGGTTGGTTTTAGACCTTTTACAACCAAAATCTATCGTGGCTAAAAGTTCTGGAGGTTCTATAAGACGGCTACGAAGAGACTCTTGGGTTTTGTTAAGTTTAATTTTTATAACAATATTGTCTGGTGCATTTGTTGCTGGGCTTGATGCTGGGAAAGTATATAATACTTTCCCATTAATGGATGGTGAAATTATTCCAGATGGTCTTTGGGACTTGTCCCCTGGATTCATTAATATTTTTGAAAATATTGTTACTGTTCAATTTGACCATCGTTTTCTTGCAACAAGCGTAATTATATTCGTGGTAATATTTTACTGCCGTACTTATCAAGTTAAATTAACTAATTCACAAAGACGATCCACGAACGCTCTGTTGGCAGCGGCTTTTTTTCAGGTAGGACTAGGAATCTCCACTTTGTTACTAGTCGTGCCAATATATATGGCAGTCATGCATCAGTTGGGCGCGGTGGTGCTTATAGCAATTGCTATTTGGCTTGCACATGAGTTTAGTCCGAATCAGAGCGATTAAATTGAAAAATAGAGTGCGTTATCAGCAGCTCGAGTTGTTTACGACTTTTATGGAGGGGAAATTACATTTCCTGATGCACCGAAAGACTTAATATCGGCAGTTGATCAAGCCGACGCTGCTCAATATAGTAAAAATGAGATACTTAATGCAGGAACTTGCCAAGTTAGTAATGATTATTCTAAAAAAGTTTTAGTTGAACTAATTGATCAAATCAATGCAGGACGTCTAATTGAAAGCTAATAAAGATACTCGTTTAGTTTTTCCATCTATCTTTAAGGAAAAAAGGTCTTGTTATTGGTGGGCTAGTGCCGTTGCTCTTGTTCTGCTGTCTACGCTATATGCGTGTGGATCTAGTCAATCGCCTCAATTTCGGGTTCTTGATTTTCTTAAATATGGTGATTCTTCTCTAACAGAGGAAGCGCAAAAGCAATTAGATCGATTTAAAACTATCTATCGTGCTTATTCCATGTCACCAGACACGACAGAGCAATTGGATTATTTTGATTTTGCTTATCGCAGGGTGCGTTCTAATTACGTACATAAAGTTCCTGAAGCTAGTCTTATCAATGCAGCTATAAAAGGTGTTCGGGAGACCAAGGCACCAGCAGGAACGCTTAAACCCAAAATTCTTGTAGAAGCTGCACTTACTTCTATGGCAGCGTCGCTTGATCCACACTCATCTTTTTTAAACGCCGAAGAATTTAGAGAAACTTTTGTTAGGACACGTGGGGAATTTGGGGGATTGGGAATACAGATTACAATTGAAGAAGGATTTGTTAAGGTCATCTCACCTATTGAGGATACTCCGGCTGCAAAAGCAGGTATAAAAGCTGGAGACCTGATCACTCATGTCGACGGCGTTTCTATAAAGGGTAAAACCCTATCTCAGTCTGTGAAGCGCATGCGTGGTAAAGTTGGAACGTTGATAATTCTAACTATTCGACGTAAAGGACATTCAGACTTCACTGTTCGATTGAATAGGGGGCTTATCACCGTTAAGGCGGTCCGCTGGAGAGCCGAAGGTAGCATTGGATATATACGTGTTTCACGTTTTTCTGAAAAAATGGAGGAAGGTATCAATGTTGCAATGTTAGGAATTCGTAGGAAACTAGGCCCACATTTGGCAGGTATTGTACTAGACTTACGTAATAATCCTGGTGGTCTCTTGGATCAATCACTGATTTTAGCTGATAGTTTTTTAGAAAAAGGGGAAATTGTTTCCATTCGTGGTCGGGATCGAGATCTTGATCGTTCTCATAAGGCAGAACCTGGAGATATAGCCAATGGTGTGCCCATGGTGGTATTGATTAATTCTGGTTCTGCTTCTGCATCAGAAATAGTTGCAAGTGCATTACAATTTCACAATAGGGCTATACTGATGGGTACACGTTCATTTGGAAAGGGCTCCGTGCAGACAATACTTCCTATGCCAGTTGAAGGAGGACTTAAGCTTACCACATCTTTATACTATGCCCCGTCAGGTGAAACAATCCAAGCCCGTGGCGTGATGCCTGATATTATCATTAGTCCATCAAAAGAAGGAAAAAACCGTCATGAGAACGATCTGGCAGGAGCCTTGCCAGCGATTGGCAGTGGTGATAGAAGAAAAAATAGCCTACAAGTTTCAGAAAATGTTTGTCCTCCTACTGGTGCAAAAGAAGATCGTGGGCTAGGGTGTGCTCTGGCATTTCTTCAAGCAGGTTCTGCACAGAACTTTTTTTCTCTAATGGAACAAAGATCACCAAAAATTTAAATTTTTTTTAATGATTTTTTCAATTGGGATGTTTTTCTTAAATGATTTAAATTACTGAAAACAACTTAAAGAGGGTTGTATTCGTTTTTTTAGCAAGTCTTGTATCATCATAATAAAAGCGCTAGATAAACCTTTAAAACAAATTAGAGGGCTTTAACGGAGTTAAAAATGACCTATGTAGTTATCGAGAGCTGCATCAAGTGTAAATTGATGGATTGTGTCGAAGTTTGTCCAGTAGATTGCTTTTATGAGGGTGAGAATATGTTAGTTATTCATCCAGATGAATGCATAGATTGTGGTGTATGTGAACCGGAATGTCCGATTGAAGCCATAGTGCCTGACACTGAATCAGATATAGAAAAATGGCTTGAGCTTAATGCTGATTATGCAGATAAATGGCCGAACATAAATCGTAAGGGTGAACCACCAGCTGATTCAGATGATTGGCGAGATAAGCCTGGTAAATCAGAACTTTTTAGTGAGAACCCTGGTTTGGGAAGTTAAAAAATAAGTTTTGTATTTCTTGTGTTTTGTGATGTGTATTTGTGTTATATTACTGCTAGTTCAAAAATTTTTAGATAAATGTATTTTTTCTAACAATTAAGTATTCAACAAACTACGGTTTATCTTTCTGTGGGACCCTACTTGATAAGTTGGTTACCTTTATTCTTAAATTTAAAATATGAGGAGAATCTAGTCGAATGGCTAAAGGTGTGAAAGCGTCAATTAAAAAGTCTAAGACCAAACCTAAGTCCATGGTTGATTCCAAGGCAAAAAAAAAGATTAAAGTAAAAGCTAAAGTTAAAATTAAAACAAAAGTAGCATCTAAGAGCTCATCCACAGAGAAGTCCAATATTAAGGCAAAAAAGAATTTAAAAAAATCAGGTCTAGGAAAAAAAAATAATAACAAGTCCAAAGGAAAAATTACTCCCAAGGTCACAAAAGAAGTAAATAAGAAAGAATCCTTGAAAAAAAAGAAGAAATTGTTGTTTAGTCCCGGAGATTTTGTTGTTTATCCAACTCATGGTGTGGGGCAAGTAACTAATGTGGAGATAAAAGAGATTGCTGGCCATAAGCTAAAATTATTTGTCATATCGTTTGATGAAGATCGGATGACACTTCGGGTTCCAGTTACTAAGGTTAGCACTTCTGGGTTGCGTAAACTGATCTCACGAAAGAAAATGGATGTAGCGCTCGAAACCCTTAAGGGACGAGCTCGTGTCAAACGTACTATGTGGAGCCGGCGTGCCCAAGAATATGAAGCGAAGATCAATTCTGGTGACCCTTTAGCTATAGCAGAGGTGGTTCGCGATTTGCACCGTAAAACTGGTCAACCCGAACAGTCGTTCTCAGAGCGCCAAATATTTGAATCTGCATGTCATCGATTGGCTATGGAATTAGCTGCGATTGAGAAAATTGATATTGATACAGCTACTGAAAAGATGGAGGAGCTTCTGAAGGCGGCTTGAAATTGAATTGTGGATGACGCTAATGAAAATTCAATATCTAATCGATGAAGAAAAATCTTAATCAGAATTTATTTATAATCTTTTACAACTACCTTTAAACTTCTACCAGGCAAAATCTCTTGCCCTGGAAGAAGTCCGTTTAATGTTTGAAGCCACTCAAGTCGATATGCTTCAAAAGGCATTTTCTTTGCTAACTTTTTTTGAGTATCTCCTGGTACGGTTTTTATAACTTTTATGCGTAGTGGCTCTATGGCATCGGCTTCACTTTTTGATAGACGCCTAAAGCTATAGGTTGCTCGGCGAAAGTCAGTATTTAGTTCAGAAGTGATTGAAGGTGAAGAAATAAATATAAGGTGAAAATATAAATTTTTATCACCTTGTATGGCAATTAATCTATAATCTTTACCATTAAGGTAACTTCTAGAAGTTATGGCTTTAAGGCCATTTATATTAATGTGTTCCAATTTTTTTAAGGAGAAAATCTTGGACCAAGTGTTTGTAATGTGCTCTTCGAGAGAAATTCTTCTACTTATAGACTTTTCTTGCTTTAACTGGAATAGCATTTTCGCCCCACGAGGTCCACGTGCAACAACTTGGGTTGGAGAATTGAATAGTATAAAGTTTGGAGGGACTTCAAAGCTTATGCCAAGGTCTCGATGGATAAATTTTCTACCACTGCGAATACCTTGCTCGGGGTCGTCTCCGAAGGTAATGCCATCAATTTCTTTTAAAAAAGTCTCACGCTTTAATACTGAATTTTTAATATTAAAATTATTAGCTAGACGAACGGCCTTTTTTATGCGGTCTACAGTACGAGGGTGGGTTGCAAATATATTATTAGGTATAAAATTTGGACTGCCTTTCAATTTAATTTCTAGCTTTTCATGGGCCTTTAATTTGTGAAAAAAACTAGTCATGGCGAAAGGCGAATAACCCGCACGGACAAGATAATTTACACCTAACATATCGGATTCAAGTTCTTGGTCACGTGAGTAACTTTTTAAAGCAGCTTCTGCGCCAAATCCGAGTAATTGATTGACACCAGTTGGAACACCCGTTGCGCTACTTAGTATATTCAACATCATCATACCTAAATTGGTGGCCTTAGCAGTTGAATAGCGTTCTGCAGTATGTCGTGCTGTAACGTGACCTATTTCGTGTGCCAGAACACCTGCCAATTCTGCTTCGTTTTCAACTAGTGCTAGAAGGCCGCGGGTAATATATATAAATCCCCCTGGTAGTGCTAAAGCATTAACTTTTTCAGAATTTAGGATTGTAAAAGTATATTTTAAGCCCGAGTCGTCTGCTTGATTTGCTAATTTAAGCCCTACTCGGATTACATAAGCTTGTAGTCTTGTATTTTTATAAATACCACCAAATTCTTTTATTAGTCTTGGGTGTTCCTCTGTTCCAATACGAATTTCATCTTCGCGTGACATAAATGCGGTAAAGCTTTTTTTGCCAGTAGCAGGATTAGTGGTGCAATTATTTAGGCCTAATAAAGTCCCTAACATTATCAGGATAAAGAAGAAGGTATATTTCTTCATTTGCAAAGCCAATTGTTTTTGAAAACCAGAATGTCTTGTTTGGATATTTTATAAGTCATCATGAAATCCTGCTAGTAATCGCACTTGTTTTGGGGTTTTTCCCTCTTTGCGTAAGGATTGGATTGAAAGCGAATTATCTCGTTTGGAGAACTTTCTTCCATTTGCTCCTTTGAGAAGATGGTGATGGTGGTATGTTGGTGTGTTTAATTCTAGAACAGCTTGTAATACACGATGTATATGAGTTGATAAAAAAAGATCCTGACCTCGTGTAACTAAATTAATTCCTTGCAAGTGGTCATCTAATGTAACTGCTATATGGTAACTAGCCGGCGTCTCTTTTCGGGCTAGCACAACATCTCCAACTAGATCTAATGAAACCTCAATAGCTCCTTTTTCTACATCATTCCAGATTAGGGCATCTGTATTTTTTTTTGCAATTTGCATTGCTAACTCGCTATTTAGTCTAAGAGCGAATGGGGAACCTTGCTTAATTCGCATTTTGGACTGTTTTTCAGTTATTTTTTTGCAAGTGCCTGGATAAATTTGACTTTTATCTCTATTTAAAGGATCGGTTGTGGTTAAATTAGAATTAAAGATTGCAGAGCGTATTTCTTTGCGCGAGCAAAAACAAGGATAGACCAAATCCAATTTTCTTAGATTATTGATTGCTTTTTCATATTCCTTAAAATGATCGGATTGACGGCGAACTGGCAGCTCCCATTTAAGGCCAAGCCATGAAAGGTCTTCAAAAATAGCATCTTCAAACTCGGGTTTTGTTCGCGATGTATCTATATCTTCTATTCTGAGTAAGAATTGGCCTCCTTTAACTCGAGCTTGCTTTTCTGAAAATAAAGCGGAATATGCATGGCCGAGATGTAAAAATCCTGTAGGACTCGGTGCAAATCTAGTAATAACTGGATTTTTGAGCGTCATAAATTAGAAAATCCATAATTAAAAATTAAAATTAAAATTCTTAATGATTATAAGATGCCGTGACAATACCATGCTTTTTCGTTTAGGAATTAAACTTAAATTAAGCAACTATTGATGAGGCGCCGAATGACTAATATGCCAATTCTAAGTGGACCTGTTTTAGAGCCACTCTCTGGAGGTGATGCAAAGCAACTTGTTATTATGTTGCATGGCGTTGGCTCTGACGGAGATGACTTAATTGGTCTTGCACCATATTTTCAAAAAATACTACCTGATGCGCTATTTTTATCACCCAATGCTCCTTTTGCATTTGATATGGCACCGCAAGGTTACCAATGGTTTTCCTTACAAGAAATGACGCCTGAATCTCGCCTTGCGGGCACACAGACAGCGACACCTATTTTGAATTCTTTTATTGATTCACAATTAGCTAGGACGGGTCTTGAGGATAAAAATCTAGCACTAATTGGTTTTTCTCAAGGAACCATGATGGCTTTGCATGTAGGATTGCGGCGTTCTGCAGCACTAGCGGGAATTATTGGGTACTCAGGCATGTTGGTTGGTCCAGAACTTTTGGCTGATACAATTCAGTCTCGACCACCTATATTCTTGGCGCACGGGGATGCTGACGATGTTGTGCCTATTGGTTCTTTAAATGAAGCGATTGCAGCACTTAAAGCAGTTGACGTATCTGTTACACATCATACTAGTCAGGGCTTAGGACATAGTCTTGATGATGATGGTATTAAAGGGGGTATGGAATTCTTGGCTAAAATTTTTAGTATTGATTTGGCTTCAATGGCAAGTGAATAAAAAGCATTTTTGCTCTGTTCTATTAATTTTAAAAACGTTTTCTCAAACTAAGCCTAGAATTACAAGAATTGTTATGGAAAAATATAGTTCATTTTGAGAATGATAAATTTCGTCAAATTCTTAAAAAACTTAACGGTATATAATACTTCATAATTAAAGAAGAATTTAGAGAGGCGAATATGTTTTCTCAAAAATTTCCAGCTCTTGTCCTTAATGCGGACTTTAGGCCATTAAGTTATTTTCCCTTGTCTTTGTGGTCATGGCAAGATGCTGTTAAGGCAGTATTTATGTCTCGCGTTAATGTAGTATCGGAGTATGAGCAAGTTGTTCATTCGCCAAGTATAGAAATTCAACTACCAAGCGTTATTTCACTAAATAATTATATCCCAATTAATCGTGAGCCAGCTTTTACAAGATTTAATGTATTTTTGCGCGATGCTTTTATTTGTCAGTATTGTGGCAATAATTTTTCTTCGGAATTTTTAACTTTTGACCATATAACTCCTAGGTCAAGCGGAGGACATACTTCATGGAAAAACGTAGTCACAGCTTGTGCCCCTTGTAACTTAAAAAAAGGGAATCAGTCCCTTAAAGGAGCAGGAATGCAGCTGTTTAGAATGCCCTTTAAACCATCTAATTCTCAACTCCAAAAAAATGGCCGTTTGTTTCCACCTAATTTTCTACACGAAAGCTGGCGTGACTTCCTATATTGGGATACAGTGCTAGAACAAGAATAAAATTATTATCTAAGTTTGACAAATGCCATATTTCGCCTATATTCCGCGCCTCAATTTCTAGGAAAGTGGGTGTGTGTATTAGCGGCACCGCCCCCCTGCTTGCACAATCAAAAACAAAGGTGGTTTTGTGCTATTAAGAATTTGATTAAGTGCAATTGGGCTACTAGGACAAAATCATAACCCCAGAAAGTGGGAGATTAAATTATGACTAAAAGGATTAAGTCAAAGTATAAGATTAACAGGCGATTGGGAGAAAATCTTTGGGGTCGTCCAAAAAGTCCCGTAAATACACGTGATTTTGGCCCAGGTCAACATGGCCAGAGACGTGGACGAAAACCATCAGACTTTGGTACTCAGCTGATGGCAAAGCAAAAACTTAAGGGGTATTATGGGAATATTACCGAGAGACAATTCCGTCGTTATTACTTTGAGGCGGTACGACGAAGAGGCGATACTTCTGAAAACTTGATTGGAATTCTTGAATCTCGACTTGATGCTGTCATCTATAGGATGAGGTTTGTGCCAACAGTTTTTGCTGCTCGTCAGTTTGTGAACCATGGACATGTTTTAGTTAATGGTAAGCGTGTAAATATACCAAGTTATCAGGTAAAGGAAGGCGATGTTGTAGAAGTGAAGGAGAAATCTCGTCAGTTGCCATTAGTGCTATTAGCGATCGAAAGCCCTGAGAGAGACGTGCCTGATTATATAGATGTTAATCTTAAAAAAATGCAAGGTACATTTCTTCAGACACCGAAGTTATCGGATGTACCTTATCCTGTGACAATGGAACCAAATCTAGTAATCGAATTTTATTCCCGCTAGAAATACCAGTCACATTCTGCAAAAAGGCTATGTATGAACTGTTACGGCCCATTTAGGGATGCAATGTGAGTAATGAAATTAAGGGTGTAATCCTAGGATTTGTTGGCGTTGCTATATTTTCCCTTACGCTTCCTGCTACTCGTATAGCTGTTGTCGGTGGACTTGACCCAATGTTCGTTGCTTTGGGACGGGCTGTGTTGGCTGCTTTTATAGCTGGAATAATACTGCTTATTACAAAACAATCTGTGCCTCCAAAACGATTTTGGAAGCGTTTATTTTTTGTTTCATTTGGAATCGTTCTAGGTTTTCCACTATGTATGACCTTTGCGATGAAATCACTACCAGCTTCACATGGCGGTATAGTGCTTGGTGTTTTGCCATTAGCAACAACTGCAGCTGCAGCAGTTTTCTGTTGGGAGAGGCCCGGAATTGGATTCTGGATTTTGGCAATTCTAGGTAGTTCCTTAGTTGTGATTTTTGCAATGATTGAAGGTGCAGGTGATCTGCAAACGGCAGATTTATTATTGTTGGCAGCAGCGGCTTTTGGTGGAATCGGATATGCCATGAGTGGTGATCTTTCAAGGTTATTGGGAGGTTGGCAAGTTATTTGCTGGGCTCTTATTGTTTCTCTACCCTTCATAATTCCTCCATTCCTTTGGATTCTTCTAGATGCTAATTGGCAAGTCTCTTCGTTAACGTGGGGTGGATTTATTTACGTTTCTTTATTTAGCCAATTGATTGGATTTTTTGCTTGGAATCGTGCGCTAGCTTTAGGTGGTGTTTCTAAAATAGGACAGATTCAATTGTTACAACTATTTATGACGTTGTTGGGATCGTCTTTGTTATTGGGTGAAGAAATTGACGAAGTAACAATATTTTTTGCGACTTGCGTAGTAGTCGTAGTTGCTATTGGAAGGCGCATGCCAGTTAAACGAAAAATATTATCTACTTAAGTCTTAGTATTGGGAAATCAGGCCCTTTGGTCAATGCCTTCTTCCTTAAATAATTTTTGTAATTCGCCAGATTCATGCATTTCACGGACAATATCGCAGCCCCCAATAAATTCACCTTTAACATATAATTGCGGTATAGTAGGCCAAGAAGAAAATTCTTTAATACCTTGACGAATATTATCATCTGCCAAAACATCAATACCTTTAAATTTTACTTCCATCATTGTTAAAGCTTGTACTAACGCTGCAGAAAATCCACATTGAGGAAACATCGGGTTGCCCTTCATAAACAGCACGACTGAGTTGCTGTCAATTGCTTCCTGAATTTGATCGAAAGTTGGATTGTCGCTCATGTTTAATTTCCTATTCCTAAAAACTTAATTCTCTTTTGGCGCGCTAGTATGCAGTTGAAGCGCATGCAACTCGTTTCCCATTCGTCCTTGGAGAGCTTGGTAGACGAGTTGATGTTGTTGTACACGTGATTTCCCAACGAATTGAGCTGATACTACTTGTGCTGCATAATGATCACCATCACCTTTAAGGTCATTTATTACAACTAGGGCATCTGGGATGCCCTCCTTTATTAGTTTTTCTATATCCTCGGCTCGCATTGACATTAATGAAGTCTTTCAAAGTATTTGCTGTTTATTTTACTATCTTTTTGGATATGGTTTGTTTGAACACTTTCGTCAACCTAAAAATATATGAAATTATAATGAATTATCACCCATAAACTTTGGGAGCCAGCTTTCATTGATCTCAATGAGTGTTTTAATAGAAATTTCTTTTGATCCATTTAATAGCGATAGACCATGTCCACCAGTGAGGCCAATTTGTAGAGCTGGAACATCATTCATAACAGCAGTCTCGAGTAGTTTATTCGGCTCACTTGTTGTAACTAGATAACGAGCTTGATCTTCACCAAACAGCCATGCATCTGTAGGCATATTAACATTAGGCACTTGAATTGTCGCGCCTATTGAACCCTTCATCGCCATTTCTGCAATGGAAACAAGAACTCCTCCGTCAGATACATCGTGGCAAGCGCTAATAGAAGCACTGCGTATCAGGCTTCGTACAAAATCACCATTTCTTCTTTCTGCTTTTAAGTCAACTGTTGGGGGCCGGCCTTCTTCAATACCTTCCACTTCGCGTAAATATAATGATTGCCCTAGATGACCTAAGGTATCACCAATTAAAATTATTGTTTCATTTGCTGATTTAAATCCCATGCTTGCTAGGTTGTCTAAATTATCTAGTAGACCTATACCTCCTATTGCTGGAGTGGGAAGTATTCCTTGCCCTTTTGTTTCATTATAAAGTGAAACATTACCTGATACGACAGGGAATTCGAGTGTATTACAGGCTTCGCCCATTCCCTCTATACAGCCCACTAACTGTCCCATGATTTCGGGTTTTTCTGGATTTCCAAAGTTAAGGCAGTTTGTTATTGCTAAGGGTTTGGCGCCAACTGCTGTAAGATTGCGCCAGGCTTCAGCAACGGCTTGTTTCCCTCCTTCGAAAGGGTTTGCCTTGCAGTATCTAGGCGCACAATCTGTTGTAATGGCAATAGCTTTATCAGTGTCGTGCACTCGAATAACTGCAGCATCACCTCCTGGTCTTCCAGTTTTTAGTGTGTCGGCCATAACCATGTGATCATATTGTTCCCAGATCCAACGTTTTGAAGCTAGGTCAGGGCAAGATAATAGTTTCTCAAGTGAATCCATAGGATCCTTATTTTTAACTATTTCTTTTGCTTTTAGTATTTTAGCTTCTGGTGTGGGCGTCCAAGGTCGTTCTACTTCATCGTATTCTGGAGAGGCTAGAGCTAGTGGGTCAATTGGGAGATCAGCAACGATTTCTTCATGGTGGTACAAAACCATATGCCCAGTATCTGTGAGTTTTCCAATGATAGAAAAATTAAGTTCCCATTTACTAAATACAGCACGAGCTTGGTCTTCTGAGCCAGGGCGAAGTACCATTAACATCCGTTCTTGCGATTCAGATAGCATCATCTCATAAGCTGTCATGTTTTCTTCACGTTGGGGGACATCATCGAGGTTCATTTCAACCCCCATACCACCCTTTGATGCCATCTCAAAGCCACTCGAAGTTAATCCAGCTGCTCCCATATCTTGAATAGCAATAATGCAGTCTGTAGCCATTAATTCTAAGCAAGCTTCAATTAACAGTTTTTCTGTAAACGGGTCTCCTACTTGTACAGTCGGGCGTTTGGTATCGGTATCATCTGTAAATTCAGTTGATGCCATTGTTGCGCCGTGTATGCCGTCACGTCCGGTCTTCGATCCAACGTAAACGATTGGATTGCCAACACCGCTTGCTGCAGAATAAAAAATATTGTCGCAAGCGGCGATGCCTACTGTCATTGCGTTAACTAAAATATTACCATCAAAGGCTTCATGGAATGTACATTCTCCACCTACCGTAGGCACTCCTACGCAATTACCATATCCACCGATTCCAGCAACAACTCCAGAAACTAGATGTTGTGTTTTGAAATGATTTGGGCTGCCGAAGCGAAGAGAGTTCATATTAGCAATAGGGCGTGCACCCATTGTGAAGACATCTCTTAAAATTCCACCAACCCCTGTTGCGGCGCCTTGATAAGGTTCTATAAAGCTTGGATGATTATGGCTTTCCATCTTGAATACGATAGCTTGATTATCACCAATATCTATAATACCTGCATTTTCACCGGGTCCACAAATCACCCAAGGTGCTTCAGTAGGAAGAGTTTTCAGCCACTTTTTTGAAGATTTATACGAACAGTGTTCTGACCACATTACAGAAAAAATACCTAGTTCTGTAATATTAGGTTCGCGCCCAAGTATTTCTATTATTTTTGAGTATTCATTATCACTAAGTCCATGGCTTTTGATCTGTTCAGGACTAATTGATTTTGCTTTGGCTGAATTACTTGGAGGCTCGACTCTCATAAGTTCTTTTTAGCAGATGGGCAACAGGTGTCTAGTATCTGGGTTAAAGAAAGAAGCTAAATTTGAAAAAATTAAGCACACTTTAAGTTGTTGGCCTCTATTAATTGATAGACACTTTGCCAAAGAACATCTCTAGCTTGTAGAGATTGTATAGCTATATTATTCGCTTCTTTGAAGCGCTCGCTGTTATTAGAACATAACGATTCAAGCATTAATATTCCCATCTTTGAGTGGCCTAATTCTAGAGCATTGCCACCGTCAATATCAATATGACGCTTTAAATAGTATTCGAAGGCTGGACACCTTTCTTTAGATATCACTTGGTTTGAAATTAATTTTTGAAACATCTCTGGTATCAAGTTTTCCCGTCCAAATAAAAAAGCTGCACATGTAATCCAAGGTTTGTTTTTTGATATGACAGAAATGGTTGTAGATACAAACTTACGTGCAGCAGGAGGAATTTTGTGGTATTCCAAAGCACTTTCAATGTCTTGAGACTTCACTTTTTCTACAAAATTTTTAATTGGTTCTATTTCTGCACCTACCTCATCCATTGCTTGAATATATAGTTCAAAATGCGAGCAGTAGCTTTGCCCATCAACCATTAGGTCCGTTTCTTCAACAGTTATGATTTCGTTGATTAATCGAGCGCTTACGCGATCATTGGGTGGCACCCAAATGTTACAAGAAGGGGCAATTGAGTGCTGAAGTGATTTAGCTAAGCACATGAAGTCCCAAACGGCAAATACATGGTGCTCCATAAATATCCTTAATTGAGTAATATTTTGGATTGGCCTATTTGCAAGTAAGGGATTTAACAAAAGTTTGTTCGTTTGGTTTTGTATTAATTCACTATTTAGCATTACATTCTCATCTTAAAAGTTGTTAGCCTAGCTCCTTGACAATTCCATCAAACATCAATCGTCCATCATTTCCGCCAAGGGCTTGGTCAGACAATCTCTCAGGGTGCGGCATCATACCAAGTACATTGCGTTTTATATTCAAGATTCCAGCGATATCTTCTCGAGAACCATTGGGATTGGCCCCCTCACCTTGCTTTCCGGTTGAATTGACGTAGCGAAAAGCGATGCAATCATTATCCATTAATCGCATAATTGTGTCTTTATCAGCAAAGTAATTTCCATCGTGATGGGCAATAGGAATTCTAATTACCTGACCTGCACTATAATTGCTTGTAAAGGTTGTATCAGTAACTTCTGTACGCAAGTAAACATCTTTACATATGAATTTAAGATTAGCATTTCGCATTAGAACTCCAGGTAAAAGTCCGCATTCAGTTAATATTTGAAAGCCATTACAGATTCCAAGGACCGGGACACCTTTATTTGCCTTTGCGACGACATCAAGCATTGCTGGAGATTGTGCTGCCATCGCTCCTGATCGTAGGTAGTCACCGTAAGAAAATCCTCCTGGGATTACAATCAAATCAACTTTTGGTATGCTAGTTTCTCTATGCCAAATCATCAAAGGATCAGATTTCATAGATTTACGTAGCGCGACTTGTACGTCGCGATTACAGTTAGATCCTGGGAATACAATTACAGCTGATTTCATAAATTACGTCGCTAATTTTTAAGAATTTCGAATTGGAAGTCTTCAATCACCAGATTGGCGAGGAGTTTTTCACACATACCTTGAACTTCAATTTTTGCTTTCTCCGGATCTGATTCACTAAGTTCTAATTCTATATACTTTCCTTGCCGAACGTCTTTGATTCCTTTAAAGCCAAGTTGTGCCAAGGTGCGTTGAACCGCTTTCCCTTGTGGGTCTAGGACACCCCGTTTAAGGGTGATGTGGACTTTAGCTTTCATTTGCTGAAGTCCTCCTGAATAGAAAAATTTTTGTACGATTGTGTGTATTGATTTTTCTGAAGTAGGAATTTTTCTATACCTACGTAAATTTTCCTGCATTTGTTCACGGTTGCATATCCTTTAATTTGGTATAGACAAAGAACCCCCATGAGGGCAAGTTTGATATAACAGGTGTCTTTAGGCAAAACAACGAAGTCTAATTTTTCTTTGATGATTAAAGCACAATTTCATTATAAGTCATTTTGTCGGGACCTCCGTTTGCAAAGAGCCATTTTGGACAAGTGTTAAGACCTTTTCCAGGAAGTGCTAAAAGTGAAGAAGAAACTGTACAAAATCCCCTATCAGAATTGATTTTCATAGAGCCATTTTCTTTTTTGCAATAAATTTCCCGGCTGTCGTTCATTAGGTTCTGCCAGCTATCCCATTTTCCGATACTTGGATTTGGGGGGATAGCAGCTTCAAATTTAGGTTTGTAATATTCAATCCGTGGTGAAGTTTTGTCATTAAGGTCAAAGGAAGTTATCATAGATAAACCTTTGGGAATAGGTTTAACAATCACATGACTTGTCTCCACATTTGATGATAACCAAAACGCATTAGTATTGTCAGCAATGATTAAGTTGAAAGATTGGTAGCTTGAAGGGTTGATGTCCCCTAGAAATTTAGCAGCAGTATAAGCGTCAGCGTGCTCGAGCGCTTCTAAAGGCAACTCCCCTCTGCTACGTTTTTCGGGCACAGGGCCAAGAGTTCCTGAGCGATTTAGGACTCCAGATATCAAACCCCAATCATTAATCCCTAGCCAAGTCCCTTTAGATAAAGCATCTTGCCCTGCGGTGACTTCAGCACGGTCTGGCCAGTGACGGCTCGGCAATAGCCAAGGGCGGTTTTGTAACTCGTCGCGATTGGCGGCAAGAATTAGAGGCCAATCATGATCTGGGCGGCGGAGTAGAACAATTGTACACAATATTTTTTGCCTTCTATAATTATCAATTTACTCTTATAGTTGATATGATGGTTTAACAGATATACATATTCAAAAAATAATTAATTAAAAGGATATGGTCATGTCGGATGCTTTTAAAGACAAAGAACGAGGTGAAGAATTTCGTTTTGAAATGAGCCAAGGGCTTCGATTTAAGATTGAAGCTAGACGCAACCGTCTTCTTGGTGAGTGGTTGGCAAAAAAATTTGGACTTACTAGCGATGATGCTGCGGCATATGTTAAGAAGGTGATCGGTTATGATCTAGAGGAGCCTGGCATTGAGGATGTTGTCGGTAGTGTCATGAAGGATATTGAGGAGAGGGGGGCTTTAATAAGTGAAGATGAGGTTCGTCTTGAGATCAGTCGCCTCTACGAAATTGCCGTTGAACAGGTTCAGTAAATATTAAAAAAATTATGACCTTTAACTTAAGAAAAAGGTTAAAGCATTAATAAATGATAGTCTTGTGTATGTATTCATTCGAATACACGTTTAAAGATTGTGTTAACCCATTCAGTGTGAAATTCCATTTTGAATAAGTCCTTAAGGTCATCAAGTGATAGGTGCTCTTTCACCCTTTTATCTTTACTTAGTAGCTCTAAGAACGTTAGTTCTCCACTCCAAACTTCCATAGCATTTTTTTGAACCACTTCGTAAGCATCTTCGCGGCTCATGCCAGCTTGAGTTAGGGCTAGTAAAACTTGTTGAGAAAAAATTAAACCATCGAGTTTGTCTATATTACTTTGCATAGCATCGGTATTAATCACTAATTTTTGCACCACTCCAGCAAGACGATTAAGGGCGAAATCTAGAGTAATAGTTGCATCAGGTCCAATCATACGCTCCACTGAAGAATGCGAAATATCTCGTTCGTGCCACAAAACTACGTTCTCAAGTGCTGGGGCTACGGCCATTCGTACGATGCGAGCCAAGCCAGTTAAATTTTCAGTTAGGATTGGATTTTTCTTATGAGGCATCGCAGACGACCCCTTTTGTCCTTTGGAAAAATATTCGCCAACTTCTCCTACCTCTGTTCTTTGCAGGTGACGAATTTCTGTTGCAAGTCGTTCTATGGATGATGCAATAATCCCTAAAGTAGCAAAAAATGCCGCATGTCGATCGCGGGGAATAACTTGAGTTGAAATTGGTTCTATTAAAAGCCCCATTTTTTTTGCAACGTGAGCTTCAACTTTCGGGTCAATATTCGCAAATGTTCCTACTGCCCCAGAAATAGCACAAGTGGCTATTTCTTTTTGAGCTAATTCCAACCGTTTTCGATTGCGTTTAAATTCTGCGTAATGGCCTGCTAGCTTTAAACCAAATGTAGTTGGTTCAGCATGAATGCCATGAGAACGTCCAACGCAAGGGGTGAATTTGTGTTCAAAACTGCGTTTCTTTAAAGCTTCTAGAATTAAGTCGATGTCACTTATTAAAATGTCAGCGGCTTGTGTCAGTTGTACAGCTAGACATGTATCAAGAACATCAGACGATGTCATTCCTTGGTGTAAAAATCGTGCTTCATCACCTATATGTTCAGCTAATTCTGTTAGAAAAGCTATCACATCATGATGTGTTTCGCTTTCAATTTCTTCAATTCGATTAATACGTTTCGAATTATATAGCTTATCTCCAGCTTTTCTAATCTTCTCTGCTGCACTATTTGGTATTACTCCCAACGCAGCCTGGGCGTCACAGGCATGGGATTCTATCTCATACCAAATGCGAAATTTATTAGCAGGCTCCCAAATAGTGGCCATTGCTGATCTAGAATAGCGTGGAATCATAAAAAACTCTTAATATTTTAGAGAACTAATAATATATTAATTAATAGACAAAATCATGGAAAATTTCCACTCTTCTCCTTTCTAAACCTTAGTTTTTCTAAAAAAGAAAAACCATGCCAATCCAGCTAATTGGATGGCAAGCATTAACGCAAAGGCTGCTTGATAACCTGATGGGTCATAACTACCAACGATATCATAATTTGGCCATAAATTTATAATTAACCCCATTCCCCACTGTGCAGCAAAGGCACCTCCGAAAGTAAAGACATTTAGAGCAGTTATTACACGCCCAGCCATTTCTGAAGGAAAGTATAGAGGAAGGGATGCATAGCTAAGAATTCCTGCTGTGCCAAAAAATCCAAATGCAATCCACAAGGGAAGGGCTAAATCTATCCATAAAAAAATAATAGGGAGTTGAATGAGTGCAAAAATTATCATTCCACCTATAGAAACAGTTATAGTTTTTATCCCCCATTTTTCAAGCTGGTTGGCAACCGTCCCCATTCCAAGGAATCCCCCAACCATTGCGATAGCAATTATTAGTAGGTAATGAGCAACAACATCACGATCAAGTCCTGCAACATCACTTAGCCACGGTCCTGCCCAAAGGCTCTGTGTCCCCAAGAACATACTTTGTGATGCTATTGTTATTGGTGCAATCCGCCAAAATATAGGGTTAGTGTATATTTTAACAAGGCCGCCGAATTGATCTGTTAGGCTAGGAATAGTGCGGTTTGTTGCAGATTGCTGCGGTACTGCTAGATAGATTATTAATGAAATGAAAATAGCGATAAAACCAAAGCCAACAAAAAGTCCTCTCCAGTCTGTGATTGTAAGTGCTAATTCCATTGGCACTGTTCCGGTTACAGCACCTAAACCACCAGCTGTCATTTGCAAGCCATTTATAAGTGGAATTTTTTTGCTAGGAACCCACATAAGATAAGCCTTAAAGGCTCCCATTAGACAAGCGGATGTGCCAAGTCCTATCAATGCTCTTCCTGTAATTAATTCTGGCATTGATTGTGCGTTGGCGAACAAGAAGGCTCCAGAAGCGGCAAACAATAATAAAAGGGCTTCTATAAGCCTAGGACCAAAGCGGTCGAGCAAAACTCCTAATGGCAATTGAGCGGCTGAGAAGGCTAAAAAGTTAGCGCTAGTTAACAATCCTAAATCTGCTGCCGTTAATTCTAATTCAACAACTAAATTGGGTGCTATAACAGCGTTTACTACTCGCATTAAATAAGAGAGAAAATATCCAAAAGCAAACGGGATGAAAATTTTTAAAATTTTCAAGGCAAACTAGCTCCTGAAAAAAAAGGAAGTGCCAATCATGATTGCGTTTGGGTATTTTTTTAGAGTTATTAAGAGGGGTGGTTTTAGATTTGTCACGTATGTAGTCACTTTATTATTCCATGGAAAGTGGTTGTTTGTAAAAGTTGTACTACCTGGAGACTGCTATGATTGACAAGAAATAATAGTCGTTTTTATATTCTTGTATCTTTTTAAAAACTGTAGGGCGGACGATCTAGGCCCTTAGGTGATAAAGTAAAGACCTCTACACCATTAGCTGTTACACCCATAGAATGTTCAAATTGCGCTGATAAAGATCGATCTTTAGTTACGGCTGTCCAGCCGTCACCAAGAATTTTTACTTCGAAAGAACCCGTGTTAATCATAGGTTCAATTGTAAAAAACATACCTTCTTGTAATACATCGCCTTCTCCAGGTTTGCCAAAATGCGTGATATTAGGTGCATCGTGAAATACTTGGCCGAGACCGTGGCCACAGAAATCTCTGACTACAGAATAGCGTTGGTTTTCAGCAAATGTCTGAATAGCATAGCCAATATCACCTAGAGTTGATCCAGGTTGAACTACTTTTATGCCTTCCCACATAGCTTCAAAAGTTACATCCATTAACTTTTTTGCTTTAATTCCAACTTTGCCAACTGGAAACATGCGGCTTGAGTCTCCAAACCAGCCATTAAGGGTGACAGTAACGTCAATGTTAATAATATCACCTTCAATCAATTTTCTATCACCTGGAATTCCATGACAAACAACATGATTAACCGAAGTGCAGATGGATTTTGGGAAGCCTCGATAATTAAGTGGTGAAGGAACTGCACCATTTTCAATGATGAAATTATGGCATAATTGATTTAGCTTTTCTGTGGTTACATTAGGTTGAACATAGGGTGTTATGAAGTCCAAGCATTCTGCAGCTAGTCTGCCAGCCTTGCGCATATTTTCAAAGGCATCAACGCCATGAATTTTTATGTGACGACCATCGGAGGCTACAAAATTTGAAGTTTCCGTGACAAGGGATTTTGAAGTTAGGTCTTGCATTTTTAGATTATGGCCTTTTTTAAAATACTAATGGAACTGGGTGTTTAATAACTATTTTCCGACGGGATACTTGGCAAGCATAGCAGAAAACCTCTACACCAGAATTCATTGCCATAGTTAAGCCTTTCCAATATTCTGGGTCGATGTCGCTTGCAATTTTAAAGTTTGGACTATCGGCTCTTTGTGTAAGATAAAACATTACGGCTCGGTGGCCTTGTTTGACCATTTCACTTAATTCTAATAAATGCTTAGTTCCACGGGCTGTTACAGCATCAGGAAACTCTACTGGTGCAATACGGCTTCTATCACGTTTCATTGTAACACTTTTTATTTCTACATAGCATCGTTCACAATTATCTTGGGTATTACGTTTTAGCAAGAGATCAATTCGTGAATTATTTCCGTATTTAACCTCTTTCTGAATAACGTCATAACCAGTCAACTCTGGGATTTTACCTCTTGCTACTGCATTTGCTACAATTTTATTAGGAAGAGAAGTGTTTACGCCGACAAGAGTACGTCCAATGCGTATCATTTCCCATGTGTAACGTAGCTTTCGATTTGGGTTTTTTGCACGGGAAATCCAGACCTCTGCACCTGGATCGTTAATTGATAACATGGATCCAGAATTTGCGCAGTGAGCGACAACAATAGTGCCGTCTTGTAATTCAATATCTGCCAAGAATCGTTTGTAGCGTTTAATTAAGCGTCCACGAATTAATGGGTCAGTGAATTTCATGAAATATAAAAAGATATTGTTGGTAATTCCATAAAATGTACTCTTAGTGATTATGATTTTATAATATATTTAGGCTAGTTTTTTTAAATTAATATTTACGATCTATAAACGATTTTAAGATTTTTTTTCATATTTTTATTGGTTATTTTTTAAAGTTTTTGAGATCATTTTCACCTCGATAAACACATTGAGACTCACAAGTTTCCCATATCTTTACTTCGCTCAATCCGGGTAATTTGGGCTTCATTTTATTCCAGATCCAGCGTGCAATGATTTCGCTGGTTGGGTTTTCTAAACCAGGTATCTCATTTAAGTAGTGATGATCCAGAATATTTAATAAGGGTTGAAAATTGGCTTCAATCTCAGCAAAGTCTATTACCCAGCCCTTTTCTTCATCCAAATCTCCACTAATTGTCAGTGCAACCCGAAAAGAATGGCCGTGCAAGCGATGACATTTGTGTTCAGTAGGTACTTTGGGTAAATAATGGGCAGCTTCGAAAGTAAATTCCTGAATAATATCCATTATGGGATTCCCAAAATTTTATGGGTTTGAATGCTTAAACGCCATATTGGGTGTTTGTGACAGTACTCAATAGCTAACTTGGTGTTCTGGTGTAGATTTTCACCGTCCATTGGTTGTATCAAATAATTTCGGAACGTCAATGTTTCGAGTTCCCTTAAATTAATTCCGTCTTGTGGAAAAACAACTTTTAATTCGTCTCCAGTCTTTAGATCAATTGGACAGCCTGCTTTAGGGCTAACACAAATCCAATCAAAGCCCCCAGTTTTGCCAACAGGTGCTGGTTGAGTTCCGTTAGTTTCAACAGCCACCTCAAATCCCTCATCGTGTAGAGCATCAATTAAATCGCCATCCACCTGCAATAATGGTTCGCCACCTGTGCAAACAACAAAGGGATTTTCATTGCCTCCCGGCCAGCAAGATTTAATTGCCTGGGTCAGGTCAGTAGGTGTCTCAAAACGGCCTCCACCCGGTCCATTGAAGCCCACAAAATCAGTATCACAGAAATTGCAATTTGAATCATGACGATCTTTTTCTATACCTGACCATAGATTGCATCCGGCAAATCGACAAAATACAGCCAATCGACCGACATTCATACCTTCTCCCTGTAAAGTATGGTATATTTCTTTCACTGTATAAGTCATGTGCTCAATCCTTAATAGCTTTAGTATCTAGTGCATCAATTAAACTGTATAAAGCACTACCAGGTTTTAAGGGTTTTTGCTGAGTGGTGTCAGGCGCCCATCCGGTCATAGTTAGAATTTGGAAAGTGGCGGGAATTTTATTATCCTCACCTTTGAAATTTTTTTCATAATTTAATGCTGTTGCTTCTAACGTCTTTTTTCTCATAAAGCCCTTGCGATTATGGATTACGGCATTGGATTCCCCCATACGACGAAGATCTGTCATAAGACTTCTAACATCAGTGTACATAACAGTGATAGTTTCGGCATCAACCACTGGTAGTGCAAATCCGGCTCTTTGCATTAATTGAGCTAGATCTTGGATATTAGTCATTGGAGAAATACGTGGACTTAAACCACCCTCTTCAGAAATTTCAGCTTCTGCTATGGATGTGCGCAATTCTTTAAGAGTTTCGCCACCAAGAACTGAACTTAGAAACAGACCGTCTGGTCGCAACGAACGTCTTGCCTGCAATAATGCGCCAGGTAAGTCATTAACCCAGTGTAAAGAAAGATTGGAGAGGATTAAGTCGAATGCGCCACTAATAAACGGTAAAGCTTCTTCATCTGCCGCAATGCTTGGTTTGCCAGAAATCTTTGCTTTAGCAACCATTTCAGGGGCCAAATCACATTGTACTAGTGTTTTTATACCCCCGCGCCCGGCTAATGTATATCCAATCTGACCTGTTCTGCAACCTAGATCAAGCGCAAGGTTAAATGACTGTGTGAAGTCGTCTAAGCGATCGCATAGTCGTTCTGCTGTCTCCTTAAATAGAAAATCGTGTTTTTCAAGGTCGAATGCTGCTCGTGCACGGTGGGAGCGAACAATTCTGCGATTAAATACCATCATTGGTTCTGTCATGGTGTGGTTATGCCATAATAGAGGTTTGTCATAAATACCTAGTAGTTAAATCTTCAACTTTGTTGAAAGTTAAATTTAGATAAAATTTATAAGTGTTTTTTTATGACGGACTTAGTTTTGCAGATTAAGATGCTGCAAGTCCTTTTATGGCTTGTGGAAAAGGACTATATACTAATTTTAAATACTGGTTAATAAAGAAGGACACTATACGTGGTTGAAATTGAAATTTATACTTCAGCTAATTGTGGATTTTGTAATGCTGCTAAGCGATTGTTGAAAAATAAGGGCTTAAAATTTACAGAAATTGATGTGATGTTGGACCCTTCGAAGCGAAATGAAATGATAGAACGAACTGGCGGAAGTACTTCGGTGCCTCAAGTGTTTGTGAATGGGGAATATTTGGGTGACTGCTCTGAAATAATGGAATTAGACCAAGAGGGTGAGTTAGATCCCCGCCTTGGGCTATAAACGCAAATGACTACTTTCTGTGTCGCGTGTGTTCAGACTACTTCTAGTCAAGAAATTTCTGTGAATATTAAAAATGTTGGAGAATTGGTGTCGGCTGCTATCAGCATGGGCGCAGAATTAATTTTACTCCCAGAAACTGTCAACATGATGGAACCTAGGAATAGCATGATGCGGGAAAAAGCCATGAAAGAAGCTGATGATATTTTTTTGGACTCGCTATGCAATATTGCTAAAGATTCTAGGGTTTGGGTTCTAGCAGGGTCATTGGTGGTAATTGACAAGAAAGGACAAGCTGTTAACCGGTCAATTTTAATTGGCCCTGAGGGTAAAGTTAGGTCACGATACGATAAGATTCATATGTTCGATGTGGATCTAGGTAATGGTGAATATTATAGAGAATCAAAAAGCTATGATGCTGGAAATAAATCAGTAACTGCAGCTTTGCCCTGGGGTAGATTGGGGTTAACAGTTTGCTATGACTTGCGATTTCCGTATCTATACCGAAAGCTTGCTAAAGCCGGCACTGACTTTCTGGCAGTACCTTCAGCGTTTACAAGGCCCACTGGTGAGGCTCATTGGCATGTGTTATTGCGTGCTCGGGCTATAGAAAATGGTTGTTATGTTTTTGCACCAGCACAATGCGGTATACACGACGGAGGCCGCGAAACATATGGTCATTCTTTAATTATTGATCCTTGGGGGCGTGTGTTGGCGGATGCTGGAGACGAAATAGGTGTCATAATCGCTGAAATTGATCAGAAAGAGGTGATGAAGGCACGTGCAAAAATTCCATCTCTCACCCATGGTCGGCATATTACTTGAAGTGCTCTGACTAATAGATTGATTTGTAGTTGTTTTTCCTTAAAAGCTTTTCATCGCTTTTTTAGAATTATTAGAGTGTTTTTCAATACTGCAATTATAATTGCTTACATATCTATTTTTTAGTTATTTTCTTTTAGTTAGGCCAGGTAATATTTTTGATTTTTTTGATTGCTATTGAATACTGTCTCAAGATAACTCAGTTTAAGGGACTAGGTGTGGTGTTGGTTCACCGTCTTCACGGGCGCTCATTGCTAAATCTTTAATGGCACAGAGCCTTTGTTTTACACCTTCAATTTCGGAATCAATCATTTTGCCGTGTTCGTAAGAAACAACCTGTAACTGGTCTTTCGCTAACTCTAATAACTCGCCACTTTTTAACAAGTGATCTGGATTCCGAGGGCGGACAAAATCTTCGTTGCCACGGGCGAAAGTTTCATAGATTAATACGCCTCCGGGTTCTAAAATTTGAATTAAATTTTTTAATATTGGACGGTGAAGATAATTAATCACTACTACTCCGGCAAATGTCTTTCCAGAAAGTACACCGTTACCTTCTGGTTCATCAGCGAAGATATTGCTGTAATGATCATTAGTTTCTAGATCTGCTTGTATCACCCTTACATTTTTAAGTTTAGTAATTCCGTCAAGTGATGACACATCCCGGTCAAGAACCGTAACCGAATAGCCAAGTGTGTGGATATATCTACCGTTTCTGCCATTCCCAGCCGCTAGATCAAGGACTTCTCCTTCAGATGGTCCATGTTTAGGGATTAGAGGGGCAAAGCGTTTTACCCATGGAGATGCCTCTGTGACACGAAAATGGCTTTTACGGATATTTTCTTGATTAGTGTTTTTCATTCTTTAACTGTTTTATTATATATTTTCTGAGAATATACACGATAATATATAATGTTATAATCTTGACGTGATTTAAGGGTATTATTTTTTATGATTCTTTATCAACTAAAATGCAAGCGTGACCATGAATTTGATGCCTGGTTTCTAAACAGCGCTACATATGATAGCCAGCTTGCATCTGCGGATATAACCTGTCCTCATTGTGGGACGAATGAGGTTGTGAAGGCTCCAATGGCTCCTAATATTGCGCGACGCCGAGAGAACTCTAGTAGCCAAACAGAAACAGAAAATCGGGCAAAGGAAGTTGCTGAGAAGATTCTTAATGCTGTTAATGGTTTGCGCGAGGAGGTTGAAGCTAGCTGCGATTATGTTGGTGATGGTTTTGCTGAAGAGGCTAGGCGTATCCATTACGGCGAAACAAAAGAACGGGATATTTATGGGGAGGCCACAGATAAGGAGGCATCAGAACTTGACGAAGAGGGCGTTGATTTTTTTCGTCTTCCTTTTTCACGCCGTCGAAATGATCAAAACTAATTAAATGTTAATTTTTTAAGTTATCCGAATATTTTAGGTGGAAGCACGCTTGCTAGTTTCTTTAATGCCAAAAGCTAAATAGTTGATGGAGATATCTTTACTTGTTTTCCAATCGTCCTCTAGGGGATTGTACGTCATACCAGTTATATCAGTGATATTTACTTGAGTAGATTTAAGCCCTGCTATTAATTCAGATGGCTTTACAAAATTTTCCCAGTTGTGTGTTCCAATAGGTAGCCAATGCAAGAGATATTCTGCTGCAATCTTTGCAAGGGCCAAGGATTTCCAAGTTCGATTTATTGTTGATAATAGCATTACACCACCCGGTTTAATTAATTCAGCTGTGGCAGTTAAAAAAGCATTCAAATCTGCAACGTGTTCTATTACTTCCATGTTAATGACAACGTCATAACGACCTTCATGCAGGATAAGTTCTTCAGGTAGTTCATGTAAGTAATTAATCTTTAGCCCTACTTGCTTTGCATGATGACGAGCAATTTTTATATTTTCTAGTCCTGCGTCAACCCCGGTTACTAGGCCACCCATTCGAGCAATTGGTTCAGTTAGAATTCCTCCTCCACAACCAACGTCAATAATATCTAGTCCAACAAGAGGAGTAGGTAACAAAGGGTCCCGCAAAAAATGCTTACAAAGGTGATCGCGTGTAAATTTAAGCCGAACTGGATTAAGTCTATGTAATAATGCAAAATCACCATTTGGATCCCACCAAGCGTCTGCAATAGAATTAAATTTATTAATTTCTTCTGGAGATGCAGTTGATGGATTTATCATCTGGGTTGCCTCTGTTAATAGTAATAGAGTATGTATGCGCCGCCAACACTTCAACCCACAGTTTAGAAATAGATTAACTTTCTGGAAAATGCCATGGCCCTAATTGTACAAAAATTTGGTGGAACTTCAGTTGCTGATATAAATAGAATCAAAGCTGTTGCTGAAACCGTCAAACGTGAATGTGAGGCTGGTAACAGTGTTTGTGTTATTTTGTCAGCTATGGCTGGTGTTACAGATCAGTTGATTGGTTACGTACAGGAAGTAGGTGGACGCAATGACTTGCCAGAGCATGACACTGTGGTATCTACAGGGGAGCAAATTACGGCCGGCTTGTTGGTGCTATGTCTAGATAATATTGGTATTTCAGCACGGTCTTGGATGGGGTGGCAAATTCCGATCCAAACTGATGATTTGCATGGAAGAGCAAGAATTATGGAAATCAAAACAGAGGCTTTAGAGCAAAGCTTGTTAGATGGTCAAGTTCCTGTAATACCCGGTTTCCAAGGCTTAAGTTATGATGGTCGGATTACGACGCTTGGTCGAGGTGGTTCGGATACTAGTGCAGTTGCAATAGCTGCTGCACTTGGAGCAGAGAGATGTGATATTTATACAGATGTGGATGGTGTCTATACAACCGATCCCCGAATCGTTTCGACAGCACGCAAAATTGAGAAGATTACCTATGAGGAAATGCTGGAAATGGCATCATTGGGTGCTAAAGTTCTGCAAACTCGGGCAGTTGAGTTAGCTATGAAAGTAAATCAGCGTCTTCAGGTTAGGTCTAGCTACTCAGACGTGCCGGGAACTTTAGTTGTTGATGAGGATGAAATTGTGGAACAAGAAATGGTAAGTGGTATTGCCTACAGTCGTGATGAGGCTAAAATAACTTTAGTAAAAGTGGCCGACAAACCAGGCGTGGCTGCATCTGTCTTTGGGCCACTGGCTGATGCTGGAATTAATGTTGATATGATAGTTCAAAATGTATCAGCAGATGGCCTTGCAACAGATCTAACGTTTACGGTAACTGAGGTGGACCTTGAACGTGCAGTCGAAAGCCTGATGGCAAAAAAGGATGTGCTAGAATTTACCGATTTAGTTTCTGACTCTAAAGTTGTCAAAATCTCGGTGATCGGTGTTGGTATGAGATCACATGCTGGTGTAGCAAAACGAATGTTTGAGACTTTAGCTGAGAAAGGTATAAATATTCAGGTGATTTCAACGTCGGAGATCAAAGTAAGTGTTCTTCTTTCAGAGGAATATACTGAATTGGCAATACGTGCACTTCACACGGCTTACGGACTAGATTCTGAATAATTTGTTCAAGTTTGATGGTTGAGCTTGAAGTCTGTTGATAAGTATATGAGAATATTTAAGTTTTAAAGTTTATATTTTCATTTTTTTGAAAATTAGTCTTTTTAATTGGCTGACATTTGAAATGTATGACTTTATTGGTTGAGCAATAACTATGGCAAGTTCTAAAAAATCCGAATATACCGATGAGCAAAACGCAAGCAGTGTTAGCGAGTTATTGAAGTCTTCGCGCCTTAAGTCTGGTGAAAAAATAGCTGATATTGCTCGTTCACTTCGAATTAGCCGTTCCTATTTAACGGCCATAGAGGAAGGGCGGTTTGAAGACTTGCCAGGAGCAACGTATTCATTAGGTTTCGTTCGAGCTTATTCTGAATACCTAGGATTAGAAAGCTCAGAAGTTATTAGTCAATTAAAGTCTCAACAATCAGAAGTAGATTCAAGAACTGAACTAGAATTTCCTAAGCCACTTCCTGAGGCTTCGGTACCTGGTGGTGCTGTAATTTTTATTGGAATGATTATTTCATTGCTGGCTTATGGGGCTTGGTACATAAATTCAACCCAGGAGAATCACTTAAAAGATTTGATAGCTGCGCTGCCTGAGCGGTTTGTTGCACAATCTGAAAAAACGGAATTAGTGGACAAAAATGATTCTGAAAGAATTAGTAGTATTAATTCAGGCAAAGAAAACGAGAAGAAGTTAGAAAGCACTTTAAAAACGGATCCAGATATAAAACAAGGCCTTGTTGGGAAGTTAGAGGAAGAAAAACTATTAAAGTTGATAGAAAAGAACAAATCAGATCAAGATTTGAAAAAAACACAAGTTCCAAAATCAATTAAACAGTTGCCTTCAGGGCCTTCTCCTGTGCCGAGTTCAGCTAAAGTTTCTGATTTGAACCAGCAAAAGTTAGATCCAGTTAAGTCTGAAGTTGTTTCATTAGAGAATGCTGAAGTGGCAATTGAAAATAAAATTAGCGTTGAAGAAAAGCCTCAGACTGGCATTGTTCCGATAGATATAAATACTCCAGCTGCTTCACTTTTATCTGAAAGTAACGCCGATGATCAGGAATTAGCATTATCTACGTCTCAGACTTCTGCAAAACCACCTTCCGAAGATGTTCCTAATCAAGTTGATCAACCTTCTACATTAAATCAAAGTTCTCTGAACTCTCTGGGTTCAAACAACTCTTCTCGTATAATTATAAAGGCTATATCTACTAGTTGGATTCAAATTCGTGATGATTTTGCTAATGAAATTATATTAACACGGCTACTACGAGAGGGTGATGTTTATAATGTTCCAAAACGTTTTGGGTTGATGCTTTCTGCTGGTAATGCGGGGGCCTTAGATATACTGGTAGACGGTAAGGCTGTCCCATCAATAGGTGGTAATGGTGAAGTGCGTCGTACTGTAATACTTGACGCTTTTAAGCTTAGGGCGGGTACTGCAGTTAGCGAGTAATTTGAAAATGACACGAACAAGCCTTGCAAATATTATAGAAGCTCGTCGTACAAGTGTTCCTGTTAATATAGGGGCTGTGACTGTGGGTGGTGATTCTCCAATAGTAGTTCAGTCTATGACTAATACAGATACAGCTAACGTGAAAGCTACCGTAACACAGATTTCGGAGTTAGCCAGGGCTGGATCTGAATTGGTACGTGTAACCGTTGATCGTCCAGATGCGGCTAAGGCGGTTCCCTATATTAGAGATGGTTTAAACAAACTAGGTATTGAAGTCCCAATAATTGGTGATTTTCATTATATTGGTCACAAACTTCTTAAAGCTTACCCTGCATGTGCTGAAGCACTTGCCAAATACCGTATAAATCCAGGGAATGTAGGATTTAAAGAGAAGCGAGATACACAATTTTCATCGATGATTGAAACTGCATTAGAATACAATAAACCAGTTCGAATTGGTGTTAACTGGGGTAGCTTGGACCAAGATTTAGTTGTTTCAATGATGGATCAAAATGCAAGGCTATCAAAGCCCAAGGATGCCATAGATGTTACCCGTGCAGCTCTTGTGCGTTCTGCCCTTGAAAATGCTGCTCGCGCTGAGGAGATAGGTTTAAAGCGTGATCAAATAATTTTATCTTGCAAAGTTTCCGATGTGCAAAGCCTTATCAAAGTATATACAGATTTGGCTAATGGTGGTGATTACGCCCTACATATCGGCCTGACCGAAGCTGGTATGGGATCAAAAGGAATTGTCGCATCGACTGCTGCTATGGCGGTTTTGCTTCAAAGTGGAATAGGAGATACCATTCGAGTATCGTTGACACCCGAACCAGGAGGTGATCGTTCCCAAGAAGTCATAGTTGCCCAAGAAATTTTACAAACTATGGGATTTAGAGCTTTTACGCCCCTAGTTACTGCTTGTCCTGGATGTGGACGAACAACTTCGACGGTGTTTCAAGAACTGGCTGAAAACATTCAATCCTATGTGCGTGAGCGCATGCCAGAATGGCAAAAGACATTTGTTGGCGCTGAATCTATGAGTCTTGCAGTTATGGGTTGCATCGTTAATGGACCTGGTGAAAGCAAACATGCTGATATTGGTATTAGCTTGCCCGGAACCGGAGAGGAACCTGCAGCACCAGTCTTTATTGACGGTAAAAAAACAGTGACTTTACGTGGTCCTGCAATAGCCGAAGAATTTGTTAAGATAGTCGATGATTATGTTACTACTCACTATAAACGTCGCGACGGCAAATCCGCCGCTGCTGAATAGTTTAGTAATTATGATTTCTAATTTACAGCCACCCCGTGGCACTACCGACATTTTGCCGAAGGAACATAGACTTTATAATCAAGTTCAGGATATAGGACGTGAAGTTACTCGACTTTACGGGTTTCAAGAAATCTCAACACCTATTTTTGAGTCTGTAGATGTCTTTACAAGAACTTTAGGTGAGACTTCTGATGTTGTTACAAAAGAAATGTACACTTTTAAAGACAAGAAGGGTCGTGACTTATCACTCAGACCTGAAGGGACCGCAGGAGTAGCGCGTGCTTTTATTTCCCATATGCGCTCTGAACCGTTGCCTCTAAAGCTTTATTATCAAGGGCCAATGTTTCGTTATGAACGCGCGCAAAAGGGCCGCCAACGTCAGTTTCATCAGTTTGGCGTTGAGGTGTTGGGTGTGGCAGAACCTCTTGCGGACATCGAGGTTATTAAATTAGGTTCTCATATTTTGGAGGAACTAGGTGTTTCTGAAAAAGTTGCCTTGCAGATTAGTACTCTTGGTGATGTTGAAACTCGTAAGGCCTTTCGGAGTATCTTAGTTGCATTCTTTAAAGAGCGTGAGGCTGATTTGTCTAAGGATAGCCAGAAACGTTTAGCCCACAATCCTTTAAGGATTTTTGATTCTAAAGATGAGCGCGATAAAGCGATAATTGCAGATGCCCCAAAACTAATCGATCATTTGAACACTGCTTCAGTTGATTTCTTTTCTGCTGTTCAAGATGGCTTGGTTGCTGCTGGTGTGAACTTTGAGATTAATCCATTTCTAGTACGTGGATTGGACTACTATAGCCATACGGCTTTTGAATTTGTTACGGAAACACTCGGTGCTCAAGGAGCGGTAATAGCTGGCGGTCGTTATGATGGGCTAATTGAAACTATGGGAGGGCCTCCTACTCCTGGTGTTGGTTGGGCTGCTGGGATTGAGAGATTAATGTTAATGATAAATGACATGCCTTCGCAAGAAATAACCGTTGCATTAATCCCAATTGGATTGGAAGCAGAAAAAAAATCTATAGAAATTGCAGGCCGATTGCGACTTGCTGGTTTTGTCATTGATATGGGGTATTCAGGTAATCTAAAAAAACGATTAAAAAGAGCTGATAAGGCCGGAATGTCGGCCGCTATTATTATTGGTGCAGAAGAACTGGCTAAGGAAGTGGCTACGATTCGCGACTTGGGAACGGGCATTCAGATGGAAGTTTCTCTTTCGTCATTGGAAGGTGCCCTAGCTCGGTTTAATTAGCTGAGAAATGTGTGCATCTAATTATATTATTGATAGCACTTTAGTTGTTGGAGCCAACCATCGTTCTAGTTCCATGAGTATTAGAGATCGGTTATTTGTTGAAGATTCTCAAGTTCCGAACATACTAGAGCGGTTGCGTGATGCAAATATATTAGAAGGCTTGGTAGTATCAACCTGTGATAGAGTAGAAGTTCAGTGCATTGCAGACAATATTGAGATTGCTATAAAAAATATTGTGGCAATCTTGGCAGATCATGCTGAACTTAAGCCAACAGATTTAGAGGGTCAAATTTATACACTTATCGGAGACGAGGCAGTACGCCAAATTTTTCGTGTGGCTTCTTCCCTAGATAGCTTGGTCGTTGGTGAACCACAGGTTCTAGGACAGGTTAAATCTTGCCACCGTTTAGCCTCTGAGGCTGGGATGGCAGGGGCTTCTATTGAGGCAATTCTACAAGCGGCATATGCTGCAGCAAAGCGTGCGCGAAATGAAACTGCGATTGGTGAGCGGCCAGTTACGATTGCAGCGGCAGCTGCACGGTTGGCCCAAAATCTTCATGGCGATCTTGCTAGATGTTCTTGTCTATTGGTAGGAACAGGGGAAATGGGCGAACTAGTTGCTGAATCTTTGTTTAGCGAAGGTCTGGGGGATCTTATCGTTGTCCATTCCTCGCCTGTTCGAGCTGAAGCGTTAGCTATAGAATTAGATAGCCATTTCGCAGATTTTGAGGATTTATCTAAATTATTATATGATGCCGATATTGTTTTAACAGCATTTGGCTCTCGTCGACATGTAATTACATCTGATATGATAAATTCAGCTATCAAGCATCGACGACAGCGGCCAATTTTCCTTGTTGATACGTCGATTCCAGGTGATGTGGATCCATCTATAGACAAAATAGATGAGGCTTTTTTTTATGATTTATCTGATCTTGAAAAAGTTGTTATGGATGGGCGTTCATCTCGTGAGAACGAGGCTTCCAAGGCATCTAAAATCATTGAAATCGAGCTCAAAGCATTTCTGAGAAATCGTGCTGAAAGGGTTGCAGTATCTACACTTGATGATTTGAGGAGCCACTTTGAAAGGATTAGGCAAGAAGTTTTAAGAGAAAATGGAAACGATGCTAATAAGGCAACAAGACTCCTTATTAATCGTTTGCTTCACAACCCCTCTGAAGCAATGCGCAAGGAAGCTGCAGAAGAAGATGGGGTTGGTTGGGGTGCCGCAGAAGTCATGATACGAAGAATGTTTGGGTTGTCTAAAGAAGAACCTGAAGATGTGGCCAGAAACGGAGAAGATAATCAGTGAGCTTTGAAGAAAATCTCAATCGTGTGGTTGCCCGTTATCAGGAGCTTGAAGCTTTAATGTCTAGTTCGTCTGGATCTTTGTCAGATGAATTTGTTAATATGTCAAAAGAATATTCTGAACTTGGTCCTGTCGTGCAAGCTGTCTCTTCACTCCGTAAAGCTGTTGAGGAAGCTTCTGATTTGGCGATTTTGATAGACGATTCAGAAACAGATAGTGAAATGAAGGCCTTGGCAGAAGAAGAGTTTTCCAAGCTGAAATTTAAAATTCCTCATTTAGAAAAGAGTCTGCAGCTTATGTTGTTGCCAAAAGACGCAGCCGATTCTAAGAACGCTATTCTCGAAGTGCGTGCTGGAACCGGGGGCGAAGAAGCTGGTTTATTCGCCGCCGATTTATTTCGGATGTATCAACGTTTTTCAGAATCTTGTAAATGGAAGTTTGAGATTTTGAGTATAAATGAAACCGGCGTTGGTGGATATAAGGAAGCGTTCGCTTCTGTTTCTGGAAGTGGGGTTTTTGCCAAGCTAAAGTTTGAATCGGGAGTTCATCGTGTCCAGCGTGTTCCTAGCACAGAATCCAGCGGTAGAATTCATACTTCTGCTGCTACGGTAGCGGTAATGCCAGAAGCAGAGGATGTAGATATTAATATAGAGGAAAAGGATTTGCGTATTGATGTTTTTCGCGCTTCTGGTCCTGGCGGACAATCAGTTAACACAACAGATTCAGCAGTAAGGATCACTCATTTGCCGACTGGTGTTGTGGTGTCTCAACAAGATGAAAAGTCGCAACATAAGAACAAGGCAAAAGCTTTAAGGGTGCTACGTTCAAGGATTTATGAGGCGGAACGTCAAAAATCAAACGATGAAAGGGCTCAGAATCGAAAAGCTCAAGTTGGATCTGGGGATAGGTCAGAGCGTATTCGCACTTACAACTATCCTGAAAGAAGGGTCACGGATCATAGGGTTAGCCTGACTGTTCATAAGCTTGATAGCGTTATGAATGGCGATCTTGAGGAAATTATTAATGCTTTGATATCTGATTATGAAGCTCAACGGCTGGCAGAAATTGAGTGAAAGATCGAACACTTGGTCAATTGTTAGATGATTCCATAAAACGCTTTAGGGCTGTCGGCATTCAAAGTGCTCGCCTTGATGCGCGACTTCTTATAGAGCTTGTATTAGGTTGGAATGCAGGCCAAGTAATTGGTAATCTCAACTACGTCCCTACATCTAGTCAATGTAATGAGTTGGAAGCAATAGTTTTACGTCGTTTGGGCCACGAACCTATCGCTCTTATTCTGGGTTATAAGGAGTTTTGGAGCTTAGATTTTGTCGTAACTAAAGATGTGCTTATTCCTCGTCCAGACTCAGAGACGATTGTTGAAGCGGTTCTAAAAAACAATGTAATAGAAACTAGAAATTTATTAATCCTTGATCTAGGTACAGGAACTGGTTGTCTGCTTTTGTCTTTGTTAAGCGAACTTCCCAAGGCTCAAGGGATAGGTGTCGATGTTTCTCCTCAAGCCATTAAGGTGGCTCAAAAAAATGCTAGGAACCTAGGAATAAATGGCCGGTCTATTTTTCAATGTTCGGATTGGGATTCAGAGGTTGAAGGATTGTTCGATATAGTAATTTCTAATCCACCGTATATTTCAGAAGGCGATTATTTTAAGCTTGATAGAGAGATTACCGGGTTTGAACCTAAGCTAGCGCTTCTTGGAGGGGCGGATGGTTTGTCTTGTTACCGTAAATTAAGCGCGGCTATCGTTAGAAAATTAGCATTTGGGGGGCGTGCTTTTATTGAGATTGCATCAAGTCAGTTGGAATCTGTGGGCGCAGTTCTTAGTCAAGAAGGCCTAGAAGTATGTGAAGTCCATAAGGATTTGGCTGGCCACTTTAGGGTAATTGAGGCTGAATTACCAAAAAGTAAAAAAAAATAAAAGATAATGTGAGAAAAAGGTTGGAATTATCGATCTTAAAGTCTAGGCTATAAACTGTGAATAGCAAAGATTACTGCTATGGCAACCTCGCCTAGGGGCGAAGATGTCCTTAAAACATTTCCCAAGCTGAAACCGTTGTGTTTTTTATCGTGACGGTCTTGGTGGTACTAGGTTTAGCCCAGACCAGTGCGGTTGGCTAATGTGCTTTTAAATTAAGAAGCAAAGGTAATATGAAGCAAGGTAATAATAATAGACGGTCACGTTCTCGCGGAGGAGGCGGAAAGCGCCAATATGGTGGAGGTGGCCGTAATAGCTTTGAAAGTAATGGTCCTGATGTAAAAATTCGGGGGACTGCACAGCAAATTCAGGATAAGTATTTGTCTCTTGCTCGTGATGCCAGCTCATCTGGCGATTGGGTTTCTGCTGAGGCTTATTTTCAATTTGCAGAGCATTACCATAGGATTATCAGCTCAAACGTTAGTAATGGTGCTGGAAAAAATCAGGGTAATAACCATAATAAGAATCAAAGTGATGATCGAAACTCTGAGAAACAGGCTCCCCAAAATGTTGCTGATCAGACTACTGCTATAACCCAAAATGATGCGCCACATTCCTCAGAGGGATCTGCTGAAGGGGAAGCAGAGGTTATAGATACGTCTCCTGCTGCGTTGGCAGCTGCAGTTGCAGCACGTGAAAACGAAGAATCTGAGAAATCTGCTGATGCTGATTCAAATGTTGAGACTAAGAAAGCTGCTTCATAAACTTCATTTTATTTCTTTTCAATTTTAAGAGTATCATTAATATTGATATTGCCGCCTTTTGTAACAACGGCATAGATACCCATATCAATATGTCCAAATCCACGTTTCAGGTCTTTGGGTAGATTAAGATTCCTATCTCCGGTGTCTGGATCAACGTTAATTGCGGGACAACGATCTATGCGTTTAGTAATTTTTAGTGATGCTGAACCAAGTTTGATATTTTTGCCTACCAGGTTAAATTCTGTCCATGGTTCGATGCCGTCTACGTAAATATTTGCACGAAATCGGATTGGATTGATTCCGGATAAAGTAACACGTTCTAGATCTTTAATGCTGGACAAATTGATTATTGAAATAACAGGTTTATCATGATCTGATAAAGTAGAGTTGTGCTCGCATTCAACTAGTTTTGGACGGCCTTGCGTTTCTTCGCCCATGTAAGCTGAAAAAAAGTCCTCGATCAGAGCGCGTCCAATTGGTGAGGTGATGTTTCCTTTAGCAACCAATTTACCACTTCGTTCGATACTTAAAATACCTATTTTATCATCAAAATGTGCCCTTAATTTTGCTAGTTTTTCATGCTTCATTAAAGAGAGGAATGCAGTTTTAGGCATCCATTCTGTCATTGGGCTAGTATTGGGTGTTGTTCCAAGTGTTAAAGCAAAGCGTCTATCTGACATAATACTTTGAGCTGGCTTTAGAACTGTGCTTGACATGCTTTCAGCTGTAAGCCCTTTAATTGGATAGCGATAGATTTTTTTTACTTTAATGCTCATAAGGAAAGAGATTGCTACGACTTTCAGCATTCGTCAACGGTTTGGAGGATTGTTTGAAATTTTTTTATTTAAAATTAAGCAAGGAAAAATATCGCTGCTTATTTAAATTTATCACCTCTTCCTTGCAAAACCGTGTTTGTAATGTTGGTGATTTTTAAATGTAAGAAGATTTAGATATTTATGGGTATAAATAATTTGTATCTTAGTATCTTGCGAACAGCTTCCTATGGGCCATATTTAAAGTATATGCCTTCGTGAAACATGAACTAAGTGCTTTGGAAATGGACTATAAAAATCTTACTGACAGAGCCCGTGGCTTTATACAATCAGCCCAGATGCTGGCTTTGCGGTCTGGACATCAGTATTTAACACCCCTTCACCTAGCGAAGTGCTTGCTAGAAGATAGTGAGGGCGTGGCTTTTAAACTTATAGAATCTGCAGATGGTGACGCTGCGCAATTTCTTCACCAAATTGATCTTGAGCTTGAAAATCTACCTTTCGTTGAAGGTCCGGGTGCAGGGCAAGTGCACCTTGGACCAGAGGTCTCTCAAATATTAGTAAAGGCTGAAAAAATTGCTGAAAGTTCGGGTGACAGTTTTATAACTACGGACAAGCTCTTGCTTGCCATAATGCTTGTTGACTGCCCCCCTATTAAAAAGAGCATGAAGGAAGCAAATGTTAAATCTCAAAAATTAAGTAATGCGATTAAAAGTTTTCGACAAGGTAAGAAGGCGGATAGTCGTAGTGCAGAAGATAATTTTGATGCACTAAATAAATATGCCCATGATTTAACTGAGGCCGCTAAGGAAAGTAAAATTGACCCGGTGATTGGCCGTGATGATGAGATCCGGCGTACTATTCAAGTGCTATCACGGCGTACGAAAAATAATCCGGTGTTAATTGGTGAGCCAGGTGTTGGCAAGACTGCTTTAATAGAAGGGTTGGCCATTCGTATCATTAAAGGAGATGTGCCGGAAGCATTGAAAAGCAAACGTTTGATGGCGCTTGATCTAGGTGCCCTTGTTGCTGGGGCAAAGTTTCGTGGAGAATTTGAAGAACGCTTGAAGTCTGTGCTATCGGAAGTTACAGAATCTAATGGAGAAATTATTTTATTTATTGATGAAATGCATACTATTGTTGGTGCTGGTGCAGCAGAAGGTTCGATGGATGCTTCTAATTTATTAAAGCCGGCCTTGGCTAGGGGAGATCTTCACTGCGTAGGTGCGACCACACTTGATGAATACCGTAAGCATGTTGAAAAGGATGCGGCGCTTGCCAGGCGGTTTCAGCCGGTATTTATTAGTGAGCCAACTGTTGAAGATGCAATTTCTATTTTGCGTGGTATAAAAGAAAAATACGAGTTGCATCATGGTGTTAGAATTTTAGACTCATCTTTAGTCTCAGCGGTGGTTCTGTCTAACCGCTACATTTCTGACCGCTTCCTTCCTGACAAGGCTATCGATTTAATAGATGAGGCGGGTTCCCGGTTAAGAATGGAGGTGGATTCTAAGCCAGAAGAAATTGATGAACTTGATCGCCGTATCATTCAAATGAAGATTGAACGTGAAGCCTTGAAGAAGGAGACAGATCAGGCATCTAAGAAACGTTTAAAAACTTTGGAAGGTGGTTTAGTTCGCCTAGAAAAAGAATCAGAGGTTTTAACGGGGCAATGGGAAACTGAAAAGGGCGCCTTGGCAGATGTTACCAAAATTAAAGAAAGGTTAGACCGTGCTCGTGTAGCTCATGAGCGGGCTATGCGTGAGGGAAAATTGGAGGAAGCAGGTGAGCTTCAATATGATCTTATTCCTAGGCTTGAAGCTGAAATTGCTAGAACAGACAGTGATTATCAAGGTCGAAGTGCTATGGTTGAGGAGGCAGTCACTCCAGAACATGTTGCTCATATAATTTCACGTTGGACGGGTATTCCAATAGAAAAAGTGCTTGAAGGTGAGCAGAAGAAGTTGCTTAACATGGAAAAAAATCTACGCAATCGCATTATAGGTCAAGAAGATGCTCTTACTTCTGTTTCTGACGCTGTACGTCGTTCGCGGGCAGGATTGCAAGATATAACAAGACCAATTGGCTCCTTTATATTTTTGGGTCCAACTGGTGTAGGCAAAACAGAATTATGTAAGGCTTTGGCAGAATTTCTTTTTGATGATGAAAATGCCGTTCAGCGATTTGATATGTCCGAATACATGGAAAAACATGCTGTTGCACGCTTGATTGGCGCCCCCCCAGGTTATGTTGGCTATGACGAAGGCGGCGCTCTTACTGAAGCAATTAGGCGTAGACCATATCAATTGGTGCTATTTGATGAGATTGAAAAAGCACACCCAGATGTATTCAACCTATTGCTTCAAGTTCTTGACGATGGTCGTCTTACTGATAGTCAGGGGCGTACTGTGAATTTTCGTAATACCTTAATAATAATGACGTCTAACCTAGGAGGAAATATATTAGCAACCCAGACAAAAGGTGTTGATTCAAAAGAGATATACGAAAAAGTGATGGGTGAGATTAAATTAGCATTCCGTCCTGAATTTCTAAACCGTTTGGATGAGATTATTTTATTTCAACGGCTTTCTCGTGAGCATATGGATGATATCGTAGATATTCAGTTAGGTAATCTTTCAGCTCTTTTAGAAGATCGTGGTATTGTTCTTGATTTAGATAAGTCAGCTAAGGCTTGGTTGGCAGATCAGGGTTATGATACTATTTATGGCGCGAGGCCTTTACGCCGAGTTATTCAGAAGTCCCTTCAAAATCCACTCGCAAGCCTCCTGTTAGCTGGTAAGATAATGGACGGTGAAAAGGTGAAGGTTGCAGTTGGTCGAGATGGGTTAACCTTTAATGGTATAAATGAAGTGGCAGCCTAAAGTCCTTAAGAAAATCTTTATAAAGAATAACATAAAATAATTAAGAGCCTTCAGCTATGTTATCGTCCTCCCAATGCTTTTCGCATAGTAGTGCCCATTTTTGCCGCAGAAGGAGCAATGATGGCACCCGCAGATTCTAAAGCACGTATTTTTGTGATTGCCCCACCGCCGAATACGTCAACCGTGCCAGCGTGACCCATTCTCCGATCAGTTGGAGCATTAATACCAGCAACATAGGCAACGACAGGTTTTTCGGTTTTTTCACTCTTAAGATATTCAGCCGCTTCTTCTTCTGCTGTGCCTCCAATCTCTCCAATCAAGATAATGCCATCTGTAGCATTGTCAGCAAAAAATAATTTTAAACAATCGATAAAATCCATGCCATAAACAGGATCACCGCCAATTCCTATTGACGTTGATTGTCCTAGGTGTAAAGAGGTAGTTTGATCGACAGCCTCATAATTTAAAGTGGCGGAGCGTGAAATTATTCCTATTCTTCCAGGCATATGTGGCCGTTCCGGCATAACGCCTATCTTACACATTCCAGGTGTAATGATACCTTGGCTATTCGGGCCAATCAGTCGGGTTTTAGAACCTTCTAAAGCACTTTTTACACGTATCATATCTAACACAGGGACGCGTTCTGTAACGCAAACAACAATTGAGACTTCCGCTTCGATGGATTCTATAATAGCTTTGGCAGCACTGGGTGGCGGTACAAAGATAGCAGAAGCATTTGGTTTAGTAGCTTTAACTGCCTCTGCTACTGTATTAAATACGGGTAAATATAGATGACTTTGCCCGCCCTTGCCTGGGACTACTCCACCAACCATCTTAGTTCCATAAGCTATTGCGCGCTCAGATAGTCGTGTTGCTGTGGCACCTGTCAGGCCTTGGCAAATTACTCTGGTATCATTGTCAACAAGAATGCCCATATTCTATCTTTATTTTTTAATTGCTGCGATGGCCTTGTGGGCCGCATCTTCTAGATCGTCAGCAAAATCCACTCCAATGCCCTGATTACTAAGTGCAAGCTCACCTAATTCTTTAGCGGTTCCTGCAAAGCGTATAATTAATGGAACATGTTTGGGCATCTCTTTGCAAGCTAAGGCTATTCCTTCTGCTATTGTGTCGCAGCGAAGCACCCCGCCGCCCATTGCGACAACTAAAAGGCTTTTGACTTTAGAATCTGCTAATAACATTTTTATTCCTGCTGCGATTTGTTCGCGAGTAGCAACAGGTCGTACATCCATAAAATCTGCAGCCTCTCCTCCAAATTCATTCAGTAAGTCTAAGACACCAAGCGCAAGACCTGCACCGGAGACCATGACCCCAATATTTCCCTCCATTTGGACGTAATTTAATTCATGAAGGCGTGCTTCTATTTCATCCGCGGATACCTCTGCTTCGTCCCATAGCTTTTCGAAGTTAGGGTGTCGATAAACGGCGTTGTCATCAATGGTCATTTTTACATCAAGTGCAAACAATTTGTCTTCATCAGTTAGGCCTAGTGGGTTAATTTCTATCAAGCTTGCATCACTCTCAATAAAAGCTTTGTAGAGGGCTTCAATGGTTGATTGAGCTATTTCTTTCTGGGTCTCAGAAAGGCCTAAATACGTGATTAGTGAAAATACATCTTCATCAATAAGACCAATTTTTGGGTCAATTACTAGTTTGGTAATGTTTCCGGGGTTAGCAATAGCTAATTCTTCAATGTTTTCTCCTCCTTCGCGAGATGCTAAAAAAGCAATTCGACCCTTTGAGCGGTCTATCATTATCGCCAGATAGATTTCACGAGAAATGTTACAAGCTTCTTCTATATAAACATGTTTTACTTTTTTTCCTTTTGCGCCGGTCTGCGCTGTTATCAACCAGGAGCCTAGTAATGTTTTTGCAGCTTTACTTGCGTCAAAAGATGAATGTACTAATTTGACTCCGCCGGCACGTCCGCGTCCGCCCGCATGGACCTGAGCTTTTACAACCCAGGAAGGTCCGCTAAGTGAGGCTACAGCGTTAGCCGCATCTTCTGCTGTTGAAACTACAATCCCTGGGAGCACAGGTATGCCGTAGTTTTTTAATAGCTCTTTGGCTTGAAATTCATGCAAGTTCATCAACTTTACCTAATTTAGGGGGTCAGGTGCTCCGACATGAACTAAAGGAAGCATGACCATAAAAAATTATTTTGATTTGAACATTTATTGTTTTACTCATTCTGTATCTTTTAAATTACAATTTTAACTAGCGTCTAACAAGATGCTAGCTTTTAGGTGATGGATTAATGTTTGTTTTATTTAAATTTGTAAATTGCGAGGTTATAAAATTACTTGAACATGCTTTTGCAAAATCATTGGATCTGTTGAGGTTTAAATCTACTTCATTATTTTTTTCTAACTTTTGTTCAGACTATTTAACATAACTTAATATTATGAGAGATTTATAATTTTAGGTGTATATTTGCGAAAAAAAAACCTTTTATATAACATTTAGTTGATTAAGTGCAATATTAGTTGAGTAGAAAAAGTATATTTAATAACAAATCAATTGGTATCGTATATCTAAAAGCGTAACGATGTTGTAGTAGTAGTTCTAGTCTAGCAATTGTTAGGTTTTCTTTTTTAACAAAATTGCAAAAAATAAATTGCCAAAGAATGAATTTATTCATTCAATGGTTGTCTCAGTTAAACCAGGGAGAAAATTATGAGAAAATTTGTAAATAAAATCTTAAGTCTGAGTCTTACGCTTGGTCTTGGCTTTGCCGTGACTAGCGTCGGTTCAGCACTTGCAGGATGGGAACCAAAAAAACCCGTTGAATTTATAGTTATGGCTGGTAAGGGTGGCGGCGCAGATAAAGCGGTGCGATTTATTCAGAACATAATTGCTAAAAATAATCTTTCTTCAAAACCTTTTACACCAGTTAATAAGCCTGGTGGATCCGGTGCAGAAGCTCTAGTTCATGTTAAGAATGCTTCTGATCCTGATCATACCCTTATGTTTACTCTTAATAGCTTTTATACCACACCCTTACTTCAGCCGGGAATTGGAGTTGATATATCTACCTTTACTCCTGTTGGAAGAATGGCAGAAGATACTTTTCTTCTTTGGGTTACGAAGAAGTCTGGAATTAAAAATGTAGATCAGTTCGTTAAGGCTGCTAAAGCGGCTGGCAATAAATGGATAATGGCTGGTACTGGTAAAAATTCAGAAGATAATATTTTAACAGACTTTCTTAATAAGGCATATGGCCTCAATATGAAATATGTTCCCTATAAAGGTGGTGGACGTGTTGCCAAAGAGTTAGCCGGTGATAATGCTAATTCAACGGTTAATAATCCTTCTGAACAGCTTGGTTTTTATCAAGCAGGCAAAACAGTGGCTTTGGGTGCATTTACAGATAAGCGGTTGCCGTTGTTTAAGGAGGCTCCTACCTTTAAAGAAATGGGCAAAAACTTTGTTTACTACATGCAGCGTACAGTCGTTGGTGCACCAGGGCAGAGTAAGGGCGCATCAGCGTACTACCAGGGGTTATTCAAAAAGATTTATAATTCTAAGGAATGGCAAGGCTACATGAAGAAAAAAAGCCTACAAGGTAAGTTTCTTACTGGAGATGCACTCATGAGTTATTGGTTAACACAAAAAGGTATCCAAAAGGGTATTCTTCAAAAAATGGGTGCTATCAAATAATCTGACTTTTTAAGAAGTCGACACTAAATTATCCCCGTGATATATTTTGTATCACGGGGATGATTTTGTTTGAGGAAAAGGGTAAGTACTGTTATGCGCATGGCTGAAATTGTCATGGGAATCGTGCTAGGGATTTTTTCAATCTACCTTATGTGGAAAAGTTCTGAGTTGCCTATTGGATGGATTTCCGGCGAAGGGCCTGGCGGCGGTGCCTGGCCTTTTTGGTTGTCAGCAACTATGTTGGTTTGTTGTGTAGCTATCATTTACCGAGGAATAAAGCGTTTGACTCCGGAATCAATTTCCGAAGAACTATTTATGAACAATCAAACAGTTAAGCTATTTTTACTTAACGCAGGCTCGCTTGCTGTTACGATTGGCTTATTTCATTTAATTGGTGCTTATGGTGCCATTCCTGCCTTTCTTATTTTTTATCTTCGATTTCTGGGGGGACATTCGTGGTCTCTAACTGGGGCCTTTGCTATTTTAACGCCTATTGTAACGTTCCTTTTCTTCGAGATCGCTTTGCAAAAGACTTTACCAAAAGGAATTACAGATCCTTGGTTTGAACCTATTTTTTCTTATTTCTATTAATTTTTATGATTATTCCATTATTTAATTAAGGGTACTGCCAGTAAATGGAAATTTTACAACTTCTTTTAAACGGCTTTGTTATCGCTTTCGAACCATTAAATTTGGCTCTGATAATTGTTGGTTGCGTTGTTGGCCTATTCATTGGCGCTATGCCAGGTCTAGGTTCTGTTAACGGTGTAGCAATCCTTCTTCCTATGACTTTTTTAGTGCCACCAACTGGTGCAATAATATTTCTTGGAGCAATCTACTATGGAGCAATGTACGGTGGTGCTATTAGTTCAATTATGCTTGGCATACCTGGTGCATCTACTGCGGTAGCAACCACATTTGATGGAAGACCTATGGCTGTAAAAGGAGAAGCTGACAAAGCTCTAGTTGCGGCCGCAACTGCTTCCTTTGTTGGTGGTAGTGTTGGAGTTATATTATTTACACTTTTTGCTCCCCCTCTAGCTGATGTAGCACTAACTTTTGGCTCTCCCGAAATTTTTGCCTTAATGTTGATGGCTTTTGCAACTTTCGTTGGTCTAGGTGGCGATGATATTCCGAAGACTATTTTTTCTATATGCATCGGATTAGTGTTTGGTGCTGTTGGGCTAGATATTGTTTCTGGTCAGCCACGTCTAATTTTTGGCGATATTCCTGGTTTTTTTCATGGCATTCATTTTCTAGTTCTGGCAATTGGCATATACGGCATTGCTGAGATGTTATGGACGATTGAAGTATCTCAGGGAGAGGCAATGATTTCACAGGCTACTGTCAGTTACAATAGAACAATGAAGGCCTTACGAGAGCTGGTTGGCACTTGGAAAACAACGCTTATGGGCTCCTTCCTTGGTTATTTTGTAGGGATACTACCGGCTGCAGGTGCTACACCAGGTGCTTTAATGGCTTATGGCGTAGCAAAAACCATGGCAAAAGACCCAGACACGTACGGTAAAGGTAATATTCATGGCGTTGTTGCACCGGAATCCGCAAACAATGCAGCATCTACCGGTTCTATGCTTCCAATGTTGACGCTGGGAATTCCAGGTTCACCTACTACAGCGATATTATTAGGCGGCATGGTGATTTGGGGCCTTGAGCCTGGACCACTTGTTTTTTCTGACCATCCGGACTTTGTGTGGGGGTTTATAGCTAGTCTCTATGCGGCAAACTTTTTTGCTTTAATTATTAATATTGCTTTTATTCCGGCTTTTATTTGGGTTTTAAGGCTCCCTTTTACAATTCTAGCGCCAATAATTTTTATATTATGTATCGTTGGAGGCTTTGTTCCAACTATGGATATGCATGATGTATGGCTAATGCTAGTTTTTGGAGTAGTAGGGTACCTGATGCGTAAACTGGATTATCCTATGGCACCGGCTGTTTTGGCTATAGTTTTGGGGCCCCTTGCGGAACCAGCGCTTCGTCAGTCCTTATTGATATCTGGTGGCTCATTTTCAATCTTTATTACCCGTCCATATTCTGCTGTGATTATTGTAATCGCAATTCTACTTATTTTACTTCCCTTTCTTAAAATAATTCGGGATAAGCTTAGAAAGCTGGTCACTGTTTAAAATAGGTAATTTGGAATTAGATATTTTCCTAATACAAATTAAAATTTGAACATATATCAGTTAGCATCAGCCTTAAAAATAGTCTATTTAGTTGCTTTCACTTCATTTAAAAGGCTACTTGGCCTAAGTAGGATCGTATTAATAAATAAAGAATTATCTCTAAATTTTCGAAGCACTTAAGAATAATTTTGGTATATCTTAGTGGCTAATTTTCTATTATGGATTACACCTTATTTCACATATAAAATAGCACATCAGATAATTAGAATGAAAAAACTTTTGGTTAGTAATGAGATCAATTAGGTCTATCGGAGGGAGCAAATGTCTATAACAGAAAGGGATACACTTGCAAAGAAAAGTACCGATGTTGATGTGATTTCAGGAGGTCATTTGGTCGCAAAAGCATTAAGGAATGAGGGTGTGGATACAATTTTTACTCTTTGTGGTGGCCACATAATAGATATATATGATGGTTGTCTTGATGAGGATATCCGTATCATTGATGTTCGACATGAGCAAGTAGCTGCACATGCTGCTGATGGGTATGCTAGACTAACTGGTAAATTAGGGTGTGTTGTCACAACTGCTGGTCCTGGCTGTACAAATGCAATCACAGGTGTTGCTACAGCTTTTCGTTCAGAGAGCCCAATCCTTCATATAGGCGGGCAAAGCTCAATGAGCCAGCATAAAATGGGATCGCTACAAGATTTGCCGCATGTGGAAATGATGACACCAATCACTAAATTTGCAGCTGGTGTAATGTCAACCGAAAGGGTAGCTGATATGGTTTCTATGGCTGCTCGCGAGTCTTTTTCTGGAGCTTATGGTCCAAGTTATTTGGAAATTCCACGAGATGTTCTTGATCGAGAAATTAATCTTAAAGATGCTATTATACCTGAACCTGGTGCATATCGTGTGTCAACAAATTCTATCGGCGATCCTAATGATATTGATAGGCTAGCCAGCTTATTAGTAAAGGCAAAAAAACCAGCAATGTTAGTTGGCAGTCAAGTATTTATGTCACGAGGACATCAGGCTGCTATTGACCTTGCTCGTGATTTAAACATTCCTCTTTATATGAATGGAGCTAGCCGTGGTATTTTACCACCTGGTGACCCTCATTATTTTAATAGGACCCGACGGATGGCTTTTGATAATGCTGATGTTATTATCATCGCAGGGACTCCATTTGATTTTAGAATGGGCTACGGTAAACGCATTAGTAAATCAGCTACCCTAGTACAAATTGATCAGGATTATCGCACAGTTGGTAAAAATCGAGATATAGCTCTAGGCTTAGTAGGTGATCCTGGGTCAATTCTAAAATCTGTGCAAACCGTCGCTACATCCAGCAAGTCCAATGGTGCAAGTGGACGTGAAAAATGGCTAAAAGAGCTTAGAAATGAAGAAAAAAGTCGCACAGAAAAATTGATGCCTCTTTTCCGTTCAGAAAATAATCCCATTCACCCATATCGTGTAGCCTGGGAAATCAATGAATTCCTAACTGATGATACCATTTATATAGGTGATGGAGGTGATGTAGTAACGATAAGTGCCCAAGCTGTACAACCGCGTGGACCTGGCAACTGGATGGATCCTGGTGCATTGGGGTCCCTTGGTGTTGGCACAGGGTTTTCAATAGCTGCTAAGTTGGCGTGTCCAGAAAAAGAAATATTATGCTATTATGGGGATGGTGCTTTTTCGATGACGGCTTTTGATATGGAGACTGCTAATCGATTTGGGGCACCATATTTGGCTGTTGTTGGTAACAACTCTTCAATGAATCAAATTAGGTATGGACAGATTGCCAAATATGGTGATCAGCGAGGAAATGTAGGAAATAAACTTGGCGATATTCCCTATGGTAGGTTCGCTGAAATGTTAGGCGGTTATGGTGAGGAGGTGCGTGATCCCAATGAAATACAGCCGGCCTTAACTCGTGCACGAGAGTCAATCCAGAAAACTGGTAATTCAGCAGTAGTCAATATCTGGGTTGATCCTGATGAATATGCACCCGGCACAAAAGCACAGACTATGTATAAATAATCACTTAATATTAAAGAAGAAGGTATAAATATGACTAAGGCTTTAGAAGGTGTTCGAATTTTGGACATGACACACGTTCAATCTGGACCAACGTGCACACAAATATTAGCTTGGTTTGGCGCAGATGTTTTAAAAGTTGAACGTTCTGGCATTGGTGATGCAACAAGGGGTCAGCTACGTGATATTCCAGGTGTGGATAGCCTATATTTTACTATGTTAAACCATAACAAGCGTAGCTTGACTTTGAACACAAAGTCGGAAAGGGGCAAAAACATTTTTTCTCGTCTAATTGAAGAATGTGATGTTATGGTTGAAAATTTTGCACCTGGCGCCCTGGACCGTATGGGATTCAGTTGGGAACGAATTCAAAAAATTAACCCACGTCTAATATATGCATCAGTTAAGGGCTTTGGACCAGGGCCTTATGCTGATTGTAAAGTGTATGAGAATGTTGCGCAATGTGCTGGTGGCTCGGCATCAACAACTGGTATTGAAGGTGAAGTTCCTTTAGTAACTGGTGCACAGATCGGTGATTCTGGCACAGGAATGCATTTGGTGGCAGGTATTCTTGCGGCTTTATATCACCGAACACATTCTGGACGTGGACAAAGGGTTGAATGTGCAATGCAAGATTCTGTCCTTAATCTCTGTAGGGTGAAATTGCGGGATCAGCAACGCCTCAATCAAGGTCCTCTAAAGGAGTATTCCCAATTTGGCGAGGGTAAAGAATTTGGTGAGGCAGTGCCACGAGCAGGAAACGATTCTGGAGGCGGACAGCCAGGAAGAATACTTAAGTGTAAGGGTTGGGAAACAGATCCTGATGCCTATACTTATTTTATTACTCAGGCTGCTGTTTGGAAGAATGTTTGTGATGTAATTGGGAAACCAGAATGGAAGGAAGATGCCAACTATTCTAGTCCTGAAGCTAGGTTGCCCCGACTAAGTATAGTTTTTGATGCGATTGAGGCTTGGACAAAGACAAAAACCAAGTATGAGGTAATGGAAATTTGCAATCCACTTAATATTCCTGTTGGGCCAATACTGTCTATGAAGGAGTTGGCAGAGGAAGAATCATTGCGTAAGAATCAAACTGTCGTCGAGGTTGATCATCCTGAACGAGGTAAGTATTTAACAGTTGGAAACCCGATAAAGTTATCAGATTCCCCAACAGAAGTTATACGATCCCCTCTTTTGGGAGAGCATACCGATGAAATTTTAAAGGAGATTGTAGGCTTAAGTGATGAGGAAATCGAAAAAGCTAAACAAGACGGTGCTGTCTAGTGCTTCTGATTGGAAAATAGAAAAATGCGTATAATCGTTAATGGACAACAAGCCTTTGGCAAGGCATGCCTAGAATCTATGATTGAAAGAGGGGATAATGTTGTAGGTGTCTACTGCGCACCTGAAAAATCAGGAGATCCATTTGATCCAGTTAAGGAATATGCAATTGAAAAAGGTCTCCACCTTGTTCAGCCTGCTAATTATACCGATTCTGAAGTTCTTAATGAGATGCGTTCCCTCAACGCAGATTTAATGATAATGGCTTACATGATTAATTTTGTTCCAGCTCAAGCTCGTGATATTCCAAAACACGGGTCCATATGTTTTCATCCTTCTTTATTACCAAAACATCGGGGGCCAAGTTCTATCAATTGGCCTATTATTGGTGGGGAGGAAAAAACTGGATTATCAATTTTTTGGCCAGATGATGGCTTGGATAAAGGAGATGTCCTTCTGCAAAAAGAAGTTGTAATTGCCCCAGATGATACTTTGGGGACTGTTTATTTTGAAAAAATCTTTCCCTTGGGAGTTCAGGCTGTTTTAGAGGCAGCGGACTTGGTCAAGTCCGGCGCAGCTCCCCGCTTGAAACAGGATGAATCTCAAGCAACTTACGAAAGTTGGTGTAAGAGAGAAGATGTTCAAATTGATTGGTCTAAGTCGCTTGATGAAGTTTACAACTTGATCAGGGGTGCTAACCCTCAACCGGGTGCATGGACAATATTTGAGGGTAATGAACTTAAGGTGTTTGATTGTGCTAAAGTCAGTTTGGGTGGTGATCCGGGAAAAGTTCTGGAGTTAGCTGATGACAGCTTTATCATTGGAACAAAAGGTGGTGGTATTCAAATCAAACGCGTTCGGCCATATAATGACAAAAAAATATCAGCTGCTGAATTTATTGAGAAAAGTGGCCTTACTAAGGGAGATCAATTAGGAAGTTGAGTCTCTGATTTAGTTATAATAAGGATATTGCCGCACATGATCTGCTGAGCTAATTATAAGCTTATATTGATTGAGACGATGTTGTCCTACGGCCTATGAGTTAATAAGAATTTTCAAATTTACTCTTGTTGAAAATAATTAGATATTATTTTTAATTTCAGAACCTGACAAACATCGAAAAGATCTAAAAAGGAAAATAACCAATGTCAAAAAGTGATATCGAAATTGCACGTGAAGCTACTATGAAACCCATTGAAGATATTGGTGCGAAACTCGATATACCAAATCAGCATTTACATAATTTTGGCCCAACTAAAGCTAAGCTTTCATTTGATTATATCCAATCTCTTGGGGACAAGCCGGATGGCAAGTTAATTTTAGTTACAGCTATTACTCCTACCCCTGCTGGTGAGGGAAAAACAACCACTACTGTTGGTTTAGGTGACGGCCTAAATGCGATTGGAAAGAAAGCAACGATTTGTATTCGTGAGCCTAGCTTAGGTCCGTGCTTTGGTATGAAGGGTGGCGCTGCTGGCGGTGGTTATGCTCAGGTTGTGCCAATGGAAGATATTAATTTACATTTCACGGGAGATTTTCACGCAATAAGCGTTGCCCATAACTTGTTATCAGCATTAATAGATAATCATATTTATTGGGGTAACAAGTTGGAATTTGATGAACGTCGGGTGACCTGGAGACGCGTTTTAGATATGAACGATCGTGCATTGCGTAACATCGTTACTTCTCTAGGTGGTGTTGCTAATGGATTTCCTCGTGAATCCGGTTTTGATATTACTGTTGCGTCTGAAATAATGGCTATTTTCTGCCTCTCTACAGACCTTCAGGATCTAGAAAAAAGAATAGGGCGTATCGTTGTAGGTTATACTCGAGACCGCAAAGCAATTCTAGCATCAGATTTAAATGCTCAGGGCCCCATGACCGTATTGCTTAAGGAGGCCTTGCAACCCAACTTAGTCCAGACTTTAGAAAATAATCCAGCATTCATTCACGGCGGACCATTCGCAAATATTGCACATGGATGTAATTCTGCGATAGCCACTAAGGCGGCTTTAAAAATGTCAGACTATGTAATTACTGAAGCTGGCTTTGGCGCCGATCTTGGCGCTGAGAAATTTTTTAACATAAAGTGTCGTTTGGCAGGCCTTATCCCAAGCGCTACTGTTTTAGTTGCTACTATCCGCGCACTTAAGATGCATGGTGGTGTTCTCAAGGATGACCTAAGTGAAGAAAATGTAGGTGCAGTAACTGAGGGTTGTGAAAACTTACGCCGACATGTTCGTAATGTTAAATCTTTCGGTGTTCCTGTAGTAATTGCCGTAAATAGGTTCTCAGCTGATACGGATGCTGAAGTTAATGCTGTTCGAGAAGGCGTTGATGGTCTTGGCGTTGATGTAATAGGTTGCACGCATTGGGCTGATGGGTCCAAGGGCACGATAAAACTTGCTGAACATGTAGCTAGTATGGCTGATGTGTCCTCAGGGCAGTTTGTACCCTTATATGACGATTTGCTTCCGCTTTGGGAAAAAATTAAAACAGTTGCAACAAAACTATACGGTGCTGATGACATTATAGGTGATAAGAAGGTGCGTGCTCAGTTAGAAGAGATGCATGCTTCAGGGTACGGCGATCTACCAGTCTGCATGGCTAAAACTCAGTACAGCTTTTCAACTGATCCAACCCTAAAGGGAGCTCCGACTGGCCACGTTATACCAGTTCGTGAAGTCCGCCTATCAGCTGGAGCCGGTTTTGTTGTAGTTATCTGCGGCGAAATTATGACAATGCCAGGCTTACCTAGCAAGCCTGCAGCTAATTCTATTAGGCTTAATGAAGAGGGGCTGATTGAGGGTTTGTTTTAATTCTTAGTAGCCAAGTGCTAAACCGTCTTTACGTGGTTCTGAGCCTCCAGTTAGCGTGCCCTTTTCCCAATCAATCCATATTGCTTGAGCGCCTCCTATTGGTTTTTCTGGCCTGCATATCTTGTGGCCTAACCCTTGCAACTCGTTAAAAATGTTGCTTGGCATGCCACTTTCTATTTCTACTGGGCCATCGATAGTAGGAAATAAACGCGGTAAATCTATAGCCTCTTGCAGGTCCAACCCATATTCGAAGATATTTGTCAGGAAATAAGCATGTCCAAATGATTGGTATTGGCCGCCCATGACACCAAACGGCATTACTGTGCTGCCACTTTTTGTTAGCATTCCAGGAATGATTGTGTGCATTGGTCTTTTATTTGGCGCTATACAGTTCGGGTGGTCGCGGTTCAAGTTGAAGCTATATCCTCTATTATGCAAAATAACACCTGAATTTGGAGCAACTATTCCTGATCCGAAAGATTGAAATAGAGAATTGATAAAGCTGACAGCATTACGGTCTTTATCGACAACGGTTAAGTAAACGGTATCTGAATGTGGAATGCTCGCTGGTGTTATGCCATTGGCCGCCTTCCTAGGGTCAATCAATTTTCTTAATTCTGAGGCATATTCGTTCGATAATAACTTATTTATAGGAACGTCCACTTGATTAGGGTCGCCTACAAAAGCATCTCGTGCACTATACGCGAGCTTGCCGGCTTCTATGAATAAATGCAGTCTTTCAGATGACAAAAGTTCAAGTTTTTCTAGTTCCAAACCATTTAAGATATTCAGCATTAATAAAGCTATGACACCTTGGCCATTAGGTGGGCATTCGTGAACTTCATAACCACGATAGTTGGTTTTGATAGGGATCACATATTCTCCTGTAGCAGTAGAGAAGTCTTCAATTTCATGAGCGCCGCCAAGATTTTTCAAATGAGTGACGATTTCTTCAGCAACTACACCACTATAAAATCCATTACGTCCTTCCGTAGCTATTTTCTCAAGGGTATTAGCTAATTTTTGTTGTTTGTGGACGCTTCCTGGTTTGGGTGTATTTCCGTCAATTAGAAATTGTTGTGAAGCTCCTAGATCTTGAGTTAATAAGTTCTTGCAACGGGCCCAATCAAAGGCAACACGGTCATGTACTGGATAACCATTGCGGGCATAGTCTATAGCGTAAGAAAATATCTCATTTAAGCTTTTCGATCCGTAGTCTTTATGTAATCTACACCAAGCATCAATAGCACCAGGAATAGTAACTGCATGCGGAGAATGTTGCTCAATCTCTGATATGCCTTGTTCGTCAAACCATTCTGGTGTTGCTTTTGCAGGAGCGCGGCCTGAGCCATTATATCCAATAATGTTATCACTGCCATTTTGCGAATATAAAACGAAGCAATCTCCACCAATGCCAGTGGACTGGGGTTCAACAACGCATTGTACAGCACATGCAGCAATTGCTGCATCCATAGCGTTGCCATTTTTTCTAAGAATATCAATTGCTGCTGATGTTGCTAAGGGGTGGGAAGTTGCAGCCATTGAGCCTGTAGCGTGAACGGGAGATCGTCCAGGAGCTTCAAGGTTTCTCATGTTTTAATTCTTCCAATATCAATAATATAGAAATTAATCATAACTGTTAAACTGATAAATTCAACGTTAGGCTAGCCACGCTAAAAGATATAGTTTACTCTTCTCATTGAGTATAAGGGGGGGGGATGCCTTTAATATTAAAAGTTTGGGGTCTCCTTAAAAAAAACTTTTCTTGGGGGAAAACCAAATGATCAAAGAATATTCACGTTGTTGGACTTTATTCGTAGCTATATTAGCTGCAGTAATGACAATAACTTTTGGTACGCCATCTGAAGCTGGCGCACCATCTTGTAAAACAGCAAAACTGATTGTTCCGTGGAAGCCTGGTGGGGGAACACATGTATTATTCTCAATTTATGAGAAAACCATACAAGACATGAACATTCCTTCTAAAATAAAAATAGTTACCATCCCAGGTCAGGGAGGGAATAAGGGTGCTAAAGAGGCGGCAAAAGCTAAGCCTAACGGTTGCACACTTTTCGCGATTCATCAGAGTGCTTTAACAAGTTTCTTTAACGGTCGTATAAATTTTACCTTTCCGGCCTTTGAAACTGTTGCTTTGCTAACATCTACTCCGGATATTGTTGGAGCTTCAGGACAAGCTCCTTGGAATAATTTTGCAGAATTTAAAAAAGCTGCTCTAGCAGCACCCGGCACAATTCTTGTTGGAGCTACTTTTGGATCAACTAGCCAATTTATGTGGCTTATTTTAGAAGATCTAACTGGAATGAAATTCAAGTATGTCCCATTTGATGGAACACGCCAACGGATGACGGCGCTATTGTCTAACGCTATAACTATGGGAACTTTAAACGTCGCCTCAAGTCGAAAATACTTAGATGGAGGACAACTCAAGGGCTACGGTATTGCCGATGCAAAGCGTTCAAAGCATCTTCCAAATATGCCAACTATGAAGGAGCTTGGTGTTGATATGGAGTTTGCCTTAAAGCGAGGTATAGTTGCCCCTAAGGGGACAAGTAAGGCTCACATTGACTATTGGACAGGAGTTTTTAAAAAGGCTTCGGAAAATTCTGATTTGCTAAAACAAATGGATGCAAAAGGAACCGATATTCAATGGGTTGGGCCTAAAGGTTACCGCAAGTGGGCGGAAGATACCTACAAGACTTATGAAAAAGTCGCTATCAAGATTGGTATGTATAAGAAATAAGAACCACGATCATGACAACCAAAATATGGCCTGAGCCCTGAGTGGGGCCTGGCCATATTAGTCATACTGTCTATGTGGAGTTTTTATGCAACGTCTTAATCGTGATGTAATTATTGCCATAATTTTGTTGGCGTTCTGTGGGGCGCTATATTGGGCTAGTTTCGATATACGACAACCTGATTATGGTGTTTTGATGCCATCTACGTGGCCTCGAGTAATTATTGGAGTTTTAGCCTTTCTATCAACCATTTATCTTTTTCAGTCGTTTAATTCCGGGCCGGACCCCTTAGTTGAATCTGATAGCAATACTAAAGAATCTAAAGAGTCTGGATTTCTTGGTTGGTTAAAATATTGGCGGAATCCACTCTGGTGCTACCTTCTTTTCTTTTTTTATCTTCTATTAATGCCGGTTCTTGGAATGCTAATAAGTAGTATTACCTTCGTTTATATCTTATTAGGGGCTTTAGGTGGTTGGGATGGGAAAAAACCTATTTTTCATGCCGTTATCGCTGTTATTGCTATGGGCTCTATGTGGAGCATATTCACCTTTGGTCTCGGCGTAATGCTACCGTCTGGTATTTTCATGGATGCGTTTTAAGGAGACCTGATTGTGATATTGGAAAACGTACTTGCTGCAACAAGTGAAATTGCCAATATTTCGACTCTCTCATTGATGTTGATTGGTGTAGCGGGCGGACTGATTGCAGGCGCTATTCCAGGGTTTACAATAGCCATGGCGGTTGTTTTGACTTTACCCTTTACTTTTGGGATGCCCGCTACACAAGGTCTTGCCACCATGGTTAGCGTTTTGGTCGGAGGTTTATCTGGTGGCCTGATGGCGGGAATACTAACCGGAATTCCTGGCACGCCATCATCGGTGGCGACTACATTTGATGGTTTTCCGATGGCCCGTAATGGTGAGCCGGGGCTAGCACTGGGTATTGGTGTATGGTCCTCTTTTAGCGGCGGTATCATTAGTGCTATTTTGTTGATGACCTTGGCGCCACAATTGGCCAGAGTTGGTTTAGAGTTTAATCCCTGGGATTACTTTATGCTGGTAATGTTTGCACTGACGATTACTGCAAGCTTGTCAGGTAAGAATATGATTAAAGGTCTGATTGCAGGAGTTATGGGGCTTTTATTACGGACAGTAGGTGAAGATGAAGCAGTAGGTATGGGGCGATTTGACTTCGGTGTTGATTTTTTATTACAGGGGTTTGATTTTATTGCTGTCTTGATTGGATTGTTTGCATTTAGTCAACTTCTTAATGACGTTCGGAATCCTATTACTGCTCGTAAGGCCCTAACAGAACGTGGTTCAATAGAAATAAAAATTGAACATATTCGGGCAATACGTACAATTCTTAAGCACTGGGGAGTGGTTATTCGATCATCTTTGATTGGTGTTTTTACAGGTATTCTTCCAGGAGCAGGTGGTTCTATAGCTAATATTTTAGCTTATGATCAAGCTAGAAAAGCATCAAAGAAGCCAGAAAAATTTGGTACAGGTACCCCCGAAGGAATTATTGCACCTGAAAGCTCTAATAATGCGGTAGAAGGTGGTGCGCTTATCATTCTTATGGCACTTGGCATCCCTGGGGATGTAACAGCGGCAATTATGTTAGGTGCATTATTAATACATGACATTATTCCTAGCCCTTCATTTATTACCGATGAACCAGTACTGTCATATTCTATATTTATAGCTTTCTTTGGTGCTACTTTTATGATGATCGCTATACAATCATTTATGCTTCGTGTTTTCGTGTCTGTAACCAAGGTCCGTATGTATGTTTTAGCTAGTATTATACTTGGGTTTTGTGGGATCGGGGTATTCGCATTGCAAAACGTTGTTTTTGATTTATGGACACTTCTTTTATTTGGTGTTCTAGGATTTATAATGCGTCATTATGGATTTCCGTTGGTACCAATGATTCTTGGAGTAGTTTTGGGAAACATAGCCGAGTTAAACTTAGCTCGTGCCTTGGCAATTACAACTGATCTTACGCCCTTTGTAACCCGACCCTGGTCACTTTTTTTTCTTATTTTTGCAATTTTTTCTGCCTTTTTTCCATTATTTCAGTCGCATCGCAAAAAAAGGAGGAGGTGGACACTATTTTATCTTCCTGTTTCTTGTTTTGCAGCCTCAATTCCCTTGTTTATGATGGGCGGCATTCCTCGTCCGACTATAGGTATTCTTGTAGCAGGTTTTGGAGCTTATCATTTATATAAGCGCTATCAAAATGGGTGGAAATTTTAATCTCTCAACTTTTCTTATTAGTGAACTTTTTAAAATTATTTAAATGTATTGAAGTATTTGGGTTTAAGTAGAGTGTCTTGAAAGGTCTTTGGACTGCTTATTGGTTTTAATGGCACATCTAGACTTTTAAAATCTTGTGCTAAATAGTTAGCATGTTAAATCCAAAATATCTTCTGAATTAATTATAGTAGAAATCAAAGGATGTTCTGATGAGGAATTATTTTGAATTTGATGGAGAGATTGTACTAGTCACTGGTGCTTCCGGAGGATTGGGGCGACATTTTTCTGAAGTGCTTGCAGCGGCTGGAGCAGTTGTGTGTGTTGCGGCAAGGCGTTTAGATAAAATTTATGAAACTGTATCCAGCATTAAATCATCAGGGGGGCAAGCATTTGGTTTTGAAATGGACGTAACTAACGAGGATAATGTTGAATCTACTTTTGATCAAATCAAAGACAAGGTCGGCAAGGTGTCAGTAGTAGTTAATAATGCAGGCATAGCTACCGGAAATTTAGCGATGAATATGGATCTACAGGAATGGTCTAGTATTGTAGATACTAATCTTAAAGGGGCATGGATAGTAGCCCTTGCTGCTGCCCGTCGCATGGCTGATGCAAAAACTGGGGGCACAATAGTTAATATAGCTTCGATTTTGGGAATTGGTATTTCCAAAGGGGTGATGCCCTATTCGGTTTCAAAAGCAGGATTAATTCAGATGACGAAAGCATTGGCTTTGGAATGGGCACGTTATGATATTAGGGTTAATGCTCTTGCACCAGGATATGTAAAAACTGATTTGAACCGGGATTTTTTGTTAACAAAGGCAGGTAAGGAACTTCTCAGGCGTATCCCTCAGCGTCGCCCAGCAGAGATGTGTGAACTTGACGCACCATTCTTATTATTAGCATCAAAAGCCTCAAGCTATATGACAGGCTCTGTCCTCACCGTTGATGGAGGTCACCTTGTTAGTTCATTATAAAAGGAATAGGTATGGGTTTTTCTTTTCGGAGCAGTAAAGTTGGTGCGCCTGAGTCTTTTTGTTTCAGGGGCAGTAAGAAAAATTCCAAAAGCGTGGAATTGTTATCGAAATATTTATCCAAATATTTTGACGAGTATAGGAATTTGATTCAAGGAATAGGCTTGTGAAGCAACATAAGATCCCAGCTGTATTTATGCGTGGTGGGACTTCTAAAGCTTTAATGTTTCTTCGCGATGACCTGCCAGAAAATCGGATGAAATGGGATAAAATTTTTAAAGCCGCAATTGGGAGTCCAGATCCTAATAATCGCCAATTAGATGGTATGGGGGGAGGAATTTCCTCTCTAAGTAAGGTTTGCGTTGTTGGTAAGTCAGATCGAGACGACGCTGATATTGATTATACTTTTGCCCAAATTTCAGTTAACCGGGATAATGTTGGCTATAGTGCTAATTGTGGAAATATGTCTTCTGCTGTTGGCCCTTTTGCTGTTGATGAGGGGCTAGTAATTCCCAATGATGAAGAAGCCTTTGTTCGAATTTATAATACTAATACTGATAAATTAATTCACTCACGCTTTGCTATGGATGATAATGTAGCAGCTGTAGATGGTGACTTTGAATTACAGGGAGTTGCTGGTACTGGTGCTCCTGTTTGTTTGGAATTTATTGATCCTGGTGGTGCTGTAACAGGCAGCTTTCTTCCTACTGGAAATGTCATCGATGTTATTGAAGTTGATGGTGTAGGGAAGGTGGATGTATCTATTGTGGATGCAGGGAACCCTTGTGTTTTTGTCGATGCTACAGTTTTAGGTGTTAGAGGAACAGAAACCCCTATGGAAATTGATTCAATGGTGGAAGTGATGGCTAAACTTGAATCTATACGTGCGCATGTAGCCGTTCTGATGGGGTTGGTTGGAAAGGCTAAAGACGCTGCTCAATTTTCACCTTCTTTGCCGTTCGTTGGAATAATATCATCGCCCCAAGATTCTAAAACCCTATCTGGTGAAAAAGTTAAAGCTGATCAAGCTGACTTGACGGTAAGAATTTTGTCATCAGGGAATATCCATCGGGCGTTACCGTTAACTGGTGCAATTTGTTGCGCTTCAGCAGCTTATATTGTTGATTCTATTGTTCATCGTCATACTCGAAAAGCTGCTTTAGAAGGCAGTCATAAAGAAAATAATCTACGCATGATGCAACCGTCAGGAATTTTGCCGGTTGCTAGCAAGGTTGTTAATACCGTTTCTGGTTGGGCTGTTGAGTACGCAAGTGTTTATCGTACCCAACGCCGACTATTTGAGGGTTGTGTCCTAATTCGTAGTTCTTAGGGCCTTTTTGGCGGTGTAGGATTTTTTTTGATGAAAGACTGAGCTAATGGAGCTAACTTTGGATGGTGGATTTTCATTAAGCCCAAGGATTTTTCCATTAATTCTTTGTCGTTGCCCCATGCACCGGCCTGAACCCCCAGTCTTAAAACATTTGCGTTTGAAGGAAGGATTTTGATGAGGCGGCGAAGATAAATTACTTCATCAACATAATAGCCGCTTAGGTGGAGAGCGATGGCCATTGAAATCATTGAGTTGATGGAATTGGGATCTTGCTCTAGGGCACGGCTAAACATTTCTATGGCATCTCTGTATCGTCCTATTCTACTGAATGTTTGACCGGATAAGTCCCAAAGCTGTCTATTGTTGGTTTTCCTACATTGATCATTGAGAGTGATGATGGCTTTGGGAGGAGGTCGTTTTTTCGATGGCAATAAAATATCAAGTGCCTCAATGCAATTTCTATAAGCAACGCCCATTGCTTGACTTTCTGCTTCGTTTCCGGTTCCAGACAGAGACTTTAGCACTTCGATTTCACTTGATGGTATTGCCTCGTTGCGGCCATCACCTCCTGATGAGATAATGGCTACTAGATGGCCATTTTCATTAACTAAAGCGCCACCAGAATTTCCTGGTTGGCTGTACGCATTATTATGTAGGCGGGAAAATGGTTTATTAGCTGCCAATGGTAGCAATAGATGCCCTGGTTTATAAACTCTTATTGTCTGACTTCTGATATCAGCACCAATTGTATAATAGCGATCATTTCGATTGGCTTTAGCCAAGGTTAAAGTAGTTAGTGTTTTCAAGCCTTCCACTCGAAATAAAATTAAATCTCCCTTGTATGAAGTCGGAATAATTTCGGCTTCCACTAAGCCATGACTAGGAATAAAAATCTTAAGCTTCTTTTCATCAGCAACAACATGACGATTCGTTACAAAAAGTGATGGCCCTACTAGTACGGCGCTGGCGAGTGGGTCAAAAGAAGAAATTCTGAATACTCGAGAAGTGGCGGCACAAACTGCTTCCGGTGCTTTGCAGACGGTCTTACCGAAAACTGGCAAAGTAGATGTAAGCAGAATTAGTAATAGCACTATTTGGTAAAATACAAATTGTAAGATCATGTCTTAAATTATTCCATTTGCGCGCAACGTTGTTAAAACTAGAAAAATTGTTGTAGAAATCAAAGTTCCAGGAAGAAGACGGCGCTTCATTGCAAAGAATACTGCAAAACCAATTGCTAGTGCAGCAAGCCTATCAATTAGAGGTGTTTCCGCTAAAATGCCTATGGGCATTAACATTATACGTGAAATTAGTCCTGCAAGCATGCCATAGGCTATGCACGTGAACCACTGTGCCAATTTTCCTCTAGGTTCTATTCGAGTTGCAATGAGGACACCCCCTGCACGCCATAAATAGGTTGATAAGCTTACTAAAATTAATAGACCCCACATGCTATCGATGAATTGAAAATTATTCATTCTGGTATTGTCCTTTTTGGCATCCGACGGTCAATCCAATATCCGGAACTACCAGCTATAAGCCCACAGAAGGGAAGACCCCAATCTGGAGAAATCAAATGGAACAAAGGCCCTAATAAGGCTCCAAACAATAAAGAAAGAATGCAATTGCGGTATTGAACAGCAGAAAATAGGAAAACGAAATAGACTGGGTTTAAATAAATTAAGCTGACTGTTACATAAAAGGGAAGGGCTATAGCTAAATGATATCCAATGGCTGTGCCTGCGAGTCCCCCGCTCATGCAAATAATACAGAGTCCTAAATAATAGGGTAATCGAAGATTTTTTGGCATTGCAGGCCCATGACGTAGAGTTAGTGCCCAAGTGTTTATAGACATGAGGAACACCAAGATGTATCGCCACTGCCATGCGCGTTTATTATTTTTAAAAAGCGGTAATAGTGATATCGACATTGGTAGAAACCTTAGATTGGCCATAGAAGACGCAAGCATGATTGCTATTACTGGTGCTCCGACAGCAAATAGTTCTGCGAAAGCAACCTGTCCGGGCAGTCCCCAGACAGAAGCTGTAGAGACAACAGATACAGCAAAGCTAAGCCCGCTATCGCGTGCTAAAGATCCGTAACCCATCATTGAGGCGAGGATCATGAAAAATGGCATGCTCAGTCCGTCACCTACCCCTTTAAAGAAGGCAACAAGTGTTTGATTTTGCTTTTTTGGTTGTATTGGAGAAGTGGAAATTTCGTGCCCTTTTCAGTTGCTTTTAATTTGTTTAGTTTACGGCTGGGAGTTGACTAAAAAAATTTGTAGACTTGTTGAGTATAGAATAAAGAAAATTTTTTTATAGAAATACAAGGTTTTAAATAAGTAGTTGTTCGATTGTCGATTTTTTCTTTGATATCAGGGTAATTCTATTATTTTAAAATTAGGAACAAACCATTATGAACCAGCTCACTATTGATAACACCCCTTCTTCAGAGCATGAAACGAAAATTGTAGCCGCCCTTGTTAAGAGTGCCCGCGACGCTATGGACGATTTTTTTTCTGCTGATCAAGCGCGGGTAGATGAGGCAGTGACTGCGCTAGCATGGGCAATTTATGAACCAGAAAGAGCACGTGAGTTGGCCGAAAGAGCGGTTGCCGATACCGGTCTTGGTAATATTAATAGTAAGATAATTAAGAACCAACGTAAGACTTTCGGCTGTTTGCGTGATTTGATGCGAGTAAAAACCGTTGGCATCATTGAAGAAGTAAAAACTAAGGGTCTGTATAAGTATGCTAAACCTGTTGGCGTTGTAGCTGCAATAGCACCGTCAACAAATCCAGCAGCAACTCCTGTCAACAAAGCAATGATGGCCTTAAAAGGTCGCAACGCTGTGATTGTTGCACCTAGTCCAGCTGGAGCTTCGACTACGACCCAAACTGTCGAATATATGCGTGCCGAATTAATAAAAATAGGTTTACCAGCAGATCTAGTTCAAGTCTTGCCGCAGCCAGTGAATAAGGCTTTGACTCAGTCACTAATGGAAGCTGCTGATCTAGTTGTTGTAACAGGTTCGCAGAACAATGTTCGCCGTGCCTATTCCTCGGGCACGCCTGCCATTGGTGTTGGCGCAGGTAATGTCTCGGTGATAATTGACTCTACCGCCGACCTGAGAAGCGCTGCAGAAAAAATAACAATGTCTAAGATTTTTGATAACTCTACTTCGTGTTCCTCTGAAAATCAGTTGATTATTCTGGAAGATATTTATGATGATGCGATCCAAGAACTCAAAAAAGCTGGCGGTTATATGACTACGGCTGATGAAAAAGAAAGAATCAAAAATACGCTTTGGAAAGATGGTCACCTTAATCGTAAGGTTATAGCTAAAGACCCGGATATTTTTGCAAAGGAAGCTGGCCTCGCACCAGAAGCATTTGAGGCTAAATTTTTCATGGTTGAAGATAAAAACCCAGGGAATGAAACACCATTCTGTGATGAAAAACTGTCGCTTGTGTTGACTGTATATAAGGCTCGAGATTTTGACGATGCTATGGGACAGACTGATTCTATTATGAATGTTTGTGGGCGTGGTCACTCGGTAGGTATCCACACAGAAAATATGGATCATGCGCGTAAATTGGCAGAGGAGTTAGCTACAGTTAGAGTCTTGGTTAATCAAGCGCATACTTATGGAAATGGTGGTAGCTTCACTAATGGGTTGCCGTTTACTTTATCTATGGGGTGTGGCACTTGGGCTGGTAATTCAATATCTGAGAATCTCAATTATAGAAATTTCATTAATATCACTCATTTAGTGACTGAAATTCCTGAAGATAAGCCATCCGAAGATGATCTTTTTGGAGATTATTGGGGAAAGTTTGGAAAGTAAAATAAATGAATTTTGAAGAACATGTTGCGAAGCCACTATTAAAGACTCGTGGTATCGAAGTCCCAAAAGGTCGTTATGTTTGCAGCGTTAATAATGCGGTTGAAGTTCAGGATGAAATCGGACCCTGTATCGTTAAAGCACAGGTGCCAACGGGGAAAAGAGGTAAGGCGGGTGGAATTAAAAAGGCTGATACTTTGGAAGAAACCCGTATCGCTGCTGAGGCAATACTTGGTATGGAGATAGCTGGTCACCGTGTAGAAGGCCTGCTTATAGAGAGACGTTCCGAAATTATGCGGGAGTTCTACGCCAGTATAATGAATGATGCTGGATCTAAGGGCCCGCTAGTGATGTTTTCTACTGAAGGTGGAATGGATATTGAGGAAGTTTCTTTATCTAAGCCTGAGAAGTTAAAGCAGCAGACAATTGATATTCGTAAAGGTTTTAAAGTCTCTGATGCCGATTTTCTACTTAGTGAATTAGATCTTGGTGACATTTCAAGCAAAATTTCTGAGTTTCTTGTCAAACTTTATAACGTGTATATTGATAACGATGCAGAATTACTCGAAATAAATCCACTGGCAGAAACAATAGATGGCAGGTTGGTGGCTTTAGACTGTAAATACGTTCTAGATGATTCAGCAATCAAGCGTCATGAACAATTGGCACAGGGTGGATCTCCGGAAAGACTGACCGCGCTAGAACAGCGAGGTGAAGAAGCTGAAATAAAATACATAGAGTTGGATGGAGATGTTGGTGTACTAGCAAACGGTGCCGGATTGACTATGACAACCATGGACGTAGTTCGTCACTACGGTGGGAAGCCAGCAAATTTCTGTGAAATAGGTGGTCAGGCTTATACCAAAGCACAAACGGCTTTGGAGTTGGTTTTAGATAAACCTGGTATTAAATCTTTAGTTGTAAATTTTTGCGGTGCATTTGCACGTTGTGAAGTAATGATGGAGGGGCTGCTCAATGCATGGGATGAGCTTGGTCCTGAGATACCTGTTTTCTTTTCAATAGCTGGCACTGGTGATGAGGAGGCTATTAAGATGCTTAAAGATCGGCTTGGTATGGATCCTTATAAAGATATGGATGCTGCAAGTCGCGCTGCTGTAGAGGCTGCAAAATGAGAATAGTTAGACAAAAACACCGTATACTAATTCAAGGAATCACAGGTAAACAGGGTACTTTTTGGACCCGATTGATGCAACAGTACGGTACCAATGTCGTAGCTGGTGTTAATCCTAAGAAAGCTGGTACAGAACATTGTGGTGTTCCGGTTTATGCTTCGGCTGTTGAAGCTATGGAAAAAACACCATTCGATGCATCGGTTTTGTTTATTCCGCCTTTAGGTGTGAAACATGCTGCCTTGGATGCTATTGAAGCGGGGGCGAAAAATATTTGCATTTTAACTGAGCATATTCCTGTACAAGATGTGATGTACATAATGGCGGCAGCCAAGGAAGCAAAAACCCATATCACTGGTCCTAATACAGCTGGATCAGTAACTATTGATGAATGCTTCCAAGGTTTTATGCCAGCTTTTAATGAAAGAATTTTCAAGAAGGGCTCTGTAGGGGTTATCTCTCGTTCTGGTAGTCTTGGAACATTGATGTGCCAAAATATAGTTACGGCTGGTTATGGACAATCAGCCTTCATTGGAATTGGTGGAGATCCTGTCATTGGCACGACGACACGGGATGCACTTGAGGCGTTAGATGGTTTTGAAGGCACTAATGCTGTAGTTATTGTAGGGGAAATTGGTGGTACTATGGAGGAAGATGCTGCTGAATATGCTGCTAGTATGAACAAACCGGTCATTGCCTTTATTGCCGGTGGTGCCTCCCCAGCAGGAAAAAAAATGGGTCATGCAGGGGCAATTGTAATGGGTAATCTGGGTACATATAAATCGAAAAAAACTACTTTAGAAGCTGCAGGTGCAACTGTTCTTGCAACCCCGTCTGATGTTGGAGATGTTTTAAAAGAACAGCTGGGTTTATGAAGGCTGTACAAGTTAAAGAATACGGTAACTCAGATAAACTCCAATTTATTGAGGTTCCTGAGCCTGCGTTTGGAGCTGGCGAAGTATTAGTTAGAATTGCTTACGCAGGTATTAACTTCATAGATGTTTATATGCGTGCTGGAGTTTTTCGTAAGCTTGAGACTTATCCTAATAGACCACCTTTTACTCTTGGTATGGAAGGTGCGGGATTAGTGGAAGCTGTTGGTCCTGGTGTCACTGAATTTACAAAAGGGGATGCAGTAAGCTATTGCCTCGAGGTTGGCAGCTACGCAGACTTTGCTGTTGTTCCTGCTTGGAAGTTAGTGAAAATACCAGCTGATATTCCCTTAGATATTGCTACGGCATTACAGCTTCAGGGCATGACAGCACACTATTTAACCCATTCTTTATTTCCATTAACAAAAGATCACACATGTCTTATTCATGCTGGTGCCGGAGGTATGGGGCAACTTGCTATTCAGCTTGCTAAAATTCGTGGTGCTCAAGTAATCGCAACCGTTGGCAGTCAAGAAAAAGCTGAGATAGCAATGGCTCGCGGTGCTGATCATTGTATTCTTTATCGTGATGTTGATTTTGCAGAAGCTGTTCTTGATATAACTAATGGTGAGGGTGTGGACGTGGTTTACGATTCTGTTGGCAAAGAAACTATAAAGGGTAGTCTCAAATGCTTGAAATCCCGGGGGGTGCTTTCTAATAATGGAAATGCTTCTGGGGCTATCGGTGCATTGGATCCTCTTGATCTAGCCGAGGCTGGATCCGTCTTCTTTACCCGTCCGCACTTGGCGAGTTACATTCCAACAGCTGAGGCTCGTGCCAAACGCTCTCATGACCTATATAGGCATTACATTGATGGCAATCTTACTGTTACCATTGGTCATACTTTTCCCTTATCTCAGGCTGCTCTTGCTCATAAAGCTATAGAAGGACGCCAATCAAAAGGAAAATTATTGTTAGTATCTGGTAAAAATTAAAGTCCAGATATCAAAATAACAGCAATAGCTGCAGGTGCTATATAGCGACAAATAATTTGCCAAATCCAAGTCCATCGAAAATCATTTCCAATCCCTCCTTTGGGACCATCCATGATTTTGGGGAACGCCACCCAACCTGCAAATAAAGCAATAAAAATACCACCAGCCGGCAACATAATATTAGAAGCTAAATAATCCATTATATCAAAAATATTTTTTCCAGCGACAGTAAAGTCGCTCCAAATGCCAAGAGAGAGCGAGGATGGAATTCCGAGAAGAAAAATTGTAGTCCCTGAAACTATAGCTGCACGGGGCCTTGATAGCTTTCTTTCATCAATGAGATAAGCAATAACAACCTCAATAAGTGAAATAGCGGATGTTAAAGCTGCCACAGCAAGTAGTATGAAGAATAAAGTACCAAAAATCATGCCTCCAGGTATTTGAGAAAATACTGCTGGAAGAGTGATAAAAGTCAGACCTGGCCCAGCCGCAGGGTCATAACCGAATGCAAATACTGCTGGTAAAATCATGAAGCCGGCCATTACGGCAATTATGCTATCTAGTGAAGTTACCCAAAGTGCTGCTTGAGGCAAGTTGACCTTATTTGATAGATATGAGCCATAGGTAATCATTGCACCCATTCCTAGCGAAAGTGAGAAAAAAGCATGACCTAGTGCAGAGGTGACCATGCTGCCATTGATCTTAGAAAAGTCAGGTTTAAGATAAAAAGCAATTCCCGCGTCAGCACCGGGAAGTGTCAAAGAGCGTGCACATAATACCAATATTAAAAGGAATAATAATGGCATCAATATTCGACAGGCACGTTCGATACCAATATCAACACCGCGTACAACAATTGTGATAGTAATAGCCATGAATAATGCATGGTAAATTAAAGGTTCTAATGGATTTTTAATAAAGCCTCCGAAGGCATTTCCCAGTGCATTAACATCCTGAGTTGCCAATAGACCAGTTGCTGACTTGATAGCGTATGCTAAGGTCCAGCCTCCCACTACACTATAAAAGGATAAAATAAAGAATCCTGCAAACACGCCCATACCACCTACAGCGGTCCAGGGCCCCTTTTTTAAAGCATTAAATGCACCAACGGGGTTACGTTGGGTTGTCCGACCAATTGCTAATTCTGCCAGCATGACACTTAGGCCGATGGTGAAAACAAATCCCAGATAAAGAATAAGAAATACAGCACCGCCATTTTCTCCTGCTAGATAAGGAAATTTCCATATATTTCCTAGGCCGATTGCGGACCCAGCAGCTGCTAAAACAAACCCTAATCGTGTGCCAAAATGTCCACGGTTCACTGTCATATTTTTTCCTTTATATAGGTTCTTTTTAAAATAAAGCCCTTCTGATTAAATTCAAACCTAAAAAAAGTAGTGTAACTAGCATCACTTTTCGAAAGGTATCTTGATTAATTCGTTTTCTCAATAATTCACCAATATGAATTCCAATCATGCCTGGGATGCATGCAAAAACAGATAAATATATTATATCACCAGAAAAGATTCCATTTTGCCAATAGGAAAAAGTTATCGGTATTGAGAATGCAAACCATGCCATTCCGACGCTTCTAACGAACTCATCCTTAGGGAGTTTAAGCATCACAAAATACATAGTCATGGGCGGCCCCCAAATAGTTGATATGCCACCTAATAGACCACCCATTGCACCAGCTAGTGGTCCAGCCCATTTTTCTGTCTTTGGCTGAATTGGCGGCATGTTAGGATGCACTAGGCTTATTGTGGAAAATAGGACAACACAAGCACCCAATACACCGAACAGAATGACGCTATTTAAACTAACTACTATTTGTGCTCCGATGATTAAAAAAAATATTCCTGTTACTATCATCGGCCAAAACCTCTGGAGAGGCTCTAGTAGACTCCCAGAATTTAAAGCCTGCCATAGATTGGTTGCAAGCATCGGCATTATCAGGATGCCTAATACTTTTAATGGCGGAAAAAAATTTAGAAGAATTGCTATAGATACTATAGGCAACCCAATCGCTATGATACCTTTTACCATTCCACCAATGAATAACGCTCCTGATAAGATGGCGAGCAATGAAAGTTCCAGACCAAACATTTTTCTATTATCTTTCAGGGTAAGGTGAGAAAATAGAGCACTCCTAGTGCTTGCCCCTAAAGGGAGTCTATAAAATTAATTGTCATTAATTGATAAAATAAGCATGAGGTATAATAGGCTTTTGATGTATTTAATTAATACCTTTAAATTCACTTATTTTGAAGTCTATTTATGGTTTTCGCCAAGTTGATCCCTTAAGAAGGAATAAGGTAAATATTCTTTCTGCTAAGGCAAGCAGCATGACAACTAGAATATTTTTAATTGGTAGGGTTTGGAGAAGATTATGATAAAAGGACTGCACCACAATGCTTATCGCTGTCGAGATTCAGAGGAAACCCGAAAATTTTATGAAGACTTTCTCGGTCTTCCGTTAATGGGATCAATTAAAATTAATAAGACAAAAACTGGCAGAAAGGCCGATATTCTTCATACTTTTTATGGTCTGGACGATGGATCTTTTTTAGCTTTCTTTGAGGCTCCAAGCCAATACTTTGAATTTAAAGATCAGCATGACTTTGATTTGCACATTGCGTTAGAAGTGTCCCCAAATGATCTGCAGGTGATGTTTGATAGGGGGTTGGCTGAAGGTGTGAAGCCGCGTGGTATTTCTGATCATAAATTTATTCACTCGATTTATTTTCGAGATCCTAATGGTTACATTATAGAATTGACGGCGAAAGCTGATGGTCACGATTCTTTTTTTGACCAATCTACTAATTCTGCGCGTGAAATTCTTGATAACTGGCAGATGTCTAAGATTGCTTGATGTAACTATTCAGCTTCGCACTTGTTTAAGTTCTTGCCAACGGGTCGTATAACATGGGCTTTTATGGTTTTGTTTCATTGTCCAGTCCTGCTTCCGGCCAGTGATAGCGAAGTGTACAGTGTCACGCCCCCAGGTGGCGTTAATTTGATCTACCGTTCGCATTAGTGTGCTAGTTTTTATTCGCTTTGTTCTTGGTGCGGAAAAGAAGCTACGCTGTGCCATCTGGGTATTTTCCAAAGCATCTAAAAAGACTCCGGCTTTTTGGTAGGCAAGTCCTGGCTTATAAATTTTTTTGAGACACGATCCAGCTGCTTGTATCATCTCAGGAGTGTTCATGGTGGCTTCTGAGAATATGAAGTTTGCGGCATTAGCGTAGTGCTTTTGGGTCATGTCGAAAGGACTAGTGCGTAAACTTACAGTCAATTTATTTGCAACTAGACCTTGTCTCCGCAATTTTTCAGCGGCACGGTTTGTGTAAGTTGTCACTGCATCTTTAAGATGGTTGTAATTGGTAATCCGCTTTCTGAAGCTTCTGGATACTATAATCCCTTTTTGCGGTGGTGGCTTTGTTTCTATTGATAAGCACTGTGTACCGCGTAACTCTAATACGATGCGTTCAACCGCCACACTGAATTTTTCTCGAATGAACCGAGGATTGGCTTGCTTGAGGTCTAGGGCAGTGTTGATCTCTAATTCTTTCAATCGCATTGCTATTTTTTCACCGACACCCCATACATCTTTGACATTAAATCGTTTGAGTATATCTTCTGGATCATTGGGCATAACGAAGACCCCTTTAAAATTGGGTTCTTTTTTTGCCATTCGGTTGGCAATCTTAGCTAGCGTTTTGGTCCAACCGACGCCGACTGATACTGGTAGTCCTGTCCAGCGCAAGATTGTTTCGCGTATGTTATGGCTATAAGCGTGCAGATCAGAAAATCCTGTTAGGTCTAGAAACGATTCATCGATGCTGTAGACTTCGAGGTAGGGTGTGAAGGATTTTAGCACTGACACCACGCGTGCTGACATGTCGCCGTAGAGCGCATAGTTTGATGAATATACTTGGACGTCCTGACGTTTGAGCATGTCTTTTATCATATGAAATGCTGCGCCCATGGGTATTCCTAGATCTTTTGCCTCCTGAGAGCGTGCAATTATGCAGCCATCATTGTTTGATAATACCACCAAAGGAAGGCCCTCGAGTTGGGGGGAAAATAATCGTTCGCATGATGCATAAAAATTATTGACATCAACAAGAGCAATGCTACGTGTTGGTGAAATAATACTCTTTGTGTGCTTTTGGGGAGGTTGTCCGTTAAGTAAAGGAATGGATAGCATGAAGAACGACGCCCCAGATTTGTAGATTTTGTCCTTCCCGGATCTCAATAGGTGGGTAGCAACTATTCTCTGATATCAGATGAATTCTTCCACGTTTCTTAGATAAGCGCTTAACGGTTAGATCACCATCAACAATGGCTATAACGATGCGTCCGTCGATGGGGTCTATGGAACGATCAACGATCAATAGATCGCCAGAATGGATCCCCGCCCCAATCATGGATTCGCCGAGCACCCGCAGAAAGAATGTTGCCGCTGGACGTCGGATTAGGTGCTCGTTAAGATTAAGAGCCCCCTCTAAATAATCATCGGCAGGAGATGGAAATCCGGCCTGCACTGTCGTAGTAAAAAATGGCAGCGCTTGGACTGGATGTGTGCCAAGTCTAGCGTTTCCTTCGACTGACTGATTTTGGTCGCTTTTGATAATGTATGATGACATATATCTATCATGGCCTGAGCGCTTCGCTAGGTCAATGTTCTTTTTTTGTTCTTTGCAAATAATATGGTTACGATAGCTTAAAATGCTAGATTTCTCTATTTCTACAATCAGGAGCTTATATCTAAAAGATATTTAGGATCATAAGATTATAGTGCAAAATCCTAAGGATTTATGTTTTATCATCGAGGGCAATAATTGAAGCAATAATGGTCGCCGTAAATCGAGCTTCTGGGGGGTCAGCTCGGGACGTCAGCACAATTGGAGTTTTTGCCCCCATTACAATACCAGCAGCTAATCCACTGAGGAAGTATACCATCATCTTGAACAATCCATTTCCCATTTCAATATTAGGAACGATGATGATATCAGCTTTGCCTGCGACGAGACTATCAATACCCTTAATCTTAGCAGCTTCAGGCGATACCGCTAAATCAAAAGCAAATGGTCCATCAATAAGGCACCCATCAATTTCACCACTATGTGCACGCTCAACAATTTTAACGCCTTCTAGGCTAGATGGCATAGATGGATTGGCAACTTCTGTACCCGATAGAACAGCTACTTTAGGCTCTGGGTTGCCTAAGGCGTGTGAAACATCGACGGCATTTCGAATAATATCCATTCGTGTATCAACGTTAGGAGCAACGTTAACGGCACCATCAGTAATCAGTAATACTTTGTCACACCCGGGTGTGGTCATATGAAATATGTGACTGATACGTCGGTCTGTGCGTAAGCCAGAATTTTTGTTCACTATGAAACGCATCAAGGAATCAGTATGGACATGACCCTTCATTATTCCTTTAACCCTAGATGAAGCTGCAAGTGAGACAGCTGCATCTGAAATGGCATCTTCTCCAATTAAGTTGACGATCTCAATGCCATCTGTATCCCAACCGATATCAGAGGCTAATGATTGTATTTTGTCTGCATTTCCAATCAATATGGGCGTAATAATACCAGACTCGGTTGCTTGGCGGGCGCTTTCTAGAACAATCTTATTTTCGGCCCCAGCAATTGCCATCGGACACTGTTTAAGGTGCTTTGCTTTTTCCAATAAATAAGAGGGCACCTCATAGGGGGCAGTGCTTAACATTGGAAGTCACCCCTCCAGTCTTTATCTAATCTGTTAAACGAGTTGCTGCTGTTTCATATCTTTTGGATCAATGCCTGCAACTTCAACAGGAGTTGACATCGCATCGCGTCGGAAAGGTTCGCCAAGCTCTTGATTAAGTATAACTTCAATAAACGTCGTTATGCCATTTTGCTGTGCTTGGCAGGCATCTTTTAGTGCTTGGGTGAGTTCTAATTGGGTCGTTACTTGAACTCCTTTCAGACCACATCCTTCTGCTACTTTAGCATAGCTCAATCCTGGATTTAATTCAGTTCCAACGAAGTTATCATGGTACCAAAGTATTGTATTACGTTTTTCCGCACCCCATTGATAGTTGCGGAAGACAATCATAGTAATGGCAGGCCATTCATCACGGCCAATGGATGTCATTTCATTCATTGAGATGCCAAACGCCCCGTCTCCTGCAAAACCAATTACGGGCGTATCAGGGTTTCCAATTTTTGCACCCATTATAGCTGGAAAACCATAACCGCACGGGCCGAATAAACCTGGTGCTAGATATTTGCGGCCTTCTTCGAATATGGGATATGCGTTTCCAACTGCACAATTGTTTCCAATGTCGCTAGAGATAATAGCGCCTTTAGGTAGTCCATCTTGTATAGCGCGCCAAGCCTGACGAGGCGCCATATGATTTGGTTCACGCTCGCGGCAATCGGCATTCCAAGTCGTTCCTGGATCATCTTCCTCGTGATCCAGACTCGATAATGTTTGTAACCATGATGACTTGGTTTGGTGTATGAGTGCTTTTCGATCTTCCCGTCCTATATCACCCGCTTCAGACGATAGCTTCTCTAAAATTTGTTGGGTGACCAATTTGGCATCACCACAAATAGCTACTGTTACGTCTTTAGTAAGGCCAATACGATCAGAATTTATGTCTACTTGGATTATTGACGCACTTTTTGGCCAATAGTCAATGCCATAGCAAGGAAGTGTTGAGAAAGGGTTGAGACGCGTTCCCAGTGCTAGAATTACATCAGCTTTAGAAATTAATTCCATCGCAGCCTTAGAGCCATTGTAGCCTAATGGTCCACAGGCAAGGGGATGGCTGCCCGGAAAGCTATCGTTGTGTTGATAGCCATTGCAAACGGGAGAATCAAGGCGTTCGGCAAGCGCAACGCATTCTGGAATTGCACCACCAATTACTACACCAGCACCTGACAAAATAGCTGGGAATTTTGCACCTGAAAGTAGTTTTGCTGCTTTAGAGATTGCATTTAATCCACCTGCCGGACGTTCTATTCGAACTATTGGGGGGAGTTCTATGTCGATTACTTGGGTCCAGTAATCTCGGGGTATATTAATTTGTGCCGGGGCAGAACCACGAACAGCTTTCTCTATTACTCTATTTAGGACTTCCGCCATTCGTGTTGGATCGCGAACCTCTTCTTGGTAACAAACCATATCTTTGAATAGGGCCATCTGTTGAATTTCTTGAAACCCTCCCTGGCCCATTGTTTTATTGGCAGCTTGTGGCGTTACCAATAACATTGGTGTATGATTCCAGTAAGCAGTTTTAATTGGTGTCACGAAATTAGTAATTCCAGGCCCATTCTGGGCAATGACCATTCCTAGTTTTCCGGTTGTTCGAGTATAACCATCACACATCATTCCTCCATTAACCTCATGTGCAACATCCCAAAATGTTATACCGGCTTTAGGAAATAAATCGGAGATTGGCATAAAGGCAGATCCTATGATTCCAAATGCATGCTCAATACCATGCATTTGTAAGACTTTTACAAATGCCTCTTCAGTGGTCATTTTCATTTTATTTTTCCCTATTTAAAGCTTCTAGTATTTTAAGAGATTAAGAGTTTTGCTAAGGGTAGGCAAGAGTTGGTCTTACTGTCATAATAATATTAAGTAAGAGATTATTTTTTCTCAGGAGGTGTTCCATGCAATATACTACAAATACGCTTGAGCATCACTGGATGCCTTTTACTTCAAATAGAGACTTTAAGGAAGACCCCCGTCTTATTGTTAAGGGTGATGGAGTTTTTTATTGGGATCATAAAGGTGGAAAGATTTTGGACGGGTCTTCCGGACTATTTTGCACTCCAGCAGGTCACTGCCGTCAGGAAATATCTGAAGCCGTCTATAGACAACTTCAAGAAAATGATTTTACCCCACCATTTCAAATGGGTCACCCTGGGTCATTCGAGTTGGCTGAAAAAATTGCACGTATAACCCCTGAAGGTGTTAATCATATCTTCTTTGCCAATTCCGGTTCTGAAGCTGTTGATACAGCTTTAAAAATAGCTATGGCTTATCATCGAGCTTTAGGTGATGGTCAACGTGTTCGTTTTGTATCTCGTGAGCGAGCTTATCATGGTGTAAATATTGGTGGCACGTCCCTAGCAGGTATGGTCAAGAACCGTGAAACATTCTCTGGGCTTATGCCGGGTGTAATTCATATGCGGCATACATGGCTTGAAGAAAATCGTTTTACCATGGGGCAGCCTGAATATGGTGCCTATTTGGCTGAGGACTTGCAGCGTGCTGCTGAAACCTATGGTGGAACAACCATAGCGGCTTGTTTTGTTGAGCCTATAGCAGGCTCTACTGGCGTTTTAGTTCCGCCAGTAGGATACCTAGAGCGGTTGCGAGAGATATGCGATATGCATGGAATCTTGTTGGTGTTTGATGAAGTGATTTGTGGTATCGGAAGAACCGGAAAGGTGTTTGCCGCACATTCGTTTGGTGTTACACCGGACCTTATAACTATGGCTAAAGCCTTGACAAACGGCGCTGTCCCTATGGCAGCTATAGCTGTCAAAGATAATATTTATGAGACCGTAGTTAATGCTTCTCCAAAAAACGCAATTGAAATGTTCCATGGATATACATATTCAGGCCATCCTGTCGCATGTGCAGCGGGTCTTGCAGCACTGAACATCTATGAGAAAGAGGATCTCTTTAAGAGAGCGGAGGCGCTTTCTCCATATTTTCTTGAACAAGTCTATTCCCTTCAGGATTTGGAAGTTGTGACTGATATCAGGGGATATGGATTGATTGCTGGGTTTGATGTTGCACAAGGGGCTGCTCCAGGCGTACGTGGGACACAATTACAAAAGGACTTATTCTGGAAGGGGTTGCATGTGAAATTTACTGCTGATACTGGAATTATTGCTCCACCTTTTGTTTCTGAGAAACAACATATTGATCAAATCATTGGTTTGATTCGGGAATCTCTGAGTGAACTCAGATGAAGGTTCTCTTACAAAGAGTTACTGAAGCAACCGTCTTTACTAATGGGGAGATCTTAACAGCTATTGGCCCAGGTCTTTTAGCGCTAGTTTGTATAGAAAAAGAAGATGACAAAGAACAAGCAATTTTTTTTGCGCGTAAGGTTGCCAATGTTCGTTTATTCTCTGATGCTGAAGGGAAGGTTAATTTGTCCGTTCTTGACACGGGCGGTGAAATTTTGGTCGTAAGTCAGTTTACACTTGCAGCTGATTGGAAAAAAGGAAATCGTCCTGGTTTTTCAAGTGCCGCAGATCCAGAACTGGCAGAGCAACTGTACGAATATTTTTGCAATCAACTTTCCGCAAAAGGTGTGCCGTTAAAAATGGGAAGGTTTCGAGCCCATATGTCCATTAGTCTTATAAATGATGGTCCGATGACAATTTGGATGGATTCAGGAAAATGAATTTTCGAATAACAAAATCAAAATTCCTGTAACAACAAAGAAAATACCAATTAATTCTGTCTTATTAATTTTTTCACGAAAATATACTGCTGAAAAAATTATAGTAAATACCAATTCAATCTGTCCTAAAGCCCTTACATATGCAGCATTTTGTAGAGTAAAAGCGGAAAACCAAGCAATTGAGGCTAGTGCTCCCGCTATACCGACAGATAAAGAGGGGCGCCAGTGAATGATAACAGCCTTAAGTTGTTCAGGCTCACGTAAGATAAGATAGAGGCCCATAATAATAGTCTGTATGAAAACAGAAATAGCAAGTGTAAATCCAGATTGCATCAGAAATCCATCGCCACCAAGGGTTAATGCCGCACCCCGGAATAAAACTACCGATGCACCTAGAAATGCGCCGCAAGCTAAACCGATTATTGTTGTTTTCTCTTTTAGGCTTGCAAAAAGGTTAAGGGGCGTAAGCTTGGATTCTGCGAGAGATAGAGACATAACACCAATTATGCTGATAAAAATAGCTACCCCAGCATAAAAACTTAGTGGATCACCTAAAATCAATAGACCAAGTATTGCAATTTGAATTGTTTCAGTTTTAGAAAAAATCGTTCCGGCGGCAAAGTTGCGAAAGGAAAATAGCCAGACAAGAAGAAAAGTGAAAAAAATTTGTGAAAGACCGCCAAAAAAACAATACAATAGAAATGCCGGGCTGATATCAGGAATTCCAAAGCCTCCGTATGAATGCAATATTAAAACGTATATTGTTGCAAATGGCCAAGCATAGAAGAAACGAACATAAGTCGCACCGCTATTGGACAAGCGTGATTTGAGGTTTTTCTGCAACGCTGATCGAAGGTTTTGAAAGAACGCTGCGATTATGGTCAGTGGAACCCAAAGTTCAAACATCATTGATACTATAACGGTTGTTTATAGAACGCCATTAAAGGATTTTTACTAATTTAATCTATCCATTTTTATACGACGGTAATTTTAAGTTCTCCCACATCATCGATTCCGCCTTCAAGTACATCGCCCTTAACAATAGAAGCAACGCCTGATGGTGTTCCAGTGAAGATAAGATCTCCGGGGCAGAGTTTAAAATAACTTGATAAATACGAAATTATTTCAGGTACGGACCAGATGAGCTGATTTATTTTTCCTTCTTGACGTGTCTTGCCATTCACATCAAGCCAAATTCGATTTTGACTAAATTTATTTATTTTTTTAATAGGTCGGAGCGATGAAATGGGAGCTGAGAATTCGAAGGCCTTTGCAAGATCCCAAGGGCGACCAGCTTTCTTAGCGTTCTCCTGCAGGTCTCGTTTGGTCATATCAAGACCAACACCATATCCCCAAATCAAGTTTAAAGCTTCTTCCTTTGAAATATTGCATCCGCCTGAACCTAAGGCACAGACCAATTCAATTTCATGGTGAACATTTTTAGATTTAAGTGGATAAGGGAAATAATTACCTTCTGGTTTTTCTGCTTGGAGAAGGTTGTCAGGTGATTTTTGAAAGAAGAAAGGATCTTCTCGTTCAGGGTTATGCCCCATCTCTCTAGAGTGTTCTGCATAATTGCGCCCAACACAGTAAATGCGATGAACGGGAAACAAATCCTCTGAATCGTCTATTGCTACGGTAGTAATGAGCGGCTTGGGAATGACAAAATTCAAGTTAGAGGCTTCCAAATCTTAATCTAATTGGTTTTGACTGATATGAAGAAGATTAAAACTTTAATATACTGAGCAATTATTTCATATTTTTCCAGTTTAATTCTTCGCCTTTAACTTGTAATGCACTTTTTTAGGTGACTTGGTTATAGAGCTCGTTAATTTAGATATCAGTTAATAACTTGAGAAATGATAGTTTGTAAGTGAACTAAATAGGAAAATATTTTGTATAAGACCTATTGAACATTATGCTTCGTAAATAATTTAGAGGGACGATTAATGAAATGAGTGAATCTCACCAAGAAATCCGGGGTGCTGTTCGTGGATTGTGCGACAGGTTCCCGGGTGAATATTGGAGAAAATGTGATCGTGAGCAGGCTTACCCTAAAGAATTTGTTAACGCATTGACTGCAGCTGGATTCTTGGCAGTTTTGATACCTGAAGAATATGGGGGTAGTGGATTGGGCATTTCTGAAGCCGCTACCATATTAGGAGAAATCCATCAATCTGGTTGTAATGGTGGTGCGTGTCACGCTCAAATGTATATTATGGGCACGGTGCTTCGTCATGGTTCAAATGAGCAGAAAAAAGATATCCTGCCAAAAATTGCTTCAGGGGAAACGCGACTTCAAGCGTTTGGCGTTACCGAACCGACTAGTGGGACAGATACTAGCCGTATTCAAACTACAGCAATTCGAGATGGCAATTGTTATATCATTAACGGCCAGAAAGTTTGGACGTCCCGAGCTGAGCATTCTGACTTAATGCTTGTGTTAGCGCGCACCAAGCCTAGAAAGTCAGGTAAGAACCGACATGATGGGATGTCTATCTTTATAATTGATATGTTGCGGGCAATAGAACAAAAAACAATGACTATAAGGCCTTTGCGGGCCATGTTAAACCATTCCACTACAGAGGTGTTTTTTGAAAATTTACGTGTTCCAGCAAAAAATATGATAGGCGAGGAAGGTAAGGGATTTAGATATTTGCTTGACGGTCTTAATGCAGAGCGACTTCTAATTTCTGCTGAAGCTATAGGTGATGCTCGTTGGTTTATCAGAAAAGCTTGTGATTATGCCGGGGAACGGCACGTATTTGATCGACCAATTGGACAAAATCAAGGTGTTCAATTCCCTATTGCTCGTGCCTATGCCAATACCGAAGCTGCGGATCTTATGTTGCAAAAAGCAATACAATTATTTGATGCAGGAGAGCCATGTGGCAATGAGGTGAACATAGCTAAGTTATTGTCCGCCGATGCTTCTTGGGCTGCTGCGGATATGTGCTTGCAGACTCATGGTGGTTTTGGCTTTGCTGAAGAATACGATATTGAGCGTAAATTTAGAGAAACTCGACTGTTTCAGATAGCACCTATCTCTACCAATTTGATCCTTAGTTATATAGCTGAGCACATTTTAGAGCTTCCCCGGTCTTTTTAGCGAACCTTTTATCTATTTTTGTAAATTAGATTATGGTTGAACATTATTTGTAGAATAAAACCAACTGATTTGATTTCTTTTAATTAACTATCTCTGTTATCTTAAGTTCGTTAAATTATTATTTATTAAACAATACTGGAAAAATAAATATTTTATGAGTCTTGATATAAATTATATGCGTCAATGGGTTGGGAGCGTCCAGAAGAGTTCTGATGTAGTGACACCCGTACCGTTGGCTTGTCTAAACGCAACTTTAGATCGAGGCGATCAAGAACCTCAGATTGGTGAAGAGCTGCCCCCATCTGGCCATTGGTTGTATTTTTTAAACCCCGCCAGACAATCAGAGATAGATATTAATGGTCACGCTAAGAAGGGCGAATTTTTGCCACCAGTTCCACTGGAACGTCGTATGTGGGCAGGTGGACGGTTGAAATTTTTAGCACCGTTACGTATTGGAGACGCAATTAAGAGGACATCAGAAATAAAGGACATTCAATTAAAAGAAGGGAAATCTGGTTCTTTGGTCTTCGTTGTAGTAAACCATTTAGTGTTTGGTCCAGATGGCCTCTCCATCGATGAGGAACATGATATTGTTTATCGTTGTGAGCCAAATCAAAATGGTCCGTCTAGAGTTTTAGAGAAAGCCAGAGTCCCAAAATGGCAGAGGACTATACAAGCAGATCCTATCTTATTATTTAGATATTCAGCGTTAATTTTTAATAGTCACCGCATTCATTTTGATCGCGAATATGTTACCAAAAAAGAAGGCTATCCTGGGTTGATTGTGCATGGTCCTCTAATCGCTACACTACTTATGGATCTTTGCCGTCGCAATAATCCTAATAAAGCTCTTAGAAGATTTGACTATCGCGCACTTAGTCCTATTTTTGATATTGGCCCTTTTACGATTAATGGATGCCCAGAAGCTCGGGGGGCGGAATTATGGGCACTTGATCAAAAAGGAAATGTGGCGATGAGGGGGACCGCTGAGTTTGAAACGCCTTGACAAAATAAAATTAGAACGATCTATCGTCTTTGATCTATGCTTTTATGAGCATTTTTAGTATTTTCCTGGAGGCAGTTAATGTCTGAAACTTCCAATGACCTTGAATCAGAAGAATCAGTAAGCCTAGATAATAAAAATCGCCGTGAATCTTCGTCAACTGTTGATCTCCCAGACCGTCGTCAGATGCCGGATCGAAGAGGGCCAAGTCCGGTAAGGTCTTATCTTGAGAATGATTTAATATTTCCTGAGAACGAGATCGGCAATGAAGCTTTTATTGTAAAATCAGGCTCAGTGGAAATTTTTAAGACATTTAACAAAGATGGGGAAAAAGTTCGAGAAACCGTTTTGGGTACGCTTGGAAAAGGATCTTTGTTTGGCGAAATGGCTTTGATTGAAGATGAAAAGCGTATGGCAGGAGCGAGAGCTACTGGTGGTCCAGTTTCTGTTTATGTTATCTCTCGCGCCCAATTTAAAGAAAAACTTAAACCAATTAACCCTTTTATTGTTCGCCTTTTGCAGGTCTTGGCAGCAAATGTTCGCTCAAGCGTTAATAAGATCAATGAAGAGTCAGATTAATTTTTTTTAGGTTTTGGTGGTATAGTTTTTTATTCTTAGTTTTGCTTAGTTGAGCTAGTTCTCGTTTTTTTTGCAGCCTTTGAGTTGCCCTGCGCTTAGCTAGAAAAAAACCCATACCATTTCCTTTAATTTGGGCATCACGCCAGGCTTTTAATTGCTGAGTGGTGTTTGATTTTAGAGTTTTGATTTGGTTTTGACGTTCTATGCGAGCACGGAATCTCAAATTCAGCTTTGCCATTCTTTGATAGTCAATAGTTGAAGGAGTGAAAGTTACTATCTGTTTTTTTTCCACTTTGTGATTTTTTCCTGGCCAATGAGCTAGCAACCTAGCTTTGTATGCCTTGTTCAATTTTGGGGTTGTTGAATGGTAATCACTTGCCGCTTTAATCCAATTATTATTTTTTGAAAACAGTTTCCTTAAGTAATTTGCTGCATAGGTGACATTGGTTTTAGGGTCAAGCGCTTCAGATATGCTTTTAAAGGCACTACCGTGGTAAAAGAGATTGACTTGCATGCAGCCTACATCAATGTTTTTCACGCCCTTAGATATTAAGTATGAAATTTCCTCAATAGCTTCGGCCTTGGAATTGAAGAAGTGCCCCTTACCGCCAGATGTAACTGTCCAAGGCCAGGTAAAACTTGCATTGCGTGATTTATCCCATCGTCCTGTTTCGACTAGTGAAATAGCAGATAAAAGATTTTGTGGAATTCCAAACTTTTTTTCTGCGTTCTTAGTCATTTCTTCACAGTAATTCTTATTAGTTTCAAATACTTGGGACTCATAAGCGATCGTTTGACTTGTAAAATATAATATTGTTGCCAATGCCCAAAAGCTCGAATTTTTAATAAGACCAGTCATATTTCACTCATCATAAATCACAGTCGAAGCCAAATTTATTTAAATACAAAGCAACGATCGTGCCAAAGATGGCAAAAGACCTAAAGTTTTTTCGTAATAAGGTTATCTGGTAAGCTGGAGTTACCATCCCCTAGCTCGCGTTGCATGATGATAGAGTCTACCCAGCGTCCAAATTTAAAACCCACAGATGGTTGGATGCCTATTTTCTTGAACCCCAAATTTGAATGAAGGGCGATGGAAGAAAAATTTTTAGCGTCACCAATTACGGAAATCATTTGTCGATAACCACAATCTATACAACGATCTATGAGATCTTGTAACAATTGCGTCCCAACGCCCTGGCGTTGGCTGTCTATGGATACGTATATAGAATTTTCTACCGTATAAAGATAAGCAGATCGAGTGCGAAAGGGGCCGGCGTAAGCGTAACCTCTAACTATTCCATCAACTTCTGCTACTCTATAAGGATAGCCCTGAGACAATAGTACTTTACGTCGCTCTGCCATTTCTTTTTTAGAGGGCGGAACTTCTTCAAAACTTGCTAGGCCTGTAAGAACATGATGGGAATATATTAATTGTATCGCCGACATGTCTGAATCAAGTGCATCACGGATAAGTATTTTTGGATTTATGATTTTACTAATCATTAAGTATTGAAGGATCGATTTTAGTTAAAGTAGAAACAAATTCAGTCATGCAACTTATCAAATTAGTCATTCCTGGACCTCGGCGAATACGATTTTCGTCCATATATAGAGAACGGTTTATTTCTATTTGTAATACATGAACACTATTGTTTGGGCGCCCATAATTACTTGTTGTAAATCCGCCCGAATAGGGTTTGTTAAGGATCACACTTAGTCCGGTTGATTTAAGGGTTTGTTTAGCTAAATTTGTTAGTTTATTAGAGCAAGATCTTCCAAAGCAATTACCAAGAACTATATCAAAGCGTTTTCCGGTTATTTTTGAGAAAGGTGATGATTGGTGCGGCATTGAGTGACAGTCTATTAGAAGACAACCGCCGAACTGTTGTTTTGTTTTTTTAATCATTTTTTGGAGAATTTCATGATAAGGGCGGTAAAAATTCTCAATTCGCCAAAGCGCTTCTTTAACGCTGATTTTTGCGTGGTAAATCTCTTCACCGTCAGTAACAATTTTGGCAATAGTTCCGAGACCTGCTGTTATCCTTGGTGACGTTGTTTTTACAAAATTGGGGAGTGGATCATGGAACATAGTAGGATCTAATTCGAAAGCTTCGCGATTAACATCAACATAGGCACGCGGAAATTTGGCACACAATAACGGTGCTCCATTTTCAGGAACTCTTTTAAAGACTTCATCTAGGAAGGCATCTTCAGAACGTCTTAAATCTAATTTATTAAGTCTGGAAGAAGCTAAAAACTGGGGAAAATAGTTTCGTCCAGAATGAGGAGATGTAAAAATTACAGGAGTAGTCTGTACTTCTGGAGTTGAAACTTTACAAGCCTTAAGATGGTGTTCCGAATCTTCAAGTTCAAACGGTTGAGATTTTTTTTTCTCAACTTCAATTGTGCTTTCTTCTTGGTGAAAGCCATCAGTTGGAGCGGTTACGGTTTCTTTTATTCCTTTGATCATTTTGTTACTCGAGTTGTAGTCAATCTTAAGATTAAAAAATAGTTTTGTAGATCACTTGTCAATCGCCTCCTTGCCAAGAGCTCTCTCTGGGGTTAAAACGCCAAAATTAAGAAAATATTTGGGCGCGTAGCTCAGCGGGAGAGCACCTCGTTGACATCGAGGGGGTCACTGGTTCAATCCCAGTCGTGCCCACCACCTGGACCCCTAGGGAGACCTCGGGGTCCAGCTATTTCTAACCTTATATTAAAACCTAATTTCTTTTATAATAGACATCAAAAAATTGCTACCAAAGAAAATCGTTAGATAGGGCAGTTAATTAACCGCTTGCATTTCGGCGGCCTGTTTTTGTGAACGCGTTTGATATAGATTGAAAATGTATAATCAAGACTCTCAAGACGTAACTTTTAAATCATGTTGCAAATTTTTGAGCATTTTATTTTACTTTATTTTGGTTAAAGAGTTCTTTGATTTGTGGATAAGGATGCATGTGGCATATATTTTATCCAGATAATCTATGGTTTGGGGGCAAAGGTAGCTTTTATGTCAACTGATTCTGAAATTATTTCTCATTGGGAAAGAGGGGGGGTGTGGGACGCCGTTCAAAGAATGATTAAGAATGCAGGACTTGATCCAGACAAACTCACGCCTGAAGAATTAGCACCTTTGGACCATTTGCATGGCAGGGGCGTTGAAGCTACCCGAGAAATATTTGAGAGAATTAAACCAGATCCAGAGATGCACCTTCTAGATATTGGTGCGGGCGTTGGAGGGCCGGCAAGACTTGCAGCTTATGCTTACGGCGCTAGAGTAACTTGTATAGATTTAACTAGTGAATTTTGTGATGTAGCTGCAAAGCTAACAGAACGGACAGGCTTATCCGGTCAAGTGATAATACAGAAGGCCAGTGCGCTGGATCTTCCATTCGAGGAAAAAAGCTTTGATGCTGCATATAGCCAGAATGTATCGATGAATATCATCGACAAAAAAACTTTTTATGCAGAAGCTTTCCGGGTTATAAGGCATAAGAGCCTATTTGTTTGTGCAGAATATGCAGAAGGACCAGGTGGACTTCCAATTTTCCCAGTACCTTGGGCACTTAGACCAGAAGAGAGCCATCTTTTAAAGCCTGATGAAATTATTCAAATCATTGAGAGTGTAGGTTTTGAAATTATTGATTTTCAGGATCAAAGTGACGTTATGATTGAGTTTTCTCAACGTGTTAGAAAAAAAATAGCTATAGAAGGAGCTCCATTACTCAGCCCCAGTGTATTATTGGGTGATGATGGGGTTGAGAGGTTAAAAAACTCATCAAGAAGTATTGAAGAGAAACGAACTATACCTATTCAAATTGTATGCAAGCGCGATTAATACGGTTTCAAGTCCTTGGGCATTGACATTCGTCGGTCTAGCCCCTAATTTCCGCGCTCTTAAATTTAGCTAATAGAACCCTATGTGGGGAAGAATTGGAGAACTAGACCATGAAGGTCAGGAATTCCTTAAAATCGGCTAAGACGCGGGATAAAAATTGTGTAGTAGTTCGACGCAAAGGGCGCGTTTACGTTATAAACAAGCGTAATCCACGTTTTAAAGCCCGTCAGGGTTAAAAAGAATTTCATGTTTATTTTTTAATCGAGAAATTATCCCGGTTTTTTTGTTTTCGGGTCCTGTATTTTTCCCTTACAATAATTTTGGTGGGGTTTCGTTCATGAAAATGCCAAAACCTGATGAAGAAACTATTTCTCGTCGTCAACAAATCATTCAAGCAATGTTGTCCATTGTTAAAGGGGAAGGGGTGATTACAGACGCAGATGAAATGCGTGCTTATGATCATGACGGATTGATGGCTTATAAGGCTCAACCATTGATCGTGGTTTTACCAGAAACGACAGATGAAATATCTCGTATTTTAAAATACTGTAATGAAAACAATGTTAAAATTGTGCCTCGGGGAGCTGGAACAGGTTTGTCTGGTGGAGCTTTGCCATTAGAGGATGCTATTACACTAGGATTGGGTAAATTTAAGAAAATTCTAGAGATCGATTTTGATAATCGTATCGTTATTGCACAACCAGGTGTCACTAATCTCGCTGTTACTCAAGCTGTCGAGGCTGAGGGTTTTTATTATGCGCCTGATCCATCAAGTCAGATTGCGTGTTCTATCGGTGGTAATATAGCAGAGAATTCTGGTGGTGTTCATTCACTCAAGTACGGTCTCACAACTAACAATGTGCTTGGCATCGAAATGGTGCTTATGTCGGGTGAAGTAATTCGCATTGGTGGTAAATATTTAGATTCAGGTGGATACGATTTATTGGGAGTTGCGACTGGATCAGAAGGCCTCTTGGGTGTCATAACGGAAGTGACCTTACGTATATTAAGAAAACCAGAGACAGCTCGCGCTGTTTTGATTGGTTTTCAGTCAAATGAGAGTGGGGGTGAATGTGTTGCTTCTATTATTGGTGCCGGAATAATTCCCAGTGGTATGGAAATGATGGATAAACTAGCAATACATGCAACCGAAGACTTTACTCATGCTGGGTACCCATTAGATGTGCAGGCATTATTGATTGTTGAGTTGGATGGTCCAGTTGTGGAAGTTGATCAGTTGATCGAGAGAATAGATGCAATAGCAAAGCAGGCTGGGGCAAGCTATGTGCGTATCAGTGAGAGTGAGGAGGAGCGCTTGAGATTCTGGTCTGGGCGTAAAAATGCCTTTCCGGCTCTTGGACGGATCTCCCCTGATTATTTATGTATGGATGGTACAATACCGCGAGGGTGTCTCGCCGATGTTTTAAAACGGATTAGTGATTTGTCTAAAAAATATAATCTTCGCGTGGCTAATGTCTTCCATGCTGGAGATGGCAATTTGCATCCTTTGATTTGTTTTGATGCTAATGAGCCTGGTGAATTAAAGCGTGCTGAAGAATTTGGTGCAGATATTCTTAAGTATTGTGTTGAGGTTGGTGGGGTATTAACTGGAGAACATGGTGTCGGCATAGAAAAACGGGATCTAATGTATGAGATGTTTACCGAAAATGATTTGAAACAACAACAGCGCCTTAAATGTGCTTTTGACCCAGACCATCTTCTTAATCCTGGAAAAGTATATCCAAAGCTTCATCGTTGTGCAGAATTGGGGCGTATGTTTGTTCACGAAGGTAAGCTGCCATTCCCTAAGATTCCTAGGTTTTAGCGTGTTTATATGAGCAAGAGTTGGCGACCAGAGAATATTGATCAGCTTCTTGAAGCAGTAAGTTGGGCTGTTGCGAAAGGAGAGTCTTTCAATATTAGGGGAAGAGGTTCAAAACAAAATTTTGGAAGGCCTATTTTTGCTAGTCACAACCTTGATCTTAGTGGTTTAAAAGGAATTACTACTTATGAGCCACGTGAACTTTTTATGACAGCTGATGTTGCAACGAGCATAGCTGAGATTAAGGCCACGCTTAGGCAGAATAATCAGCAATTGGCTTTTGAGCCACCCGATATGGGAGTGCTTCTTGGATCGGAAGAAGATAGAGATGAAAATGGTTCAATAGGAGGGGCCATAGCTTGTAATCTCGCTGGTCCAAGACGTATCCAAGTTGGTGCAGCAAGGGATCATTTCTTAGGGTTTAATGCTGTTAGTGGAAGAGGTGAAGTCTTTAAGTCTGGTGGAACAGTTGTCAAGAATGTTACCGGCTTTGATTTGTCTAAACTATTAGCTGGTTCTTTCGGAACATTGGCTGTTATGAGTAGAGTAACTTTTAAAGTCATGCCGGTAGCAGAAAAAATTAGAACTGTGTTATGCTTTGGTTTGGATGATGTTCAGGCTGTAAAGGTTCTAGCAATGGCTTTAGGAAGTTCCAATGAAGTTTCAGCTGCCGCACATCTCCCATATCCGATAGCATCTCGATCTAAAATTCAATATTTATTAAATTCGGGTACAGGAGTTACCGCAATTCGTGTTGAAGGACCAAGTAAGTCTGTTGAACATCGTTGTAAATCGTTAAGAGGCTTATCAAGTAAATTTGGCGCTACAGAAGAGCTACATTCGCATAATTCCACTTTGCTTTGGAGGGAGATTGCAAATGTTGGCGAATTGCTTGGCGATGGGCAAGTCTGGCGTCTCTCTGTTCCTCCTATGGATAGTGCAGGCATAGTTAGAAATATACTCAATTCTGTAAAAGCAAATGTCCTATACGATTGGGGCGGGGGTCTAGTTTGGCTTGCTATAGAAGATACAGAAATTAACACAGAAATAATTCGAGGTGCCATAAAGACTAGTGGCGGGCATGCAACTCTTGTTCGTGCTAAGCCAAGTATACGGCAGAGAGTACCAGTTTTTGAGCCGCTATCTGGTGCTCTTAGTGAGCTAACATTAAGAATAAAAAATGGTTTTGATCCAAATAAAGTACTAAATCCTGGCCGATTATACGAAGGTGTGTGATATCATGCAGACCGAATTTACTTCTGATCAATATAGAGATCCTGAGATTAGAGCTGCTGATGAAATACTTCGAAAGTGTGTGCATTGTGGTTTCTGTACGGCAACCTGTCCAACATATATTTTGCTAGGTGACGAATTGGACAGTCCACGAGGACGTATTTATCTGATTAAGAATCTTTTAGAAACTGATGGCTCTGTTTCTCCGAAGCCTAAAGTGGTTAGACATATTGATCGATGTCTATCTTGTTTGTCTTGCGTGACTTCTTGCCCAGCATCTGTTGATTATATGCATTTGATTGATTTAGCTAGGGTTAGGATTGAAAATGCTTTCTCTCGTCCCATAACTGAAAGATTGTTGCGTAAGTTTTTAGCCGTTGTATTGCCAAACCCAAATTTATTCCGATGGGTGCTTGGAGCAGCTCGCTTGGTTAAGCCTTTTCGGAAATTACTTCCTGGTCGGCTTAATGAAATAGTGGCAATTGCACCATCATCCATCCCGTCTAAATCTTCTATAGATCGTCCTCAGGTTTTCTTGTCTAAAGGAAACCGTATTAAACGTGTTGCCTTGATGACTGGCTGCGCGCAACAAGTTCTGCGACCTGAAATTAATGAAGCAACGGTTCGACTTTTGACACGTCATGGTTGTGAGGTTGTGGTAGCTGATGGCGCTGGATGTTGTGGTGCTTTGGTACATCATATGGGGCGTTCAACTGAAGCTGAAAATCAGGCAAAAGCGAATATAGAAGCTTGGGAAAAGGCAAGTGTTGACGCCGTAATAATCAATGCTTCCGGTTGCGGTACTATGATTAAAGATTATAGCTGGATTTTTAGAGAAGATGTTAACTGGGCTAAGCGGGCGAGAAAAATTTCAACTATTGCGTGCGATGTTACAGAAATTATTACTGAAATTGGATTAACTAATGTGCTGGATGATATTAAACCTACCGTTACTTACCACTCGGCTTGTTCTATGCAACATGGCCAGCAATTACATAATCAGCCTAAAGATTTGCTAAGACAAGCAGGCTTTGAAGTATGTGAGCCTTTGGAAGGACATATTTGTTGTGGTTCAGCAGGAACCTATAATTTGTTGCAGCAGGAATTAGCAGGAGAGTTGCAAGTTCGCAAAGTGAATAATCTTGATGTTCTAGGAAATGATATCATAGCCACTGGAAATATTGGCTGTCTTGTGCAGATAGCTCAGGGCTTTTCTTCTATCGGGAAAGAGATGCCGGTTCTGCATACAGTAGAGCTTCTGGATTGGGCGACTGGTGGACCCAAACCATTAGGGCTTTAATTTTTTGAACAAACTGTTATGCAAAACCTTCAAATTTATCTTATTAAAGACGTTGATTAAGCTACGTAGCTTGAGTCTTTTTATGAATGACGCAGGGATATCAAGGTGTTTTATTTTCTTGTAAGATCATGTTCTAATGACAGTTGAAGGGCCCGCGAAAATATTGCGCCAACTTTTTGATGTTGCAGTTGAGTCTGCTGATCCTTCAAAGTGTGTATCAGCTCATCTAGAGCACCACTCTTTTAACACCGTCAAAGGAAGAATAGTGGTTGTTGGTGCTGGCAAGGCTTCGGCAGCTATGGCGCTTGCAGTGGAAAAATCTTTGTCTGGTAAAATTTCAGGGCTGGTGGTCACGCGTTATGGAGGCTCTTTGCCGTGTGATCAGATTGAAATCATTGAGGCAGCTCATCCTGTTCCTGATTTAAATGGCTTAAAAGCAGCAGAAAGAATTCTCAAGCTTGCAAAAGACTTAGGCCCTAAAGATCTTTTGCTCTGTTTAATATCTGGTGGAGGTTCAGCATTGTTATCTTTACCAGCAGCTGGAATTACTTTTGAAGATAAAATAACCATTAATACAGCTTTGTTGCGTTCCGGTGCAACCATAAGTGAAATGAATTGCGTAAGGAAGCATTTATCGTCGATAAAAGGTGGCCGTTTAGCTCAAGCCGCTTATCCTGCACAAGTAGTTAGCCTATTAATTTCCGATGTTCCAGGAGATGATCCTGCCGTGATTGCATCAGGGCCAACCGTCGCTGATAATTATTCAACTGATGACGCCTATAAAATTTTGAAAAAATTTTCTATTGATGTGCCTCCCAATGTGGCTGCGTGGTTAGATAGTGATGAGGCAGAAACTCCTAAACATGGAAATAGGGAGTTTAAATCGGTTAATAATTTTATTATTGCCAAACCTCAAGATAGCCTTGAGAAATCAGCGAGACTGGCAGAGAAAAAGGGAGTTGCGCCTTTAATCTTAGGTGATTCTATTGAAGGCGAGGCAAGAGATGTTGCAATTGAGCATGCTAAACTAGCGCTATCTATAATCTCTGGTGTTGGTCCTGTTAAACCACCAGCTGTTTTGCTATCAGGCGGTGAGTTAACGGTAACAATAAAAGGAGAAGGGGGTCGAGGTGGTCCAAATACGGAATATTTGCTTGCTTTAGCGCTCGCGCTTAATGGTGCAGAAAAAGTTTATGCCATTGCCTGCGATACCGATGGTATTGATGGATCAGAAGATAATGCGGGAGGGTTGGTATTCCCAGACTCTTTGTCAAGGGCTAGTGAAGTAGGTATAGATCCAGAAAAGCTTCTTGAAGAAAATGACGCTTATATTTTCTTCCAAGAACTTGACGATCTTGTGGTTACTGGTGCTACCTTTACTAATGTTAATGATTTTCGGGCAATACTGATTTTATCTTAGTTGTAGTGATTTATTAGAATCAGCCTTGTAATATTTATTCAAATAAAGCTAAGTCATTTGCTCTAGTGGCATGCCAATACTAAACTCTATCGATAACGGGAACAGACTATCCGCTGGCAAGCGAGGTGAATGTGAAAAAACTTTTTTGGGCACTTGGATTTATTTTTTTGGTTTCCACGGGACTTTTGATAGCTCCGGGACTAGTTGATTGGAATCAATACAAGGAAAAAATTCAAGATCAGTTTAGAGATGCAACTGGTCGCGATGTAAACATACATGGAGATATTTCCATCACGATTTTGCCAGCTCCGGCACTTATCGTTAACGATGTTTCACTTGCCAATATTAAAGGCGCTGTTGCGAAAAACTTAATTCAATTAAAGTCTTTAGAAGTCCGATTAGCTCTTGTTCCGCTTTTTGGGGGAGTTGTAAAAGTCGAAAGGGTTAAGTTAGTTGATCCTATTATCGAACTAGAAACCCTTCCTGACGGTCAATACAACTGGATTTTTAAAACTGGAGCGTTTCCAAGTGATAAAAAATTAGAAAATATATCGCAACCTCAAATTATTAGTTCAGGGAAAAAGCAAAATCTTAATATTAAGTCAAAGTTACAATCCGATGTGTTTGTTCCGATTGCATTGGATAGTTTTGGTATTGAAAATGGAACTGTTATCTATAGAAATTCCATAAAAGGTACTGTTGAGAAATTTGAATCTGTTAGCGGAGAGTTCTCTGCTGCTTCTATGAATGGACCATTTGATGGTTCTGGGAAACTAATTGCTAGAGGGTTGCCCATAACTTTTGACCTAAATTTTGGAGAAATTATTCATGGACGTACATTAGCTTTTGCCTTTAGAACCGGAACTGATTCCGGAAATTTAAATATTTTCTTGAGTGGAACTTTGGTAGGCCTTGGAAACTCACCTCGTATAAAAGGTAGTATAAAGGGTGAAGCCGTTTCTTTAGGAGCCTTTATGAAGGCTGTAAATGTCAAAGAATTTCCCAAACCTTTAAAAGAGTCATTCAATTTTGATGCAAATATTACAGCTCGGGTTGATGGTGCAGATGTAAAGGACCTTGAACTTCGTTTTGGTAAAACAAAAGTAAGAGGGGATATAAATATTAAGTTTGGGAAAACACCCAATGTTGTAGCTCGTCTTGAAACTAAACATGTTAATTTAGATAAATGGTTAAATAACGAAGCAATTGAGCCTCCTTCAGTTTCTCGAGGAGTGTCTGGTGCTGGTAACACAAACCCCGTGGTTCTCGGAAAAGAGACAGCAAGAAAACTTAGAAAAAGAAAACATTTTTTTATTCCTACGTTTTTACAAGCCTCTTTGAAGCTGACAGCAGATGCAATGACACTTCGGGATAGAGTAATTCGAAATGGGCTTGTTAACGCTGAGTTGTCAAATGGTGAAATTACCTTATCTCAAGCCTCAGCACAATTTCCAGGTGGATCTGACATGGCTCTATTTGGTTTTGTGACAGCAAAAGATGGTGAGCCACAGTTCGAGGGTGAACTGGAAAGTACCGTTAATGATTTGCGTAGTGTATTAGATTGGTTGGGTCACGATCTTGAAAGTGTTGGCAAGGACCGCCTTCGAAAATTGACTTTGGCAGCCAGAGTATTTGTATCACCTGATCAATTAAAAATGGCAAATATTAAACTGCGATTTGATTCCTCAAAACTTTCAGGCGGTGTCACTGTTGCTTTGCGAAAACGTCCTTCTTTTGGTGCAAACATTACGGTCAATAAATTCAATCTAGATGCATATTTGCCAAATCAACATAAAAAAATTGAGAAAAAAAACATTGTTTCTGGTTTAGGGGGGGCTAAAGAAAGAAAAAAAACTTCTCCCGAAATTTTGAAGAAAAACAATCCGTTTGCCACACTAAATTTTCTAAATGATTTGGATGCAAATTTTAAGATTAAGATTAAGTCTCTAATGTTAAATAAAAAGTCAATTAGAAATGCTATTTTCGATGGAACTCTATATAATGGCAGTCTAGATATTCGTCGTCTCAGTGCTGATCAATTGATCAATTCAAAGTTATCTGCAAAAGGGAAAATTAGTAATTTTGGAGGCATACCTAAGGCTACCGCTTTTAGCATTGCTGCTGAAACTAAGGACGCCAATGGTCTGCTTAAATATGTTGGACTTAGTTCTGTTCAGGCACTTAAAGGTCTAGGTTCTATTAAGGCTCATGGGCAAATTGATGGCTCAATTTTAGCCCCAATCGTAGGATTAAATTTTTCAGGTTCTGGTGCCCAAGTTAAAGCTTCCGGACAGATTGATGGGCTTGCCTTGCCACCTTCAATGAAGGACTTTGCAGTTCAGATTAATGCGAAAGAAACGTCCAAGTTGTTAAAAATATTTGGTATTAAAGCTATTAGCGCAAGACAACTTGGGAACGTTAATGTGGATTGTAAAATCAATGGTAACCTCCTAGCTCCAACGTTGGTGGTTGATGTTAATGCTATGGGTGGGAGTGTTTCTCTTAATGGTAAGATAAACACATTGACTAAAGATAAACTATTAGATTTTTCTTTAGGTATCAAACATCCAAATGCTGCACAATTGTTTCGGAAATTTGGTGGCTATAGACCAGCTGGAAAAGTTGGAAGTTTGGATATTAATGGTCAGTTGGTTGGGAATTTAAAAGCTTTTACCCTAAAGGCGTTAACTGCGAAGGTTGATAGCACTGAGCTACGAGGGGGCTTGGATCTTTACCTTGACAGGGTGCGTCCAAAATTTAAAGCAAGTTTAATAAGTAATAAAATCGTAGTTGACCCATTTCTTCCTAGTAATAGGAAAGTATCGTTTTGGCCAGGATTGCAAATCAGGCAAGTCTCCACACGTAAACGGTTTTCAAATTGGTCAACTGATCCAATTGATCTTTCAGGATTGGATGGGGTAGACGCACAAGTGTCATTAAAATCATCAGCTATAGGTTTCAAACGTTACAATCTTCAAAAAGCAGACATATTATTTAGTTTGGAAAAAGGAATCCTTCGAGCGGAAAGAATAACGGGCATGATTTTTGGGGGGGCTTTGAAAGCTAAGGCAAGTGCAACTACAATTTCTCGTCCACATGTGGAGGCCTCGTTATCTCTAGAAGATATGGATGTTGCACTTGCAACTAGTGCTCTCAAAGGGGCTCCAATTTCGACAGGAAAGATGGGCCTCGATTTTAATTTGCAGTCTGTTGGAGGTAGTGTTGAGACCTTGATAGGTAGTCTTGGCGGTGAAGGGGCGTTTCAATTCAGAAATCTAAACGTACAAAATGGTCGTTCTAAAAATATATTAGCGGGTGCTCTAGGATTGGTATCAGCTTTAAATCAAGTCTCAGGAATATTAGGCGTCGGTAAAACAAACGATAATTCAGTGAATTTTTCTAGCGTATTCTCTATCCGCAAGGGTATAGCAACTTCAAAAAATATCCGTATTATTTCAGGTCTAGGCGAAGGCAAAGCAGAAGGAGTGATTAATTTACCACTTTGGGGTATTGATATTAAGGGAAATGTTAAACTTGGTCAGAATCTCTTGAAAGTTATAGCTTCACGTGGCAATCGAAAAAAAATCTCACAAGAGTTGCCATTTGCAGTCTACGGTAATTTAGACTCTCCCAATATCAAGCTGGATACCTCCAAAATAACGGGCTTGGCATTGCGCTTGCCAGGCGCAGAAAAATTATTAAATAAACTACCTAAGGGTGTTGGTGGTGTACTGCAGGGTATTTTAGGAGGTAAAATAAATCGACACGAAACAGTTCCTAGTGAAAATGCTCAGCCATCAGCGCCAACGCAACAACCGAAAAATAAGATAGATCCAGTGGATGTTTTAAAAGAAATTTTCAGGCGGCGTTAAAGAATTTTATTATTTAAAATAAACACTCTGATTGCGCTGGATAAATTGCTGGTGTTGTTTCCGCTATTTTTGGATCTGTTGCTATCAATTTGTTCGATTAAGCTATTGATCGATGATGTGCGTGAATTTGCTATCTCTTTGAGAGCGTCCCAAAAAACGCCTTCTATTGATACAGAAGTATAATGGCCTGCAATCTTAACTGACCTTTTTTGAATTTTGCTACCACCTAATTTTGGGGTCTTTACAGACATTTTCCTTTGTCTCACTCGTTATACGGTTTTAAGAAATTTAATGATTACTTTGATAGCACTATCCCAGTTCTCAGATTCTGAGATCCCTGAAGTTTTTCTTGGTTTAAAACTATGATCACCATCTTTAAGCCAATGAAAAGTAATAGCTTTAGATAAGGTGTAATCATTTACCTCGCTTATATTACCCAGATTATCACGGGTCCCTTGACAGAATAGAGATGGTGTTTTTAGGTGTAAAAGGTGTTCTATTCGGCTTTTGTTAAGTGCTTTTCCTGGCCCATGAAAGGGATAACCTAAGCAAATTAAGCCTCGAACCTTGACTTCATCAGCCACCATTGATGCTATGCGACCACCCATAGACTTTCCTCCTATAACAAGGTTTTGTGATCCCACCATATCAATAATCTCATGCCAAGCGTTGAGGAGGACTGGGGTGCGGTCAGGTGGTTTTTTTTTGCCCGTCTTTCTTCGCTCTATCATATAAGGGAATTCAAAGCGCAAAACACGAAATCCTTCTGCACCTATGTTTTCAGCAAATTTATTCATAAAATTTGAATCCATAGGTGCTCCTGCACCATGAGCAAGTGCTAGACAAATTGACGCATTCTCAGGCCCATTTATGAGGTGTTGGAGTGGCAATTTTTATCCAAAGTTTTATGGGACAGTAAATTCGGAAAAAAAATCATTGCCTTTGTTGTCGACAATAATAAATGCTGGGAAATCCTTAACTTCTATTTGCCAAATTGCCTCCATTCCTAATTCTTCGTATTCAACCAACTTAATACTAGTGATACAGTCTTGCGCCAAACGTGCTGCTGGGCCACCTACAGAACCGAGATAAAAGCCACCATATTTTTTGCAAGCGTTTGTTACTTCTTTTGACCGATTTCCCTTGGCAAGCATAATCTTTGATCCACCCGCGGCTTGAAATTGATCCACATATGAATCCATTCGCCCAGCTGTGGTTGGGCCAAAGGATCCTGATGCCATACCATGTGGTGTCTTAGCAGGTCCCGCGTAATAAATGCCAAAATTTTTAAAATAATCTGGTAAATTCCCACCATTATCTAGCCGTTCCTTAAGTTTAGCATGTGCAATATCTCTTGCAACTATAAGGGATCCAGAAAGACTTAGCCTGGTTCTTACTGGATATTTAGATAACTCTTTTAAGATTTCAGCCATAGGTTTATTGAGGTCGATAGAATAAACATCACTATTTAGATGTTGATCTGTAACATCTGGAAGATATTGTGATGGGTCAGTCTCTAGTTGTTCTATAAAAACACCTTCTGTGGTGATTTTACCTAATACTTGCCGGTCTGCAGAACAGGAGACTCCGATACCAACTGGGCAACTTGCGCCATGTCTAGGTAAGCGGATCACACGAACGTCATGACAAAAATATTTTCCACCAAATTGAGCGCCGATACCGAGTGACTGGGTTAGTTGATGAATCTTATTCTCCCAATCTAAGTCGCGAAAAGCTTGACCAAACTTGTTGCCTTTCGTTGGTAGGGTATCGAGGTACTTGCAACTAGCAAGCTTAACTGTTTTTAACGTTAATTCCGCTGAAGTCCCGCCTATTACAATTGCTAAGTGGTATGGAGGGCAAGCTGCAGTTCCCAGTGTTCTAATTTTTTCATCTAAGAATTTGGTTAGGCTTTTTGGGTTGAGCAAAGCCTTAGTCTCTTGGAATAAAAAAGTTTTATTAGCAGACCCTCCGCCTTTAGCTATAAATAAAAAATTATAGGTATCGCCATCTTCAGCATAAATTTCGATCTGTGCTGGCAAATTATTGCCTGTATTAGTTTCATTGAATAGGTCTAATGGCGCTACCTGGCTATAGCGTAAATTTCTTTTGGTGAAAGTCTGGAAAATTCCATTTGAAAGGGCAGATTCGTCATGACCATCAGTCCATACGTTTGCACCTTTTTTTCCTAAAATGATAGCAGTGCCTGTATCTTGACACATAGGCAAAATTCCACCGGCTGAAATGTTGGCGTTTTTTAATAAGTCCAGTGCTACAAAACGGTCATTTTCAGAGGCCTCAGGATCATCAAGGATTTTGGCTAGTTGGGCTAGATGCTCTGGTCTTAGCAAGTGAGAAATATCTTTAAAAGCTTCCTCTGCAAGAAGAGTAAGTGCTTGAGGCTCAACTTTCAGAAGGGTTTGATCCTCGAAATTTACGGTCTTAACGTATTCTTCAGTTAGTTTTCGCCAAGGAGTTTTTGCCTCACTTAATGAAAACATTTCGTGGTGGGTAAATTCACTCATATTTTATTATATAAACTATTGGTCATTTTTGCGAAAAGCATCTAAGGCTATAACTTTCCCTAAGGACTTTGTATCTCTATTATCATTTTCTAATTTATCGTCAATCTTTGTGATTTTTTCTTGTTTTTCTAATGACTTTTCCCCTTCATCTTCTCCTTCGTTTGCAATGCTTAATTGCAGTCCAAAATTTACTGATGGGTCGGCAAAGGAAATCAGGGCACTAAAAGGAATCCTCAGTCTTTCTGGTTTTCCGTTGAATTGAAGTGTTATCCAAACGGCATCTTCATTGACAATCATTTCATCAAATTGATGTTGAATTACGATAGTCATCTCTTTTGGATGCTTAGCCCTTAAAGATGATGATATTTCTACGCCTTTTTCTTCATTGTCAGTGCGAAAGGTTAGATAAAAATGATGATCGCCTGGCAATCCATTTTCAGAAGCATAAGTTAGCGATCGACGAATTACACTGCGTAATGCCTCTTCAATCCAAGCGTCATATGTTAGCGGGTCAGTCTCCATGACTTATCTCTAGCTCTTTGCAGCCTAGCTTTAAAGTTTAAAAGCAGTATTTTTGCAATCTTCTTGAAAATTAAGTGGGAGGCTTCTGTTGCCAGGCGCCTCCCGAACCCCGCCCCAAACTGCTAAGGTTCAAGGACTTAAAGTGTTCGGATCATCCGACCGCATTAAGCGGCGAGACGAGCCGGAGCATAGTTATCATTAGCAACTATTGCTTTTGGACCGATAACGGTGGTTCCTCACCGAGCAAAAACCTGACCTTTATTACGCACGTCGATCCTATTTCGCCCCCGCGATTTCTTTCTCACCTAACTTGACAGCAGTCGTCATTAAGAAAGAATTGGTGGAGGCGCCGGGTACCGCCCCCGGGTCCGCAACGCTTATTCCGTCAGGCGTTTATCGCCATATCTGGCAAGCCAGCAACTTTATTATAGTTTTGAAAAGAGGGATATAGCAAGTGTATAGAAATTCTGATTCATTGTGAAACTTGGCGTGAAGGTCGGAGTGGGGTAAAACTAGTGATTCTATAAACTAAAAATATTAATGGCTTAAAGAGTATTTCATGCAACAATATCTTGACCTCCTCAGTCACATTCGTACAAACGGAATCTTCAAAGAAGATCGAACCGGAATTGGTACTCAGAGTATATTTGGATATCAAATGCGTTTTAATTTAAAAGCGGGATTTCCCTTACTCACTACAAAAAAATTACATCTTAAATCAATAATTCATGAGTTATTGTGGTTCTTATCTGGTGATACGAACGTTAAAACGTTAAAAGATTTGGGGGTAAATATATGGAATGAATGGGCTAACGATGAGGGAGAGCTAGGGCCTGTTTATGGTTATCAGTGGCGTTCCTGGCCAACTCCAGGAGGTGGTTGTGTTGACCAAATCGCGAACGTAATTGAAGCCCTTAAAAGTAATCCTAACTCACGTCGACATATTGTAAGCGCTTGGAACGTGGCAAATATTGAGGAAATGGCTTTGCCGCCTTGTCATTGTTTATTTCAATTCTATGTAATTGAAGGAGAATTGTCGTGTCAACTCTACCAAAGGAGCGCGGACGTCTTTCTAGGCGTACCTTTTAATATTGCTTCATATGCCCTTTTAACACAAATGGTAGCTCAGGTAACCGGCTTGAGGTTGGGAGATTTCGTACACACTTTGGGTGACGCACATATTTATTCTAATCACTTTGAGCAATGTGACCTTCAATTGAAACGCAGGCCATTGAAGTTACCAGTTATGCGGCTTAATCCAGATATCTCTGATATTTTTGCATTTAATTACAACGATTTTTTCTTAGAAGATTATGAAGCCCATCAACATATTTCTGCTCCAATAGCGGTTTGAGTTAGAAGGTTAATTTTGATGCGAATTTCACTAATTGTTGCTATGGCTAAAAACCGTACCATTGGCATTAATGGAGGTTTGCCGTGGAACATTTCTGAAGACTTGAGACTTTTTAAGACGGTAACAATGGGTCACCCTATCATCATGGGGCGAAAAACTTTTGAATCAATTGGAGGCGCCCTAGTAGGACGTACTAATATTGTAGTTACAAGGAATAAAAAGTTTTTAGCAAATGATATTGAGAAAGCATACGACTTTGACGAAGCTTTGAAGCAGGCTATTGCTTTTGAAGAGTTGTGGGGCCAAGACAACTTAGTTCAAGAGATATTTGTAATAGGAGGGGCTGAGATTTATACCCAAGCCTTGGGTAGGGTAGATCGTATATATCTTACAGAAATTCAAGCTGAGCCAATAGGCGATGCACATTTCCCCAAAATTAATTGGAGCGAATGGATGGAAATAGATAGACAAGACCGCGAGCCTGAAAGCATCAAAGGTCCAGCATACAGTTTTATTGTACTAGATCGAAAAAAATAAATTTTAAAAATTATTTTAAATTATTCGACTACGATTTTTGGTGCTGCTTGTGCTTGAGCCCCAAGTGTTCGCTCAATACCCTCCCAAACCATATTTGCAATACTGCAGTATGCCTGAGCTTGCTCGCTATTTGGTTCGGAAACAACAATTGGATTGCCTCCATCAGAGGTTTCTCGGATTCTAATATGTAGAGGAATTTCACCGAGAAAGTCCATTCCTAGTCGCTCAGCCTCAGATTTCGCTCCGCCATGGCTAAATATATCTGAACGTTCTCCGCAATTAGGACAAATAAAGTAACTCATATTTTCTATTAGCCCGAGGACTGGTACATCAACTTTTCTAAACATGTTTAGTCCTCTTCGGGCATCAAGGAGAGCTATATCTTGTGGAGTGGATACAATTATAGCGCCTGTAAGAGGAACCTTTTGAGCCATGGTTAGTTGAGCATCCCCAGTTCCTGGAGGCATATCTATGATTAAAGCATCAAGTTCACCCCAGTTAACATCCCTTAACATTTGCTCTAAAGCAGATTGAACCATTGGACCTCTCCAGATCATGGGAGTATCTTCTTCAACTAAAAAACCCATAGACATTACTTTGATACCAAAGTTCTCAAGTGCATCTAGATTTTTTCCATCACTTGAGTTTGGCTGTCCTGTGATTCCCATCATGCGAGGCATTGATGGCCCATAAATGTCCGCATCAAGGAGACCAACTTTACGGCCAGCTGCAGCTAAGCCTAATGCTATATTTACAGAAGTCGTAGATTTTCCCACCCCACCTTTCCCACTGGCTACAGCAACAATTGAAGCTACGCCTGGGAGAAGTTCTGGAGTCCCCATCTTTGGCACAGGGCCGCCTGGCTCTCCGGGGGCGGGTCCAGAAGGAGCCGAGTTTGCAGATCGTTCGGCCGTTAAAACTACAGTAGCTGAAATTACGCCTTTTAAATCGTATACTATTTCTTCTGCTAGTTTTCTCATTGGCTCTAATTCAGCACCTTTAGCAGGATCGACTTCAATTGCAAAAGCAACGTGCCCATCCTTGGTTTGTAATCCTTGAATCATCCCTGCGCTAACTATATCTTTCCCAGTTTCTGGTTCTGTTATTTTTGCAAGTGCTTCAAGAATTTCTTTATTTGTGATACCAGCCATACTTGAAATCTCCGTAACATGAACAAAATTAAGTAGTATCAAGACACTAAATTGGTCTTTCTGTGTTGGGGCTACCTTGTCAGAAGCCTTCTTACAATATAGGAAGTAAAGCAGGAAATTAATTTTACAAGGTTTCTTCTTATTTTTTTGTTTTAGAATAGGGAAAATTATAATGGCGTGGAATACAGAAGGTGGTGGCCGAGGCCCTTGGGGCGGTGGTGGAAGCGGAGGAGATGGAGGTGCTCCGATGCCGCCTGATATTGAAGAAATGTTACGCCGAAGCCAAGATAATTTTAAACGTTTTCTTCCTGGTGGAGCAGGTGGTCCAAGAGGTATTTTTCTCATCGTATTAGCTGTTATTGCTTTGTGGGCTAGCAGTGGTTTTTATCGAGTCCAGCCTGGCGAGCAAGGAGTCGAGTTGTTATTTGGCAAATTTGTTAAGCATACTACACCTGGCTTAAATTACTGGTTTCCTGGACCTATTGGTGAAGTGTTAAAGCCGAATGTTGAACGTACCAACACAGTCACAGTTGGATTTCGTGAAATATCGCAGACGCGTCGTGGTCGCGGTACTGGTGGGAGAGATCTTCCGCAAGAAAGCCTAATGCTTACAGGAGATCAAAATATCATTGATATTGATTTTGTTGTCCAGTGGCGAATAAAAAATGCTGCTGATTTTCTTTTTAATATTCGCGATCCGGAAGGTACAATTAAGATTGCTGCTGAAAGTGCAATGAGAGAAATTATTGGGCAAACAGCTCTTGAAGATGCTACTACGGGAAAGAGACAGCAAGTGCAGCAACAATCGCGTGTACTTTTGCAGAAGATTCTAGATGATTATGGGGCAGGTGTGTCCATTGCGGAAATTCAATTGCAAAAAGCTGACCCTCCATCTGAAGTAATCGATGCATTTCATGATGTGCAGCGTGCACGACAAGACCAAGAGCGATCAATTAATGAAGCTACAGCATATAAAAATGATATAGTCCCCAAGGCTAAGGGTAAGGCTCAGACTTTAATACAGGCGGCGATGGCGTATAAGGAAAAGGTTACTAAGGAAGCGGATGGTGAGGCCAAGAGATTTCTTTCAGTATATGATACCTACAAAATAGCGAAGGATGTAACTACTCGGCGTTTATTTTTAGAGCGCATGCAGCAGGTCTTAAAAGATGCCGAGAAAGTCATTGTTGACAAAGGAAAAGGCGGTTCTGGAGTTGTACCGTATTTACCGCTTCCAGAACTTCAGAAACGCCAAGTTGGAGATAAGAAATGAGTAAAACCCTTTTAACTATCCTTGGTGCCTTATTTGTTATAACCAGTATTACTGCATTTAGTGGTTTATTTACCGTGCATCAGACACAACAAGCGCTGGTACTTCAGTTTGGTAGTCCTGTACGTTTGGTTCGTTCTCCGGGGTTAGATTTTAAAATTCCATTTGTACAGAATGTTGAATATTATGATAGACGCATACTTGATCTTGATCCACCGGTTCAAGAGGTCATTTTGTCTGATCAGAAGCGTATTAATGTAGATGCCTTTGCTCGTTATCGTATTATAGATGCTTTGGAATTTAGAAAGCGTGCCGGTTCAGACGCAAATTTTCGTCAAGTTTTTGGTAATAGATTAAATGCAGCAATCCGCGCTGAGATTGGTAAAATTCATTTGGCAGATATGTTAACAGAAAAACGTGCAATAGTGATGGATATTATCAGCAAACAAATGATGGCGCAGGCATCTGAATTTGGCACTGAAGTGGTTGATGTTCGTATAGGGCGAACTGATCTTCCGGATGAGACAGCTCAATCAGTCTATAACCGGATGCGGTCTGATCGTGTGGCTTATTCTTCGCAATTGAGAGCAGAGGGCGAAGAGCAGAAATTAAAGATACAAGCCCTTGCTGATAAGGAGCGAACTATTATTCTTGCTGAGGCGCAAAGAAAATCTGAAATTTTACGTGGTGAAGGTGAAGGAGAACGTAATCGAATTTTGGGACTTGCTTTTGGTCAAGATCCAAAATTCTTCGATTTTTACCGTTCGATGGAAGCATATGGTGAAGCTTTGAGTGAAGGTACAACTATGGTGTTAAGCCCAGACTCAGAGTTTTTTAGATTTTTTGGCACCAACAAAAAATAAAAATTTCCTTATTGGTTGTGGAAAAGTGAATGAAACAGTTACGATAGTTCTAGCAGCTTTTGGACTAGTGTTGGCTATTGAGGGAATACTTTTTTCCTTGTTTCCAGGCTCATTAAAGAGGGCGATGGAAAGAATTATGGTTATGCCTATTGATTCTATTAAATTGGTAGGTATATCAACTGCTTTTACAGGTGTCTTGATTTTATGGTTAGTCTTAAGTTGATCGTGTTTTGAATGAAATCTCATAGATTTATATTAGCTTGCTTTCAAAAGGAAAAATATATGGCGTTTTCAGCATCCTCTATTTTTAACAAGGGTTCTATTGCCCCCTATTTTATAGTTCTTTTGATGCTGGCATTTTTATCTGTGCCAACGGTTTCTAATGCCAAATCGGCTCCTGAAAGTTTTGCTGATTTAGCAAAAAAACTTTTGCCATCCGTTGTTAATATTTCAACTACCCAAGTAATTGAAGGCCGCAGTGGAATGGAATTGCCGAAATTGCCACCGGGAACACCGTTTGAAGATTTGTTTAAAGAATTTTTTGATCGGAACCAACCAGAAAACCGTTCTCGGAAAGCGACGTCACTTGGTTCTGGCTTCATAATTGGAGATGGAAAATACGTTGTTACAAACAACCATGTTATTCAAGACGCTGATGAAATAACCGTTGTTTTACATGATAATGCCCGTATTAAGGCAGAACTGGTAGGGCGGGATCAAAAAACAGATCTTGCTGTGCTCAAAATAAAACCGAAGAAAAAACTTGTCAGTGTAAAATTTGGCAACTCTGATAATTCTCGAGTTGGTGACTGGGTGATGGCTATCGGTAATCCATTTGGACTAGGTGGCACAGTTACTGCGGGAATAATTTCAGCTCGTGGTAGAGATATTAATTCGGGTCCCTATGATGATTTCCTCCAAACTGATGCTTCGATTAATAGAGGCAATTCAGGTGGTCCAATGTTCAATTTAAAAGGAAGTGTTATTGGTATTAACACGGCTATTTTTTCACCTTCTGGAGGAAGCGTTGGAATCGGCTTTGCAATCCCATCAAGAGTGGCTGAGCCTGTGATACGGCAATTGATTAAGTATGGGCAAGTGCGTCGTGGTTGGCTTGGCGTACATATTCAGGCAGTGACTGAAGAGATTGCTGAAGCTTTGGGTCTAAAAGAAGTGGCAGGTGCTTTAGTAGCCAATGTTATCTCAGGCAGCCCTGCGGAAAAGGCAAAAATTCGCTCTGGAGATATTATCATAGAATTTAACAACAAAAAAGTTGATAAGATGCGAAGCCTTCCGCGAATTGTTGCAGATACAACAGTTGGAAAATCTGTGCCAATTAAACTATGGCGTAATAATAAAAGTTTAAGTTTAAGTGCTGTGATTGAGGAGTTGGATGAGAAGAATACTAAAGTTTCTGAAAGAGGGGGCAATTCCTCTAAAAGGAGCAAGGCTCGTATTATTAAAGAATTAGGTTTGAAGCTTTCTGTCTTAAGTAATGATTTAAGGGAAAAATTTTCACTTGAAAAAGATGCAAAAGGTCTTGTTGTTATAGAAATTATCAAAGGTGGTCCCGCTGAAGAAAAAGGGATTAGATCTGGTGATCTAATCGTTGAAGCTGGTCAACAGCAAGTTTACAGCATAGAAGTGTTGGAATCGATATTGGCCAAAGTAAAAAAATCTGGGCGTAAGAATGTTTTATTGCTTATAGAGGGTCAAGGAAGGGTGAATCATGTCGCTATTAAACTTGATATAAGGTAAATCATACCTATAAAAAAGATTTATCTTATAAATTCATATTTGTTATATCCTTGAAAGAATAAAGCTGCTGTTAGGTCAGCGTGGTCGATACAAGTCCCCGAAAAAACTGATTTTGATCGATCTAGTGCGGCATTTCTGGTAACAGGTTTGCCACGATAAGCGATTCCAAGTCCAGCTGCTTTAATCATTGGTATGTCGTTAGCTCCGTCACCAATTGCAAGGGATTTTTGAAAATCTATTTTAAATTTAGAGGATAAAGACATTAAAATATCTCGTTTAGCATCAGGACCTAAGATCGGATTTAATATATTTCCTGTTAATCTACCGTCTTTGATTTCTAGTCGGTTTGCGAAATGTTGATCAAATCCAACTTGTTTTGCTATTGCCTCTGAAAAGAACTCGAACCCTCCTGATACCAATACAGTTAATGCACCATTAGCTGCCATAGTGTGTACTAAGGTCTCGGCACCATGGTTTAATTTTATATTGGCAAGAACCTTTTTAAAAAAAGATACCTTTAGTCCTGCGAGCAAAGAAACTCGTCCATGAATAGTTTCTTGAAAATCGAGTTCGCCTTTCATTGCACGTTTGGTTATGGATTTAATCTCGGGTTCTCGTCCAACTAAGCTTGCAAGTTCATCAATTGTTTCTGATGTTATAATTGTTGAATCCATATCTGCTATGAGAATTTTTTTTCTACGGAGTTTATTTTTTTGTGTATAAAAATCGAATTTTTTTTTGTTCAATATTGACGAAATGTCATTAATCGTTTTTTTGCGTGGTTGTATGGAAAAATAAATGTCACAAGCTTCTTCTTCTGAAAGCCAATTGGGGGGCGTGGGATTTAGGTTGTAACTCTCTAAAACATTAACTACTTCTGCAATCGAAGTTTCATTTAACTTGCGTTGTTTGGGTGCAACGATGGTCAAGACATAATTTTTAGGTATATAATTCAGAGTGACAAGACCATAAGCTAGAAATTGAAGGGTTTATAAAACTTGTCTGAATTGAACCCCATTATCATCATAACTGGGCCCACTGCTAGTGGTAAATCATCTTTAGCAATAGATTTGGCGCAGTCATTTGGAGGCAATGTTATAAATGCTGACAGTATGCAAGTATATAAAGAACTCCGAATTCTTACAGCAAGGCCAAGCTCCAAAGAAGAGGCTCTTGTTCCCCACCGTTTATTTGGTGAGTTTGCCGCAGAGGATCGGTGTTCCGTTGGTCGTTGGCTTGATCTAGCGATAGATGAAATAAAGGACGCCTGGGGGGCTGAACGCTTGGCAATTGTTGTGGGTGGCACCGGCATGTATTTAAAATCCTTACGTTATGGACTGGCGACAGTTCCAGAAATTCCCAACAAAATAAATAAATTCGTTAGGACATTATATACCAAATTAGGAGGAAAGTCTTTTGTAGAAGAATTGGCTCGTGTTGATCCCCGGGCTGCTTCGGTTTTGCATGTTAGTGATAGCCAGCGTCTAACGCGAGCAATGGCAGTAGTTTTGGCTACAGGTATGACGCTTGATGTTTGGCAGGCAAAGCAAATCAAAGGGTCTGGCCTTGCGGCACGTTTTTTTATCATTAGTTTTCTACCAGATCGTAAGGCTTTATATCTTGCTTGTGAAAAGCGTTTTGATGCAATGTTAAAAGAGGGAGCAGTAGCAGAAGTCGAAAATCTTCTTGCTCTTGGGCTTGATCCGTCGCTACCAGCAATGAAGGCGGTTGGTGTATCTGAAATCGCAAATTATATAGCAGGTAAAACTACTCTTGAGAATGCAACTTTAGCAGCCAAGCAATCTACACGCAATCTTGCCAAGCGACAGTTAACCTGGTTGCGAAATCAAGTTAAATCTGATTATGTTGTGGAGGGATTTTACGATCCCAATCAAAGGGGTGAGGTTGTAAGGGCCGTAGCAGATTTCATTATTTGAGTCTTTTATATAAACTTTGGAAATGTGAAGTCATTGCAGCTCCTGCTGCCTTTGGGTTGCCAGCAGCAATTGCGTCGTATATCGGCTGATGGTTTGAAACCACTCCGGTCCAATCGCTTTGTTTGGGTAAATCTTTAAATCCAGCCTCGTGAAAACGGTGAAGTAGACTTAAGATGATCTTCTCTAAAACTGGATTTCCAGATGCTCTGGCAATAGCAGTATGAAAATCACGATTGACGTCGCTACGGTTGTAAGTAACCGGAGACATTGTATCAAGCATCCTCAGAGGTCGTCCAATTGCTGCTAGTTGTGCGCGTGACGCATTGCTTGCTGCAAGTTTAGCAGCCATGACTTCAGCTCCTTCTCGAGCTTGCAGAGTGTTAATTAAGGTTAGTCGGTTTGGTTTGAGACGTAAGTTGCGGAACTCTTTTGCTTGAGGAATGTGGTTTGCTCGTAAGAAACGACCACCTCCCGGTTTGGACTCTACTATGCCTTGCATCTCTAGCGCGCGAAAAGCTTCGCGAAGGATTGGTCTGCTGACTTTCCATTTGTCTTGTAGTGATCGTTCGGTGGGGAATCGGTCGCCAACTCCGAGATGCCCTTCCTGTATTAAAATAGAAATTTGTTCAATGATAGTTTCATATAAACGAACACTTCGAACGGGTTGAAAATTTTCTAAAAGTTTTGACTTTGAAATTGAGGAAGCTTTTTTCATATGCTTTAAAATAATAAAATTAGATATACTGGGAAGTCCAATTATAAAAAAAATGCCGTATTTTCTTCTTATGGTCAAATAGTAATTAACGTTTGAGTAAATTTTCTGGGCTTAAAATTACGAATAATTTAGTTTTTTTTTATATTTACGTAATAAATGAATATTAATTGTTTAATTAAAGTAATTATATTACGTTAGACGGTTGACCAAGTATCAGCAAGCCATTAGGTTTCCGCGCCTGATTAATTTTTTGTTTGTATTTTAAAATTGTCATTCTTCAGATTTTCTTACTGTATTGAAATATTAATCTGACAAATTAAAAGGTCGAAAAAGATGGAAAAAGAACAAAACGGTAAACTGACAGGATCCGAAATCCTTGTAATGGCTCTCACAGATCAGGAAGTGACAAAAATCTTTGGTTACCCTGGTGGTGCAGTATTGCCTTTGTATGACGCGTTACTTCAGCAGAATAGCATTAGCCATATTTTAGTTCGCCAAGAGGGTGGCGCATTGCATGCAGCTGAGGGTTATGCCAGATCTACTGGAAAAGTTGGCGTGGCACTGGTGACATCTGGTCCAGGTGCTACTAATGCAGTTACAGGCTTGACCGATGCTATGATGGATTCAATACCTTTGGTATGTATAACTGGGCAAGTTCCAACACATTTAATTGGAAATGATGCTTTTCAAGAATGTGATACAACGGGTATAACTCGCCCCTGTACTAAGCACAATTATTTGGTAAAAAATGTTGATGATTTAGCTCGTATTGTACATGAGGCTTTTCATGTTGCACGTTCGGGTAGGCCTGGTCCAGTTGTAATAGATTTGCCTAAAGACGTGGCTATGGCTATTGGTTCATATTCACCACCAGAAAAAAATGAGCACAAAACTTATATCCCCCAAATGAAGGGTGATGCATCTGATATTAAACAAGCGGTTAAGCTTTTAATTGGAGCTAAAAAGCCAATTTTCTATTGTGGTGGAGGCGTCATAAATTCTGGGCCAAAAGCATCAAAGTTGTTAGCAGAATTAGTACGTATTTCTGGTTACCCTTGTACTCTTACTTTAATGGGGCTAGGTGCCTATCCAGCTTCAGATCCGCAGTTTTTAGGCATGTTAGGTATGCATGGAACCTATGAAGCTAATATGGCAATGCATGATTGTGACGTTATGGTTTGTGTGGGCGCGCGCTTTGATGATCGTATAACTGGTTTAATTAGTGAGTTTTCCCCTAATTCAAAGAAGATCCATATTGATATTGATCCTTCCTCCATTAATAAGAATGTAGCCGTTGATTTGCCTATCATTGGTGATGTGGCAAACGTGTTGGAAGAGATGTTAAAAAATTGGAAAAGTTCTAATACAAAGCCTAACCAGAAGGCACTTAAGACTTGGTGGAAGCAGATCGATGAGTGGCGTGCCCAAGATTGTCTTAAATTTTCTCAGAGAGGCGAAGTTATTAAACCTCAGTTTGCAATCCAACGTTTGTATGAAGCAACGAAAAATAATGATGATGTTTATATCACAACTGAAGTTGGTCAGCACCAAATGTGGGCTGCTCAGTTTTATGGTTTTGAGAAGCCAAATCGATGGATGACATCAGGTGGTTTAGGAACGATGGGTTATGGTTTGCCGGCTGCGTTGGGTACTCAAGTAGCACACCCTAAAGCACTTGTTATCGACATTGCTGGTGAGGCATCTATTTTGATGAATATTCAAGAGATGTCTACTATTGCCCAATACCAACTTCCAGTAAAAATTTTTATTCTTAACAACGAATATATGGGGATGGTTCGCCAGTGGCAGGAGCTTCTACATGGTGGTCGCTATGCTGAAAGTTATATGGAAAGCTTGCCTGATTTTAAAAAATTGGCAGAAAGTTTTGGTGCTGTGGGTATGCGTGTAGATAAGGCTAGTGACTTAGATGCTATGATTGAGGAAATGATTAAAGTAAATAAGGCGGTAATCGCTGATGTGCATGTTGAAAAAATGGAAAGTTGCTATCCAATGATTCCATCAGGAGCTGCCCACAATCATATGCTATTGGGTCCTGAAGACAATTCTCAAAGACCTATTTCCGAGGACGGTATGGTGCTTGTCTAATTCTTAACTGTCACTTTATTAATTATGTTGGCGAGTTGATCGCTAGATTTATTTAGGAATTTAATTGAAATGTCTACTGAAGAAATTGAAAATAAACATACCATTTCAGTCTTGGTAGATAATGAGCCAGGCGTTTTAGCTCGTGTAATTGGCTTGTTTTCTGGCCGGGGATACAATATTGAGAGTTTGACTGTTGCAGAAGTCCGTGCACGTCGTCAACAATCACGAATTACCATAGTAACCAATGGCACTCCAATGATCATCGAGCAGATTAAGGCGCAGTTATGTCGTTTGGTGCCGGTGCATAAGGTTGTTGATCTAACAATAGATGGACCATCAGTTGAAAGAGAGCTGGCGCTTATAAAAGTTGTTGGTAGTGGTGAAAAAAGGGTTGAGTCGCTTAGGATCGCCGATATCTTTCGAGCGCGAGTATTAGATAGTACTAATGAATCATTTATTTTTGAGATTGTAGGAGACACTGAGAAGTTAAATGCTTTCATCGAACTTATGAGGCCTTTGGGATTGGTAGATGTCTCCAGAACGGGCGTAGTTGCGATTGCTCGTGGGATAGAAGCGCTATAAGAGTTTTTTAATTAAGGAATTGGAATGAGAGGGAGTACAATGCAGGTTTATTATGATAGAGATGCTGATGTTAGTCTGATAAAGAAAAAAAAGATTGCTGTAATCGGGTATGGTAGTCAAGGTCATGCACACGCATTGAACCTAAGAGATAGCGGAGTTGGTGATGTTTGTGTGGCTCTCCGTAAAAACTCTTTATCAATAAAAAAGGCCAAGGATGAGAAGTTGAAGGTAATGACTTCAGCTGAAGCTGCTCAGTGGGCTGATGTGGTGATGGTGCTTAGTCCGGACGAAGGACAGGCAGCGTTGTACAATGATCATCTTAAGGATAATTTAAAAAAAGGTGCTGCTTTAGCTTTTGCTCACGGACTTTCAGTCCACTTTCGATTGATAGAGCCACGTGAAGATTTGGATATTTTTATGGTTGCACCCAAGGGGCCTGGCCACACAGTACGTTCTGAGTATGTGCGTGGTGCTGGTGTTCCAATGCTTTTAGCTGTTCACCAAGATGCTACTGGGAACGCCCATGAAATAGGACTTGCTTATGCTTCAGCAATTGGTGGCGGTCGTGCTGGAATTATTGGAACCACTTTTAGAGAAGAATGCGAAACAGATTTATTTGGAGAGCAATCTGTTCTTTGTGGTGGACTTACATCATTAATTAAGAACGGATTTGAAACACTTGTGGAAGCTGGATACGCACCAGAAATGGCTTATTTTGAATGTGTGCATGAGGTAAAGTTGATCGTAGACTTAATCTACGAAGGAGGAATTGCTAATATGCGCTATTCTATCTCTAACACAGCAGAATACGGTGATTATGTTTCTGGTCCCCGTGTAGTTGACGAAGCTACAAAAGCTCGCATGAAGGAAGTGCTAGATGATATCCAATCTGGTCGTTTTGTTAAGGATTGGATGAACGAATGCTCTGCTGGTCAACCTAGTTTTAAGGCTCAAAGGAGAATAGCAGCGGAGCATGGAATAGAAGAAGTTGGTACGAGATTGAGAGCAATGATGCCATGGATTGCTGAGAATGCTCTTGTAGATAAATCTAAAAACTAATCAACTTTCATTGTAAGGGCATTGAATAGAACTGAGTGCAAACAGATTTGTTGTTAACTTTTTTCTAAAGCAAAGAATTAATTATTAAAATCTATAGCTAATCTTAAGTTGTCCTATAATATTTTAAGTACCTTAACTCGCTATAATTTGTTTTTTTTCTTTAGTATTTACAAGTATTTGTGTTATGAGGAAATTACACTAGGTTAAGGTTAATGATTGTTTTGAACGCATATATATCAGCAACTTCCTTTTTCTCTGGCCAACGTAATTTCTATTTGGCTTGCTTATGTGTGCGTGAGCTTTTTCTTGACCTTTTACTTGTCTTGGCTAGAGGTTTTCGACTTAGGTGCCTCTGAACACCCAACGCATGACGTTATGGGATAAATCGCCGTTCAGAGGATAGCGTTCTTGTTTAGTGAGAACAATAAGTTGAGGAAAGTATAACCCCATGAGTGATGATACACCAAAAGAACGAATTTTGATTTTTGATACTACAATGCGTGATGGAGAGCAATCGCCTGGGGCTTCTATGAACTTGGATGAGAAGTTGCGAATTGCCGAAGTTCTTGAAGGTATGGGTGTGGATGTTATAGAGGCTGGCTTTCCAATCGCATCTGAGGGTGATTTTGAAGCAGTTTTCGAAGTTGCGAAGGTTGTTAAGACTTCAACTATTTGTGGACTCGCTCGTGCCACACGGATTGATATTGAACGTTGTGCGGATGCAATTAAGCCTGCAGAAAGACAACGTATTCATACATTTATTGCTACTAGTCCGTTGCATATGAAATATAAGTTACAGATGGCCCCTGAAGAAGTGCTATCAAGTGTTAGTGAAAGCGTAGCGCGAGCACGATCTTTTGTGGATGACGTTGAATGGTCTGCTGAAGATGCAACACGTACAGAACATGATTTTTTATGTCGTTGCGTTGAAGCTGCTATAAATGCTGGAGCAAAAACAGTCAATATTCCTGATACTGTTGGCTATACAGTACCTGAAGAATATGCAGCATTAATTGAAATGTTGCGGAATAGAGTCCCTAATATAGATAAGGTGGTGATATCAGTTCATTGTCATAATGATTTAGGACTTGGGGTTGCTAATTCTTTAGCCGCTGTAAGCGCTGGTGCTAGGCAGGTTGAATGTACAATTAATGGTCTAGGTGAAAGAGCTGGCAATGCGGCTTTAGAAGAAGTGGTGATGTCGTTGAAAACGCGTCCCGATACTCTACCTTTTGTTACCGGAATAAAAACAGAGGAAATTATGAAGGCCTCAAGGTTAGTGTCCGGTGTAACAGGTTTTACGGTGCAGCCTAACAAAGCAATTGTTGGAGCTAATGCCTTCGCTCATGAGGCCGGAATTCATCAGGATGGAATGCTTAAGTATTCAGGGACCTATGAGATAATGACGCCGGAATCGGTTGGATTATCAACTTCTAAGATGGTTCTAGGAAAGCATTCTGGTCGCCATGCCTTCGCGGATAGATTAAAGGGTTTGGGTTATGATCTTGGTGATAATGCCATCCAAGATGCTTTTAAGCGGTTTAAGAAGCTTGCAGATATGAAAAAAGACGTTTTTGATGAGGATCTTATAGCACTGGTTGATGATGAAGTTATTCGGACCAATAATTATATTAGCTTGATATCTCTAGAAATCCTTTGTGGGACAAAACACCGACCACCGGAGGCAGAATTGGATCTTGAAATTGATGGAAATATTAAGTCTTGTCGAGGGACTGGCGATGGACCTGTTGATGCTGCATTCAACTGTATAAAAAAGCTCTTTCCGCATACCGCACAATTGCAACTCTATAGGGTCCACGCTGTTACTCAGGGTACAGACGCACAAGCTGAAGTCACTGTGCGTCTTGAAGAAGAGGATCGTACTGTAGATGGCCGTGGGGCTGATACCGATACAATGGTAGCCTCAGTTAAGGCATATATTAATGCGCTAAATAAGCTTCTAGTTAAACGCCATAAAACTGCACCAGAAGCACGTTTAGCCTAGAGATTTTGTGCTTTTGTTTTTTTATAAAGTATTTTAAGTGTTGGGGTGGCGTCTGCCCCTCTTTCGTGCTATCGGAGAAATTGTAAAAAAATAAAAAGGTTATAAGCATAATGTTTTCTAGTGTGTTTGGTTTTCTCTCTGCGGATATGGCTATAGATTTGGGCACCGCAAATACTTTGGTTTATGTGAAGGGTCGGGGTATCGTTTTAAACGAACCTTCCGTTGTTGCTATTGTTGAAGCCAAGGGGAAAAAACAAGTTTTAGCTGTAGGAGAAGAGGCAAAGATGATGCTAGGCCGAACACCTGGTAACATTAGAGCTATTAGGCCACTTCGAGACGGAGTTATCGCTGATTTCGAAGTTGCCGAAGAAATGATTAAGTATTTCATTCGTAAAGTTCATAATAGGCGTAGTTTCGCTAGTCCTTTGGTAATTATCTGTGTGCCTTCGGGGTCTACTGCAGTTGAGAGACGTGCTATTCAGGAGTCGGCAGAAAGTGCAGGTGCTCGTAAGGTTTTCTTGATAGAAGAGCCAATGGCTGCAGCTATTGGTGCAGGGCTTCCGGTAACTGAGCCCACTGGATCCATGGTTGTCGATATAGGTGGTGGCACGACAGAGGTCGCGGTGTTGAGTTTGGGTGGAATTGTTTATGCTAGGTCTGTGCGAGTTGGCGGTGATAAAATGGATGAAGCAATAATTGGTTACATACGCCGTAACCACAATTTGCTAGTTGGAGAAAGTAGTGCTGCTAGGGCTAAAGAAGAAATTGGTTCTGCTTGTGCCCCTGATAGTGGAGATGGTAATTCCATGGAGATCAGAGGCCGTGATTTGATGAATGGTGTGCCTAAAGAACTTATTATTTCCGAACGTCAAATTTCTGAAAGTCTAGCTGAACCTGTGGGAGCAATAATAGAGACTGTAAAGATCGCTTTAGAACATACGGCGCCAGAATTAGCATCAGATATAGTTGATAAGGGAATTGTCCTAACTGGCGGTGGGGCTTTGCTTGGCAATATGGATACAATTTTGCGTACATCTACTGGTTTGCCAGTGTCTTTAGCTGATGACCCCCTCAGCTGTGTAGTGCTTGGTACAGGTAGGGCTTTAGAAGAAATTAAACGACTTAGAGATGTCCTTTCATCTATGTACTAAAAAAGAATTTATATTTTCATCGCTTATCAATATAATATCATGGGGATTAAATTGTTAACGAGGAGAGTTGTGCCGTGAAGCAAGGCTCTAAATCTGCACAAAGGCTGTTTCAGCCTATTAGAGGTTTGGCTCAACGCTTTGCTTTAATTTCTCTCCTACTGTTTGCGATTTCATTAATGGTTCTAGGTAGAGTTAATGTCCAGATGGTAGATAGCTTTCGTGTTCAAGTAACAGATGCCTTTGCTCCCATCCTAAATGCTTTATCGAAACCTGCAGAAACTTTTTCTAGGAGTGTATTTCAGATACGTGAATTGGCTCATTTGCGCGAAGAAAATATTCGACTGCGTGAAACAAATCTTCGACTCTTTCAATGGGAGAATGCAGCCCTCAATTTAGAATTAGAGAATAAGCGGTTGCGTTCTTTGCTGAACTTTAAGCCTGGGCCAGAACCAAGCTTTATTACAGCACGTATTATTGCTGATAGAGGAGGGGCATTTGCTCATAGCTTAATTGTTAATGTTGGATATCAGGATGGAGTAAATAAAGGTCAAACTGGAATGACAGGTAAGGGCCTTGTTGGCAGAGTAGCTAGCGTGGGACGACATTCTGCAAGAATTTTGTTAATTACGGATATCAATTCTCGAATTCCTGTTTTTGTTGGAAATGATCGGTTGCGTGCTATTTTGGCTGGTAATAATAATAATTCTCCAAAACTTGTTCATTTGCTTCCTTCCAAAAGAGTGAAAATAGGTGATCGAGTTGTTACATCCGGGCATGGCGGCGCGATTCCTCCAAATTTGCCAGTTGGTGTTGTTACCAAAGCTGATGAAACAGGATTTGTGGTGCAACCATTTGCCAAGAGAAATCGTCTAGAATATATTCGACTTTTGGATTACGGGCTTGGCGGTATTTTTAAAGGATTGTCCCAAGGAACTTTAATCGGACATTCAAAAGGGGGACGTCCGGGTAATAACAAGAGATGAGGCCTAGCGTCTGGCATCGTATTGATTTGCTGGCACGTCAGTTATCGCCTGTTTTGCTGACACTGGTTTTGGTTGTCATCAGTGTAGTGCCGGTGCGTATACTGGATTTCTCTACTTTTGTTCCTTTGTTCCCATTGGCTTCAGTATATCATTGGACAATTTTTCGTCCTAATTTACTCCCTATTTATGCAGTTTTTTTAATAGGAATTTTGCAAGATGTGTTAACGGGCTCCCCTATTGGGGTGAATGCCTTTGTGTATTTGCTGGTATATGGCGCGGTTCTGTCGCAAAACGTATTTTTTACGGATAAATCTTTCTTCATCTTGTGGATTGGTTTTGCTCTAATTTCAGCTGGTGCTGTGGTGGTGAATTGGTTCATCATTTCAATACTTAATGTTACAGTTGTAGAAATACAGAATGCAGTAACACAATATTTTTTAACTTTGGGCTTTTTTCCAGCTGCGGCCTGGTTTTTCCTGCGTTGGCAAGGCGCTTTTTTGAGAATGGATTAAAATGCGACAAGATTTTGAACGTCAAAAAATGTTCAATCGTAGATCAGCTATTCTACTTGGAGGCAAATCAATCCTTTTGTCTTGTTTAGTAGGTCGTATGTATTTTCTACAGGTTATTGAGGCCGATCGTTATCATATGCTTGCTGAGGAGAATAGGATTAATCTACGGTTGCTTCCTCCACCTAGAGGCCAAATCGTTGATCGTTTTGGCATTGCAATGACAGGAAGTAAGCACAATTATCGAATTCTTCTAAATGCTGAAGATGTACCTGATTTAGAGCGCACACTAGATGCTTTAAAGCAAGTAATAACAATAAGTCATGGAGATAAAAAACGCATATTGCGTGATATTAGGCGAAGTCGTCGCTTTGTCCCTGTAACGGTACAGGAAAATCTTAATTGGCAACAGGTGGCTAAGATTGAGGTTAATGCATCAGATCTTCCTGGTGTGAATATTGATGTAGGTCAAACACGTTTTTATCCGTTTGGTTCTGCGACTGCACATATTCTTGGCTATGTTGCTCCAGTATCTCCTAATGAGACAACTGGCGACCCATTACTTGAGTTGCCAGGTTTTCGTATTGGTAGAGCAGGAGTGGAAAAGCTTTATGAGTTGCAGCTGCGTGGATCTGGTGGCTCATCACAAGTTGAAGTTAATGCTTATGGTCATGTTATCAGAGAATTGTCACATCAGGCCGGCTTGCCTGGAAAAGAATTGATTTTGACTATCGATTCAGAACTTCAGAACATGGCTAATAAAAGATTTGGAAATGAAAGCGGAGCTGGGGTAGTTTTAGATATTTTTAATGGCGACGTTTTAGCTCTTATTTCGACACCTACGTTTGATCCGAATGCATTCAATCGGGGTTTGAGCCATAAAGAATGGAGAGATCTTAAGAAAAACCCTAGAACTCCACTTATTAATAAGGCCATTAGTGGTCAGTTTGCCCCAGGATCCACATTTAAAATGATTGTATTATTGGCGGCCCTTGAAAAAGGCGTCATAAGACCTGAAAATCGTATTTATTGTGGTGGTAATATGGAGCTTGGTAACTCTAATTTTCATTGTTGGAAACGTCATGGACATGGGTGGATGGATGCTTTCAATGCCATTATGCAATCCTGTGATGTTTATTTTTATGAATTGGCATTACGTACAGGTATTGAACGTATAGGTGAAATGGCTCAGCGTTTTGGATTTGGAAGTGTTCTAGGAATAGATCTTCCGAATGAGAAACCAGGGCTTATTCCAAATCGAAAGTGGAAAAAGAAGGCGCTAAACGCTTCTTGGCACAAGGGGGAAACGGTACTTTCTGGTATTGGTCAAGGCTATTTATTAGCAACGCCTTTACAATTGGCAGTAATGGCAGCGCGTTTGGCTAATGGAGGATTTTCTGTAACTCCGAGACTAACTCACTCAATTCAAAATAAAAACGATAACTCAAATGTTTACGATCTTGACTCAATGCCTGAGTTCGAAACTTCGTCTCTACCCAGAAAAAAATTGGGCATAACGCCTATTCACCTTGAACTCGTGCGAAATTCCATGGAGGCTGTAACTTCAAATCCTTTAGGGACTGCTTTTAAGTCTCGAATTGGTAACATAGGAAGGCGAATGGCTGGTAAAACCGGGACTGTTCAGGTGCGGCGAATTACGGCTGCAGAAAGAGAACAAGGTGTTCGCAAAAATAAGGATTTGCCATGGAGGGAGAGAGACCATGCGGCTTTTGTGGGATACGCCCCCATACACTCGCCACGATATGCAATTTCAGTAATTATTGAACACGGTGGAGTTTCATCAGTGGCTGCCTCTATTGCTCGTGATATTCTAATTGAAGCTCAGAAGCGGAATTCTGCCCATCCTGGCGTTCACCAGAATGATCTAAAGGAAGCTCTACCTAAGAATAAAAATTTAAGTAATTCAGATTCATAAATTAAGAGTTTTTAAGACGTGATTGATGATACATTAGGAAGACAAAATCTGACTGTTAATCAGAAGCTCTGGCAAATCCATTGGTTTTTTGTTCTGATATTAGCAGTAATCGCTTCCATTGGCTTTGCTATGTTGTATTCTGCTGCAGGCGGCAACATAGAGCCTTGGGCTAAGCAGCATGCAATACGTTTTATTATCGGCGTTTTGTTAATGATCGGTGTTGCAATAGTAGATATACGTTTTTGGTTGCGTTACGCCTATTTATTTTATTTAGTAATTTTTATTTTACTTATTGCTGTAGATGTTTTTGGCTCTATGGGCATGGGAGCTCGTCGTTGGATTAGTTTTGGATATTTTACTCTTCAACCTTCGGAGTTAATGAAAATAGCTATAGTTGTTTCTTTGGCACGCTACTTTCATGGCGGAGCCATAGAAGACATAAGTCGTCCGATGTTTTTAATAATTCCCATATTAATCGTCGCATTACCAGCGGGATTTGTTTTTAAACAACCTGATCTTGGTACTTCACTAATTTTAATAGCAACCGCAATAGGAGTGTTCTTTGTGGCAGGCGTGCGATTATGGAAATTTTTTTTACTTGGCATATTAATTTTAGCTGCGTTGCCATTTGTTTGGCAAAATTTACATGAATACCAACAAGACCGTGTGCTGACATTTCTTAGTCCGGAATCCGATCCGTTGGGTACCGGTTACCACATTATTCAGTCTAAAATAGCTTTTGGATCAGGTGGGTTCTCAGGGCGAGGGTTTCTTCAGGGTACCCAAGGTCACTTGAATTTTCTCCCTGAAATGCAAACTGATTTTATATTTACTATGCTATCTGAAGAGCTAGGACTGATAGGAGGTTTAAGCATACTTGGACTTTATATTATCATTTTGGTATATGGTTTTGCCATTGCATCACGATCTAGATCACATTTTGGTTGTCTTCTTGCAATGGGAGTAACGATCACCTTTTTCTTATATGTTTTTATTAACATGGCTATGGTCATGGGCCTGATACCAGTGGTAGGTGTGCCGTTGCCGTTGATTTCGTACGGAGGGACGGCAATGTTAACATTGTTGCTAGGGTTTGGATTATTGATGGGGGTTTGGATACATCGAGACACCACTATTGGTCAGCGCGGGAGTGCAGATTAAGGATGAGCTAGAATTATTATAGTCCTTAATATAATGCTTGATTTATTATAATTTTGTTTCCGATGCGTTATGTTTTTGAAAAGGTGCCATTCAAAAAAATATTGATTCTTAATAATTTGATGTCTCTAAGCTAAGTGATCTTATAATATGCTCCGCTTTTTTTTAACATTAGTATTTATAATATTTATTTTTCCAGGAAGCTCGTTGAATTCTGCTAACTTACAGAAGGGTTTTGACTCAGCCCAAAGAGGAGATTTTGCCACTGCTCTTAGAGAGTGGACACCTCTTGCTGAAAAAGGAGATGAGTTAGCTCAATATAATCTGGGTGTAATGTATGAGAAAGGATTAGGCGTTTCACAGAATTATAAAGTTGCAGTGAAGTGGTTTAAACTGGCAGCCAATCAAGGTTATGCCGATGCTCAAAGCAACCTAGGAGGCATGTATAAAAGTGGACTAGGCGTTGATCGGGATTATAAGTCTGCTTTGAAGTGGTTTGGGCTTTCTGCCAAGCAAGGTTATGCAGATGCTCAAAACTATCTTGGAACGATGTACAAGAAAGGGCTGGGTGTTTCAAAAAATTATAAAATCGCCTTAAAGTGGTTTGAATTGGCAGCTAAGCAGGGACATGCAATTGCTCAAAGTAATTTAGGTTTTATGTACTCTGAGGGGCTAGGGGTTAAGAAAAAACACAAGACTTCCGTTGATTGGTATAGGCTAGCGGCAAAACAGGGGAATGCTAGCTCTCAATATAATTTAGGTCAGAAGTATAGAAAGGGAGAAGGAGTTAAGCAGGATTATAAATTTGCATTCAAATGGTATAAACTTGCAGCTGAGCAGGGACATGCTAAAGCTCAGGCAAATCTTGGTGTTCTTTATGGAATTGGTAAAGGAATTTCGAGAAATATCGTATACGCCCACATGTGGGGAAATATTGCATCATCAAATGGAAAAAAAAATGGAACTAGATTAATGGATGCTCTTGCAAAGATTATGACTCCTGTACAATTAGATAAAGCACAAAATTTAGCTCGAGAATGTGTACTTAAAGAATATAAAAATTGTTAATTTTAAAAGTTTGTCCTTTAGTAGCTATATTTAGTATTAAAACACCAACTGAATTGCACCCGTAATTTTTGCTAATTAAACCAAGTGGAAACACCTTCATTGGAGAAGTGGTAGATCAGTTGGTTAATTTTGAAAAATTATTTGTAAGAATTGAATTTTTTGCTTCTTTATAGATAATAGTTAGCATTTGTTCTGTGGCTGCAATTCTACGTTGTTCCATCCCCATCCAGAGATTCAAATATCTACCATTGTGCGGATAATTCAGGCAACGATGTTGCAAATCTTCAAGACGTTTCCTTTGCCGATTTTGCAGTCTTATAAGGACCATTTCTGCAGTAGGAGGGCTAGCGGCGTCTAGAAGGCAGAATTGTATGGCTTCAACTGCTTGCGTTGTCGGAGACACAAGTTCTCCTGGATCGCAAAGCAACAGGTTCTGCAATTGTACATGGCCCTTTTTTGTAAGTTTAATATTGTAGGATTTTTTTCCGGTTTTTTCTTTTTTTAAATAGTTAATCTGTATATTTCTTCTAACTGCAGAAAAAATAACGCTGTTGGTAGGATTCCAAAGCTCGGGTACTAAAGATTTTGCAATTGAAGCGACTTGACCAATTGCAAGTGGTCTTTGATGGGTAATGCCAAGAACGGCTAGATTTGTAAGTATATTAACGGACATTTCAAAATCTCTGGAGGTGAAACATTATCACTAAATATAATGCAAATGCAAGTCATTCGCAATAATAATAAAATTTTGTAATTAATTATGGGAAATTGCTAATCAACGAAAAAAGGTTAAAAATAAGCTTAATATTTTAATTGCCCATTTTATGTCTTAAAAAAGATGATTTATTTTTAAGTCCAGGTTATTGTTTCCAGCAAAATAAATTTCATGAAAAAAAAATTAAAAGTTTTTTATGATGGAAATTGCCCAATTTGTTCTCGTGAAATTAAATTTTACCAACGACAAAGAGGTGCAAAAGAAATCATTTGGGTTGATATTTTCAAAGCTTCAGATAAAGACTTTCCTGATGATCTGAGTATAGAAAATGCAGCAAAACGGTTTTATGTACTTGGATCAGATGGCTCACTTTCTTCAGGAGGGGACGGTTTTGTGTTATTGTGGTTAGCACTACCAAAGTTCTATTTGTTAGGTAAAATATTCAATAATAAATTTATGGGTACCATCCTAGAATTTTCATATAAGATCTTTGTTATTAATAGAACCTGGATGCAGCGGTTATTTATTAAGCTAACCTAAAAGTGCTTTTGAAAGATTTAGTTAAAAAAATCACCATGAAACTCAAAATTCTAAATGTTTTGTTTTTACTAAGTTTTCTCTATATAGAAAAAATAATGGCTTCTGAGGATAAAAACGTTTCTGCATATGACTTTGTGTTTACTTCTATTGAGGGAAATAAACTGCCACTTTCAAACTTTTCTGGTAAAATATTATTAGTCGTGAACACAGCCTCATTTTGTGGTTTCACCAATCAATATGCAGCTTTGCAAACTCTTTGGGATCGTTATCAAAAAAGAGGATTAATAGTTTTAGGTGTCCCATCTAATGACTTTGGCAGTCAAGAGCCTGGCACAGAGAAAGAAATCAAAGACTTTTGCAAATCAAACTTTGATATTAATTTTCCAATGACAAGAAAAGTACACATCAAAGGTCCATCTGCTCACCCATTTTACAGTTGGGCGACGTCTAAGTTGGGAGCAATCGCTAAGCCGCGTTGGAACTTCCATAAATACCTAATTAATGATAAAGGTGAATTGATAGATTGGTTTTCAAGTCCTACGTCACCTCTTTCTAATCGACTAACTCGTTCTGTAGAATCTTTGCTGCCCTTAATGAATGATAATCAATAAATCATATTGAAAGTATTTGGGTGCCCGACCTTTAAAATTAACTTTTAGGAACTGCCTACTATTTAATGAATAAACTGTAAAATCTATACATTAATATTGATTTTGGAATGTAAAAAGAGATAGGCCAAGAAAGATGGAGAAAAAGATTGCTAATTTCCAGAAGGGTTTAGACGCATTCAAAAAGGGAAATTTTGAATTTGCGCTAAAAAATTGGGAACCATTGGCTGAGGAAGGTGATCCAACTTCACAATTTAGTTTGGGATTGATGTATAAGACAGGACAAGGTGTCCAACAGAATGATATAATTGCTTTCAATTGGTTCAAGCTTTCTGCAGAACAGGGTTTTGCTGATGCTCAATCTAATTTAGGTGTTTTGTATGAAAATGGGGATGGCGTTCAAAGCGATTCTAATCTAGCTATTAAATGGTATACCCTTGCAGCGGAGCAAGGGCATATTACAGCTCAGTTCAATCTTGGGGTAATGTATGATAGTGGAAAAATAATACCTAGAGACCCTGAGGTTGCAGTCAAGTGGTATACCCTTTCTGCCGAACAAGGGAACGCTAACGCACAACACAACCTTGGTTCAATGCATAAAAATGGGAATGGTGTGTCACAAGATTTTAAGGCGGCATTTAAGTGGTATAGTCTTGCCTCCGAACAGGGGCATGCAGCTTCTCAGGCAAATCTTGGCCTCATGTATGCGGAGGGAATGGGGACTAAACAGGATTTGAATTTTGCATACATGTGGTGGGAAATTTCTGCTTCTCAGGGTGATGAAGTAGCAATAAATAATTTAAAGATTTTTGAAGAAGAGATGTCTTCCTCTGAAATTGAATTAGCTCAAAAATTTTCATACGATTATCAGAATGTACATTAAGGATAACTATTTTAATTTTCTCTTGTTATATCCTAGAAATTAATTAAAAAAATGAATTTACGATTTTACCTTCTTGGAATGTATTTATTGTTGTCATAAATCAAGTCTCTAGTACTTACTAATTTATATATTAAGAAGGAGAACCAATGAGTAAAGAAAACGTTGCGAGCTTCTTTGAATCGCTGAAAAATAGCGTAGATTCTGCAAATCTTAAAAATCCAATTCCTGCAGAAATCATAAAGTATGCAAAGAAAAGAGGATTTGAATTCTCTGAAGAAGAGCTTAAAAGCGTTATGAAAGAATTGATTTTTACAGCACAAAGCTTGCCTGATAACTGGGGGTGGGATCTTGCGAGAAGCCTCGACTTAGTTCGTAAAACCTAAAGTGCAATTTTCTATATATGGTGAAATAAATTGAAGACCAAAGTCTTGCAAATTCATAAGTTTGGTGGTCCTGAAGTTCTGTCATGGGAAGAAATTGACTTACCGCCGTTGAAAGTTGGCGAAATATTGATCCGTCATACTGCTATAGGTTTTAACTTCGTTGATATCTATCATCGTACTGGGCAATTTGGTCATAAGGTTAATTTTCCTCTAATTTTGGGCTCTCAGGGCGTTGGCGTTGTCGAGGAAATAGGAGAAGGAGTGAAAGATTTAAATGTTGGTGTTCGTGTTACATATTCTAATCTTCTTGGCTCTTATGCTGAAGCACGGGTTGTTCCGGCCTCTCGTATGGTACAGTTGCCTAATGATATTTCTGACGAATTAGCTGCAGCGGCATTCTTGCGAGGGTTGACTGCTCATTATTTGTTAAAACGTTTATATAAAGTAAAGCCTGGTGAGACTATTTTAGTTCATGCTGCTGCAGGTGGTGTTGGTCTTTTTATTTGCCAGTGGGCTAAGGCGATGGGCGCTAATGTAATTGGCACTGTCAGCACTGATGCAAAGGCAAAAATTGTTAGAGCCCATGGGTGTGATCATCCTATTGTCTATACGCGAGAAAAATTTGTAGACAGAGTGATGAAAATAACAAAAGGGGTAGGAGTTCCAGTAGTGTACGATTCAGTTGGCAAGGATACATTTATGCAATCTTTAGATTGCTTGTCGCCGATGGGTGTTGGAATTAATTTTGGAACAGCATCTGGACAGGTCAAGGCTTTTCCACTTCAATATCTTCATAAAAAATCATTGATTATTTCACGTCCAACCCTAGCAACTTACATTGCTGAACGTAAGGATCTTGAGCAGGCATCTAGTGAAGTTTTCGAAGTGCTACGCAATGATATTGTGAAAGTTAATATTACTGAACAATATAAACTGCAGGATGCGTACCAGGCTCATGAAGCTATTGAAAGTCGTAAAACGACTGGGGCTATGATATTATTACCCTAATTTTTTATTTCCTATAATTTTTCAGCACTAGATGAAAGCACTTAAATCTATTTTGAAAACTGATAAGAATTAAGTATGGCATTAAATATGGGTATCATTCGAACAGCAGATATTTGTGATGAACACAAAAAAGAAGTTCAAGTTTGTGAAATTGAATTTAAGGATTATGCCAAACGCCATTATTTTCATGGACAGGTGGTTACATTTTCTACATTTGAGGATAATAAATCTGTACGTGATGTGCTAGGCAAAGGGGGCGCGGGAAAAGTTTTGGTTGTTGATGGCCGAGGTTCTCGTCGACGTGCTCTTTGTGGGGGTAATATAGCGAGAGAAGCTTATGAAAAAGGATGGGAAGGTATAGTTTGCAATGGTTGTATTCGTGATCAGCATGAAATTTTGGATCTGGATTTTGGAGTTAAAGCCATTGGCGCATCACCTATGCGCCCCCGTAAGGATGGTATTGCCAAGCTAAGTGTGCAGCTATTTTTTGGCGGTGTTGTAATTAATCATGGTGACTATTTATATGCTGATCAAGATGGCATCGTAATCGCTGCTAAGAAATTGCATAAATAGTAGAAGCGTTTAGTTTGCATGGTGGATAAATCATAGAAAATTTTAATTTTTTCTAGAAATAAAATTGTATATTTCGGTGAAGTCAGAGTTTGGTAAAGAGTTATTGCATCCGTTCCATAACTCCATAACAGCATTTGCAATATCTATTGGTGTTTTAGAAATTCTAGCACTCTCTAGGTAAAGTTTCATGTCTTTAGTTAATAAACTTGTTTTGAAGCCTGCATCAAATGAACCAGTAAGTATGCGGTTGGGAAACTTGTCACTTGTAGCTGTGTTTTGTCCTGTTGACACATTGATTACGTTGAGAAGGGTTTTCATATCTAACCCTTGAGAAAGTCCAAAGGCCACAGCCTCTGAAGTTGCGGCCATAGCTGTGCCAGATAAAAAATTGTTTAAAATTTTTAAAGCTTGTCCTTGGCCAGCATTATTACCAACATGAAATAAATTTTTACAAAACGACATCATTATTTTCTTGTGAATTTCTAATATATTGCGAGGGCCAGCCCACATGATTGTAATAGTTCCAGCTTTAGCACCAGATTGCCCCCCTGAAACTGGTGCATCTATATAAGTGATGTTGGAAGAATTGAGAATTTGCCATGCATCTTTTGCTGCATCTACACCAATAGTGGACAATTCTATAACTAATGAGGTAGTACAACTATTTGTCGCCGCAAGTTTTTTAACAATTTCAAGCGATGCATTTGCATCGGGTAGACTTAGAAATAATATATCTACAGCACCTGCAATTTCTTTGATAGAATCAAAAGCGAATGTATTTTTAGGTGCTCGTTCGTTAGTTCCTGCCTTGTCGAAAACGCTTAGATTGTATCCTTTGCGAGCGATGTTTTCCGCCATTGGTCCCCCCATTTGGCCAAGACCAACAAAGCCGTATTTTAAATTGTTCATGAATTAGCTTTTTGGGTTTCAATTTGCGATACATCGATACCATTTTCATTAAAAACCTCTCTAGCAATTCGGAAAGCATCGATTGCAGCAGGCACCCCACAGTAGATAGTGATTTGAATTAATATCTCGCGTAATTCTAGAATGCTTACACCGTTTTTAATAGCCCCTTGAAAGTGTAGCTTAAACTCGTGCGGTCGATTGAGCGCCGCAAGCATTCCCAAATTAATAATTGAGCGTTGTTGTTTGCTTAGTATGCCTCGCCCCCAACTTCCACCCCAACAGTATTCGGTAACAAGCTTTTGAAAATCACGATTAAAGTCGTCAGCTTTTGCCAGCGCTTCATTTACATATTTTTCTCCCAGCACTTCTTTTCTTATTTTTAGGCCGTTTTCGTATTGTTCTGTTGACATGATTAGAGTTCCTTTTTGTTTGATAAATTAGGATTAATAAAAATAGATAATACAATTTTTTAGGTTAATTTACCAAAAAGCTAAAAAATTATGTTTTTCTGTGAGTAGTTTGTTATTTATAGAAAACTAGGGTTTTCTATTGAAATTATAGTTCTGCATTTATTTTTTTATGCATAATCATACGTTATGTAGAAGTTACTTATATGTCATGAGTGACAGCAATGGTTGACATGACCTTCTAGTGTCCCTAGGTTTTTATTAATTGGGGTGAAAAGCTCATTAGTTGAACTTTTTAGGGGGGTGCGAGTGACTATAGTTCTTGGGAGCTTATATTGAGAACTGTAGTATACAATCCAGATTTTTATAGTTATTTAAAATAGCTTTCTGTTTTTTTGCAGTTGCTGTTTATGTTGTAGTATTTTTTTAAGATGGGTTTTTAGAAGTTAAGTTATTTTGTATTTTTTTTATGTTAATCACTAGGCATCTAGGAGTAATGCTTTACAAATATAGATTTGTTCATAAGAAGTCCCCAAAATTGGGATTAAAAATTTAGGCCTTATGGTGGCCTTTTTAGAGATGTGATCATTCAGTTTTTTTGTAATGACGCATGAATTGAGTAAAAGAAGCAGTTTATAAGCTTCTTTAAATTTACAGGGAGAGGAGAAACTCTAAATGAGAAATGTCTATTCTAAATTGGCGCTTTCAGTTGTTTTTGGGGCAGGTTTAGTCCTAGGAACAATTGGTGGTGCTACAACAGCCGACGCAGGTGTTAAAAAGGGCGGCACCCTTAACTTTGTTGTAGGTTCAAAAATTCCATCCTACGACTTGCACCGTGAAACTACTTTCGGGGTGATACATCCTATTCGTCCCTTCTATAGTCTCTTAATACGTGTAAATCCTAATAATCCTTCCTCGCCAACAGATTTTGTTTGCGATCTTTGCGAAGGCTCTGTTCCAAAGGGAACTGATGGGTTCAAAAAATATACCTTTAAAATTCGTAAGGGTGTTAAATTTCATAATGGTGCACCTTTAAACGCTCATGATATAGTGGCGACTTATAAGAAAATTATTTTTCCACCTGATGGAATTCCTAGTGCCCGTAAGGCCTTCTTTAAGATGGTGGAGAGTGTAAGTGCGTCTGATGATTATACAGTCGTTTTTAAGCTCAAGTTTCCATCTGGGGCATTTATTCCTGCTGTAGCAACACCTTTTAACATTGTTATGTCTAAGGCAGATTTAGATAAGCATGGGTATAACTGGCATAAGAAAAACGTCAATGGTTCAGGAGCCTTTTCATTTGTTCAACATCAACCAGGTTCCTTCGTAGAAGGTAAGAAATTTGCTGATTATCACCATAGTGGAAAACCTTATCTGGATGGCTATAAAGCAATTGCAGCTCCTAAAATGGCAGTACGGTTGCAAGCCATTCGAGGTGATCGTGCATCAATTGAGTTCCGCGGGTTTCCTCCAAAAGCTCGTGATGACCTTATTAAAGCATTAGGTGATAAAATTACTGTTCAAGAAAGTGATTGGAACTGTGTTCTTCTTTTCACACCAAACCAAGAACGTAAACCATTTGGTGATGCAAGGGTACGTAAAGCACTGAACCTAGCTGTTGATCGTTGGGGTGGCTCTAAATACTTAAGAAGAATAGCAATTGTTAAAACTGTAGGAGGCGTAGTTTTCCCAGGTCATCCACTTGCTGCAAATGAAGCAGAATTGTTGAGGTTAACTGGTTACAGTAAGGACGTTAATGCGAGTCGCTCCAAAGCTAAAATGCTTCTTAAAGAGGCGGGAGCTTCTAATTTGACGTTCGATTTCTCAAATAGAGGAGTTGATCAGCCATATAAAGTTGTGGGCACTTGGCTTGTTGACCAGTGGAAAAAAGTTGGTTTGACTGCTAAACAACGTGTGCAGCCATCAGGTCCTTTCTACGCAACTTTGCGTAAAAGCTCAGACTTTGATGTATCCATCGACTTTAACTGTCAGTCCGTTATTAATCCTATAGCTGACGTTACCAAGTTCCTTGGTTCTGCTGGTAACAACTACGGAAATTATGCGGACCAAGTACTTGAAGATACTTATGATCGCTTGTTGCGTGCTGGAACAGAATCTGACCAGCGCAAAATCATGCGTGAATACGAAGAGAGAGCTATTAATGACCAGGCTCACTTGGGCATTACGCTGTGGTGGTACAAAATTAATCCACATCGTTCCTATGTTAAGGGATGGCAAATTGCACCTTCGCATTATCTGAACCAGTCACTTGATCAAGTTTGGTTGGATAAGTAAATTTAGGTGTTAACTAGATATTTGCCCCGTCCGTTTTTTTGTACGGACGGGGCTTCTATTTAAATTAAAAATAAATTTAATAGCCGGTTTTAAAATTAAATAATGTCTAAATATATTCTCAAACGAATTTTACTAATGATCCCAACTTTAATTGGGGCGGCTGTACTTGTGTTCTTTCTTTTACGTCTAATTCCAGGTGACGTATGTGAATTGCGTCTTGCAGGTACTGGTCTTTATGCTGATCCAGCAGAAATCGAATTATGCCGTAATAATTTAGGTTTAAATGACCATATAATGGTGCAGTTTGGAGAATTTGTTTGGGGCTTTTTTGTTTTTGACTTAGGTGATTCAATGTGGACGGGAAAGCCAATTTCTTATGAGATTGGTTTGCGTTTCCAACTTTCACTTCAAGTTGCATTTATGGCAACTTTTGTTGCCGTTATTATTTCCATTCCTCTTGGTGTTATTTCAGCAGTTAAACAAGACACATGGATTGATTATGTTGTTCGTTCATTTAGTATTTTAGGTATTGCTATTCCATCCTTCTGGCTGGGAATAATGATAATTCTGGGTTTGTTAATAGTGACGCAAATGTGGTTTGGTGAACCTTGGATGCCTCCCATTGAATATATTTCGCCATTTGAAGATTTCGGAGCAAATATGGCACAGTTGATTTGGCCGGCTGTTGCTACAGGTTATCGATATTCTGCTGTCGCAACTCGAATGACTCGCTCTGCATTGTTAGAGGTTTTGCGTGAAGATTATATCCGAACGGCGCGAGCTAAGGGCCTTTTAGAAAAAATCGTAATTAACCGACACGCTTTAAAAAATTCTTTGTTACCTGTTGTAACAATAATTGGTATTGAATTTGCCTTCTTAATGGGCGGGTTGGTGGTAACTGAACAGGTATTTAACTTAAACGGTTTAGGAAAATTGTTTGTAGAATCGGTTTTGAATAATGATTACTCAATGACACAAGCTCTAGTCATGATTGTAGTTGCGATTTTTGTTTTTACCAATTTCGTAGTTGACCTTTTTTATGCTTGGTTGGATCCGCGTATTCGTTATAGCTAAGCTAGGAAAATACGATACCAGTAGCTAAGATAATAAAAACTTACTTCGTTTTTTTTCGATACTAATACCAAATGGAAAATTCCAAAATGGTAAATCGTGCTATTCGGTCTTTATTATTCACACCAGGTAACCACCAAGAAAAAGTTAAAAAGGTCTTCTTAGCAGGTGCCGATGTGGCAATCCTTGATTTGGAGGATGCCGTAGCCATTTCTCAAAAAGCAATGACGCGTTCTTTGGTTGTGGCAGCCTTGAAGATGCCTCGTAAATGTCTAGGCTACGTGCGTATTAACGCAGAAGATACTGAATTTTATGAAGGTGATCTTTCTACAGTCGTTGGGCCGTGGCTTGATGGAATTGTTTTGCCTAAAGTGGAAACTGCAGATCAGCTCTTGGCAGCAGATAGGGCGTTACATGATTTAGAAGCTGCAAGTGGTTTGAATCCAGGAAGAATAGAGCTAATCCCAATAATTGAAACTGCAAGAGGAATTGAGTCAGTATCCGATATAAGTGGTTGCGGTTCTAGAATACGTAGGATTAGTTTTGGCGCTGTTGATTTTGCTAAAGATTTGGGCATGAAGCTTAGCTTGGATGAATGGGAGCTGACTCCAGCACGTTCTAAGATTGTCATAGCATCTCGCATTGCAGGGCTGGAGGCGCCCTTGGATAGTGTTTGGGTTCATTATAAGGATCTGGATGGTTTGGTGGCTTCATCGCAACGGGTTTGTGATATGGGTTTTAGGGGTAAAATGTGCATTCATCCTGATCAAATTCCTATAGTAAATAAGGTCTTTACACCATCAGATGAAGATGTGGCTCAAGCGCAAAAAATTATCACAGCTTTTGAGGATGCTGAGGCTAATGGGTCAGCATCAATCCAGATTGATGGTTTTTTTGTAGACTATCCAATTGTTGAACAGGCTCGTAGAACTTTGGACTTAATAAAGTCTATCAAAGAGGAATAAGATTAGGGCCGGTTTTCTGAAACTACTATCTAACCACCTAGAAATAAGCCACCGTTAACATGCAACGTTTGACCTGTTATATAGCCAGCTTCAGGTTGACATAAGTAGCGTACCATGGAGGCAATCTCATCAGTTGTTCCTAGTCTGTTGATGGGGGGATAAGCTTTCAGTGGTGGCCTATTGCCAGCAGAAGATGGACGCTCAGTATCAATGAAACCTGGCGAAACGCAGTTCGCAGTGATGTTATGCTCTGCTACTTCTACCGCAAGCCCACGGGTAAGCCCAACTAATCCAGATTTAGCAACAAGATTATGAACTCGACCTGGCGTTCCCACATGCCATGAGATTCCTCCTAAAGTGACTATTCTTCCCCAGCTATTTTTAATCATATACGGCAAGCAGGATTGGGAGAGAAAGAACGCGCCATCAAGAGAAATATCTATAACGTTTTTCCATTCCTCATAGCTTAATTGTGCAAATGGCTTTTGTCCTCGTTGGGAGGCGTTAAGAACCAGCATATCAATACTACCTAGTTTGTCCACGGTCTCATTTACCATTGCATCCACCTCATTGCGATTCAGAACATCACAAAGAATAGATAATGCGCTGCCTCCGTTCTTAGTAATTTCAGAGGCTACACCCTCGGCTGCTTTAGCATCCTTAAGGGCATTAATAACTACGCTAGCACCGTCTCTAGCGAGAGCAAGAGCTATAGCTCTTCCTATATTGCGTGCTGATCCAGTGACAATTGCAACCTTTCCTGAAAGGGGGAGGCTAGAGTTTTTTATCATAGGTAGGTCCTTGCAATCATTTTCTTAAAGTTCCTTTCCTGAACTTGTTTAATTTGTAAACAATTATGATTTTTACAAAATGTTACTCCACGAGCAATTGTAATAACAGCTGATCATAAATAGTTCTTATTTTTTGATATAAAAATTTAGATCTACAGTTTGTGCTATTTTTTTTGTCAGATTATTATTATTAGAAGGAGGAAAGCTATGGAAAAAAATGAAATGGATCATAAGCCTAAGTCCTTTTTTGATTCTCAGGCAACTAAAGATATGGAGCAACATCTTTCTGTTCATTCAGATTGGACTATAACTCAAAAATTAGCACTTACAGCGCGAATGTTGGCAGCTGAAGAGCATGAATCTGCACTGGCTGGACAGATAACGGCTAGAGGTGAATTGCAGAACACTATGTGGACGGCTAAATTTGGTCTTGGATTAGATGAAATCAAAGCTAGTGACTTTATTTTGGTTGATGATGATCTTAATGTTATAAGCGGATCTGGAATGCCAAATCCATCTAATCGGTTCCATCTTTGGATTTATAGATCTCGACCAGATGTCTCTTGCATTGTCCATACTCACCCTCCGCATGTATCAGCACTGTCGCTATTGGGTGTTCCTTTAATAGCTTCGCATATGGATACGGCCATGTTTTATGATGATTGCGCTTGGCTATCAGAATGGCCAGGGCCACCTATTGGCGATGAAGAGGGTGAATTAATTTCAACTGCGCTTGGTGACAAGCGTAATATATTATTAGCCCATCATGGCCAGCTTTCTGCTGGTGAATATGTTGAGCAATCCGCCATACTTGCTATTCAATTTGAACGTGCAGCTAAGATGCAGCTTTTAGCTATGGCAGCGGGAGAAATTAAACCCTTACCACCGGAGCCCGCACGTCATGCTCATGATTATCGTCTCAAAAAAGAACCATTAAATGCTACCTTTCATTATTTTGCTCGTCAGGTGATTAGACGGGATGGTAAAGGTGTTCTGAATTGAGAGTAAATTAGGTGCAAATAGGTTTCGCAATATAACTTGTTATTTGCAGAAAAGGTTTCATTTTATATGGGTCCCAGAATTCAGTTGATACACGCTATGACAGCATCGCAGGCTCCAATACATAGGGCTTTCCTGAGTTTATGGCCTGAGGCAAATCCTGTAGATTTAGTTGATACTTCTCTAGCAACGGATCTGGCTGCTTTGGCAATAGTAGAAGATTTTTCAATTGGTGAAATGGTTAAGGCTTTTTCTAAACGCATGGCGACTTTGATTAATTATGGCCAAGAAACTGGAGCAGATGCTGTTTTATTTACTTGCTCGGCCTTTGGCCCTGCGATTGAACAAGCTCGTCTGAATGTAGACATTCCGGTGTTAAAACCCGATGAGGCGATGATAGCACGGGCACTAGATACTTGTAAGTCTGGCGATTTTTGCATTGGTGGGCTAGCGACATTTGAACCGACTATCGCTTCGTTAAATTCGGAGTTTAAGGCAGTTGCTGATTCAGGTTCAGTTCTTCCGAAAATAATTTTGCAGCATGTTCCTTATGCACTTGAGCATTTAAATAAAGGAAATAAGTTGGAACACGACCGTTTAATTATCGATGCAGCATCCACACTGAAAAATATAGATATTTTGTTGCTTGCTCAATTTTCTATGTCCAGTGTGCAAGATAAAGTATCCGAAGCATCTGGCCTTGAAGTTCTGGCTTCACCTAACGAATCAGTTTTACAACTTAAAAATATTCTTAAATAGGATTACTCATTCTTGTACTTACTGTTCTGGGCTAGAAGGTAGCGTTGATTTTGCAATACTTTCATCTAAACTTTCATAGTCGTAATATCCAATGATTTCATAGAGATCCTTTCTGCTTAACATGTTTTTGACCAGTTTTTCACATGAACCATTTTCTTTTAAGTGTTTATAAAGATCTTGTAAGGCGAATGCGGCAATACGCATGGACGTTGCGGGCCAAATTACAATGTCATAACCCATGTCTTGGAATTCTTCTGAGGTAAAAAAAGGAGTGCGGCCAAATTCGGTCATATTGCACATCTTTGGTCCAGGCACTGCATCAGCAAAGGCTCGAAAGTCTATTTCAGATTCAAGTGCGTCTGGGAAAACAATATCTGCCCCCGCTTTTTTGTATAGGTTTGCACGACTTATAGCTCCATCTAAACCTTCTACGGTAGCTGCATCTGTGCGTGCGATGATAAGCAAGTGATCGCGGGCTTTAACAGCTGCGCTAATCTTTGCAGCAGCATCTTCAGGTGGAATTAGACGCTTGTCATTAAGATGCCCACATTTTTTTGGCAGTACTTGGTCTTCAATATGAACAGCACCTGCACCGGACATTTCTAGTTCTTGCACTACTCGCATGGTGTTAAGGATTTCACCATATCCAGTATCACCATCTACAATTAATGGAAGGTTTGTTGAACGTGATACCATGCGTGTGACAAAGCAAAGTTCTTCTAGTGTTAGAACTCCTAGATCAGGAAGACCTAGGCTTGCAGTCACCGCACCACCTGAAATATATAGAGCCTTGAAACCGGCTTGTTTAGCTAACATGCCAGCAAGTCCATTGTGAGAGCCTGGAACCCCGAGAATTTCCGGCATTTCTATCAGTTCCTGAAGTTTTTTGCCGGCTGGTTCTTTATCTTTATAACTGCTTTCCAACCATGTCATAAATACACCTCATCTATTTTCATTTTGAAAAATTGTGTACAATATAACTGAGTATAGCTTTGTAATCGAGGTGCAAAATCCTAAAGAACATAAAGAAAGGATGTAATGTGGATAAGAAGTTTCCTAGTCACGTAAATGGACCATCAGCGTGGAAAAGTGCTGAATTGGCTGCAGATGAAAGTTGGATTTATCACTTTGAAGAAAGTGAAATACAAGAAATTCAAGATGCAGTCGAGCTCGTCCAAAACAGGAAACTCAAGATCTTTGAGTTTGGGAAAGATGACTTTCCGTTAGAAACATTTTCAGTTCGGTTAAATATGATTATTGAACAAGTTGAGAATGGCCGAGGCTGTGCATTAATCAAGGGCTTAGATCCATCAAACTATGATGAAGATACTCTAAAGATTATTTATTGGGGATTGGGCGTACATTTGGGTGTACCAATTTCTCAAAATAGAAAGGGTCAGTTAATTTCTCATGTTAGAGATAGAGGCGGTAATTATTATTCTCATAATGTGCGGGGGTACACTACTAATTCCAGAATTAGGCCACACTGTGATCCAGCTGATACAGTTTCACTTCTGTGTGTACAGCCAGCTAAAAAGGGTGGCCAAAGTGAAATATCTAGCTCTATCAGCGTTTACAATGAATTGTCGCAAAAAACTCCAGGATTTTTGGAACCATTGTTCAATGGGTTCCATTTTGATTTACGTGGTGAGGGAGTTACCTCTGATCCTGATGAAGTAACATTTAACAAGGTTCCGGTGTTTAGTTTTTACGATGAGAAAATGAGTTGTAGATTTAACGCGAAAAGTATTATTGAGGGACAAGCTAAAATAGGAAAACCACTCAGAGGCATTGCACTTGAAGCTGTTGAGGAAGTAGCCCGTTTGGCATCTCATGACGACTTCAGGTATGACTTGAACTTTAGTCGAGGAGATATTCAAATACTTAACAATCACACAATTTTGCATGCGCGGGGAGATTTTGAAGATTATAAAGAACCAGAACGCAAGCGCAACTTGTTACGTTTGTGGACAAATTTACGCAATGGACGACAACTAGCGCCTGAGTTTGCCAATCGCCTAAATACAGGACCACGAGGCGGTGTAATGATTAGGAAAATTTAGTGATAATTCGTGTGGCTATTTTGGACGACTACCAAAATACAGCCCTAGGAGCTGCTGACTGGAGAAGCTTAGGAGAAAATGTTGAAATTCAAGTCTTTAATTCACACTTTAGTGAAGAAGAAGCTGCTAAAGCTTTAAAGGACTTTGATGTAGTGATTGGAATGCGCGAGCGCACCCCATTTCCAAAGTCCCTCATTGATGCATTGCCAAATTTAAAACTTCTAATATCAACAGGTATGCGTAATTTTTCTTTCGATATGGATGCAGCTAGGAGCCGTGGTGTCGTTATATCTGGAACTGCTATGTTAGGTTATCCAGCAGCCGAACACGCGGTAGCGCTTATCATGTCGTTATTTAAGAAAATTTCATTAGAAGATCGTATCATGCATGATGGAGGATGGCAGGGTGATGTGCCTGAAGGTATGAATGGAAAGACGTTAGGTATTTTGGGTCTTGGTAATCTAGGTTCTAGAGTTGCTCGAGTCGGACTTGCGCTTGAGATGAACGTTATTGCGTGGAGTGAGAACTTAACCAAAGTTCGTTGTGAAGAGGTTGGTGTTTCATATGTTGATAAAGAAATCCTATTTGCAAAATCAGACGTTGTCTCTATTCATTTAGTTCTTAGTGATCGCACTCGTGGTTTGGTTGGTGCGCACGAATTGTCTTTAATGAAATCGTCTGCTTACTTAGTTAACACTTCTAGGGGTCCGATAGTTGATGAAACAGCATTAATTGATGTGCTCGTGAATGAAACAATCGCAGGAGCTGGGCTTGATGTTTACGATATAGAACCTTTGCCGCGGGATCATCCTTTGCGAATGCTAAAAAATACAGTACTTACTGGACACACTGGATATGTGGTTAAAGAGCTGAATGCCCTTGCTTATGGTGAAGCATTAGAGGACGTTAGGGCCTGGATGCAGGGTAATCCGATCCGAGTTTTGAATGCGAGTTGAGCTAGAATGACTTCATCTATTAATCATAATATTGTAGGTACGATTGCTACTGTTGTTATCAATAATCCAACTAAAATGAATTCTATTTCACTTGAAGGCTGGAAACAATTTGGGCAAGTGCTTCGCAACCTATCGGCTAATAACTCTCTTCGATGTATAATTCTAAGGGGTGAAGGTGATAGAGCTTTTTCTGCCGGGGCTGATATTTCAGAGTTTTCCCAAGTGCGCAAAAATTCAGCTCAAGCAGCAAGCTATGGTGCTGTGGTTGCAGCAGGCCTGAAGGCATTGCGTACATGTGTACACCCAACATTAGCCGCTATTCAGGGTGTATGTACCGGAGGTGGTTTGGAAATTGCCTGTGGATGTGACTTGCGAATTGCAAACACTTCAGCAAAATTTGGGATTCCAATTAATAAGTTGGGCCATGCATTTGCCTTTGCTGAGATGCAGACAGTTTTAGATTCTATAGATCGTAATTTATTACTGGAGCTGATATTAGAAGGGCGTATCATAAATTCTGATGAGGCACTCAATCGTGGCATTGTGAATAGGGTTATCGAGAATAATTTATTTGATGATGAAATTATTGCTACGGTGAAAAGAATAACTGAAGGGGCACCACTAGTTAATCGGGCTGTCAAAAAATTTCTTGCTCGATTAGGGGATCCAACTCCATTAAGAGAGGAGGAAATCACAGAAGGTTATGCATTGTGTGATACAAATGATTACGCTGAAGGGGTGCGTGCTTTTTTATCCAAAAAAAAACCAGTTTTTGAGGGAAATTAAATATGAGTACAACTGATAAATTACGCAAGTTACTTGCAAAGCCCGGGAGTCTGGTTTTGCCTGGATGTTATGATGCATTAACTGCAAGATTGATTGAAAGAGCTGGTTATAAGGCAGCCTTTATGGGAGGTTTTGCTGTTTCAGCTGCTCGGCTTGGCGCGCCTGATACTGGACTTATTTCCTATGCAGAAATGCTTGATCAAGGACGTAACATCTGTTCTGCAGTTGATTTTCCAGTAATTGGTGATGGTGATACTGGATATGGTAACGCAGTAAATGTGCAGCGAACAGTGAGAGGCTATGCACAAGCAGGTTTTGCTTGCGTTATGATAGAAGATCAGGTGGCTCCAAAAAAATGTGGTCATACACAGGGAAAGGAAATTATTAGTCGTGATGAGGCCTTCTCTCGTATTCAGGCTGCTGTTGATGCCAGAGAAAATGGAGCTGACATCTTGATTATGGCTCGTACTGACGCCAACGCAACTGACGGAATGGAAGAGGCAATTTTACGTGCACAAACTTTTGCTAAAATAGGTGCTGATATCACTTTCTTGGAAGCGCCAATAGATGAAAGAGAAATGCGTCGCTATTGTAATGAGGTGCCTGGGCCTAAAATGGCTAATATGGTTGAAGGTGGTTCCACTCCGTTCTTGCCGCCTGCTGAGTTAGAGTCCATAGGCTACAAAATAATTATCTATCCTATTTCGCTTATGCTAGCCGGGATGAAGACTATGGAAGATGCGCTTGGTATTATGACTAGTGGGAGCCATCCTGAAGGCTTGTCGGAATTTTCACATTTACGTGAGGTTGTTGGGTTCCCAGCTTATTACGACGTAGAAAAAAAATATGCATGCAAGTAAAGTTTGTGGTTCCTCTTTCAAAGTTATGAATAAATAGAAGGGTAGCGCAATGACTGATGTTACAAAAAAAATAGCCGAGTTTGCCTCTGCTATATCCCTTGAATCAATTCCCAATGAAGCTATCGTGCGCACTCAAATGTTTATTCTGGATAACGTTGGTATAATGCTTCGTGCCTACTATGATGCAGAGTCTACTCCAGCTTTGTTAAGTGGAGCTATAGCGCAAGGTCTAGATAATGGGAGTTCCATTGCTATTGGTGACAGCAGGGGATTTGCCCCTCCTGGAGCGGCGTTGATAAATGGTACCCTAGCTCATTCTTTAGATTTTGATGATACACATGCAGCAAGTTCGCTACATCCAAGTGCACCCATTGTACCAGCCGCTTTTGCCGCAGCTGAGATGGTTGGTGCCACAGGGAAAGAATTAATTCCAGCTATTATAGCTGGATACGAAATCCAAATTCGTCTAAGCCTAGCTTTAAATCCAACTGATCACTATAATCGTGGCTTTCATCCTACTGTCACTTGCGGTGTGTTTGGTGCTGCAGCAGCTGCTGGCCGGATTTTTGGCCTTGATGCAGAGAAAATGGCTTTAGCATTTGGGATCGCATTGAGTCAGTCTGCTGGTTCTATGCAGTTTCTTGTTGATGGTGCGTGGATGAAGCGCTATCACGTCGGCCACGCAGCAATGTGTGGTCTGATGGCTGCTACTTTTGCACGTGATGGGTTCAGAGGTGCAATAGATGCATTCGAAGGAAAATATGGATTTTTTCAAGCTTATGCTCCCAATCCTGATCCACAGAAAGCTATTGCTGGACTAGGAAATTATTGGGAAACACTGGCTATTGCTATTAAGCCTTATCCATCATGTAGATACAGTCATGCAGCTCTGGATGCACTTATTAATTTGAGAACAGTTAATGATTTTAAACTTGATGAAATAGAATCTGTGCTAATAGGTTTGCCAGAAACAGGTTGGAAAATAATTGGTGATCCAGAAGAGAGTAAACACAAACCAAATAGTACTGTTGATGGGCAGTTTTCGATGCCGTTCTGTGCAGCTGTAGCGCTTATGGAAGGCGGACTTGCCTGGGATCATTATGCAAGTCATATAGGAAACAAGAAAACACTTCAAATGTGTGAACGCATTAAAACTAATGTTGATCCGAGAGTAGAGAAAGAATTTCCTGAAAACTTTAGTGGCGTTGTCAAAGTCACTACAACAAAGGGAGAATTTGAAGAGTTTGTAGTTGTTCCCAAGGGTGAACCCGATAATTTTCTTAACACATCTGAACTGCGTGCTAAGTTTGATAGTTTAGTATCGCCTTATCTTCCCATTGCCCAGGTTGATGAATTGGCAACGCGTTTAAGCTCTATATTAAAAGAAAACGATATTAAAGAAGTTCTAAATTTGACCAGGTCTATTTAGATAAAAACTTAGTCAACGCACGATTAGAATGATACTCTTGAAGAGAGTGCTTGCCATGAATTATCAGTACGCACCTATATTAAAGGTGATTTTAAAAATTAAAGGATCGTTTGATTATTGCTGTTAGGGGGGGTGTTATGGTAGCAGATGCAAAAGAAATAGGAGAAAATCGCTATCGTGAATCTTACGGGCGATATCTAGAGGATTTTAGTGTTGGAGATATCTATGAGCATCGTCCAGGTCGCACAATAACAGAATCCGATAATACATGGTTCACATTGATTACTATGAATCAGCATCCTCTCCACTTTGATGCTTCCTACGCCGCAAAGAGTGAGTGGAAAAAACCATTAGTCAATTCTGCTCTAACATTATCAATAGTTGCTGGTATGAGTGTTTCCGATATTTCACAGAAAGCTATAGCTAACCTTGGCTGGGATAAGATCAGGCTGACTGGTCCCGTGTTTGTAGGTGATACCATTTATGCAGAATCAGAAGTTCTTGAAGTACGTGAAAGTAAGTCTCGACCGACCCAAGGGATAGTTGCCGTTAAAACAACTGGCATTACATCAGAAAATAACGTTTTTATGACTTATGAGCGCACGGTTCTAATACCAAAACGCGGTTATGGTGTCGATGATATGGCTGATTACTAACAGAAATGTCGTATCCGGATAATAATTTACTGGCAGAAGATGAGGTTCTAATCCTTGATGCTATAGATCAATTCCTAGAGCGGGATGTTAGACCGTATGCTCATGATCTAGAGGCCGCTGACGAGTATCCCAAAGCTATTGCCGAAAAACTCGTAGAGCTTGGGCTGATGGGTGCCACTATTCCATCAAAATATGGAGGACTTGGCCTCAGTGCTGCGACTTATACCCGCATTGTTGAGCGTGTATCAGCTGTGTGGATGTCTGTGTCAGGAATTTTCAATGCCCACTTGATAATGGCTCAGACAGTAGAACGTGCTGGAACTGAAAAACAAAAACAAAAATGGCTACCTCGGTTTGCTAGTGGAGAATTGCTAGGAGGGATTGCTCTTACTGAGCCAGATTGTGGTACTGATTTACAAGGTATACGTACTAAAGCTACCAGAGATGGTGATCATTATATTATTGATGGCAATAAAATGTGGATTACCAACTCAGTAGAAGGAAACATCTTGGCTGTTTTGGTTAAGACAAATCCTAATGCAGATCCACCACATCGTGGTATGAGTTTAATCTTAGTTGAAAGGGTGAGTGGCTATAAGACAGCAAAGTTAAAAAAACTCGGCTACTGTGGAATCGATACAGGCGAATTAAAGTTTGACAGTATCCGTGTTCCTTCAGAGAACTTGATTGGAGAAGAAGAAGGTAGGGGCTTGCAGCAAATCTTAAGTGGCTTAGAACTAGGGCGTATCAACGTTGCTGCCCGCGGTGTTGGTCTGGCCCGAGCGTGTCTTCAGGAAAGTTTAACTTATGCACAGAATCGTAAAACTTTTGGGAAGCCAATTGCCCAACACCAAGCAATTCAGATTAAATTGGCTGATATGGCAACACGAGTAGAAGCTTCTCGTTTATTGGTTGAACAAGCAGCTCGAGCTTATGACACTGGTATGCGTTGTGATATGGAAGCTGGGATGGCTAAGTTGTTTGCGACAGAAGCGGCAGTTGAAAATTCAATGGAAGCTATGCGTATCCATGGAGCATATGGTTATTCAAAGGAGTTTAACATTGAACGTTATTACCGGGATGCGCCATTACTAGCTATTGGAGAAGGCACTAATGAGTTGCAGCGCATAATAATTGCTCGACAGCTTATAGAACGTAATGAGATCTAGAATTGAATAGATGTGATTTTAATTCAGATGTTCTGCTCGTTCTTTTCTTCGGATTGCATCGTTGATATTTCGCCCGTGGCCTTTTTAAGGTCCGATTTTTTCTTTTTTTGCTTCTATGCGCCCCATTGCAATTATAAAATTAGAAGGTGAAATGATTGCTGATCTCTTTCCCTATTCAGCTATTTGCTATTTATATATAATGTTAATTCTTTAATGTCTGTTTTAGCTAACTTAAGGACAATCCCAAAGGCCTTGTAAATGGGAATAATTGAAAAATGACGCACCCTCTAGAAGGCGTTCGAGTTTTATCTGTAGAACAATACGGTGCCGGTCCTTTCGGTTCTATGTGGCTGGCCGATCAGGGGGCTGAGGTGATCAAGATTGAAAAACCTGGTAGTGGCGATTTTGCCCGCGACCTCGGTCCTTATTGGTTTGATAACGGTGAAAGTCAATGGTTCCATGCCTATAATCGTAATAAGAAAAGTCTTACGTTGAATCTGAGTTGCAGAGAAGGTCGTAAGGTTTTCTTAGATCTCGTCAAATCTGCTGATATTTTGGTTAGTAATTTACGTGGTGATGTGCCTTCTAGGCTTGGTCTAACTTATAAGGATCTAAAGCAAATAAATTCAAGGATTGTTTGTGCTCATTTATCAGCTTATGGCCGGACTGGGCCACGGGCATCTTGGCCAGGATTTGACTATTTAATGCAGGCGGAAACAGGTTGGTTTTCGCTTACAGGCGATCCTGATCATGATCCAACCCGATTTGGTTTGTCAGTGGTGGATCAAATGACTGGCTTGGCGCTTGCTTATGCAGCGTTATGTGGGGTAACACGTTCGCAAAAAACCGGTTGTGGTGGTGATCTGGATGTCAGCCTGTTTGATGTCGCTTTGTCTAATTTGGCATATCCTGCAATGTGGTGTTTAAATAGTGGACACGTTCAAAAGCGTTTAGCACGATCCGCTCATCCATCTTTGACACCCTGTCAATTATATAAGACAGCAGATGGTTGGATTTATTTAATGTGTAACAAAGAAAAGTTTTGGTTATTGCTTGCAGATATTCTTGGACATCCAGAATGGTCGCAGGATCCGCGCTTCAAGACTTTTAAGGATCGACTGGAATCACGAGATGCGATACAGGATATGCTTGATGAAGCACTATCAGTTAAAACTACGGCCGAATGGCTTGAAGAATTTGCAGGTATAATTCCTTCGGCGCCAATACTTGACGTTGAAGAAGCTTTAGATAGTCCTTTTGTTAGAGATGAAGGGAGATTGCAGAATATTGCACTGGATGGCCATGGTACTTATCAGTATTTGCGTCCGCCAATCTTAGCTGATGACCCAGCTCCTTCCAATCCAGCGCCAAAGCTTGGTGAGCATACTGACCCCTTGCTAAAAGAATTAGGTTATGATGATGTTCAACTCGATACACTACGAAAAAACAAGGTGATCTGAGCTATGCCCTCAATGACATTGGCTGAAAAAATCATTGCAAGTGCTGCTGGCCTTAGTTCTGTTACGCCTGGGGAAATAGTAACGTGTAAAGTTGACTTAGCGATGATCCATGATTCATCTGGCCCAAGGCGTGCTGGCAAGATGCTGGATGAACTAGGAGTTCCTATTTGGGATAAGGAAAAATTGGTCGTTATAACCGATCATTATACCAATGATCCTGACCCGGGCAGTTTAAAAATACAAGCAATTACCCATAAATGGGTTAATGATAAAAAACTCCCTCACTTTTTTCCTGAACAAGGTATTTGCCATGTAGTGTTACCTGAAAAGGGCTTTTTAAAGCCCGGTTTGTTCTGCGTTGGTGGTGATAGTCATTCTACAACCGGCGGTGCTTTCGGTGCATTTATGGTTGGAATAGGTGCTACAGAAATGGTTGGTGTTATGGCAACAGGAGAAATCTGGATTCGTGTGCCGCAAACCTTGCAAGTAAATATTTCAGGCCAGCTTTCCCCAGGTCTTGCTGCCAAGGATGTGATATTAAAGTTGTGCGGAGAAATCGGGGTTATGGGAGCTAATTATATGGTTGTTGATTACTGTGGTACAGCAGTCCAGGCTATGTCTATTGACGAACGTATGACGCTAACCAATATGGCTGCTGAGCTTGGTGCCAAGACTGGGCTAATTGTTCCTGATAAAGTGACATCAGATTGGCTCACAGCTGCTGGTGTAAAAAATATTGATATAATGAACTGGCAGAATGATAAGAATGCAACTGTAGCAAAGGTTATTGATATGGATGCTACCACGTTGTGCCCTCAAGTAGCTGCACCTTCAAACCCAGAAAACACTTCTGATGTAACTGATTATTCCGGAACGTTTGTTGAGCAAGCCTATATTGGCGCATGTACAGGAGCTAAGTTAGCGGATCTTCGTATGGCGGCGGCTGTGGTTCGTGGGCACAAGGTTGTTAAGGGAATGCGTTTTTTCGTAGCGCCAGCAACAACTCATATCCAAGATTTAGCTCAAACTGAAGGTACTTTAGAAATCTTGAAAGATGCTGGAGCCGTGGTTTTACCTAGTGGATGTGGGGGGTGTATAGGTCAGGGTGCTGCTAGGCTGGAAGAGAACATGACGGGGATTTCAACAACTAACCGAAATTTTGTTGGACGTGCAGGACCAGCTTCATCTGAGTTATATTTAGGATCAGCATATTCGGTAGCAGCAGCAGCATTAACTGGAAAAATAACTGATCCAAGAGAGTTTTTGTGACCATCAATCGTCATCTTATAGAAGGTCGTGCTTGGGTATATGGTGATAATATAGATACCGATCAATTAGCACCGATTCATTCATATAAGGATAAAAATGCTGAAGAGGGTTGTAAATTTTGTCTTGAATCAATAGATCCAAATTTTTCTATGAAAGTAGAAGATGGTGATATTTTTGTTGCAGGAGCTAATATGGGTATTGGTTCTTCGCGGGAACAGGCTCCTTTACATCTGAAACTCCTAGGAATTAGAGCTATTTTGGCGAAATCCTTTTCACGCATCTTCTATAGGAATACATTAAATTTGGGAGTTTCAGCCTTAATCTGTTTGGAGGTTGAGCGAATTAGCTCAGGAGACATTCTTAATGTAGATCCTTTAAAAGGTCGGGTTAACAACCTGACAACGGGAGAAACTTTAGAGTGTGACCCACTGCCGGAACATCTTATGGAAATAATTAACGATGGGGGTTTGATGCCGCACTTGAAGAGAAAGTTGTTCTAGGAGATTTTAATGGATATCCGAAAAGAGCGTAAAAAAGCTGTTGCTGAAACTATCGTTGATATTCGTAAAATTGAAGGTGACTTAGGCGTTAACAATGCTTCTCTAGAAGTTATTAAAGATGTATTGTTAGGATTGGCTGATAAAAAGGAATTATTTCCTAAAGATCAATTTCCAATTGAAGATGAAGATGGAAATAGCGTGCTTTTTAAATTGAGTGAGGACGATGACCATAGGTTCGCTCTTTATGCATCTGCTGCGATACCAAAAAAAAATGTAAATCCTCATAACCATACTACTTGGGCTGTTATTGTTGGTTTATATGGGAACGAACGGAATGTTTTTTATGAACGACTAGATGACGGATCAAAGGATGGTATAGGAATTATTAAACCAACTAGAGAGTTTGTAGTAACACATGGCAATGGGGTTGTTCTAATGCCAGATGATATTCATTCAATACATGTGACTGGTGATAAAAAAACAGTACATCTACATATGTATGGACTGGCTTTGGAACAGCTTCATCATCGCATAATGTTTAATACTTTGGCTGGAACCTATAAGGTGTTTCCTGCCACTAAAAATATTAAAGTGGCGTGAGGAAAAAAGTGAATCTTCCCATTGATTTTAAAGCTCTTTCCCCTTCTCAAGTGAGGAATTTGATAGTTTCTGGAGATGAGATTGCTTTGCTTGACCTTCGAGAAGAGGGCGTGTTTGGTGAAGGTCATCTATTATATGCGGTATCTTTGCCGTTAAGTCGACTGGAAATTTTGATTGATGATTTGGTCCCTAGATTGGATGTTCCCATTATTCTTTGTGTTGGGGGAAGCGAGGACGTTGAACTAGTGTTATGTGGCGCGGAACTCCTAAGCTATTTTGGTTATAAAGAAATATTTTATCTTGATGGGGGTCTTTCAGCTTGGGCTGAGGCAGGATATGAAGTTTTTAGCGGTGTTAATGTGCCTTCCAAGGCCTTTGGAGAGGTCGTTGAAAAACGTTTCTCAACTCCTCATATCAAAGCTACGGAATTGCAAGCTATGAAAGATCGGGATGAAGATTTTGTTATAGTCGATTCACGACCATTGTCTGAATTTAAAGCTATGAGTATTCCAGGTGGCGTGGATGTGCCAGGTGCGGAACTAGTTCTTCGAATTTATGACATAGCACCAGATCCTAAAACTACTGTGGTTGTTAATTGTGCTGGGCGTACACGCTCAATAATTGGTGCACAGTCTTTAATTAATGCTGGTATCAAAAATCGTGTAGTTGCTCTTGAAAACGGGACCATGGGATGGCAGTTGGCAGGCTACGACCTAGATTCAGGACAAGAGCAAACATACCCTGAACTTTCTGACTCTGGTTTAATCCGTGCCGATGAATGTGCTGGACGAGTAGCAGACCAATTTGGGGTAAAAGAAATTGATATGATTGTCCTTGAGCAATGGCGCGTCGATAAAACACGCACTTTATATGTACTTGACGTAAGAGATGTTAAAGAATTTGAATCAGGCCACTTATCGGATGCAAAACCTGCCCCTGGCGGTCAATTAGTTCAGGCAACTGATATGTTTGTAGGGGTGAGAGGTGCGAGACTAGTTTTAGTAGATGATAATGGAGTGCGTGCAAGAATGACAGCTTCGTGGTTGCTACAGATGGGTTGGAAAGATGTCTTTGTGCTCACTGATGGCATTGCTGGGGCTGCATTGTTAGATGGGCCACACCATCCTAAGATCTTGGGTCTTGAACGGACACACTCGAAAATGGTTAAACCTAAAGAATTAGCCACTTTAATGTTAGAAGAAGATGTTTGCATAATTGATTTAGCAAATAGTCGTGAATATCGTAATGGTCATATTCCTACTGCTAAATTTTCTCTTCGCAGAAACCTTTCTATCAATATTGGTAATCTTACCGGTAATTCGAGGATTGTTTTAACATCGTCAAATGGCATGAGTGCACAGCTGGCAACACTTGAAACAGGTGAGCACGATGTCTATACCCTAGAAGGTGGAACGAAAGCATGGGATAAAGCTGGTTTTCCTTTATTGACAGGATTTAAAGAAGCCCTGGATGAACCAATTGATGTTTGGTACCGACCTTATGACTTAGAAGAAGGAAATGAAGTTGCTATGGAGACATATTTAAGTTGGGAAGTAGATTTAATTGAACAAATTGAGCGAGATGGCACAACTAATTTTCCTGAGTTTTAGCAATGAAAATTTTGATTCTTCCTGGTGATGGAATTGGCCCAGAGATAACGGCTTCTACAGTTATTGCTTTGAGTGCGCTTAATAAATTCTACAAACTTAATTTAGAATTTGAAGAACGATCCATAGGTATGATTGCACTTGAGAATGAAGGTTCCACACTGCCAGATAAAATAATGAGGCAAATAAAGTCTGCCGATGGTGTTATTCTTGGACCCTGTGATACATACGCATATCCCCCAAAAGAGGAAGGTGGTATTAACCCGTCTGCTGCAATACGCCTAGAATTAGATTTGTTTGCGAATATCCGTCCTTCAAGAACACGTTCTGGTGTTCAAGCAATAGCACCAAATATGGATTTGGTTATAGTGCGCGAAAATACCGAAGGCTTTTATTCTGATCGAAATATGTTTTTTGGTTCTGGAGAATTTATGCCAACAGAAGATGTCGCTTTGTCCGTGCGAAAGATAACGCGTAAAGGCTCAAGGCGTATAGCAGAAGAAGCTTTTAAAATAGCAAGGCAACGACGAAGGAAAGTTACGGTGGTAACCAAGGCTAATGTATTGAAAGTTTCTGAAGGACTTTTCCTTAGCGAGATTCGAGACGTTGCAAAGTCTTTTCCAGAAGTGAAATTGACGGAAGTTTTGATCGATGCCATGGCAGCTTTGCTGGTACGCACGCCTTCTGAGTTTGATGTCATTGTTACTACTAATATGTATGGCGATATCCTATCCGACGAAGCAGCCGAATTATCTGGTGGCTTGGGGCTAGGAGGATCTGTTAACGCCGGATTGCACCATGGCATTGCCCAGGCGGCTCATGGTGCTGCCCCGGATATAGCTGGCTTAGGCATTAGCAACCCGGTGGCATTGATGAATTCTGTTGCTATGTTGCTTGAATGGCTTGGCGGCAGACACGAGCGTAATGATTTGGTTAAAGCAGCAAAGCACCTTAATGATGCTATAGATAAAATCTTAGAAGATTCTTCTAATCACACTCCTGACCTTGGAGGTGTGGCCAAGACTCTTGATATGGGGAAGTCGGTTGCGGCTTACATTACAAAATAGGTGTTGTAAAATTCGAAATTTATTAATGTAGATTTTGATTGCGATGTGAATGAAAATCTCTTTAATTATTCTATTAAATTAAGCTAATTATATCGAAATTTTAAATTATATTTTAGTTATTTTTGAAGAAAATTTATTCCCTTTTCTTGTCATTAAATACCTGAATAGCTCTCATTACCTCTCGGTAATCATCTGGAGCATTTTCAGAGAAATAATCCTTTAAGCCTTTTTTTGCAGCCCATTGGATACGCTTCTCAGCCGCTTCAGTCATTAGTGGTTCAACGCCAATAGTGCGAAGTGTGCTTGCAACTTCTTTCATCTCATGAGCTCGACGTTCGCCATGCAAAGCTGTGCGTCCAATAAGGTAATGCGCCATCTGATCCCAATTGCTGCCAGAAAATCCATCACTTATTGAATCAAGTACTTTCTTGGCGACGCCATAATGTTCTGCTCCTAAAATACATTCTTGAAATAAAGCTTCCATTCCTTTGACTATGATTGAGCGGAACATTTTGATTGCTGATGCGCGGCCAAGATCAGGACCTAAGTTTTCCAACTTCATTCCATGCGGCTCCATTGCATCAATAAAACCTCCCGCGGCCTTGCCTGAAAGTAGCATGGGAACCTTGTGTTTTAGGCTAGGGACCGCAGCCATAATTGCAGCCTCTACATAAAGTGCTCCAGAATTTTCAATTATCTTACCAATAGTAATTTTAGTTTCCGGAGAGACTGAATTAATATCCACAAAAATTTTTTTATCTGTAAGATAAGGAGCTGCTTGTCTAGCAGCATCAATTGCTACTGTACAAGTAACCGCGGAAAATACTATGTCGCTTGATTTTAGCATGTCCTCTATGGATTGAGTTATTCTGACGCCATTTTGGTTTGGACGTGGATGTATGTCGAAAGCGGTAATTTGAAGATTTCCTGCAATGGTCAAACCTTCGGCTATGCAGGCTGCGGCCTCACCGAATCCTAAAAAACCAATGTCGGGGTACCTCATGAAGCTATCGAATTTGAGAGTAGAGGATTATAGTGGTTATTTAAAAATACCGATTTGTAACTTCTTCGAATAAGGATAAGGAATATTTCCAATTTTTTGCACCGTTGGGGAAAATTAAAGTATAAGGGCTAAAGGCGTAATTTCTTTTTAAAAATATTTAGAACCTCAAAGGAAAATTTTCATACTGGGTTCTAATTGCAAAATTGTATACAGTTTTCTGGGACAGGGTCAATTATGCAAGCCACCTCTTTGTTAAGCCCTTTGGTTTAATTTCGTTATGAATTTTTAGGAGTACAAAATGAGAGGGCGATCATTTGATGTAGTGGTTATAGGAGCTGGGAATGCAGCACTTACAGCTGCGCTTTCTGCCCGTGAACTGGGTGCTAAAGTTTTGGTGCTTGAGCGTGCCCCTTATGAAGAGCGAGGTGGGAATAGTCGCTACACTGCGGGTGCTATCCGATTTGCACATAATGGTATAGAAGATCTTTTGAAGGTTATGCCAGACTTAACGGAAGATGAACAAAACCATACTGATTTTGGAACTTATTCTCGTGAAGAGTATTTTGATGATATGGGACGGTTGACTCGCTTTAAATGCGATCCAGACTTAGCTGAACTTTTGATAGATAAAAGCTTAGATACTCTAATCTGGATGGGCGGAAAGGGAGTTAAATTTCAACCGTCTTATGGCAGACAAGCCTTTAAGGTGGATGGTCGCTTTAAATTTTGGGGTGGACTATGCCTGGAAACATGGGGAGGAGGGCCTGGTCTAGTAGATTCGCTGATTAATGCTATAGAAAGAGATGGGATCGAAATTCTTTATGGTGCTCGCGCGATAGAGCTGATTGTTGAAAGGGGTTTGGTTTGTGGCGTTGTTGTTTGTAAAGGGGCAAAGAATTTTGATGTAAGGGCAAAGTCCGTTGTTCTTGCTTCAGGTGGATTTGAAGCTAATACAGAATGGCGTACACGTTACCTTGGACCAGGCTGGGACTTGGCCCCGGTTCGTGGAACTCGTTTTAATACGGGTGACGGTATCCGTATGGCGCTCGATATAGGTGCAATGTCAATGGGCAACTGGTCGGGCTGTCATGCCGTAGGCTGGGACCGCAATGCCCCTCCTTTTGGTGACTTAGATGTTGGAGATGGCTTCCAAAAACATAGTTATCCATTAGGAATCATGGTGAATGCTCTAGGAAAGCGTTTTGTCGATGAGGGGGCCGATTTTCGAAATTATACATATGCGAAGTATGGCCATGAGATTCTTCGTCAGCCTGGCCAATTTGCTTGGCAGATTTTTGATTCTAAAGTTAGCCATTTATTACGTGATGAATATCGAATACGTGAAGTAACAAAAGTTACTGCTAACACAATAGAAGAGTTGTCAAAAAAATTAGAGGATGTGGATACAGATGCATTTGTGACCGAGGTTAAAGCTTTCAACGCTTCGGTGCGCAAAGACGTAGCTTTTGATCCTTCAGTTAAGGATGGGAGATGCACAGATGGCCTGGATGTTCCCAAATCTCATTGGGCTAATCCACTTGATGTCCCCCCATACGAAGCTTATGCAATAACCTGTGGTATTACTTTTACCTTTGGCGGAATTAAAATTAACAATGATGCTCAGGTGATGGATAGTGATGGGGCGCCAATTTCAGGTTTATTCGCTGCTGGTGAACTAATCGGGGGGTTATTTTATTTTAATTATCCCGGTGGTACAGGGCTGATGTCAGGCGCAGTGTTTGGTCGAATCGCGGGACTTTCTGCAGGTCGTGCAGCAATAAAATTATGACATTAATTAAGATCCTTTGAAATTAGGTTTACGCTTTTCCATAAAAGCACGGCGACCTTCCTTGTAGTCTTCTGAAGCAAAACAATCATCTACAACTTTCTGGCATAATTCTAAGTCTTGAGAAGCGGGATCCTTAAGTATTTCATTAACAACTGTTTTAGCAGCAAGCACTGTTAGTGGTGCATTTTTTGCAATAGTGTTTGCATAGTCATCGACATAGGCAGAAACTTCGGAAGCTGGCAGAATACGATTAACTAAACCCATTTGCAGGGCCTCTTCCGCATTAAATTGGCGCGCTGTGAAAAAGATTTCTTTGGCAGCTGCTGGGCCAACTTGATCAACCAGAAGTTTTAGTCCTTTAATTTTGTAGCCTAGTCCTAATTTTGCCGCAGGAACAGCAAAGCGAGAATCCTTAGCAGCAATTCTTAAGTCACAGGTCATGGCAACACCTAGTCCACCTCCAATGCAAAATCCATTAATTTGTGCAATTAAAGGTTTTTTTGTGTGAACTAGTGCCTCAGTAGCATTGGAAACAGCTTCGTCATATATAGCAACAGCGTCCTCACCAGAGCGTTTTTTTGCGAATTCTGAAATATCAGCTCCTGCAGAAAAGGCTTTTCCACCTGCTCCCGATAGAATAATTACCCTTACAGTTTTGTCTTTTGAGAAATCGTCTAGAACTATAGGAAGCCCACACCACATATCATAATTGAGAGCATTTCGCCGGCTTTGATTGTTGAAAGAAATTCGCCCAATGCCATCGTTTTTACTGATGATTAACTGATCGGTAATTTCTTGCATAAGTTCTCCATAGGTTGTTGGTTTAAAATAATACTACATTGTTGCTTTTAACTAATTTACAGGCAAATAGATTATTATTGTTTTTTTATGGGGAAATCTTGTCTGGTCCATAACAGAAGGCTAGATTCAGTTCACTTAACTTCTCTCACCTGGAGATCCTTTTGATTGATTCTTTTGAACGTTTGACTGGTATAGAGCTTAAAAATCAAGGAACAGTTTTCTTAGTAGGATTAGGCCATGGTGCGACACACTGGATTATTGGCTCAGTTTATGTACTGCTACCTTTTATTCAACAAGACCTTAACCTTAGCTATACGGCTGTTGGCGTCCTAATTTCAGTATTTCATATTAGTGCCTTCATTGCGAATTTTGGCAGTGGATTTCTGGTTGATATGACCAGACAGAGGGTATTGTTAATGATGATATCACTTATCTTTGGTGCTATGGCTTTTCTAGTTACTGGGTGGGCACAAGGAATGGCTTTCCTCTTGATAATAATGGTTTTTATTGGTGCTACGAATAATTTATGGCACCCTCCTGCTATTTCTTTTTTGTCTGGACTATTTCCAAGTAGTAGGGGATATGCTCTATCTATTCATGCTTTTGGAGCTAGCTTTGGCGATATCATCTCGCCTTTAGCTATAGGATTTCTTTTAGGTTGGCTTACTTGGCAAAGTACAATAAAAATCAGCGCCCTGCCTGTGTTTATTGTTGCTTTCTTAATTGGACTTTTCTTGATAAGGCCTAGCCTTAAAAAGGCACCCCGCAAATCAGATGAAAAGCAGGGTCTAAGTTTTTCAGAGTATTTCAGAGGTTATTGGACCTTGCTTCAAAACCGGGGAATTGTTGGATTGGCGTTAATGGCTGCTGTACGATCTTTGGCGCAAAGTGGCCTTATGCTTTTCATACCTCTTTATCTTGCCAATGAGCTTCAAGTCAGTCCCTACTTGGTTGGTCTGGGACTAGCTGCAATGCAGTTGAGTGGCTTGGTGGCAGGACCTGTTGCTGGGACATGGTCAGATCGTATTGGGCGTAGGCCGATAGTTTTGGCTGGTTTATCTGGATCTACAATTATTATCGCTTCTTTAACACTCGCCGGAAATGACGTTATGTTCATAGCTGGAATTTCTATCTTAGGCTTTATGTTATTTGCAGTTCGTCCAGTAGTACATAGTTGGATGATGGACTTGGCGCCGTCAAAGATGGCAGGAAGTGCTACAAGTTTATTATTTGGTGCGCAATCACTTTTATCAGCTGCAGGACCTCTTCTTGGGGGGCTCATTGCTGATATTTGGGGCCTGGCTTATGTTTTCTACGCCCTTGCAGGTACTATGTTGATTGCTAATGTATTGGTTTATTTGCTTCCGCGCGAAAATGTTTAACCAGTTAAAAATTAAGTTGATGGTGATAGTTTTTAAATAATTAGAATTAAATGACTCAATTAAAAAAACAACCTATTTTCATTTGAATTTGTATAGCTAAACAAGCGGCATCATGACGTGTTCTTGGTATGCTGGACGATCTTTTAGTCGATCGTGCCAGGCCTTTAAGCTTGGCAAGAGTGGTCTATCTATATCCAGAGTAAACCAACGGTTGACGGCGCAACCAACAGGAATGTCTGCTATAGTTGGAGAATGACCAAGAAGATAGTCGGAATTTTTTAATTCTGAATCTATTAGTGCCCAAGATTCCGCTGCAAGATCGACGGCATCATTTACAGCCTTTAAGTCACGTTCTTCAGGTTTCGTTCTTATTAAAGTCCAGAAAATAACAGTCATGTGTGGGTGCAATTTTGTGATATACCAGTCCATCCATTGTCCAGCTAATGCCCGATCAAGAGAACTTTCTGGTGCCCAGGGTGGACGCCCATATTGTTCAGTTATATAGCGACAAATTGCTTGTGATTCCCATAAAATAAAGTCTCCGTCTTCTAGTGTTGGAACCAATCCGGTTGGATTTTTTTTCAAATATTCTTGCTTATCGTTGCCACCAAACGGCCCTCCTATATCGATTCGTTCAACGTCTAAATCTAATTCTTCTGATAACCACATTACTTTTTGCACATTAATAGATGTTTTTCGTCCAAGTATTCTCAGCATTACCAGCTACTTCCTAATAATAATTTGTAAAAGCGTAACACAAATTTTAGTTTTAAAGGTGTCCTAAAATTATCCTACTACCTACTAATTTTTTTGTTTGATATTTTATAAATTTCCAAACCCACCACCACCTGGAGTCGCTATTACGAATACATCACCAGGTTTCATTTCTACTGTGTCGGTGGACCTTAGTTCCTCAACCTTACCATTTTTACGTTCTATCTTGTTAATGCCCGAAGACCCAGCTTTCCCACCATTAAGTCCATGTGGTTTGTTGTCTCTATTATTAGATAAAATTGCTGCTGTCATTGGTTTTAGAAATCTTACTCTTCTTATAGTACCATTCCCACCTTTGTAACAACCTATTCCTGCAGAGCCATGACGGATCGAGAAGCTTTCTAGGATGACTGGGAATCGCCACTCAAGAACCTCAGGGTCAGTAAGACGAGAATTTGTCATATGGGTCTGAACCGCATCCGTTCCTTTAAAGCCTGGCCCTGCTCCTGAGCCCCCACAGATAGTTTCATAGTATTGAAATTTGTCATTTCCGAATGTAAAATTATTCATCGTGCCTTGGGAGGCCGCCAACACACCCAATGCACCAAATATTGCATCTACGATACATTGTGAAGTTTCTACGTTGCCGGCAACAACGGCTGCGGGCGGTAGAGGGTTAAGCAAGCTGCCCTTAGGAACGAAGACTTCTATGGGTTTAAAGCATCCGCTATTTAAAGGTATATCGTCATTTACCAACGTGCGAAAAACATAGAGCACAGCAGCCTTGCTGACAGCTTCTGGTGCATTGAAATTGTTATTCAGTTGATTTGATGTGCCAGAAAAGTTGATTTTTGCTGATCGAGTATTTTTGTCTATTGAAATATGTACTTTTATAATGGCGCCATTGTCCATTTTGAGAGTAAAAGATCCGTTTCTTAGTACATTGATAACTTGACGAACTGATTCCTCCGCATTGTCCTGAACATGTTTCATATAGGCCAAAACAACTTCAAGTCCGAAGTGGGAAACTATTTTTTTAAGTTCTTGCGCCCCCTTTTCATTGGCTGCGATCTGGGCCTTTAAATCTGCTAAATTCTGATCGGGGTTTCGAGCTGGATAGGGCCCTTTTTTTAACACTGCAAGCAATTCATCTTCAAAAATTTGTCCGTTGCGGGATAAAAGGAAGTTATCAATTAAAATGCCCTCTTGTTCGACATTGGTGCTGTTGGGTGGCATAGATCCAGGTGTAATGCCGCCAATATCTGCATGATGTCCACGAGAGCCAACAAAAAACAACAAATTCTGACAGAGTTCATCATATATAGGTGTAATCACTGTAATGTCTGGTAGGTGTGTTCCGCCGTTATATGGAGCATTTAAGGCATATACGTCTCCAGGTTTCATGGTATCTTTATTTTCATTGATTACCGTTATTATACTATCACCCATAGAACCAAGGTGAACCGGTATATGGGGTGCATTGGCTATAAGGCCTCCTTCAGAATCAAAAATGGCACAAGAGAAGTCTAGCCGTTCTTTTATATTGACGGATTGAGAAGTGTTGGCCAATGTCCCCCCCATTTGTTCAGCAATGGACATGAATAGATTGTTAAAAATCTCTAATCTTACAGGATCAGCTTGGGCCCCCGTGACTATTTTAGTAGAAAGTGGCTTATTGCGGCTGAGAATTAGATGTCCAACCTTTGTTAATTCCGCTTTCCATCCATGTTCGATTACTGTGGTTGAACTTTCTTCTTGGATGATAGATGGTCCAAAAATAATATTGCCAGGTTTTAGGGTTCCTCGTTTGTAAATTTTAGATTCAAGCCATTCTTTTTCACAATAAATCAGCCCCCTTTTTTGAGGAACTGGCTCTATATATTTTTGTTCGGATAAAACTTCAGGCTCGCTGAAGACAGTTGATAAGCCAATAGCTTCTAATGTGATAGCTTCGACGACAAAGCTACGTTCGGGAACAGAAAATCCATATCTTTTCTTATGAATTTTTTCAAAGTTTTCGATCATCTTCTTTGGTTGATCAAAGGGCACGCTAAGGTAAGAGTCTGTCCCTTCATAGCGAAGATGTGCTTGGCGAACTATCTTTGTGTTTGCAGAAGTAATTCCTTGTTCTGAAATTTCAGCTACTGCCTCTTTTTCTAGCGACTTCATCATTCTTTTAAGTGACTTCTGTAACGGTTTGTAGGAGCCATTTTCTATGGGGGTTTCGATAGTTTTTTCTCGAATTGCACGAATATCGGCTAGGCCTATTCCGTAGGCACTAAGTATCCCTGCAAAAGGATGAATAAAAATTTTTTCTATGCCTAGTGCGTCAGCAACCATACATGCATGCTGTCCACCAGCGCCACCAAAACAGTTTAGGGTGTATTCCGTGACATCATAACCACGTTGTACAGAAACTTTTTTGATAGCATTGGCCATATTTTCTACAGCAATTTTTAAAAACCCTTCAGCCACATCTTCAGGTTTATCAGGAGCGTCAGGAGATATTTGAGTGGCTAAATCAGTAAATTTTTTTTGAATTTCTTTTTCATCTAATGGTTCATTAGCATTTGGTCCAAAAATATGAGGAAAGTGTTCAGCCTGTATTTTGCCAACCATAAGGTTGCAGTCAGTTATCGTTAGTGGACCACCTCGGCGATAACACGCAGGTCCAGGATCAGCTCCTGCAGAATCCGGTCCAACCCTAAATCGTTGACCGCTAAATCTAATTATTGAACCTCCTCCAGCTGCTACTGTATGAATTCGCATCATAGGAGAGCAAATTCGAATTCCAGCGACGGTGGTTTCAAAAGTCCGCTCAAATTCTCCATTAAAGTGAGAAACATCAGTTGACGTGCCCCCCATATCAAATCCAATTACTTTTTTAAAACCGCCTTCGCTCGCAGTGCATGCCATGCCTACAACGCCACCTGCTGGGCCGGATAGAATTGAATTCTTGCCTTGAAATAAATTTTCATCAGTAAGACCGCCATTTGATTGCATGAATTGAAGTCGAGGAGTCTTTTTTTTGACTCTAGAAAGTTCTTCTAAAATGCCGTCTATATAACGACGTAGAATAGGTGAAATGTAGGCATCTACTACTGTAGTGTCTCCTCTGGAAATTAGTTTCATCAATGGGCTAACTTGATTTGATGTGGAAACTTGGGTGAAGCCGACTTCTTTGGCAATCTTTGCAACTATGTTCTCATGTGATGGGAATCGATATCCGTGCATTAAAACTATAGCCACTGAGCGAATTCCAAGGTCAAAAATTTTGCTCAGTTGAATTTTTACAATCTCATTGTCGGGTACAGTTAAAATTTTACCCCCAGCAGTCTTACGTTCGTTTATTTCAATGACTTTTTCGTAAAGTAATTCAGGTAGTTGGATATGATGATCAAAAATGTTTGGACGTTCCTGATAGCCAATCCTTAGTGCGTCCGCGAAACCTTTAGTTATAGCTAATACTGTAGGTTCACCGCTTCGTTCTAGAAGTGCGTTAGTACCTACTGTGGTACCCATACGTATGACATTAATAGAACCAGAAGGTATAGGTTCTGTAGGATCTAGTTCTAATAGATCACGAATTCCTTGTAGAGCTGCATCTGAATAGTGCTCAGGGTTTTCTGATAAAATCTTGTGGGTAAGAATTTTACCGTCGGGATTTCGAGCAACCAAATCGGTAAATGTTCCCCCACGGTCGATCCAAAACTGCCAGCCATTACTATAACTATTTGGTTCTAATGACATTTTAATCTGCACTTCTTTGCACACAAAATAATTAATTTGTTATAATTTATACAGTTAGTAATTTACACATACATCTAATTTACACAAATTCTACCCATTATAGAGTAGTGCGAATTAATTTCTTGGTATTGCTGGTTTTAAGTTGAAAACTAATAAAAAAAACCTGATCTTTTTTGAAAAATGGATGGATCCTGTTGCGGAGACTATTTTAGCTTGTGAATCTGACATTATTTTACAGAGACTGACTTTTGATACTGTGGAAGATGAAAATTGGGCAATTATTGAAAAAGCTCACGGAATACAACTTCTTCCTACATTTGAAACTCAACACCCTTTTTTCCCAGATCAGGCTTTTATAGAGCGTTGTCCAAACTTGTTGGCTTTTTCAGTTACGGGTGCTGGTTATGATATGGTTGATTTACAGGCTTGTTCTGAGGCGGGGATTTTGCTGGTCAATCAAGGAGGGGCTAACTCTGAATCTGTAGCACAACACGTTTTGGGTCTAATGTTGGCTTTGTCCAAGCAAATCATACAAGGAGATCGGCAAATGCGCAGTTCTTCGCATGGTTGGGGACGCTGGGATTTTCTAGGTGCGGAATTAACGGACAGAACCCTTGGTATAATTGGCCTTGGTAAAATTGGTCAGAGGGTATCTGAGTTGGCGGTAAATATGTTTAATATGAAAGTGTTGGCTTATGATCCTTATCTGTCCAAAAATTCTTTTTTGAAGTTTGGTGTCGAGTCGGTTGGTCTTGACGACGTTTTTAGACATTCGGATTTTGTTTCCGTTCATTGTCCTTTGACAGAGGAAACTACGAATATGATCGGAGATAGGCAATATAGGATGATGAAGTCATCAGCCTATTTTATTTCAACGGCAAGGGGTGGAATCCATGATGAAGTGGCTCTGGCAGGAGTGTTGTCCGAAGAATTAATCGCCGGTGCAGGGTTGGATGTTTTTTCCCCTGAGCCACCCTCAATTACCCATCCTTTAATGGAATTTAATAACGTTATTCTTAGTCCCCATATTGCAGGTATTACTGCTGATTGCACATATAAAATGGCGTCTTGGGCTGCAGATCAGTGGGTGTCTATTTTTAATGGAAATCGCCCGCCACGATTAATTAATGAAGAAGTCTGGGATCATTATCGGGAGAGGTTTAAACGAATCATAGGTCAACCGGTTAAAGACTAGAATTTCCCATTCTAACCATTCTCTATTAATAATTCAGAAACGTATTTTGCGATACTTAGCGATGAAGTTAGTCCAGGAGATTCAATTCCAAACAGATTCACAATGCCATCGATTCCATGGTGTTCAGGCCCTTCTATTTTCCAGTCACCTTGTGGGGAATCTTTGGCAACTAGTTTTGGTCGGATGCCAGAATACCCTGGTTGTAAGGAGTTGTTTGGTAGTTTTGGCCAATAGCGACGGATTGCCACATAAAAGTTATCAGCACGGTTTGATTCTACTGTATAGTCGGGGTTTTCTACCCACTGCACGTCGGGGCCAAATTTAGTTTGACCGGCGAGATCAATGGTAGAGTGAATCCCTAGTCCTGCATGCGAAGGAACTGGATAAATCAATTTTTGAAAGGGACTTTTTCCGCTGAGAGTAAAGTAGTTTCCTTTGGCGTAAAAAAGAGGGGGGATATGTTTAACTGGGAAGCCTTCTAAATTGAAGGCTACTGATTGGGCTTTTAGACCGGCCGCATTAATGAAATGACGACATTTAATAGATAGTGGTTCTGCTCCTCCAATGCGAATTGTGATGCAATCATCAGATAGAGTGCCGGAATCAAAAGGACTGGAAAGTGCAACAACTGCTCCCAAGCTTTCTGCATCTCCCTGCAAGGCTAGCATGTAACTATGGGAATCGATTATTCCCGTGGATGGTGAAAGTAATGCACCAGAACATTTTAATGCAGGTTCAATAGTGGAGGCTTGATGGCTATCGAGTAGCTTAAGGTCTTTAACCTGATTTTTTTCTGCATTAAGTTTTATTCTATATAAATCTTTTAGCTCGTTTTCATTAGTTGCAACTATTAGTTTCCCCACCCGTTTATGGGCAATGCCTCGGGTTTCACAATATGTATATATTGCATCTCTTCCTGGACGACATAATTGTGCCTTGAGGCTACCGGCGGGATAATAGATGCCAGCGTGAATAACCTCAGAGTTGCGTGAACTTACACCCGTGCCAATCGCGTGTTTTTCTTCTAGAACGATTACATCGTTACCTGCTAAAGCCATTTCTCGCGCAATAGACAGTCCCACAACCCCGGCTCCAACAATTATTGTATTTACCTGATCTATCATAGTAACAGCTATCATTATGATTTTAGTCAGTAACGTAAACACCAATATTTAAAAAACAATGATTGACCATGATTGTATTTGCTTTTGCCAATTTAGGCCGTCCCAATTATGATTAGTTAATGAGATGGATTTGGCAAGCAAGTAGATCATGGCTGATATTTCCTCTGGCAATATTATTTTTTGTTTTTTGGGAGTGTTCCGTTATGGCTGACTGGCGTACAGCAAATCGTGAATCTGCTGGTATTGCCCCTAATCCGGTAATTGTAAAAGATGCCGTTATTCAAGTTTATGTTGCGCGCGCATTTTCTTGGCGTGGTTGGTTTGGTGTTCATTCTTGGATTGCGACCAAGCCAACAAATTCTGAGGTGTTTACTGTTTATCAAGTCGTAGGTTGGCGCGCATATCACGGTATACCTACATTAGTGATTGAAGAATCTGTTCCTGACCGTAGATGGTTCGGATCAGATCCAGAAATTATAATAGACTTGCGGGGAGCCGGCGTGGATAAAGTAATTAGTCGAATAAATGACGCGGCAAAACGTTATCCTTTTTCTGATGAATATATTCTCTGGCCTGGGCCCAATTCAAATACCTTTACAGCTTTCATAGGTCGTGAGGTTCCAGAATTAAAGATGGACTTGCCACCAACTGCAATTGGCAAGGACTTTCTTACCAATGGACGAATGTTTGATTATTCACCAAGCAGGACTGGTTATCAGTTTTCCTTATATGGAGTGTTAGGTTTGTTAGCTGGGATGGAAGAAGGCTTTGAAATAAATTTTCTGGGTTTGACTTTTGGCCTGGATCTTAAGGACTTTGCCTTAAAGCTGCCAATGGTTGGACGAGTTGGTTTAAAGAAAAATGAGGTGGGCAAATAGCTTTGAGTATCTGGGGTAAAATTATAGGTGGTTTTGGAGGATTTGCGATTGGGGGGCCTTTAGGAGCTCTTATGGGAGCTGTTGCTGGGCATGCATATGATAAAAGTAAAGATAATGGAGACGCTCATTATTCTGATGATAGTGTTGCACAACAGGTTGCATTTACTACGGCCATTATTGCTTTGGCTGCAAAGATGGCTAAGTCGGATGGGCGCGTAACCCGTGACGAGGTTGATGCTTTTAAAAGTTTGTTCAATATACCACAAGAAGAACTTAAAAATGTCGGGCGTTTGTTTAACGAAGCAAAAAAAGATGCCGGTGGGTTTGAGCGCTATGCCGAGCAAGTTTCTATGATGTTTGCTAGCGAGCCTGTGGTGTTAGAGGAGCTTTTGGGTGGATTGTTCTATATAGCACGTGCTGATGGTGTTCTTCATCCTGAAGAAATTGACTTTCTTCATAAGACCGCGATGATTTTAGGCTTCTCAGAGATTCAGTTTGAGCGCCTGAAAGCTATTCATATGGGAGATTTGAGCCAAAGGAGGGAAACATTAAATCCGTACCAGGTGCTTGGAATTAAGCGTGATGTTAGTGATTCCATTGTAAAAAATACATATCGTAGATTAATTCGTGAAAATCACCCCGATACCTTAATTGCTAAGGGGATGCCTCAGGAGTTTATAGATGTAGCTAATGAAAAAATGGCTGCAATAAATGCTGCTTATGATTTAGTTGAAAAGGAGCGGGGGCTTAAATGATTTTATCTCCTAATTTTGATGACCGTCTTTCCGAAACGTCAGTTGATATGCTTGTCATCCACTATACTGGAATGAAATCTTCAAAGGTTGCGCTTAATCGTTTATGTGATCCACAGGCTAAGGTAAGTGCTCATTATTTTTTAGATGAAGATGGTACTAGGATCCATTTGGTGGATGAGGAGAAACGTGCCTGGCACGCAGGCGATTCATCATGGAGAGGTCTAAGAGATGTTAACGAACGTTCTATCGGAATAGAACTAGTCAATCCCGGCCATGAATATGGTTATCGAGATTTCCCAAAGGCCCAGATGACTGCGTTGATTGAACTTATTCTTGATATATTATCTCGTCATTCTATCCCAGCACGCAACGTTGTTGGTCATTCGGATGTTGCCCCCATACGTAAGATGGATCCAGGAGAACGATTTGATTGGGCGGGGCTAGCAGTTGAGGGAATAGGGTTGTGGCCAAATGAAGGTGTTGAAGTTGACCATAATACTAATCTTACAGCGTTGCTCGCAGAATATGGTTACGATATTTCTGACCCAGTTCTAGCAATTACTGCTTTTCAACGTCACTTCTATCCTGAAAATGTAAATAAAAGACCAGATTTAGAGACATTAGGTCGGTTAAAGAGTCTCCTTGAGTTGAGTAATGCTTGACGTCATTAATCATGAGATTATGCTTGGAAAGCACCAGACGGTCGGATGGCCGCCTTTCGTAATGGGGAAACTCGCGAGGGGAGGAAAGTCCGGGCTCCATGGAAGCACGGTGCCGGTTAACAACCGGCGGGGGTGACCCCAGGGAAAGTGCCACAGAAAGAAAACCGCCATTTTAGTATTTGCTTTAATGGTAAGGGTGAAAGGGTGCGGTAAGAGCGCACCGCATTTTCGGTAACGAAAATGGCAGGGTAAACCACACCGGGAGCAAGACCAAATAGGGATGGTATGTCGAATTTAATTCGGCGGGTGTGTTTCCGCACCACTATCCGGGTAGGTCGCGTGAGGCGTTCGGTAACGAACGTCCCAGATGAATGGCCATCTATCTCCGAAAGGAGTGGACAGAACCCGGCTTATAGACCGTCTGGTTCTTTCCGCCCATTAAGTATTTCGGAATTTTTGAATTAACGGAATAATTAATAGCTATCCAACCACTTAGAAAAATCTTTTTGCAAATAAAAAACTTAACAAATTATAAGGCTTTGATAGCTATTCTGAGCAGCAACCAAGTTTACTTTGGTCGAGTTTACAGTGAAAAGCGTTGTTAAAACAGAATCTGGCAATGTGATTTTAAAGGAAAATTAGCAGAATCGCATGCTTTGGAAAGGTTTTGTTAACCCAAATTATACAAAATGTCACATTGACGCCCAATTTTACCCATGCTATCCCAATAAATACCAAATATCACTTGAAGTTTGCATTCCGAGGGAAGTTTCAAAAATAGGGTAAAATCGGTATCAAGCGTTGATGACCATTGGGACAAATGGATTTGTTAGGGACTTAGATGACGCTCTTCGTTGGCAGGCACATCAACAAAATAGATAAAAAAGGTAGGGTCTCCGTACCTAAATCTTTTCGTTCGGCTTTTACAAGTCAGTCTTTTAGTGGACTATTTGTTTATCCGCTCTTTAAAGTTAATGCCTTTGAAGCATGTGACGAGGCTTTCATGAAGCGTATCAGTGATAGCCTAGAAGATTTGCCAATGTTTTCAGATGAACAAGATGATCTTTCCGTCATATTGGAGAGCACCCATCGTCTTCCATTTGACCCGGAAGGTAGAGTCGCCATGCCTAAAGAGGTGTTGCGGACAGCTTGTATTAGTACTCAAGTTCTTTTTGTTGGGCGAGGGAGACGGTTCCAGATTTGGGAGCCAAAAGCATATGAAGAAAACCGTAGTCAAGCATTTGATCGTGCTCGGGGAAGGGGTGCTACTCTTCAATTAAGACAGCCTTTGAGGCGAGAAGGAGAAGAGTTATAAAATGCCTGTTTCTGCTAACTTGGATCAACATACGCCAGTATTACTCAAAGAGATTGTAGGGGCCCTATCCCCACATGATGGTGCCGTATACGTAGATGCTACATTTGGCGCCGGTGGGTATTCCAAAGCTATTTTAAATTCTGCAAATTGCACTGTATGGGGGATAGATAGAGATCCATTTGCAATAGAAAGAAGCATTGACCTTCAAAGGTCTTTTAAAGGGCGGCTTGCCGTATTAAAGGGATCTTTTGGCAACATGGTAGGTCTTTTATCTAAGGTTGGTATCAAAAAAATCGATGGAGTCGCTTTGGATCTAGGTGTTTCATCAATGCAAATTAATAACGCTGAGCGTGGCTTTAGTTTTAAATCTGATGGTCCATTAGATATGCGTATGGCACAATCAGGAATTACAGCTGCTGAAGTTGTCAACAAACTAAGCGAACAAGAGCTATCTGATATCATTTACCGCTATGGAGAAGAGCGTCTTTCAAGACGTATAGCTAAGGCTATTGTGAAATCTCGTTCAGAATTTCCAATTACTCGAACTTTTCAATTGGCTGGGTTAATACGTCGTGTAGTTAAGATGCCTAATGATGGTAAAGATCCTGCAACTAGGACGTTTCAAGCTTTAAGGATTTATGTCAACGATGAATTAGCTGAGCTCGATCGCGGACTTAGAGCTGCAGAAATATTACTTCGTCCTGGTGGGCGGTTATGTGTAGTGTCTTTCCATTCATTAGAAGACCGTCAAGTAAAGGAATTTTTCAAGTGTAGTGCAATGGGCAAGCCTCATCCATCGCGCCATATGCCAGTACATTCTATTCCAAAAGTTAAACCTATTTTTAAAATTTTATCAAAGCGTGTAATTAAGCCAAAGGATGAAGAAGCTTTCAAAAATCCTCGGGCTCGTTCGGCTAGGATGCGTGCTGCCGAACGTACTATAGAGCCACCACGTAAATTAGCTTAGAAAGAAAAACTTTATGATACGACCTGCAATGATTTTGATTACTCTATTAGCTTCAGGGCTTGGTTTGACTCTGTTTGTAGTAAAATATCAAGTCCAAGACTTGGAAGGCACACTTATTGAATATAATCGTAAAATTACTGAGGACAGTGAAGCTATTCATGTATTAAAAGCGGAGTGGAGTCATTTAAATCGCCCTTCAAGATTACGTCATTTATCTGAGCGGCATCTGGGAATGGGGTTGATACAACCTACACAAGTCAATATCGCAAGTGAGTTTTTTTCTAAACTTATAGCATCAGATATGATTGCAGCTACCAATGCTCAATTTGACGATTTGCAGTTATTAGTGCCTTTAAAAGCTCAAGACTTTAAGACGGAACTTAACGAATGAGAGATGCGTACCATATAGAAGGTTTTAAAAAGCAGGCTTTAGAAACTGGACGCAATCGTCTGTTGGTGACAGGTATAGTGCTTGCAATGGCGTTTTCTGTAATAAGCGCAAGATTAGTTGATTTAACTATTTTTCAAGGTGGTGGTGAACCCAAACTAGCAAATATTGATTACTCTCCGGTGCCTCCTTTTGAACGGGCAGATATTGTTGATCGAAATGGTGTTTTGTTAGCAACAAGCTTACCAACAGTCTCACTATTTGTTGACCCAAAAGCCGTAATAAACCTGAGAGAAGCTGTTGATAAACTGATTACCGTTTTACCTGACCTTAAGCTAAATGAGTTGCTAAAAAAATTAGATTCTAACTCACGATTTATATGGATAAGTCGCAATCTCACTCCGAAACAGCAATATAATGTTAATCGGCTTGGCATTCCTGGATTTGGTTTTCAGAAAGGCGAAAAAAGGGTCTATCCTCACGGAAGTTTGGGTTCTCATATTTTAGGCCTTACAGACGTAGACGGGCGAGGTGTTTCTGGACTTGAAAAGTATTTTGATAGACCACTAAGAGATGGCGATAAGATTGAAGTTGCCTTGGATATTCGTATTCAAGAAATGCTGCGCCACGAGTTATCTGCAACAATTAAAGAATTTCGTGCGATTGGAGCTGCTGGAGTAGTTTTAGACGCGAATTCGGGCGAAGTAATTTCTATGGTTTCCCTACCTGATTTTGACCCTAACGATCCTGGGTCTTCAAATGGAGAGATGGCATTTAATCGGGTGACTAAGGGTGTATATGAAATGGGGTCCACTTTTAAATTGTTTACCGCGGCAATGGCATTAGATTCTGGCACAGTCAGCATGGAAGGAGGATATGATGCGAGTAAGCCAATTAGAATAGCTCGATATACTATCAGAGATTTTCATGCAAAAAATCGATGGCTTTCAGTTCCAGAAATTATTGTGTACTCATCTAATATTGGCGCTGCTAAAATGGCCATGGACGTTGGCGCAAGGAAACAGAGGACTTATCTCAGTCGGTTCGGTCTGTTAAGACCAATGGCTTTGGAGCTTCCAGAAATTGGTCGTCCGTTGATGCCACGTCGTTGGCGCGAAATAAATACTGTGACAATTTCATATGGCCATGGAATAGCCGTTACGCCTTTGCAAGTAGCGAGTGGAGTGGCAACCTTAGTAAATGGTGGGCTGTATATCCCACCTACACTGATGAAACGCTATGAGAGCGAAACAGTTGGAATTCAAAGAGTCTTATCTTCTGATACTTCCAAAAAAATGCGAACACTTATGCAAATGGTTGTTAAAAATGGCACTGGACGAAAGGCGGCAGTCAGTGGTTATGCAGTTGGCGGCAAAACAGGATCTGCTGATAAGTTTTCAGAAAAAGGATATCTCAAAAACGTTTCTATTTCTTCTTTTGTTGGCGCCTTTCCAATCAATAATCCAAAATACGTATTGTTAATAATCGTTGACGAGCCGAAAGGAAATATTCGGACATCCAATTATTCAACAGGTGGGTGGGTCGCTGCCCCTGCAGTTGGGAAAGTAGTTAAAGGTATGGCCCCACTCTTGGGAATAGCGCCCGATAAAAAACTAGAAAATGAATTAATCCTTCCAATTAATAAGCAGGCATCATCTCAAACAAAAGTTGAAATCGAGACAAAGCCCGGGTCTCTAATAATAAAAAATTCTCAGAAAAAACAAGTTGAGTTATTAAAGAAAATTCGAGCTGCTCTTCAACAACCACGGAAGAAGAGTGATGTTTGGAACATGAATATCCAGGAGCAGGCTCTTGCAACTTATTGAGGTCTTGAATGGAACCGATATTGATATGATGGACCAGTCGGATTTTGGCATAACAGAAATAAGTGGCCTAACCTGCGATTCACGTATGGTAAAACCTGGATTTATTTTTGCTGCTTTTCCTGGCAGCCATTTAGATGGGCGTGATTACATCCCCAATGCTTTGAAACAAGGCGCATCTTGTGTGTTGGCTCCGCTGAAATCAAGATTACCCAAGCATGCTATTGATGTGCAAACGGGCAGGCCTGTTCTTTTGCTTAAACATTCAAATCCGCGTCGTCAATATGCCTTAATGGCATCAAGGTTTTATGGAGCACAGCCAGACCTTATTTGTGCTGTTACGGGAACTAATGGAAAGACTTCTGTAGTAACGTTACTGCGTCAGATATGGGAGAGTTTAGGATATAAAGCTGCAAGCTTAGGAACTTTAGGTGTTGTTGCTGGTGGGTTTGAATCTGGCGGAAAAATGACCACACCCGATTCTGTCGACTTACATCGTGATCTCCATGATCTTAGTTATTCTGGCATTGATCACTTGGCAATTGAAGCATCATCTCATGGATTGCATCAGCACCGCCTGGATGGAGTAAGAGTTAAAGTCGCAGCCTTTACAAATTTGACACAGGATCATTTGGATTATCATGGTTCTGTGGATGAGTATCTAGCTGCTAAATTGCGTCTTTTTTCTGAGGTAATAGTACCAGGAGGAATAGCTGTAATAAATAAGGACAGTGAATATGCTGGAGCTGTAGAGACGGTTTGTCGGAAAAAAGAACTACAGATCATTTCCTATGGTAAGCGTGGGGATGATGTTCACTTAAAGGCTAGTGAAATCATCCCTGAAGGATACATTTTAGATATTTCTGTTGCAGAAAGCCACTTCAAGGTAAAATTACCGCTGATAGGAAAATTTCAGATTTCTAACGCTTTAGCTGCGGCGGCCGTTGCTATTGCGTGTGGTGAAAGTCCTGAGCAAGTTATTCCAAAATTGGAAGAGTTAAAAGCAGTGCCTGGCCGAATGGAATTGGCAGGTCAAGTGGCTAAAGGTGCTAAGATTTTTATAGATTATGCACATACGCCTGATGCACTTTTAAATGTTTTACAAGGCCTTCGCCCACATACACTTAAGAGGCTACACTTGGTTTTTGGTTGTGGCGGCATGAGAGATACGAGCAAACGAGCCAAAATGGGCGCTTTAGCCAACAAATTGGCAGATGTGGTTATTGTTACTGACGATAATCCGCGAACTGAAGATCCTGTTAAAATTCGCTCCCAGATTCTATCTCAAGTGCCTTCAGCGATTGAAGTCCCAAATAGAGAAGAGGCAATTCATAGGGCTGCTCAAGGATTGGATAAAGGTGATATCCTGATTATAGCAGGGAAGGGGCATGAAAAAGATCAAATTATTGGCACAGTTGCACGGCCGTTTAGCGATATCATGGTTGCTCGTGATATTATCAAAAGGATGTCGTCATGAATTCGACTATTGCATCTTCTTTGTGGACGTCAAAAACAGCAGCTAAAGCGACTGGTGGAACAAGTATTGTTGACTGGCAAGCCAGTGGGGTTTCAATTAATAGCCGTGATATTAAGCCCGGCGATCTATTTGTTGCGATTAAGGGTCCTAATTTTGATGGCCATAACTTTGTTGCTGATGCTTTAGATTCCGGTGCTAGCGGCGCTGTTATAGATCACCGACCTGATGGGCTTGGACGTAATGCTCCTTTGCTGGAAGTTTTAGATACAACAGTGGCACTAAAGGACCTTGGGCGAGCAGCACGTCAACGTGCATCTGCAAAAATCATTGCTGTTACTGGAAGTGTTGGCAAAACCGGTACAAAAGAGGCCCTGCATTTAGTCCTTAAAGACCAGGGTTCTTGTACGGCTAGTTTAGGAAATTTTAATAATCATTGGGGGGTGCCTTTAAGCTTATCGAGAATGTCAAAAAATACTACATTTGGAGTGTTTGAGATTGGTATGAACCATCCAGGTGAAATAACACCGCTCGTGAAGATGGTTAGGCCACATATCGCAGTTATAACAAATGTAGAATTAGTACATAGCGAATATTTTGACTCTGTAGAAGGTATAGCTGATGCCAAGGCTGAAATTTTTACTGGTTTGGTTGATAGCGGTGTTTGTGTGCTTAATCGAGACAATGATCAATTCGAGAGACTTCAGAGTGCCGCATTATCAGTTGGAGTTAAGAATGTAATCAGTTTTGGAACGCATGCCAAAGCTCAAGCCAGACCAATAAAAATTTCTAAAGATTCCTTTGGTTCGGACGTTGATGTGATTGTTGGTGATGAGGAATTTAGCTATCGGATAAATTGTCCTGGGCAGCATTGGGTCATAAATTCATTGGCGGTTCTCGCAACAGTATATGCGTCAGGAGGGAATGTTTCTAAGGCTGCAAAAGAATTAGAGAATTTGCGAGGTCTCAAAGGTCGTGGAGCAATCCATTCGATTTCATTTTCTGGTGGCAGTTTTAACATAATAGATGAAAGTTATAACGCTGCTCCGGTTTCCATGCAGGCAGCTTTTAAGGTTTTAGGAAGCATGCCAATTATAGGACGTGGACGGCGCATCGCTATACTAGGTGACATGCTAGAATTAGGGGAGGATTCTCTAGCTCATCATGAGGCAATGGTGCAATTGCTAATTATGGAGAGAATTGACTTAATCTTTACTGCCGGACCAAATATGCGTGCATTATTTAATGCATTGCCGCAATCCATGCGGGGTGGTTCGGCATTAACTTCTCAAGAATTGTTAGCTGAGGTTTTGGGATTCATTCAATCTGGTGATGTAATTCTAATTAAGGGCTCAGCTGCCTCTGGAACTAGTTGCATAGTGGAAGCTTTGTTGGATATGGATAATTCTAATAATAGTGGTTCAAAAAACAACAAACGCTCGGCTATAGGGTAGGAGGAAAGATATGTTGTTTCATCTTCTTTATCCTATGGCGGACCAATTCCCCATACTTAATGTTTTTAAATATCTGACTTTTCGTACAGGTGGTGCGGTAATCACTGCCTTGATCATTGGGTTCATGCTTGGACCAGCATTGATAAGCATGTTGAAAAATCGTCAAAATTTCGGACAGCCAATCCGTAACGATGGACCAGAAGGTCATCTGTTAACTAAAAAGGGAACTCCGACTATGGGCGGTTTTTTAATCTTATTGGCTTTATCATTTGCGACTTTGCTTTGGGCGGATTTGGGCAATCGTTACGTTTGGGTCGTGTTGGGTGTGACTATCGCCTTTGGTCTTATAGGGTTCATTGATGACTACTTAAAAGTCACCCGCCAAGATGCTAGCGGCTTGCCAGGTAAACTAAAGTTAATATTACAGATTTTTATTTCATTAGTTGTAGCATTTGTCATTGCTCATGAATTGCCATCAACGTTATCTACTTATTTGGCTGTGCCATTTCTTAAAAATTTACTTTTGAATCTTGGCTGGGGATTTTTTGTTTTTGCTGTTCTGGTTGTTGTTGGCACATCCAATGCCGTGAACTTGACCGATGGGTTAGATGGTTTGGCAATTGTTCCGGTAATGATAGTAGCCGGTGTATTCGCATTGATTTCTTATTTAGTTGGTAATGTTGTTTTCGCTAGTTATTTGCAAATTCATCATGTCCCTGGCTCAGGAGAACTAGCAGTCTTTTTAGGGGCGCTTTTAGGCGGAGGCTTAGGATTCCTATGGTTCAATGCGCCTCCTGCAAAAATTTTCATGGGAGATACTGGGTCTTTGTCTCTGGGTGCTGCCTTGGGGACAACCAGCATCATCACCAAGCACGAATTAGTGCTAGTTATCGTTGGGGGCTTGTTCGTTTTAGAAACTGTTTCAGTAATTGTTCAAGTTGTTTCCTTCAAATTGACTGGAAAGCGTGTTTTCGCAATGGCTCCACTTCACCATCATTTTGAGAAAAAAGGATGGGCAGAGAGCACTATTGTTATTCGGTTTTGGATCATTGCCTCAATACTGGCTTTGATTGGCTTGTCTACTTTGAAATTAAGGTAAAGAGAATTAGATGATTGACGTCTTTCCATTTGCCCATTGCCCCGTAGCTGTTTTTGGACTTGGTCGTTCAGGGCTATCGGCAGCGATTGCACTTAAAAATAGCAACGCTGATGTATCGGCTTGGGATGACGATTCCATTGCTCGTGATAATGCCAAAAATGCAGGTATTAATTTAGTAGATTTATATAATTGTAATTGGAAGGAGCATACTACATTGGTTCTGAGTCCTGGCATTCCATTGAGTTACCCAGAACCTCATAAGATTGTGCAATTAGCCAAATCTGAAAACGTTGAAGTGGTAGGTGATATTGAATTGTTAGCACGTACACAAAGAGATGCTGCCTATATTGGAATTACCGGCACGAATGGAAAATCAACAACTACGGCATTGATTGGCCACATAATGGAAGTTGCCGGTCGTGAAGTGGAAATAGGCGGTAACCTTGGTGTTCCATCCCTTGAGTTAGATCCTATGGGCAGTGATGGCGCCTATGTGCTGGAAATGTCTTCATATCAGCTAGATCTAACTAAGTCGATTACTTTCGATGTGGCAATCCTCCTGAATATAAGTCCTGATCATCTCGACCGGCATGGAGGTATGGAAGGTTATGTGAAGTCTAAAAGATCTATTTTTCACAGACAGACAAAACCTAGAACAGCAATCATTGGTATTGATGATAAACTTAGCTTTGCTGTTTATGAGGATTTAAAGGCAGCTGATGAACAGGTGGTTATTGGTATTTCAGGTTGCGAACGGGTGATCGGAGGAGTTTATGTTATCAACGGTGTTTTGGTTGATGATACTGAAGGTCTTGAAACACCAATCGTGGACCTTAAAGAAAGCCCATTTCTGGTTGGACAACACAATTGGCAAAATGCCGCTTCTGCCTTTGCTGCAGCTAAATCAGTAGGTATCCAATCACATGCAATTATGGCGTGTATAAATAGCTATCCTGGACTAGTGCATAGGCAAGAGCCTGTCGCTATCGTTGACGGGGTTGGTTATGTCAATGATTCTAAAGCCACTAATGGCACGGCAGCTGCCAAAGCTTTGGCTTGTTATAATTCCGTGTATTGGATTTTGGGTGGTCGATCAAAAGAAGGTGGATTGGATGCAACTCGAGTTCATCTGAATAATGTGCGTCATGCATTTTTGATAGGTGAGGCATCAATGGAATTCTCAAAATTCCTAAATGGCAAAGTTCCCATGACATTTTCGGGAGATCTTAATGCTGCCGTTACTATGGCCACAGAAATGGCGAGGCAAGAATCACTATCAGGTTCATCACCTATAGTTTTGTTGTCACCAGCGGCTGCTTCCTTTGATCAATTCGAAAACTTTGAAGCCAGAGGTGATGTTTTTCGTGACTTGGTTGAAGCTTTACCCGGCAAAATATCGGATCCATTTGAGGAGCCATTGACTTTTCTAAATTCTGTTCGTACTGAAGAGGAGGGCCAATGAGTGCCTTTACCCGCACAGATACTTCTCTTGTAGTTCGATGGTGGTGGACAGTCGATCGTTGGACTTTAGCTTGTATTGGATTAATCATTGCTATCGGTGCAGTGCTAACCTTAGCTGCATCGCCGGCAGTAGCAGAACGTTTGGGGCTAGACACTTTTTATTTTGCTAAACGCCAATTTGTTTTTTTAGGTTTAGCTGTGGTTATAATGTTTGTCACATCATGCTTGTCTCCACGAAATATAAGACGTCTTGCTGTAATTTTTCTATGTTTTTCGATTATTTTAATGATTTTGACACTGTTGATTGGTCCGGAGATTAAAGGTGCCACTAGATGGTTGCAAATTGGGGTACTCTCTTTGCAGCCATCTGAGTTTGTCAAACCCACCTTTGCTGTAGTAGCAGCTTGGATGTTTGCAGAACAAAAACTTGACGAAAAATTTCCGGGAAATTCTATTGCTACCTTTTTGTTTTCTTTTATTGCCATATTGTTATTGGTCCAGCCAGACGTTGGAATGACGATGGTAATCGCTGCGGTGTGGTCAGTGCAGTTATTTGTTGCTGGCTTATCTCTTCTATTGGTGACGGGTTTGGGTTTGGTATTTCTGGCTGCATCGATGGGAGCTTATTTTGCATTTTCACATGTTCAAGTGAGGGTGGATCGATTTTTAGATCCGGCAGGCGGCGAAAGCTATCAGGTTAGCCGAGCGCTTGAAGCCTTTTTCAACGGAGGTTTGGCTGGTCGTGGGCCAGGGGAAGGTAGAATAAAGGAAGTGTTGCCAGACGCACATGCAGATTTCATTTTTGCTGTTGCCGGAGAAGAATTTGGACTGGTCTTATGTCTTATACTTATAGGTCTCTTTGCATTTGTCGTTCTCAGAGGTTTTAGTCGTGTTCTTAAGTCAGGGGATTTGTTCGTTCTTCTAGCTGTGACAGGCTTGCTGGTACAATTTGCTGTTCAAGCGATCATTAACATGGCGTCCAATACAAATTTAATACCACCAAAAGGAATGACACTGCCATTTGTTTCATATGGCGGTTCTTCTACTTTGGCAATTGCAATTGGTATAGGCATGGTGCTGGCTTTAACGCGTGAACAGATTGGCGGGATTCAAAGATGAGTGATGTTAATCCGCTTATTGTTATGGCTGCTGGTGGGACTGGTGGACATATGTTTCCTGCGCAAGCATTGGCAGCTGAACTGCATAGCCGCAATTGCCGATTGGTTTTAATCACTGATCGGAGAGGGGATGTTTGGCAAGGTGAAGCAAAAGGTATTGAAACTTATCGAATCCGAGCAGGAGGCATTGCTGGAAAAAACATTTTTGCTCGATTTAAAAGCAGTTCAGAACTAGCTATCGGTACGTTGCAGGCTAGGAAAATTCTTAAACGACTAAGTCCTATGGCAGTTGTTGGCTTTGGAGGTTATGCCTCAATTCCTACCATGCTTGCTGCTAGCCACAGCGGTTTTCCTACAGCAATACATGAACAAAACGCAGTGCTTGGTAGGGCAAATCGATTCTTAGCTAAGCGTGTTGCTTGTATTGCAACTTCTTTTAAGAAAACAGAAGGCCTGCCAAAGAGTGGCACCTTGCAAGTAGTTCATTCGGGCATGCCATTAAGGTCTGCTGTGTCTATAGTTAAAGAGTGTCCATATCCTTCCTTAAGACCAGATGGCAATGTATCGCTTTTGGTGATTGGAGGTTCTCAGGGTGCGCGTATTTTTTCTGAAGTGGTTCCAAGAGGGCTAGGACTTCTTGATGATGATTTGCGGAGCCGAATACATGTCTCCCAACAATGTCGTCCAGAGGATTTAGAGCGTACGAGCAATCTTTATCGTGAAAATGGTATAGATGCAGAGCTCAAAACGTTTTTTAAAGATGCGCCGAAACGTCTAGCTAATTCTCATTTATTGATTGGTCGATCAGGGGCATCTACTGTTGCAGAGGCCCTAGCTATCGGGCGCCCCGCAATTTTAGTTCCATATCCTCATGCTACTGATGATCATCAAACTCGCAACGCACATGCTGTGGTTGAGGGAGGCGCAGGTTGGTTGATGCCTGAAGAATCATTTACACCTACAGAGCTATCTGTGCGCCTAACTTCATTAATTAGTTCTCCGGTAATTCTAGAAAAGTCTGCTATCGCTGCTAGAGCTGCAGCAACTATAGATGCTGAGGTGCATTTTGCTGACTTGGTTCTCAACTTGCTTGCGTTAAGTCACAATGAAAGTAGGGCAGCATGAGAGCTCTTCCCATCGATATAGGAACAATCCATTTTGTAGGAATTGGCGGGATTGGCATGAGTGGTATTGCTGAGGTTCTGCTTAAATTGGGTTACTCAGTACAAGGTAGTGATATTAACGAGAGTGCCAATACGAATCGTTTAAAAGAGTTGGGTATTAAAGTTTACATCGGCCATTCTGAAAAAAATTTAGGAAAGGCTCAGGTGGTAGTTATATCGACAGCAGTAAATTCTGATAACTCAGAAGTTCTTGCTGCTCGCAATCGTATGATACCAGTAGTTCGTCGTGCCGAAATGTTGGGTGAGCTTATGCGTTTAAAATGGTCTATTGCCGTTGGAGGAACTCACGGTAAAACTACCACGACATCAATGATAGCAGCCCTTTTAGACACGGCAAAAATGGATCCAACAGTTATTAATGGAGGTATAATTAACGCTTGGGGCTCTAATGCTCGATTCGGAGCTGGTGATTGGATGGTTGCCGAAGCTGATGAATCAGATGGCACATTTTTAAAACTACCTTCCACGATAACAGTAGTTACTAATATTGATCCAGAACACCTAGATTATTATGGATCGTTTCAAGGCTTACGTGATGCCTTTGATGCTTTCGTTGCTAACATACCATTCTATGGTTTTGCTGCATTGTGTATTGATCATGCAGAAGTGCAAGCGTTGATCCCTCGAATTTCTGACCGTAGAATAATAAGTTATGGCTTTTCCCCACAGGCTGACGTTCGTGGAGTTAATGTTAGAACAACGTCTGATGCGGTTTGTTTTGATGTTCAATTTACGGATAGGAAGACTAGTTCTGAAACTACGTTGAAGAACTTTACCATGTCAATGCTTGGTAGGCACAACGTTCAAAATGCACTTGCAGCTATAGCAATTGCACTTGAAATAGGGATATCAGAAGACGTTATCAGTCGTTCACTATCATCTTTTAAAGGCGTAAAGAGAAGATTTACACGTGTAGGAAAAGTTGGTGGTGTTACAATTATTGATGATTATGGACATCACCCGATTGAGATAGATGCAGTTTTAAAAACTGCCCGTGCGTCATCAGATGGAAGAGTCATTGCGGTTGTTCAACCGCATAGATACACCCGACTAAAGGATTTATTCGAAGGCTTTTGCACATGCTTTAACGATGCGGATGTTGTCATTGTGGCCAATGTTTTTGGCGCTGGTGAAGAGCCAATTAAAGGCATTCACCGAGATGCGTTAATTAAAGGTCTTGAAAGACATGGACATAGAGCTGTTTTGCCATTGGAAAATGAGTCGTTATTAATTGATATCATAAATAGTCAGACTAGATCTGGAGATATGGTTGTATTCCTTGGTGCAGGAGATATCACCCGGTGGGCTAATGAGTTACCTGACCAACTAAAGAATGCAAAAGTAAAGAGCGGGAGCACTGCAAATGATTCCTGCTAAAAAGCCAAATAATGATCTCATAGAAGTCTTGCCAAAAGTGAGGGGTACATTAGAAGCGGACGCTTCGATGGCAAAGTATAGTTGGTTTAAGACAGGAGGGGTAGCAGATGTCTTGTTTCAGCCAGTAGACGTCGAAGACTTGATGGAATTTCTAGTTAATAAGCCTGCTGATGTTCCATTAACTTTCATTGGAGCAGCTTCAAATATTATTATCCGGGATGGAGGCATTGAAGGTGTTGTTATTCGGGCTGGGGCTGGCTTTTCTAATATTGAGTTTGATGGAGATATAGTATGTGTTGGATCCGCTACACATGATCTTACTCTAGCACGCAAGGCCCAAGAAATCAGCTTAGGGGGGCTGGAATTCTTGTCTGGAATTCCCGGAACTATTGGTGGGGGGCTGAGTATGAATGCTGGCGCATATGGTCGTGAGTTTAAAGATGTCTTCGTAGATGCGGATGCTCTAGATAATGAAGGTAATTTCCATCGGTTAGAAGCTTCCGATATGGGCTTTCAATACAGAAACTGTAGTGTTCCGAAAGATTGGATCTTTGTTGCTGCGCGATTGCAAGGGACATTTGGAAATCGTGATGAAATAAGACTAAAAATGGAGAAAATACACTCAAAACGTGAAGCAACACAGCCGCTTAGAATTGCTACCGGAGGTTCAACATTCCGAAATCCAGAATTGGGTGAGAACAGTGTTAGGGCCTGGGAACTAATTGAAAGAGCTGGCTGTAGAAATTTAGCGCGCGGTGGAGCTCAAGTTTCGAAACTACATTGTAATTTTCTAATAAATTCAGGAGGGGCCTCATCATCGGATCTCGAATGGCTAGGGGAAGAAATTCGACGACGGGTTTTTGAAGATAGCGGCGTCTCCCTAATATGGGAGATTCGACGAATAGGTAGATCTGAAGGGGCGATTAAATGACCCAAAAAGTAGCAGTTTTAATGGGTGGTTGGTCTGCGGAACGAGAAGTCTCTCTTGTTTCTGGAGCAGAAGTCGCTAATGCTTTGGGAGAGGCAGGAATGAACGTAACAACCATAGACGTTCAAAGGGATATGGGTGCTTTAATGACGCGGTTGTTTCCTCGCCCAGATGTCGTCTTTAATGCTCTACACGGTCGGTTTGGTGAAGATGGGTGTGTACAGGGGCTACTTGATATCCTTAACATTCCGTATACTCATTCTGGCCTTTTAGCTTCGGCCATTGCAATGGATAAGCCTTTGTCAAAACGCTTGTTCTCAGATGCAGGAATTTCAGTAGCCGATCATGTTATCGCATCACAAAAAGAAATAATTTCTGGTGATGTTATGAAGCGTCCATATGTCATTAAACCCCTTAATGAAGGATCTAGTGTTGGTGTTCATATAATTACTGAAAAAACAAGTGAACCCCTTTTTAAAGATTCTGGTTGGCCATTTGGGAAGTGGGTTATGGTCGAACAATTCATACCTGGTAAAGAATTAACTGTTGCAGTAATGGGTGATAAACCCTTGGCTGTAACAGAGATCAAGACAGATCGCGAGTTTTATGATTATGATGCTAAATATGCTGATCAAGGATCTTATCATATAGTACCAGCCGATATTGAGCCTAAAATTACTAAAGAAATCATGCGTTTAGCTGTACAAGCGCATAAAACGCTTGGTTGTAGGGGCTTATCTAGAGCTGATTTCCGTTACGATGGGGAAAAGCCTTATTTACTTGAAATTAACACCCAACCAGGCATGACAAAGACTTCTCTGGTGCCTGAGCAGGCTCTATTCTCTGGAATTTCTTTTCAGGAGCTAGTGGTCTGGATGGTTAATAACGCGGAGTGTGATGCATGAAAAAGAATTCTAGGAAAAAATATTTGAATCTAGGGAAACCAAGACGAAGGGTAGTTTCTTTCTGGCGACATCGTCACTTTAGGCTAGCATTAGCCTTGATACTGTTTCTGTTTGCTTCTCATGCTGGTTGGCAGGTTTGGCAAACGGGCTGGATCCCGAACACACTAGAAAAAGCAAAATGGACAGCAATCAAAGCGTCTACAGAGTTAGGTTTTCAGGTAAATGAAATTCTTGTTACTGGGAGGAACGAAACGGATCAAGAGTCTCTTTTAAATGCAATCAGATTAACTAGAGGCGCGCCCATCCTAGCATTTGATATAAAAGCTGCTCAAAAGCGAATTGAAAACTTACAATGGGTTAAAAAAGTCACGGTAAAGAGAATGTTGCCTGACACTTTATTGCTAAATGTTGAGGAGCACGAACCATTGGCATTATGGCAACACAATGGTGTGTTTTCTCTTATTGGAACAGATGGCGAAGTTATTTTGCAGGATAATCTTAATCGGTTTTCTGACTTAGTTGTGGTGGTTGGCCTAGATGCGCCTAAACATACCTTGGATTTATTGAAGGCATTAAGGTTAGAGCCAGAATTGATGCAAATGGTTAAAGCCGCAGTCCGTGTTGGTGGAAGACGATGGAATTTGCGTTTAGATGGAGGCATAGATGTGCGCTTACCAGAAAAAAATGCAGCTGATGCATGGACCCGTTTAGCAGAATACGAAAAATCCCATCAAGTCTTAAAGCGGAAAATTAAAACATTGGATTTACGCTTGCCCGACAGACTTATTGTTAGGGAATCACCTGTATCAACTTCGGACCCCATGGGTAAAAGGCAGGAAACCTAAATAAAGAGATTTTTTAATGAAAAAGAAATTAGTATCAAAAAAAATACGTAATGGTCTAGTCGCAGCACTAGATGTGGGTACAACTAAAGTTTGTTGCTTGATTGCTAAGGTTGAACCTAACTCAGCTATTTCTCCTGAGAGCGGGCTTAAAATAATTGGAATTGGCCATCAAGTATCAAAAGGTGTGCGCTTAGGTACTATAATTGATCTAGATAAAGCAGAAGAGTCTATTCGGTCTACAGTTGAAGCAGCAGAGCAAATGGCAGGGGAAAATATTTCAGGCGCATTTGTAAACTTGTCTAGCGGTCAACCGCTATCAAGACTTATCGCCTATGAGGTGTCTATTGCAGGACATGAAATTAATGATGCTGATTTGAGGCGCATACTTGACCCCGTAGTTTTGACAGATGGAGTTCCTAAAGAACGGGAGCTGATACATGCAATTCCTGTAGGCTATGCAGTTGATGGTAACCGTGGAGTGCGTGATCCACGCGGTATGTTTGGAGAGCGTCTTGGCGTCAACATGCATACTATAAGTGCTCTAAGTGGTTCAGTAAGAAATCTTGAGACTAGCGTTGAGCGGTGTCACCTTGAAGTGCATGATACAGTGATCTCATCATATGCGTCGGCTTTAGCTACTTTAGTTGAAGATGAAATTCAGCTAGGTGTAACCTGTATTGATATGGGTGGTGGCACCACAAATATCGCAGTTTATTTTGATGGCGAACTCGTTCATGCGGATACACTCCCAATAGGTGGCATTCACGTTACTAATGATATTGCTCGCGGTCTATCAACACCACTTGCACAAGCTGAGCGGATGAAGACGTTATATGGTAGTGCAACTGCATCTTCTTCTGATGATCGTGAGATAATTAAGGTGCCTCTTGTCGGTGAGTCTGAATATGCTGAAGTTAATCATATTCCACGGTCTATGCTAGTTGGTATTATTCGTCCACGCCTCGAAGAAACATTAGAAATGGTTCGCGATAGCCTAATCGAAGCAGGTTTTGAAAAAGTAGCTGGGCAAAGAGTGGTATTGACTGGCGGAGCTAGTCAATTGACTGGTGTGCCAGATTTAGCAGGAAGCATTCTTGAAAAACAAATTCGTATGGGTCTCCCTAAAAGAATTGATGGTATGGCAGATGCAATCACTGGACCAGCATTTGCCGCATCTGTAGGGCTTTTGAAATACGCTATTTCCAATAAAGCTGAGGTCCCAAGTTCAGCGTATTGCCCACCAGAACAGTCAAACAGGGGGTTCGGGCGGTTTGGGCAATGGATACGGGAAAATTTCTAATGATTACTATTTCTTTACCTATTTTAGTGAAAAATAAAGACTTGAACCAATGCGATGCCACTAGGCTGCATAAATTCACCGTGGAAAGTTAAGCTATGGCTTTCCATATAGGCAAATTTAGTCGACTTAAACGAGGGAAAACAACATGAGTATCAATTTGACTATACCAAAGGATAACTCTCCTAATTTAAAGCCTAAATTAAAGGTAATTGGGATAGGGGGAGCTGGTGGTAATGCCGTCAACAACATGATTCGCTCGGAATTAGAAGGTGTTGATTTTGTGGTTGCTAATACAGACGCTCAGTCATTATCGCAATCTGGGACAGAGCGTCGCATCCAATTAGGTGCTCGATTAACGGAAGGGTTAGGTGCCGGCTCAAAACCTGATATAGGAAGAGGCGCTGCAGAAGAGTCACTTGATGAAATTGTCGCTGAATTAGAAGGGGCTCATATGGCATTTATTGCAGCAGGCATGGGTGGGGGCACAGGTACTGGAGGTGCGCCTGTAATTGCACGTGCTGCTAAAGAACGTGGAATCTTGACTGTTGGGGTGGTAACGAAGCCCTTTCAATTTGAAGGGTCACACAGGATGAATCAAGCAAATGAAGGTATTGAGATTTTGGAACAATTTGTTGACACACTTATTGTAATTCCAAATCAAAATCTTTTTCGTATCGCTAATGAGAAGACTACTTTCACTGATGCTTTTTCTATGGCTGACGAAGTCCTCTATTCTGGCGTTAGAGGTGTCACTGATTTAATGGTAATGCCAGGTCTTATCAACCTTGACTTTGCTGATATTCGTTCAGTAATGAGTCAAATGGGGAAGGCTATGATGGGGACAGGTGAAGCTAATGGTGAACGTCGTGCTTTAGATGCAGCAGAGGCAGCTATTGCAAATCCTCTTTTAGATGATACTTCAATGAAAGGTGCTAAGGGCGTTCTAATCAACATTACCGGAGGGAAGGACATTACATTATTCGAAGTCGATGAGGCGGCTAATCGTATACGTGCAGAAGTTGATGAAGAGGCCAACATAATGGTTGGCTCTGCTTTTGATGAAAGTATAGAAGGTATTATGAGAGTTTCGGTTGTTGCTACTGGTATTGATATAAATACACCCCAAATGGTTTTACCGACGATGTTGGATTTAGCTGAAAATCTAGACAGCTCAATTGAGGTTAGATCACAACCAGAAGAAAGGTTTTTAGATGCAGAAGTGCTGAAAAACGAATCTGAATCAAGTGAAGAAGATTCTAGAGAACTAGATGCAGATGCTCATTTAGACTCAGGATTGCAGTTGCAATCTGAGGAGGGCAAGAATTTTTTTGAAAATACAATACCATCTATTGACTCTACGGACGCATTTATACCTCCGAAACCAACATTAGTTGCGGTTGAAGAAATGGAAGGTGAGAAAGCCACATTGCGTGCAATACCAGATAATGAAGCAGAAATGTTGAATAATGGAAGTGAAGCACCTGAGGATGTTCCGCAAATACCTTGGCACAAGAAGGGTGTTAGTCTGTTTGAGCGTGTCACCGGTACTGGAAAATCGTCTTTTGTAAAGAAAGAAAGTTCTCTTAATAAGGATGAAAAAATAAACATTACGCCTTTTTCAGGATCTCCTATTGTTGAAGGAACTATTGACCAGGTCAAAGATTCTGAAGAAATAGAGAATCAAGAAAATAATAGCTTGGAATTACCAAAAGTAGCTACGGAATCTAAGGCTTCTGATGTAGAACTCATAGCTAATGAATTTGACGATAAGGAAAATGATTTAAATAGTGAAAATACTGAAGATCTTCTTGATATTCCAGCCTTTTTAAGACGGCAAGCAAATTAGAAAAACAATTACTTAAATAAATATTAACAAGCACTTAAAGAAGGAAACAATCGGTAACAAAGAGTGATTTGAGAGGTCAAAAGGATTTTGTTAGAAAATCTAGTAGAAAGTAGTTTCTTTACTTAAGGAAAATTAAGGCGATTGACTCGTTAAATAGAAACGAAAATGGATAGCGTTTAGATTCGGAATGACGATTTCACAGAAAAATAATTCATTTGATACCGGTCTTTTAAGTTCAAACGAAGTTGTAAAACAAAGGACTATAAAGACTTCTATTAATTGTTCTGGTGTTGGCTTACATACAGGCTCTAAGGTGAATTTGACTTTATTACCTGCCGATGTGGATACTGGTATTGTTTTTCAACGTACTGATATAGCAGGTAAGGGTGCTGAAATTCCGGCTCTTTGGGACCGTGTAGTGGATACACGTCTACGTACGACACTTGGAAATGAAGATGGAGTAACCATTGGTACAGTAGAACACTTAATGGCTGCCCTTTGTGGTTGTGGTATAGATAACGTTCGAATTGAATTGAACGGTCCTGAAGTCCCAATAATGGATGGTTCGTCCCAACCATTTGTTTTTTTAGTAGATTGTGTTGGCGTGGTTGAGCAGAGTGCACCTCGACGAGTAATCAGAGTTCTTAAAACAGTTTCTGTAAATGATGGAGCAGCTGTTATATCTCCAGGCTCACATTTATCCCTTGATTTTGAGATTGATTTTGAGAACGATATGGTTTCGAAACAATCGCTATCCATAGGCGTAGTAAATGGTAGTTTTGCTAAAGAATTAGCAAGGGCAAGAACTTTTGGTTTCTTGCATGAAGTCGAGGCACTTCGTGCTGCTGGATTGGTAAAGGGAGGCTCTCTAGAAAATGCTGTTGTTGTTAGTGGAGATAGCGTAATTAATGAAGAAGGATTGCGTTATAACGATGAGTTTGTTCGGCATAAGGTGCTTGATGCTATTGGCGATCTATATCTTAGTGGAGCACAGATTATAGGGAATTTTAAAGGATTTTGTTCAGGGCATGCAGCAAATAACGCTGTATTACATGCTTTATTTGACGATGCAGATGCCTGGGAATATGACGTGCTGAGAGGGGCAGACATGTTATCTGCTATTGACGGTGATATATTTCCTGAATTAGCTGAAACTGCTTAACAAAGCTGATAGTTTAAAACAATCAAAGTATTTCTTCTTAAATCCTGTTACATCAGGTTTTTTTTTGCTTTTTTTATTCCCTTTTTGTAGCTCTGCTGTGTCCTCATGATATAGTTTATATAAATTTTAGCTTCTTGTGAAACTAGTTGGTGGAGGAAAAACAATTCGTAGGATAATTCCAATAGGACTGTTTCGTATAACTGTGGTTTGTATCATGGTAATATTTGTTGGTGCGTGTTCTTCAAAAAAGAAGCCAGAGTATGTCGAAAAACCTGTAGAGGATTTATATAACGAAGCAATGGATGCTTTAGAGGGAAAAGATTATACAACTTCAATTGCAAAATTTGATGAAGTTGAGAGACAGCATCCATACTCAACGTGGGCTAACAGAGCTCAGTTAATGACTGCATACGGGTTTTATATAAGTAATAGATATGATGAAGCTGTTATTGCATTGGACCGTTTTATTCGCCTTCATCCAACTAGCCCTGATAGTCCATATGCTCATTATTTAAAGGGTTTAGTTTTTTATGAACAAATTTCAGATGTAGCGCGTGATCAATTGATGACCGAGCTTTCTCAAAAGGCTTTTAAAAAATTAATTGGTCGTTATCCAAAAAGTAAATATTCACGCGATGCAAAAGTTAAATTGGATCTGACAAATGATCACCTTGCTGGAAAAGAAATGGAAATTGGCCGCTTCTACCATAAGCAAGGCCAGCATTTGGCTGCTATAAATAGATTTAAGATAGTTGTGGATAATTACCAAACAACCACTCACGTACCAGAGGCACTACATCGACTTACTGAAGTTTATTTATCTATTGGTTTAAAAAAAGAAGCTCAAATGACAGCTTCAGTTCTTGGCCATAATTTTCCTAGCAGTGAATGGTACCTAGACTCATACAAAATTATGGGAAATGAAATTGCTAGTCCTGTGGAAATTGATTCACAAGAAGTTGAGCCTTGGTACAAATTTTGGTGAGTTCACACTAATGTTGTCTATGCTATTAATTAGGGATGTAGTCTTAATAGATCGTTTGGACTTAAATTTGGAAACCGGTTTAAACGTACTAACAGGTGAGACAGGGGCCGGAAAATCAATTTTACTAGGTGCTTTAGGGCTAGCATTAGGATTTAGAGGAGAATCCCGGTTAGTTCGACAGGGCGCAGAAGAAGCCTTAGTAACTGCTGTTTTTGAAGTTTCTGAAAAGAACCCAGTTTTTAAGATACTAGAAAATAGGGAAATAGCTTCCACCGATGGGAGAATAATTTTACGTAGGGTTCTTAGATCAGATGGACGATCGAAGGCCTTTGTTAACGATCAACCGATCGGAATTCAATTCTTAAGAGAAATTGGTCAAGCTTTAGTTGAAATTCATGGACAATTTGAAAATCAAAGACTGTTAAATGAATCAACTCATTTGTCACTTTTAGATGCCTATGGTGGATTAAGTAAAGAATTGATGAATACTAAAAAAGCTTTTGCTTTATGGTCTGAAGCTAAAAAATCACGAAAATTAGCAGAAAAAAAGTTAGAAGAATCTCGTAGAGATCGGGAATTTGACATTCATGCGCTTGATGAATTGAAAAAACTAGACCCTAAGGAAGGTGAGGAGTTGTCACTAGCAAATAGACGAAGTCTTATGATGAATTCAGAAAAGTTATTATCTGCAATGAATTTAGCATCAAATAATTTAGATGGTGAAGAGGGTGCGATTTCTAAACTTAGGATGGCTGCTAACTCACTTGATCAGGTGTTTGAGGAAAAAAATAGTCTTATGAACGAGATTCTATCAGCTTTAGGTAATGCTATTTCTGAAGTTTCTGAAGCTGAGGCCTTATTGGAGAATTTAGCAAATAGCTTGGAGTTAGATCCTGATGATTTAGAACAAGCCGAAGAGAGATTATTTGCATTACGGGGGCTGGCTCGAAAGCACGATATAGAAGTTGATGAATTAACTGACTTTCTTAATCTTCTGGAAAAGAAAGTTCAGGAATCGGAAGAAGGTGATGCAGCTATATCGGAATTGAAAAGAAATGAGTTATATGCATTGCAAGCGTTCAAAAAAGAATCAATGACATTGAGTCGTGCTCGCAAAATGAAAGCCCTGGAGTTTGATAAGGAAGTTACAAAAGAATTAAGGCCACTTAAGATGGAGAAAACCAATTTTTCAACTTCTGTATCAGATTTAAACGAAAATCTTTGGGGGGCGCATGGGCAAGATAAAGTTGTATTTCAAGTTTCTACCAACCCGGGTGCACCAAAAGGGCCACTTGGGAAAATAGCATCTGGAGGTGAACTTGCGCGGTTCACCTTAGCTTTGAAGGCAGTGCTAGCACGAGGAGATCTTATCATGACTTTGATTTTTGATGAGGTTGATTCTGGTGTTGGTGGTGCTGTAGCTGATGCGGTTGGGGAAAGACTCGAAAAGTTAGCTAGTAATGACCTTGGGCAAGTATTAGTTGTTACCCATTCTCCACAAGTAGCTGCTAGAGGAACGCACCATTGGTTGGTGTCAAAGACAAATTCCAATACCGATTTTGGAACATCAGTAAATCTACTTGATGACGAAGGAAGAAAAGAAGAAATAGCACGTATGCTTGCTGGTGCAGAAGTAACAAATGAAGCTCGTGCTGCTGCTGATAGCCTGTTGGGTAGTACTGATCGTGATTGAAGTTAAAACTCCAGTAACAGAATTAACACCAAAAGAGGCATTAGTGGAATTAGAGTTTCTTGCTGAAAAACTAAATTTTTATGATCAAACCTACTATCAAGATGATAATCCCGAAATTACCGATTCAGAATATGATGCCTTGCGGCTCAGACTTGAAACATTAGAGGCGGCTTTCCCTGAGCTAGTTAAATTAGATAGTCCATCTAAAAGGGTAGGTGCTGCACCCGCGCATGGATTTAAAAAAATTTCTCATGCGGTTCCTATGTTGTCACTTAGTAATGCTTTTAATAGTGATGATGTTGCAGACTTCATTGCAAAAACACAACGATTTCTCGGTCTTAATGAAGAAAAATCCATAGAGATTGTTTGCGAACCAAAAATAGATGGGCTCTCTGTATCGTTACGCTATGAGAAGGGAATACTGATACAGGGTTCAACAAGAGGAGATGGTGCAAATGGCGAGGACATTACTAAAAACCTTAAATGCTTAGCTGATATTCCTAAAATTATTGATAATGCACCAGAAATTTTGGAAGTACGGGGAGAGGTGTATATGACGAAGCAAGATTTTTCTGCCCTTAATGACTTGCAGAAAAAAAGAAACCAAAAGCCATTTGCAAATCCACGCAATGCTGCGGCTGGTTCTCTTCGTCAAAAAAATCCTAATGTGACTGCATCCAGAAAACTTCAAATGTTTGCATATGCGTGGGGTGAAGTATCGGAGATGAAAGTAGATACACATTGGGAATTCCTCAAACTGCTCTGTGCATGGAAATTTCCAACAAATCCATTATCTGTCTTACGTTATAAATTGGAGGATTGTTTGGAATTTTATCAGAAGATTGAAGAGAAGCGGTCAGGGCTTGATTATGATATTGATGGTATAGTCTACAAAATAAACAATTTAGATTGGCAGGATCGTCTTGGCCAAGTGAGTCGCTCCCCTCGCTGGGCTGTGGCTCATAAATTTCCTGCTGAAAAAGTAAAAACGATTTTAAAGGAAATAACTATTCAAGTTGGTCGTACCGGCACCCTAACGCCTGTGGCGACTTTGGATCCAGTTACTGTAGGAGGCGTGGTTGTTAGCCGTGCAACTCTTCATAATAGGAACGAAATTATCAGAAAAGATATTAGAAAGAATGATAGCGTCATTGTCCAACGAGCTGGCGATGTCATTCCGCAGGTGCTATCAGTCATACTAAATGAACGACCTAAAAACTCGATTCCATACGTTTTCCCTAAATATTGTCCCGAATGTGGAAGCCACGCGGATCAAGAGGAGGGGGGCGTTGCGATACGTTGTACCGGTGGGCTAGTTTGTCCAGCACAAAGGGTTGAAAGACTAAAACATTTCGTTTCTAGAGGCGCCTTTGATATAGAAGGACTTGGAACTAAACATATTGAAGCTTTTACTAAAGAAGGTATCATTAAAAATCCTGTTGATATATTTTTTCTCAGCGACAGTGCCAGTATGCTTTCTAAGCGGGATGGTTGGGGTCAACAATCTGTCAAAAACTTGATAGATGCGATTGATAAAAGTCGAACTATATCTCTAAATAGGTTTATATACAGTCTTGGAATTCGGAAAGTAGGTCAATCAACAGCAAGGCTATTAGCCAAGCAATATTGTAATTTGCAAACTTTTCTTGAACATTTGCAAATGGCGAAAGATCGCAAATCCGAATCTTATAACGAACTGATTAGCATTGATGGAATTGGATCAGCAGTCGCTGATGAACTGCTAGGTTTTTGCTGTGAAGATAATAACAGGAAGATCCTAACTAAGCTTTCTGAATTACTTGAAGTACAAGATTTTCAAAATGTGGAAATTACTATTTCTCCTGTATCTGGGAAAACAGTAGTTTTTACTGGTTCGTTAAAAAAATTAAGTCGTGCTGAAGCTAAGAATAAAGCGGAGTCCTTAGGTTCTAGAGTAGCTAGTAATGTTTCAAATAAAACAGATTATGTGATTGTTGGATCAGAACCTGGGTCTAAGGCTAAGAAAGCACAAGAGTTAGGTGTTAATATTTTAAGCGAGGAGGAATGGCTAGAATTGATTAGATAAAGGTTAATGAAGTTTGTTTGGTAGTTCTTTTATAGCAGTATCAACTAGTTCATTAGCCTTTTTACCTTTTAAATCATTAATCAAGTATTCTCGTGTAACGTTTATCGCCATTTCTATGGTTTTTGTACGAACTGTATCAATTGCTTGTGTCTCAGCCTGTGCAATGCGTTCTAGGGCTAGTTTCCTTCTTCTCTCTATTGATTCTTCTAAATTTTTACGGCCTTGATTTAATATTTTATCAGCTTCTGCAATAGCCTGTTGTCGAATTTCTTCTGCTTCATCAATTACTTCACGCTGCTTTCGCTGGTAGCTAGCTAGCAAATCTTGGGCTTCCTTTCGGAGGTTTTCAGCTTCTTCAATATCGTTGCGAATCTTTTCAGTTCGTTTATCAAGTCCATCAGATATCAGACTATAAATAGGCTTTGTAGCTAAAACGACAAAAATCATAAAAGCTACAAGTACCCAAAAAGTCGGATCATTCAGAAATTCCATCGCCTGATTCCTAATTGTTAATTTCGAGAATACGTTCTACAGCTCTATTTAAATTCTTCCCATCAGGTTTGCTTCCTGTTAGGCGGAGGATTGCATCACTAGCAACATCAGTAGCACTTTTATGAATATCATCAATAACGTTATTAACCGTTTTTTGGATTTCCATATCGCTTTCGTGGATTTTTTTGTTAAGTTCCTCTGTGATTAGAGCCTCTTTAGAATCAATCTCATCTGATAATTTCTTGGATGATTTAGCTTGAACATCTTGAGCTTCTTCACGTGCTTTTCTAATAGATTCTTCATAGGAAGAAAATGTTTTCTCTGCTTCTAGTTTTGCTTGTTCAGCCCTTTCTAGGTTGTCTTGTATACGTTTTTGACGAGCTTCTAAAACATTAGCAATATTTGGCAACGCAATTTTCCACATAATCAGGTAAAGGCCTGAGAAAGTAACCAATAGCCAAAAAATCTGTGAAATAAACGTTGAAATCTCTAATTGAGGCATTTTTCTTCCTAGGGACTAATTGAATCTTTAAATGGTTGCTAACCAAATAGTATTACTAAAGCTATCACCAGAGCAAATAAAGCAATGGCTTCCACAAGAGCAAAGCCTAACATAGTCATTGGAAACACAGCAGCTTGGGCTGCAGGATTTCGACCAACAGCCTGAATGAAAGAGGCAAAAATAGTACCAATTCCTATTCCAGATCCAATAACACCTATTACAGCGAGACCTGCTCCTAGCAATTTTGCGGCTTCAATATCCATCGGTAATTTCCTTTCTAGATCTATATATTTGTTAAATGTTAATTTTTTAATGCAGGTGCAATGCATCGTTAAGATACAGGCAAGTTAATATAGTGAAGACGAAAGCTTGTAACAAAGCTATGACAATTTCTAAACCTGTTAAAGCGACAACAAATGCTAGAGGAAATACACCAAACATTCCTAGGGATATAACAAATCCAGCAAAAACCTTCAACAAGGTATGTCCAGCCAACATATTAGCAAATAAGCGCACGCTTAGACTGATTGGTCTTGATAAATAAGAAATAATTTCAATGGGAACTAAAAGTGGTGCCATTACAATTGGCACTCCTGGCGGCATAAAGAAAGTAAAGAAACGTAATTTATGTTTGGCAATCGCGATGATAGTGACACCTAGAAAAACGATTAACGCCATAGTGAATGTTACGACTATATGGCTGGTAAAAGTAAAGCTGTAGGGGATCATGCCAAACAAATTACCCACTAGTACAAACATGAATACTGTGAAAACGAAAGGGAAATACGGTCTGCCTTGTGAGCCAACAGTATCTTTTAGCAAATTAGCAATAAATACATAAAATAATTCAACTATTGATTGCCAACGTCCAGGTACTAAGGCATTCCTCCTCATTCCAAGAATTAGAAACGCACTAGTGAAAACTACAGTCAAAACCATGAATGTAGAAGAGTTAGTGAAAGAAACGTCAAGATTTCCAATCTCAATTGGTATCCAACGTTTAATCTCAAACTGTGCGAGTGGGCTTTGACCAGCAGCCAACTTATTAATCCTTAATTTCTATACTTTTTAACTTGTTTTTTACTGTTTTTTTTATAACCGACGGTATAACCAAAATCATTTGCCATTCTAAATACGTTCAATATCCCAGCTGCAGCGCCTAAAAAAAATAATACTATCATAAGCCAAGGCTTAGTATCCAGCCACTTATCTAAAAGCCAGCCAATTACTATACCTATAATGATGGCAGAAATTAACTCGAGACTGATACGTAATGCAAGACCAAGAGTGCTTCCAGAAGCTATTTTTTTATCTTTTTTATCTCGTGATAACTCCTGAGCTTTTTTGCGAGCGCTTTCTATACGCTTTGCAAGCGAATTTATTGGACGATTTTGTTTGCTATCGCTCATGCGATTTAGGCAGTCGCCCTCAACTCATCAGCTTTTTGTAAGTCTACAGAAACCAATTGGGACACGCCTCGTTCTGACATGGTAACACCATAAAGTCTATCCATGCGTGCCATCGTGATACGATGATGGGTTATAATAAGAAAGCGAGTAGTATCAGCATTAGCCATTTTTTCAACTAGAGAACAAAATCTATCAACATTTGCATCATCCAAAGGTGCATCAACTTCGTCTAATACGCAAATTGGTGCAGGGTTGGTCTGGAAGACGGCAAATAACAATGCAAGCGCAGTCAGGGCCTGTTCTCCTCCGGAGAGAAGTGATAATACTTGCAAACGTTTGCCAGGTGGGCTGGCCATTATTTCCAGACCGGCTTCTAATGGGTCATCCGACTGTGTTAGTTCTAAGTAAGCTTTCCCTCCACCATAAAGATTTATAAATAGTTCTTGGAAATATTTATTAACTTCCTCAAACGAAGCTAATAGGCGTTTGCGTCCTTCGCGATTTAGTTCAGAAATTCCACGTCGCAATTTATCGATTGCCTTTAAGAGATCTTCGCGTTCGCTGCCTAATGTATTAATTTGTTCTTTCATTTCTTCTGATTCAACTTCCGCTCTAAGATTAACAGGCCCCATTGTCTCGCGTTCACGGATAAGCCGATCTACTTTGCGTTCTATGACTTCAAGTTCAGGTTTTTCAGCATCGGTTTTAAGTTCTGATAATTCAAATAATTGATCTGGCCGGCATTGGAGCCGATCTTTAATGCGTTCGGCTAATGCATGGCAAGACTGCTTAGCTTGTGATTCTATTCCTTCTAGGCGAACTGTATCCTCTCGTGTTTTAGATAACTCATTTTCAGCCTTACGTAGTGCACGGTCTGAATATGCAAGTGTTTCTTCTGATTTAGCTAGTTGATCTGCCTTAATTTTTCTATTTTTTTCTGATTTTTCGAGTGCATCAAACAGCAATCTTCTTTTATCTTGAATTTCATCAGGTCGTTTTTCAAGGCTTGCTTGCTCTTTATTAAGTGCTTCTTGGCGCTTTAATAAAAGCTCTAGCTGTGTTAAAGCGGTTTGTCTTCGTGCAGTCCAAGAATCAGTTTCAGAGATTATGTTGTTAAGTCGTTGTTTGCGTTCATCAGTTGTGCGTTCAAGACTATCGTAATGGCTTTGGTTTTCTATTAGATGTGACCGACGGATTGTTAGATTTTCTCGCAACTTAGTAATTTTAGCCCTAAGTCCTTCGACTTCGGGTATCTGTGTCAGTGCTTGAATTGTAGAGATTTCTTCTTCGTCCAAGTGCTTTAAGTCGGTGGTTATTGAACCTATTTGCTCTTCTAATGATTTTAAAAGTGATATACGCCCGGCAGATCGTTCTTTAATATCAGCAATGTTCTCACGGGCTTTGTTATACTCTTCATCTGCTTTAATTGCGGCTTCACGTGCTTCTTTTTCTTTGTTTTGAGCACTTGTCTCTGCAAGCTTAGCCGCGGCAAGCTGGTCTTCTGTATTTTTTGAGTCAATTTCAGCTTGATCTAATTGTTTTTTGGCAGCCTTCAGGCGGTTACGTTGCTCAAGGCGGGTTTGTGCAGGTGTTATGGCATTAGCAGAAATGGTATAACCATCCCAACGCCATAGGCTGCCAGAACGGCTAACAATTCTTTGGCCTTGCTCTAAATTAGTAGCCAGCTGTTTTGCCTCTATGTCACTATTAACTACTCCGATTTGTAGCAGCCTGAGGTGTAGAGACTTAGGTGCCTTTACAAAATCACTTAAAGGACGTGTGCCTTTTGGTAGTGCTGGTGAATTAGGAAGCGGAATACGTTCACGCCAGTAGCTAGGTGCTTCTTCGTTTTCAGAAGCTGATAAATCATCTCCCAAGGCAACAGCCAATGCTTTTTCATACCCAGAATCGATGCCAAGAACGTCAAATATCGGTGGCCACTTTTCAAAGTTTACTGTGTCCTGTATCTCATATAAAGCCCTTACTTCGGCCTTAAAACGAGCAGTATTGGAAACTGCAATTATATTTTTTGTCGAAGCGGTATTAGCTCTACTAATAGTTTCCAAGCGGTGAGCCTCAGCTAACTGTGCTGATCTATGAGCTTTATCGCGATTTGATAAAGCTTTTGCGAGAATTGATTCAGTTGCTGTGAATTTATAGTTGTCAGACCCTTCATTCTTTAATTCACTAATTTGACTGTTAATTGACTCAAGACGCAATTTAAGTAGTTCTTTGCGATCTTTAAGTTCTGTGATTTTGAGTTTTAAAGAATTTCTACGAGCTTCATCGTTAGCCGTTTGATCAGTTATTACCGTAAGTTTAGCTTCCAACTCATTAACGACAGCATTGGATTCTTTAAGGGAAATAGAGGCTTTGTCTAGTGCCTCCCCTTCACCGTTTGCTAGTGTTTGTATTTTTAAAAGTTCCTTTTTTAGGTTTTTAAGAGCTGAACCTGAATCTTTTACTAGTGTTTCTTCCCTAGCTTTATCAACGGCAGTCTCCTCTATTCGTTTTAGACATTCGATAGATTGTTCTTTAACTCGTTTTTCATCAGCATCTAGTTCATCACGCTTTCGTATAAGACTTTGAAGTTCAGCGGATGCCTCAGCTTCTGCAAGCCGGTGTTTTGGAATTCTTGAAGCATTTTCTGCTTGCTTAGTGGCGGCCTTGGCTGCAATTCCAGCAAGAGTATTAACTTTGGCTTTAATTTTCTCTAGTTCTTTCGTTGCATCTTCATGGATATTTTCTTCAGAAATCCAACGTAAATAAAAAAAAGTTGCTTCAGCTTTTCGTATATGGTCTGAAAGGTTCCGGTAACGGTTAGCTTGGCGAACTTGTTTTTTTAAATGGGCTAATTGTGCTTCTAACGTTACTAATATATCATCTAACCTCTCTAGATTAGTTTCTGCCCCCCTAAGCCTTAGTTCAGCTTCGTGACGTCTAGAATGTAGTCCAGTAATACCAGCGGCCTCCTCAAGTAAAATTCTTCTTTCGATCGGTTTTGCTGAAATAATATTGCTAATTTTTCCTTGGCTGACTAATGCAGTTGATCTCGCTCCTGTCGCACAGTCTGCAAATAATAACTGTACGTCCCTTGCTCGGACTTCATGTCCATTTACTCTATAATTTGAACCCTTGTTTCGTTCTATGCGTCGACTGACGTCTAATTCGTCAGTGTCATTAAATTTTGCTGGTGCTTTTCGATCTGAATTATCAAGACTCACTATGACCTCAGCTATGTTGCGTGCTGGACGATCGCTAGTACCACCGAAAATCACGTCGTCCATTTCACTGCCACGCATTTGTTTGGCCGATGTTTCTCCCATGACCCACCGAATTGCTTCTACTAAATTTGATTTACCACAGCCATTGGGCCCAACGACTCCTGTAAGCCCTAGTTCGATTTGCAAGTCAGAGCCATCTACGAATGATTTAAAACCTGACAGTCTAAGTTTTTTAAATTTCATCAATCTATTCGTCTTTCTTAAATATTTTTCCTCAATATTTGGCAAATAATTTTATTTCTTTAGTATTTTATTGAAAATATTTTTAAACACTTCGAAAGGTTGGGCGCCATTGATTACTTTGTTCCCAATAACAAATGACGGTGTTGAATTTATTTTAAAGTCTTCCTGTCCAATTAAGGCACCACGACGTATATGTTCTAACAAAGATTGTCGCTTCAAACACACCTGAACATCTTCCTCAGAAAGCCCACCCAAACGTGCTACATCAGTCAGTTCTTTTAAAGGGGTTTTACTTCTTGACCACTTTTCCTGAGACCTAAAAAAAATCTCCAAGAATCCAAAGAACTTTTTTTGTCCGGCACACCTTGAAATCATTGAAGCTGCCAACGCAGGTGTGCCAAGAGGAAAATCACGAAAGATAAGTCGAACTTTCCCTGTATCTATAAAGTCTCTTTTGATAAGTGGCATAACTTCTCTGTGAAAATTTGCGCAATGGTGGCAACCAAGAGAAGCAAATTCAATGACGGTTATCGGAGCGTCCTTCCTACCCATTGCCATCTCAGATTTTGCTTCATCTAGACTGACAATAGCTGAAAAGGAAAATTTTGGTGTTGTTAAAGAGGCTGTAATTAGAACAGTCAACGCAACAATTTGTATATATTTTGGCAATCATGCCTCCCTTAACGCTATATATTGATTTAATAATAATGTCGACTTTACCCTTGAGTCGAATCTTTTTATACGGTTAGCAACTACTTAATTAAATTTTAAGCTTATGTTCGTCCTATAACTGCTCGGCCTAATGTTTGTAGGGTTTTACGAAGTTCATCATCCTCAACATCCATAAGGCTTTCAGCTAGACACCTTTCTTCATTTGAATGAAGATTCCTTGGAGACCATGATTTTTTTATTTTTTTGTCGGGTAATGGACCTTGGATAACTTTGATCTGATTGATTGCACTATATCCAAAATAACCATTAATTCGTTCAATCAGTAGTGGTTGTAAGTGCTGCAGTTCAGTAGCCATTGATCCGTTATCGATTCGTAAATGAAGGAACCCATTGTCACTGCCCTTTGAAAAAGTGATTTGTTCCGGTTGGCTGTGCGCAGCAAGATGTTCCCCAGCTATTAAATTCCAATCCCTAATGATAGTTCCATCGCTAAGTCCTCGTTTTCCAAATATATTTTTAGTTGAAGAACCAAGGGAAGATGCAAGTGTGCGAGGTCCGCCACCGCGTTTTTGATTTTTCAAGGTTCCAGTATTCATAGGGTGATGCTAAAGTTGAATTTTCTATAGAGCAATTGAAGAAATCGTTTCAGATGATTTTTAATCATCTGTGCTTAAAATAAAAGGTCTTTGTAATATTGCATAAAAATATACCTAATCCTGTTTTAGTACGTCGCCGATTACTTCGATGGTATGATCAGAACGGTCGCGAACTACCTTGGCGCTATAAAAAAGGTCAGATTCCTGATCCTTATTACGTTTGGTTGTCGGAGATCATGTTAGCCCAAACAACTGTCAAAGTAGTTAAGGGTTATTTCGATAAATTTTTAAACCGCTGGCCAACAATAGAAAAGCTAGCAAATGCGGAATTGGATGAAGTTTTGCATGCCTGGCAAGGTCTAGGTTATTATGCTCGTGCACGTAATTTACATAAAACTGCGAAAATTATTGTCGGTGAAATGGGTGGCCATTTCCCTGATACAGAATTAGCTCTGAGAAAGCTACCTGGAATAGGAGATTATACTGCTGCAGCTATAGCCACAATTGTTTTTAATAAAGTAGTGACACCAGTAGATGCTAACATTGAACGGGTCACTTCGCGATTATTTGCCTTTGGGGATATGCTGCCTAAAGGCAAGATGCAAATTAGGAAACTTGCATCTGTCTTAACTCCAAACGCTCGTCCTGGTGATTTTGCCCAAGCCTTGATGGATCTAGGTTCTGGTGTCTGTAATCCAAAGAAGCCAGATTGTAAAAATTGTCCATTAAAACTTGATTGTTTGGCATTTATGAACGGCAATCCAAATCACTATCCCGTAAAATCAGTTAAGCCTGTTCGCAATGTCAGACGCGGTATGGTTTTTTGGGTAATTCGAAAGGATGGCAGGGTCATGATGAGGTTGCGCTCTAAAACGGGGCTGTTGGGAGGGATGGCCGAGTTTCCATCGACAGACTGGCGCGAGAAAGATTGGACTTTTGGGGAGGCAATAAAAAAATCTCCAATAAGGGGTAGTTGGCGTCAGCTTGATGGTATGATCCGCCATACTTTTTCTCACTTTCATTTAGAATTAAGGGTTTTAGCAGCTGATTTGAAAATGGAAAATAATTTTAAGGATGCAAATAAATTTCTATGGGTTTTGCCAAGTCAATTTCCCAATTATGCTTTGCCTTCAATTATGAAAAAGGTTGCACATCATGTCGCCAATGAATCAATTCGGTAACTATTCGTCGTAGGATACGAGTGATTTGAAGGGTACGTTTCCCAGCTTGTCTTTACCATCAAGAAATTTTAGTTCGATTATACAAATGGCACCGACAACCCTTGCTCCAACTTGATTAAGTAGTTCAATGGATGCTGCCATTGTGCCTCCAGTAGCTAATAGGTCATCAAGTATTACTACTCGTTGGCCCTCCTCAATTGCATCTGCCTGTATCTCAATGGTATCAGTGCCGTATTCGAGGTCATATTTGTAGGCAACAGTATCTCCCGGCAATTTTCCTTTCTTGCGAACCATAGTAAACCCAAGACCGATACGGGAAGCTAATGGTGCAGAAACTAAGAAGCCACGTGACTCAATTCCGGCTAGAAGGTCGGGTTGGAATTGCATGGCTAATTTTGCCATTCTTCCCAAAGCCACCTGCCATGCATCCGGATGTGCTAGAAGAGTTGAAATGTCATAAAATAATATTCCCTCTTTCGGAAAATCGGGGATTGATCGAATGTAATTTTTAAGATTCATGAAGAATTCCTATTCTTTAAAATTCGAAGAGATTAAAGGCATTTCACTTATCTTCTTTTCCTGTTGACCTAATGGCAAGCCTTTAAAGGCGAATTTCCACAATGATGCTGTGTTCAAAAAATATCTATTTTTTACAAGCTCGAAAACCACTGAATACGTCCCGTCGGTGACTTTCGTAAAAATTGCGATAGGTTCCATTTATCATACGCCCACGAGTCGTCCATGCACCGCCACGTAATACCTTAGTTTCCCCAAATAGCGTAGTGGAATATTCTTCATAAGAATCTGCAGAAAAACCTGGATAAGGATAAAAAATATCGGCTGTCCATTCCCAGACGTTGCCAATCATTTGTCGACACCCAAATGCACTATCACTGTCTGCAAGGCATGCCACATCAATCGGACCTAAAGAACGGCCATCAATATTAGCGTATTGCGAATCGGGCAAGTTTTCGCCCCAAGGAAAACGTCTCTTGGTGGATGCGAGTGTGCCATCTGCAGCTAAGGTGCCTAAAGCAGCTGCTTCCCACTCAACTTCCTTTGGCAATCTTAGTCCTGCCCAACGGCAATATGCATCAGCTTCATACCAATTAACATGAATAACTGGTTTATTAGGAAGTAAGGGGACTTTTTGATCAAATTGTCTCTCTAACCAAGAGTCCTGACCGTCTAATATCCAGTAAACAGGATGTTCCGCTTTGGCTTGATGGCGCCATTTCCAACCTTCCTGATTCCATAAAGTCTCTTTATTGTAGCCATCATCATTGACGAAAGCTTGAAATTCACAATTGGTTACGGGTGCTTTGGCAATTTCAAAGGGTTCTAGTTCAATCTCATGCCCCCATTTCTCATTATCAAATAGGAAGGGCGCAGTCTTAGAAGCTCCTAGTTGAAATTTTCCACCAGGGACCTTCGCCCATTCTGGTTTTATATTCGATGAGGGTGGGCTATAATTTTTGTTGGTGAGCGCTAGTACAGGTGTTGGATATGAAAGGGCTTGGCGTGCTGAAAAAAAAGCCTCAGTATGCATATCTTCATGGAATATACCAAATTGATAGATAAAGCTTTCTTGCTCCGTTGCCATTTCTTGATCAAGACGTAAAGTTAGCTCTTCGAAGACGGCTTGCATGTATGAAAGGGTATCTGACCGGTCTAGAAGAGGGAGGTCCCAGCGAACTTCATGTTCTATTTTGATAGAATCATAAACTTTGTCAGCTTTTTCTCCTATTATGGATTCAAATCCGTAAAGCTTACGCAGGATAAAGTATTCGTAAAAATATGCGATATGTCCAATTTCCCATCGAATTGGGTTAACATATGGTAACTTTGGGCCAATGATTTGTTTTTCATCTAGGTCCTGGACTAGCTCTAAGGTCCTGTTTCTAGCGTCTTGCATGTTATTTATCAAATATTTGGTACTAACAGTAGTAGTCATAGGAATTCCCAGGGTTGGAGTAGACACGTGAAGATTAGCCTAATAACACCAGCAAAAAAACAGGCAAGAAATGGAAATAGGGCGACGGCTCTTCGTTGGGCACGATTTTTGCGCAAATTAGGCCACCGTGTAAATATAGATATTGAATATACTGGAGAAAATACGGATCTTATGATCGCTATCCATGCATGGCGCAGCGCTGATTCTATCTTGCGTTATAGAGAAAAATATAAAAATGGGCCCATAATACTTTGTCTTGGTGGTACTGATGTAAATACTTTTCTTAAAACAGAAACTGAAACAACTATTAGATCAATAGAAATGGCAGATGTGCTTATATGTTTGCATGAACTTATTTATGAATCTTTACCCAAAATATTTAGGAAAAAACTGTATCTAGTTCGTCAATCGGCACTCCCGTTACCTTGTCCAAGGCGTCCTTCATATAATCATTTTGATATCTGTGTTATTGGTCATTTGCGTGATGAGAAAGATCCCTTTCGCACTGCTTTAGCCGCTAAACGATTGCCGATTACTTCAAAAATTAGAGTTATTCATTTAGGTAAGGCCCATACGCCAAAATTTGCACAAAAAGCTGTTAAAGAGATGGAAGTTAATCATCGTTATCAATGGATTGGTGATGTTCCTAGGTGGCGTGTGCGACGGGAGTTTATAAAAACACGGCTAATGGTTATAAGCTCTTTACAAGAGGGTGGTGCTAATGTTGTCTCAGAGGCAATCGTAGCAGGTGTTCCTATTATTGCGAGTAAAATTCCTGGAAATGTTGGACTTCTTGGGACAGATTATCCAGGGTATTATCCAGTTGCAAACGAAAAAAAATTAGCAAAATTATTGGAAAGGGTAGAAGAGGATCCAGAATTTATTAAAATACTAGAAAAACACATTAAACAAATAAGACCTAAATTCGTATCTACTTGTGAACAGGCAATGTTGAAGAAACTTGTGAATTTAGTTTCTAATTGAGGATAATTGGTTCTAGATAATCGCTTTCTTTTGAAACATGGCCAACAATTCTAGCTTCTGTGAAGCCAAGTTCTTGCAGTACTTTTAAACAAGATTGAGCTTGTTCTGCAGGTATGCTTGCCAAAAGTCCTCCAGATGTTTGGGGGTCAAAAATTAGAGGATAACGCTCATTTTTTTTGGCTTCGCCTTGATTGCGGATAGCACGACGAAGTCGAAGGTTTGCGGGTTGTAAAGAACTTAATATTCCCATGCTAATAGTTTCTTGTGCGCCATCTAAAACAGGCAGTGAATTGAGGTCAATTTGGACGTCTACCCTTGATGCTTTCGTCATTTCTACTAAATGTCCTAATAATCCGAAACCTGTAATATCGGTGCAGGCATTGACTTCATGATCGTATAGACACATTGCCGCTTCCCGATTTGATTGTATCATTGTCTCAATTGCTCCCTCAATCCAACGTCCCTTTGCTTTTTGCTGCATGTCTGCAGCAAATAGAGTGCCAGTGCCAAGAGGTTTGGTAACAATCAGCACATCTCCAGCCACCATTCCTCCCTTGCGAATAATAGAATTGTGGTCGGCTAGGCCATTAACTGAGAACCCTAATGCTAGCTCTGGCCCCTCGCTTGTATGACCACCTATTAAAGTTGCACCAGCTTCATTTAATATTTTTAGTGCGCCTGCCATCATTTCCCGAAGAGAGGTTTCCACTTTAGACTCAATTCCAAAAGGGACCGTGGCAATTGCTAGAGCCGTTTGGGCCTTTGCTCCCATTGCAAAAATATCGCTTAGGGCGTGGTTGGCAGATATTTGACCAAATATATATGCATCATCAATAAACGCTCTAAAATAATCTACAGTGTGAACTACCATCTTGCCATCAGGAACCTTAACTATGGCTGCATCATCAGGGTCATGCAATCCAACAACTACATTTTGATTTTCAATTGGATTTAAATTGGCAAGGGCTTGAGTTAACACACTAGCTCCAACTTTGGCCCCACACCCACCGCATCGCATGGCAATTGCTGAAATGTCATTCAGTGTATTTTGATCTGCGAGCCGTGGGTCGACTATGGCTGTTTCTTCTGTGGACATATCTGGTAATTCATTAAATTTTTTTATAAATCGCTTATCTATCCAATTTTTCCAATTCCATACCCAATATCCTTCAAAGGAAATTCCCCATTTCGAGGCTATGGCAGATCTGTCGCCTGTACTAATTAAAGCTAAGAAAGATTTTTGGGGTCTAAATGGATGGGTGGTTTTACCAACTAAAAAACGGCGAAGGTTTTTAGCTAATGGTGGTCCTTGGCGAACAGCAAAAACACCAGCTTTTGGTCTTGGATAATTGACAACATTTGCAATATCTCCAGCAGCAAAGACTTCTGGGTTAGAGGTTGATTGCAGAGTGTCGCGAACTTTAATAAATCCATTTCTATCAACGTCTAGTCCAGATTCTAGTAGCCACTTTGGTGCGCCGGCTGCAGTAGCCCATAGAATTTCATCTAATTCTATTACATTTCCGTCAGCGGTGATGATTGATTCGGATGATATATTTGTAGCTTCTGCAGAATAATGAATTTGAACTTTTCGATTTTTTAAGAGTTTTTCAAAACGTTGCCTCACACTTCTACTAAACCTTGGTAGTAAATTATTTGACTTTGAAATTAAATGAAATTCTATGCCTTCTGAGTTTTTATTTTTCTCAGCAAGAAGTACGCTTAGGCGATACTGCATGGCTAGCAGCAGTTCCACTCCACCTGCACCTGCTCCAACAATACCAATTCGATGGATTCTGGAATTTTTTATTATACGTTCAATCATAAGATTCCAACGGTTAACAAAATTATTTATTGGTTTAACAGGAGTGGTAAATTCTATAGCTCCTGAAATTTCGTTGAAGCTTGGTGCTGAACCTATATTTATAGAAAGAACATCGTATGGAACTTCTGGGCGCCTTTTGCATATTACATTCTTTGATTTTAGATCAATCTGAATAGCTTCGTCATGGTATAGGCGTGCGTTTGCAAATTTACAGAGTGGGCGCAAATCTATATGGGTTTCATCTTGATCATAGTGTCCAGCTAAATAACCTGGCAGCATTCCTGAGTAGGGTGTGTGCACATCACGAGCGATAACAGTTAATCGAACCCCAGGGATCGGGTTCATTCCAAATTTTCTAAGTACAATGACATGGCTATGTCCACCGCCAATTAAGACGAGATCTTTAACTATTGTCTCTTGGGTGGACTTCATCATTTAATAGCTTTCAAATTAGTAGTTTTGTAGGTGTTAATGCAGTAATAATCTTAAATTCAAAAATTTCTTGTGAAACTCTATATTAGATGGTCGGGGCGAGAGGATTTGAACCTCCGACCCCCTCGTCCCGAACGAGGTGCGCTACCAGGCTGCGCTACGCCCCGACAACGAAAGAACCATTAATTGATTGATGTTGTTTTGACAAAAAGGGGTTATAGCGCCATGGCGCCGAAGGAGCAAGATCCCGCTGTGAACTAGGATTTAATGTGCACGGTGTATGCAGAAATCAATTAAGTTCTTAAAAGCTCTTTTATGTTCACCGTCATTAAAAATTCCAAGTGCATCGTGGGCAATAGCCCCATAATGGCGTGCCCTTTCAACAGAATCCTCTAAAGCTTGATATTTTTCCAATAAATATATTGCCTGTTCAAGATCTCCTTCATGTTGCTCAAGGTCCTCTAATGTTCGTCTCCAAAAAGTTCGGTCACTATCGTTTCCTCTCCTAAAGGCCAGGATAACTGGCAAGGTAATCTTGCCTTCACGAAAGTCATCGCCAATTGTCTTTCCTAAAGTGGCTTGTTTGGCAGAGTAATCAAGCACGTCATCAACCAACTGAAACGCAATACCAAGGTTCATTCCAAATGTATCAAGTGCTTCTTCCTCTACTTTTGGGCGTTTTGCGACAATTGCACCCACATGGCATGCTGCAGCAAATAATTGGGCAGTTTTCGATTTTATTACATCTAGGTACGCTGTTTCTCCAGTATCCGTATCGTTTGATGTGACTAACTGCATTACTTCGCCTTGGGCAATCATTGCAGATGCTTCTGAGAGTATCCCGAGTATTTTGAGAGATCCATCAGCTACCATCAATTGAAATGATCTGCTAAATAAGAAATCTCCAACAAGAACACTAGCTTTGTTACCCCAAACTGCGTTGGCAGAAGCAAGCCCACGTCTTAGATCGCTATCATCGACAACATCATCATGAAGGAGTGTGGCTGTATGAATAAATTCGACAGTTGCAGCAAGTCCTAGATGCCGATTCCCTGAATAACCACACATACGTGCAGCACCTAAAGTGAGCATTGGCCTTAGTCGTTTGCCCCCTGCTGCTATTATATGACTTGCCAGTTGTGGTATCATCTGGACAGGACTATCCATGTGCTGGATGATTAAAGCATTTACTGCCTTTAAATCTTCTGCAACAAGTTCTCTTAAATCATCAAGAGATGGCCCAGAGCTTCTATTGCCGTCTAGGTTAACAACTATACCCAATTGTATTTCTCCTTATTTTAAATTTGGGTTTTAGTGCAAAGCTTCTGAATTTTAAAAATCATAGAAATGCCTTAGCTTAAGAGCAAGGGTATAAAATATGAAAATCTACTAAATCAAGTAGAATTGTTGCGATAATCTATTCATTCAAATGTTCGGATGTATTTATCCAACTTTCTAATGTGTTTGAAAACAAAATCATAGATTTAGTCATGACAAATGAACATTCTGCTAGTGTGGAAGGAAGCATAATAGCAATTTCTTGCCGAAATATGTTGGATTGTAATAATTTATGGTGAGCTAAGTTATTTTTTAGGGGTTTGAAAGCCCGGCTTGGATCAATTCGTCAAGGAGAATACTTTGGTTGAAATTACTCGGGATACTATCATGGGAGGTCGGGTGATAATTTTTCAGCCTATCGGTGGTTATCGTGTATCAATTGACTCTGTTTTGCTTGCGGCTGCAATTCCGGCCAAGCTTGGCGAACTAATTTTGGATGTGGGGTCTGGTACTGGAGCTGTTTCTATGTCCCTAGCCATACGTTGTGATGGTGTTTTTGTTACTGGATTAGAAATTCAAAAAAAATTTGTTAATTTGGCTAAGAATGGAGCCCAAGAGACTGGTTTGAATGGGCGTGTTGAATTTTTGGAGGGAGATTTACTTAGCCCCCCAGAGGGATTGCAAATTGGTAGATTCGATCACGTAATGGCAAACCCTCCATATGTTACTTCAGGACAAGGTAACAGCCCTATAGATCAGTCTAAATGTCAAGCAACAGTCGAGGGTAATACAACTCTTAAAGACTGGCTGAATTTTTTAGTGACTTGCGTTCGTGATGGTGGAAGCATCACTATAATCCATCGCTATGATCGTTCTGATGAAGTTACATCTATACTGAAAAAATTTGGTGCAGGAAATGCAGTAATCTTTCCGTTGTGGCATAATCAAGAGGACAAAGTGATCAAGCGAGTCATTGTACAGGCATACAAGGGGAAGGATTGGTTTTTGCAGACCCTACCTGGTCTAGTTCTTCATGATGAAAATGGCTTTTATACTAAAAAAACTGAAGAGGTACTTCGATTGGGAAAAGCGTTGTTGCTCTAAACTGGTTTCGTATTACTATCGTCTTAATAAGTTTGAAGTTTTTAAAACTATTATTCAACTTCTTGACCTAGTTAAACGCACATCCTAGAAAGAACCTATGTTAGGTTTTAGTATTCAGAAAATTTTATTTACAGTTTTTGTAATTGCTGCTGTGTGGTATGGCTATAAATGGATTGGCCGAATTAAGGCAAGGCGTGATAAAGGATTCTTTTTTAACCAAAAAAATTCAAAGGAGAGTTCAAGTAAAGGTATTGAAGGGGCAGAGGAAATGATTGAATGTGTTACTTGCAGAACGTTTATTGCTGACAGTTGTGCTAAGTCTTGCGGGCGAACTGATTGCCCATATCCAGGTTAATGGATAGCTTGACCGGAATGGTGCTCACAGTTACTTTCAAATCAATAGAAATTTTTTAAAAGGCCAGGATCTATGGCCAAATCCATTAAAAAGCCGGATAGTTTTCAAGCGCTTATTTTGATGCTGCAAAAGTTCTGGGAAGCGCAAGGATGTGTTCTCCTCCAATCCTATGACATGGAGGTCGGTGCGGGTACCTTTCACCCGGCAACTGCACTGAAGTCACTCGGACCAGAGCCTTGGAATGCTGCATATGTTCAGCCTTCAAGACGGCCAACTGATGGTCGTTATGGTAAAAATCCGAATCGGTTACAGCATTATTATCAATTTCAAGTAATCCTCAAGCCATCTCCTGACAATGTGCAAGAAATTTTTTTGGATAGTTTAAAGAGACTTGGTATTGATCCAAGTTTGCATGATATTCGATTTGTTGAAGATGATTGGGAAAGTCCGACTTTAGGTGCGGCTGGGCTTGGCTGGGAAGTTTGGTGCGATGGAATGGAAGTGACTCAATTTACCTATTTTCAACAAGTTGGCGGCTTTGACTGCGACCCCGTATCAGTCGAATTGACTTACGGGCTGGAACGTTTGGCCATGTATATTCAGGATGTAAATAATGTCTTTGAATTGGACTGGAATGGGATGGGTGTAAAATATGGAGAAGTTTTTCTTCGTGCTGAACAAGAATTTTCTAAATATAATTTCGAAGTTGCAGATGTTGAAATTTTAAAACGTCACTTTAAGGATGCTGAAAAAGAGTCATCTAGTGCATTAGATCATGGATTAGCGCTGCCTGCTTATGACCAGTGTTTAAAGGCAAGTCACCTATTTAATTTACTTGATGCCCGAGGAGCTATTTCTGCTACAGAACGGCAGTCCTATATTGGACGAATTCGTGAGTTGGCAAAAGGGGCAGCCGAGGCGTGGTTAGGAAATAGAATTGATGGGGCCTAAGTATGGCTGAGCTTCTTTTTGAAATTTTTAGTGAAGAAATTCCAGCTCGAATGGGAGCCTTTGCTAAAGAAGAATTGAAACGTCTTGTAATCGATGGGTTAAATAACGCTGGGCTTAAGTATAGTGAAGCACATGCGTATGTTACGCCACGTCGCCTAGTTTTGGTCATCCAAAATTTATCAGAGTATACACCTGATGTTTTTGAAGAACGTCGTGGGCCAAAAATTTCTGCAACGGATCATGCTATTGCCGGATTTAAAGGGTCACTCCCAAAAGGCGCTAATATTGAAATTCGCGAGACAGCTAAAGGAAAGTTTTATTTTGCTAATTTTGAAAAAAAAGGTATTGAGGTTGCAAAATTATTAAGTGAAATTTTAATCGAGGTCTTATCTAGATTTCCTTGGCCAAGGTCCATGCGGTGGGCAGATAAAAATGTTCGCTGGGTGAGGCCGATAAGAAGTATTCTATGTGTGTTTAACGGCACAGTCGTTGATTTTGATTTTGGATTAGTAGCAACTACAAATACTAGTTATGGTCATCGTTTTTACAGTGCTGAATCATTTGAAGTTAAGGATTTCTCTGACTATAAAAGAAAGTTGAAAAAGGCACATGTGGTCCTTGATCCATCAGAGCGTCGCGATCTAATTGCATCAAAGTCCAAAGAACTAGCAGATAAATCTCAACTTATTTTAAAAGATGACCCTCAATTGTTAGATGAAGTCGTAGGTCTAGTTGAATGGCCGGTAGTTTATATTGGCAGTATTGATAAATGTTTTATGAGCTTGCCAGATGAAGTGTTAAGCACAGCCATGCGAAAACATCAAAAATATTTTTCTTTAACAGATAATAAGGGAAAGTTATCCCCAAATTTTATTATCGTTGCCAACATGAAAACTTCAGATTCGGGAAAAGCTGTTATTGCAGGAAATGAGCGTGTTTTAAGCGCAAGGCTTTCTGACGCAAAGTTCTATTGGGATCAAGACTTGAAAGAAAGCTTAAACGATAAGGTTAAGGCACTTTCTGGAAGAATTTTTCATGAAAAAATAGGTTCTGTTCTGGAAAAGGTGGGCCGTATCGAAAGGATGGCCTCTGTTTTATCTAAAGTTTGTGGAGCTGACGCTAAAGATTCAAAACGTGCTGCACATTTAGCAAAGGCAGACCTATCTACTGGTATGGTTGCAGAGTTTCCTGATCTGCAAGGTGTAATAGGGCGTTATTATGCATTGGCCGATGGTGAGAAACTTGAAGTTGCTGACGCGATTGCTGAGCACTATTTGCCTCAAGGGCCTGGTGCTACTTGTCCTATAGCACCAGTCAGCATTGTTGTCGCACTGGCCGATAAAATTGATACATTAGTTTCCTTTTGGTCAATTAATGAAAAACCTACCGGCTCCAAAGACCCATTTGGATTGCGCCGCACTGCTTTGGGAATAATTCGGTTAATTTTAGAAAACAAGATTCGTTTAAATTTGGTTGAGATATTTAAAATAGCAAATGACAAAGTCGATACTATTGATTTGCTAACTTTTCTTACTGATCGCTTGAAGGTTTATCTGCGTGGACAAGGGGTTCCTTATGACCACATTGATGCCGTTTACTCTTTAGGTCAGGAAGATGATCTTGTGCGTTTGATCAAAAGAGTTGAGGCTTTGGGAGAATTTCTTAAGAGTAAAGATGGTAGCAATCTTTTAATAGCCTATCGTCGTGCAGCAAATATTCTTAAAATTGAAGAAAAAAAAGACGGGCTAAATTATAATTTAGAAATAGATGATAAATTACTTGAAGAGACTGAAGAAAAAGCTCTTTTTGGAGGATTAAATATCATTTCTGTTGATGTTGATGTAGCTATTGCAGATGAATGTTTTGATGATGCTATGAATCATTTATCAAGGTTGCGAAGTCTTGTGGACCAATTTTTTGATAAAGTTACCGTTAATGCTGATAGGGAAGAGCTGAGGATAAATCGGCTTCGCTTATTATCAGAAATACGAAGTGCTATAGATCGCGTTGCAGATTTCTCCATGATTGAAGGCGCGGATAGATGACGAAGTGGATTTATAACTTTGGTGACGGAAAAGCGGAAGGTTCAGCTAATATGCCCGGTTTGCTGGGTGGGAAGGGTGCTAATTTAGCGGAAATGAGTAGTCTTGGTTTGCCAGTGCCACCGGGATTTACAATTATTTCTAAAGCTTGCACCTATTTCTCGAATAATGCAGATACATTTCCTGATGGTCTAAAAGAAGATGTTAATCAAGCGCTTTCTACTATCGAACTTGCAGTAGGTCGTTCCTTCGGGGGGAAGAAAAATCCATTATTAGTTTCTGTTCGGTCTGGGTCTAGGGCATCTATGCCTGGTATGATGGACACGGTTTTAAACCTAGGCCTTAACGACGAAACCGTAGAAGGTTTGATATCTAAAAATTCAAATGAGCAGTTTGCTTTTGACACTTACCGTAGATTTATTCAAATGTATGGCGACGTCGTTCTAGGCATAGATCTTTATCATTTTGAGGACTTGCTTGAAGCCTATAAGGCAGATAGAGGGGTTGACCTAGATACAGATCTAAAAGCTTCTGATTTAAAAGATTTGGCAAATGATTATTTAATTAAAGTAGAAGAAATCACTGGAACACCATTTCCTCAAGATCCTTTTTCTCAGTTATGGGGGGCTATCAGTGCAGTATTCGGATCTTGGATGAATGAACGTGCTCAGACGTATAGACGTCTTAATTCAATACCTTTTGGTTGGGGGACTGCTGTTAATGTGCAGGCCATGGTTTTTGGTAATATGGGTATTGATTGCGCTACTGGAGTGTGTTTCACGCGCGACCCGTCAACAGGAAAAAATATCTTATTCGGGGAATACCTGGTTAATGCACAAGGTGAGGATGTGGTTTCTGGAGTACGTACACCTAATCCTTTAACTGAAAAGGGGAAAGAACAAACTTCCCCTGACTTAGACTCTTTGGAGTTGTATCTTCCAAATATCTATGAAGAGCTAAGAAGAATTTGCAGAATACTTGAAACCCATTTCTATGATATGCAGGATATAGAATTTACTGTTGAAAGTTCTAAATTATGGGTGCTGCAGACAAGAACAGGCAAACGTACGACAAAGGCAGCTTTAAAAATTGCTACCGATATGGTCAATGAAGGGCTTATTGATAAAGTCGAAGCAATTCAGCGAGTTGATGCTCTTAAATTAGAACAGCTTCTTCACCCAACGCTTGATAGCGCTGCACCACGAAATTTATTAGGTCATGGTCTGCCCGCCAGTCCAGGCACTGCTTCCGGGCGTATTGTATTTAATTCGGTTGACGCTGAAGTTTTGGCCAAACGCGAAGAAAGGGTCATATTAGTGCGAAAAGAGACTAGCCCAGAAGATATTAGTGGAATGAACGTCAGTGAAGGAATTTTGACAACCCGTGGTGGGATGACATCTCATGCAGCCGTTGTCGCTCGAGGTATGGGTATTCCCTGTGTATCAGGAGCTGTTAATATAAAAGTCGATGTCAATTCAAAAATTATGATCGCCAATGGTAAAGAATTATCGGAAGGGGATTATTTAACAATTGATGGGTCTTCTGGCGAGATTTTTTACGGTGAAATACCGATGATCCAACCTGAGTTAACAGGAGATTTTGCAACCTTGATGAAATGGGTAGATGAAGTCCGAGTTTTGGGGGTGAGGGCTAATGCAGAAACCCCTTTGGATGCTCAAACTGCTATTGTCCGACTTACGGCTGCACAAGCTATCTTAAAAGAGGTAAAGCTATAGTTTATCATGTAAGTGATAACATAGTTTCATTCGATTGCGTCTGTCTACTAAACTAAAAGATACCTATAGGCGTTTCTAATTGTTGTGCTTAGACTTTTTGGGGAGGTTGGGTTTTATACAGAATCAATTTTTGGGGATATATAGCCATGTTAAGTTCCTATTTTGAGCAAGACTGCATTTTTTGCAAAATTATACAGGGTGAGATTAAGAGCTTTAAAATTTTTGAAGATGAGTATGTTTATTCATTTATGGATATAAACCCTATAGCACCAGGTCACGCACTAGTTATTCCAAAATTTCATGCTCGGGATATTATTGAAACTCCTAGTGAATGGATCGGTAAGTCTTTTGCAGCAGCAGGCTGCATTGCGCGCGCCATACAAAAATCTATTAGCCCTGAAGGAATTAGTATTGTTCAGGCAAATGGACCAGGTGCCAAACAGTCTATATTCCATTTGCATGTCCATGTGATTCCTCGATCAATAGGTGATGAACTGACTATGAATTGGGAACTTACCGCGGGTAATGTAGAAGAAATTCGTAAGTTAGCTGATTGTATTTCAGCTAACGTCGTATAAAGACTGTCCAATCGGGTAGAGGAGAGTCATTAGAATAATCAACTTTAGCGCCTAGTGAATTATGGCAAAAATCTAGAAATTCTTCTATATCGGCGTAATAGAGGCTGTTAAACTTTTTTGTTGTATCTGACCGTAGTAAGTTGAAGGCGAGGCCTTTTGTAGTTTTTGACCATAATTGTGCAAGACTGGCTTTTATATAATTTTTCCATTCATTTTCATCTGCATCCATGTTCATATTATATGTGCCACAGACAAATGTGTAATCGGTTGTTTCTGTGGAAATGATTTGTCGTTGAAATTTGGCTCGTGGATCGGTGATTTTGGATTGAGCCTGATTAATCATTGCTGCTGAAATATCAATGCCAATATATCTGCTGTTTTTCATAACTGAAGAATTTCTTAGATAATTAAAAAAGGCACCGTAACCACAGCCAAAATCAGTGATAGAAATACCACCTTGAAGATCTTCACTAAAAAAGAGTGAAGATAGTATCTCAAAGCGTTTTCTTTGCCATTCAGCATTGCGCCAGAAAGCGCTTCTGGGGTCAGAGCCATATATAGAAAGACTTTTATCGAAAGACTTGACTACAGGCTTTAGCATAGAAAGTGAGCTATTAAGTATTTGTATCGCTTGGGTGATATCTTTTGTCATCAACTTAAAATGAAAAAATTATAACTCATCTAGCATCCAGTGGGGTCGGGATGGTCTAACCAATACACCATCAGCAATTAGTTTAGTAGAATTTTTTAGTGCTTCTAGTCTTATAAATGCCATACCAATTCTAGTATTTTTTGTTGATAGGTTTGATCGAATTTCTCCGGCAATTTTGTTTTCCGAATAAATAAGAGTTCCTGCTTTGGGAGGTGGTCCATCAAACTTTACTGGCATTAGGCGTTTTTTTATAAGGCCTCGATATTTTGTTCGCGCTGTAAGTTCTTGGCCAATATAACACCCTTTCCCCCAATCTATACCATTTAGTTCGCTAAAGCCACTTTCTAGCAAAATGGATTTTTCAAAAATTAAATCACGGCTGCCATCAGGCAATCCAAGTAATAAGCGATTTTTTTCATAGGTATCACATTGAGCATGAGTGAAGCCAAAACTTTTCACAAAGTTCTCGGCTTTAGTAGAAGGGAGTAGGCAACGCCAGCCAATATCAGATATGCGTGGGTCTGTACAAAGGACCCCCTCACCAAAGGTAATTGTATGACCTGGTTTTGTTGGAAGTTCTTGTTTGGTTGACTTTGTATTTCCAAACAATGCAATAACAACCATTTTATCGGAGTGATCTTCTAGCGTTACGTTAGCGCGCAATTTATAAAGCGATAGCCTTTTTTTCAATTCATTAAGGCTGTCTTTTTCACAATCTAGAAAAAAAGTGTTATTTAATTTATAAATAAAAAAGTCATACAAATATTTCCCTTGTGGACTTAGAAGGGCAGCATAGACGGTTCTATTGGTTGAAACCTTTTCTATGTCGTTAGACACTAATCCCTGAAGAAAATCTACGCGATCCGGTCCTGATATGGCTAGCAGACCACGTTGTTCAAGGATGGTAAATTGAGGGGTGGTGATCATCAATTGTCTTTCGTGACTGTTAATTTATCTATATGTCAGTATAGAAATGGGGAGAAAATATCTTAGTAACAAGTCCAGATAACGTGTCCTATTAATTTTAATAAGGTATTTATGAACATTCTTTTTATAACTTCTACTAGAGTTGGCGATGCGATTTTGTCTTCTGGACTGTTAGCGCAGTTAATCTCAAATTATCCCGAATCTAAAGTCACTATTGCTTGTGGACCAGCTGCTGAGCCAATATTTTGTGATGTCCCTAATCTCAAACGTATAATTATTCTCGATAAAATGTTATTTTCTTTACATTGGCTTGTCATGTGGGGATCTGTAGTTGGAACAATTTGGGATGTAATAGTAGATCTCCGTAACTCGCCTATGACCTATCTCTTGCTTGCTAAGAGGCGTTATCGTTTTAAGCGTAAAAGAAATTCAGGTCATCGGGTTGAACAGCTGGCTTCGGTAATGGGCCTTAGTGAGCAACCTCCAAGTCCAAAGGTTTGGATACCAGATAGGGCGAGAACTGCTGCAATTAAATTAATACCTGAAGGCTCTTTAGTTTTGGCAATTGGTCCAACAGCTAATTGGTCTGCAAAAACTTGGAGGCCAGATCACTTTATAGATTTACTAGAGCGTTTGACTAGGTCAGATGGTTTGTTCCCAAGTGCTCGTATTGCCCTATTCGGACGAGATGATGAACGGCCGTTAGTTATAAGGATTATTGAATCTATCCCGAAAGAGCGGTGTATTGATTTGGTGGGAAAAATTGATTTAATTGAGGTTGGGGCTTGTATAGAACGTTCAGATTTCTATATTGGCAATGATTCTGGCCTTATGCATCTAGCTGCCGCCGTTGGCATCCCTACACTTGGTTTATTTGGACCTAGCTTGGATGAGTTATATGCGCCTTGGGGGCACCTTAGTGCTTCCGTTCGTTCTGATAAGACTTTTGAAGAGATCTTTCCAAATAACTTTGATCATCGCAATACAGGCTCACTTATGGATGGCCTTACTGTTGATATGGTCGAAGATGCAGCCAGAAAACTTTGGAAAAAGACTCTGGGAGAAGAAGTGTGAAGTGTAAAGATTCTTTGCCTCTGTTGATTTATATTCAAAATATCTGAATTATTTGTTGTGAAGCGTGTGATGGGTTGCTTTCTAATGTTTGATTGTGTGTATTCTAATATTAAGTCCTTATGAGGGAGCTTTGCGATGAATGAGATACAACTTTCTGCAGTTATTTCAGTTCATAATGAAGAATCTCAGATAGCTGATTGTCTGGCTTGCTTGAGCTTTGCTGATGAAATCGTTGTTTTACTTGATAAATGCACAGATGCATCGGGAGATATTGCTCGGCGATTTACGAAACGCGTAATTGAGGGTTCTTGGGCTATCGAAAGTGATAGGCGTAATGCAGGTATTGATGCTTGTAAGGGGAAATGGATATTCGAAATTGATGCTGATGAGCGAGTAACTAAGGAACTGGGACAAGAAATTAAAAAAGTTATCGCTACTAACAAGTTTGATTGGCATGAAATACTGGTAGACAATTATGTTGGGGAAAAGCTAGTGCGGTGGGGCTGGGGGGCATCATTTGGTAAGGCCGCCTATCCAGGGCTTTTTAGGAATGGCGTAAAAGTTTGGGGAGATGCTAGTGTTCATCCTCCTCTCAAATGGGCAAAAGGGGCAGTTATGGGCCCTCAATTAAAGAGCCGAATTATCCATTATGTAGATCGTGATATTTCTGATATGATTCGTCGACTTGACAGCTACTCTACTTTACGAGCAATAGATTTGCGTAGGTCTGGCAAAATCGGTTCTATGAGTGACAATTTACGGCGTATGGTATCGCGGTTTATAAAATGTTATTTTTTTCGCCGGGGATATCGCGAAGGCGGATATGGTTTTTTACTTGCTATTTTTGCAGGTCTTTTCCCCATTCTTTCATATCTCAAAGCTAAGTTGGAGGATGATCGCTGAATGGCGCGTATTGTCCTTGCTGACGATGGTATAGAATTTGATGGCCAGACACCATATGAACGCCCTCTTGGTGGTGTGGAGACATCTGTTGTAGCGTTGATGCAGGAATTAGCTCAGCGTGGGCATGAAGTTTTTGTTATGAATAACTGTAAAAAGTCGATTAACTATAATGGTGTATCTTGGCGGTCAATTAAATCTGAGCCTTGGCCTGATGAAGTTGATTTATATATTGCTAATAGAGGGGATAAATTGTTGGGACGTATGCCGAAGGCACGTCGTACGGTTTTTTGGATACATAATCCAGCAGGTTATCTATTAAAATGGCGATATTTGTCAAAACTTTGGTGGATAAAACCAGTTATTATTTTTATTGGTGACTATCATGCCACTACTTATCCTAACTGGGCGCCTGCTGGTAAGCGTATTGTAATACCTTATGGGCTGTCCGATGTTTTTTGCGAGCAACGTGAATTAGTATCTCCACCTGCTCCTCGCGCAGTTTTTACATCCAACCCATTGCGATCACTTGACTGGCTACTTGACCTATGGAGCTCTGGAATAAAACCCCGTGTTCCAAGAGCTGAACTTCATGTTTTTGCTGGTGCTGATACTTATGGTCATGTAGGAGAGGCAAAGGCAGGAGATATGAACTTGGTACTTGAACGAGCAAGGTCGATGGAAGATCAGGGAGTGCGACTTCGTGGCACTTTGCCTAAAAAAGAGCTTGCCCAGGAGTTGCGAGCTTCTAGGGTAATGCTCTATCGAGGTGATCTTAATGAAACTTTTTGTCTGTCTGTTGGGGAAGCTCAGGCTATGGGGGTGCCTGCTGTGGTTGGAAATCTAGGCTCTGTTAAGGAGCGCGTCCTTAATAATAAAACTGGATTTATTGCTAAGGATCAAGAATCTTTTATTGATAACGCCAAAAAACTACTTACTGACGATGACCTATGGAGATCCCAGCATCGTGCAGCTATAAGGACGCAACAAAACTGGCGCTGGCCACAGGCAGCACTAGCATTTGAAGCGTTGTTAGCTTAAATGCGTGTCCTGCAAGTGATGGCAGGCGCTGAATTCGGCGGTGCTGAGGTGTTTTTTGTCAGACTTGTGACAGCTCTGCATAATGTTGGATTGGACCAACGAGTCGTTATTCGCGAGCATCCCTCTCGTGCACTTGCTTTGCGTAAAGTTGGGATTGATCCTTTGGAGTTGCCCTTTGGGGGGCTGGCTGATTTCAAGACAACAAGAGTTTTAAAGAAAGAAATTAATGCGTTTAAACCAAATGTGGTTCTTACTTGGATGAATCGTGCGTCAAACAAAATGCCAAAGGGAGATTTTGTTCATGTTGGTAGGTTAGGAGGATACTATAATCTAAAATACTATAAAAAATGTAGACACTTGATCGCCAATACAGAAGAAATACGTAAATATATAATTAATGATGGATGGTCTGAAGAAAAAACTCATTACTTGCCTAACTTTGTGCCTGGTTCTGAAGCAAAGCCTTTCCAAAGAACAAAATTGTATACCCCAGATAATGCACCCTTAATTGTTGCTATTGGACGGTTACATGAAAATAAGGCATTTGATGTCCTACTAGAGTCTCTGTCTAGGATCCAAGGTGCTTACCTTTGGATAGCCGGCGATGGGCCGTTGAAGAAGGAGCTTATGGCAAAAGCTGAAGAATTGGGAGTAAAACCACGTACGCGATTTTTAGGGTGGCGTGAAGATGTTCCTTCATTGATAGCAAGCGGAGACATATTTATATGCCCCTCTCGCCATGAGCCGCTTGGCAATGTAATTCTTGAATCCTGGGCTCAAGCCACCCCAGTAATAGCTGCTGAAAGTCTCGGCCCTAAAGCTTTAATAAAAGATCGTGAAAATGGAATTTTATTTCCCGTTGACGATGCGAGAGCCTTGGCCTTTGCCATTAAAGACTTATTAAAAGATGATCAAAAACGTTCTCGCATCGCTCGTAATGGGAATCGAACTTTCAAAAAGGATTTTGCTGAGAAAAAAGTTGTTGCTCAATATTTGAATTTTTTTGAATCCATTACTTCAGAATTTGATTCTGGAAACGATGAAATCAGCAATACAGATAAGAAACAATCCTGATGTGTGGAATTGCAGGAATTATGACTATTTCTGGTGAGGAGCCCAGTGCCTCACTTCTTGAGAACTTAAATAAAGCATTGGCTCACCGGGGGCCCGATGGATCAACCAACTTCATAACAAATAGTGTAGGTCTAGCACATACACGTCTTGCTATCATTGATATAGACGGGGGCACTCAACCATTTTTTGCTAAGAATAAAATAATCGATGAAAATACTTCGCTGATAGCCAATGGAGAAATATATAACTATATAGAGTTAAAGTTAAATATGGATCAAGTGGATTTCCAAACACGATCTGATTGTGAGGTGCCCCTGCACTTATATCTTCGCTACGGTTTGGAGTTTGCTCGTTACCTTAGAGGTATGTACGCAATAGCTATCTTTGACCCAGTTAAAGATAGCTTAATTCTTGCTCGTGATCCGTTTGGTATTAAGCCACTTTACTATGCAGAGACAGAATTGGGATTTGTATTTGCCTCTGAGCCACAAGCTCTTTTTAAGGCTGATTTGGTGAAGCCTAAAATTCGCAATTCCGCTCGAGATGAATTATTGCAATTGCGTTTTACAGTGGGAGCTAAGACGATTTATGAAGGAGTCTATAGACTTCTTCCAGGAGAAACAATTGAAATACATTGTGGCCGAATTGCAAAACGTATTTTGACCTCTTCCTTTTCTCAGAGCGTTCCAGAAATTTTAACTGAAGATGCTGCGCTTCAGAAATTAGATCATATCCTATTTGATAGCATGAACATTCATCAAAGATCAGATGTGCCATATGGGATGTTCTTATCAGGCGGCATAGATTCTTCTGTGTTGCTAGCTTTAATGTCACGTCTTAATGATACACCAGTTCAGGCTTTTACAGCAGGCTTCTCTGAAACAGTTGTTTCAGATGAGCGTGCCCATGCACAATTCCTAGCAAATGCTGTTGGTGCTAAATTTTACGATGTTGAATTCAACGAAGATGATTTTTGGTCGTTACTTCCTGCATGTGTATTAGCAATGGATGACCCAGCGGCTGATTATGCAATGCTTCCAACATTCAAGTTAGCTGCAGCAGCTCGTGATGCAGGACTTAAGGTTATATTAACTGGTGAAGGTGGAGATGAGTTGTTTGGGGGTTACGGACGTTATCGTCGTGCTCGCCGTTCTCGTTTTTTTGGTGGAAGACCAATGCGTGAACGTGGTGTGCTTGATGGAATTGGAGTTTTGCGTAGAAACTCAAGTCAATGGCGTAAAGAATATTCCTTTGCTGAAAAAGCATCTAAAAATCCTGAGAGAACACTTTTGCAGGTTGCACAGGCTACAGACTGTCTTGATTGGCTTCCCAATGACCTGTTGAATAAATTAGATCGTTGTTTGATGGCTAATGGTGTTGAAGGTAGGGTGCCTTTGTTAGACAGTGAGTTGGCTAAATTTGCCTTTGGTTTACCAGATAATATGAAGGTTCGTCGACAAAAGGGTAAGTGGCTACTTCGTAAATGGCTTAAAAAAGCTCTTCCTATTTCTAAACCCTTTTCTGTCAAGCGTGGCTTTACAGTACCCGTCGGAAATTGGATAGGAAATGAAGGGCATCGACTTGGTCCCTTGGTTGCAAAGCAGCCTGGTATAGAGGAAATTTGCGACAAAGAATCTGTTCAGTCACTATTTAGAGCGACCCATAATGGTAATAGTAAAAAAAGTCAACAAGCAGCGTGGGTTTTGTTATTTTATGCGATATGGCATCGTTGTCATATTGAGGGCTTGAAGGTTGATAGTGGCGTTTTTGAGGTTCTTGGAGATTAAAACTTTAAATGATAAAAATAGCTAATTTTAAAGGTAGAAATTATTTTAAAGTAGCTTCCAGATAAGGGAAGAGTTAAAAATGGGAGAAACGAAAGAAATCTCCATAAGACGGCCAGATGACTGGCATTTGCATTTGCGAGATGGTGAAATGCTAAAAGTTGTTGTTGGGTATACTACGAGGAGTTTCGCTCGGGCTATCGTAATGCCTAACTTAATTCCTCCAATTACGACAACAAAACTTGCTCTTTCTTATAAGAAACGCATCATAAATGCTTTGCCTAAGGAAGTAGATTTTACACCATTAATGACATGCTTTTTAACCGATAATTCGGATGCAGATGATATAGTGAGTGGGCATCTTGATGGTATTATAACTGCTGTAAAATTATATCCCTCAGGATCAACAACTAATTCATCAGAAGGTGTCACTAATATTGCTAATGTATTTGGTGTGTTAGAAAGAATGGAAAAAGCTGGAATCCCATTGCTTGTTCACGGAGAGGTAAATGATCCCAGCATAGATATTTTTTATCGTGAGGCAGTATTTATTGATCGTACGCTAGTTCCTCTGCTCAAACGATTTCCTGGTTTGAAGGTAGTGTTTGAACATATCACCACATCTAATGCTGTAGATTTTGTCAAAAGTGCGGGGCCTAACATAGCAGCTACAATAACCGTGCATCACCTTATAATTAATCGTAATGCCTTGTTTGCCAATGGTTTGCGTCCACACATGTATTGTTTGCCAGTTGCCAAGCACGAAAGTCATCGCCTTGCGCTTCGCATTGCAGCAACTTCGGGCGATGTAAAATTCTTTCTTGGTACGGATTCAGCCCCCCATAGCTTGTCTGACAAAGAAAGTTCATGTGGTTGTGCAGGGATTTTTTCATCACCGACGGCTTTGGAGCATTACACTCAAGTTTTCGAAGAAGAGGGTGCGTTGGATAAACTTGAATCTTTTGCATCCCTCAATGGACCAAAATTTTATGGTCTTAATCCTAATAAAGATAGAATTAAATTAATTAAGAGTAAGAGTGTTGTCCCTAATGATGTTGAAGTTAGCAACATTAATGGAAAGGCAATCAAGGTAAGACCTTTTTTGGCTAACGAAGCACTTAATTGGACACTTGCTGATTAATTTATAAGGATAGAAGTAAATGATTGATGAAGACCATTTTACAGCAATCGTTCTTGAGGAAGATAATGAAAGTAATGTTGAATTTGGGATTAAAACCTTTCCTAATGAACGACTACCAGAAGGAGATGTGACAGTTAATGTTGAGTATTCAACTTTGAATTATAAAGATGGAATGATTGTTAAAGGCATTGGCCGCTTGGTACGCAAATATCCTCACGTTCCTGGCATTGACTTTTCTGGTACTGTAAAAAGCTCAGATTCTAAAGAATATAAGCCTGGCGATAAGGTCGTTTTGAATGGTTGGAGGGTTGGCGAGACTCACTGGGGTGGATTTTCTTCACGAGCTCGCGTTAAAAGCGAATGGTTAGTTCCAGTACCAGACGAATTGAGTACTAAACAGTGTATGGCTATAGGCACAGCTGGTTATACTGCTATGTTATCAATTATGGCCCTTGAGGATCATGGGCTAACACCTACAACTGAGGGTGAGGTTCTTGTGACCGGTGCTGCTGGGGGTGTTGGTTCTATAGCTATTTCAATACTTTCTAATCTTGGTTATCGGGTGGTGGCGTCAACGGGTCGTGAAGAAAATAAAAATTATCTAAAAGACCTCGGGGCAATTGAAGTTATAAATCGTGATGAACTAACAACACCGCCCAAGGGACCACTCGGCTCAGAACGTTGGTCTGCAGTGATAGATAGTGTTGGGGGAAGCACATTACACTCAGCCCTAGCATCACTTAGGAGTCATGCAAGTTGCGCCTCAGTTGGTTTGGCTTCGGGTTTTAAGCTGGATACTACTGTAATGCCATTCTTATTACGTGGTATTAATCTTTTAGGTATTGATTCCAGTGCTTGTCCTAAGGAAAGACGTATCATTGCGTGGAATAGGCTTTCAAAACAGATGCCATTAGAGAAGTTAGATAAGGTGACAGAGCAGGCAACTCTTGCAGACATAAAAGATTTAGCTGATAAAATACTCGAGGGCCAAATTCGTGGTCGGATAGTAATCAACACACAAAAAAAGCTATAAATTTTAAAAAGTCAACTACATCGCCTTTAACAGAAATTTATGTGCTTTTTATTCTAATAATTTTACTATAAAGAGTGCTTAATCACTGTTAGTCATTGATAATTTAAAAATATCATTCTTAAAATTGTAAGTTATTGAATAAAAGGCGGAGTAGCTCAGTTGGTTAGAGCATCGGAATCATAATCCGGGGGTCGGCAGTTCGAGTCTGCCCTCCGCTACCAACAAATTCACCGGGTTAAGTTATTTTTGCCTAACTTTTTCCTTAACAAGTACTTACTAGAAATAGGATGAACTTCTGTCTTATTCAGGTTGTAGTTATATGTATGCGTGATTGCTATACTATTTTTTTGAAAACTTGTATCAGTGTTTTCATATAGTTAAATTCTTTAGTAAAATCTTTAAAAATTTAATTCTATGGATATAAGGCGATGGAAAAATTAAGTCATTTTTATTTTGAGGTTGGTGGATTTGGTGACCGACAAACTCTGGAATTAATGGAAAATGGGGAAATTGTTGTTAAGCTTGGTCAGGCGAAAATTGCTTGGTTTTATGATGGCTCAATTAAATTTACACCTGATTTAATCAAGTGGGGTGCTTTTTTGACTGAAATTGAAAAATTACATGTCTGGGACTGGGAGGCGTCATACCACCAAATGGATATGTGCGATGGTTCTCAATGGGAGTTGCAAATGGCTATTGGTGATAAGTCAATTAAAAGTTACGGTTCTAACAAGCTACCAGATAATTTTGATCAGTTTAAAGAAGCGCTTACTAAATTTTTGTCATAAGCAGAATTTTTAATTTTTAAAAGTTCCCTAAATGAAATTTGTTCTCTTTAGTTTTAGTTATGGTTTTTTTTTATTCTATAGCAACATAGTGTCCAGGTGATATCTCTTCATGACTTACAAGTTGTGGAACATATTTCATGTCTTTTATTACACTTGGAATTTCATCTGCTTCCAAAGCTCTATCTGACCTACGTAGTCGTGGATCTGCAACAGGAACTGCTGAAAGTAAATTTTTAGTATAAGAATGTGTCGGATTCTCAAAAATATCTTTTCGGGATCCCATTTCTACAATCTGGCCTAAATACATTACCGCTATTCTATGACTAATTCGTTCAACCACAGCCAGGTCATGGCTTATAAATAGGTATGTAAGACCAAGTTGTTCTTGCAGATTCATGAGTAAGTTTATTACTTGAGCCTTAATCGTAACATCAAGCGCTGATACTGCCTCATCACAGATAATTAACTTAGGGTCAAGAGCTAACGCCCTGGCTATTGAAATACGTTGGCGTTGACCACCACTAAATTCATGGGGGTATCTTTGACCAAATTCGGGAGGCAAATCTACTTTTCTAAGAAGATCAGCAATTCTTTCTTCAATGGCTGAATTTTCAACTAAGTTGTGAACCTTCAGTGGTTCTGCTAGTGCTTCGGCGACAGTGATCCTAGGGTTTAAGGATGAATATGGATCTTGAAAAATCATTTGAACTTTTTGGCAAAATGATTTTCGATCGTCACTGTTAAATTCTGAAAGAGGATTACCTTCAAAATACATTTCGCCGGCACTTAATTCTTCTAAACCAATGATTGTTCGACCAGTTGTTGTTTTACCACACCCACTTTCGCCCACTAGGCTAAGTGTCTCTCCTTTCTTTATATGAAACGTTACATTTTCCACCGCATGGACTTGAGCCACCATCCTGTTAATTATTATTCCTTCTGTAACAGGGTAATAAGTAGTTAGTCCCTTTACGTCTATAAGGTTTGTCTCATTATTTGATGCGCTCATAATTGTTCACCTTTATACAATTAAATAATTTTATAAATCTAGAGTATTCAAACTTCAACAAATGGAAATTTTTCAGGTGCACTCTTTCCAGCCATGCTGCCCATTCGAGGAACAGCGTTAATTAATTTTTTAGTATACTCATGTTCCGGGGCATGAAAAATTTTATCTACTGCTCCTTGTTCAACTATTTCACCATTATACATTACAACCACTCTATCAGCCATTTCGGCAATCACTGCCATATCATGGGTGATAAACATAACAGTCATTCCAAATTCATCTTGTAAATCTTTAATTAAATCAAGAATTTGGGCTTGTATTGTTACATCAAGTGCAGTGGTTGGTTCATCCGCTATTAAAAGAGAAGGTTCGCAGCTTAAGGCCATAGCAATCATAGCCCTTTGACGCATGCCCCCAGAAAGATGATGCGGGTATTGATCTAGTTTCTTTTCCGGATCTGGTATCCTAACCCTTCTTAGTAAAGTTAAAATCTTCTCTTCAGCTTGATTCATGCTTAATTGTTGATGTTGTATTAGTGGTTCCGTTAATTGGGTTCTTAATGAAAGAACGGGATTGAGACACGTCATAGGTTCTTGAAATATCATTGACACTTCGCTACCACGTATTGATTGCAACGTAATTTCATCTGCTTCTGTAACATCAACTCTTCCGAGCTCACTGCTGTTCAAATAAATTCGACCCTTAGGTATGTAGGCGCCTGCCATATCATTAAGTCGTAACAATGACATAGCACTTACTGATTTCCCTGAACCAGATTCTCCAACTACACCTACAGTTTCACCTCTAGAAATATGATAGGTTACACCACGAACCGCTTCGACGTGTTTACCGATAGTTGGAAAATTTACGTGCAGGTTATCAAATTCTACAAGTTTATCTTCGGACATGAAGTGCCTCCCTAATGTATTGAAAATGTCCCAGAATTAGATTGTATTTTTAAATTGCAACTCTTTAAATTTCTTTTATAAACCATACCTCATGCAGTAATAGTACTGCAAACAACATTCTAACTTTGTTTTATAAAAAAAATTAATAGAAATGGAAAAGAGCTTTTGTATGAGGATTTTTTTAAATTTGTTTTGCTTTTTTTTAGTCATTTTATTCTGTAGCAACTCATTTTCTTATGCTGCAGAAATAAGAGTTAAAATGAATAAAATTTCAACTGATGGCGTAGGTAGTGCAATAGGATATATTATACTCAAAGATAGCCACCATGGCTTATCCGTTAAGCCGAACTTGCGTGAACTTGCCCCAGGTAACCATGCTTTTCATATTCATGAGAAACCAAGTTGTGAGCCAGGTGTGAAAGATGGAGAGAAAGTTGCTGGTTTGATGGCGGGAGGTCATTTTGATCCAACGAATGTAGGGCATGCTATGAAACACGATCATAGCAAAAAGCATAGCGGTCACATGAAGCCACATGGTGATTTACCACAACTTGTAGCAGGCGTTGATGGAACTTCGACTTCTTCTGTAATGACAAAAAATTTAAAAGTATCACAGTTGTTGAATCGATCAATAATGGTCCATAAATATGGAGAAAATGATCCTGGGAAGCCTAGAGGCGGTGGGCCACGTGTTGCTTGTGGGATTATTACAAAATAACTGGTAAAACCCAAAGGTGAGCTTGATACAATCGCATAACAATTAGCAAAATAGCTCATCCATTGTAGATAATTGATAGTCTAATTTGGAAGTTCCGTTAGCAAATAGGAAGTCAACTATAACTTCTATATAAATACTATAATATTTTATGGAGAGTTACGTTGTTAGCCGACTCCGTTGTTTATATGTGTTATTGCGGTGCTAACACGACGCACCATATCATATAAATTTTCAATGGGGTCAAAAAGCTCACGGTGTTCTCGATCATAGCCCTGATCTGCATCCGTACGATAAGTTTCTGGTTCACCAAAAGTACTAGGATCGGATGTCGCTTCAGTAATTGGGAACGCCTGGCGTAGAATATTGACCCCATGCTTAATGTTAAGATGTAAAAGTTCATTGATAACATCATCAGCAGAACGTGCAAGACTTGTAAATCTGGGCATACGGGCGATCAATAGGAATATTTCATGAATAAGTGCTATACGTATCCCATGTAGAATTACAAGGTCGGGGAAACAATCATTGGCGTATTCTGGCAAAAGAGAATTGATTTCTAAATTTTCTAACGCTTGATCTAACTTAACCGTGTCATTAAGAAAAATTCGGTAAATCCTATTCATTTTCTCATGTCGTGATGAATGCCGAAGAATATGGGTTAAGCGTTGCATTTGCCCAACTCGTTCAGGATTATTTTCAACTGTTGAACGTCTCATCCAGATGGTTGGATCGAATAATGAAATGTATCCATGAAGTCTGTCTAAGTCTGAAAGGTGCCGAGCATAAGCAACCATTGAGATTAGTCCCTTAAATCTATTAGACTTATGAAACATTTCATTAAAACTATCTTGATCCTTCGCGATTGCATCACCAAGGCCGCTTATTGTGTTGGACATATAGCCCAGTTGTTGAAGAATGGCATTGTGAGGTATTGCTCGAACCTGGGAAGGGTGTTCCAAATCAACTTGGCCACCATCAATATGCTGCCGTTTCATATTTCTCGATCCTGTAGAAAATAATAAATTTAGACCAAAGAGATCAAGTGTTACGGCATAGTCAGGATTATCCATAAGGCGTTCGTTAAAGCCCTTTACGGAAAGGAAAAAATCAAGAGAATATGATTTGTCTGTGTAAAACGGATCAACTCCTGATTTTTTGTCAAGCCCATAAGAAGTTTCGGTTAGGGAGTGATGTAACAAACGGCATAAAGTTGAAAATGCTAAATTTGTATTTGCAAAGTAAACGTAACCATCACCTCCTTGAAAGCTTAATTCCTGCTTGACGGTAATTCCGGCATCTCTAAAAGCTGCTCTATCTGCTGGAGGATATGTGTAATCTAAACGATCAGTGAAGTTTAAGGGGTGCGACCCGCGTCCAATAGATTCCCCATGGGTATCGAAAATAACTAGTTCAATATCCTTTAGACCGCGTTCGGACAAAAGTTGCGATAACTTAATTCTTGTTCGCTCCAAGGCTAGTGAAGCGGGTATTTGTCCGATATATCTCCCCGCATCGGAATAACCAGTCTGCAAACAAATTCGTCCTCGGCTTAAAATAGTTTCAAGGTATTGGGGATTATCTAAGAGTTCTGCAATGATCTCATGGCCTTGCTCAAGAGCATGTGATGTTTCAAATAATGGCGCAATATCTATTTTTTTATCAATTCCAAAAAGTTTTGCGAAATAAAGGGTAGAAAGAACGGTAAATGCGGAGTTGCATTCTGCAATTAAAAATCGAATAGGCTCGGTTGTATCAACAAACTTGAGAAACTGTGTTACTATCATAAGTAGGCGTTTCGCCGACGTGCGTTCGCGCATTATTGAGCCAAAATTAATAGATACTGGTTCTACAGATTCCAATAGGTTGCTTATGTTACGAAGATATCGTCGACGATTAGCTGGATCTTCGGGTGAGGACGTCAATTCAGTGTCGTGACGGATTGAATTTGCAATTTGGTTGGCGTTAAGACGAACATGGGTATGGGCAAAAGCCAGCCCAAAATTGGCCATCTCGGAACGCAATATTGCTAAAAGAATTGCATTATCTTCATCTTTCCCTATTTCCTTACTTAATTCTTCTATGGTAGCGCCAAGGTCAATTAGTCTATTCTCTATATTTTCTATCAAGGCTCTGCTAAAAGCAGCAATTCTTTCAGAATTATCATCTTCATCGTCAAACCTAATCAGGTCGTCATTAAGAATTGCAATTGATGATCGTATACGATTTTTAATCGGTTCCAAATTTTCTAATTGCTCGAGACATTTGAGATAGTCTTCTAAAGCCAATTTTTGAATGATCATTCGTTGTTTAAAAGTAGTTTTCCAACCAATATCCGCACGACCATCTAAGTCATAGCCAACCCAAGTAGCGACTGTTAGTAATTTAGGTGTTAGGTGATACCAATCCTTAGGATATGCCTGCTTCGAAACCGTAAAAAGGATTCGATAGACATTGCGTAGTGCCTTACGGATATTATTAATTGCCATAAGGGCAAAGTCCGTTTCATCTTCAAGAGTGATCAGTGTAGGCGAACCATGGGGTCTTGTTGCTACCTCTTCAATAAGTTCGGAAAAATTTTTATTATTGAGAAAATTCTCACTTTCTTCAGAACTTCTTTCGTCCTTATTTCCGCGAATAACCAATTCCGCTAAAATATGTGTTAATTGCTTTGAGATAGAGAACGTAGGATGTGCAGTAATAACGATTCCAAAGATTTCGGTTTCAACAATTTTTTTAAATTCTTTAAAAGGTATTAGAGATCCACTAGAATCTCGTGTTTTTGACTCAAATAATTTAGTTAGGCTTTCTTCGTTATCTTTGAGAGAGCATTCACCAATATAATCTCGCAACTTATTCGCCCTAAAGAGGAAAGAGTTTACTGTAAGTAACCTTATTAACTCATTGATACCGCTTAAGCTTGTTTGACCGTCTTGAATAAGACTGGAAATATATAGTGCTAGGTTACGTGTTTTTGATTGCAAATGATTAACAGCGGCTTTTTCTTCGAATTCAGTTAATTTTCTTGCTAATTTCAAGCGAATACTCGACGCCTCTGGAAAAAGGTTCTTTACAATTTTATCTATAGGACCAGAATTTATATTGTTATATTTTGGCAAAATTGAGGCTCTTTTACTAGTTAGACCAATCAACTAAATGAATAGTTCTGCCCGTAAATATAGAAAAACTTTAGGATTGTAAAATAGTTGGGTAGCTATAAAAGTACAAATATACGAGAAAATAGCTACTTTCTTTTTTTTTCGTTGGCGAAATTAGTTCGAAGTGACTACAACAATCATATAATCTTTTAAAATTCCCTGGTACTTACTTTGCTTGCTTTTGAAGAATCTGTAACTAACCGTCGAACATTTGCCATTATTTCACACCCTGATGCTGGTAAGACAACCTTGACGGAAAAACTACTTTTATTTGGTGGCGCTATACAGCTTGCAGGTGCTGTGAAAGCGCGAGGTGATCAACGCCGAGCCCATTCTGACTGGATGAAAGTAGAACGAGAAAGAGGTATTTCTGTTACTTCTTCAGTGATGACTTTTGAGTTTAATGGTTACACTTTTAATCAGCTAGACACACCTGGCCACGAAGATTTTAGTGAGGATACATATAGAACCTTAACTGCTGTTGATTCTGTTATAATGGTTATAGATGCTGCAAAAGGTATTGAGACGCAGACGCGTAAGTTATTTGAGGTGTGTCGCCTTCGTAACATGCCAATCATTACATTTATAAATAAAATGGACCGAGAGGCTAGAGAGCCATTTGAAATGCTTGATGAAATTGAGCAGGTTCTAGCTCTAGAAGTGACGCCAGCTAGTTGGCCAATTGGAATGGGGCAGGGATTTTTAGGGTGCTACGATTTATTTAAAGATCGTCTCAGCCTTTTATCAAAATCTAAGGATGAAATGCCTAAAGAAAGCGAGGTTTGTGAGGGAATAGACGATCCTCGTTTGGACGATATTCTGCCAGAATTTGATGTTGAGAAATTAAGAACTGAAGTAGAAATGGCCAAGGGATTGTGTCCAGTTTTTAACATCGATGAGTATAGAGATGGAAATCAAACACCAGTATTTTTTGGAAGTGCAATTAATAACTTTGGAGTGCGTGAACTTATACAGGGACTTGTTGAATTAGCTCCTCCGCCTGGCCCACAGCCAGCAATTGTCAAAGGTAATAGGCGTCAGGTTGATCCAAAAGAGGTTAAGGTAAGTGGATTTGTTTTTAAAATTCAAGCTAATATGGACCCTAAGCACCGAGATCGCATAGCTTTTGTAAGATTGTGTAGTGGGAAATTTAAGCGCGGTATTAAGATGAATCATGTACGTTCCGGAAAAATACTTAACGTGCATAATCCAGTTCTATTTCTTGCACAAGATAGAGAGTTAGCTGAAGAAGCATGGGCAGGTGATATCATAGGTATTCCTAATCACGGAAATCTACGAATTGGAGATAGCCTAACTGAAGGCGAAGAGCTTATATTTACTGGCATCCCAAGTTTTGCTCCAGAGTTGATGCAGAAAGTTAGGTCGGATGATCCATTACGTTCCAAGCATCTAGGTAAAGCTTTACAGCAACTTGCGGAAGAAGGTGCTGCCAGCGTATTTAAGTCCACATTAGGTTCAGACTGGGTTGTTGGTGTTGTTGGGGCTTTGCAATTTGAGGTTATGGCAGATCGAATACGTACGGAATATGATGTGTCTGTGCACTTTGAATCTACAGAACTCTATACGGCTCGTTGGATTGAAGCGGATAATAGTCAGGTCCTTAAAGACTTTGTGAATTCTAATAAGGCTAGTATGGCGCAGGATCATGATGGAATTAATGTATTTATGGCTCGTAATGCTTGGCATTTGGATACTACAGTTAAGGAATGGCCAGAAATTCGTTTTTTGAAAACAAAAGAAACGGTTTTGCAATGGGCATCTTAAAGGTGTTTTAAAATAATAGGGTTCGGCTTTAGGCTTGATGATTGAAACTAAAGATGTGCTACGTTTATGTCATTGGCAGTAATCGTGGGGGTCAGTTAAGAAAACTTAACGGCCCTAGAACCTATGTTGGTTGGACGACTGATTTGGAAAATCGACTTAAGGCCCATAATTCGGGGGCAGGGGCTAAATCAACACGTGGGCGAAAATGGAAGTTACTCTATGCAGAACGGTATAAAAGCCGTAGCGAGGCCATGAGCAGAGAGTGGAAGTTGAAAAGGGATAGAAGATTTAGAAAAAAATTGGGAACTCTTTTCTGACTTTTCACTATTTTAAAATTTAATAACCACCCTTTCTTCTTGTCTCTGGCAAACCAGCGATAAAGGTCGCTTGTTTTGAAGGTTGCTTTGGAAATAGGTCGTAGAGGTCTTTCGTTGAAATTTTTTCTCCCCAAAGCGCTGACATTGCTTTAACCATGTTTCGTTCATTGGGCTGGTTCGCATTATTATTTATAAATTCATCACGCAAGAAATTAATTAAATCAAAGTGCTTCTCTGTAAGAACGGAGATTCCATCTCTTGAAGCTATTTCTCTTGCGATATCTTCGGTCCAGTCATCTGGATTTACAAGATTTCCGTTTTCAGTTTTTTCCAATTCAGAATATCCCATTTCTTTCCTCTTCTTAAAAGTTTTGTGAAAAAATTCCAACTCCAACCAAGTTGGCAAACTTTTTCAGGATATGTAGTTATAAAAACCTTAGGCGTAAACCCTAAACTTCTAAATTTTTTTATAGTTATTAATACACAGAAATGAAGAACAATTTTGTTTTTCTCTGCAGCATGTTATAACTTTAATTTTTATTGAATCTGAGTTGGGGGGGCAGCTCGTTTGTAGTGATCGAGCAATGTTTTATTTTACTTCTTGTAACTATAGAACTTATTAGTAGCCTTTTCTGGAAGTGATAAAGGAGAGTGATATGAGAAGGGTTTTTTTGCATATTTTTTTAGTTACGCCTTTAATTCCTGCTTTGTTATGGTCAGAAATTGCCCATGCTGCAAATCTCAATGATGGAAATACAGCTTGGGTGCTTACATCAACTGCACTGGTTTTGTTTATGACTTTACCAGGGTTAGCGCTTTTCTATGCCGGTCTAGTGCAGTCTAAGAATGTTTTGTCCGTTATGATGCATTGTTTTTCAATAGCGTGTTTAGTTTCAGTTTTATGGTTAATCGTTGGTTATAGCTTTGCTTTTGGTGAAGGAAACTCGCTTTTTGGTGGATTAGCTAAAGTCTTTCTATCAGGTGTTAGCAAAGAAACACTTTCTGGAGATATTCCAGAAACCGTTTTCTTCACGTTTCAGATGACGTTTGCCATAATCACTCCGTGTTTAATTGTAGGAGCATTTCCAGAACGAATGAAATTCTCAGCTGTATTGATTTTCAGTGGGCTTTGGCTTCTCTTGGTTTATGCGCCAGTGACTCATTGGGTTTGGGGTGGAGGCTGGCTTTCTGAAATGGGTGTTATGGACTTTGCTGGAGGATTAGTTGTTCATGCTACAGCGGGTGCTTCTGCTCTCTTATTGGCTTCCATGCTTGGTCCGCGCAAGGACTTTCCATCTGGATTAAAACCGCCACACAATCCTGGTTTATCAATGATTGGGGCTGCAATGTTATGGATTGGATGGTTTGGGTTTAATGCTGGTAGTGCCCTAGCTGCCGATGTTTCTGCTGGCATGGCTATGCTCGTCACTCATATTGCGGCAGCAACAGCATCTTTGGTGTGGATGATGATCGAATGGATTAAATTTGGCAAGCCTAGCCTGATTGGAATTATAACAGGCATGGTTGCTGGTCTGGCAACAATCACACCGGCATCGGGTTACGTTGGCCCTCTTGGTGGTATTTGCATTGGAATTTTAGGTGGCTTGTTATGTTACTGGGCTGTTGGCTTGGTTAAGTCAAAATTGTCCATAGATGATTCTCTTGATGTTTTTGCTGTTCATGGTGTTGGCGGTATTGCTGGCACACTATTAGCCTCGGTATTTGGTGCTACTGTATTTGGTGGTGGTGGGTTGCCAGAGGGTGCGACTATAGGTTCACAATTGGGCATCCAATCTATCGGAGTGGTTGCCACTGTTTTGTGGTCTCTTGCATTTACATTTTTAATTGTAAAATTAACATCAGCAATAGTAGGACTCAGAGTTAGTAATGATGAAATTACTCAAGGGTTAGATGTTTCTACTCATGGGGAAAGTGGCTATAATTTGTAAGGAGGGTAAAGAATGAAACTTGTTATGGCTATTATAAAGCCATCCAAATTAGATGCCGTTCGCGAGGCACTTACTGATCTAGGAGTGCAAGGACTTACCGTTTCTGAGGTAAAGGGGTTTGGTCGTCAAAAGGGGCAGACAGAGATTTATCGCGGGGCGGAATATCAAATTGAATTTGTACCCAAGATAAGGGTGGACATCGTAATTGATGATCCTGATTTGGATCGTGTTATAGAAACTATTCGAAGTGTTGCTAATACAGATAAGATCGGAGACGGTAAGATATTTGTTCTTGAAGTCTCTGAAGCAATGCGCATAAGGACTGGAGAAACAGGAGCTAATGCCCTCTAAAGGGAAGCTTTAGATAAATTCTGGTTTGTTGTTTGTAAATTAAAGTTGGCTTTTTACTGTTGAATGATATTAGACGTCGCTTTTTTGGCGAAAGTAGTTTGGTATGATTAACATCAAATGATAAAAAGTAATTCTCATGGCTTATAGTCACATAAAATTTGAAAAAAGAGCGAAAGTTGGCTTGATCACTCTTAATCGTCCTGAGAGCTTGAACGCTTTGTCTGAGGGTTTGATGGAGGAATTAGCATTTGCTCTAAATGAATTTGAGGCAGATGAGAAAATTGGTTGCATCGTAATTACAGGATCGGAAAAGGCTTTTGCAGCCGGAGCTGATATAAAAGAAATGCAATCTAAAAGTTTTATGGAAGCTTATCTTGAAGATTTTATTTCGGTAAATTGGGAAAGAGTGGTCGAATGTCGTAAGCCTGTCATTGCTGCTGTTTCCGGTTATGCTCTAGGGGGAGGTTGTGAGTTGGCGATGATGTGTGACTTCATTATTGCTGGTGACAATGCGAAATTTGGACAACCTGAAATTACGTTGGGAATTCTTCCAGGCTCAGGCGGCACCCAACGTTTGAGTCGTTTTGTTGGAAAATCAAAAGCCATGGAAATGTGTCTAACCGGTCGAATAATGGAAGCAGAGGAAGCTGAGCGAGCTGGTCTTGTAAGTCGTGTTGTTCCGGTTGGAGAGTTGCTTGACGAAGCTATCAAAACAGCAGCTAATATTGCTTCAATGTCTCGACCAGCTATTTTGATGGTGAAGGAGTCCATTAACCGTTCTTATGAAACGACGTTAGCTGAGGGTGTAAAATTTGAGCGTAGACTATTCCATTCAGCTTTTGCCACAGAAGATCAAAAAGAAGGTATGGAGGCATTCTCCTCTAAACGAACCCCTAAATGGAAAAATCGTTAAAGGAAGTTGTAAATTAATTTTTCCTTGATTAACCAGACATTTTTAGGACTTTAGAGCTTTCTAACTAAAGTTAGGCCGTCCCCTATAGGTAACATAGAAATGCTGACGCGCTTATCGTTAAATAATAGTTTGTTAAAGGCTCTAATCGACTCAGTGTCTTCGTCATTTTGACAAGGGTCTACTACAGCTCCATTCCACAAAACATTATCAATACAAATTATGCCGCCAGTCTTAGCTAATTTAAGTGATTTTTGAAAGTAACCAAGATAGTTAATTTTATCTGCATCGATAAAAATAAAATCGAAGGTATCAATCTCATCATTTGTAATTAATTCGTCTAAGGTATCCATTGCTAGGCCAATACGAACATCAATTTTATTAATAACTCCCGCCTCTTCCCAGAATGGTTTTGCTTGTTTGATGAAATCTTCTGAAATTTCACAGGCGATCAGTGTGCCGTTATCTGGTAAACAACGAGCTATTGATAAAGCTGAATAACCCGTGAAGGTACCAATTTCTAAGCATTTTTTTGCTTGTATCAGTTCTATTAGAAAACCCATAAATTGACCTTGCTCAGGTGAAATCTGCATGGATTTTTGAGGCATATCTGCTGTTTTATTGCGTAAATGGCGCAAGACCTCCGGCTCTCGAAGAGATACAGCTATTAGGTATTCGTAGAGATCATCATTAAGGTAAATCGTACGATTTGACATAACTAGAGGTTCCACATGAAATTTGTTTGAATTTTTTGACTATAAATTTCAGTTTTAAATTTGTATGTATTTAAAAAGTTAGAAGAGATTCACTGAGATCTCTATTATCAAAAATTCAAACGGTTCGAATATAAATTTACACACCTTAGTGCCTCTTTTATTGTAGGGTATGTTTAAGCTTTTCTTCCAAAATCTTGCGAGGAGGTGTGGGACCAGCTTGGTGATGGACCATTTTCCAATATCCATCCTCAAGAACAAAAATATTAGTTGCTGTTAAAAAACCTTTATTTAGAACTTCATAACAAATGACAACTGCAAAATCACCGAATATTTGTACAGTTGGATTTTTGCAAACGATGTTATTCGATCTGGAATTTGCTAGTATATCTTTCCAACTGTCCAAGACTTCCTTACGGTTCGATAAAATTTCCCAACCTGGATGGATGCATGTGATTGTTGTCCTTTTTGACCAGATCGAGCGCATTGCCTCGAAACTTTGTTTTGCAAATGCTGAGTAGAATGCGTCATTTGCAAATAAAATTGCAGCACTCTTATTCATGGGCGTTTCTTTCAATTAAATATAATTAAAATTTTATACAAACCGATAAGGTTGTTTTAACTTTGAAACAAGGGAAAGGTTTAAATTTAAAATAGATAAAACTGCATGATATAAGTGATGGGCTAAATGTATTGCTCTAAACGTGATGATAGGTAGTTATAATGGTAGGTGAAAAAATTATTTTTCATATATGTAGAACTAATGAATGGCAGGCTGCAATCGTAGCTGGTAGTTATGAAGGATCCTCTCAAGATGTTGCTGATGGATTTATTCATTTCTCAACTGCTGACCAATTATCAAAAAGTGCCTCTATTCATCGCAGAGGCCAACAGGGGCTTGTTTTATTGAGTGTGGATTCAGGATTGCTTGGTGAATCCTTAAAATGGGAAAAATCTCGTGGTGGTAATTTGTTTCCACATCTTTATGGACAACTACCGCTAACGGCAGTAATCCGAGTAGATAAATTGGCAATAGGTTCAGAAGGCTTGCATGTTTTTCCGGAAGAGCTAGGCATATGAGTTGGTTATATTCTCTAATCTGGCCTTTTGTTAGTCGCCTTGATCCAGAAACCGCCCATAGCCTTGCAATTTATACTCTTAAACGGGGGCTAATTCCAAGCTGTCCTCAAATTCAAAATTCGATACTTGAGCAAAATTTGTTGGGTGTAGATTTTAAAAACCCGATTGGTTTGGCCGCCGGTTTTGATAAAAATGCTGAAGTTTCTAAAGCTATGTTTAATCAAGGTTTTGGTTTTGTTGAAGTTGGGACTGTGACACCTCAGGCACAATCAGGAAATCTAAAACCACGAGTTTTCCGACTTACTAGAGATCGCGCTATAATTAATCGCTTAGGTTTTAATAGTGCTGGTATTGAAGAAGTTTTGAAAAACTTGCTACCACGTTATCAACGTTCTGGACCTGTTGGTGTTAATTTAGGTAAAAATAAATTTAGTCACGATGCTGTAGCTGATTATGTTGCTGGAGTTAAAGCATTTGCAAGTCATGCTGATTTTCTTGTTGTTAATGTGTCTTCTCCCAATACTCCAGGATTGAGAGAACTCCAAAGTAGGGATCATCTCGAGGTTTTGTTGGATGCAGTGCAAACCGCAATATTAAATTCTAAACTGGATGATCCTCCCGCATTATTGCTTAAGGTGGCTCCAGACCTGTCTGAGACTGAAAAACATAACATAGCTGAAGTAGTGATTGACCTAAAGATCGATGGCCTGATTGCTACTAATACTACTATTGGCCGCCAAATCGAGTTGCAAGACCCACAACGTAGCGAGGTGGGTGGATTGAGTGGAGTGCCTTTAATGAATGTTTCAACTAGCATACTTTCAGATTTTTATCGTTTATGTGAAGGCCGGATACCTATTATAGGAGTTGGCGGAGTTTCTACAGGAGCTGATGCGTATTCTAAGATACGTGCAGGTGCTTCGTTGGTGCAACTTTACACTTCGTTTATATTTGAAGGGTTTGGTCTAGCAAATCGTATCAACCGAGACCTTGCTCTACTGTTAGAACGTGATGGGTTTAGTAGTGTTTCGGATGCTATTGGCGCTGATCATAATTTTTAGTTGCTAATGGTCTTTTGGCATAGTTGTCAACTGTTTGCGGATTATAGTAAAGACCAGTGGTGCTATGAAAACTAGAAACATCATACGAATTAAATGATGTGTTGAGACAAATGCTGTATCAGTATTCATTGCTAAGCTAATCAGTGTCATTTCTGCTAGTCCCCCCGGAGCAAAAGCTAACCAAAGACCAGTAAAGGGCAGGCCTATTAGCTGCTCTAATCCATAGGCAAAAGTAGCGGCTAGACCAAGCATAAATAAAGTCACACAAATACTGAGAAGTAGGGTATTTAAAACTTGCTTAACGTGCAACCCAACGAAACGACAACCTAGACCGGTGCCTATAACTAATTGTGATAAATTGATAATTTCGGAAGGTGGTGTAGCTAACGTTAGTCCGGTTAAGTGTGCGATTGCACTTAGAAACATAGGTCCAAGTAATGCGGAGGCAGGGCAATTAAATCGCTTAGCTATCGGATAACCAAGTGAACATGCTGTAAGGATAATAAAGTCTTTAGGCGGAAAATTGAAGATCGAACTTAAAGCCATTTCGTCTCCAGGCCCACCTGGTACATAGTCGTGATAGAATCTAAACCAAAAAGGAATCACTAAAACAGTGAGCATTATACGTATGGAATGTATAAGTGAAATCTTACGTTCATCGCCGCCCATCTCTGCGCCTAAAATAGCCATAGTTGCAAAGCTGCCTGGAGCAGCTGAAAAAAATGCCGTTACGGGGTCAAAGTTTGCAGCCTTATTAAGAAATATTCCAACTATTGCTGCTAGGGTGACAATGAAGATTAATAATGAAAGGATGCTTTGCCACCATTGCCCAGCGTTATTTAAGATATCAGGAGTGAATGAGCATCCTAGCATTATTCCGAGCACACCAATCATTAAGTTACGTAAACGACCTGGCGATTTAAGAGGGACGCCACTCAGTGCGGCTATCGTGGAAATAATCATAGCTCCAATTAGCCAAGCAAGAGGCATGGTTAGCCATTCAAAAATAATGGCACCAAGAGCACCTAATAATAATGTTAAGGTCGCGCCAAATGCTATATGAGGATTAAATCGTAAAAAGGTCGGCAGATGTCTCACGGTATAAATTGTTCTTTTTGTATTCGCTCATTTAAATTATGTTCGGGGTCAAATAATAATGTCATCTTTGTTTTTGAATCGCGTTTGATTTCTACCCTTGAAACTTGTCTAACTTCAGTAAAGTCTGCTGTAGCGCTTACTTTTCTGTGAGTAGGGTCAACTACATCAAATGCAACTTCTACTCCTTCAGGCAATAAAGCGCCGCGCCAGCGTCTAGGACGGAAAGCGCTTATTGGTGTTAATGCAAGCACATCTGCGCCAATTGGAATGATTGGCCCATGCGCTGAAACATTATATGCAGTTGATCCTGCTGGTGTTGCTAGAAGTGCCCCGTCACAGACTAGTTCTTTCATTCGTTCAATTCCATCAATTTCAATCCTAAGCTTAGCTGCAAGCCTTGTTTGTCGAAGTAAAGAAACTTCGTTTATAGCTAGCGCTTGATATTCACTTTTGTCAGTATCTATTGCCCTCATGTGAAGAGGGTGAATTGTTGCGGGCTCAGATCGTTTTAAGCGTTCCAGAAGACCGTCCTCTCCGAATTCATTCATAAGAAAACCTACAGTGCCGCGATTCATTCCGTAAATGGGTTTGATATTTCGCATGTGCTGATGAAGGCTTTGCAGCATAAACCCATCGCCTCCGAGTGCTACGATGATATCTGCTTTGTCTGCACTAACAGTTTCATACCTTTTGTTTAAACTTGATAGTGCATTTTGTGCTTCTATACTTTCAGCAGCAATAATTGAAATGGTATTGAATTTCATTTTTTATTTAAGACTTTGTCTAAGTCTTACTTTTATCTCAAAAAGATTAAAAAAACTATTTCGATGATCCCAATCATGACAACTGGAGCAGAAAAACTAAGTAAAATTATTTTTAGGCACAGGGATCTATTGGTCGAAACTATGGTATTAGCATAAACTAATAAGAATATATGGCTAACAAATTTACAACTTCTTTTGCAATTTAAGATATTTTATAAGTAGTCGTTTAATTTGCTGTCTATCCACCGGTAACGCTCATATGGCGAGTTACTGCTGGTTTTTGTCCAGAGCGATCTATAACGAAGTCATGGCCTTTAGGTTTGCGGCCAATAGCTTCAACTATAGCTTTGTTAAGTAAATCATTGCCTTCGGAGGCACGTAAGGGAGCTCGTAGATCGGCAGCATCATCTTGCCCCAAGCACATAAATAGTGTTCCTGTGCAGGTAAGACGTACTCGGTTGCAGCCTTCGCAAAAATTATGGGTTAAGGGAGTTATAAATCCTAATTTTTTTCCTGTCTCTTTGACGCTTACGTACCGAGCAGGCCCCCCAGTCTTATGGTCTATATCTGTTAATGTGAATTTTTTTTCTAGGTTTTTTCTGACTTTGGAAAGGGGAAGATATTGATCTAAGCGATCGCTTCCAATATCACCCAATGGCATAGTTTCAATTAGGGTTAGGTCATTGTCTTCACTGCCACACCAGCGAATTAAATCTTCAATTTCATTTTCGTTGAAGTTTTTTAAGGCTACAGTGTTGATTTTTACAGTAAGTCCTGCTGATTTGGCAGCAAAAATACCATTAAGTACTTTATCTATATCGCCCCACCGGGTTAATTTTTTGAACTTCTCTGCATTAAGAGTATCAAGTGAAACATTAACTCTTTTAACGCCACAATCTACTAACTCTGCGGCGTATTTTGTAAGCTGGCTGCCATTCGTAGTTAGCGTTAACTCTTTTAAATCGCCGCTTATTAGGTGGCGCGAAAGATTCTTAAAAAGGCTCATTATATTTCGTCTTACTAGAGGCTCACCACCTGTTAGTCGAAGTTTCTTAACACCATTTTTGATGAATGCAGAACATACCCGATCCAATTCTTCTAGACTTAGTATATCGGCTTTAGGTAAGAATGACATGTGTTCTGACATGCAATACACACATCGGAAGTCACAACGGTCCGTAACAGAAACGCGGAGGTATGAGACTTCTCGTCCAAAAGGGTCAATCATTAGGCATCTCCATTTGTCTCATCTTCAACCAGACCTTTTTTTATCATGTCATTAGTTGCTTTTTGACGTAATTCTTCCCGTTCTTCAAGATAATCAGCTGTTGTTCGTGGTGCAGGTCGAGCACCAATAGCCATTGGGTGTTCGTCTTCTTCTGCTAACGCAAGGACGCGACAGTCGTCACACATTTTTAAACGATCAGTGCCCCCCTTTTCTTGGAACATGGGGTGATTTTCTAGTTTTGTCACCATTTTTTCTATTGAAGATTTTGCTCCAAATGGTTTTCCGCATCGGATGCACTCAAAAGGCTCTTCCTCTTTAATTATTCGCGCTTCATTTGAATCAGATAAAAAATTTAGCCTTGGTGTCAAGCTAATTACGTTTTCTGGGCAGGTATTTTTACAAAGGCCACATTGCACACACGCACTCTCGGTAAAGCTGAGTTGTGGTTTTTCTTTATTATCTTGAAGTGCGCCTGTAGGACATGACCCTACACATGCTAGGCATAATGTACAGTTATCCGTGTTTATGTTGACTGTGCCAAATGGAGCCGTGATAGGGAGTTCAACTATATCAACTGGGGTGGGTGCATATTTATAAAGCTCGTCTAAAGCTAATCTCATAATTGAGCGTTTGCGGCCAAGCGGTAGAAAATCAGTATCTGGTAATGAGGGAAGATCAATTAAATTGTATAAGTATTTTTCAACTTCTTCGGGGTCTATTTGTTCAATAATATCGAAGTGGTTCGTGCCATATCCAAGGCCGTCTAAAATGACCTCTGCTAATTCTAACTCTAAGTTTAAAATGTTACGCTCATCAGCTTTATTTGGCGGCAACAAAATGATTACTCTTTCGGCACCATAAGAACTTGCCGCTAATAGGAAATCTATCCCTATCTGGGTCACTTGATTGACCGCAAATGGTAATATATTTGAAGGCAACCCATTTCCTGCTCTTGCAATTAAATTAATTATTTCTTCGCCGTACTCCGTATCATGAAGTAATAAACGTGGGGTGCTTCCACCTGAGCTATTGTATGTTTTGATTTGTGTTCGAAGGCGATTAATTAATGTTTCACCAGCAGGCAAGTTATATCTAATGGCTCCTGTTGGACAGATGCTAGCGCAAGTTCCGCAACCAGCACAGATATAGGAATCATATTGTATTACTTCACCTTCAGATTTAATGGCTGAGGTTGGGCAGTTGTCTATACAACGTGTGCAACCAATAATTGTGGCTCGGGAATGAGCACAAATTGTATCATCATAATCTAAATAACGGGGTTTCTCGAATGTGCCAATGAGGTTTGATAGTTCAAACATTGCATTTGCAATTTGTAGAGAGCTATTAGGATCTGGATTAAAATAGCCATCACGTTTTTCTGGAGAGGGGAATAAGGGGGGGGTGCCCCTTAGGTCCAGTATCAGATCAGCTTCTATCGTACCATTCTGAGCTTTGCCGGTGAAACTAAGGTGTTCCCTAGATGAAGGATTTGCTGGTGTAATGTCTTCATAAGTTATTTGAAATTGTCCTAGGTGTCCATAAGCGCTGGTAATTTTGCCTGTGAAAATTGGAAATTCCATCACTTTTGGAGGTGAGGCTTTTGTTCCTGGTTCCAGTATCACGGTTGCCTCTAGCCTATTAGATAATTTTTTTGCGACTTCTAAGGTATCTGCGTCGCGACCCAGTATTAGGAGAATACCATCAGATGTCATGGTGACAGATTGACTATCTTCAATGTCGAGTGCAGCCTCCGCTAATATAGCTGCCATTTTTGCCGTCAGATTTTTCTTTTTTTGACGATTTCCGCTGGCTTCTCCTGACCAGCCAGCTTTCTCACGGATATTGGTAAATCGTACTTTGGTTGATTCGTCATTAATTTCATCTAGGGCGTCTAAAAAAATAGGGGCTTCTTGGGTGCAGGCAATTAGCAGTTCATCTGTTTTTTTAGCTAAGTTTAAGAATTCTTCAATTCCATCTCTACATAGGTTTTTAGCAGGAGATAGTTCGCCATTTGTTTTAACTCTTGGCGCATTAGAACAAGCCTTTTTTAATGCCTTGCCATCAATAACCATCGTGTCCTCGCAATTGCATACGAGAACCTCTTTGTTATTTAGCTTCATTTGAAGCCCCTTCCTTCATTCGTGGCTGACGATTTGCTCGTCTAGCCAAGCTTCGGGGGCAGTTCGCTACCCCGAGCTAATAATTTCCACTAACAGCCAGATAGTAGAATTTTAATAGTTACTTTTATTTAAAGGGCTGGAGGGCATTTGTCCGCTCTTTTTTAATTATTTTTAAAAATTTTTACTTATTTAAGTCATTTTATGAAAAAAACACAGTATAATACAAAAATAAACAGAGGTGAAGTGAGAATGAGTGATTTAATGACCACCCGGGAAGTTGCAGTTTATCTCAGGATAAAGGAACGCAAGGTCTATGATCTTTTACAGGGTAAGCGTATTCCTGCGACCCGAGTTACTGGAAAGTGGTTATTTCCTAAAGACTTAATTGATCAATGGATAGCTAAGGGTGCAGAAGTTTCTTGTAGCTTGCAAAGTTCATCTCTTGGTGGGGAAACTACACCATCTATTTGTGCGGGGTCTCAAGATCCTCTATTGGAATGGAGCTTGCGTAAATCTGGATGCCAATTAGCAATGATGTCTGGAGGAAGCCTCGATGGACTTGAACGGCTCTCATTAGGCGAGGCTATGCTTTCGGGCTTACATGTATATGAGCCTGATTCTAAAACTTATAATCAGGTTGCATTGAAAACATTTTGCCCTTCAATTGATGTTGTTTTGATTGAATGGGCTTGGCGAGAGCAAGGGCTGGTAATGGCAGCAGGTAATCCGTTGGATATTTCTTCAATTAAAGATTTGAGAACTAAAAGTGCCCGAATTGTCTTTCGTCAACCCAAAGCGGGTGCGCAAATACTTTTTGAACATCTAGTCAATCAAGAGGGGTTAGATATTAATGACCTGAATGTTAACAAGCAGTTAGCTATGAATGAGACTGACTTGGGCTTGGCTGTGCTGGAAGGTAAAGCTGATGTTGGTTTATGTATTGCCTCGGTTGCCGCACAGTATCGGTTGGACTTTCTTCCGTTGCACCGAGAACGATTTGATCTAGCAATTCGCCGTCGGGATTATTTTGAGCCCCAAGTTCAGTCTTTGCTGGCATTTGCTGGCTCTAAAACTTTTAAAGAACGTGCCGTTGATATGGGAGGTTATGATATTTCTTCATTGGGAAGAGTGGTTTATAACTCTCCGTAGCTGTCTATCAAAATTTGATCTTTGGAGTAAAAAGGTAAGATTAGGAAAAAATATAACAATTTATGTTTTGTTTATTCCGCCTTGATGGATAAAGCATTCTTTTTTATTTTTTTGCATTGGGAAAAAAACCTTGTTTTCCATTAACGCGAAATGAAGAAATTGCAATTTGGCCATCTTTGCCAATGATCCAATCAATAAAAGTTTGCCCCATTTCTGCTTTTATATGAGGGTGAAGTTTTGGATTAACGAGAATTACACCATAGGGGTTTGCTAAAATGACGTCTTTTTCTAAGAGGAGTTGTAAGTCGCCTCTATTTTTAAAATTTAGCCAAGTTCCTCTATCACAGATAGTGTAAGCAGGAATAGCTGCGGTTATGTTAAGGGTCGTTCCCATTCCTGATCCAGATTCTCTATACCAAATGCCGTTGTTTTTGGAAACATCTATGCCTGCTAACTCCCAAATTTCTAATTCTTTTTTATGAGTGCCGCTATTGTCGCCACGAGAAACAAAAAGATTTTTTGTTGATGCTATTCTTGTAAGTCCTTCAACTACGTCTTTTAAGTTGCTAATGTTTGCAGGGTCGCTTTTTGGGCCTACGATTATGAAATCGTTATACATAACGTCGTATCTTTTGACGCCAAAGCCCTTAGTTATAAATTCTTCTTCTGATTTTCGGTGGTGCACTAGCAAGACATCCGCATCACCTTTCTTAGCAATGTTAATGGCACGACCTGTGCCAACTGATATGACGCGTACCTGGATCCCAGTTTTTTCCTCAAATATAGGTAAAATCTTGTCATAAAGTCCTGAACTTTCTGTCGAAGTAGTGCCGACTAAAGTGATGTACTTTTCTATTGAATGCACTGGGTTTGAAAAGCCTAAGGTAATAAGGGCAGTTATTAGAAGGTAACGAATCATCAATATTTGACTCCAGTTATAGTCCCGTTTGAATTTTACAGCTTATAGTCTTATTTATTCTTATAGATTAATTCGCCTCTTATGAAAGCTTGTGCTAGATCATTCTTTGGTTCATTGAAAAAGGTTGCGGCTTCACTGATTTCAAGTATGCGTCCTTGGTTGATGAAGATAACTTCATCACCAACACGCTTTGCTTGGCCAAGATCGTGAGTGGTCATAATAATACGGATTCCTTGGGAATGCATGGCTTCAATAATTTTTTCAATGCTGTGGGTGGCTGCTGGATCAAGGCTAGCTGTCGGTTCATCTAGGAATAAAACCTGAGGCTTTAGAGCCCAAGTTCGTGCTAATGCTAATTTTTGTTGCTCACCTATAGATAAGACTCTAGCTGGCTGTTTGGCAAGGCGCTTTAGCCCAGTACCGCTTAAAACTTTGGCAATGGTTTGAATACGCTCGGCTTTAGGTATGCGGCGTAATTTTAGGGCATAATCAATGTTTGCAGAAACAGAGCGGCGAAGCATAACCGGTCGTTGGAATACCATTGCCTGGTATCTAGTAACATCAGTTTTTTTGTGCCAGGAGATTTTCCCATGACTTGGTTTAATTAATCCGTGGCATAACCGGAGTAATAAGCTTTTTCCTGCTCCATTTGGGCCTATGATCACAGTGCGGATGTTAGCCTTTAAGACGCATGTCACATCTTTAATTAAAAGGGTTCCGCCTGCTTCGAATGAAACATTTTTAAGTTGGAGTGGTAGTATTGAAGTTTCTAACTCCGGAGTTGATTTTTGTATTCTCATGAATGCCAACGTCTTGTGGAATTTTGGATAATATAAGCTGCCCCATTAACGCTTGCTGACAACAATAGAAGAATTATTCCCAGTCCCAAAGCTAGCGATAGGTTTCCTTTGGAGACCTCTAGTGCGATGGATGTGGTCATTACTCGGGTTACGTGATCAATGTTGCCTCCAACAATCATTACGCCTCCGACTTCTGCGGCAGCGCGTCCAAATCCAGCAAGTATTGCAGTGATTAAAGTGAAGCGGCCATCCCATAATAAAGCTGGTATTGCAGAAATATGCGTAGCGCCTAAGGACCGCAATTGCTCCTCGTATTCAATCCATAAATCTTCGACTATCTGACGAGTTAGAGCTGAGATTATTGGTGTAACTAATAGCACTTGAGCAATGATCATTGCTGTGGGTGTAAATAGAAGGCCAAATACTCCAAAAGGACCTGATCGGCTGAGCAGGAGATAAACTATTAGGCCGACGACCACTGGGGGCATCCCCATCATTGCGTTCATGATAACGACGATAAAAAATTTTCCACGGAACTTAAATATTGCTAGTAGTGCCCCAATAGGCATTCCAATAATTCCGGCGAAAAGCACTGCAGACAAACTGATCCTTAGAGATAGAGCTACTATCTCTGTCAATTCTGCATCAAGCTCAAAAATTAGCAAAATTGCAGTAATTATAGCTTCAGAAAATTCAGCCATTTTATTGCCTAAAATTATACTATTTCATGTTTATATTACAGTTATATTATAAATAATGTAATTTAAACATTTAAATGCAAAATAATTTTAAAACTTTTAAAGTGATTTTCTTTTTTTTCATCACTTGAATTACTTACTTTTGGTATCCATAGTCATTTAAGATTTGTTTGACTTAAAATATAAAATTTTATTTTGATGATAAATCTAGGTTAACTATTGATTGGTGGTCGAATGAGCTCAGAAGAAAATTTAATTATGCCTGATCCAAAAAATCCGCTGTTAACAGAGCAGGTTACAGGAGCGGATCAAAATGGTAACCCTTTTGAGATATCCGTGACAGTTGAGAGGCCTTTGACACTTTTTCTTAATAACCAAGAAATCGTTACTATGATGTCAATCTGTGATTATCCTGAGTACATGGCTATAGGTTATTTAGTTAATCAAAATATGTTGCTACCTGATGATGAAATCACAGGTATTGATTATGATGAAGACATCGATACCATAGTAGTGCGTACAGCCCGTAATACTAATTATGAGGAAAAGCTTAAAAAGAAAACACTTACTTCGGGTTGTGCTCAGGGGACAGTATTTGGTGATGTCTTGGAAAAATTTGAGGATGTCAAACTGCCTACTAATGCATCAGTCAAAACTTCCTGGCTTTTTGACTTAATTAAAAAAATTAATATACATCCAAGTTTATACCTAGAAGCAGGCGCTATTCATGGTTGCGTATTAGCTAAAAAGGATAAAGTGCTTCTTTATATGGAAGATGTGGGTCGCCATAATGCTATAGATAAAGTTGCTGGCTATATGTTTAAGCACGGCATAGATGGTGATGATAAAATTTTTTATACTACGGGCCGTCTAACTAGTGAGATGATCATAAAAACTGTGCAAATGGGTATACCAATCTTAGCGTCACGTTCTGGCTTTACTGCCTGGGGAGTGGAATTAGCTCGCAAAGTTGGATTGACACTAATTGGTCGTGTTCGAGGAAAGCGTTTCGTGGTGCTCTCCGGTGAGGATAATATAATTTACGATGCTACAGCAGAATCTGATTTAGAAAGGGTGCAATTAAAGGAATGACTATTCTTGGCGTATTGTTGGCTGGTGGTCAGGCGCTCCGAATGGGTGGAGGAGATAAGGGCTCGATTTTGCTTGGTGGGCGTCCGATGATGGAGCATATAATTGAACGTGCACAAACCCAAGTGACAACGATGATTATTAATGCAAATGGGGATGTCAGACGGTTTCAAAATTATGGGCTGGAAGTGATTTCAGATGTCATAGAGGGGTTTGCTGGTCCTCTGGCAGGTGTGTTGACAGGCATGGAATGGGCAGAAATTAATGCACCAAAAGTAGAATGGGTTGCAACATTTCCTTCAGACGCCCCGTATTTTCCATTAGACCTAGTAAACAGATTAACGGCTGCGGTCGTGAATGGCGACGCTGAACTTGCTTGCGCATGTTCAAATGGGTGGTCTCATCCAGTATTCGGAATTTGGCCGGTAAATTTAGCGGATCATTTGCGTCATGCTATGGTTAATGAAAATGTGCGTAAGATTGACGATTGGACGGCCCGCTACAAATTAGTTGAGGTCGAATTTTCAACTGAACCCTTTGATCCCTTTTTTAACGTAAATACTCCCGAAAACTTGGTCGAGGCAGAAAAAATTTTAGCATTGGGAAAGACATAAACATGAACAAAAGGAATGTTTTGAATGCCAAAGTTATAAGCTCAACATGTGAAAGGGTTTCATTAGGGATTGTTATTGAGCGTAGGAAAATTGACAACCCATGGCAAGAATACGTGTTCTCACCAATCTCTGTAATAATAAACGCTCCACCAAAAGACGTTACTGATGAATGGCGAGAGCTTAGGAGTGGCAAAAATTGGGTTCATTACCATGCTGGTAATTTAAATTTAGATTTGCACGCTGGTGAGACGGAGGGATACCGAAAGAATTTATCTGAAGATTGTCCCGCTATTTATATTGTGTTGTCACCAGGTGAAGAAGAGTTGGATCCAGAATTTTTACCTTTTTTAGCAACTGCTTGTCCCTATGAGGCGGAAAGTTACACAGAAGATGCAGATCAGATTGTAGAAGGTGTTTATATGCCACCAGAAATTGTTGATTGGGTTTTAAAATTCATAGAACGTCACCACGTTGATGTGGTGTTTAAAAAACGTAAAAAGAAAGCATATGATCCTCGCAAGGGGAGAGACCGTCCACACGGAGATAGGGAAACAAGACAATGAGAAAGGGAGGGGTAGGATCGGAAGGTAGATTTTCAAGGTGGTCTAGGTTAAAAAAATCAGGTGCAAAAAAAGAAGTTCCAAAAAATAAAGATAGACAAAACAAAGATGTAAATTCAGATGAATTAGAAGAAATGCTCTCAGATTCGTCGATTGCTTCTCAAGATCCTAGTGTAGTTAGAGTGAGAGAGGTATTAAATGAAAAGGGTTTTGTTCAGCCCATGCCACCCTTAGCAATGCCTGAAGATGGGGAAACAGAATATGAGGCTGCGCCAAAAGATGCTTTGGCTATGGTTAATCTTAAAGTCGAAACTGATAAAGATTCTTCATCCGAAGGACTAATCGAAGTTGAAGATGATGCAAAAGAGCTTACACCTGAACAGGCCGAGGCTGTTCAGAATTTGCCACCTGTTGAAACACTTAATAAGGATTCTGACTTTACGCCTTTTTTTAAGGCAAACGTTCCCGATTTTTTAAAACGTCGTGCTTTTAAAGCATTATGGGCAAGTAGCCCATTTTTTAATTTTCGAGATGGGCTCGACGATTACGACGAAAACTTTCGATTTATTGATAAACTAATATCTGCGGCCAATAGTGATTATAAAGCTGGAAAGGGTTACGGATTTGACGATGAGGTTGAAGGGAGTGACGATGATCTTGGTGATGGCGAAGACCAAGATGAAGGTCATGAGGGTTATCAAGATGAAGGTCATGAGGGTTATAAAGACAAAAAAAATGAAAGCAGTGAAAAAGAAACTATTACTGCTAACGACGATAATTTAAGCAAGAGTTCTGAAGATAAAGAAGAGGCTAATTTGGAGAGCGGGCAGAGAAAAAGTGACGTTCGTCCGCCCGAGGATGCAAACTAAGAATTAACTTGATCATTAATTTTGGGAGTATCTAAAAATAAAATTCTATAATTATTTTTTTCAATTTAATTAAGTCATTGTAATAATAGTAAAATTGTCAAAGGTTAATTTTCGCAAGATATGATCTAATAATTTTTCCAATGAGAATAATTATAGTTGTTGACAATATAGCTAAAAAAAAATGATACTATAGCTATTGGTTATGATTACCAAAAAAAAAAGTTATGGAGTTTACTAAGTTAGCGAGCTTTGACGTAAGCATTTCATTACTGATATTGGCTATATCAGTTATAGGGTAGAAATGGTTTAAGTTCCGTAATCCTGACGATAAATGCTCAGGAAGTGGACGTTCAGGGTTCAATTGGGAAGGGCGCCGTGCCTGTTGCAAAAATCGCAACAGGCTCGGAAGATTAAGGGGAACTTCAAATTGCTTTCTACCCAATCATTGGGGAAGAGTAGAGATGAGGCTCAAACTGGGCTAAATCCCTCCGGAAAATTCGATACTTCAGAGCAAAGCGGTTTATCCGAAGTGGATTTACAGCGTGCGCATTTGTATGGCCTGTTAGCTCGTGTGCTAGGAGAGCCGTTAGATGATGACACGTTGGTAATTTTACGTGCTTTGAAAAATGAAACAGTTGTTGCTGATACTGACCTGGGTAAAGCGCTTATTTCACTCGGTGCTGTGGCAAGTCGAGCTGTTCGTAGTAACGCCGAGGAAGAATATACCCTTCTATTTTATGGTATGGGGTCTGGTGGTGAATTAAACCCATATGCTTCGCATTACCTTACTGGGTTCGTCTATGAAAAACCGCTAGCTAATCTGCGCCGAGATATGATTTCCTTAGGTATTGAGGCATCAGGTTTGTCAAGTGAACCGGAAGATCATATTGCATACCTTTGTGAGATCATGCATGGATTAATTACAGGTGCATTGGGGGAGAGACCAGGCCTAGAAACTCAAAAAAAGATTTTTTTAAACCATATGGCACCTTGGGTGGGCCAGTTTTTTTCAGATTTAGAACGTGCTGATTCAGCTGTAATCTATATGCCGGTAGGAACAATCGGTCGATTATTTATGGCTATAGAGGCAAGTGGTTTTGAGATAGAGGACTAGAGAGATAATTATGCGAGAAGTATTGTAGATAATGCTTGTGAGACTTTTATTATTAGGGAGCTATTTAAGGAGAAGATAGAGATGACAGAAATAAGAAAAACTATTCCCCGACGAAACTTTATTAAGGCTGCAGGTTTTGTGGGTGCGACTGCAGGAGTAGCAGCAATTGCTTCAAAATCAAAACCTGTAAAGGCGAATATGCCTGCAGGTAAGACTGGAAGTGGCTATCAAGAGACGAAACACGTCAAAAAATATTATGAATTGGCAAGGTTTTAACTAAATTAAAAGGAGGCATCTAATGCTCACAAAAACGAGCGACGGGGTAGCGAATGGCCCCCGTTTAAAAAAGGCCTTGGCCGGCGTTATAGGTGGTTCGATGGATCGCCGAGCATTCCTGAAGCGTTCGGGAGTAACCGCTGGAGGCGCAGCACTTGCTTCGGTCATGCCGCTAGGTATGGTTAAGCAGGCAAAAGCAGCCGCTGCCAAGGAAATGAAGAAAATAAAATCTGTTTGTACCCACTGTGCAGTAGGATGTACGGTAGTTGCTGAAGTTGATAATGGTGTTTGGGTCGGACAAGAACCAGGTTTTGACAGCCCCATTAATCTGGGTGCTCATTGTGCTAAAGGTGCATCTGTACGAGAGCATGCACATAATGACAGACGCCTACGCTATCCGATGAAATTATCTGGTGGTAAATGGGTTAAGTTGTCTTGGGACCAAGCGATTAATGAGATAGGGGATAAGATGCTGGAGATTCGTAAGACCTCCGGTCCAGACTCTGTATATTGGCTTGGTTCAGCAAAATTTAGTAATGAGCAATCGTATTTATTCCGAAAGTTCTATGCCTTTTGGGGCTCGAATAACGGCGATCATCAAGCACGGATTTGTCATTCAACTACAGTTGCAGGTGTTGCAAATACCTGGGGCTATGGAGCAATGACTAATTCTTTTAATGATATGCATAATTCGCGGGCAATTTTTATGATTGGCTCAAATGCTGCTGAAGCCCATCCTGTGGCAGTTCAGCATATCCTTAAGGCTAAAGAACAAAACAACGCTGCTGTGATTGTTTGTGACCCTCGGTTTACTCGAACTGCAGCACATGCTGATGAATTTGTGCAGTTTCGTCCGGGTACTGATGTAGCGCTGATTTGGGGTATTCTTTGGCATATCTTTGAAAACGGTTGGGAAGATAAGGCTTACATAAAACAGCGAGTTTGGGGCATGGATAAAGTCCGCGCTGAAGTGAAGAAATGGACGCCAGAGGAAACTGAAAATGTTACTGGAGTTCCTGGTTCGCAGTTGCGTAGGGTTGCAAGGACATTGGCAAATAATCGCCCAGGCACAATCGTTTGGTGTATGGGTGGAACCCAGCATACTAATGGTAATAACAATACCCGTGCATACTGCACAATGCAGCTAGCTTTGGGTAATATAGGTACGCAAGGTGGAGGAGCAAACATCTTTCGTGGCCATGACAACGTGCAGGGAGCTACTGATTTCTGTATTTTATCTCACTCCCTTCCTGGTTACTACGGACTGAAGACTGGTTCATGGAAACACTGGGCACGTGTTTGGGACGTTCCATATGATTATATGCTGAAGCGATTTGCTTCTAAAAAACTTATGGAATCAAAAGGGTTCCCAGTTTCTAGATGGATTGACGGTGTTCTGGAAAATAAAAAGAACATGGATCAGCCGGATAATTTGCGCGCAATGGTGTTATGGGGGCATGCTTGTAATTCACAAACCCGCTTGCCGGATATGAAAAAGGCGATGGAAAAACTCGACATTATGGTAATTATTGATCCGGTGCCGACTTTCGCCTCTGTCATTCCAGACCGCCAAGATGGTGTGTATGTTCTTCCAGCGGCAACTCAGTTCGAGACTTATGGGTCTGTGACAGCATCGAACCGCTCATTGCAGTGGCGCGATAAAGTCTTTGATCCGGCTTTTGAGGCAAAGACAGATCATGAAATCATGTATTTGTTTGCCAAGAAATTTGGATTTGAAAAGCCGTACTTGAAAAATATAAAAGTGAAGAACAATGAGCCGGTTATTGAAGATGTAACACGTGAATTCAATCGTGGTATGTGGACTATTGGTTATACCGGTCAGTCACCAGAGCGGTTGAAAGCACATATGGCAAATCAGCACACGTTTGATAGGACAACCCTAAAAGCAAAGGGTGGTGATGTTTCAGGTGATTATTATGGTTTGCCATGGCCTTGCTGGGGTACAGCCAAGATGAAACATCCTGGAACACCTGTCTTGTACGATCCTTCGAAACCAGTTGCTGAAGGCGGTCTTTGCTTCAGAGCAAGGTTCGGCGTCCAAAGGAAGGGGTCTAATTTACTTGCTGAAGGCTCTTATCCGGCGGATTCAGAAATTAAGGATGGTTATCCTCAATTCTCTATGGCCATGCTTAAAAAGCTTGGTTGGGATAAGGATCTAACGGCAAGTGAAAAGGCCGCTATCAAAAAGGTTGCAGGTGATAAAACCAACTGGAAAACAGATCTTTCAGGTGGAATCCAACGTGTTGCGATTAAGCATGGTTGTGCTCCTTTTGGTAATGCTAAAGCACGGGTAGAGGTCTGGACATTCCCAGATCCTATACCGTTGCATCGAGAGCCGTTGTATACTAACCGACGTGACCTGCTACCCAAGTATGAAACGTACAAGGATAAGCAGGCATATCGTTTGCCTACCCAATATGCTTCAATTCAGAAAATTGATCATGCCAAGAAGTTCCCGACGATCCTTACAATGGGACGCTTGGTAGAGTATGAAGGTGGTGGCGATGAAAGTCGTTCAGTTAAGTGGCTTGCCGAGTTGCAGCAAGATATGTTCTGTGAAGTCAATCCTACTGATGCTAATGATGCTGGCATCAGGGATGGACATGACATGTGGGTTCATTCACCAGAAGGTGGCAAAGTGCTAATTAAAGCATTGGTAACTGATCGTGTTGCACAGGGTGTGGTCTTCATGCCATTCCATTTTGGAGGTCATTGGCAAGGAAAGAGTTTGAGAGATAAATATCCATCAGGCGCCGATCCATATGTGTTGGGAGAGGCATCTAACATGTGTGGCACCTATGGTTATGATTCTGTCACACAAATGCAAGAAACCAAAGCGACACTTTGTCGCATAGAAGCAGCGTAAGGCTGAGGAGGTAAAATCATGGCACGTATGAAGTTCCTATGTGACGCCGAGCGCTGCATTGAATGTAATGCTTGCGTTACGGCTTGTAAAAATGAGCACGAGGTGCCTTGGGGCATCAACCGGCGTCGGGTTGTCACTATTAACGATGGCAAACCAGGTGAAAGGTCCATTTCGGTAGCTTGTATGCATTGTTCAGATGCACCATGCATAGCAGTTTGCCCAGTGGATACAATATACCAGTCTGAAGAAGGCGTAGTCTTGCATTCCAAAGATCTATGCATTGGATGTGGATATTGTTTTTTCGCATGTCCGTTTGGAGCTCCACAATTTCCGCAAGCTGGAAATTATGGTTCTCGTGGTAAGATGGATAAGTGTACTTTCTGTGCTGGTGGGCCTGAAGACGATAATTCGTCCGCAGAGTTCCAAAAATATGGTCGTAACCGACTTGCAGAGGGTAAATTACCACTTTGTGCTGAAATGTGTTCAACAAAGGCACTGCTTGGCGGTGACGGGGATATGATTTCTGATATCTATCGTGAAAGAGTTGTAGCTCGTGGCTTCGGCTCTGGTGCCTGGGGTTGGGGAACGGCTTATCAATTAAAGGCTGGATCTTAACATTTAGGGACAGTTAATCACGGGGTTGGCGGTGGTGTAAATACACTGCCGCCGTCCTTTTTTGTTATGTTACCAAATCTTCCCTGTGTTGGATATGTTATGATGAACAAGCGAGGCTAAAGCCTGATGAAAAAAATAAATATTTTTTTGATTTTAGGATTAATTGCTCTGTCGTCTTCAATGCTTGCAGGTTGCCGAGCTGAAGAGCAGGGCCGTGTGATAATGTATGAGCCGGGGGTTTATCTGGGTAAAAAAGATACTAAGCTCAGTAGCGATCAAGTTCGTATTCTTCAGCGTCGTAGCGGTTATCAAGGAGATTCTGTGTACCGAAGTATGGGTGGCGGGGGAAAAAAATCTGACGTTCGTAGGCCTAACTAGAACAATCAGGTCAATTAACAGGGGAATTCTAATTAAGCCGTTTTCATAGTTTAAAGTTTTTAGGACATTATGGATTTCCAGAAGAATGAATGAAAGTAAGGAATAGCTAAATGGAATGCTTAAAACTGCGTCATTACTCTAGAATCTTAGCAATTTTTTTTATTGTATTCTATGGATCAATAGCAGGTTTTACTGGTTCTTTTCAATTTGATATAGGGTCGTCATTAGCACAAACAGGTGGTGCTGTTCCAGGGAACTTTTCTGGAAATATAGGAGATGCTGAAATCTGGAGAGCTATCAGAAAAGGAATTGAGGGACAATCAGTTTTGCAAGATCCAAAAGCCGGCATTCTCGTTCAATCAGAGGGCGATAATTGGAGAGCTTTTAAAAATGGACCTTTATTAACTTTTGGTGGCTGGATATTAGCTGTTATGTTGATAGTTTTAGCTATTTTCCGCTACAACCGTGGTCAGGTGAAGATTGATGCAGGACCATCAGGACAGACAGTAGAACGCTTTAACTCTATAGAGCGGGCAACTCATTGGCTTACTGCAAGTAGTTTCATTATTCTCGCATTGTCTGGGTTAAATATATTATATGGTAAATTTTTTCTTATGCCTATAATAGGACAAGAGGCATTCGCATTATTAACTACTTATGGAAAATTAGCTCATAATTATATTGGGTTTGCATTTATTGTCGGTATAGCCTTGATGTTTGTAATGTGGGTGCGCTTCAATATTTTCGATAAAACTGATGTGAGATGGGCGGCTGAAGGCGGGGGGCTTTTTTCGAAAGGAAGCCATCCTCCGGCAAAACGATTTAATTTAGGCCAGAAGTTAATTTTTTGGATTGTTATTCTGGGGGGGGTAACCCTTTCTTTATCTGGCCTTGCTTTGTTATTTCCGTTTGAGATTACTCCATGGAGTAAAACTTTTTCTGCCCTTAATGTACTTGGTTTTAGCTTTCCAACAGATTTAACAGCTATACAAGAAACTCAGCTTTCTGTTTTGTGGCATTCTGCTGTATCTTTAATTATGATTGCTGTAATTATAGCTCATATATACATCGGTTCACCTCTTGGAATGGAGGGTGCGCTTGATGCAGTTACTTCAGGTCAAGTGGACACTAACTGGGCAAAGGAACATCACAGCTTGTGGGCAGAGGAAAAGGGAATAAGTAAGAAAAGAAAGAAACAACCTGCAGAATAATTTCTCAGAAACAAACATAATTAAATAGTTTGATAGTTTCTTTTATAGGTGACTCGTTTTAGTTTTAAACAATACAAGACATACAAGAAGCTAATTGAAATAATTAAAAGCTTATAGTCGAGTGCTTGATGTTGAAAACTTTGAAGCGCTAGTATTCTCGCTCGAATTTAATATCGTGCCTGCAATTATAGCAATTACTATTGCTAAAATGCTTCCGATCCAGAAAGATTTCATTTTTATCCCTTCCAAAGAAAAAATGTTTCTAGAAAAAACATTTTAATAATAATCTATCTTTGATTTTTTGCAAAGTAATTACGGTTGTTAGCTAAATTACTTTAGCTGATAGCCTCAACTGTTTTAGAAGTGCCAACGCGAACAGCACAAAACTTAAACTCTGGTATTTTTCCAAATGGATCCAATTGTGGGTTGGTTAACAAATTGGCTGCAGCTTCATTAAAACAAAATGGAATGAAAATCATACCCTCTGGCACATCTTTATCAGCCCTAACTGCAATATCAATTTTACCTCGTCGGGATTCTACGCGCACTATTTCGCCAGGATCTACACCTATTTCTAACATTTGTTTTGGGTGGATGGATGCTGTGGCTGTAGATTCGAGGGTGTTGAGGGTTGTAGCTCGACGTGTCATTGAACCAGTATGCCAATGTTCAAGAACACGACCAGTGGTTAGTACTAGTGGAAAATCCTTATCAGGCAACTCATCAGGAGGTGTCACTTTCGCGGGAACTAATTTTGCCCGACCATTAGCTGTAGGGTAACCGTTGCTAAAAATGATTTCGTGTCCAGGCGTGTTTTCAGAATCACAAGGATAAGTAACGCTATCTTCGGCTTCGAGCCTATCCCATGAAATTCCGTTTAATGATTTCATGGTTTGTCTCATTTCATCATAAACGTCTTCTGGTCCGCTGTAATCCCAGTTTAGTCCCAATCGATTAGCAATCTCTTGAATAATCCACCAATCTTGGCGTGCGTCTCCGGGGAGTTCTAGAGCAGGACGCCCCATTTGGACTTGTCGATTGGTATTGGTAAAAGTTCCAGACTTTTCTGGGAACGCAGATGCAGGTAATACGACGTCAGCAAAAGCTGCAGTTTCTGTTAGAAATAGGTCTTGTACTACTAGGTGTCTAAGCTTAGATAATCCTGCTCTAGCATGGCTAACATCAGGGTCTGACATAGCGGGATTTTCACCCATTACATACATGCCATGTATAGTGCCGGCATTTATTTGGTTCATAATTTCAACAACCGTGAGGCCTTTTCCTCGGTCTAGTTTTCTATTCCATAGATCTTCATAAATCTCTCTTACCTCATCGTTTTCTACGGATTTATAGTCTGGGTACACCCAAGGTATTAGGCCCGCATCGGAAGCTCCTTGTACATTATTTTGTCCTCGTAAAGGATGTAATCCGGTTCCGGGTCTTCCAATCTGTCCAGTGATCATTGAAAGCGCTATCAAGCAGCGTGCATTGTCGGTGCCATGTATACTTTGAGATATACCCATACCCCAAAAAATGATAGATTTCTTAGCCTTAGCATATTCCCTAGCTACTTCACGGATTACATTAGCTTTAATTCCACAAACATTGTCCATTTTCTCAGGCGGAAAATCTTTAATCGATTTTTTAAGGTCTTCATACCCTTCTGTGTATCCCGTAATAAATTGTTCATCAGTTAAGCCTTCTTCAATTATTGTGTAGATCATTCCATTAAGTAGCGCGACATCAGATCCGGGTTTAAACCTTAAAGAATGGGTAGCATGGCGCATTAACTCTTGGCCTCTTGGATCCATAACAATTAACTGTTTCCCTTCTTTAGCCGCATTTTTTAAAAATGTTGCAGCTACTGGATGATTTTGTTCTGGACGAGCACCGATTACGATAATGACATCTGCATCTTTTGCAGCCGTAAAGGGAGCTGTAACAGCGCCAGAGTTAACTCCTTCCATTAATGCAGCTACTGAACTTGCATGGCAAAGCCGGGTGCAATGATCAACATTGTTAGTTTGAAAGCCTTGACGTACAAGCTTTTGAACCATGTACGCTTCTTCATTTGAGCCTTTGGCAGAACCAAAGCCACAGAGTGACTGGCCACCTTCAGCATCAAGTATTTTCTTAAGACCAGCAGCAGCTCGATCGAGCGCTTCTTCCCATGATGCCTCACGGAAATGACTTGACGGGTTAGCTGGATCTATTTTCTCGTCTGCAATTTTAGGTGTGCCTTCCTTGCGTATCAATGGTTTGGTTAAACGATGTGGATGACGAGGGTAATCAAATCCAAAACGTCCTTTTACACAAAGGCGATTCTCATTAGCAGGTCCATTGCGTCCCTCGACAAATAAGATCTGATCATCCTTTACGTGAAATGTAACTTGGCAACCGACTCCGCAGTACGGGCACAGAGTTTTCACTTGTTTATCTGCATCACCAATATAGATCCCATCTTTGTCCAATAAATTAGCTGGCATTAATGCTCCGGTGGGGCAGGCTTGTACGCATTCACCACAAGCTACGCAAGTGCTGTCTCCCATGGGATCTCCTAAGTCGAAAATTATTTCTGAACCTACCCCACGACCTGACATGCCTATAACATCATTGACTTGGACCTCGCGACAGGCGCGAACACACAGGTTGCAATGAATACAGGCATCTAAGTTTACTGCCATTGCGGGGTGACTTGTATCAGTCGCAGGAGATTCTCGTTCTGGAAAGCGGCTATTTTTTATATCCATCTTTCTAGTCCATTCCCAGAAATTTGAGTTTGGTTGATGTGCTGTATCTTGGGTGGGTTGGTCTGTGAGAAGCATTTCAAACACCAAGCTGCGAGCTGATTTTGCTCGCTTGGACTGGGTGCTTATAACCATCCCTTTGCTGGGTTTTCTAATGCATGAGGCGGCAAGTACACGCTCACCTTCGATTTCTACCATACAAGCACGACAGTTCCCATCGGGCCTATAACCCGGTTTTGGTGCATAACATAGATGAGGTATCTCAAGGCCTGCTTTGTGGGCTACTTGCAATATTGTTTCACCTGGTGATGCTTCAACCTCCATATCATTCAGTGTGAAAGTAAAGGAATCACTCATTTGAATTTCCACCGTATCATTTTACTTAAAAGTAATATCATCTCTAAAATGATCTAGTACCATTTTTAAAGGATTTGACGCAGCTTGTCCAAGTCCACAAATGGATGCGTCAGTCATAACGTTGCTAAGTTCACGAAGTAAATCTTCATCCCATTGTTTTTGTTCCATTAGTTTAGTTGCCTTTTCAGTGCCAACTCTACAAGGGGTACACTGACCACAGCTCTCATCTTTAAAAAACCGCATAAGGTTAAGTGCAGCATCCCGTGTACTGTCTTTGTCGGATAGTGCTACTATAGCAGCAGATCCTATAAAACAACCGTGTTCTTCAAGAGTTCCAAAATCAAGTGGAATGTTACTCATTTCAGCTGAAAGTATTCCTCCGGATGCTCCACCTGGTAAGTATGCTTTAAAGGTATGACCTTCCGCCATGCCCCCGCAATATTCATCTATTAATTCACGCATAGTAATGCCTGCCGGCGCTAATTTGACACCGGGTTCGCGAACCCGCCCAGAAACAGAAAAACTACGCAATCCCTTTCTACCATTACGGCCATGGGAAGAAAACCAGTCTGGTCCACGCTCGAAAATTTCTCTAATCCAATAAAGTGTTTCTACATTTTGTACTAATGTTGGTCGTCCAAATAAACCAACTTCTGCTACATAGGGCGGTCTATGTCTTGGCAAGCCTCGCTTTCCTTCGATACTTTCAATCATTGCCGATTCTTCTCCGCAAATATACGCGCCGGCGCCTCTTCTAAGGTGTATAGTTGTGTGATCAGATAGACCTTCTGATTTGATTTTGGAAATTTGTTCTAAAAGAGTTTTTCTAATTCCTGGATATTCATCGCGTAAATAGATATAGATCTCTTTTGCTTCAACTACCCAAGCTGCAATTAGCATTCCTTCTAAAAACCTATGCGGATCACTTTCTAAATATGTTCGATCTTTAAAAGTGCCTGGCTCACCCTCATCAGCATTTACAGCCATTAGGCGATGACCTTCGTAGCTACGAACAATTTTCCACTTCTGTCCGGTCGGAAAGCCAGCTCCTCCAAGCCCCCTAAGACCAGATGCACTTAAGACTTCGATTAGTTCATCTACTGTATGTTTCTTATTTAAACAATTTTCTAATAATAAATATCCACCATCAGTCTTATATGAATTGAAATCTTTGAAAGGTGGAATTTCAGGATCAGTCTGACCTTTATCGATTGCCTTTATAACCTTTTTAAGGGTAGCTTTGTTGATGTGATAATGACCGACTTCACAGATTGGAGAGGTCTCACAGCGGCCCATGCAAGGTGCTCGAACAATACGTACAGTATTGTCTAAATTTTTTTTCAAACTTCTTAATAATTTTTTAGCTCCCATTAATTCACAGGTAAGGCTATCGCATACCCGGATTGTAAGTTTTGGTGGAGGTTTTTCTCCATCTAAAACTATGTCAAAATGGGCATAGAAAGTAGCAACTTCAAATACCTCAGCCATAGCCATTCTCATTTCTTGGGCTAGTGCTGCTAAATGTTTTGCTGTGATATAGCCAAAATTATCTTGGATCAAATGGAGGTGCTCAACAAGTAGATCAGTGCGGCGAGGCCTGTTTCCCAGAAGATTTTTAATTTGATTAAGGGCACCTTCTTCAACTTGACGGCCTTTTGGAAAAAAGGGTGAGGATTTATCCATTCGTTTTTCTTTTCTGCCAATTGACATTTGTGTTGTAACCCCCCAGCGTTGAAGAAAAGATATGCGACCTTCTATAAGGTCAAGTATACCACGTCCAAGAGGACTTGAGAAAGCAGGGAATAGATAGAGATTAGCTATTTAACAATCAAGAAAGAGTGACTTTTTTATTTTTTGCGTTTTTTTATAAGGAATGGGATTTAGAATTGTGTACAGAATGAAGAATATTTTAATTTTTTTAAAAATTTTAATTTATAATCATTATAGGTTTTAGAAAGGAAGATTATGCATTTTGACCAAACAGTAGCACAACTCTTATCTTCCCGTATTTGTCACGATTTAGTCGGTCCTATTGGAGCAGTAAATTCGGGATTAGAACTATTAGAAGAAGATTTCGATGATGATGGTGCCGCTAAAGGACTTATCATTAAAAGTGCTGATGAGGCAAAATGTAGGCTGTCATTTTATCGCGCTGCATTTGGTAAGGGGGCTAGTAATTTAGTTGATACTAGCTGGAAAACCGCATTGAATGAAGCGCGCAACGTAGCAGAAGGGTTTTTAAAAGGAAGTAAGGTTAGCCTTGATTGGGGTGAGGTGCCCTCAGATTTGTTAGAGCCAGTTCTTCCAGCATCAATTAAAGTGATACTTAATCTAGTCCTTATGGCCTATGATTCTTTGCCACGAGGAGGGAGTGTGGGTTTGAGTTTTGCCGTCCTTGGCGAAGGATTTGGTGTTGGGCTTGCTTTTTCTGGTGAAGGCGCAAATTTACGCGATGATTTAAGAAGTGCTATAGAATTGGAATTAATTGATGTTAAGGATATATTGTCAGCCCGTAATGTTCATGCTTTTCTAGCGCAACAAATGGCTCAAGAGCTGGGAGCATTTATAGAGTATTCAGACGGTGCTAGAGGTGAGGGGCAGTTGGCCGTATTGTTTCCAAAGAATTAACAATAAATAGGAATTCTATATATTAATTTTTGGTTAGTTGAGAAAATAAATGCTTAAAGTAACTAAAATAATAATTTAGATAAGATTTTATAACCCAATTTTTGTAGTTTTTATTTTAAGTCATTTTGTCTGGATCTCTAAGAACATAACCACGTCCCCAGACCGTTTCAATATAATTTTCCCCACCAGTAGCAGCAGTAAGTTTCTTTCTTAGTTTGCAAATAAATACATCTATTATCTTTAATTCGGGTTCGTCCATACCACCGTAGAGATGATTTAGAAACATATCCTTAGTCAGCGTTGTCCCTTTTCTTAGACTCAAGAGTTCCAAGATCCCATATTCTTTTCCAGTTAAGTGAAGTGGTTGTTTATCTACTTCAATTGTTTGAGTGTCTAGATTAACATCTAATTTTCCGGTGCTAATTATAGATTGTGAATGCCCAGCAGATCTTCTGACAATCGCTTGTATGCGAGCCATTAATTCGGCTTTATCAAAAGGTTTGGTCAGATAATCATCAGCCCCAGAACTTAGGCCCTTAACCTTATTCTCAGATTCTCCTAATCCAGATAATATGAGAACAGGTGTTTCTACTCGACTATCACGCAATCTCCGTAAAACTTCAAAACCATCCATATCTGGTAACATTATATCTAGGAGAATTATATCGTATTCGTAAAGTTTTCCTATTTCTAATCCATCTTCCCCTAGATCAGCAGTATCCACTATCATGCCAGAAGACTCTAGCATCATGCGTATGCTTTGCTGTGTGGTATTATCATCTTCTACTAAAAGTACTCGCATGATTAATTTACACCATAATTTTCCAATTAGTTAACCATATTCCGCAGACGCTCTTGGTGCAAGGCGGCAAAGAAAAAATTAATAAATAATTGAATATTCTTTTTCTTAATATTCCTTAAAGAGTCTGTCTTCATAATAAGATATTATATTATTTTATTGAAGTTTTCCATTAACCGAAAAACCATCAAAAGGATTATCATTGAGCTCTTTGGGGACCAAAATAGCAGAAGAAGTCAATAAGCTTCCAAATCGCAAGATGTATGGACAGGTAACGGACATAATAGGTATGCTTATTGAGGCAGCTGGGTTGCAATCGACTCTGTCTGTAGGGGATCATTGCAACATTATAGCTCGTGAGGGTCGGCCTATACGATGTGAGGTAATAGGATTTTCTAAAAATCGCGCATTATTAATGCCATTTAGTTCTGTTTCTGGTGTGGGAATGGGGTGTAGGGTTGAAGTTAGTTATTCAGACCCTGAAATTTATCCTGATTCTAGTTGGTTGGGTAGGGTAATTAATGCTTTTGGAGAACCAGTTGATGGGAAAGGTCCTTTGTCAAAGGGGCGTATAGGCTACCCCATACATAATAGTCCACCACCGGCACATGAACGTAAAAGGGTAGGTGACAAAATCAACCTTGGTGTGAGGGTTATGAACACATTCTTAACCTGTTGCAAGGGTCAAAGAATGGGTATTTTCTCTGGTTCAGGGGTTGGTAAATCTACGTTATTATCAATGATGGCACGCCATACCAATGCAGAAGTTAGCATTGTAGGCTTGATAGGCGAAAGGTCACGTGAGGCTCGCGAATTTATTGAAGATCATCTTGGCCCTGATGGGATGGCCCATAGCGTAGTTATAGTTGCTACTTCAGATGAAAGCCCACTTGTTCGGCGCCAGGCAGCCTATGTGACAATGGCATTATCTGAATATTTCCGTGATCAAAAAAATGAAGTTTTATGTTTGATGGATTCAGTAACTCGTTTTGCAATGGCTCAGAGAGAAATTAGTTTATCAATGGGGGAACCTCCAGCGAATAAAGGCTATACTCCGACAGTGTTTTCTGAGTTGCCAAGATTATTGGAGCGAGCTGGCCCAGGCACACATGAGCAAGGATCAATCACAGGACTTTTTACAGTGCTAGTAGAAGGGGATGATCATAACGAGCCAGTAGCAGATGCAGTGCGTGGAATTTTAGACGGGCACGTGGTATTAGATAGGGATATTGCTGAACGTGGTCGCTTTCCAGCTGTTAATGTCTTGCGAAGCCTTTCTAGAACCATGCCGGCATGTAATTCAGAGTCTGAAAATTATTTAGTGAATCGTGCTCGTCAGTTAATTGCTACCTATGAAGATATGGCGGAACTAATTAGTCTCGGTGCTTACCGTAGTGGAAGCGATTCAAATGTAGATGAGGCAATAACTTATTATCCAGCATTAGAAAAGTTTTTGGCCCAAGAAATTACTGATCAAACAGATATAGATACCTCTTATCAAATGCTTAAACAAATACTCGAAATCGCCCCACAACCTACAGAGACAGTTTCTTCTTCACAAACTATCGAGAGTGGTAGTGAAAATGTTGAAATAATTGGTGAAGAAGCCCCGCAAATGACCTCAAAACAAGATAATTTGATCGTAGATCAAATAGTCCCGAATGAAAGTGATTACGAAGTTGTTAAAGGGGAGGCTTCTGAAGAGGTTATTGATAAAATTTTAGATGAGCCAATTTCAAATGACCATTCATAGATATAACTGGGACTTTTAAGGCAATGGCTAAGAGTTTGAATTCTTTAATTCGTCTTAATGAATGGATGGTTGATGAACGTCGTCGAGAGTTAAGTGATGTTCTTAAATCTTTGGAAAATTTGGAAAATGGTTTGCAGCGGTTGAATAAGGAGCTTGAGATTGAGCAACGAGCCGTCCAAACTTCACCGAATGAAGCAGGGTTTTTATATGGCAATTACGCTGCTAATGTTCTCCAGAATCGCAACAATTTACGTTCTGGTATAATGGAGATGGAAGGAAAAATTTCTGAAGCGAAAAATCGTTTAGATGAATCATATCGTGAATTGAAGAAGTTTGAAATTGCGCAAGAAACCCGTGATTTGAAGTTGGCAGAAGAAGTAGATCGTAAGGATAAAATTGAAATGGATGAACTAGCGATGCAAGTTTATCGGATGAAATCTAGCTAGAATTCTTGATATTTTTTCCAAGTGATAACAAATTCGGATTGCTCCATTCAGGTTGTCTGTCTTCAATGAGAATTTCATGATGACCAAGGCCTGGATAGAATCCCTCTGATGCTGTTGCTTTGATGCAAATCCATCGGGATACTAACTGATTAGATAAATCTCCAATTATTGTAGTGGCGATATTCTCTAGATTTTCCCAGTTTTGTTCAGATAAAGCTGTTAAATAACTCCTAAATGAATCTGGGTTTACGATTGAAAAGCCAGGTACATAGCTTATTGAAATAATTATAGGCTTATTATTCTCATTAGAAATGAAACTACCTTGTAGGGTAATTAAGTAATCAATGGATTCATCTGGATTGTTAGAGATATGAAGTAATGCTCGACGCTCGTTGGTTTCCATAATTTAAAATTACCTAAACGAATAATCCATCTGGATGATTTGTTATTCTGCTATCAGTGGCTTCAATAAAATTACATGGAGGAGATTGAAATACGACACCTCCCATAAGATTGATTGCATCATTTGCATTTTGGAAGATGCCACGAATGCCATCTTCAATTTTTTTTGAAAGCTTGATATTTGTGCGTACGACTAAATCCAAACGTTTTTTTTCACGGTACACCAGTCCATCAAGTTGAAGGCGGCCTAAGTTGTTAATATTTAAATCAATAATAAAGTTGGTGGCATCCTTATCATTTAGTGATTCTTTTCTTTTTTCTTCGCCTAAGTTCCTAATGGATAATTTTAACGGATTGATTTCAAACCCATCATGAAATGGTATTAGTATTGTACGCCATTCTTTAGAACTTGGGATATGACTGATACGTTCAATTTCTCCGAAGTCCTTTTTAAGCCGCTCTAATAATTCAGGTTTATATAATTTTAGGGAGCGTATAGGGAAGTCGCCAAACCAGTGTGATAGGTTGCCACTAGTTAAAGCTAGAAGGAAAAAAACAATGTTACCCCCCAATGCTGGACCTGGGTGAGGTAATACTGCTTGGGTTAATTGTTGTGCAGCGGCTGGATTAACTTCTTTTAAAACACGGAGGGCTTCCTGTAATGCTGGCCATTCTCGATTTAGTATCTGGGATGGATTTTGTTCATTAAGCTTAAAATTATTAGTTGATTTTGTGCCGTCCTTAAAAAAGTCTTTAACTTCAAAAGATACTTGGCTTCCAGTAGGTAGGGAAGTCGACGTGGCAATTGTTAGAGTGCCTACATGGGTCTGTATAATAGGATGTTTAGTGATCTTGGTCGTGCCTATAACCGTTCCAGTTAAAGTGCTTCCAACGACTATATGGCCTCCCCCAGCTTTTTCTTGTGCTACGACACCGGGTGCAGGAGTATTCTGGTATGCCATGATACGAATACTTAACTGACATCCTGGAAGAGGTCTCGTCCTTCCAGAGGTCGAAAAATGCTTTTTTGATGTTTGGGATGCGATGCTGAGATCGCTAGGTTTTGTAGGTATCAATTTAGCTGGTCGAGAAACAGTGGTTCTTTTAGTGGATATTGCAGGAAGTGAAGGTGCTCTTTGAACCGAATAACGTTTCTGTCGACTATTTGCTTTCGTATATGGTTTTTCTAATATCTCTGAAGGCCTTGTTAGAGGGGCCTTGATAGTTGAATTGCTCGTTGACGTGTTTAATAAAGTAGCAATTAAATTTCTTCCAATAATTAATTTTGTAATTCTTGAATTAGGCGTAGTTTTGATTTTATTAACTTGAGGCGAATCCTTAGTTAAATTTTTAGTCTTAGTTGTAGAAAATGGTTTTTCGTTTGAGTTTTTGTTAACGGTTGGTAAGAGCCCTAGAGTTCGCATTGCTGTCAATGGTGGGAGGCCATTGATTTTTGTAATCAATAATTGAAGCTGTTTACCTTTAGAAATCAATTGTAATTGTAAGTTGCCAACATTAGGTAAATTCGTTTTAGTTTGTATTGTGACACGCCCAAAAGGAGTTTGGATATCATAATTACCCTTTTGTGAATTAGAATTTATTTCAGCTTTAAATCGTAGCCCTACAGAAATTTGCCTAGAAAAACTCTCTTGTGGATTAATGATAACGGCTTTTAGACGTTCACCTGATTGAACTGGTTGTGTAGTTGGAGGTGGTGACGGTGGGTTTACTTTGGACATGGTGACACCCCAGATCAAATAAGCTTTTTACCTATAAGCTCAACATCAGAGGCAGCCTCTGTGTTTGGATAACGGGTTAATAAAGAAGCCTGGTTTCTGATGGCAATAGGTACTTTGTTGTCATGTCGAATAACGCCTAAAAGTGGTGGTGAGATCTTTAAAAACCCCTCGCAGGCTTTGAGCAAGGTGTTGTAAGTTCGTTCTCCCTCACGTTTGGAATTAACGGCATTTGCGACGACTTGAAATTCTAACCCAGGACTCTCTGTTTGCATAACTTTTATAAAGGCATAAGCATCGGTTAATGATGTTGGCTCATCATTGATAACTACTATTACGCTTCCGGCTCCATTGGTTAGTTGTTGAACTGTACGTTCAACACCAGCACCTAAATCCAAAAGCACAGTATCATAGTTAGCAGCTAGAACTCGAAGATCATTGCTTAAGATTTTCATTCGACTTGCAGTTATGTTTATTAAGCCACCTGATCCTGACCTGCCAGCAAGAATATCAAACTCGCCTTCTTCAAAACGTGTAATAGCTTGATTTAGTGTTAATTTTCCAGCAATAACGTTGCCTAAATCATGCTTAGGCGTTAGGCCTAATTGAATATCGAGATTTGCAAGGCCTAGATCACCGTCAAAAAGAAGTATTTTATTACCAGTTTGAGCAAGGTAATGAGCTAAAGTAATAGAAAGCCATGTCTTTCCTACACCACCCTTACCTGATGCTATTGCAATCATGTTGTTAGCTTTTGTTCGAGCATTGGAGGTCTTGTTTTTTTTAGCAGACATGGGCTTATTCATTAAAAGTCGTGACTTCTTCTAGTAAATCACTAGCTACTATTAAAATCTTTAAATTAATTCTATATTCAAGATTTTCCGGTGATTGATTATATATTTGAGGTGTCATCTATTTTGCCTCTTATGGCTATCTAGTTTATTAAATACTACCTACTGTTTTAATTTTTACTTTTGGGTGAATTTCATTTTGTGACATGACAACTGTAATAGGTCGAAATCTTTCAATAATCGTACGTACGAATGGACGTATTGTAGGGCTGGTTAAGAGTACAGGAGCTTCTCCCATCATAGCTTGACGTTCAAAGGTGTTACGCACAGCTGTAATAAATTCCTGCAAACGTGTTGGTTGCATTGATAATTGCTTGTCATCATCCGTTCCAATTAGAGATTCAGCAAATGCTTGTTCCCATTGAGGGGATAATGTGATTAGGGGAATAAAGTCCTGGTCATTAGCATTAAAATCACTGATCTGCCTAGCTAAACGAGCACGTACATGCTCCGTAATCATCATTACGTTGCGGGTATTGCCACAAGCTTCGGATATTCCTTCAAGGATAGTTGGCATATCCCGAATAGAGATACGTTCTGATAGAAGATTTTGTAGAACTCTTTGGATACCGCCTAATGATATTTGTGCCGGGATCATTTCGGAAATTAATTTTTGCTGTTCTTTATCTAGATCATCTAGAAGCTTCTGGGTTTCTGTATAAGACAATAGCTCAGCCATGTTGTCTTTTATGACTTCCGTTATATGAGTTGTGATAACGGTGGCGGGCTCAACTACTGTATACCCCCGAAAAAGTGCTTCTTCTTTATTAGATTCTTCGATCCACATTGCAGGCAGCCCAAAGGTCGGCTCTGTCGTTTTTTCACCTGCTAAAGAAATGTCTTCGCCTCTTGGGTCCATTACTAGAAGCATATTTGGTCGAAGATCTCCTCGCCCTGCTTCTATTTCTTTTACTCTAATACAATAATTATTTGCTGCGAGTTGCATGTTGTCTTGAATGCGGACGGATGGCATCACAAACCCTACGTCGGTAGCCATCTGGCGACGTAACGCTTTAATTTGATCTGTTAGTTTTTGTCCATCAAGTGGAGCTGAGATTAAGGAAAGCAAACCATAGCCTAATTCTAACCTAAGATTATCAATACGTAATGCTGTGGCTATCGGTTCCTCTGCAACACCTGCAGGATCGATTGCTCGTTCTTCTATTTCCTTTATTTCTTCTTCTCTTAATTGTTGCCTTTTATGAGATATAAACCAAGCAATACCCCCAGTTAATATTGAAAGAGCTAAGAATGGAAAAGCTGGCATGCCAGGAAGAACTCCAAGACAAAATGCTAGGAATGCCACCATCCCTAGAACACGTGGCTGACTTCCCAATTGTCGGAACAGCGCGTTATCTGTTGACTCGCTGATTCCGGCTTTTGTAACTACTAGGCCAGCAGATGTGGAAACGATCAAAGCCGGTATCTGAGATACTAATCCATCACCAACTGTTAAGCGAGTATAGACTTCACCAGCTTCTCCGAAGCTAAGATCATTTTGTGCTACGCCAATTATGATGCCACCAATAATGTTAATAAACGTGATAAAGATACCCGCAATAGCATCTCCACGAACAAACTTGGCTGCACCATCCATAGCGCCAAAGAAGGTGCTTTCCTCTTCTAACTCTTTTCGCCTTAATTTAGCTTCTTCCTCATCAATTAAACCCGTTGAAAGATCAGCATCGATTGCCATTTGCTTGCCGGGCATTGCATCTAAAGTAAACCGTGCGGAAACTTCTGCTATGCGGCCAGAACCTTTCGTAATAACAACAAAGTTAACGATTACAAGAATGCCAAAAACGATGATTCCTATAACAAAATTACCACTCATGACAAAATCTCCAAATGCCTGGATTACTTGGCCTGCCGCATCGGGTCCTAAATGACCATCTGCTAAGATTAAGCGAGTGGAAGCTAGGTTAAGAGCCAAACGGATCATAGTAGCTAATAGGAGAACCATAGGGAACGCACTAAATTCTAAAGGTCTATCAACAAATAGCGTGACCATTAGAACCATTACCGAAAATGTTATAGAAAACGCTAGTGCTATATCCATGCCCCACTTTGGCATTGGTAGAATCAGTATAATTAAAATACCAATAACACCTAGCGCGAGCAGTATATCGCTTCTCCTAGAAATATCCCTAAGCAATCCTGTGAATTCAAAATCAGGTTCACCTCCCCCTGCAGCGGGAGGCATAGTTTCCGGTGTTGTTGTAGGCGGTCCGGCTGTTTGTTCTGGGGATGCTGTGGATGAAGTTTCAGCCATTGTAGTATCAGTTCCTTAAGTCAAAATCTTGATTTAATTTAAATAAATTTAAACAGATGGCCGCTCAGTTTCTCCGGGTATAGGCACAGCAAAACCACTTTCACCATATTGTTTTAACTTATTTCTCAATGTACGGATGGAAATTCCTAATATATTTGCAGCATGAGTGCGGTTTCCAAGGCAATGCTCCAAGGTATCAATAATTAGATCGCGTTCAACATCAGATACTGTACGTCCTACTAATCCAGTAGTCCTACTTTCAGTAGTAAGGTCATTTATATCTTGATCATTATTAGGGCCATCGAGAATGATCGCTTCTGGGCTAATTTCATTTCCAGTCGCAAGCAATACAGCTCTATGTATAGTGTTTTCTAATTGTCTTACGTTGCCAGGCCAATTGTAATCAGTTAGCATTTTGCTTGCATCTATAGAGAGTGGGTAAACAGGTAAGGCGTTAGCTTCCGAATATTTATTAATAAAATGATTGGCTAGTACGGGAATGTCAGCCGGCCTATTCTTTAGAGAAGGTATCTTTAGCGAAATCACATTAAGTCTAAAAAATAAATCTTCACGGAAATTTCCCTTAGCTACTTCATCTTCCATATCGCGATTTGTGGTTGCAATGATCCGGACGTCCACAGGTATTGGTTTGCTTCCTCCTACACGATCTATTTCACGTTCTTGAATAGCACGAAGAAGTTTTGCTTGGAGATGGGATGCCATTTCACTTATTTCATCCAGCAAGAGAGTGCCTCCCTGGGCTTCTTCAAATTTACCAAGTCGACGTGCAACGGCACCTGTGAAAGCACCCTTCTCGTGTCCAAATAGCTCTGATTCCATCAGATTTTCAGGAATGGCAGCGCAGTTAACTGCAACGAAGCGATTCCTTTTGCGATCACTTTTACCATGAACGTATCGGGCTACTAGCTCTTTTCCTGTACCAGAAGAACCAGAAACTAAAACCGTAGCAGTGCTGTTAGCAACTTTTTCAGCCATGTTTAATACTTCTGCCATGCGAGGATCTTTGTGCACTATTGCGTGATTCTCTTCAGCAACAGCTTCCAAGATAGCTGCAATTAAATCTGTACTCGGTGGAAGGGGTACGTATTCTTTCGCTCCAGCACGTATAGCCTTGACTGCAGCTTTTGTGTCATTCCCAATGCCGCAAGCTACTACTGGAATTGTAATTCGTTCCGATCCTAGTGATTTGATAAACTGACTAACATCCAGCATCACATCTATCATTGCTAAGTCAGCACTCTTGCCACTTCTTAATGTTGCCAGGCCATCTTCTATGGTATCCACTTGCTCAACCTTAGCGCCACGTTGGATAGCCATTTGGCTTGCAGCACCAATTTGGCCATCAAGGGTGCCGATGATCAGTAACTGCATTTCAAATCTCCTAAACAATCCATTTAATTAATGGACTGAATGTATCTTAATCAAAATAACGAATTCGTTGTGATGGTGGCAGCAAGCTATTTATTAACATTTCAAGGCGTCTTGGGTTTTCCTTGCGGCCAACAGAAGCTACACCTATCAAATAGATATTGTTTACTATGGTTTCTTCAGAAGAGTTTCTTTCTAGCTTTGAAGCTAGTGGCAAGAAAACCATATTTGCTAAAACGGCTCCGTAGAAAGTTGTTAGTAATGCTACGGCCATGGCAGGGCCAATGCTTGAAGGATCATCTAGATTTGCCAACATTTGTACTAGACCAATCAAAGTTCCAATAAGTCCCATTGCAGGAGCAAATTCTCCTAATTTTCTTAAGACACTTGTACTTTTACTATGCCGCATTACAGTAGAATGCATCTCTCTTCTTAAAATGGCCTCAACTTCTTTGCCAGGGTTGCCGTCAACAATCATAGAAAGTCCTTTATGAAGAAACGGCTCGGCTTTAATTGAATCTAGATGTTTTTGAAGTGCTAGCACGCCTTCTTTGCGGGCTAAGTAAGAAAGTTTCAGAACTTGTACTGCAGCATCGGCAGGATCGCGAAAAGAATATGTGATAGTCTGCATAACAACACTCAAGGTGCTTCGCATTTCTTTCAAAGAGAAGCATGCAGTTGTAACTGCAAAGGTGCCCCCAATAACTATCAATATGGATGGTGGATTAAAAAAACTTCCTGGCGCACCCCCAATAAAAATTGCTCCTATAACAAAGAGAAACCCAGTCACCATGCCAATGATAGTAGCTAAGTCTGTTGTAGTCCGTACGCGCTTAATACTAAGTTCTGCTGTTGCATCCGCCATAATATTTGCCTATTTATCCGATTATTGAAGGTCTGTTTTAATTATTTCTGTCATCGTTACACCAAGTCGATCTTCAACAACAACTACTTCACCGCGTGCAACAAGTCGATTGTTTACATAAATATCTATTGCTTCACCGACTTTCCTGTCCAACTCTATGACGGCACCTCGACCAAGCTTGAGCAGCTGGCTAACTTGCATTGTTGTTTTTCCCAACACAGCGGAAACCTGAACTGGGATATCGTAGACAGCTTCTAGATATTCAGCCGAACGTGGCAAGTCAATATCTTGCAAGTCCTGTGCTTCTAGAGATGTTTCTTCAACGTTTTCATCTCCATTTTTAGTGACTTCAGCTTGTTGATCGTCGTCTGTTGGTGGAACTGTTTCTGCATCTTCTAACTCGTTCAACTCTAAGTCTTTTTCTTCAGCCATTTTTGCCTCCTTGGCCTAAAGGATCAGGTTCTAAATTAGGGTCACTATCTTCATCAATATTTATTTTAGCTACGATGTCTTCGTTAGCTTTATCTTTAATATTAGGTAATTTTAGCACATTGCATTCTATTATTTTATCAATTTCATTCCATAGGCTATCAGTATCACGTTGTGCTCCTCCACACTCCCATTCAATGTGGCAATCACCTATTGGGACGTCCTCAGTAGCAAAAATTTCTATTTCACCTCTATAGTTAACTTTATTCAAAAGTGAGCTAATGTGTTCATTTATTAATGGCTCAAGGTCGGGATGGATGCGAATGTCGATCTTAGGCTCTTCTTGATTTTTTCTCAAAGCCTCAACAACAAAATTTTCAATTTCTTTTAGAGCACCTTGTTCATTAAGTGCTGGGAACAATTTTCGATTAATTGTAGTTGCAATTTCGATAGTATCGTTAAGAGTAGATTCAGCTATCTGTTCTTGTAATTTATTTAGATCCTCAACCTGTTCTTTAAGCTTTTCTATTGCTTCCACAAGGCTTTGTTCTCTTGCAGCAGTAGTTTCATTAATACCCTGTTCTTTACCTTTTTTAAAAGCTTCATTCCGAGCAGCCTCTACTTCTTCTTCACTAAACGTGGGGATTATTTCTTCTTGTTCTTCTTCATCTATTAGTTCAACCGTTTTATTTTCAGGTTCCGTTGTTTCTGTGTCAAAAGAGTAGTCAAAAAGGAATTTTTGGATTCCACTCATTTGGGCCACTTCCTCAGGTGAGCTGACAGACGAGGCTTGAAGGTTTGATGATGAATTTTTAGTTTTAATCATTGAAATTTTCGGCCTTAGTAAATTAGCTCATCAGCTGCCCCGTGCGATATGACAATCTCTCCGCTATCGGCTAGGGTTTTGGCAGTATTAACCACTGCAGCTTGTGATTCGTCTACATCTTTGAGGCGGACTGCGCCTAGAGCCTCCATATCTTCTTTCATCATCTTGCCTGCCCTTTGAGACATATTGCTAAAGAACAGATCTTTGATTTCATCGGAAGCTCCTTTAAGAGCCATACCAAGCTGATCTTTTTCTACTTGTCGTAGTAAGACTTGAACGGCTGCATTGTCCAAACGGGCAAGGTCATCAAAAGTAAACATTAATTCTCGAATTCTGTCGGCACTATCCTTATTACGTTCATCCAGTGCGGTCATAAATCGGCCTTCAGTATTACGATCTAAGTTATTAAATATTTCAGCCATGTGTTCATGACTGTCACGTCGGGTTGCACTAGCTAGATTGCTCATAAATTCAGACCTTAGTGTGCGTTCGACTTGATTTACGACTTCTTTTTGCACGGCCTCCATACGTAACATGCGCAAAATCACTTCAAGAGAGAAATTTTCTGGTAATACACCTAGTACTTTAGATGCATGTTCTGTTTTGATTTTCGACAGAACAACCGCTACTGTTTGCGGGTATTCATTTCGCAAATAATTGGCAAGTACTTCTTCATTAACATTTGCTAACTTGTCCCAGGTGGTTCGCCCAGCAGGTCCCCGGGTGTCTTCCATGAACATAGCAGCTCGTTCTTCGTCAAGTGCGCCAGCAAGGAGTCTCTCAGCAGTTGAATAGTCACCAACTAGTCCGCCGGTGCCAGATAATAAGTCAGCAAATTCTTTAAATAAGCGTTCTACAACATCTGATGACATAGATCCTAGCGTAGACATTGCGGCCGATAGGTCGCGAATTTCATCATCGTCCATACGTTCAAATAGAGAAGCTGATTGTTCCGGTCCTATCGATAATAGGAACAGGCCAGCTTTCTGGGGGCCAGTAAGTGTTTCGAAATCGTCGGCCATAAAAAACCCTCCTTATTTCTGAGCCTGTTGTTTTTGTTTATCTGCGACGGTGCCTTGATGCATCCAGCCACGGATAATACCAAGTGCTTCTTCTGGATATTTATCTACAAAGTCACCAATTTGTTTAGCAGAAGATGATCTTACTCGACCTTCAACACGGTCAATGTCTATTAGTTCTTCGGGTTCTTCTTCGACATCATCCTCACCTGGAAGAGCTAAAGGTGCTCCTGCTTCGTCAGTAAGTAGGCGTTCGCCCATTGCTGCCACCGGTGAAATTGTATCAAAAGCTCTTGAAACTAAGGGGCGGACAACCAGCAAGATAACTAAGACAGCAACAATTGATAGAACTATGACTTCTGCCATGTGTAATAAGTCGTTTTTATCAATTCCAAAAAACGGACCCATCCCCTCTGTATCGTCAAGCCAATCTGCGAATTCCATATTTATAACTTCAACGGTATCGCCACGATCAGCGTTATAACCAATTGCACCACGAACCAGAGTCGCTAAAAGCTCCATTTCGGTTTTTTGTCGTGGCTCATATGTGGGCTGACCATCTTCATCAATACCACGTATGCCGTCTATCAATACAGCCACTGATAAGCGTTTGACAATACCTGCTTCACGAACGTGATTAATAGTTTGCTTTGAAATTTCAAAATTAACAGTTTCTTCCGCTCGATTTTGATCGGTTGTACTTGATACTGAGCTACCAGCAGCGTTGGGATCCGGAAGATTGGTGCCCACTGTAACAGGCTGTGTTCCTTCTGTATCCCGAGAATTGTTAGATTCTTCTATTGATTGTGTTGACCTGACTACTTGTCCGTCAGGATTGTATTTTTCGTTTACAGTGCTAATGCGATCAAAGTCCATGTCAGCCTTGACTTCAGCCCGGACCTTTCCATTTCCGACAGTTTTCTCCAGGAGTTGCTCGATCGTTCGTCCCATCCGAGATTCAAACTTGCGACGCTGTTCTTCTGCTCTTTGTGTTAAAGAAGTAGCGGGATCATCCTCGAATCCGCGTGCTAAAAGTTTGCCCCTGCTGTCAACAATTGATACACGGGTGGGCTCAAGCGCCGGAACGGCAGCAGCAACCAAATGTTGAATAGCGGCAACTTGTTCGATATCTAATTGACCTGAAGTTTTTAGTGTAATTGAGGCACTAGGTTGCTGTTTTTCGCGACTAAACAGCTCACGTTTTGGTAATACTAAATGAACACGTGCAGCACGAACTTTACCTAGAGTTTGGATTGTTCGGCTTAATTCTCCTTCTAATGCACGAACCAAATTTACATTTTGTACGAAATTTGTATTGCCAATTGAATCTTGCTCATCAAAAAGTTCATATCCTAAGGATCCTCCAGAAGGAACGCCTTGTTCTGCTAATGTAATTCGCAATTTAAGTGCTCTATCACTAGGTACAAGAACCTGAGTTCCGTTCTTTTTTAGCTCATAAGGAACGCCCATACTTTGTAACTTGCTAATCATTTGTGAGGAATCGCTAGAACTTAAATCTCCATAAAGTAGCACCATAGATGGTGAACCTAATCGCATTACCAAAAAGATTAGAAAGCCCAAAAAGGTTAATAGTACGGCACCAATGATCCCAACCCTTGCAGGGCCAAGATTTTTAATAGCAAGAATAAGTGTTTCCACTGAATTTTCCTCGTTAAGAAACTAATTTTTGAAGAACCCCTATCCTTAAAACTAGTTTGATAGGATTAACTTCGATTATTTTCTGATGCTAGTGCCTTGATTGTGAAGAAGAGGTTAACAAGTGGGCAAAAATTGCCTACCTATACATTTTTTTTTATTTATTGTAATTTATATCTGTGTTTTAGTTTTTTTGTTAACATCTTCTGGTATGCAGTTTCTAGGTTTTGCGTATAAGTAATTCCATCACATAATAAGGAATTACTAATTTTTTTTCTTAATGAGCTCCTTAATTCTTGTAGGTAATTAATATTTGTCGCTAGAGAAGTAGCATGTGAAAAGAATTCTTTAGGAGTATCTGCAAGAACATGGTTTAGTCCAATTTGAGCAGTTATACTTCCTCCCATACGTGTTATAAAACGATCACCTAAAAGAGATATGACAGGAACTCCCATCCATAAAGCTTGGAATGTTGTCGTAGCACCAGAAAACGGGAACGTGTCTAACGCAATATCAACTTGATTATACCTTGCTAGGTGATCATAAAAACTTTCCTTTTCACTTATTAGGTTAATACGATCTAATGAAACGTTATTTTTCTTAAATCGGTCTAAGATTCGATTTGAAATGGTTCGAGTAGAAAAGAAATTGATAAATTTTAAATTTAACTTGGAATTTGGTACCCCATTTAAAACTTCAGACCACAAATCTAGTACGTCGTTATTCATCTTGCACGGCTTATTAAAAGATGCAAACGTCACATAACCGTTTTTACTTGCTGGGAGCAGATTTATTGCTGGTGCACCTTTAGGGGTGGGATAGTTGAATAATGTAGGTAGGTGCCAAAGTTCTTCAGTGAATTGTTCTGTCGTATTTTCTGGATGAAGCATATTATCTGTTAGCCAGTAATCCATATTTTCTATCGCTGTAGTGGTTCCACCGAATAAGCTAATTTGAACATTTGCTAGGCGCATGGCTGCAATTGAAGGTTGGTTTTCATCAAATTGGCCACCAAGAAATACAAGCACGTGAATCTGATCGGTGCTAATTTTTTCTGCAACCTCAAAGTTTGTTAATCCTTTAATCATTCTCCAATGATCTGAGAGCTTTTGAAATTCATTAGTGAGATGGTCCGGTTTTGATAATTCAGCATAACAAAAAATTTCAAATTTTTTTCTATCGTGGTTAGAGAAAATTGGTAAGACATTACGTCCTAGTGGGTGTTCTCTAAAATCTGAGGATATATATCCAATGCGAATTCGCTCTTCTAGCTTTGGGAAAGTTATGGGCAACGACTTTACATAATTTTTTGATTTTCTATTGTTAGCTGAATTGCTGTAAATTTTAAATAATTCATCATTAGAAATGCTTGGTTTGTAAAGCACAGTATGTAAATAGTTATTTGCGGCTAATGGGTGATCTGGTTTGTGCTCGAGTGTCTCTTCATAGCAGCTAAGTGCCTCGTCTAACTGTCCCATTGATAATAAGACACCACCTAGATTGCATTTTGCTTCTGCATAGTCTGGCCGAATTGCAAGTGCTTTTTTATAGCAATTGCTTGCCTCTTCTAATTGCCCAAGGTCCTTTAATACATTTCCTTTATTGCTGTGCGCCTCGGAAAAATCAGGTTTGATTGAAAGAGCACGCTCATAGTTTTTAATGGCCTCTTCAAAGCATTCAATTTCTTTGAGTGAGATGCCAAGATTACTTAGAGCTTCAGCGAAATTAGGAGTGATTGAGAGTGCTATTTTAAAATGATGGATGGCATTGCTATGTCTTCCAAGTTTTTGCATGGCAGTCCCCAGGCTATTATGCAAGTTAGCTCCTTCCGGATTATGAATAAGCGCCTCTTTGTAACTAGCTATTGCTTCATTAAGGCGGCCCATAGCAATCAGAGTATTGCCTAGGTTTCCATGTGCATCGGCGTAATTAGCTTTTAAAGAGATTGAATGACGGAAACTTTTTTCCGCTGCAAAGTTATCGCCATGGATGTTTTGTATGCTTCCTAGATTGCAATGTACTTCCGGTAAATTGTAATTAATTTCTAGTATTTTTTTATATAATGATTCCGCTTCTGTAAGATTATTATTTTTTTGATGTTCGACTGCTTTTTTAAAAATAAGGGGAAGAGTTTTAGCTTCTTTTAAAGCCTTTCCCGTTATTTTATTTTTGCGGCGTTTTTCTGCCCTGTTCATGATCAAGCAATCTTAATTAAGTGGATTTCAAGAATTGGTGCCAACAATATAATAGTCGTTGTAAGATTAATTTCTAGTCTTAGTCTTTTGCTTTGTTCCTATTTTCCCACATAGCTTGCAAAGCATTCTCAAAGTTTTGGGCATAAGTAGGGCCGTTGCATAGTTGGGAATTTGAGATACGATTACGAAGATTTAGGCGAAGGTTTCTGAGGTGATCTAGATCCTGTGCAAGCTTAGTGCAGATATTTATATAATTCTCAGGAGTAGTGGTAAGATGCTCTATTAGTCCTATATGTTGGCTGATACTTGCCCCCATACGGCTAATGAAGCGGTTTCCATAAAGTGAGACCACTGGTAGTCCCATCCATAGGGCTTGAAAAGTTGTTGTGGCTCCAGAGAAGGGGAAGGTGTCAAGTGCTATGTCCCCACGGTGATAATTAGCTAGATGCTCATTAAAGTCATCCAGCGAGTTTATTAGTTCGATACGGTCATCGGTGATCCCGTTTGTTCTAAACCGCGTTCGAATAGGATCAGCTAAGTCTGCGTTGGCCAAGTGGTTGCGAAACTTTAAAATTAATTTTGAGTTGGGTACGGCAAGTAGTACTCCAGACCATAAATCCAGCACGTCGTCGTTTATCTTGCATGGTTTGTTAAAAGATACAAATGTCACATAGCCGTTTTTGCTAGCTGGGAGGGGAGATATATCGGGAGCATCATTAGGAATTGTAAAGTTATAAAAATTAGGAAGCCGCCAAATTGTTTCTGTGAATCTTTCAGATTTATCCTTCTCTTCTTTAGGGTGCAATACGCCATCGCTAAGCCAGTAGTCCATTGAATCTAAGGCTGTAGTTGTGCCGCCATGCATCGCAACATTCACCGGAGCGGCATTATAATTCGCTATTTCTGGACGGTTTTCATCAAAATGACCACCTAGAAATACCGCTATATGGATGCCATCGGATCGCATGGTTTCGGCGACCTCACTATCTGTTCGGTTGTTGATGACACGCCAATGATCGGCAAGCTCTTGAAATTCACTAGTAAGGCAATCTGGTTTTGATAGTTCCGCATAGCAAAAAATCTCATATTTTTGCCGGTCATGATTAGACAGTATTGGTAAGATGTTGTACCCAACAGGATGCTTTTGAAAATCTGAAGAAATGTATCCAATTCGAATACGATCTTCCTGCTTTGGGCATGCTATGGGCAATGGTTTGAGGTTAATTTTAGGTTTGCTATTTTTAGCTATTTTTTGACAAACATTGAACAACTCATCATTGGAAACGTCTTGTAAGTAGAGAAAAGTATGGAGGTAATTATTTGCGGCTAATCGGTAATCAGGTTTATCTGCAAGTGCACCTTTAAAACAATACAGTGCTTCGTCTAACCGTCTCATAGAAAGCAATGCAACACCTAGATTGCATTTTGCCTCTGCATATTGGGGGTGAATTTCAAGGGCAATTTTATAAGAGATAATGGCTTCATCTAATCTTCCGAGATCTGTTAGTATATTCCCCTTATTAATATGCGCATCAGCGTAATCGGGCTTGATTGAAAGAGCACGTTCATAACTTTTAAGTGAATCCTCAAGTATTTCTTGAACACTTCCAAGATTGCAATGCACTTCTGCTATGTTTTGGTTGAAAGATAGAATTTTTTTATATAGAGCTTCAGCTTCTTTCAGTTGGCCAGACTGCTGAAATTGAACGGCTTTTGTAAATAGAAGTGAAATTTCTTCTGTAGTCAGAGTAGTGGAATTCTGAGAAAACTGTTGTTTTGTATTAGTTTTTTGGATGTTCTCCAATCCTTTCATAATAATACGACCTTTGTTATTAGGATTTTAGAAGAAAGTTGATTTGTATTTTCCCCATGACCTAATCGTCAAATTATAAATCATGCTAAATAACATTAATTCGTTTTGTTTAAAGAAAGGGTAAAGAGCTAAGTCCACTAGATTCTTAATTGGGTGGACCCGGTAAAGGCGATTAATTGCCGATACCGGGCCCGGTGGGTTGGGTTCGTGGGTAGTTAAAATAAAACTTAACGTTTAGTCCTTAGTAGTTCCTCAAGCATCTCATCTGCTGTGGTAATGATTTTAGCCGATGCTGAAAATGCGCGTTGCACAACGATCATTTTTGTAAATTCGCTGCCAATGTCGACGGTTGACTGTTCAAGTGTACCTTGGTTAACCTGACCGGCAGGCCCATTATCAGGGTTTCTAAGCGTGGGGTCTCCAGAAGCTTCCGTTGAGTTCCAAATGTTGCCTGATTGGCCACCTAGATCATTTTGGTTAACAAAAGTTGCAACTGGTATTTTATAAACGGGACGTGTTTCACCATTATCGAATAGAGCTGTTACCAACCCATCGGAACTAATAGTTACACCAGCAAATGTTCCAAATTGTGATCCGTTCTGAGTAATGAAGGAGGGGGTAAAGCTACCACCAAATTGTGTAAATCCGTTAGCCTGGTTAATTGTTCCAAGGTCAAGTGCAATTTTTTTAGCATTAGTCGGGTCGCTGTCCATGTCTGCCGCACCATTAGTGTAGCCGCGGATTTCCAGTTGCGTGACACTAAAGCTTGATGGAATACCATCAGAATTGAAGGTGATTGCATTTGTAGAGGTAACAGCTGTATTAGTCCCAGCGGTATATGATGCCGTTCCATCTGGTTCTTTGGGAATATTGGTAAATCCAGTGGAGAACTTAACATTATAAGAACCAGTGTCGAGAGTCGGGAGGACGAGGGTGTCAACGACGCCAGAGTTGTCCTGTTCACGTCGCCTAAGTCCTGAGCCTCCACTGGGGAAACTTGCATCATTTGCTTCTATAGATTGCTCTAAATCTTGGATCATGTTGGCGATAGAGTCGATTCGAATAGTTGTGTCATTATCAAATCCACTAGCAGTTGCTTCATTTGAGTTAAAAGTGTAGGTGGTGCCGTTAATAATGACGCTTTCACCATTGGCAGCCGCTGCAGTGAATGTAATTTGATTGGATTTCGAATATTTTGCATTCAGCTTATCTATATTAAATGACTTGTCTTGCTTTGCTGCTGGCGTTCCAGATGTTGTCAACAGCCCTGTAGGATCTATTGCAATTTTTTCAGATCCATCTTCTGTAAATATTATTGTTGTTGGATTTCCTACATCTAACTTAGCCCTGTTATTAATCGTGTCGTAATTTGAATCATGTGTATTAATAGCAGTGAGGAGAGAGTTAACATCCTGTGCCGTGGTAGTATTATTAGCTACATCAACTCTCTTTCTTGTTGCTGTTTCTGTGAAGCCGGCGTAAGTGAAGGTAACTGTGCCTGCAGCCTCGGTAGCTTGGTTTGTCAAGCCTGTTCCAACTATGGTGATGACGGTTCCTGCTGCGTTAATTGAGGCTATTGTGTGCGTAGTGTTATTAGCTGCTTGAGCTGAGCCACTGAGTGTTATTTTATCTCCGGCCTTAAACACACTAAATTCTGACCCGCCACCTGCTGTGATCGTATTCGTTCCGGTGACAGTTGTGGTCTGACCCGCTGTAAAAGAGATGCTAGTATTATCAAATTCATAAGTGATATCGTCGATTTTGACATTAGCTGTATCAGCTGGGCGTGCCTGAAATTCCAACTGTCCTTGTGATCCATAAACCAAACTAGCCGAATCCTGAAGGGAAATTGTGCTAGTGCCGGGTGGTGGAGCAATGCTCATTTCCCACTCGTTATCGACGCCAGACTTGGTGTTGATAATATTCATCGTCGTTGCGTTACCAAGCGTGTCAAAAAACTGCACGTCAGTCTTTCTCGTTGTTCCTTTGGTGTCATTTGTTGGCAAGTTGGCGCCAATTGAAATTTTGCTAGTTGATGATGCTGTTCCACCAACGCGGTTGAGGTTAACTGTTGTAAGAAAGTCTGATGAAATTACATTCTGGTTTGGAACAGTAAGATTTGTATTTGCAGGGATTACTTTTCCGGTAGGATCTGTTGGCCAGGCTTGTAAGAAGAAGCCTGAGGTATTTCGTAAGTAGCCATCATTGTCCTGGAAAAACGAACCAGATCGAGTAAAGAGGAATTCATCTGTAATAGAAGGCTCTGATGCTCCGTTGACGACGAAGAATCCGCTTCCAGAGATGGCTACGTCGGTGGCCGATGAGGTTGATGCTAGCAAACCTTGTATGCCGGCATCTTGTCTAGGTTTTGATTGCACACCACCAGCGGAATACATGGACGAGGAAGTTTGCTTTGTCACAAGAGTTTGGAAATCTACAGTGGTGTTTTTATAGCCAATCGTGCTGACGTTTGTAATGTTATCTGAAATCGCACCAATTGCGCTTGACTGTGCTGAAAGACCAGAAACTCCGGAACTTAATGCGCCAAACAATGACATTTTATTTCTCCTTAACTCATTTGACCGAAGATCGGTCTTTAATATTTATTCCATTCATAAAGACCATAAGGTCTTTTTTATTTAAATTTCTTAGGGTGCCGTAACTTTAGTTTCTTTTACTGATTTTATTTTGTCGTGCGGTATTGATATTTTATCGCCCATAAATAGATTTGACTGTCCTTCATCAACTCCGGCACCAGTTACTCGTCCGAAAATTGTGTAAGTCACGGGCATTAAGTTCCCGCTAGCATCTAGTGCATTTACTGAAACGGTATAATCTCCATCAGGAAGCTGGTTGCCTTGTGTGCTTTTGCCATCCCATTTAAATGTGTGTTGCCCAGATGTTGGGTCGCCTTCACCAGTATAAGATGTAAGCCCATCACTATCTGTAATGGATATAGTGGCTTGAGCAGTTCCTGCTGGAATTTCATAAGTAAATGTAGCACTTGCGTTTTCTAGCGGTAATGTTCGAGCTTCGGCTTCCACTGTGTTGCCAATAAAATCTACCAAAGTTGAAACTTGGCTAGTTTCTTCTAGATTTACTAGTTTCTCTAGGTTTGAGTTGGCAAAAATTTGTTGTTCAACACTAGCGAATTGGACGAGCTGGGAGGTAAACTCTGTGGCATCCATTGGGTCTAAGGGGTCCTGGTTTTTAAGTTGTGTAACAAGTAAATTAAGAAACTTGTTTAGGTCCTCTTCATTTTTTGCTGCTGCAGCTGCAGATTGAGAGCCCTCCGCAATAGATGCTGAAGCTAGAGAATCACCAATTATAGCCATATTTTACGTCTCCTATCGAATATCGTTGTCTAGGTGCTTAGGCCCTGACATCAATCCTACCGTTTGTTAGCACACGTCCATCAGATGCTATGATAGCTTCTTCAATTATCATTTCTTCCAATTCTGCAATCTCTTCATCGCCCGTTAGCGGTTGAGAAAAATTAGAATTTTTCTCTTGCTCATTATTCTCTTCTCCGCGAAGGCTAAAGTTTAAGTCCCCAGAATCTGTATTGAGGCCGGCTTCCAATAAGCTACGTTGGAGGGCACGTGAATCATTCTTTAGATTTTCTAGTGTTTCGCGATTATCTACGACAACCATGGCACTAAGTCGGTTGTCTTGAGACATCTCCAGCTTTACTTCAACACGGCCCATGTGGGCTGGTCTCAGTTGAATATTGATTTTATCTATGCCAGCTTCAAGCGCTTTCGTTACTTTTACAGAAATCTGTTCAACCATGCTGCGGCCAGTGGCTGCAGGCTTTTCTGTGTTTTTTGCTCTTTGAGCGGATGACTGAGCTTGTGCTTGCTGTGTTTGCTGGTTAGTAGCAATATTGCCTGATTGATTTATTCCTTCACCGCCACCAGCTCTAGCCAAACCATTTGTTGAAGTGTTAAGTGCTTGAGTTTGTTGAGTTTGTTGATTTGATGAAGTGCTTCCTGTTTGGGCTATGCCTTCGCCGGCTGCTGATCGATTGGTGCTGCCCAATGTCGTGTTAGTGTTTTGTGACTGAACCAAGCCGTTAGCAACACCAGATGCCTGATTGTTTTGTGCTTGGTTTGGAAGATTTTGGTTTGTGCCACTTTGTGTTTGGCTTCCAGCTTGTTGACCTGAATTGGACTGATTAAAAGCTTCTGCCCCGGTGTTTGTGCTGCTGAAAAGTGTAGCATTGGGACGGGACATCAAGTTTTGTGATTCATTAGTAACAGAGACATTAACCTGAGCTTTGTTGCCATCTCCAATAGCCTTTGCTAGTTCTGAAGCTTGATTTGCGATATTGCTTTGTACAGTGTTTTGTCCAGAGTTGCTGCTATTAGCCAATTGATTGTTAGTTGCGACTTTTGCTTGTGCATTAGATTGGTTGCTGTTTTGAGAAAGTTGTGTGCTGAGGTTCCCGATGCTGTTTTTGTCATCGGAACCAATACCTAACTTTGAAGAAACTTCTTGGGTGCCAATCGATGCCGCTGCTATATTTTGTATGGATAAGATTCCGCTTTTTTCGTTAATAGCTTGACTTTGCGCTGCTGTTGCTTCTTGCACTCCTGCAGTCTGATTGCCTGCCATCATTTCGGAAAGAACTGTTCCCATAACTTTGTCGACAGTTCCGGTATTTGCGATATTATCTGTTGCTCCACCCTTACCTGCATTTAAGTCAGATTGCCCATCGCTTTTCTGGCCTTCGTTTCTAGAATTATCTGACGCATTCGAATTTTGTTCATTTGTGGCAGTGGAATTATTGTTTTCAGAATCGTCGTTTTCTGAGTTGTTGTCATTTGGTGCACTAGAAATGTCCTGCTCATCTGAATGACTTTCTGTAATGTCGTCGTTGCTATCTGAGCTTCCTGAATTATGTTCTCTATCGCGATCGTCATTTAATCTATCGTCGCGGCTAGATGTGTTGTTGCGATCTGTGCGCTGAGAATCGGAACGGTCATCATTGTGATCATTGCGGTCAGTACGTGTATCGGCGTAATCGTGTTTTTCGCTTGAATAATCATGATTGAAATCATTATCAGAACGCGTGGTGCTGACACTTTCTGAAATACCAAATACAGTGGATTGGCCCGTGAGTGCGGAAATACCATTCTCAATACGAGCGCCAGCCTTTTGTATTAAGTCCTGGAAAGATCCGGCTAGTCCTGCTAGCGTTGAGATTTTTTTCTGTCCATTAGTGGACTGGTTGTTTTTTTCACTTACTGTGCTTGTTTTTATAAATAAGTCTGACATGATTTCGGTTTCTCCAAATGTGCTTTATTACGATCACATACCAGCAAATGGCGGGCCAGTTTTTCTGAGTTTCTATAAGCTTTTGAAATATAATAATAATTTCATGTGATTCGTTGTATGAATTTGCAAAAAATCTGTGATGTCGGCAATTTTTGACCAGTTGAAATAGGCAATTTTTGCATTACAAACCTATTAATGATGATTTAATAATTTGTTGTGTAAAAATAATATGCGTCTGAAGGGCGGTATATGTAGGGAAAAAGGTAAATTTTGTGCTATGTTAAAGTATTCAATATCTGGCATGAATGTTGCTGGTAATAGTTATGACGCAAAAGAATTCATCCAATACTGATCAATAGTGAGAGGTAGCAATTATGACTATGACAGAAGCTACTCTTAAGAATCTTCGTAGAAAATCTAGCTTTATAGACGATGTGCAAATGATAGGTGACTCGCCTTTGTTTAGCTGGATAGATATTAATCTTACAGAGTTATGTAATAGGGTCTGTTCGTTTTGCCCTAGAATTGATCCAGATTTTTATCCTAATCAGAATCTACATGCGTCGAACAAAATGATTCGACGAATAGCAGATGAATTAAAGTTTATAAACTATCAGGGAGGCGTAGTTTTTTGTGGATATGGTGAACCCTTACTACACCCTGACCTAATTAATCTTTGTCGAGCATTTGATCCTAAAACTAGACTTGAAATTGTCACTAACGGTGATCGTTTAACCAGCAAACTTGTTAAGGAGTTCTATGCCGCTAGTGTTAACCTTCTAGTTGTCAGTATGTATGATGGACCGCATCAAATTGACCACTTTAAAAAAATATTTTATGAAGCTGGTGTTGATGATGATTATTATATTTTACGCGATCGTTGGCATTCTAAGGAGGATGAATTTGGTCTTAAACTAACCAATCGTGCAGGAACAATTCATACAGGTAATCAGGCGAAAGTTGATAAAACAAAACCTTGCTTCTACCCTCATTACAGTATGGTCATTGACTGGAACGGAGATGCGTTGCTGTGTGTTCAGGATTGGAACAAAAAAGTTAAGTTTGGGAATGTGCACGATAATAGTCTTGTTGACATTTGGCATTCATCATTGATGCAGAAATATCGCAATCCTTTGGGTGAGGGAAAAAGATGTAAGTTGCCTTGTAGCGAATGTAATGCTGATGGAACCTTGCACGGTTATAATCATGTGATTGCCTGGAAACAAGGACGTGATTACCAGCCACAGGATGAAAATGTGACTGAAAGCCAGGCAGCAGTGATGAGCATTAATGCAAATATTGCATCTGCTAATGGGGGAATGGATAGTTTTCTCTCGTCCATGGTAACTACCAATCAAGTTGATGACGAGAATAGCATCGTTTCTGGAAAAGGAATGGATTATAGACCACCTGCTTCAGGCAAGCGTGAAGGCTCTAGAGAAATAGGTAGTAATAAGGTTTAGGAGAAAGTCAAAGACTTTAGTTTTATGAGCCTGACCTTCGATCAAATACATACTGAAAAGAAACAAAAATTTCTCTTTGAAATGATGGAGAAAACTGCCCGAGATATAAAAAAAATCAAAAATGAAAGTCCAAAATTAGACAATTGTCCGATTTGCGAGACTAAAAATATAGAAGATTATACACGGGCTTTTGGATTTGATATGTCTCGCTGTGTTGAGTGCGGGCTTTTGTTCTGTAATCCTTATCCAAACAATGATCAATTAAAAGCCTATTACAATTCTGAAATGAAATCATTTGAGAATGAGTTTTTTCTTGAGTCATTTGATAGTCGTGTACAATTATTTGGTCCGCGCGTTGATCTTATTCATGCCCTTAAGCCTCATGGCCGATTACTAGATATAGGGTCTGCTATTGGAGTTTTTGTTGCTGCTCTTCATATGGGGAAAAGTCCTCTTGATATAACTTGCTGCGACCTTAGTCCTGAGGCTTGTGATGCTTTGCGTCAGCGCTATCCAGATGTGCGCGTAATAAATGATGATATCAGTAATCTAGTTGATGCAGGTGGTTACGATATCATTACTATGTGGGATACGATTGAACATATCGTTGATCAAAACAAGATGTTGCTTGTGGTGGAAAAATTACTAGCTGATGATGGAATTTTCGTTTTTTCAACGCCAAATACCCGAAGTTTTGAATGGTTGATAGCACAGGAAAAACATACACAGGTTCTTCCTCCTGGTCATGTTAACCTTATGAACGAGTATAATATCAAATTACTTCTAAAGCGTAATGGTTTTGATTTAGCACAGTCACATACACTTAATGCCTCACTAGACATTAGTTATGTTCAGAAGTTATTAAAGCAGAAAAAAATAAATCCATCTAATTTTGGCGGATTTATCGCCGAAGTGCTAGAGGATCCAAATTTTGTAGAACTTTTGGAAGGCTATCTTATCGAGAACCGTATGGCTGGGAATATTTTGGTTGTGGCCTGCAAAACATCGAATAAAAAATCATTCCAGAATTCCAAAAATACAACTGATGTGGATACGGTCCTTGAGGCTAGAAATCAACGTACTGCTCAAAGAATATCACAAAAATTTTATAAAGGATTACTGAATGAAGGTTACGCATCTTGTGATGTTGATTCACTTTATATATCAGGAGCAAGTGGTGCCTACATGACGGATTTTGATGGCAATAAACTTTTAGATTTAGGCATGGCTGCAGGTTCAGCGCTATTAGGTCATGCCCACCAAGACATCGTTGGTGCTATTAAAAAGCAGGCTGGTTGTGGTGTCGCTTATATACGACCAACTTTCTTAGCCAATGAATTTGGGGAAGCACTGAATGATATTTTTCCTCATCATTCAGCCTTTGCACTTTGCAACAGTGGGTCAGAGGCCACGATGCGTGCTTTGCGAATTGCTAGAGCACATACAGGAAAACGTAAAATTGCTCTTTTTGCTGGTGGTTGGCATGGTGGTCAGGATGGCACGCTCGTTGGTGAGGATTATCTTTCTTCTAGCAAAGAGCCAGATCTAAAGCCTTTATCAAGTGGCCTTTTATGGCCAGTGAATGAGAATATTTTGATGCTGCCTTACAATTCAGAATATGCTTTTGAATTAATTGATCAACATGCCAACGAATTAGCGATGATTTTTGTAGAACCGGCTCAAGGAGCAATACCATTGGATACAGTTGGCCCGTTCTTAAAAAAAATTCGAGAGAAAACGAGTAAGCAGGGTATCCTTTTAGGATTTGATGAGATCATTACTGGCTTGCGACTATGCAAGTCTGGGGGGGCTGGATATTTTGGTATAGAACCTGATATTTCAACTTATGGTAAAATTATAGGCGGAGGGCTAGCCATTGGTGCCATAGGTGTTTCTGATGAAATTGAACTTACTGTTCGATATGGACAAGGAGAAACTCTCCCGGTATTTATGGGCGGCACTTTCTCTGCAAACCCTTTAGCTCTGGCGTCGGGATTTGCTGTTTTAAAGCATGTTAATGCTGCAGGGGTTGAACTTTATAAGAGTTTGAATCATTTAGGGAAAAAGTTGCGACGGACCGTTAATGATTATTGCGTTGAAAAATCACTTCCAGCTCAAATGATTGGCCTGGAATCTATGAGCCGTATTGTTTTTTCTGATAAGGAAGTGAGATGTCGTCGCGATCGTGATGAAGCAGAATCCTGGTTTGAAGATCAAGAAAAATTCCAACGCTATTGTAGATTCCGGGGATTACATTTGCCTACAAATGGGGTTTTATTCTTGTCTACTGCTCATAGTGAGGAGGATGTAAACGAAGCAGCCTGTATATTGTGTGAAGGAATAGAATACGTCTTGGCGAATACAAAAGATGAAAATGTCTAATAGAAATAAAACGTCTAGTGAACTAATTATGCGCGAAGATTCTTCTGGAAATCTTGAGTTTATAGGTGATTTTGAGGAGCTATATAAAACTGAAATTGACCCTTGGGGGCAATTAGGAAACGAAAGTGATAAAGCTTCTTATTATGCCTGTTCTCGTGAGCATCTCTTGAAAACTCTTGAGGAATTAACTTCTGTATCCGTTCTAGAAGTTGGTTGTGGCCTTGGTGTAGTGACAGAAAAAATTTTTAGACTTCCTCTAGTTAAACGTGCAGTGGGACTGGATATTAGCCAGACTGCCATTCGAAAAGCATCGATTCAATATCCTGATTGTGAATTTATTCAAGGCGATATAAGAGATTTTTCAAGGCCTTCTAATTGGCAGGATGTTGATGTTGTAGTTATGAATCAAGCATATTGGTATATCCTGGATCATTTTTATCAAGCATTGGATAACATGCGTTTGCTTTTACGTGATGGTGGCCATTTGATTAGTGTGCAAGCTTTTTTTAGAGATGACCAACAACGTTACGGAAAAGAAATTATCAATGGTTTTGGCGGCTTAGTTGATATCTTTTCACAACAAGGAGTTTCTGGGTTTGATCTAGTATCAGCCAATCTGACGCGTATCAAAGATTCTCAATTCGATGATGGCCAAATTTTATTATTGAAAAAATAATTATTTCTGTTTTTGTTTTGTAATATCAACCAAGGCAATCGTTGCCCGTTCTACTACTTCTTTCCAATCTCCAACAGTATTTTGTCGAAAAAGACGTGCAGAGGGGCACCAGAGACCATCATCACGATCAAGTCCCCATAACCAATATGGCATTTTCCTTAAAAGCACCCAAGTCGGTATTCCCAATGCACCGGCTAGATGGGCAGTAGAATTATCAATTGAGATTACAAGATCCATAGCTGCTACTTGAGCAGAAAAGAGATCAAGGTCTTTCATTTGGTCAATGCTATCATCATGAATGATTTTTTCTCCAAATTCTTTAGCAAAGGCTGCTCGCTGGTCTGAAGTATCACCATATTGAAGATTAACGAAGGTTGTATTTGCGGTCTCAAGAATGGGGCTGAGCTGCGCAAGAGAAACAGAGCTTTCTTGGCCAGCCGAAGGGGAATTGCTTTGCCAAGCTAGGCCAATCAGTAGTCCTGGATGTTGTGCTTGGTAGCGATTTCTAATTTGATTTTTGGTGTCTAAATCGAAAACAAGATACGGCTTTGCTTTAGTAAAAGAATCTAAAGTTGGTCGCAATATTTGGCCAAGCCCACCTGCAGGTATATGGAGATCAAAATCTTGTGATTTATCACCTTTAGCAATGCAAGTGATATTAGGGAATGAACGAGAAAAAATATTTGTAAGTCGAGCGTCACTCTCCCAGATAACGTCGATTCTTTTATCTATCAATTCAGCTATCATACCAGCATTGGCAACCTCATCTCCGATACCTAGTTCAGACCAAACTAGTAAGCGTTTGCCACTGATCATTTCGCCCTTCCATTGTGGTTTTTTGTATATACGTGGCGGAGATGTGAAATCGGTTACCTTCCAGCGCCAATTATTTTCTTCCCAACCGTTTGGGTAGTCTCCATTGAGGAGGAGTAATTGGCTTAAATTGTTATGGGCTTCAGAGTAATCAGGTTTAAGACTTATTGCTTTTTTGTAGTCACTAATAGCTTCGTCTACATGCCCTAACTCTTGGAGTGTTGCAGCTCGATTGTTATATGCTTCCTGGTATCCAGGGTTAAGATCTATTGCTATATCATAGTTGATCAAAGCGTCATTGAATTGTTCAATTTTATGTAATGCGATGCCTAGTGAACAATGCTGATGAGGATCTTCTGGAGCTAGGGAGACTGCTTTTTTATGACTTTCAACCGCTTTTTTCAGATCACCACTTTGTGTAAATGCCAGTCCTAAATTTTCGTATGTAAGGGGGTTGCTAGGATTGATTTCAATAGCCCTAAGAAAACTTTTAACGGCTGATTCGGCTTGCCCCATATCTTTTAGTACGTTTCCTAAGTTGACATGGGCACTTGCCAAATCCGGTTGTAGAGCGATGGCCCTTTGTAGGGAATTCATGGCATCTTGAAGTTGTCCCAGTTCCC
>JAYZEZ010000006.1:0-168702 GCA_036337015.1 Pseudomonadota bacterium | reverse complement strand
CTGTAAAATTGTCCATACAAATTCAATTCTAATTTGAAAAAATAAAATTTATAAAAATTACTTCTATGTTTTAAATTAATATATAGAAAAATATGATAGGCAAACTTAATCATATAGCAATTGCTGTACCCAATCTTAAAGAAGCAGTAATAAATTATCGAGATGCATTGGGAGCAAAAGTTTCTAAAGCTAAAGCTTTACCTGATCATGGCGTTACCGTTGTTTTTATTGAAACTTCAAATACAAGCATTGAGCTTCTTGAACCCTTAGGGAGCAATTCACCGATTTCCTCTTTTCTTCAACGCAACCCGACGGGTGGGATACATCACCTTTGCTTCGAAGTCAGCGACTTACTTAAATCACGAGATAAGCTCAAAGCTAAAGGAGCTCGAGTTTTAGGAAGTGAAAAACCAAAAATTGGTGCTCATGGAAAACCCGTGCTTTTTCTTCACCCTAAAGACTTTAATGGTACTCTTATTGAACTTGAACAAATTTAAAATTATATAATTCCAATTCATTTTGTCTAATTTTTGTTTAATTGATCATATATTCATAATAATCCAACTAATTAACATTATTGGATTTCTGACAATTGGGTTTAAAACTATGAGTTGGTACTGCGAATATGCTAATCATAATAAAGCACATAAAATTTACCACGATACTGAATACGGATTTCCACTTATAGGTAAAAACAAATATTGTGATGAACGTTATTTATTTGAATTACAATCACTCGAGCTATTTCAAGCAGGATTATCTTGGGATTTAATTTTAAAGAAACGTAAAACTATTGTTAGCGCTTTCGAAAATTTTAATGTTGATATAGTTGCAGCTTATACCAAAGAAGATATAAAACGATTGCTACACGATCCTGGTATTATTCGTAATAAACTTAAAGTAAATTCAATCATTGAAAATGCAAAACGGATCAAGAAACTTAGAGAATGTAACGATGGTTTTTCTAGTTGGATCGCAGAAAATCATCCATTAACCCGTGAAGAATGGACAAAATTATTTCGTAAACACTTCAAGTTTATGGGGAGCGAAATTGTTAATGAATTTCTTATGTGTATAGGTTATCTACCTGGTTCTCACCATGAAAAATGCTTAACTTTTAAAAAAATAGCTAAATTAAATCCTCCCTGGATGGAAGCAATAGAAAAAAACTTTAATTATAAAAATAACACACGATATTGATGATCGGTCAGCAAACGCATACAGTCTTCCAAATTATATTCTAATTATTTTAATAAGGATTTTGCATGCGATCATCCGAATTTTTTATGCCAACTTTGAAAGAAAATCCATCCGAAGCTCAAATTGTCTCACATCGTTTAATGCTTCGGTCAGGACTGATTAGGCAATCATCTGCTGGCATCTATTCTTGGCTTCCATTAGGCATAAGAGTCCTAAAAAAAATTGAACGGATCATTAGAGAAGAGCAAGATGCAATTGGAGCACAAGAAATTCTGATGCCAACAATTCAGCCTGCTGACTTATGGCGTAAGAGTGGTCGCTATGATGCTTATGGTCCTGAAATGCTTCGGATAACTGATAGAAACAACCGCGAAATGCTTTACGGTCCAACCAATGAAGAACAAGTTACAGAAATTTTTTATGACGCTGCAAAAAGCTATCGAGATTTGCCAGCAATGTTATATCACGTTCAATGGAAATTTCGTGATGAAGTAAGACCTCGTTTTGGTGTTATGCGGGGACGTGAATTTCTCATGAAAGATGCTTATTCATTTGATGCTGATTATAAAGGTGCAAAAATCTCCTATAACAAACAATTTGTTGCTTATCTAAAAACTTTTGCACGTTTGGGGTTAACAGCTATCCCCATGAAAGCTTCAAGTGGCCCCATTGGCGGAAATATGAGCCACGAGTTTGTAATCTTAGCTGATACGGGTGAAAGTGAAGTAGCGTGTCATAAAGACCTAATCTCAGCAAACTGGAAAGATACTATATTTAAAACAAGCGAAGAGCTTCAGTCATTTGTTGACAGCTTTACCATAAAATATGCAGCTACAGATGAAGAGCGCGACATAGAAGCGGAAGAAAAACTAGGGAAAGACCTAGTAATTGCACGAGGGATAGAAGTAGGCCACATATTCTATTTCGGAAAAAAATACTCTGAATCCTTTAATATTTTTCTGACCGGACCCGATGGAAATGAAATCACACCTGAAATGGGATCATATGGAATAGGTGTTTCAAGGTTAGTAGGTGGTATCATAGAAGCTAGTCATGATGAAAATGGAATAATTTGGCCCGATACAGTTGCGCCCTTCAAAGTTGGATTAATAAATTTAACGATCAAAGATGAAACCTGTAATAACGCTTGTGAAGAGCTTTATAAAAAACTTAACGATTCAGGAATTGAAGTATTATTAGATGACAGAGATATTAGGGCAGGGGCAAAATTTGCAGACATGGATCTAATTGGTTTGCCATGGCAAGTTGTTGTCGGTCCTAAGGGAGCAGCAAAGAGATTTTGTGAATTAAAAAATAGAAAATCTGGTGAACGTCAAGAACTGAGTTTCGAAACAATTTTAGATCAATTAACGTCCTAATTAAGATTTAGAAAGGATACAGGAATCTTTTGTTTTCTCACTTTGAATGGATGATGGCAATACGCTATCTTAGAGCTCGACGTAAAGAGGGATTAATCTCTGTTATTGCTTGGTTCTCACTACTAGGCATAGCACTTGGTGTAGCTACTCTAATCATCGTGATGGCTGTTATGAATGGCTTTCGACAAGAACTTCTCACTAGAATCCTTGGAATTAATGGTCATCTCAGTATTCAGGGACAAACTAATCAAATTCATCACTTTGAGAATATTAAAGAACGCATAGCAAAAGTGAAGGGTGTAAGGGCTGTAATACCTTTAATTGAGGGACAAGTGATGGTTACTGCCCGAGGAATAGCTCAAGGGGCGGTTGTGCGTGGTATTCGTAGCAAAGACCTTAAAAAAAGAAAGATTTTAAAAAATAATATCAAAAGCGGCACCCTAGATTCCTTTGTGGGACAATCATCAATTATCTTAGGTCATCGTCTTGCAGAGAATTTAGGTATTAAGATTGGTGATAAAATTACATTAATCTCACCCAAGGGTAATTCCACAGCTTTTGGCACTATGCCTAGAATTAGAGCTTATAAATTAGTAGCTACATTCCATATAGGAATGTACGAATATGATTCTAACTTCATATTTATGCCACTTGAAACTGCCCAAAAATTTTTTAAATTACCAAATTCCATCAACAACTTAGATATTTTTGTTAATAACCCAGATGATGCAATTCCCATAGGTCATATAATTAAAAAAACACTAGGAAAAGGAATGCGAATACATGACTGGCAACATGCCAACGCAAGCTTTTTTAATGCTATTCAGGTTGAAAGAAATGTTATGTTTTTAATATTAACATTGATCATACTAGTTGCAGCCTTCAATATAATTTCAAGCCTCATAATGCTAGTAAAAGATAAAGGCAAGGATATAGCCATTCTTCGTACAATCGGTTTGACCCGTGGTGCAATTATGAAAATATTCTTTTTGGCTGGTGCATTAGTTGGTACTATTGGTACCCTAACTGGCTTTGCGATTGGAATAGCATTCACAAGTAACATAGAATCTATAAGACAATGGATCCAAGGTCTTACTGGTACTGATTTATTTGCCGCAGAAATCTATTTTCTTTCTCAACTACCAGCAGTTGTTGATACACATGAAGTCATTGCAGTAGTGTTGATGGGATTAGGTCTATCTTTCTTAGCAACATTATATCCAGCATGGAGAGCAGCTAAAATAGATCCTGCTGACGCTTTACGCTATGAGTAAAGATGACATAGTACTTAATATAAGAGATGTTAAACGCACCTTTCAACAAGGAAGTGAAAATTTAGATGTCCTACGCGGTATAAACTTGATTCTAAAGCAAGGGGAAATTGTAGCCCTCGTAGGTCCATCAGGATCGGGAAAATCAACATTATTACATATAGCTGGATTATTAGAATCTCCAGATACTGGAGAAATTATTATCGATGGGCAATCTTGTGGAGGTATGAAAGATGAAGCCCGAACTAAGATGCGTCGAGAGCATCTTGGATTTGTATATCAAAACCACCATCTTTTACCTGAATTTTCGGCTCTTGAAAACGTAAGCATTCCAGGAATTATATCCGGAATAGGCCGAAGTAAATCAAAAGAAAGAGCCCATATAATGCTTGAAAAAATGGGCCTTGAAAATCGTAAAAGTCACAGACCTGGACATCTTTCAGGAGGAGAGCAACAAAGGGTAGCTATTGCACGTGCTTTATCTACATCTCCGAGCTTATTATTAGCAGACGAACCAACAGGTAACCTTGATCAAACAACTGCAGTAGAAGTTTTTAACAATTTAATAAATTTCGTAAATGTTGAAGGATCTTCCGCCTTAATTGCTACACATAATTTAGAACTAGCAGAAAGAATGGATCGGATAGTTAGGTTAGTAGATGGTCAAATTAAATAAGAGTTCTTTCTAAAGTTAATTTAATAATGCATTAAATATTTTAAATTTTATCCACATAATTGCAATTTATTGTGGATAAATTACCACATATATACAAGATATGGTGACTTCGATCAATCTTTGTGAAATGGTTATGCATGACCTATTCTGACTTTGTCCATCTTCGTGTTCACACTTCTTATTCACTACTAGAAAGTGCAATTACGCTTAATTCACTAATTGATTTATGCGTGGAAAAGAAGATGCCCGCAGTTGCAATAACTGATACCAACAACCTTTTTGGTGCACTTGAATTTTCTATCAATGCAGCCAAAGCAGGGGTACAACCAATCATTGGCTGCCAATTATCCATAACAAGAGATAGTAAATACAATACCCAAGGAAATTTAGCTGGAGAAATTGCAGACACCGATACAGATCCAATTATATTAATTGTACAAAATAAAATTGGATATCAAAATCTCTTGAAACTTATAAGTCTTGCATATTTGGGTAAGATGGATTCAACAGATCCACCTATCAGCCCTCAAGTCTCACTATCAATCATCAGTCAGCATTCAGAAGGATTGATTGCTTTAACCGGTGGCCCAAAGGGAGTTATCGGCCGACTATTACTTGGAGAGCAAATAGATTCAGCTAAAGCTTTGCTTGAAAAATTAAAAATAATTTTTCCAGAAAGATTATATATTGAACTTATGCGCCACAATGAGGCCGACGAAATCCATACAGAAAAGTTATTTTTAGAACTAGCTTATGAATTAAACATTCCAATCGTAGCCACAAATGAGTGTTTTTTTATTGATAGCACAATATATGAAGCACATGATGCACTAACTTGCATAGCGGATGGGACTTATATTTCTCAAACTGATCGTCGCAAACTTTCTCCTGAACATGGCTTCAAATCAGCAACTGAAATGCGAGCAATTTTTTCGGATCTTCCTGAAGCTATAGATAATACCATAGTAATTGCTAAAAGAATTTCTTTTATGGTGGAAACGATCGAACCTATCCTTCCGCCATACGATTGCGGGGCGAATAGGACTGAAGAAGAAGAATTACGCTCACAATCAAATGCTGGATTAGAGATACGTTTAAAGAACTTTATTTTCACAGATACTATGACTGAAAAGCAAAAAAGACTTACTGCTGCACCATATTTAAAACGTCTCGAATATGAAATTAAAACAATTGTCGACATGGGTTATCCTGGATATTTTTTAATAGTTGCAGATTTTATACGCTGGTCAAAATTGCAAGGCATCCCTGTTGGACCTGGAAGGGGTTCAGGTGCTGGCTCTTTGGTTGCATGGGCCTTAACGATCACAGACCTTGATCCCCTACGTTTTGGCTTATTGTTTGAACGTTTTCTTAATCCGGAACGTATTTCCATGCCTGATTTTGATATCGACTTTTGCCAAGAACGACGCGATGAAGTAATCCGGTATGTACAAGAAAAATATGGTCGGGATCATGTTGCTCAAATCATTACTTTTGGGAAATTGCAAGCTCGTGCTGTTTTACGTGATGTAGGTAGAGTTCTCGAAATGCCATATAATTATGTAGATAAAATTTGCAAACTAATTCCATTTAATCCTGCAAATCCACCAACCTTAAACGATGCCCTAACTGCTGAGCCTCAGATAAAGAAAATGGCTATTGAGGATCCTCAAGTTGAAAAATTATTAAGTATAGGACTGAAACTAGAAGGACTTTATAGGCATGCCTCAACACATGCAGCTGGTGTAGTAATTGGAGATAGACCATTAAATGAGTTAATTCCTCTGTACCGGGATCCACGTTCAGATATGCCAGTTTCAGGTTTTTCCATGAAGTACGTTGAGGCAGCTGGTCTAGTAAAATTTGACTTCCTAGGCTTAAAAACTTTAACCGTTCTATCAAAGACGGAACAATTAATTAAAGAGAAAGGAGTGAATTTTGAGATAGAAAAAATACCACTAAACGATGAATTGACTTTTAAGATGATTGCCCGTGGTGACACAACAGGTGTCTTTCAACTAGAATCTTCTGGTATGGTTCAAGTTCTTAAAAACCTTAAACCGGACAGTTTTGAAGATATCATTGCAGTCGTAGCACTCTATCGACCAGGGCCGATGGACAATATTCCAAATTACATTAAACGCAAACATGGAGAAGAAGAACCAGACTATCTTCACCCAGCACTTGAAGGAATTCTAAAGGAAACTTTCGGTATTATGATTTATCAAGAGCAAGTAATGCAGATTGCTCAAGAATTATCTGGGTATTCTCTTGGTGGAGCTGACATTCTCAGACGAGCAATGGGAAAAAAAATTAAATCTGAGATGGAGAAACAGCGTCAAATATTTATTTCTGGTGCAATGGCAAAAGGGGTTAAAGAGGAAAAGGCTAGTGAAATTTTTAATCTAGTTAACAAATTTGCTGGTTATGGTTTCAATAAATCTCATGCAGCCGCATATGCATTAGTAGCATATCAAACAGCCTTCATGAAGGCCAATTATCCCATAGAATTTTTAGCTGCTTCGATGACACTTGATTTAGGAAATACAGATAAATTAAGTATTTTTAATCAAGAGATACGTTCCATGGGGTTAGAAATAAAAGGCCCTGACATTAATTCTTCTGAAGCCACTTTTGCAGTTGAACAAAAGTCCAGAAAGGATGTTCCAAATTCTTCATCTACTGATTTTATAAGATATGCACTCGGTGCCATTAAAAATGTTGGAGAGTCTGCTATGAAAAAGATTGCAGATGAGCGTAAAAAAAATGGCCCTTTTAAAGATTTGTTTGATTTCGCAAAGAGAATAGATCCACAAGCAATTAACAAACGCCAGATGGAGAACCTCGCACGTGCAGGAGCGTTTGATAGCTTATGCAGTAATCGCAGGAAAGTATTCAATTCTATTGAAGTTCTGTTGAAATTGTCTTCTATAGAAAATATTGAACGAAATAGTGGCCAGATGGGCTTATTCCAAGGAGCGACTGAAGAAAAGTCCACGAATGTATCAAACTTACCAGAGATATCTGATTGGTCAAAACTTGAGCGATTAGCACAAGAATTTGAGGCGATCGGATTTTATTTATCTGGTCATCCATTAGACGATTACGCAACTATCATGAAGCGCCTCAAAATAAAATCCCATGCAGAAATCACCGCAACTAAATTGACAGGTTCCAAACATATGGCCGGAACTCTTTTAGGAGTTAGCGAACGGACTTCGAAAAAAGGGAACCGATATGCATTTTTGAGCTTCTCAGATAATTCTGGAGTATATGAAGCTATTTGTTTTTCTGAGACGTTGTCCGAAAAACGTTCCATACTAGAACCCGGGAATTCTTTTTATATACATTCTCAATACGATTCAGAAGAAAATAGGTTTTCAATTAACACCTTACAACATATTGATGAAGCTGCTAAAACAGCTGTTCCTGGACTAGCAGTCGTGGTCGAATCGGAAAAGCCCTTAAAGGCATTAAGAGATATTCTTGTTGGTGGCAAGCAAGGTGGTTGTCAAGTTTTAGTTGTTTCACGTCTTAAAGAAGGATTTGAAGTAGATCTAGAACTTAGGGGAAGTTATGAATTAACGCCAGATATTATAACGTCTGTACAGTCAATACCTGGTATTTTAGAAACAAGGGAAATATAAAATATAAATATATCAAACTTGCTTTCCGATTATTAAACGTCTAAATAAACCATGAAATTCACACGTGAGTTTTTGGTGAGAATCGCAAATTCGTTATCTTATCAATCCGGTGTACTCTTTTATAAATGGTACTACGCTCACGGAAGAACAACCGGAAAAGGAAATATATTTTATGGCTTTACCTGCATTTACTATGCGTCAGCTTTTAGAAGCTGGTGTACACTTTGGTCATAGCACAAGGCGTTGGAATCCCAAAATGTCCCCATTTTTATTTGGGGCTCGAAATAACATCCATATAATTGATTTACAGCAAACTGTTCCTATGCTTCATCAAGCTATGGGTGCTGTAAAAGATGTAGTTGCAGCCGGTGGACGTGTCCTATTTGTTGGCACAAAGCGCCAAGCCTCTAGCCGTGTTGCTGATGCTGCTAAAAGATGTGGCCAATATTACGTGAATCATCGCTGGCTTGGCGGCATGATGACAAATTGGCGTACAATTTCTAATTCAATCAAACGGTTGCGAGAACTAGATGATCAATTATCCGCAGAAACAATAGGCCTAACAAAAAAAGAATTATTGGGACTAACACGCGAACAAGACAAACTTGAGAGAGCTCTAGGTGGTATTAAAGAAATGGGGGGGCTACCTGACATTTTAATCGTTATTGACACTAACAAGGAAGCAATTGCTGTAGCTGAAGCTAATAAACTAAAAATTCCAGTTGTTGGTGTCATAGATTCAAATAGTCAACCTGATGGCATCAATTATCCAATACCAGGCAACGATGATGCAATTCGAGCAATTAATTTGTATTGCGACCTTATGGTAGGATCAGTACTTGATGGCATTCAAAAAGAGGTAACGTCTACAGAAGTTGATATAGGTGAATCTACAGAAGGTTTGATAGAAAAATTACCTGAAGAACCTAAAAAGATTAAGTCCAGCAAAAAGTCTACCAAGACTAAGACTTCAGATAAGGAGATTTCTGCTAAAATTACTAAGGATGAAATAACAAAAAATACTAAAAATTCCAAAATTGATAAAATAGAAACAAATAACAACGAATAAAAATTACATTTTTTTACAGCCTTTTATTAACCAAGGAACTTAGAATGGTTGAAGTCACTGCCTCATTGGTCAAAGAATTGCGTGATAAAACAAGCGCTGGAATGATGGATTGCAAAAAAGCTCTTGTAGAAAATAAAGGAGATATTGAGGCTGCTTCTGACTGGTTACGTAGCAAGGGACTATCAGCTGCAGCAAAAAAGTCAGATCGAGTTACCTCTGAAGGACTAATAGGATTAGCTATTGAAGATTGCTGCGGCGCTTTAATTGAAGTAAATGCAGAAACTGATTTTGTAGGACGTAATATTGCTTTTCAGGAATTTGTAAGCACAACTGCATCTCTTGCACTTCAGTCAAAAGGTGACATTGATACTCTTTTGACACAGCCATATTTAACAGAGAACCGTAATGTTCATGAAGAACTAACTCATCAAATTTCAACAATCGGCGAAAATATGTCAATTCGTCGAGTTGAATATTTGAGTATAGAAAATGGCATAGTTGCCTCTTATATGCATAATTCTCTTACACCTTCGCTTGGTAAGATTGGGGTACTTGTAACACTAAATTCAAAAGCTGATACTAAGTTTCTTAAAGACCTTGGCAAACAAATTGCAATGCATATAGCAGCAACTAAGCCATTATCTGTCTCTAAAGATAAACTAGACCCTGCAATAATTCAAAAAGAACGTAAAATACTTACCCAACAAGCAATAGATACCGGGAAACCGAAAGAAATTGTTGAGAAGATGCTTGATGGAAGAATGCGTAAATATTTTGAAGAAGTTTGCCTTTTGGATCAAACTTTTGTTATCGATGGTGAGAATAAAGTTGAAAAAGTTATAGAATTAGCAGCTAAAGAGGTTGGAGAATCGATAAAAATAAGCGATTTCAGGATTTTTGTACTTGGTGAGGGGATTGATAAGAAAGATGAAAACTTTGCCTCAGAGGTTGCTGCGGCAGTCAGTGGCTAATTTTAACTGACTTATCCATAAACTAAAGATGTTGCAAGATACGATAACATTTATTTTTTTGGAATTTCCATATGCCATCTCATCCGAAATATAAAAGAATTCTTCTTAAATTATCGGGTGAAAGTCTTATGGGTAATACGTCTTATGGTATAGACCTAGAGACTGTAAAACGAATTTGCAATGAAATCAAAGATTTACACATTAAAGGAGTAGAAATTTCTCTTGTAATTGGTGCAGGCAATATTTTTCGTGGGATCACAGAGACTGCTAAAGGAATTGAGCGCACCAGTGCTGACTATATGGGGATGCTCGCAACCATAATGAATGCACTTGCTGTTCAAAGTGTATTTGAAGGGATCGGAGTTGCATCTAGAGTTCAATCAGCTATTCCTATGGTCACTGTTTGTGAAGCATATGTAAAAAAACGTGCCATTAGGCATCTTGAAAAGGGCCGAATAGTTATTTTCGCTGGTGGCACTGGAAATCCATTCTTCACAACAGATACTGCAGCGGCATTAAGAGCGTTAGAAATGAACTGTGATGCACTTCTTAAGGGAACACAAGTTGATGGTATTTATGATAAGGATCCTCAAAAGTTTTTAGAAGCTAAACGTTTTGATCAATTAAGTTACCAAGAGGTATTATCAAAAAATCTTAGGGTTATGGATACATCAGCTATTGCGTTAGCACGTGAAAACAAAATACCAATTATTGTTTTTTCAATTCACGACCCTGGTTGCCTTTCTAAGGTGGTATTTGAAAAAGGAATTTTTTCGATCATAAGATAATCTTTTAGTTTTAAATTGTTAGAGGACGGGAAGGATTCAGAAATGAGCACCGATTTCGAAGAAACTAAGAAAGATATTAAAAGAAGAATGGAAGGCGCATTAGAAGTTCTTAAAGGAGAGTTCCAAGGGCTACGCACTGGTCGAGCAAGCACTAGCTTGCTTGAGAACATTACTGTTGAGGCTTATGGCTCTAATTTGCCAATGAACCAAGTAGGGAACATTGGTGTTCCAGAACCACGCTTGTTGACTGTACAAGTTTGGGATAAAGGTCTTGTTTCAGCAGTTGAAAAATCAATTTTAGAATCTGGTTTAGGATTAAATCCTTCCTCTGATGGTCCACTTGTAAGGGTTCCCATACCAGCATTAAATGAAGAACGTAGAATTGAACTTTCTAAAGTAGCTAATAAATATGCTGAAGATGCCCGTATCGCTGCTAGAAATGTTCGTCGCCATGCAATGGACGACCTAAAACAGAGTGAAAAAAATAATGAATTTTCAAAAGATGAACATCATGATTACTCAATTGAAATTCAAGAACTAACAGATATTTATGTAGGAAAGATAGACGAATTACTTGCTAAAAAAGAAAAAGATATAAAACAGGTTTGAAATAATGCAGACGGTTTCAAATATAAAGGAAGACCAAGGTTCGCAACCGCCTGAACATATAGCCATTATTATGGATGGAAACGGACGCTGGGCCAAAGCTCAAGGTTTACCGCGAACTATCGGACATCAACGCGGGGCGGAATCTGTCAGAGAGACCGTAAAAGCTTCAATTTCCCTTGGGGTTAAATACCTAACATTGTTTGGCTTTTCATCTGAAAATTGGAAACGACCTGCTAATGAAATTACAGACTTAATGGAACTTTTGAAATTTTATCTACAAAAAGAAATAAAGGAATTAAACAAAGAGGGCATTAAATTACAAGTCATTGGTGACCGTGCTCGCCTTGAAGAAGATATTGTGAAATTGATTGAAAAAGCTGAAGCCTTAACAAACAAAAATACTCGCCTCAATCTTACAATTGCGCTTAGTTATGGGGGGCGGGCTGAAATTACAGATGCTGCTAAGCGTATAGCAGAGGATGTAGCTGCTGGAAAAATTAGTATTGATGAGATTAATGAAGCCACAATTGATTTAAGATTGTACACTTCTGATATGCCCGATCCGGATTTACTAATTCGTACTAGTGGGGAGGTAAGAATAAGTAATTTTATGTTATGGCAATTAGCTTACTCTGAACTAGTATTTACAGATGTTTTTTGGCCTGACTTTACCCGAGAACATCTAAATAACGCAGTTCTAGAATTTCAGAGCCGGAACCGTCGCTATGGTGCAACCGGAAGTTAATGAGCATAAAGACAATTTAACTATCCGCATCATTTCAGCTGCGGTTCTTGGGCCTGTGGTTCTTTTTGCTGTTTATTTTGGAACACCCTTTTTTGAAATACTAATAAGTCTTTCAGTACTAATAATGATTCAAGAGTGGGTTAGGCTTTGCAGAAAACAATTAGGATGGTTAATTGTTGGACTTTTATATATCGCCTTTGCATGTTTATCCTTATTGTTTATTCGCTTTAATTCTAACTACGGCCAGAATAATCTTTTATGGCTTTTTTTGATTGTATGGTCAGCCGACATTGGCGCTTATGCATTTGGGAGGTTAATTGGTGGCTTAAAATTAGCACCAATAATAAGTCCGAATAAAACTTGGGCTGGTTTGATTGGAGGAATTTTTCTATCCGCTTTAACTGGAGGCGCATTGGCTTATATACTGGAACAAGAGGCCTTAACTATAATGATATTTCTTAGTGCAACAGTGGGGGCAATCTCTCAGGCTGGAGATCTTATGGAATCTTTTATAAAGCGTTACTTTAAAGTTAAAGACACCGGAAATATTATACCTGGTCATGGAGGTCTCCTCGATAGAGTTGATGGACTGCTTTTAGCAGCTATTTTCGTGGCAATAATAGATGTGTTGAGTCAAGACGGTATTTTTACATGGATATAAATTCCTTAGAAAATCAACTTTCTGGATCACTATCTCATCGAAGTATAACAATCCTAGGATCCACGGGTTCAGTCGGTTGTAATACCGTAGAGTTAGTTCAAAATAACCAAAAGCACTTTTCGGTTGAGTCTTTAACTGCAAATCAAAATGTTGATTTACTAGCCAAACAGGCTCGCATTTTAAAACCCAAAACTGTAGCTCTTGCAGATCAAAATGGATATGATGACCTAAAAAAGTCTTTAGCCGGAACCAGTATTAAAGTAACCGCAGGTAAAAATGCACTGATCGAGGCAGCAGAACAACCGGCTGATATAGTAATGTCTTCAATAGTTGGTGCCGCAGGACTAAAACCTACACTCGCAGCTGTTAAACGCGGCGCTGCTATAGGATTAGCAAATAAAGAATGCCTAGTATCAGCAGGTGATGTTTTCATTCGTGAAGTTAAGAAAAGTGACAGTATTTTGCTTCCTGTTGATTCCGAGCATAGTGCGATATTCCAAGTTTTTGATTTTAATAATGCAAACCGAGTTCGTAGAATTATCTTAACTGCTTCGGGCGGACCGTTCCGACAATTTACTAAAAAAAGAATGAAAAGTGTGACACCAAAAGAAGCAGTGGCACACCCTAATTGGAATATGGGTGCAAAAATTTCAATAGATTCTGCGACCATGATGAATAAAGGACTGGAAATTATTGAAGCATTCCATTTATTTCCCGTTACAAGCGAGCAAATAGAAATTCTAGTTCACCCACAATCAGTAATACATTCAATGGTTGATTATGTAGATGGGTCTGTTTTAGCTCAATTGGGCACTCCAGATATGAAAACACCAATTGCCTATGCTTTGTCATGGCCCAGCAGGATGAAAACAACAGCAAAAAAATTGGAGCTTTCTGATATCTCCAAACTTACTTTCGAAAAACACAACAATGAATTATTCCCTGCAATTTCTCTAGCTCGTGAAGCTTTAGAAATTGGAGGCTCAGCACCAACTATAATGAATGCAGCTAACGAAATAGCCGTAGACCTTTTTCTTAATAATCATATAGGTTTTCTTGACATCGTACGCGTTGTGAGTGAAACCCTAAACTCCATAAATAGTTATCAGTTACAAAATTTGGACGATGTGTCCCAAGCTGATACAGAAGCTAGGGAATTATCTAAAGAAATTGCAAAAACTCTCTAATAAATTAATAAATTCTAGAGATTTTTTTTATCTCTAACCTAAACACCTTAATGGAAATATTTTATGAGTCACCTTCTAGATTTTACCTGGTATTATATCATCGTCTTTTTATTTGTCCTTACTGTAATCGTTTTTGTACATGAATGGGGACATTATTGGGTTGCTCGTAAAAATAACGTTCGAGTTGAGGTTTTTTCAATAGGATTTGGTCCTGAAATATTTGGCTGGACAAACGATGCTGGAACTCGTTGGAAAATAAGCGCAATTCCTCTTGGAGGGTATGTCAAAATGCTTGGTCAATCTGACCTTCCAGAAGAAGACGAAAACTTAAATAAAACAAGCGAAGAAGATAAGCCATATTCATTTAAATATAAGTCGCTAGCTCAACGATCAGCGATTGTATTTGCCGGACCTTTAGCAAACTTTATTTTAGCCATTATTTTATACACAGCTTTAATTATAACTATCGGCACACCAAATCATTATGCTGGAATTGGGAACATTCAAAAGAACTCAGCTGCTGCTGAAGCTGGATTTCAAATTGGAGATCGTATCATTGAAATTAATGGGAAACCCATTACTTGGTTTTCTGATTTAGCTGATATCATAAGCACAAGTCCTGATACTAATTTACAAATTACCATTATTCGAAATAATAAAGAACAAGTCCTTAGTGCTACCCCAAATACCAGAATAAAAAGTGATGAAAATGGGAATACCATTAAGAAAGGAATTCTCGGTATAAATCCTGACCCTAACCAAGCTGAATACATATATCATGCTCCTTGGACAGCTACTTGGATGGCCATTGAACAAACAGTATCACTTACGGGAAATATTTTATTTTATCTAGGTGAAATGATAACTGGTCAAAGAGGAGCAGAAGATCTTGGAGGTCCACTCAGAATAGCTCAAATATCGGGTCAAATGGCTCAATTAGGGTTTAAAGAAGTAATATTATTTATGGCTGCACTGTCAGTAAATCTAGGCTTGATAAACCTTTTTCCTATACCTGTATTAGATGGCGGTCACTTGATGTATTTTGCCGCTGAAGCTATCCGTGGTCGTCCTTTAGGACCAAGAACTCAAGATTACGGTTTCCGTTTTGGGCTGATTCTGCTATTGATCCTAATGGTTTTCGCGACTTGGAATGATTTAGCATCCTTTAAGGTCATAGATTTTATAAAAAGTCTCTGGGCTTAATTATTTAAATTTGAGGTATTTGTGAAACGTCTCGTACATATAATAACTTTCAGTATTTATTTTTTTGGACTTGCCTCCATGACGATGTCGACAAATGTCGTAAATGGTCAAGAAATAAAAACTATTCCTAGTAGTACTGGAACAATAAAAACTATCACAATCAACGGGGCAAAACGTATTGATCCAAATACCGTTAAGTCCTATTTGCTTGTTCAGGAAGGCGACCTATTTGATACAGGGAAGTTTGATCGTTCATTAAAAAGTATTTTTAATACAGGCCTTTTCGCAGATGTTTCCATACATCGTAAAGGTGATGAATTAATAGTTAAGGTCATAGAAAATCCTGTTATCAATCTCATTTCCTTTGAAGGGAACTCCGATACAGACACGGATACTCTAAAAGCCGAAATATCTCTTCGTCCACGCGTTATTTATACTCGGACGAAAGTAATGAAAGATGTTAATCGAATACTTGCTATTTACCGTGCAACTGGTCGCTTTGCCGCCACTGTTGACCCAAAAGTCATTGAATTGCCTCAAAATCGAATCAACCTTGTATTTGAAATTAATGAGGGTGATCTAACACAAATCCAAAGCATACGTTTTCTAGGTAATCGTGAATACAGTGATGGACAACTACGTTCTATTATTCAAACAAAAGAAACATCTTGGTGGAGATTTTTATCAAGTGATGATAAGTATGATCCTGATCGTATGACCTTTGATAGAGAGTTGCTTAGACGATTTTATCTATCCGAAGGTTATGCTGATTTTAAAGTCCTATCAGGACTTGCTGAATTAACTCCGGACCGCAAGGACTTTTTTATTACTTTCACTGTAGATGAAGGTGTTAGGTACCGATTTGGTAAAATTGATATAGAAGCACGCATACGTGACTTAAAAGATGAAGATATTATCGACTCTATTCGAGTTGAAGCTGAAGACTGGTATGATTTAAACGCAATAAATAAGACTATTTCTAAATTGACAGATAAAGTGGGTCAACTAGGGCACGCCTTTGTAGAAGTTCGCCCACGTATTAATAGGAACCGGAAAGAAAGAACTATTGACGTAACTTTTGAGATTAATGAAGGTCCTAGGGTTTTTGTCGAGCGTATTGATATTGTTGGAAACGTTCGTACACAAGACGAAGTCATTAGAAGAGAATTCCGATTAGTAGAGGGTGACGCTTTCAATTCTGCCAAATTACGTAGATCTAGACAACGAATACAGAACCTTGGATTCTTTGAAAAATTAGATGTTCAACGTTTACAAGGTAGTGCACCAGATAAAGCAGCAGTTAAAGTCGATGTTGAAGAAAAATCAACTGGTCAACTTAGCTTTGGAGCAGGTTTTTCATCCTCCTCTGGTGTCATGGGCGATATAGGTATCGCTGAAAGAAATTTTTTGGGTAAGGGACAAGAGTTGGCCCTTCAGCTAAGGATTGCCTCACTAGCAAGTGAAGCTGATATATCATTTACAGAACCATATTTTTTAAATAGAGATATTAGGGCTGGTTTTGATATTTTTCATGTAAGTAGGGATCTTCAAGATATCGCGTCTTATGATAGAAGGAATACTGGCTTTGGACTCCGAGCTGGATATAGTATAACTGAAAATTTGCGCCAAGATTGGGGTTATGATTTCACAGTTGAAAAAATAAGAAATGTGGCGAGTGACGCATCGTCGTCAATTAAAGCTGCTGCTGGTTCTGAAACAACCTCTCAAGTTTCACATACCATTAAATATGATGTGCGTGATAGCAGCTATAAACCCACAGAAGGACATGTTGCTAGGCTTACTACCACTCTAGCTGGCTTGGGGGGGTCCACAAAATTTATTCGCAATAAATTAAAAGTTGCTCAATTTTATTCTATAACCGATGATTGGATAGCATCTGCAACTGGCAAATTTAATTATATCTTTGGATTAGGAGAAGATATTTCTATTCTAAAGCGATTTCAAATTGGCACTGACACAATCAGAGGATTTGAACCAAGTGGAATTGGCCCAAGAGATTCAAGAACTGATGATGCACTTGGTGGAGAGTGGATGTACGGAGCATCTCTGCAATTAGACTTCCCTTTACCCTTACCAGATAGCATGCCCATTGGTGGTCGCGCATTTACAGACTTTGCTAGTATAGGGAAGATAGAACCAACTTATTCTTATATTCATGACGATACTAGCCTTCGGGCTGGAGCTGGAGTTGGAATAACTTATAAGTCACCATTTGGACCTATAGGTATAGATGCAGCAATTCCAATTCTTAAAAAAGATTATGACAAGCCGGAAAACATACACTTTAATTTTGGCACGCGTTTCTAGGAGAACATCTTGAAAAATTATTTTAAATTATGCTTTAGCTTTATGCTTATGACATTACTTTTTACCTCTAATCTATATGCACAAGAAAAAGCAAAAACTAAAAATGCAAATGCAAAAACTTCGGATAAAGATATTTTAAAAATTCATCTACCGTTTGCGACACTTGATGTACAAAAAATTCTTCGTGAGGCTAAAGCTGTGAAAAGTATCAGAAAACAAATTGCTGATATTGGCGTTAAATTTGAAGAAGAAATTGAAAAAGATAGGGAAAAACTCCGCAAAGACAATCAAGAACTAGCTCGACAGCGAACAATTCTAGCTCCAGAAGTATTTGCGGAAAAACGCAGAGAATTTGAGCAACGTGTTGTTGATGTGCAGCGGAAAGTTCAAAAGCGTCAGCGGGATTTAGATAAATCACGCGCAACTGCACTGGCGAAAGTGAATAATACCTATGTTGCCATTGTTAAAAAGATGGCTGCCGAACGAAAACTATTTGTAATCCTCCGTAAAGTGCAGACAGCTTATTCCAACCCAGCTATGGATCTCACCAAAGAAGTTTTAGCAATTTTGGATAAAAAGCAGCCTACGGTGACTGTAGAAAAACCTGAGTGATAGCACGTGGCAGATCCTCGTTTTTATTCAGTAGCTGGCCCTTTTAATTTAAAAAGTATTGCAGATATTTCTAATGCAAGCATTGGAAAAGGGGTAGATGACCAAGAATTTTTTTATGATGTTCAGACTTTATCATCAGCCAAGAAAAAACATATCAGTTTTTTAGATAATAAGCGTTATATTGATCAGTTTAGTAGAACCAGTGCTGGCGCATGTCTTGTACATCCTGATTTTATAAATAAAGCACCCGACGATATCTCATTATTGATTAGTGATGAACCATATCGAGGTTATGCATTAGTAGCTGCGGCTTTTTATCCAACTTTAAATATGCTAAATTATCAAATCGGTCCAAAGCCCATTGATGATACCGCAGAAATTGGAGAAAACTGCAAAATTGCCTCCAGCGCTATAATTTCAAAAAAAGCAAGGATTGGAAATGGTTGTCAAATAGGTGCAAACACGGTACTTGGGCCAGGCATCATTTTAGGAAAAGATTGCAGAATTGGTGCGAACGTTACTATATCCTATAGCATTATTGGGGATAGAGTCTGCATTTCTTCAGGAACTCAAATAGGCCAAGATGGATTTGGGTTTGCACCAGGAAAAGATAATCATATGAAAGTTCCTCAATTAGGAAGAGTCATCATAGGAGATGATGTTGATATTGGGTCCAATACCTCAATAGATCGCGGCAGTGGCCCCGATACAGTGATTGGAGAAGGTACAAAGATTGATAATCTTGTTCAAATTGCCCATAACGTTAAACTTGGAAAGTATTGTTTTGTAGTTAGTCAAGTTGGTATTTCTGGAAGTACAGAAATTGGTGATTATGCTGTTTTAGGTGGCCAAGCTGGGATTGCTGGACATTTACATATAGGCGATGGTGCTCGAATTGGAGCAAAAAGCGGTGTTATGGGAGATCTCAAGGCTGGAATTACGGTTGGTGGCTTTCCAGCACGACCACTTAAAGAATGGTTACGTGGTATTGCAATGCTTCGGCGTATTGCAATTAGGAAGGACAAGTAAAAATGGATAAAACGCAATCAGAGAAAATTATAAAATTCTTAGATGCAGAAGCAATCAAGGATATGATACCTCATAGAGAACCATTTTTACTGATCGATGAAGTAAGAAACTTAATTCCAGATCAAAAAATTTTAGGTATTAAAAACGTTACAGGAGATGAGGATTTTTTTAAGGGACATTTTCCAAATCATCCAATAATGCCAGGGGTTCTTATTGTGGAGGCAATGGCGCAGACATCCGCAGTTCTTGTTATTGGGACCTTAGGCAAACAACCGGGAAGTGTAGTTTATTTTATGTCCGTAGAACAGGCTCGTTTCCGCAAACCTGTTTTTCCTGGAAATCAACTAGAATTGGAGGTTTGCAAATCGCATAATAGAGGAAAAGTATGGAAATTCGAGGGCAAGGCAATTGTTGAAGACACACTAGTTGCTGAAGCTACCTTCAGTGCAATAATTGTAGATCCAGAATGAAAAAAATTCACGAAACTGCAATCATTGAGGACGGGGCAAGTATAGGGAACAATGTTTCTATTGGACCTTATTCAATCGTTGGCTCTAATGTTACACTTTGCAATGGAGTTGAACTATTATCTCATGTAGTAATATGGGGGAATACTGAGATTGGTGAAAATACCCAAGTTTTTCCATTTACTTCGCTAGGGTACCAACCACAGGACATGAAATACAAAGGCGAAGATTCGAAATTAATTATAGGAAAAAATAACATAATTCGTGAACACGTTACAATGAATCCAGGAACAGAAGGTGGGGGACTAACTACTCAAATTGGAGATAATTGTCTGTTTATGGTTGGATCACATGTAGCACATGATTGTAAGATCAATAACAACGTGGTCCTAGTTAATAATGCAACACTAGCCGGCCACGTCACAATAGAAGAATGGGCTATAATTGGTGGTCTTTCTGCAATTCACCAATTCGTTCGAATAGGGAAACACGCCATGATTGGTGGAAAAACAGGTGTAGCTGAAGATGTTATACCTTACGGTTCAGTTATAGGAAACCGTGCAAGATTATCCGGCCTAAATATTGTTGGGTTAAAGCGCCGAGGTTTTTCTCGAGAAGATATACATAACCTTCGCAAGGCTTACCGCCTAATTTTTGCTGAAGAAGGCACCTTATCTGAACGCATACAAGATGTTGCTGACCTTTTTCCTAAAACAGAAGCAGTCCATGATATAATTGACTTTATAACAGCAGATTCTTCACGGTCTATCTGCCAGCCAAAACTGAAAGATGCTGCCTAAACTCGGAATTCTAGCAGGCGGTGGTTCTTTACCGGAATTAATTGTCCAATATTGCCTCAGCATTAAACGAGAGTTTCATGTCATAGCATTCAAAGGACAGGCTACAAAAAATTCTTTTAAAGACATTCCTCATACTTGGGTACGACTAGGTGCTGCTGGAAATACCATACGCACATTAAGAAATGCTGGAGTCAAAGAATTAGTTCTAGCAGGAAGTATTAATAGACCTTCATTAGCAATGCTTTTTCCAGATCTTTGGACAATTCAATTCCTCAAAAACACAAGAGCCCATAAGCTTGGGGATGATGGTTTATTGAGAGCTTTAATAGGTACAATAGAAAGTATTGAAGGCTTCACTATTGTAGGTATAGACGAACTGTTACCTAACCTACTAGCAAAAGAAGGCGTATATGGAAATGTTCATCCAACTCTCGAAGACGAAAATAATATAATAAAAGGCATACATGAAGCAAAAGAGCTTGGAAGACGTGATATAGGTCAATCGGTTATAACCCGGTTGGGTAAAGTTATTTTGAGCGAAGATACTCTTGGCACTGATGCCATGTTAAAGAAGGCTAGAACTCTCCGACTGAAAAACTCTGATGGGGTTTTGGTAAAAGTAAAGAAACCTGATCAAGAACGTCGTGCTGACCTGCCAACCATTGGACTGAAAACCATTGAAGCGATTGCTCAAGCTGGTTTAAAAGGGATTGCGATCGAAGCAAAAAACACATTAGTTCTCGATTCCAAAACAATTACCCAAGCTGCTAATACTCATGGATTGTTCATAAAGGGTGTAAAGGCACCTCCAATCGCACCGCTAATTTTTCTTATTGCAGGTGAACCTTCCGGTGACATTCTTGGAGGAAGGCTTATGAAATCACTAAAAGTTAAAACCAAAAATAACATTTCATTTGCAGGGATTGGTGGGGATACGATGCAGAAACAAGGTCTTAAAAGTCTTATCCCAATGACAGATCTATCCATTATGGGATTATTTGAAATACTTCCACGCATTCCATTAATGACTAGACACATAAAAAAAACTACAGATCAAATTATTCACTTAAAACCAAAAGCAGTTATTACGATAGATTCACCTGGTTTTAATTTTCGTGTGGCCAAAAGATTAAAAAACAAGGGAATTAAATTAATTCATTACGTCGCACCATCAGTATGGGCCTGGAGACCAAAACGAGCTGCAAAGACCGCTGAAACTTTTGACCACTTATTAAGCTTACTACCATTTGAACCGCCTTTATTTGAAGCCGAAGGATTACCAACTACTTTTGTCGGCCATTCTGTTATTGAGAGCAATGCTTCTTTTGGTAACGGAGAGGCATTCCGAAAACGTCATTCCATACCCATGACAGATATTGTCATTGTTGTTTTGCTAGGAAGTCGTAATGGCGAAATTTTACGCCATGAGAAAATTTTTGGAGAAGCAATTCACCTTTTAAAAAGTGAAATACCAAACCTCCATATCATTGTACCCACTCTACCCGTACTAGCTGATCAGGTTAGGAATTTAAGTAGGAAATGGAAGCAATCAGTCCTGGTAGTAGATAATGAAAATGAGAAGTTTAATGCTTTCTCGGCAGCTAATATAGCGTTAGCAGCATCGGGCACCGTTGCTTTAGAGCTTGCACTATCACGTACACCAGCAATAATCGCATATAAATTGAATCCCCTTACATGGTTTTTTGCACGCTGGCTTGTAAAAGTACGTTTTGTTCACTTAGTTAACATTATACTAAATTCTGAAGAGATCCCGGAATTCATACAAAATGACTGTAATGCTATTTCTTTAGCAAAGAGTATGGGGATTCTACTTAAAGATCGAGAACTACGAAATAAACAAATTATTGCATACGAGAAAGCGTTAAAGGAGCTAAGGGTAGGGGAATATAAGTCGGCTGAACTAGCGGCTGATACAATTGTAAATATTATAAATAAATAAACGGAATTTAAATTAAAAATTCATTTACGTTCGTGCAAAGGTAGATATTGGCGTTCTTCAAAGCCCATAAACAATTGCCTTGGACGGCCAATTTTTTGCATGGGATCCTCAATCATTTCATTCCATTGAGCTACCCATCCAACCGTACGAGCAACGGAAAAAAGAACAGTAAACATATTTGTTGGGATCCCCATAGCCTTAAGTATGATACCGGAATAAAAGTCTACATTAGGATATAATTTTTTAGAAATAAAATAATCGTCTTCTAGTGCTATTCGTTCTAATTCCACCGCAATGTCTAATAGCGGTTCATCATTAATTCCAAGTTCATCAAGAACCTCATGAGCTGTTTTTTCTAAAACTTTAGCCCGAGGATCAAAATTCTTGTAAACTCGATGCCCAAATCCCATAAGCCTAAAAGGATCATCCTTATCTTTAGCTCGTTTGATAAATTTAGGAATATTTTTAACATCTTCAATCTCAGTAAGCATTTCCAATACTGCCTCGTTAGCACCCCCATGAGCTGGGCCCCACAAAGATGCAATGCCGGCTGCAACGCAAGCAAATGGGTTTGCTCCGCTAGATCCTGCCAAACGGACGGTTGAAGTAGAGGCATTTTGTTCATGATCGGCATGTAGGATTAATATCTTATCAAGCGCTTTAGATAAGGTCCCGCTAATCAGATAATCTTCACAAGGGTTACCAAACATCATGTACAAAAAGTTTTCAGAGTAATTTAGATCATTTCTGGGATACATGAATGGTTTTCCAATAGTATACTTGTAAGAGGCGGCAGCAATAGTCGGCATTTTTGCTACTAGACGATATGAAGCTACCATTCGATGTTTTGGATCTTTTATATCTATACTATCATGATAAAATGCGGAAAGTGCCCCCACAATTCCACACATCATTGCCATAGGATGCGAATCTCGTCTAAAACCACGAATTAAATAGTTTAACTGTTCATGCAGCATCGTGTGATAAGTGATACTACTTTCAAATTTTTCTTTTTGTTGTGATGTTGGAAGTTCTCCATAAATTAATAAATAACTTACTTCCGCAAAATCTGACTTTTCAGCAAGCACATCTATAGGATAACCACGATACTGCAAAATACCTTTTTCACCATCAATATAGGTAATCTTAGATTCACAACTTCCAGTTGAAGTAAATCCTGGATCAAAAGTGAAACATCCAGTTTTAGCATAAAGGTCCCGCACATCTATTACATCAGGCCCTAGAACACCTTTAATTACTGGAAGTTTAAATGATTGTCCTGATCGATCATTAACTAGAGAAAATGAATCTTGAATATTTTTCCTTTCTTTAGCACTCATAGTTAATAATACCTCTTGTTAAGATTCACCCTAGTTTTTTTAGGATTATAAGTGATAGCTCTTTTTTACTTATACAAGTTACTTAAAAAAACCTTTCTATCATTTTTTTATAATATCATCAATTCTAGCAAGGGTTTCATCACGTCCAATAATCTCCATAACTTCAAACAAACTTGGTGAAATATTACGACCGCTCAAAGCTGCTCGAAGTGGTTGAACAACTATACCCAGTTTTGACCCACAATTTTCTGAATATGTTCTTATAATTTCTTGAAGATTTTGAGCATCCCATTCTTCTAATCCAACAATTAACTGTCTTATATTAACAAGGTGTTGCTTGCCATCACCCACAATCATTCTTTTTGCTTCTTGATCAAGTTTAAAAGGTCTTAGCCTTGCGTAAATCTCTGCATTCTTGATTAATTCAGTTACAGTTTTTGCACGCTGTTTAAGTCCAGAAATTCCCAGTTTAAGACGATTTCTACAGTCTTTTGATAATTTATCACCATAATAGCTTTCCAAAGAAGGCATTATCAGATCTATTAGCTCCTCATCTTTTGTCTGACGTATATAGTGACCGTTTAAACTTGTTAATTTATCAATATCAAATCGAGAAGCGCCTCGACCAATATTTTCTAGATTAAACCATTCAATGGCGTGTTTTCGATTTATAATTTCATCATTTCCATGGCTCCATCCAAGTCTTAGTAAATAATTACAAAGCGCATCAGGTGTAAATCCCATTTCACGATATGCTTCAACACCAATTGCACCATGTCTTTTTGACATTTTAGTACCGTCTTCTCCATGTATTAAAGGAATATGAGCAAATTCCGGGGGATCCCATTCCAATAAACTATAAATTTGAGATTGTCGAAAAGCATTGGTCAAATGATCATCGCCTCGAATAACATGACTAATGCCCATATCATGATCGTCTACAACCACAGCTAGCATGTATGTTGGAGTCCCATCAGCGCGCAAAAGTATCATATCGTCAAGTTGATTATTAGCTACTTTAACGTCTCCTTGAACCAGATCATGTATGATTGTCTCTCCATCCTTTGTTGCTTTCATGCGTATAACTGGAGCAACACCTTTAGGAGCATCACTTGGATCACGATTGCGCCAACGTCCATCATAAAGTAATGAACGACCTTCTTGACGAGCCTTATTTCTCATTTTTTCAAGCTCTTCCGGAGAGCAATAACATTTATACGCTTTTCCTTCAGAAAGTAAGCGTTCGGCTATTTCTATATGACGGTTGGAATTAGAGAACTGAGAAACAACCTCATCACACCAGTCCAGACCCAACCAATTTAAGCCATCAAAAATAGCAGTAACGGCTTCTTTTGTAGAACGTTTGCGATCTGTATCTTCTATACGCAATAAAAAACGTCCGCCGGCACCATATTCAGCATGGTGTTTGGCAAAAAGCCAGTTATAAAGTGCTGTACGCGCACCACCTATGTGCAAGAAACCAGTGGGTGAAGGTGCAAAACGAGTAATAACATTCATAACTAATCGCAGTTTTTGAAATTGATACTATAAGTGGAAAAGGATTATCATACTAATTGTAGCATTTCTATGTGTACTGAGGGTATTAAATGATAACAAAACGAATATTCTTCCTAGTGTCACTATTCATAATTAGCTCTTGTGATACGCCTATAATACCTGATTGGAATTCCATACCGTCTCTAGCATATAATTTTGGAGAAGGACCTAAAAAAGCTGATAACAATAGTTGCAATACATCAATGCAACCAAATCTACAGGAGCTAAATTGGAAAAAAGCAAACCGTATCCAGATTTTTAAAAGGAAATCTGGGATAAGTCCTAAAAAAATAAAGTTAAATATTAAAAACCCGTACATTATGAAGATTTATAATAGTACAAATAACATTTGGACTTTCAAAGCTGATGATTTTCTTGAAAAAGTCAGAATTGATAAAATCATCTATAATGGAAAAACCATAGATCTTTTTTGCATAGAAGCCATTCGGGTCGGAAAATTAAAATGGGCTGAAATTCACTTGGTGCCCCTACAGATAGGAAATTTTAACTTCAAAGATGATGATTCTCTTAGCTTTAAAAAGTTGTTCTTAAAACAGAAATTATTATCTATTGGACAAATTATTGTAAGTAATACGAATCCTAAAAAAGACACCAAATCGGAACAAAAAGAATCAAAAATTATTTCTGAAACATTGCCAATTAAAAGCACTGTAGAAACCCGGGGACAAGAATTCCAGGTGCAACTTTCTGCTACTCGTTCATCCAAGCTTGCTAGCGAAGAGTGGGAGCGCTTAAAGAGTAGGCATTTAGACTTATTAGGCCGTTTATCTATAACGATTAAAAAAGTAGATTTAGGATCTAAAGGGGGTACATTTTATCGACTTCGTGCAGGCTCTTTTTCTAACGAGAGTAAAGCCAGAGAGCTTTGTAAAGCCCTTGCAAAGCGAAAGGTGGATTGTTTGTTAATCAAGCCTAAAAATTAATATAGTGAGTTTAGGAAGTTCCTTGAAACTTCCTAATGCCGTAATTTACGATTGCTGACTTACTTCTAAAGTTAAATGAGCAATTAGTACTTTCGTATTAAACCAACCAAATTACCTTGCACTTTTACTTGGTCTGGTCCAAAAATTCGTGTTTCGAAAGAAGTATTAGCTGGTTCTAGTGCAATAGAATCACCCTTACGCCTCAATCTTTTTAGGGTTACCTCTGTGTCATTAACAAGAGCCACAACAATAGATCCATTTTCTGCAGTTTCAGACCGTCGAATTATAATGGTATCTCCATTATTTATACCTGCATCAATCATTGAGTCACCATCAACTTCTAGTGCATAGTGTTCGCCCTTACCAAGAAGAGTAGCGGGTACATCTATTTTATTTGAATGATCGCGAAGGGCTTCAATTGGAGTTCCCGCTGCTATACGACCGTACAAAGGCAAATTTACAGTATCACAATTTTGCAAGGAAACTGCGCCAGGAAGCTTAAAATCTCCTTCAATGACGTTCGGTTTAAAGCTTCTTTTTGATTTACTCTGCAACTCAAAGTTATCAGGGAGACGTTTAACTTCAATAGCACGTGCCCTATGTGGTAAGCGACGAATAAAATTACGTTCTTCAAGCCCAGTTATCAATCGATGTATTCCAGATTTTGATTTCAATCCAAGAGCTTTTTTCATTTCCTCAAAAGATGGAGAAATGCCATGCTTTTTAAGTTGACCGTCAAGATAAAGCAAAAGTTCGTATTGCTTATTCGTTAACATTATTAAAAACTTTTTAGATTATTTTGAGGAGAAAGCATGGTATTAGCCTGTTTAGTAGTTAAAATAAATCACTATACAAAATATAGAACAAAAGAAAAACGTTCGCGTATGTTCTATTTTAGTTCACTGTTTGCGTCAAGAGAAAATATGAAAATTAAAACGTCTTTTTAAAAAGCAATCATACTTTTTCCAAGAAGAATGATTTCCACCCTTTCACCTATAACGGCAGCAGGAGCTTCGGGAGGGCGCACAACTAGACAATCTGCTTTAGCTAGTCGTTCCAACATCGCACTATCTTGATGTTCAAAAGGAGTTACTATTAAATTACCATCCTTATCATTGGAGAGTGTAGAGCGAAGATAATCTTGGCGAAAGTCATTGGCTTCCAGGTCGCGTCCTAGCAGTGCTGTTGCAGGAAAATTTGATTCGTATTTTAAACCAAGCATTGAAGAAATTGCTGCCTTTAGAAAAATCGCCGATGTCACACCAGCAGATACTGGATTACCAGGCAAACCTAGAACTGGAACACCATCCAAATGACCAAAAATTAAAGGTTTGCCTGGACGCATGGCAACTTTATAAAAGCTCAACTTCATACCATTATCATTGAGTACATTACGCACAAAGTCGTAGTCACCTACCGATGCACCACCCATCGTTACTAATAAATCAACACCTTTTGCTCCATTAAATACAGCTTGGAGTGACTCTTCGTTATCACGCGCTATACCTAGATCAATTGGTACGCCGCCTAATGTCTCAATATAGGCACCAAGTGCAACACTATTAGAACTAATAATTTGATCAGCTCCCAAAGGGTCACCTGGCATAACAACCTCATCACCAGTCGCAGTATAAGCAATACGTGGGCGTCTTCGAACGACTAGCCATGGGACATTCATAGCGGCAACTAGTCCTAGATCCCTAGCTGTTATGATACGTCCTGACTTAAGCAGTACATCTCCTTTATAAAAATCCAGGCCAGCCGAACGTACAAAATTCCCCCTAGAAGAGCCCTTTTTTATCGTTATGTCATCTTTATCTGAATCGACGTCTTCTTGGATTATTATTGTATCTGCACCTGAGGGTAATGGAGCCCCAGTAAATATACGCACTGTCTCACCACTACCTAAATTACCTTTAAATCCAGAACCAGCTGCGGAAATCCCCACTTGTTTTAAAGTAACTGGTATATTTAACAGATCTTTCTCTGAAACTGCATATCCGTCCATTGCCGAAACATCAACTGGAGGATGGGTTAAACGAGACTTTACATCAGTTGCTAGCACTCTTCCTAAGCCCTCAGATAGGGCAACGTTTTCATTCGAAACTAATTTCACACCGCTTGAAACTTTTGCTATAGCTTCCGCAACAGAAATTAAGTTTTTATTTGATTTACTCATAACCGATGTTAAATCAATCAGACTTATAAACGCCTGACTTTCCACCAGACTTATGCACTAACCGAATATCACTCAATTGCATGCTTCGATCAACAGATTTACACATATCATAAACAGTTAATGCAGAAACGGTAACCGCAGTTAAGGCCTCCATTTCTACACCTGTTTTCCCAGTCAATTTACAGGTAGCAGTAATATTTACAGATGAAGTCTCTAAATCACAGTTAAGATTCACTTGGACTGAGGAAAGTCCGAGTGGATGACAAAGGGGAACTAACTCAGACGTCTTTTTGGCCGCCATTATACCGGCAAGTTGTGCGACTGAAAGAACATCACCTTTTTTTAAACGACCATCTTTAATTAACTCTAGAGTCTTGGGCGCCATTAACACAGCCCCCTTAGCTGTTGCAAAACGCTTTGTATTCTCTTTCGCGGAAACATCTACCATAACCGCATTTCCTTCATCATCCAGATGGGTAAATTCAGTCATAGTTTAAATTCCAATACTCTCTGTTTTTTGCTGAGTTAAAAAAAATCGAGTCACAGCCTCAACATTATCGCTTCGCATTAAGGTTTCGCCAATTAAAAAGCAATTAACTCCTGATTTAGATAACCTTGCCAAGTCATTAGGCGTCTTAAAACCGCTCTCGCTTACGACGGTGTAATCTTTTGGTATAACTGATAACAAATTTTCTGTTGTCTTTAAATCCACTTCGAAAGTCTTAAGATCACGATTGTTGATCCCTATTAATTTAGTTTTCAAACTTAAAGCACGATCCAATTCATCAAAATCATGAACTTCAACTAACACATCAAGCTCAACACTATTAGCAGCTTTTTCCAGTTCATTAGCCTGTCCATCATCTAGAACTGCCATGATTAATAAAACACAATCAGCTCCTAATGCTCGGGATTCGATTATTTGGTATGGATCTAGCATAAAGTCTTTTCGAAGAATGGGAAGACTAGTAGATGCTCGAGCATCTATCAAATTTAAATCACTTCCTTGAAAAAAAGGTACATCAGTAAGTACGGAAATACATGTAGCTCCACCAGCCTCATATTCCCGAGCAAGAGATGCAGGATCAAAATCTTTACGAATCAATCCTTTTGAAGGTGAAGCTTTTTTAACTTCAGCAATTAAACCATAATTCCCCGCCTCGACAGCAGCGTTAAGAGAAGAATGGAATCCTCGTGTAGAAGGGGCCTCCTTTATTGCTAGCTCTTGACTTTCAAGTGACTTACGCTTTCGGCAAACAGCTACATGATTTCTTTTTTCACGACAAATTCGTTTAAGAATATCAATCATTTCTGCTTGTCAGCGTTGGTTATAGAAATCCAATTATCAAGTACTGCTCTAGATTTACCATCATCAATGGCAGCTGCGGCTATAGCAGCCCCAGACTTTAAATTATCAGTTTTCCCAGCAACAATTAATGCACCTGCAGCATTGTAGATAACAATATCACGGTATGGTCCTGGTTCACCATCTAACAAGGCTGAAAGTGCTTTTGCATTAAATTTTGCATCACCACCTTTCAAATCTTCAGGTTTAGAGACTTTAATCCCTGCATCTTCTGGAGATACCTGAAAAGTTTTAATTTTATTATCTTTTAATTGCGCTACATGCGAGATGCCTGTAGTGGTTAATTCATCTAGTCCATCTGAACCATGCACCACCCAAGAAACCTCACAATTAAGATTCTTCAAGACCTCAGCCATTGGTTTAACCCAAGTTAAAGAAAACACACCGGTAAATTGTCGAGTAACTCCAGCAGGGTTTGAAAGAGGTCCTAAAATATTAAAAATAGTACGCACTCCCATTTGTACTCGTGAAGGGCCAACAAATTTCATCGCTGTGTGATGCCTAGGCGCCATCAAAAAACCTATGCCAATTTCACGAATAGAGCTTTCGACCAATGACAAGTCAGCATCAATATTAACTCCTAATTCGCTTAAAACATCAGCAGCACCTGATTTTGAAGATAAAGCACGATTTCCATGCTTTGCTACTGAGACTCCACAGGACGCTACAACTATAGCTGCAGCAGTAGAAATATTGAAAGTACCTGATCCATCACCACCTGTGCCAACAACATCGATAGAATTTGGTGGAGCCTTAGCCGGCAAAGCCTTTGAACGCATAGCGAGAACTGCACCTGTAATCTCGTCAATGGTTTCGCCACGTATTCTAAGAGCCATAAGAAATGCTCCAATTTGAGCTTCGGTAGCATCTCCTGACATAATTATTTTAAAAGCCTTCTCAGCTTCTTCAATATCCAGATTGATTCCATCAGCTAATTTGGCAAGTAATGGTTTTAATGTATCACTCATGCTACCTTCCTATTGCCCGGTCTAGCTTTTACGATATCTAAAAAATTTTGAATTAATTTATGACCATGTTCTGATGCGATGCTTTCAGGGTGAAATTGAACTCCAAAAATAGGAAGTTCTTTATGTGATATACCTTGTATGACGCCATCCTCACTCGTGGCCATAACCGATAGAAAACTTGGCAGGGTTCCAGGTTCTATAGCTAAGGAGTGATAACGTGTAGCCCGAAAAGGACTTGGAATTCCGTTCATTAAGCCATCACTTTGATGAAAAATATCACTTACCTTTCCATGCATGGGTTTTGGCGCTAAAACAATCTTCCCTCCAAAAACTTGACCTATACATTGATGCCCCAGACAAACACCAAGTATTGGCATTTCATCTTTAACCTTTTCAATTAGCTCAAGACAAATTCCAGCACGATCTGGATCGCAAGGTCCTGGCGAGATCACCAAACCTTCCAAGCTCATCGATTGTATATCATCTACTGTGATAGCATCATTTCGGCACACCTCAACCTCAGCGCCTAACTCTCCTAGATAATGGCGTAGATTGTAGGTAAAACTATCATAATTATCTATAAGCAAAAACATTTCAATGACCCGTCGTTTTCAGCTAATGTCTATAAGCAAGTTAATTAATTTGAATAAAAATATATACCTTTATTATAAACGATAAGCATAGCTATGTATTAAAGACAATAAACATAAATAAGAATTTATTTAACAACCGAATTACGAAATGATCTTGTATTGCTCTGAATATGAACACCCTGACCAACATTAACGAAGCGAATAAGCTTGATACCTTGAGACCTATATCAATAGAAGTCAAAGGCATGACATGTTCTTCATGCGTGGAACGTCTAGAAATCGCTTTTGAAAAATTAGACAGTGTACAAAATGTTAATGTCAACTTTATTACAGAAAAAGTCAGCCTTGACTTTAATCCTGATATAATAAGCCCCAAAGAATTATCCGAAGTCATAATCAATAGTGGATTTAGCATCCCCAATAAAAGTACAAACCACTCTAAAAAAATAGAGAGAAAAACACTTACGGAAGAAATAAAGACATTACGACTTAAAGTTTTTGTCGCAGCAACTTTAACAATACCCTTGTTCATTATTTCTATGGCAAAAATGTTCCCCAGTTTAAATAATGCGATGATAGGCCTATACGCCCAAAAACAATGGGTTTTGATCGAATTAATTCTTGCGACCCCTATAGTTTTCATTTTGGGGCAACAGTTTTTTAAAGCCGGGTGGGTAGAGTTGAAACACCTGAATCCCGGGATGAACTCGTTAATAATAATTGGCGTCTCTGCTGCATATTTTTATTCTCTAATCGCACTATTTTCACCAGGATTATTTCCAATTGGCACTATCAACAGTTATTTTGAAGCTTCAGGTATTATTATTACTTTAATACTCACTGGGCGTTACATAGAAATGCTTGCCAAAGGACGAACAACGCAAGCCATTAAAAATTTAGAAAAATTACAGCCTAAAAGTGCACGTGTGATTAAAGAAGGTATAGAAACAAAAATTCCAATAGAAACTGTAGTTATTGATGACTTAATCTGCGTTCATCCCGGAGAATGTATCGCAGTTGATGGTATTTTAGTGGAAGGCTCAAGTTTTGTTGATGAATCAATGATCTCAGGTGAAGCCATTCCAGTAGAAAAAAGTCCAGGTTCCATTGTAACTGGTGGAACGATAAATAAAAGTAATACCTTCTTGTTTCGCGCACAAAGTGTCAGCAGTGAATCAATACTTAGCCATATAATAAGGATGGTAGAAACGGCACAAAGCTCAAAAATTCCAATTCAAAAGATTGCTGACAAAATTGCATCAATCTTTGTACCAATAGTTATTGGCCTAGCAATTCTTACCTTTTCTATATGGCAATTCCTAGGGCCAACTCCAACACTAAACTATGCGTTTATAACTTCTGTTTCTGTACTACTAATAGCTTGTCCTTGCGCAATTGGCCTGGCAGCGCCAACAGCTATAATTGTTGGAACAGGACGTGGAGCAGAAGTTGGTGTGTTATTTAGAAAAGGGGAAGACCTTGAAACTCTAGCTAAGATTGACACTGTATTACTCGACAAGACTGGCACCATAACAAATGGCTTACCCCAATTAACACATTTCATCACTATAGATGAATTAAAAGAAAACGACTTTCTACGTTTAATAGCGGCTGCAGAAACCTTAAGCGAACACCCGGTCGCAAAGGCAATAGTACTTTCTGCCCGAAAGAAAAGTTTAGATATCCCATCTGCAAAATTGTGTAATTCCAAAATAGGACTTGGAATTGATGCTCAAGTAGAAGGTCACTCTATCCAAGTAGGTTCGGATCGCTTCATGAAAAAACTTAATGTTAATTTAAACGTGTTTTCTAACCAAACTAAAGAATTAATAGAAAAGGGAATTTCACCACTATATGGTGTAATTGATGGACGGTTAGCCGTTTTAATAGCTGTTACAGACACATTGAAAAGTGACAGCAAATCAGCCCTAATTGATCTAAAAGAAATAGGGCTTGATACGATTATGGTAACAGGAGACAAAGAATTAACGGCTCAATCGATCGCAAATGAAATTGAAATACCAATTATCCATTCTGAGGTTTCACCCAAACAAAAGGCAGAAGAAGTTAAGCGTTTACAGATTATTGGTAGAAAAGTAGCTTTCGTTGGTGATGGTATAAATGATGCTCCAGCTTTAGCTCAAGCAGATATTGGAATAGCCATTGGTTCTGGAACAAATATCGCAATAGAGACTGGCGATATAGTTTTGACTAATGGAAATCTAACTAGCTTAGTAAATGCAATACGTCTTTCACGTCAAACTATGACAACTATTCGTCTTAACTTCTTTTGGGCCTATGCTTATAATTTAGCATTAATTCCTATTGCTGCAGGTGCTTTATTTCCTTTTCAAGGTATACTTTTAAACCCAGCATTTGCAGCTGGAGCTATGAGTCTCTCAAGTATTTTTGTTATTTTAAACTCACTTGCTCTGCGTCGCTTTCAAGCATCAAAATCAACTTAAAATGACGAAAAAATTATTTATAATCTATACTACAAATGATCAAATCAATACTGCTTACTATAACTAACCTATCTATAAAAATCGTAAGCAGAAAATCAATATCGCCGTTATTTTTTAATAATTAGCAGGAATTAAAGCTAGTGGATACCAACGGCAAAGAAAAATACAAGCTTGTAGATTTCAATTTAAAACTCTCAAAAACAACAAGGTGGTCAATACTTTTTTTATTTTTAGCCATCGTTGGTATAGGCATCGGTTATGGACTTGGGTTTTTATCAGGAGATTGGGCAAACAATCCTAACAGTAGGCAAGCGATTAATATCAATTTACCAAAACTACATCCCCAATCTAATCATAGAAAAGAAACGCCTAATAACAATATCATTAAGAAAGGACCAAATAAAAATCGGGTTACAAATAATCATATCGCATTGCCTAATTCATCTTTAACAAAAAAAACAAAAACTAGGCCGAAATTAAAGGAAGAAACGGGTAAAAAATTGACCAAAAACATTAATTCATTTGATGTAAAAGAGGTCAAATTGACTCCAAAAATTGCTATTGTATTTGATGACTTAGGTATTGATTTATTCAGAACTAAAGAAATTATAGAATTACGGGGTCCCTTATCATTATCATTCATAACCTATGCACCTAAACTCAAAGAACAGACAAAAAACGCTCTAAGAGCTGGGCATGAATTATGGATGCATATGCCTATGGAACCTCGTAGCAACAATATTGATCCAGGGCCAAATGTTCTACTAACAGGTCTTCCAAGGAAAGAATTGGAAGCTGCTATTCAATGGAACCTAACTCAGTTTAGTGGCTATGTAGGAATCAACAACCATATGGGCAGCAGATTTACTGCAGATCTGGAAAGTATTAGAATTTTTATGAGAGAGTTAAAAAAACATAACCTCATATTTCTTGATTCAAAAACATCTAGTCATTCTGTTGCAAGAAGAGCAGCTATTGAAGCGAATGTACCCTTCATTGTAAGAAATATTTTTATTGACCATATAGATGAAACTAAAGAAATAAAAAAAATGCTCGTTCAAGTAGAAAAATTAGCTCATAAAACTGGTTATGCAGTAGCTATAGGACATCCTAAGGATAATACACTTCGTGAAATCAAACCTTGGCTCAACACTTTAGAAAGCAAGGACCTACAATTGGTCCCATTATCAAAGTTGGTCAAGTATCCTTAAAATTAATAATATTAGTAATCCATTAAATTTAGGAAACAAATAAAACTTTAACAATACCTGATCTAATTAAATTTTACCTAATGCTGACTTCACAGCTTCCTGTGCTGCACGAATTAAGGCTTGTGCCTTATTACAACTTTCCTGATATTCATCTTCAGGATTGCTATCTGCAACGACTCCGCCACCTGCCTGGATATATAAAATTTTGTCCTTAATGACTGCTGTTCTTAGGGCAATACATGTATCCATATCACCATTAGCGCCAAAATACCCAATACAACCAGAATAAACTCCTCTACGCTCAGGTTCCAGCTCTTCTATAATTTCCATAGCACGGACTTTTGGTGCACCAGAAACGGTTCCTGCAGGGAAACCTGCCATAAGAGCATCTATTGCATCAAAGCTATGATCTATTTCTCCTGTTACATTAGAGGCTATATGCATAACATGAGAATAGTATTCAATTGTAAATTGTTCGGTCACGTTAACAGTTCCAACATTTGCAATTCTACCAACATCGTTACGCCCAAGATCTAGTAGCATCAAATGTTCTGCTAACTCTTTAGGGTCTGCAAGAAGCTCCTCTGCTAAAGCTTTATCCTGCTCTAAAGATGCCCCCCGTTTGCGAGTGCCTGCCAATGGCCTTAACGTAATTTTTCCATCACGAACCCTAACTAGTATTTCAGGACTGGAACCAACAACTGAGAAGTTACCAAAATTAAGATAAAATAAGAATGGAGAAGGGTTAAGTCTACGGAGAGAACGATAAAATGAAAAGGGAGGCAAGGCGAACGGCAACTTGAACCGTTGAGAAGGAACAACCTGAAACGCGTCACCCGCATTTATGTACTCAACTGCTTTCCTAACCATTCCACAAAATTCCTCCCGGGACATATTAGGCTTTGGCTCTGGCAAGTTGTGGTCTAAAGATAATTTTGGGGGATCAGGAGATACTTCTGTACAAAGCTTATCTACAACTTCTGTCAAACGTTCCTTTGCTGTATTATATGAAGCCTTAGCACTACTAGATGATTCTGGCCAAACAGGGGTTATAACAGTAACCGAATCTTCAAGTGAATCGAATACAGCCATAACCGTTGGCCTAAGAAATACACTATCTGGCACACCGATTACATCAGGATTTTCATCGGGAATTTCTTCTATTAATCTAACCATATCATATGATAAGTATCCGACAAGGCCTGAGGCCATAGGAGGAAGATCGTAAGGAACGTCAATTCTAGACTCATTCACTATCGATCGAAGTGATGAAATAACATTTGAAGCTTCAGCGATAGGGCAGGGCGTGAAGTCATCTGGTGATTCTATTGCATTACGATTAATTTCAGCTTTTTTTCCAAAACAACGCCAAATCAAATCAGGGCGCAATCCAATAAAGGAATAACGACCACGATTAGTTCCTCCTTCAACAGATTCCAATAAAAAGGAATTAGGCTGCTCATGTGCTAATTTTAACATCGCTGATACTGGTGTATCCAGATCAGCTATCAGCTTTGTCCAAACTACTTGCGGCTTTCCTGATCCATTTTTTCCATAGACTTCTAGAAAGTTTGCAAATTCTGGGATAATTTTCACAAGCAAGCTCAGCGCAGCCGACGATCTGTCGCACCAGAAAATAAGTTTGAAACAGCTTCACGATTAATTTTAACACCAAAACGTTCACGTAAGGCATTTGCTAATTGCGAGTGAATATCCCTATTAAATGTTTCACTTAGTTGGCCAGATAAATCATTAATACCAGTCTTATCAGAAACTAAATTAACAGCTATGACTTCCTTTAAGCTAGCAATAGTAAAACCTTTACCGTTTCTAGACATACTTGCCTTTCCTGAAGAGAGTTCAAATATTTGGCTGAGTAAAGCTTGGGGTATTTTTTCACCACCTTTAATTGGATGGCGAACTAAGTTTTTCATGATGCTTAATTTAGTATCTAGCTCATTAGCGATTACTGAAATTTTTTCACCCGCATTAATACGTTCAATAATTTTTTTGGCAACAAGCTCTGCTTTTTTTGCGCGCCTACTGTCTTTCCAAAGATTACTTACCTCAAGCTTAACTGTTTTTAGGGGCTTTAAAAAAGGTGCTGTAATTCCGTCAACCCTAAGTATAAAATATCCATCATCGCCAGCTTCTACAAGTTGACTTTCTGAACCTTCATCTGTTGAAAAAACACTCTCCAAAAAGTTTCCAGCAGGAATGTTTTTAATAAGATTACCTTCCTTTGATTTACCGTTACTATTAATTGAGGGTATCCTAAAAACTTTTAAATTCAATTTGTTTGCAGATTCTTCTAATGATGAGCCACCCCCTAAAGTGTCCTCAAGTTGGTTAGCTAATTCATACAAACTGTCTATAGCTTTTTCATGTGTAACGGCTTTAAGTAAGTTGCTCTTAACTTCATCTAAAGTTTTTAACTCCTCAGGCTCAATTTTTTCAACTTTAAATAAATGCCAACCTAATAAACTTTTTTGTGGAGAACTGATTACGCCTGGTTTTAAAGCAAAGACAACATCAGCTAATTTAGGAAATGGCATATGGGCATAACTGATTTTTCCAAGATCGATGGAACTTTCATCCATATTTGCAAGTTTTTTTGCCACTAAAGCAAAGCTTTGACCTTGAGCTAAAGATTCTACGGCTTTTTGCGCATCTTTTAGATCGGCAAATATCATCTGTTTTACTTGACGCATTTCACTTTTTAAAAACTCATCTTCACGAGCTTCATAAGCTTCTTTGAGTTCTACATCTGTAACAGATACTTTCTCTAACAAATCAGAAGCTTTAAGATGTATAACGGAAACTGAACGAAATTCAGGAGAAGTAAATTTAAGTGAGTGATCTTTATGGAATTTAATCAATGAATCATCACTCGGATCAGGTATATCTTTCTGATGGTCATCTGAAATAAAAATCGTTTCTATATTTCGTTTTTCATGACGATGCATAAATATTTTTTTAACAAAATCGACAGGAATCGTATCAGAAGAAAAGCTATCAAGAATTTGATTACGGCTCATTTGGTTTCTTGTTTCTATGATATATTCGCCTTCTGAAATAGAATTACTTCTTAGAACCTGTTCAAAACGGTTTCTATCAAATCCCCCTAATCCTTGAAAAGCTTGATTCTGCCTAATTCTCTGTCTAACTAATGGATCACTAATTTCCACACCTAAATTGCGAGACGCAATTAGAAACGCGCTATCATTTATTTGACGTTGGAGAACCAATTCTACTATACCTAATGCCTTGGCTTCATCAATTCCAAAACCGTCACCCAGCATTTGACGAAGGTTTTTTAATTCACGATTAACTGCGTTTTCAATTTTTACCTGTTCTCCTTCAATGTTACCGATCTCGTAAATAGGTGAATTACTAGAAGTTGCTACATTGAACATATCTTCAACGCCCCAAATCGCAAAACTACCAATAAGAAGGGCTGCTAAGATTTTAACTAAAAAAGACTGAGTATGATTTCTTATTGCAGATAACATGGCTGTTCAAATCTCAATTGTTTATTAAATTATCCTAATGATAGATTACGTATACTAATTAGAAGAAAAATGAAACGCGCGGCATCATACGGGGGCTCCATATTACCCGCAACAAGGATTTTCAAAGTTTTAAGCTTTCGTAAAATTATGGTACATAAACACCATTAAAATTTCTACCATCTCACCAAAAATGGAAATTATTACATGTCCCAATATCGCCGTCCTCTATTTGTCGGAAACTGGAAAATGAACTGCCTAAAAAAAGACGGGCTCAAATTAGCTCAAACTTTAGCAAACGACATGAAAAAAATTCCTGAACCTGATTTTGATTTAGTTATTTGTCCACAATTCACCTTACTAAGTGCAATAGAGACTATCATCTCTAATAGTAATATAAAATTAGGGGCTCAAAATTGTCATGCAGAAAACAAAGGACCCTACACAGGAGACGTCAGCTCCTTAATGGTTGCAGAAGTTGGCTGTTCATATGTAATAGTTGGCCATGCTGACCAAAGAATTAACCACGGAGAAACTAACTCTGAAGTAAAAGAAAAAGCGCATGCTGTTTATAACTCTAAAATGACCCCAATTATCTGTATTGGAGAAACTAGGGAAGAATATGATGATGGACTCACTTTTGAAGTAATTAAGAATCAATTATCTAAGTCACTTCCTACTAAAGGAGTAACCGGATCTAATACGGTCATTGCTTATGAACCAATTTGGGCTATTGGAACCGGTTTAACGCCTACATTAGAACATGTTCAGGCCGTTCATTCTCTAATTAGAACTGAATTAACGAATGTATTAGGTGACAATTGCTCGAATACACTAAGAATACTTTATGGTGGTTCACTAAACTCAAAAAATGCAAAAAATTTATTATTATTAGATGATGTTGATGGAGGGCTTATTGGTAGTGCTAGTCTTGACTCATTAGAATTTTTAAAAATTGCAAAAAGTTCTGTCTAGCCATTTTGGTCAAGAAAGACTAAAAATACATGAGCACTTAAAAAATTTAACAAAGAAACTAATTATATCTGTAAATTGCAAGGGAACAAACATCTCATGACCTCGGTCATTCTTGTCATCCACCTGATTCTAGCCATTGCACTTGTCTGCATCATCCTTCTCCAGCGGAGTGAGGGAGGTGCTCTTGGTATGGGAGGAGGCTCTGGTAGTGGTATGGGTGGATTTATGAGCAGTCGAGCAACTGCAGACCTACTAACACGAACTACGGCACTCATTGCAGCTGCTTTTATGGTTACAAGCCTTACTTTAGCGATTCTTGCATCAACTAATAAAAATCAAGGCTCGATCATAGATCAACCGCTTCTAAAAAACGAAAAAACACCTGAGCCATCTGAACCGAGCGTACCACTAGCAAAGTAAGGTTTCCGGTGAATTTATAGCCTCTAAGAAAATAAATCATGGGCTTATGGTAATAATTTTATCTATTTGATTTTGAATTCTGGAAGTTTGGTGTAAAGTACACGTCCATGACGCGGTTTATATTCATCACCGGCGGAGTGGTATCCTCTCTAGGAAAGGGTCTTGCATCAGCTGCACTTGGTGCGCTTCTTCAAGCTCGAGGTTTTAACGTTCGTCTCCGTAAACTTGATCCATATATTAATGTTGATCCAGGAACTATGTCTCCATACCAACATGGAGAAGTTTATGTCACTGATGATGGCGCGGAAACAGATCTTGATCTTGGACATTATGAAAGATTTACAGGTGTCGCATCAAGGCAAAGTGATAACGTAACTACAGGAAGAATCTATTCCGATGTTATTGCTAAAGAACGCAGAGGTGATTATTTGGGTGCCACAATTCAAGTAATACCACATATTACTGACGCTTTAAAAAATTTCGTTACAAGCAATTTAAGTGATGAAGACTTTGTTCTATGCGAGATTGGGGGCACTGTTGGAGATATTGAAGGTCTTCCGTTTTTAGAAGCAATTAGACAACTACGTAATGACCTTGGCCGGAAAAATACTATGTATCTTCATCTAACGCTAATCCCCTATATTCCGACTGCAGGTGAGTTAAAAACCAAACCAACACAACATTCAGTAAAGGAGTTATTAAGCGTTGGCATTCAACCAGATGTTCTACTTTGTCGATCGGACCGACCAATACCAGAATCAGAACGCCGTAAAATTGCACAATTTTGCAATGTTAGTGAAGAATCTGTAATTACTGCTCTTGACGTTGAGACGATTTATAAGGTTCCAATAAGTTACCACGAAGAAGGATTGGATGCACAAGTTTGTCATCATTTTGATATTGATGCGCCAACTCCTGCACTAAATAAATGGACAGGTATTGCTAGTCGTGTGATTAAGCCTGAAGGCGAAGTCTCAATTGCAATTGTAGGTAAATATACAGGCTTAATGGATGCTTATAAATCACTGTCTGAAGCCCTCGACCATGGCGGAATTGCCAACAATGTTCGTGTCAATACACAGTGGGTAGACGCAGAAATATTTGAAACTGGGAATACGCTCCATGAACTTGAGGGTGTGCATGGTATTCTGGTACCTGGAGGTTTTGGGGAACGTGGGTCAGAAGGGAAAATAGCTGCTGCTAGATTTGCTCGAGAACACAATGTTCCTTATTTTGGTATTTGCTTTGGTATGCAAATGGCAGTCATCGAGACTGCAAGGAATCTAGCAAAAATCAGCGATGCTGGATCAACAGAGTTTGGTTCTTGTAAAAATCCAGTTGTTGGTTTGATGACAGAATGGCTAAAAGGTGATGAGCTTCACCATCGCGAATCTGGTGGTAATATGGGCGGGACGATGCGCTTAGGCGCCTATCCTTGTAAGCTTAAAGAAGGTAGTAGAGCATCAAAAATTTACAAAAATTTGGAAATACTTGAACGTCACCGCCATCGTTATGAAGTTAATACTACTTACCAAAAAAAATTAGAAAAAACTGGTATGTTTTTTTCTGGAATGTCACCCGATGGAATTTTGCCAGAAATTATAGAGATACCTGATCACCCGTGGTTTATCGGCGTACAATTTCATCCAGAACTCAAATCAAAGCCGTTCGACCCTCACCCCTTGTTCACCTCATTTATTGCTGGCGCTATTCAGCAATCGCGTTTGGTTTAATACTGGCTTAATATACTTCTATGACAAAGACACATCAAATTACTATTAACAATCTAAAGATCGGCAATGATCTTCCCTTAGTATTGATTGCAGGACCGTGTGTCATGGAAAGTAGAAACCACGCTCTAGATATTTCAAGCTCACTTGCGGAAATGGCTAATGACCTTGAAATTGGATTGATTTATAAAACATCTTACGACAAAGCTAATCGCACTAGTTCAAGTAGTTCGCGCGGGCTAGGAATTGACGAAGCACTTAAAATTTTTTCAGATATAAAAAAAGAAACAGGATTAACCGTTATAACAGACGTTCATGAGCCAAACCATTGCAAAGTTATAGCCGAAGTCGTAGATGTTCTCCAGATTCCTGCCTTTTTATGTCGACAAACTGATTTACTAGTCGCCGCTGGTAATACCGGAAAAGTAATTAATATAAAGAAAGGTCAGTTTTTGGCACCTTGGGATATGAAGCAGGTAGTTGAAAAAGTTAAGAATACTGGAAATCCAAATGTTATGGTATGTGAACGTGGCGCTAGTTTTGGCTATAACACTTTGGTCTCTGATATGAGAAGCCTACCAATCATGGCACAGACTGGTTGTCCGGTAGTATTTGACGCAACACACTCTGTTCAACAACCTGGTGGGAAGGGGACTTCTTCTGGAGGACAGCGAGAATTTGCTCCCGTTCTAGCACGTAGTGCTGTATCCATCGGAATTGCTTGTATTTTTCTAGAAACGCACGAAAACCCTGATAAAGCTCCATCAGATGGCCCTAATATGATACCCCTAAAAAATTTACCAAAGATAGTTGCAACTTTAAAAAAATTTGATCAACTAGCTAAAAAGAATCCAATTAAAATAGAATAATCACTGGAGAGTGCTTCCATGACTGCCATTATTGATATTTTTGCCCGCGAGATCATTGATAGCCGTGGCAACCCGACAGTTGAGGTGGATGTGACCCTTGAAACAGGTGTTCTGGGAAGAGCCGCAGTTCCTTCAGGAGCCTCCACAGGTAAGTATGAAGCTGTTGAAATTCGTGATTTAGATAAAGATCGGTACAATGGAAAGGGTGTTTTAGCTGCGATAGAGTCTGTAAATAGGGAAATTTTTGAATCGCTATCAGGATTTGATGTCGAAGATCAATTTCTGATAGACCACACTATGATAGGCCTAGATGGAACTGATAATAAAAGTCGCCTTGGCGCCAATGCGATACTTGGCGTTAGTTTGGCGTGTGCAAATGCTGCGGCTATAGAATCTGGACAACCACTTTATCGTTACATTGGAGGAACACATGTCAATCTTCTTCCTCTACCAATGATGAATATCATTAATGGAGGCGCACACGCCGACAACCCAATTGATATACAAGAATTTATGATACTCCCCATTGGAGCTGACAATATTGCAGAAGCTATACGTTACGGTTCTGAAATTTTTCAAACATTAAAAAAGAATCTATCCGACAAAAATCATAGTACCAATGTTGGAGACGAAGGCGGTTTCGCTCCAGGTTTAAAAAGTGCAACTGAAGCACTAGACTTTATTCTTAAAGCAATAGAGGGGGCAGGATATAGGCCAGGTGACGACGTTGTTCTTGGGTTAGATTCAGCATCGAGCGAATTTTACAGAAATGGAAAATATGAGCTTGCTGGTGAAGGAAAATCTCTAGATAGCAATGGTATGGTTAAATATTATGAAAATCTTGTGAGCAAATATCCTATCGTATCAATTGAAGATGGTTTGGATGAGGATGACTGGGCCGGCTGGAAAGAATTAACAGACGCAATAGGAGATAAAGTACAATTAGTTGGTGATGACCTTTTCGTAACCAATCCTGAAAGACTAGCTGAAGGTATAAAAAAAGGCGTTGCTAACTCTATACTTATAAAAGTCAATCAGATTGGAACTTTAACTGAAACTCTGCAAACCATAGAAATGGCACAAAAAGCATCCTATAACACTGTAATTTCTCATCGCTCAGGGGAAACAGAGGATACAACAATTTCCGATATTGCTGTAGCAACAAACGCAGGGCAAATCAAAACTGGCTCACTAAGTCGCACAGATCGACTTGCAAAATACAATCAGCTAATACGTATAGATGAAGAACTTGGCCCAGCATCTAAATACGCTGGACGTGAAGCAATTAAGACAAAGGCTCACAATTTATAAGTTTTTACCAGCTAAAAACTCTTACATTAGTTGATAGTGATAATCAAAATTAACAATTTCAACACAAAATAAAAAGGAACGACATATGCCTAATGAAATTCGAGCATCACATATTTTAGTCGATATTAAATCGCGTTCAAAAGAGGATGCTTTAAAAGCTATCGAAAGTTTAATTAGCGATTTAGAAGAAGGTAGCGACTTTGCTGAATTAGCTAGAGAAAATTCAGATTGCCCTTCAGGATCTAATGGTGGCGATCTTGGTTTTTTTGGAAAAGGAGCAATGGTTCCAGAGTTTGAAAAAGCCGCCTTTGATCTTGAAATTGGGTCAACTAGCAGTGTAGTAGAAACAAGTTTTGGCTATCATCTAATTCAAAGAACAGAATAAAAATATTGCAATATCCCAGAGGGATATTGAACCAATAAAACACTAAGAATAAATAAGCTTATGTAAAAGGTACGTTATGGAGCTAGGAGTAGGTATTAAGTGTACTCCTAACAACCTTCCTTATAAATATCTAAGCTGGCTTAGTATAATTTTAAGAATCTAACCTTCCTAATAATAAAAAATTTCAATAAATTTTTTATTACTAATTATCAAGTAAGTTAGCTCTGTATTTTTGCTAACTACTTATTAATAATTTTCATGCATTGATAGATATGGGTTGGGACTGTGAATTAAGAAAATAACAAAGAGAACCAGGGCCCACAGTCCATGCATTTATTACAAGAATTTCGTGCTCGCCTACGTTTCATCGTAGGACCATTATTAGGTGTATTAGCTGTTAGTTACTTTACTTACCATTTTGCTAATGGTGATAGAGGTCTTCTTGCTTGGTGGAAGATTAAACAAAGAACAGCATTAGCTAAAAAAATCATGGAACGCACTCATTCTGAGCGCCAAGAGATTGAGCATCGCGTCAACCTCATGAAACCAAGATCCATCGACCCAGATTTGCTCGAGGAAAGAGCTATGCTGATGCTCAACTACGGGTACAAAGATGACATAGTGATTCTTAAAGGACACAAAAGGAGAAATTAATGGAAAATCTAGTAGAAAGCTTAGATCCACCATATTACATGGCTACTCTTAACGAACGACAATATGGGATTAAAGATAAGGAAGAAATCGCTCCTACTGACCGAATGGTCAGTTTGGCGATGCGACAAAAAGGTTTTTTAGGTCTCAATAGCTCTCGAGATAAAAAAGGTAAAAAATCAACAATCTCATACTGGAGAGATATTGATGATATTGAAATGTGGATTAACGTTGGAGAACATAAAATTACCCATCAATTTGGGATTGGTTTAGCTGAAACTTGCAGCATTAAAGTTTCGTTAATTGAAAATGATGCCACTGATAGTAATTTCAACCAAATCCTTCAAAAGTTTAACAAATGTGTCTTCTCAAAAATTAAAAAAATTTCGGAGCATTTATCATGAGCATTATTCAACCAACTAAGAAACCACTTTATTACACTGTAGTTTATGTTACACCACCAAATCAAACTGATAAGAAATCAAAAAAAAATAAAGATAGCGATTCAAACTTTCTTGATACAGCATCTATTGCTATAGCAATGGCAACGAATGAACTAGGCTATACGGGTTTTGAGACAGAAAAATCGGCAGATGGTCGTGTTGCTCGTGTGTGTTATTGGGATTCTTATACTTCAATGTCACATTGGATTAGAAAAGTTGAAAAATTTGCGTCTTACAGCAAGACAGAATTAACTTCTCTTATGTGTACAACAGGGTGTCTCTGGCCTTGGTTAATGGAAAAACGTAATTTCAGCTTAGAGAAAATTTCACAGAAAGCTGCATAATAAAAATTAACTAATATTAAGTTAACCTTTATTTTATCTTTTAAAACAATCGATTAACTAGTATTTGTTCGCTTGATATTAACTCGTTATTATACTATTTTTAGCTCATTGGTATACTAATGTCAGTGTTAATTAATTACACTGACAGAAATTTAGCCGTGAGATATTAAAAATGGTAGAAAAATCTAAAAATTTAAAAAAAAATTCCATAATATCTTTAAAATCAAAAAATAAATCAAAAAATTCTATAAAGCGAAAGACACAAAGAACATCCATCTCTCCCAAAGAGCTATTAAAATACTATCGTCAAATGTTGATGATCCGTAGATTTGAAGAGAAAGCAGGCCAACTATATGGCATGGGTCTAATTGGCGGTTTCTGCCATCTATATATTGGCCAGGAAGCTGTCGTTATTGGTATGATGGCAGCTGCCGAAAAACAGGATTCAATAATTACATCTTATCGTGATCATGGGCATATGTTGGCCTGTGATATGGATCCAAAGGGAGTAATGGCTGAACTAACTGGCCGCCGGGATGGATACTCTAAAGGCAAGGGGGGGTCTATGCACATGTTTAGTCGCGAAAAAAATTTTTACGGCGGCCATGGTATTGTCGGGGCACAAGTCCCAATAGGTACAGGACTTGCATTTTCTCATAAATACAAAGCTGACGGTGGTATAGCTCAAGTATATTTCGGTGATGGAGCCATAAACCAAGGACAAATTTATGAATCTTTTAATATGGCAAAACTATGGAACCTTCCTATAATTTACGTCATTGAAAATAATCGCTATGGAATGGGCACATCCATTGAACGGGCATCATCAACTACAGAACTTTATCGTCGAGGAAATAGTTTTGCTATTCCGGGCCAGCAAATCGATGGAATGGATGTACTTGCCGTAAGAGAAGCAGGAATAAAAGCCGCAAAGTGGTGCAGAGATGGTAAGGGCCCTTATATATTAGAAATGAAGACCTATCGTTATCGGGGCCATTCTATGTCAGACCCTGCCAAATACCGCGATAAGGAAGAGGTCTCTAAGGTACGAAAAGAATCTGACCCTATTGATAATTTACGCGAGCAACTTTTTAAAAAAAAATCAACAGATGAAAATTTTCTTAAAGAGATTGATCGTGAAATTAAGGCGATAGTTACTGAAGCTGCAGAATTTGCTCAATCCAGCAAAGAACCCGAAGCATCCGAGCTCTACACAGATATTTTAGTGTGCACTTAATCATGCCTATTCAAGTACTCATGCCCGCATTATCACCAACTATGACCGAAGGAAAAATTATCAAATGGCAAAAGGCAGAAGGTGATGAAATTTCTATTGGCGATGTCATTGCAGAAATTGAAACTGATAAAGCAACAATGGAAATAGAGGCAGTAGACGAGGGACTTCTTGACAAAATTTTAGTTTCTGAAGGAACGGAAAATGTCTCCGTTAATACGCCAATTGCTATAATTATTGAGGATGATAAAAATACTTCATTTTTTTCTGACAAACAAAATATTGAATCTCTAAAGCCAATACCTTCAGAAAGTCCACATAAAATATCCGACACAGAATCCGCACAACATACAGAGCAAAAAGTCGGCTCTCAATCCATAGAGAATATTACCGTACGAGAAGCACTCAGAAATGCGATAGCTGAGGAAATGCGCCTTGATAATGACGTTTTCTTAATGGGAGAGGAGGTAGCGCAATACGAAGGTGCCTACAAAGTTAGCCAAGGATTGTTAAATGAATTTGGAGAAAAGCGTGTAATAGATACGCCTATCACCGAACAGGGGTTTTGTGGACTTGGAATTGGCGCCTCATTTTCAGGCCTCAAGCCCATAATTGAATTTATGACATTTAATTTTGCGGCACAGGCAATAGATCAAATACTAAATTCTGCTGCAAAAACACTTTACATGTCTGGTGGTCAAATGAATGTGCCAATAGTATTCCGAGGACCAAATGGTGCAGCCTCTCGAGTAGGTGCCCAACATTCGCAATGCTACGCATCTTGGTATGCTCATTGCCCCGGACTAAAGGTAGTTTCGCCCTGGTCTGCTGCAGATGCAAAAGGTTTACTAAAATCAGCTATCCGTGATCCCAATCCTGTAGTTTTTTTAGAAAATGAAATACTTTATGGACAAAACTTTGATGTACCTATTGCTGATGACTTCTTGCTTCCAATCGGTCATGCAAAAATAGAGCGTTCTGGAACAGATGTTACCATTTCAACTTTCTCTATATCTGTTGGTACAGCTTTAGAAGCCTCAGAGATACTAGCGAAAGATGGTATTGAGGCAGAGGTTATCAACCTCCGTACACTACGCCCCTTAGACACAGAAACAATTGTGCGATCTATCAGGAAAACTAATCGTTTGGTTACAGTTGAAGAAGGTTGGCCAAGCTGTGGCATTGGTTCAGAAATTATCAGCGTAGCCATGGAGCAAGCTTTTGATGACTTAGATGCTCCAGTCGTCCGTGTGACTGGCGCCGATGTTCCAATGCCTTATGCAGCTAATCTTGAGAAGTTAGCACTACCTTCAGTCGCTAATATTATTGAAGCGGTTAAATCTGTTTGTTACCTATAAAATAGGAAATATAAATGCCTATTCAAATCCTAATGCCCGCACTATCACCAACCATGACCCATGGCACCTTAACAAAATGGATTAAAAAGGAAGGGGATGACGTAGAATCAGGTGAATTAATTGCTGAAATTGAAACCGACAAAGCAACTATGGAAATTGAAGCAGTAGAAGAAGGGAAGCTAGTAAAAATAATAGTACCAGAAGGCACGGAGAACGTTGAAGTTAACAAAGTCATAGGCCTCTTACTAGAAGAAGGTGAAGACTTATCTAATATTAAGGAAGATGATACTATGGATACTTCAAAATCCACTTCCCCTCCTTTAATCTCAAGCGAAAATAAATTAATTCACTCACCTGATTACAATACCGAGCATAATCCAAAATCAACCACAACAGTGAGATCTGGCAAAAGGATTATAGCAAGTCCTCTAGCTAAACGAATAGCAGTGGAAGAAAATATTGATCTTTCCATAATTAAGGGCTCAGGACCCCATGGTAGAATCATTCAGAAAGACATTAAGGATATCACAAAAATAAGCACTCAAAGCTCTAATAAAGAATATCCAGAACACAATATAACTACAAAGACCAACCTTCAAAAAGACAATCTTCAATTTGAAGCAGTACCCCATACCAATATGCGTAAAACAATTGCTCGTAGGTTAACTGAATCTGCGCGGGATATACCTCACTTTAATATTTCAGTAGATATACAGATAGATGCAATGCTTGATGCAAGAAAACGATTAAATGCAAATTTAGAAGAAGAAGGAAAGATTTCTATTAATGATTTTATTATTAAATGCATCTCCCTAGCTTTGTCTCGTGTACCTTCGTGCAATGTCTCATTCACGGATGAGGCAATTTTATTTTACAAACAAGTTGATATATCTTTTGCGGTTTCTATCGACGGTGGTCTTATCACCCCAATCATAAAAGATGTTGTCAATAAAAGCTTTAGTGCTATAGCCCGTGAGACTAAGGAACTTGCAAAACAAGCTAAAGCTGGAAAGTTAAAACCAGAAGATTATGAGGGCGGTACTTTCACCATTTCCAATATGGGTATGTTCGGCATTAAATCTTTTAATTCCATTATCAACCCACCACAAGCTGCTATATTAAGTGTGGGCGCAGGGCAAATAAGCCCTATAGTAGATAATGGATCAATATCAACTGCAACTATAATGAATGTTACGCTAGCTGTTGATCACAGATGTATTGACGGCGCTACAGCAGCTGACTTCATTCGAGAGTTAAAATCTATTATTGAAGAACCACTTCAGTTTATGTTGTAGAGGATTGAAAATGTCCGATAAAGAATTCGATGTTTTAATTATTGGAGGCGGCCCAGGTGGTTATGTCACAGCAATTCGTGGAGCCCAATTAGGTCTTAATGTCTGTGTCATCGAAAATCAACATCTTGGTGGAATTTGTCTTAACTGGGGCTGCATTCCAACAAAATCATTACTTCGAACTGCAGAGATTTTTCACTATATGAATAATGCTAAGGATTTCGGTCTTGTAACAGAAAACGTAGGATTCGAACTTGAAAGGGTCTTTGAACGTTCTAGAAATATCTCTAAAAAATTAAGCGAAGGTGTTGCTTACCTTTTAAAAAAAAATAATGTCACCGTAATTGACGGTAAGGCTAAACTAGCAGGGCCTAGAAAAGTATTAGTTAATAATGGCAAAAAAAATAATTCTTCAATTTATGCGAAACATATTATAATAGCGACTGGCTCTCGACCAAACACACTTCCAAACGTATTACCCGATAAAAAACTTATTTGGACTTATTTTGAGGCACTAAAACCAGATAAAATGCCCAAAGAATTAATAGTCATTGGATCCGGTGCCATAGGTATCGAATTTGCAAGCTTCTATAATACGTTGGGATCTAACGTCACGATAATAGAAATTTTACCCCACATTCTTTCTTTTGAAGATGAAGAAATTTCAACAATGGCAAAAGAACAATTGGAAAAACAAGGTATTAAGATTTTTACAGAAACCGAAATAACAAAAGTGGAGAAATCACAAGATTTAACTACTACATACATAAAGCCTAAAAATGGAAAAACATCAAAAATTCATGCTGATAGGATAATTTCTGCAGTTGGTGTTATAGGAAACACTGAAGATTTAGGACTTGACTCAGTAAAAGCAAAAGTTGATGGAGGATCTATAATAACAGATGAATTTTCAGCAACTAATGAACCGGGGCTATATGCAATTGGAGATGTAGCTGGACCGCCAAGGCTCGCCCATAAGGCTGAACACGAAGGAATTGTATGTATAGAAAAAATAGCTGGACTTTCTCCTTCCCCGTTAAATAAAGAAATAATACCCAGCTGCACATACAGTCGGCCTCAAATTGCAAGTGTTGGTCTAACCGAAAAAGCAGCAAAAAAGTCTGGTAAGAAATTAAAAATTGGACGCTTTCCTTTTTCAGCCAATGGAAAAGCTATTGCTTTAGGGGAGCCCGAAGGCATGGTAAAAACTATTTTTGATGCCAATTCAGGACAACTGCTTGGGGCACATATAATTGGGGTAGAATCCACTGAATTAATTCACAGCTTCGTCATTGCTATGGGTTTAGAAACCACTGAAGAAGAACTAATACATGCAATTTTTCCACATCCTACTTTATCAGAAATATCACATGAATCAGTTCTTAATGCATATAGTCGTTCAATCCATATATAGATCATTGGTCGATGAAACTACTATGATAAAATAACGACAAAACGACCGGTATTTTTTAAATTACGATGGGAAACGTAAACTTGAAATTCAATTAAATTTAAAACACAAGATCTAATAATGAACCAAATTAACAAATATAAAATTTTACGTCACCCAGAAAAGGCAAAGAATCCTGAGAACCCTATTTTAGAAAAACCTGATTGGATTCGAGTTAAAGCTCCTACTTCTTTAGGTTACTTTCAAACAGTTAAACTAATGAGGGAAAACAATCTTCACACAGTTTGCGAAGAAGCAGCCTGTCCCAATATTGGAGAATGTTGGTCTAGAAAGCATGCAACGGTTATGATTTTAGGAAATATTTGCACCAGAAGCTGCGCCTTTTGTAATGTATCAACTGGAAAGCCAAGCAAAGTTGATGAATTAGAACCAGATAACTTAGCTAAATCTGTAGCTAAGATGGACATGAAGCATATAGTTATCACCTCTGTTGACCGTGACGACCTTATAGACGGTGGCGCTAATCAATTTGTAAAATGCATTACCCGGCTGCGCGAAGTATCACCAAAAACTACTATTGAAATTTTAGTACCCGATTTTCGAAAAAAAACAGGCGCTCTTGAAGCAGTTGTCTCTGCTAGACCTGATGTATTCAATCATAACCTTGAAACCGTACCCCGCCTTTATTCTTCTATTAGACCAGGGGCACAATACGACCATTCTCTTGATGTTTTAGATCAGGCAAAAAAATTAGAACCAAAAGTTTTTACAAAATCTGGAATCATGGTTGGATTAGGTGAAACCACTGAAGAAATATTATCTGTTATGGATGATTTACGTAATTCAAATGTAGATTTTTTAACTATTGGACAATATCTTGCACCAACACGCCGCCATGCAGCCGTTCACCGTTTCGTGTCACCAGAAGAATTTAATTTTCTTAAAAGTGAAGGCATAAAAAGAGGTTTTGCATTAATTGCTTCTTCACCTTTAACACGATCATCATACCATGCTGATAGAGACTTTGAAGATTTAGTGCAAACACGCAGAAATTTTTAATTTTGATTCATGCCTAAGCACGCTGAAAAAAGGATTATACATCATACACCAGAGCAAATGTTTGAATTGGTTGCTGATGTTGAAAAATATCCCGAGTTCCTTCCTTGGTGTGTAGCAACGAGAGTTAGGGAAATAATGACTGAAGAGGATCATGAATTAATGATCTCCGATATGGTAATAGGATATAAAATGTTTCGAGAAAAATTCACGTCTAAAGTTATTTTACAACACCCAAATAGAATTGACGTAACCTATTTTGATGGACCTTTTAGTCATCTTAATAATTTTTGGATTTTCGAGCCTATTTGTGTAGATGGAAGATCTGCAAACTCTTGCATGATAAATTTCTATATTGACTTTAAATTTAAATCAGGTTTTTTCCAAACTGCAATAAGTGCGGTATTCAACAAAGCGGTAAATCGAATGATTTTTGCTTTTGAAAAGCGCGCAGATACCCTTTACGGCTTAAAATAAAATTGGAAACTCCAGAAAACATTTTGCTAATTGTAATAGCCTTCTTGCTAGCAGGCTTTGTCAAAGGAGTAATTGGACTTGGACTACCAACAATATCCCTTGCAATATTAACAACTGGGTTTGGTTTAATTTCTGCAATGGGCCTTATGATTATTCCTTCATTAATAACCAACGTATGGCAAACAATTCAAGGAGGAGGGCTTTTAAAGATAACTTACCGATTTTGGACAATGATGCTTGCAGTAATTTGTGGTATCTGGATAGGTGGTAGAATACTTGTAACAAGTGATGTTATTATTTTAACAGGGTTGCTTGGAATTTTACTTTGCATCTATTCAGTCATTGGGCTAACCCGATTTCAAGTATCAACGCCCAAAAGTGCAGAAGTCATGTTATCGCCAATCGTTGGTGGTGCTAATGGAGTAATAACCGGTCTTACTGGTACTTTCGTTGTTCCTGGTGTGGTTTATTTACAATCTCTTGGCCTTGATCGAGATACATTAATAAAAAGCATGGGTCTGCTTTTCACTGTTTCCACGCTAACTCTTGCAATTGTACTCGGACACAACAATTTTTTTTCAAAAAATCTTGGAATTTATTCACTTGGAGGAGTAGCCCCTGCATTACTAGGTATGGTGATAGGTAAAAAAGTTCGCACCAGTCTTTCAGAAAGAATTTTTACTAAAATATTTTTTTCAGGCTTACTTATTCTTGGTGCTTATATTACAACAAGATCTTTATTTTAATCTATTTGGCTTAAAATTAATTTTAAAGAATTAAGAACTGTCAGACTACGGACTGCTTTACGGTCCCCATCAAATATATGTTTTTCATGCAAAGTCTTAATGCCTTCGCCCGCAAAAGCTATATGTACCAAACCAATAGGTTTCTCCTTTGTACCTCCACCAGGACCAGCTATTCCAGTAACAGCTATTGATAAATGGGCTTCAGACCGTTGCAAGGCACCTTCAGCCATGGCACGAGCTACTTCCTCACTAACCGCCCCTGCAATCTCGATCATTTTAAGATCTACTCCCAATAAATCACACTTAGCCTGATTACTGTATGTAATAAACCCTCTTTCAAGTACTTCAGAAGACCCAGATACTTCTGTTAAGCACCCCGAAATTAATCCACCTGTGCATGATTCAGCTGTAGATAATTTAAGCCCCTTAGCACGACAAGATTTAAGCACACTTTTAGCCATGTCTATTTGTAGATTAGAAAACACACTAATATCCGATCAAATATGAAATCAAATAAAGGAAAGGCAGTGTATAAATAGCTGCTAAAATATCATCAACCATTATACCCAACCCACCTTTGATAGCTCTTTCCGACCAACTAATTGGCCAAGGTTTAAAAATATCAAAAACTCTAAATAAGAGAAAACCAATTAGGTAGGTCATTACTTCCAATGGAACGCAAAGCAAAACTAGCGATTGTGCTACTATTTCATCGATGACAACCTGTTGAGGATCATTTACTTCAAAGCGTTTAATACAATAATCTGAAACCCAGATACCAATAAAAAAAAATAAAACAATGAAAATTGTTAGAATTATCGGACCAAACATTTGAACTATTAACCAGGATATTGCTACAGCCAAAAGAGCCCCACAAGTACCAGGTGCAACTGGAATTAATCCAACTCCGAATCCAGTAGCTAAAAGTAATAATGGATTATTTAAATTCCAATGCTCTTTAGATTCAAAAGTCGAATTAGGATTTTGATCAAAAAAAATCATTTTTTTTTTCAAATGTGGAAAACTATTACACTAAATTAGCCAAATCAATAATAGCTATGATTAAGCCCTAAAATCAAAGATCAGCTAGGTTTAAAGCAAGGAATTAAGCTGAAAAAAGTTCTAATTTTTAATTTTATCAAACAGGATAACATCCAAAAATCTTGAAAAATCACCAAAGGTTCAAAAATCAACTATTATTACCTTGCAAGGATTTAGCCTTCACTTTATTTTTGTAAAAAATAATTGTATCTTTGGCAAATATTGCTTTTCTTTTAAACCTCATTTTTTTCATTAAAATTGAGGGATCAATTGGTAGATTAAGGGAAAGTCTAGTTTTGAGGATTTATAATGCAAAGCGATAGGCAACAGAACCCCTTTGAAAGCTTTATTCGCAAAAAATTAGATTATATTTTACCAGAACGTAAAATGCACCTGCGCACTGGTAGCAAAATTTCTTATTTTCTCCTTACGCAGAATACCCAGCTTTTTATTGTCTTGATAGTTTTCTTATTTATCGGTTGGATTCAATTTACCACCATGAATTTTTTTCAACATGAAAACGTTCTAGCTGAAAAAGATAATGAAATTTCAAATGCTAAAAATGCATATCGGAAATTGCTTGGTGAAGTTTCAGATTATCAAAAAAAGTTCACAAATCTGACACTAGATCTTGAGGATAGTCACTCATTAATGATTGGGTTAGTGGAAAAAAACGCAACATTACGGCAAAAATTATCAAAAGTTTCAATAAAATTGGATTTAACCAAATCAGAACGCAAACAAATTGCAAGTGCGCGAGAAAACTTAAAGCAAAAACTCTCAGCTATTGAAGATAAAATGCGAGATATTTCAAATGAAAACTTCTCGTTAGCTGATAATTTAAGCACAGCTGAATCAGATTTACAAAAGGCGCTTTCTGGCCGCAATAAGGCTCTTTACGAAGGAACTCGTATGAGTCGTACAATTAAAAACCTTGAAAAGCGCATTAAACACTTCAAAAAAACCGAAGAACAGTCGATTCAACGACTTACTGATAGCACGACCAAATATATTAAAACTATGAAAAAAGTTATTACTATGGCTGGTATAGATATAAACAAGCTTATTAAGGGATTTAATATACCAAAAATTGGGCAAGGAGGGCCTTTCATAGCAGCAGAATCAGAAAATATGCCAGGCAATGACCTAAAGATTAGTCTCGATAATTTAGAGCATCAATTAAGCCTTAGAGAAGCGCTGCAAAGTGTTATGAAAAAGATACCTCTCGCTCCACCACTTAATTCATATTATATCACAAGTAGTTTTGGAAAACGACGTGACCCTATTAATAAAAGATGGGCAGCTCATTATGGTTTGGATTTAGGTAGTCCTTTTAACTCTCGAGTGTATTCAACTGCACCTGGTGTGGTTTCCTTTGCGGGTTGGAAGGGGAAATATGGTAAATTGGTTGAAATTGATCATGGATCTGGAATAAAAACCAGATACGGACACCTTAATAAGTTTTCAATCAAAAAGGGACAAAAAGTTAAATTCCATCAAAAAATTGGTAATTTAGGGAGCACCGGCAGAAGTACCGGAGCGCACCTTCACTATGAAGTGATTTTCAGAGGAAAAGCATTAAACCCAATCAAATTCATTAAAGCGGGGCGTAATGTTTTTCAAGAGTAAGGGGATTCGACAACATTTATCCAAAGTTTCCCAAAAATTGGATATAACAGAAACCGATGAAGAAAATTCTTTGAAAAATACAAATTTACAAACTGTTTCAAAACAAACCCCACCTTCAATAATTAGTGCTGATGTAAGATTAGTTGGACAAATAAATAGCGACGGTGAAGTTCAGATTGATGGTGATTTTGAAGGAGATATTCGCACCAAGGTTCTATTAGTTGGTAAAACTGGTAAAATAAAAGGCGAAATTCTTGCACAAACTGTTTTCATACATGGATCGGTAAACGGGCATATAAAAGCACGTGATGTCAATCTTGCAAAAACAGCACATGTAATTGGTAATATCTTACATGAAAATATGTCCATTGAAACTGGAGCCTTTCTAGAAGGAAATTGCAAAAGCTTAGAGGCTAATAAAGATGGTGAAGTAGATGTTTTTGAACACGAAAACCCTAGCATTCCAGTTAGAAATATTAAGGGGAAGTCTCAGGCGTCATGATTTTTTGGTTTTCCTGATCGACTTTTCAAAGGTCTGATAATCAACATTACCACCTGAACAGATTACACATACAGTTTTATCCCTAAATTCAAAAGCACGACTTAATACAGCAGCCAATGCTATTGCACCACCCGGCTCAAGGACTATCTTAAAATATCTAAATGCCACCTCCATAGCATAAGACGTATCAATATCTTTTATGGCAAATCCTCCTTTCAATAATTTCTTATTTATTGAAAAAGTAATTTGTCCAGGTGTAGGAAGCATAAGAGCATCACAAATAGTATGCTGTTTCTTATCAATAGAAAGCCTCTTATTAGCAACAAGAGAACGAATAGTATCATCAAAACCTTCGGGTTCTGCAGCAAATATATCTACATTGGGAAAGTCTTGAGATATAGCTAATGCTACACCGGAAATTAGCCCGCCACCACCACAAGGAGCGATTACTGCATCAAGACTTGCTTTTAGGTTATCAACTTGGTTAACAATTTCTAGTCCGACAGTACCCTGACCTGCTATAATATAAGGATCATCATAAGAGGGCACTAGCGTTGCATTTCTCTCAACAGCTAATTTCTGGCCTATTTTCTCTCGATTTTCAGTTATTCTGTCGTAAAGAACAACCTCAGCACCATATGCCTGAGTGTTTTCAATTTTCAATTTTGGTGCATCCTTCGGCATAAGAATTACTGCCGGTGTATTCATAATCTTTGAAGCTAATGCAACTCCTTGAGCATGATTACCTGATGAAAAGGCTACAACACCAGATTTTAATTCTTGTTTAGTTAATCTAGAAATCCGATTAAATGCTCCACGAAACTTAAAAGCACCTGTAAGTTGAAGGCATTCTGCCTTAATTAATAATCTACAGCCCAAAGTTTCATTAAGCTGAAAACTTTCAAGAATTGGAGTATATATAGCATGACTAGCTATCTGCTGTGCTGCTGACAAGATATTTTTATAGGTGGGCATAAAATTCATCTATGGGCTTTTCAAATATTCAAATTATTTCTTAAGGTCATCAATAATACTTTTTAAAATTATTTTTTTGATAAAATCTGACGATAGACCTGAAGATTTTCAAGGACACGTTGCACATAATTTCGAGTTTCTTTAAAGGGTATTCTTTCTACCCAATCAATTACATCCACTTCAAATTCTCTCGGATCTCCTGATTCTCGTATCCATTTCCTAACACGTGAAGGGCCAGCATTATAAGCAGATAATGCTAGAATATACGATCCTTTAAATTCTTTAAGAAGTTCGGCTAAATAAGCACGACCTATAGCAATATTATATTGTACATCGTTGGTTAATCGATCAAAAGAATATGGAATTCCATGTATTTTAGAAATTCGTGATGCCGTATTTGGCATTAACTGCATCAATCCCTGCGCATTTGCAGGGCTACGTGCTTTGAAATAAAAGGCACTTTCTTGACGAATTACGGATAGAATTAATGGCCATTCGGGAAGATCGGATCCTACACTAATAATTAAATTAGGCTTTGGAACATTTTGAGGAAAAGCTGATTTAGTAAATTTCCAATTCTCTTTCCCTTCAATTTTAGCTATTTTTAGTGATACATCATACCTTTCTACTTTTTCCGCTAACTTAATTGTTAATTGACGCCATGTAGGCTTCTTGCTGACCTTGTCTAGCGCTATTAAAAATGGTTTAAGCCAACGATCCGCTGCAACTTGTTTCAATAATTTTATAACTCGAGTTAATTCATGTTCTTCAAACGCCCTAATATCTGAGTTAGATATTTTTAGCTGCGGAGCCAACATAAGACCACCATCCAAGTTTAATTGGATTAGAGATAACTGCCCGTAATAAGTTGTTGGATATAAAGCTGCTATTCTATACCAAATTTCAGCGCTGCCATTATACTTTTTCTTAGAATTTAATGCTTCGATCGCACGAGCTATCCAATAAGCCCCTCGAGAACGACTGATTGGAAATTTAACCTCTTTATACATATTTTTAAAATGAACTTCGGCATCTTTTGCATTGTTAAGAAACCGGAGGGCTATCCACCCAGCTAGCCATTCAGCTTCTGCATAAGAAGCTATATTACCACTCTTGATATTAATCATGTGATTACTCGCTATATGATAGGCATTTTTAAAATCACCTTTTTTTAGCAAATGACGAATAATGATTGAACGCTCTTTCCACCATCGTTTTGGTTTTGCAATTTTTTCAAACGGACCATTTAGTATCTCTTGAGCTGAATCATATTTACCCTTCTTCCGTCGCCAACGAAGACGCTCATATTTTAATCCTAAATCGTTTTTTAAGCTGGAAGGTACTTTTGCAATTGCTTTATCAACATTACCCATATCGTAGCGAAGAAACATCCGAGCAATACCCAAGGCTCTGTAGTCTTTAGGAATCCTCCATAACATTCTCCTGGCAGACCAATAGCTGCCCTGCCATTGAAGACGATCAAGGCGACTATAATGATCTTTAATATTTAGAATCTTCCGATACCGTTTATAAAATTTTTTTTCATAGTGTTTAAAAAAATCGTTATTAATCCAGGCATCGCGAATTAATTTTTGACCTTTCTCAAGGCTACCCTGATTAATAAACACTTGACCCAAGCTAGCCTTGCCATACCCAGTTATAGGTTTCCGCTTTTTAAAAAAGGCTTTGACTAACTCATCAGGAGTATTTTCATTAATAGCTTCTTCAGCCAGTTGTTGAAGACCTATCTGATTTGGCCAGTTAGGATTAGTGATAATAAATTCTGAAATTTCTAAAAAATTAATATTTGGATTAGGCATATTTAGTCGAGCCCAAGTAAGAATTTTTTGAGCTAGTAAATCTTTAGTCTTCCTTTCCCATGAGAGAGTGGAGGTGACTTTAAAACTTTCTGCAGCCCTTAGTCCTTCTCTAAGAGTTTCAATATCGGACTCTATCAAAACCTGATCAGCTTTAACAACAGTAACAAAGCAAAGAAATTTAAAAAAAACTGATAGAGTCAGAACTAATCTGATAACTTTAAGTACTAACAAATATCTATGCTCCTGATTAAGAAAAAACACGGATTAGCTTCTTAAAATAAGATGAACAATTTATTATAATTCAATTACTTAATTCAGAAGCTTGCTGAAACTACGTGAATAAGAGTATGTTCGCCGTTTAGACAAGTGGTTCATGGGAGATAGCCATGTTTAAAGGGTCTATGACTGCTCTGATTACACCTTTCAGAGAAGACAAAGTTGACGAAAAAGCATATCAGTCTTTTGTTGATTGGCAAATCAATGAAGGTACAAACGCATTGATTCCTTGTGGAACTACTGGAGAGTCTCCAACGTTGGATCACAGAGAACACATGCTGGTAACTGAATCTTGCATTGAAGTAGCTTGTGGAAGAGTTCCCATTATAGCTGGCACCGGATCTAATTCCACAAAGGAAGCAGTGGAACTAACAATCCACGCTGAAAAGGTGGGCGCAGATGCTGCTTTGGTGGTAACGCCATACTACAATAAACCGACACCTGAGGGGCAATATCTCCACTTTAAAACTATCTGCGATTCCACCGATTTACCAATTATCATCTACAACATACCAGGACGAAGTGTCATTGATATGAGTGTCGAAACAATGGCCCGCTTAGCTAAATTACCAAATATCATTGGTGTTAAAGATGCAACTTCTGACCTGTCACGTCCAATTGCAACTCGTCTTGCTATTAATAATGATTTTTGCCAGCTATCAGGAGAAGACGCTACCATTGTTCCATTCCTAGCGGCGGGAGGGGTTGGTTGTATTTCAGTAACAGCAAATATTGCACCCCGAATGTGTTCAGATTTACACAATGCATGGCAAGCTGGAGACATTAATACTGTTATGGATCTCCAAGATCGATTGATGCCATTACACATGTCAATGTTCTGTGAGACCAGTCCAGGACCAGTAAAATATGCCGCTAGTTTACTTGGAATATGTAGCGATGAGGCCCGACTTCCAGTATGTGAAATCAGCGAGACCAGCAAAAAAATTGTAGAAAAGGCAATGGTCAACGCAGGCTTACTCGACTAGTGAAATCATGGCTAAAAAAAAGAACAGATCATTAGGTAACACAGTTGCCCAAAACCGTAGGGCACGCCGGGATTATAAAATTTTAGAAATTTTGGAAGCCGGCATCATGTTGCTAGGCACTGAAGTTAAATCATTAAGAAGCGGTCGTGCATCAATCGGGGAGGCATATGCTGGAGAAAAAAATAATTCCCTATATCTCTTTAATGCATTTATCCCAGAATACGAATCTTCTGGTTATACTGCACATGATCCACGAAGTCCAAGAAAGTTATTATTACATCGTCGAGAAATAACAAAGTTACTTGCTGCTATAAATCGTAAGGGAATGACATTAGTAGCACTTAGTATTTATTTCAATCAACGTGGAATAGCAAAAGTGCAATTAGCCTTAGCGGAAGGAAAACAAAAACGTGACAAGCGGCAAGACGAAAAAAAACGTGACTGGCAAAGAGATAAAGCTAGACTTTTGAGAAACAGCTAAAGCTTAATATCCATCTTTAAATGATATAATTTGACCAAATTCAGAAACTTAAAATATAACCCAATTATAGACAATCAGATATGATCACCGTTATCTAAATTTTGTTTATTTTCTGATTTGGCTCGCAAAGAACTATTATTAGTGACATCATTTTCAGCTTTCGACTGAGCGGCCAATTGATCAGCATTTCTATTAAGTCTGCTTCTACGATATTTCTCAAGGTTTACAATTTCCGCTGTCATTTTACTACTCCCTTTTATTAAACGATATCGAATGTTTACAGTTCTGAGAAGCAGAAATTCATTAAAAAATTCGATACATCAATAAAAAAGCAAAATAATCTACAAAAACTAGTAATTAGCACTCTTATAAATTTCTTTTAGTAACGATTTTACTCAAGAAATGCGATTTAAAATCCCTTCGAACACTGATTCAAACATCGATTCGGTTAATCTACCAGTATTAGTATTGTAACGTGAGCAATGATAGCTATTCGCTAAAATAATATTCTTACCTATTTTGTCTTTAATATTATGGAACTTGTTATGTCCAAATTTATATGCGCTCTTCTTTTGCCCAAGCGCAGTCAATACTGCTCCATGCGAAACAGTTCCTAAGGCCAAAATTATTTGGAGCTGAGGTAGTGAAAAAATCTCATCTATTAAAAAAGATTGGCAAGCTAATAACTCAGAGTTTATAGGCTTGTTTTTTGGAGGCACGCATCGTACTGCATTAGTAATCCTACAGTTGACTAGAGCTAGACCATCACCCTTTTTAGCAGCATATTGTCCTTTAGAAAAACCATGCTTATCCAGTTGTTGGTATAAAAGTTCGCCTGCATAGTCACCGGTAAAAGGCCGCCCAGTCTTATTGGCACCACGCAATCCCGGCGCTAAGCCAACGATTAGCACCTTCACATCAATACCACCGAATGATAAAACTGGAGCATTATACCAATCTGGATATTTTAAACGATTATTTTCACGAAACTCCTTGAGCCGTGGACAAAGGTTACAATTAAAACTAGGTTGACTAGGTATACTTAATTTCAAAACACAAATTATACTAACTTTTGCCTACCATGATCAAACAGTCTCAACTTCCTTATTATATTTTTCTATGTTGAAGTTAGAATCCTTGGTAGGCAAGTCAGGTTCTCCAGGCTGCCTTCTAATCTCATCTTGAATTTCTTTAAGATCAATAAAAAAGTCTGCTTGACGTCGCAATTCATCCGCAATCATTGGAGGTTTAGAATGCAAGGTGCTTACAACTGAAACACGTAAACCTTTTTTTTGAACAAACTCTATTAATCTTCGAAAATCACCATCACCAGAAAAAATTACAGCATGATCAATAGAAGGGGCCATTTCCATTAGATCAACAGCCAACTCAATATCCATGTTGCCCTTAATTTTCTTTTGCCCATCTTCATCGATGAATTCTTTTGCAGGTTTAGTAACCATACTATAACCATTATAATCAAGCCAATCTACAAGTGGGCGGATAGGTGAATACTCCTGCTCTTCAAGCAATGCTGTGAAATAAAAAGCTCGTATTAATTGTGATTTACTAGAAAAAAATCTAAGCAACTGCCTATAATCAATATCGAAATCAAGGGTTTTTGCAGCCGCATATAAATTTGATCCGTCAATAAAAAGAGCGACACGCTCTTGAGGATAAAAAATCATATAAACTATCCCTTCTCGGGAAAAATTAAAAAACTAAAAATAAAAAATACATTGCAAAATTAGTAAATTTTAATTCATCGTCTATTCTTTGAAGTAAAATTTACGGTTCATCAATATACTTAATGTATTGTTACATACTTACAAGATTGAATTACAGGAATATTATTTTGATATTAATCGGTATTGGCTCAAATATGGTGAGCCCTCAGTATGGAGCGCCTAGAACCACATGCGGTGCCGCACTTGAAGCATTAAATGAATTTGGGATCATTATTACGGATAGATCTCGGTGGTACAAAAGTGCTCCTGTTCCTATTTCTGATCAACCTTGGTTTATCAACGCAGTAATTAAAGTAAAGTCCAAGCATTCTCCAGAAAAATTGATGGAATTGCTACTAAGAATAGAAAAAAGATTTGGAAGAATTAGAGGTGAAAAAAATGCGCCAAGAATTCTTGATTTAGATATTATTGCTTATAATAAATTAGTTTTATCTATAAATAATAGCAATTTACCAGCTCTGGAACTTCCCCACCCAAAACTACAAGATCGTGCTTTTGTATTAAAACCTTTATGTGATATTGCCCCCGAATGGCGTCACCCAATAAAATCTTTAAGTCCAAACGAAATGATTGCCCGTCTGCCCCAAGGTCAACAAACTGAGCTATTAGTTGACGCTACCGGCATTTACGGTACAGAATGGAAAAGTTGAAAACTTTCAAAATCAAAAGTTGATCTTTTTTAAAGTTTTTAAAGCTTAAGTCTTGATTTAATGCGTTCTGCAAAATATATAAACTTCGTTATTTCTTAAGCTTTCTTCTTTTTCCTTAGGAGCTTTTTATGGCTAGAGTTACTGTAGAAGACTGTATTGTTAAAATTCCAAATCGTTTCCAATTAGTAATGATGGCAGCTCAAAGAGGCCGTAACATCTCGGCTGGGGCAGCTATAAAAATAGAACGAGATAAAGATAAGAATCCAGTGGTAGCCTTACGTGAAATTGCTGAAGATTTAATTGAAAAAGAGGAGCTTGAAGAAAGCTTGATCAAGGATTTACAGAAATTTGTTGAAATGGACGCACCTGAAGAAGAAAACCTAGAATTAATAGACGAACAATTAGAAGAATTTGAAGGAATAATGATCGAAAATCCTGAAAAGAAAACTGAAAGCGACCAAGTTGTTCCAGAAGTAAAAATAGACATGGGTGGTTCTCTCTATGAAGATATCACTTCTGAAGACCTTGAGGATAACAAAAAAGGATAGCATCCTTCAAATTTAGGTGATGCATGGAGCTGCAAAATAAAAACGTCAGACATATATGCAACCTATTAAAAGTTTTTGTTGAAAAACGATTTACTGAATTATCTCCCTATTAAGCGGAGAACCTTGAAATGATCCGACAATTCGAACTAGTCGAACGCATCAAAGCCTACGACCCCAGTGCGGACGAAGATGCTTTAAATCGTGCTTATGTATTTGCTATGAAGGTACATGGTTCGCAAACTAGATTATCTGGAGATCCATATTTTTCACACCCACTAGAAGTCGCTGGAATTCTGACTGATTATAAGGTTGACGTTGCTTCCATTATAACAGCTCTTTTACACGACACGATCGAAGATACCGAAACGACCTTAAACGATGTTAAAAAGCTTTTTTCTAAAGAAGTTGCAAAATTAGTTGATGGTGTAACCAAATTAACACGAATTGAGTTTCAATCTGACAAAGCAAAGCAAGCTGAAAATTTTCGTAAATTTATTCTTGCAATGTCTGAAGATATCAGAGTCTTGCTAGTTAAGTTAGCGGATCGTTTACACAATATGCGAACACTAAATTTCATTACTGATACTGAAAAACGCCGAAGAATTGCTTTAGAAACTATGGAAATTTATGCCCCTTTAGCTGAACGAATTGGGATGCAGAAAATGAAAAATGAGCTAGAGGACCTAGCTTTTAAAGAATTAAATGCAGATGCTAGAAAATCCATAATAAATAGACTTGAATTTTTGCGTCAGAGGGGTGGTGACCTAGTTTCTCGAATATTAATAGAATTAGAAAAAACCTTATCTGATAGAGGTATTAAAGCAAAAATAGAAGGAAGAGAAAAAACCCCATTTTCTATATGGGATAAAATGCAAAAACAAGATGTCGGTTTTGAACAATTATCTGATATTATGGCGTTTAGGTTAATTGTAGAAACAATTGAAGACTGTTACCAGGCACTTGGAATTATTCATAGCGCGTACCCTGTAGTTCCTGGACGTTTCAAAGATTATATTTCGACTGCCAAACCCAATGGGTACCAGTCTATTCATACTGGAGTTTTTGGACCAGAGCGACAGAGAATTGAAATGCAAATTCGTACTGATGAAATGCATAATATTGCTAAACATGGCTTAGCTGCACATTGGAATTACAAACAAAGCATTTCCCCTAAAACAGCCCCACAATATCGTTGGCTCCGAGAACTTTTGGATATTCTTGAACATGCAGATGAACCAGAAGAGTTTCTTGAGCATACCAAATTAGAAATGTTCAAGGACCAAGTTTTTTGTTTTACACCCCGAGGAGATCTAATCAATTTACCAATGGGAGCGACTCCCGTAGATTTTGCATATGCAGTACATTCGGAAATAGGAGATAAATGTGTAGGTGTAAAAATTAACGGCCGTATGATGCCTCTAAGAAGCGACCTTAGAAACGGAGACCAAGTAGAAATCATTACGTCAAAAGCACAAACACCTTCACCAATTTGGGAAAGCTTCGCAATTACTGGGAAAGCACGAGCTAGAGTGCGTCGCTTTATTCGCCTCCAAGAACGTAGCGAATATAAAAAATTTGGTCGCGCTATTTTAGTTAGAGCTTTTCAAGAAGAAGGCCAAAAGTATACCAAAAAAGCAGTTAATGATATATCTAAGTCATTTAATCAAAAATCGGCTGATGATTTATGTGTTGAGGTAGGTGCGGGTAATCTCACAGGTCATGAAATAGTTGAAGCTGTTTTTCCAGGAATACGCAGAAAAAAGAAAAATGCTAACGTTATACCTTTGGAACAGATACGTACAAATAAGGTTAAATCTTTAAATAAAAGGAAAGTAAAAAAACATCCCGGAGTATCAATTAAAGGCCTTATTCCTGGAATGGCTTTTCACATTGCTGATTGCTGTCATCCTTTACCAGGAGATAGGATCGTAGGAATAGTTACAAGTGGCAAAGGAATAACTGTTCATACAATAGATTGTGAAACACTTGAGGAATTTGCGGAAACTTCAGAAAGCTGGTTAGATGTTTTTTGGGACTCTAAAGAAGAGGATATTACGATTCATGTAGGGCGTATTTTTTTGACAGTACAAAATATTCCAGGAAGTTTGGGTGATCTGTCGACAGTTATAGCAAATAATGATGGGAACATCTCTAATCTTAAGATTACGAATCGCACTACTCAATTTTTTGATATTCAGATCGATATAGAAGTCCAAGATGTCAAGCATTTGACGGAAGTTATCGCAGCTCTTAGAGCTGATCCAGCAATCAATTCAGTGGAACGTGCCAGGGGTTGAAAGGTGGGAATATTCAAACGCCGTGATCAATTATCATTTACAACAAAGTTTCTAAATTTTCTCTGGCCCTCTACTGGCATTAAAAGATCATGGGCATATATTATTCTCCGTCTAGCAAGATTTCCTGGATCCTCTTATTCCATCGCTTGTGGTTTTGCTTGTGGAGCCGCAATTTCATTTACCCCTTTTGTAGGATTACATTTTATTATTTCTGCAATATTGGCTTGGTTGCTTCGTGCCAATGTTTTAGCGTCAACTATAGGTACGATAGTGGGAAATCCATGGACTTTTCCATTTATATGGGCCTGGCTGTATCAAACTGGCACATGGATAACAGCAGGAGATTCTTTGAATGGTGGAGACAATCCAAAATTTAGCGAAATTTTCGGTAATATTTTGGAAGCATCATTAAGTTTCGATGGGACTTATTTAATAGAAACTTCTAAAGACATTTTTTGGCCTATGTTTGTAAGTAGCATCCCTACTGGTTTTGTGGTTTGGTGGCTGTTTTATCTTCCTATAAAATTTGCTGTACAACATTATCAAAATGGAAGAAAAAAAAGCTAGCCCAACAATAAAAATAGTCAAAGGCAAAAGAAATGACAAATTTTTTAAGGCTAGGTGTAAATATCGATCATGTTGCAACTATTCGTAATGCGCGTGGAGGAATACACCCTGACCCAGTACAAGCGGCAATAATTGCAGAGAAAGCTGGTGCTGATGGAATCACCGCACATCTTCGAGAGGATCGTCGGCATATATCTGATAAAGATATTAAGAACTTGATGGAGCAGCTCAAAGTTCCACTAAATCTTGAAATTGCAGCTACTATTGAAATGCTTAATATAGCTCTGAGTCACAAACCACACGCTGCTTGTATAGTTCCGGAAAAACGCGAAGAAAAGACTACAGAGGGGGGGTTAGATGCTGTTGGTGGAAAAGAGCTATTAAAGCCCTATATTCAAAAACTTGTAGGTGCAGGAATCAGGGTATCATTATTTATAGAACCTGACGACTCTCAATTAGAAGCAGCGATTTCTTTAGGAGCTCCCGTGGTTGAGTTACATACGGGCGCATATTGTAATGCAGAAGGAAAAGACCGAGAATTTCAACTACAGCGGATTACTAATGCATCAATAAAAGCCAAGAAATTAGGTTTGGAATGTCATGCAGGACACGGACTAACTTTTGAAACTGTAAAACCTATCGCCGCTTTAAAAAACATCAAAGAACTTAATATTGGCCACTTCTTAATTGGAGAATCTATTTTCAATGGCTTAGAAAATTCTATTAAACGTATGCGTTCTATTATAGTAGAGTCTCGCAAGGAGATTTCTATATGATAATTGGCGTCGGAACAGATTTATGTGATATTAGAAGAATTGAGCTTAGCTTAAAGCGTTTTGGGCAAAGGTTTATCGATCGTATTTATGGAAACATTGAACAAAAAAAAGCAAATAGCCGTTTTAATTCTGCAGCATCATATGCTCTAAGTTTTGCAACAAAAGAGGCATGCTCAAAAGCACTAGGAACAGGAATAAGTGATGGTGTTTTTTGGCGTGATATAGTCGTCACTAATTTTCCTTCTGGTAAGCCTTACTTGAAATTAACTGGCGGAGCTAAAAAAAAACTTGACGCTTTAGTTCCAAAAGGAATGACTGGAAAAATAAATATTTCCCAAACAGATGAATATCCCCTAGCTCATGCTATTGTTATTATATCAGCAGAAACCACTAAACACGTTAAGGATGATCCTTGACATGAGGTCACTAGACTGACTAGTTCTCAGAAGAATATGGGTTTGAGAACCTGCATATACACCAATAAGTTTAATGGAGCTTTATATGGCAGAAAAAAGTCAGTCTGTTAATAACGAAAATCAAAATCCCCAAAAAAATACAGGTGGCTTCAAAGAGACTTTATTTACAGTTTCACTAGCTATACTTATAGCACTTGGGATTAGAAGCTTTGCATATGAACCCTTCAACATTCCATCAGGGTCAATGTTGCCAACATTACTGGTTGGAGATTATTTGTTTGTATCAAAAGCCTCTTATGGATATAGCCGCCACTCTCTGCCATTTAGTCTACCATTAATTCCAGGAAGAGTTTTTTTTGAAGAACCTAAACGTGGTGATGTTATGGTTTTTAAGTTGCCTACAGACAACAAGACAGATTACATCAAACGCATAGTCGGTCTTCCGGGCGATGAAATTCAATTAAAAAATAGTATCTTATTTATAAACAATAAAGCTGTAAAAAAAGAACGAGCAAAGGATTTCATAGAATTAGCAGGACCTAATTTTTATTCACGCACACCTCGTTACCTAGAAGTTCTTCCAGAAGGAAAAAGTTTCTATGTTCTGGAAGTAACCCAAAATACAGAATTTGATAACACTCCATTATATAAGGTTCCTAAAGGACATTATTTCGCTTTAGGCGATAACAGAGATAGGTCACGCGATAGTCGCTTCTTAAATGATGTTGGTTTCATACCACGTGAGAATCTTGTCGGGCGCGCAGAATTTTTATTTTTCTCTATCGACGGCATCGTATGGAAATTTTGGAATTGGGCAAAGTCACTCAGACTAGAGAGAATTTTTAAAGGTATAGAATGAACCAGAAAGAAGAAAAATTTAAATATATTAGAACACCACAAAACTTAACTGATCTACAAAAAAAACTACGCCATCAATTTAAGGATATCCAGCTATTACACCAAGCCCTAACACATTCAGGGGCCACCCAAAATCGCCTACAATCAAATGAGAGACTAGAGTTCTTAGGCGATCGAGTTCTTGGGCTCTCACTCGCCAAAATGTTATTAAAAAAATTTCCTGATGAAATAGAGGGTCAAATTTCTTATCGATTTCATGCATTAGCTCGAAATGAGACCCTAACAAAGGTAGCAAAACTTATCGATTTAGCTCCTAATTTATATCTAACACATGGGGAAGAGGAGACTGGGGGACGAAAAAATCCAGGTATATTAGCAGATTGCTGTGAAGCTATTATTGCAGCATTGTATATTGACGGCGGCACAAAAGTTGCGGAAGATTTTATTAATGAATATTGGCATCCAATTATGTCTGAAAGTTTGGCTCCGCCAAAAGATGCCAAAACACAATTACAGGAATGGTCACAGGGACAGGGATTAGAGTTACCTATTTATAAGGTAAAAGAAACACAGGGTCCCCCACATGCACCAAATTTCACAATTGAAGTATCTATACAAAATAGAAAGCCAGTCATCGGTAAAGGGAGATCTAAACAAATTGCTGAACAAGCTGCAGCTAATGAATTGTTATCCCTAATAAAGGACAGGTGTTGAGCATATCACCAAATTCGCGTGCAGGTTTCGTAGCTATATTTGGCGCACCAAATGTAGGGAAATCCACTCTTCTTAACAGATTCGTTGGAACAAAGGTCTCCATCGTCTCACCAAAGGTCCAGACAACTAGGTCAAAAGTACTAGGCATACATATACTAAATAACACTCAAATCATTTTTATAGATACACCGGGTATTTTTTTGCCTAAAAGACGACTGGATAGAGCAATGGTATCAGCTGCTTGGGGTGGGGTGAGAGAAGCAGATCAAAAACTTTTATTAGTTGACGCGAGTAAGGGGTATGATGAAAACACTAAGAAAATTGTTAAAAGTCTCAGTCAATCAAGTCAGAAGGCAACACTAGCTATTAACAAGATTGATCTTATTGCAAAACATAACCTTTTAAAGTTAATAACAGAAATAAATTCATCTAAATCATTTTCCGATATCTTCATGATTTCTGCCAAGTTAGGTGATGGAACAGATGAACTTTTGACACATCTTATCTTAAAGATTCCAGAAGGGCCTTGGCTTTATCCCGAGAATCAAATTTCAGATATGGCAGAACGTTTAACTGCGTCAGAAATTACACGAGAAAAGCTTTATCTCCAATTGCACCAAGAGTTGCCATACGCGGTTTCTGTAGAAACTGAAAACTGGATAGAGAATGATGATAAATCAATACGTATAGAACAAGTTATCTTTGTAGAACGCGCAACCCAAAAAGCCATTGTACTAGGAAAAGGGGGTAGGCGTATCAAGGCTATTGGGCAAGCATCTAGAGAAGAACTTGAAAGAATATTTGATAAACGAATACACCTGTTCTTATTTGTTAAAGTGAGTGAACATTGGAGCGATGATCCTGAACGCTACCGGGAATTGGGACTTGATTTCAATTCCTAGTACCTAGGAGTTGATAAAAAGATATGCTAAACTGACCTATGAAATGGACAGATAAAGGTATAGTTTTATCAACAAAGAAACATGGCGAAACTTCTATCATTGTTGATTTACTAACTGAAAATCACGGACGTCACTTAGGATTTGTCCGTGGTGGCAATAGTAAAAAATTGCGAGGAACCCTCCAAACTGGAAATCTAATTCAAGCCTACTGGCAAGCGAGATTAGTTGAACAATTAGGTTACTTTAAATGCGAACTTAGCGAAGGATTCGCAGCAAAGTTTATGCGTGACCCCCTAAAGTTGTCAGCACTAAGCTCTGCTTGTGCGCTTACCAAAAGCACTCTTGCTGAGCATGAATTTCAAAAGTCAGTATTTGATGGATTGCTAGCATTGCTTTTTTCCTTTGAGCATGACAACTGGCAATCGGCATATGTAAAATGGGAATTAGGTTTATTAGCTGAAATCGGTTACGGCCTAGACTTAACAACGTGTGCAAAGACTGGTCAAAATGATCAACTAACTTATGTATCGCCAAAGTCTGGGCGGGCTGTATCGTTAACTGCCGGTGAGCCCTATAAAAAAAAATTATTGCTTTTACCGCAATTCCTTTTACACCCTGGAAAAAGCGGCACGGCAAACGAAATCAACAATGGGTTAAAACTGACAGGATATTTTTTATATAATAAAGTCTTTAAACAAACAGGTCAAAAACTTCCCAGTTCCCGCTATAGATTAGTGGAAAGGCTCCAAAACAAATAAACTAATTCAACAACAAGTTGAAGTAGTCTCAACTACTAAAAAGGCTATTAACTTCAAAAACCTTAAATTGTATCCTTAGTCTAATCTTCTGCAACTGGAGATTCGTCACCGCTTAAATCAACAATATTTTCAGCTGATGCTTTACCGTTTGCGCCTTCAACAAGTTCATACTGTACTTTTTGGCCTTCGTCTAAAGTTTCCAAACCAGCACTCTGAACCGCGGATATATGAACAAAAGCATCTTTCTCACCATCCTCTGGTTCGATAAAACCATATCCTTTTGCGCGATTAAACCATTTAACAGTTCCACTAGGCATTACTCAAACTCTTTCAATCTAGAATTAGACTACCTTCTAACAAGTCACTCTTAAGAAGTATAAATTCTAGTTTATACAAATTTCGCAAAAAGTCAGCCAAATTACTAAAATTTTAGCTAAAGTTTCTGCATAATTAACGTTCAATTACACATGGCTAAATAGTAACGCTTCTTTTTTCTTTCAAGACCAGATCACTAGATGAATGTAAAAAAATTATTTTAATCTTATAATTTAGCTCTTAAGTAGCATTTATTGACGATTTTCACCTATAAGATACTATATCTAGTATAATTTAATTTTAGGATTTAAATTTATTATGGCTAAGGCACTCCAAACCCAAGACATACGTGATATCAGATTAGCCGATGCGCTCAGCGAACGTTATCTTTCCTATGCCCTTTCAACGATAGTTGCACGCTCATTACCAGATGTTCGTGATGGCCTGAAACCAGTACATAGACGACTTTTATTTGCAATGCGCAAATTAAAATTAGACCCTAATGCTGGTTTTAAAAAATGTGCCCGAGTGGTGGGCGACGTAATTGGTAAATATCACCCACACGGAGACGCAGCCGTATATGAAACTCTAGTAAGACTTGCACAAGAATTTTCACAACGTTATCCACTAATAGACGGTCAAGGAAATTTTGGTAATGTAGATGGCGATAATGCTGCTGCGATGCGCTATACTGAATCTCGTTTAACCTCAATTGCCTGGAGCCTACTTGAGGGGATAGACCAAAACTCTGTCGATTTTCGCGATACCTACGATGGTGAAGACTCAGAACCATTAGTCTTACCTGCTCGTTTTCCCAATCTTCTTGCAAATGGGTCAGCTGGGATTGCCGTTGGGATGGCCACCTCAATCCCACCACATAATATTATAGAATTATGCTCTGCGTTAATTCACCTAATAAAATTCCCTAAGGCCACAATTGATAAACTCGTACAATTTATACCAGGACCAGATTTTCCAACAGGTGGTGTTCTTGTGGAGCCATATGAAAGTATTGTTGAAACATACCGAACTGGCCGAGGAAGCTTTAAACTACGTTCAAAATGGTCTGTAGAGAAATTACCTCATGGACTCTATCAAATAATAATCAGCAATATTCCGTACCAAGTTCAAAAATCACGCTTAATTGAAAAAATAGCTGAATTAGTCATAACAAAGAAATTACCAATTCTTTCAGATGTACGGGACGAATCAACTGATGAAATTCGCATTATTCTTGAACCTAAAAATCGCTCTATTGAACCAGAAATTTTAATGGAACAATTATTTCGCCTTACAGAGTTGGAAACGCGATATTCATTGAATATGAATGTTCTAGACGCCCACAGCACTCCTGGTGTGATGAATCTACGTCAAGTTCTACAAGCCTTTTTAGATCACCGACATGAAGTATTAATTCGGATTTCTAAATTTCAATTAGAAAAAATTAATAAACGATTAGAAATTTTAGAAGGCTTCCTTATCGGGTATATTAACTTAGACAAGGTCATTAAGATAATCCGCAATGAAGATGAACCAAAACCTTTATTGAAAAAACAACTTCATTTGAGCGAAATTCAAGCTGAAGCAATTTTAAACATGCGCCTAAGGCAGCTCCGAAAACTAGAAGAAAAAGAAATTAAAACAGAACACTTAGCCCTTACAAAAGAAGGTAAGGATTTACGTAAACTACTAGCTAGCAATGAATTGCAGTGGGTATCAATTAAGAACGATATAACAGAAATCAAAAAAATATTCTCAACAAAAAATCCTCTAGGAAGTCGACGCACCATAATCAGCGACCCACCTAAAGTTATCCTGGCACCGTTAGAAAATTTAATTGAGCGCGAACCCATTACAATACTAGCTTCAGAAAAAGGTTGGATTAGATCTCAAAAAGGACACGTGGTTGATACATCAGAGTTAAAATATAAAGAAGGTGATCATGAACGTTTTATTTTTCATGCGGAGAATCTAGACAAACTTCTTATTTTTTGTACCAACGGAAGGTTTTATACTATTAGCTGCGATAAGCTTCCAGGTGGGCGCGGCCATGGAGAGCCACTTCGTCTCATGATTGATTTGAATGAAAGGCACGAAGTCTCAGCTATGTTAATTCAACCTAGCGATATTAAAGAAAGTGCGCAAAGAAAATTAGTTATAGCATCAAAATCAGGTCGCGGGTTTATTACTCAAGAAGAAAACCTAATTGCCCAGACCCGTAACGGCAAACAGATATTGAATCTTAGTGATGGCGAAATTGCCCATAAAGCCATTCTAATTGATCCCGAACATGATCACTTAGCGGCGTTAGGTTCTAATCGCAAGTTATTAATTTTTCCATTAAATGAATTGCCAGAATTAAACCGTGGACGTGGGGTTATTCTTCAACGTTATGCAAGTGGAGAGTTAAGCGACATAACAACATTGAAAATCTCAGAAGGATTAAGTTGGCGATCAGGCCAACAGGGAATTCGTACTGAAACCGATATCAAGAGATGGATGGGAAAAAGAGGACAAACAGGTTTAGTCGTTCCAAAGGGATTTTCAAGAGCTAACAAGTTTAAATGACAAGCTTTACTATAAAAAGATTTATCAACTATTTAATCTTGCATCAAAACAACGCCAACCATCGATAGTCCAAATTTCCAGAGGTTTAAACTTTTGTTTATAAGACATCTTTGAACAACCATCGATCCAAAAACCAAGATAAATGAATTTCATTCCAAGACATTTAGCACTTTTAACAAGCCATAGAATCATGAAGGTACCAAGACTGCGACGACTTAACGATGGTTGGTAGAAGTTGTAAACTGCAGACAAACCATTTTTAACTTTATCTAATAGACAGACTGCAACTAGGGTGTGATCATCTAGGCGGAATTCAATTAATTCAGACTCAACTGGCGTATCTTCAATCAGAGACCTATATGCTTGAAAGTCCATTTTTGACATTTCGCCATTGTTATGACGAGACTCCTGATAAGCAAGAAACAGTTCATATTGTTCTGGTGTAGCAATTACCTGAACTCTTTCTACCAAAATATCTTTATTCTTTTTAATGATACGGTTTTGTGAATGTGATAATTTGAAATCACCAACCACTATGCGTACAGCTTGACACGCATGGCATCCTGGACAAGCCGGTGAGTAAGCTATGTTGTGACTACGCCTAAATCCAACTTCAGATAATCTATTATGAAAATTTGTAGCGTTACGGCCCAAAAGTTCTGTAACCACTCGACGTTCTATACGATTTGGTAAATAGGGACAGGGCAAAGGTTCAGTTGAAAAGAAAAATCGAGTATCTAAAACAGGTAAATGCTTCATTAAGCTAAGTCTTTTGTTATGGATCATCAAATTATAATAACTTAAGATTTGTCAGGGAACGAGAAGTTTCTTCAATTAATAATTAACAGTTTTGAAAAGGTGTAAAACTTATGAATGGTCCATTGAATGGTCTCAGGGTATTAGATTTAACCAGAATACTTGCCGGCCCCACATGCACACAAATTCTTGGCGATCTTGGTGCTGATGTAATAAAGGTTGAACAAACCAATAAAGGCGATGATACGCGTCGTTTTGCACCACCATTCATTAAAAATAAAAATGGGGAAAATTCTAAAGAAAGCGCCTACTTTTGTAGTTCTAACCGTAACAAACGGTCTATCACACTTGATCTTTCTAATGCCGAGGGCCAAAAAATAGCAATTAATCTTGCAAAATGCTCTGACATTTTAGTGGAGAATTTTAAATTTGGTGGATTATCAAAATATGGCTTATCTTATGACCAATTAAAAAGTGAGATTCCAAGCTTAGTATATTGCTCGATTACAGGATTTGGTCATACAGGACCTTATGCAGAACGTCCGGGCTATGATTTGTTAATACAAGCAATGGGTGGATTTATGAGTATTACTGGAGATCCAAACGGAGAACCCCAAAAAGCTGGTGTTCCAATTGCTGACTTAATGGCAGGAATGTATGCATCAGTGGCTATTAATGCTGCTTTAAGACACCGCGAGAAAACAGGTGAAGGTCAACACATCGATATAGGAATGTTAGACACAATGGCAGCTACATTATCTATAATGGGGTTAAATTACCTTTCAACAAAAGAAGTGCCTCGTAGACTTGGCAATGCTCACCCTAATATAGTACCTTACCAAGCTTTTGCGACAGCCGATGGGAATATTGTACTTGCTGCAGCAAATGACTCACAGTACCAAAGATTTTGTGAATTTGCTGGCGTACCAGAACTAGCTACAAATAGTAAATTTAAGTCTAACGAACTTCGCATTCAAAACAGAAAGGAATTAATAGAAAAATTACAACTAGTAATTAAAAAGAAGCCCACAAAATTCTGGCTTGATGGATTGGAAAAAATCAATGTTACATGTGGTCCCATTAACACTATAGATGAAGTCTTCTCAGATCCACAGGTCAAAGAACGTGGTATGGAAATAAACTTACATCATTCAGCCATTAAAGATAGAGATGTAAAGTTAATTGCAAATCCTATAAAAATGTCAAAAACCAAAATTAATTATCGCTATGGACCGCCAAGCTTAGGTGAACACACTCAAGAAATTTTAGAGGAACTGCTTGGTTTTGATCAAGAAACTATTTCTGGATTGAAAGAAAGAGGAGCGATCTAGCATCTTACTTAAACTATTACATGAATATTGTATGTTAAAGTATTGTAATATAGTAATTTATTTTTTTGCAATTAGCTTTGCAGCATCTATGGCACCATAACTTAAAATACCATCAGCCCCAGCACGTTTAAAGCCTATAAGCATTTCCAAAATTGCAGTATCATAATCCAACCAACCACTATCTGCTGCCGCCCTAAGCATTGCATATTCACCGCTAACATTATAAGCAAATGTTGGCATCCCAAAATTATCCTTTATCAGTCTTACGATATCCAAATATGGGAGGCCTGGTTTAACCATAATCATGTCAGCACCTTCCTCAATATCTAAAGCTACCTCCCGCAATGCTTCGAAAGAATTAGCAGGATCCATCTGATAGGTTTTTTTATCGCCCTTAAGTACACCAGAAGATCCAACTGCATCTCGAAAGGGCCCATAAAAAGCTGATGCATATTTTGCTGCATAAGCCAGAATGCTCACATTTTGAAAACCTTCTAAATCTAGACTGTCACGAATGGCCGCTATACGCCCATCCATCATATCAGATGGGGCTACGACGTCACATCCAGCTTGCGCTTGAACAACAGACTGACGGCACAAAACCTCAACCGTTTCATCATTTAAAATTTTTCCATTTTCGACCAAACCATCGTGACCATCTGAGTTATAAAGATCAAGCGCAACATCGCATATAACTCCGATATCTGGATGTGCTTTTTTAACTCTCTTAATTGCACGACATACAAGATTATTTGGGTTGTAAGCCTCCTTAGCATCAGTAGACTTTAGGGACTCCTCTGTATACGGAAATATAGCAATTGCAGGAATACCCAAATCCTTAACTTCATAAATAGTTTCAATAAGAGCATCAATACCCAACCTTTCAACCCCAGGCATTGATGGTATAGAATCTCTAGAATTACCACCTTCGGTAACAAAAACTGGCCATATCAAATCCGATGCTAATAATGTATTTTCTGAAACCATTGCACGCACCCAAGATGCCTGACGATTACGCCGCATACGAGTACGTGGATATCTCCCAAATGAATTATTATCTTTTTGGTTCAATTACATAATCCTGATTGAATGCTATAAATACAATCTACTACTAACGCGCAAGATTTAATTTTCTAATTGTAGAGACTAAGTATCAGAAATCCCAGTATCAAGTCCTTTACCAAAGTTAACAAATCACTTACCTTTATATAAACGGAAACAAAACATTACTACTGACCATCTGTAAATATTACTCAAGTATATTTAAAGGAGTTAAAACGTGAAAGTAAAAGACTTACGGGAAGAAGTTTTTCTTCCGGAAGTCCTATTTGAAATAAGACGTCTAGGGAAAAATCTTCGAGTAATTGCCATAGATCCCGAAACTAAGACTGAAGTAGTCATGATAGCACCAATAAATGCTACAAAAAATCAAATAAAAAAAAATGCAGCTCGCAAGCTAGCATATGTAATAGCCAAAGAACGAAAGGGTAAATCCTAGTTGGTTTTAGTAAAAATAAATTTCTATTAAATCAAAGCTCTTTATAAGGTTAGCAAATTTCTTTAAAAAATTTAAACCTCATTTTTTCCTAGTCCGATTTTCTTGGCATTTTCAGACCTCCGCTTCGCATAATTAGGCGCCACCATTGGGTAATCAGGCGGCAGCCCCCAACGACTACGGTACTCGTCAGGACTAAGATTATAAACAGCTCGCAAGTGCCGTTTAAGCATTTTCATTTTACGACCATCTTCTAAACAGACTATAAAATCAGGTGATACAGAACGCCGGATGGAGATGAAAGGTTTTTTTGGTTTTTCAATTTGCCCTTTTAGCTCGCTAGAAATTTCATCCAGAGTCTTAAAAATATTTTTAATAATTTCAGGAACCTGCGAAGTATCGACCTTATTTCCCCCTAAATAAGAAGCAGTTATCTTAACAGTCATACGTAATATTTCTTGACGAGAAACTTTTTGCGTAGCTTCTTCCGTCATCCTAGCATACTCCCCTAATACCACGCTTATAAATTTTAACACATATTAAATAGATGGTTGGAGACTGACAACTTCGGAATTATATTTTTTTAAATAAAGTCTATCCACCTATACTTTGCTGTATAAAATACAAAACTATTTGCCTTATATTAAGCAAACGCTATCTTTTCATGACACCTACATAATTTTTTTATGGCACATAAAAATCGATTGATTGCGTTAGATTGGCATAGCGTTACAATATATGGTATCTAATCGTGTTATGTTTGTTGAAATTAACGCCTTTACGGAGATAAGCAGCTATCATGTCTAATGAGACTATTGCAATTGCTAGTGATCATGCAGGTTTTTCTTTAAAAATTACGCTAAAAAAACATTTGGAAGAACAGGGGTATTCAGTCCTTGATCTAGGCGCAAATGATCTAAAATCAGTTGATTACCCCGATTTTGGATATGCTTTAACTTCTGCAATTAATGATGGTGAAGCGAAGCGAGGAGTATTAATCTGTGGAAGCGGTATTGGAATTTCTATTGCAGCCAATAGACATCCTGGAATTCGCGCCGCCCTTGTTCATGATTCACTTGGTGCTAAAATGTGCAGACTCCATAATGATGCCAATGTAATTTGTTTCGGAGGCAGAATGGTTGGTGTTGATGTGGCACAGGATTGCCTTCAAATTTTTTTAGAAACAAAATTTGAAGGTGGCCGTCATTTACAAAGAATAAATAAACTTTCAAACCCAAACTTAGGATAAATAAAAAACTATGGCTCTATACAATAACCCAGCACTTGAAGAGTTCTTTTGTAGCCCTCTAATCAATATTGATCCAGAATTAAATAATTCCATTGACGAAGAGCTTGGTCGTCAACGCGAACAAATTGAACTAATAGCTTCAGAAAACATTGTTTCCAATGCAGTAATGGAAGCACAAGGCGGAATTATGACCAATAAGTATGCCGAAGGTTATTCTGGGCGAAGGTATTATGGTGGTTGCGAATTTGTAGATGTTGCCGAAACATTAGCTATTGAACGAGCGAAAGAGTTATTTAACTGTACTTATATCAATGTTCAGCCTCATTCTGGTTGCCAGGCAAATGGTGCCGTTATGATGGCGTTACTAAAGCCTGGTGATACAATTTTGGGAATGTCGCTAGCTGCTGGCGGACATTTAACCCATGGAGCGCCTCCTGCTCAATCAGGAAAATGGTTTAACGCTATCCAATACGGTGTTCGAAAAGAAGACGCATTAATTGATTATGATGAGGTTGAAAAACTGGCTTCAGAAAATAAACCAAAATTAATTATTGCTGGTGGATCAGCATATCCACGAGTAATTGATTTTGAACGCTTTCGAGAAATTGCTGATAGTGTAGGCGCAACACTTATGGTCGACATGGCTCACTTTGCTGGATTAGTGGCGAGTGAAATTCACCCAAGTCCACTACCCCATGCAGATGTTGTGACCACAACAACTCATAAAACTCTTCGTGGGCCTCGTGGCGGAATGATCCTTTCTAATAACGAAGATCTAGGAAAAAAATTCAATTCGGCAGTATTTCCTGGGCTTCAAGGCGGGCCACTTATGCACGTAATTGCCGCAAAAGCTGTTGCATTTGGAGAGGCCTTAAGGCCTAGTTTCAAAGCCTATTCTCAATCGGTAGTCAATAACGCTCGATCACTTGCTGGAGTTCTTGTCGAACGTGGCTGTGATATTGTATCTGGTGGTACGGACACACATTTAATGTTAGTTGACTTAAGACCGAAAGGATTAACAGGGAGTGCCGCTGAGATTAGCTTAGAAAGTGCAGGAATGACGTGTAACAAAAATGGCATCCCCTTTGACCCAGAAAAACCCACGGTAACATCGGGTATTCGATTGGGCACACCAGCAGCAACAACAAGAGGATTTGGCGAAGATGAATTCAAGCAAGTTGGGCACATGATTAGTGACGTCTTGGATGGACTAGCTAAGAATCCAAATGATAATAGTGTGGCTGAAAATAATGTGAGAAAGCAGGTTAAAGACTTGTGCAATAAATTTCCAATATATTCTAATAACTAAATATAGGGGGAAACGATCTATGCGCTGCCCTTTTTGCGGTCACGACGATACACAGGTAAAAGACTCTCGTCCAACGGAAGAAAATGCAACTATTCGCCGTCGTCGTTTCTGTCCAGAATGTTCATCTCGCTTCACAACCTTTGAAAGAGTTCAACTTCGAGAATTATCTGTTACCAAGACAAACGGTGACAAAACACCTTTCGACCGAGAAAAACTTTTGAGATCATTAAAAATTGCACTACGCAAACGACCAGTTGATGAAGATAGGATGGAGCGAATAGCTAATAGTATACAAAGAAGACTCGAAACTTTAGGTGAAAATGAAATACCAACAAAAGTTATTGGTGAATTAGTTATGGAATCACTAGCTGAACTTGATCAAGTCGCCTTTGTCAGGTTTGCTTCTGTCTATAGAAATTTTCGAGAAGCCAAAGATTTCGAAGCTTTTGTAGGCAATTTAGGTAGTGAAACAGACTAGTATCAAATTTGGCAACCAAGACTTGGCATCCATGCGCACGGCCTTATCGTTAGCACGGCGTGGACTAGGAAATGTTTGGCCTAATCCAGCGGTAGGCTGTATTCTGGTAAGAAATGATTTAAATAATCGTATTGTTGGTCGTGGCTGGACACAAGCTGGAGGAAGACCGCATGGTGAAATTGAAGCTATCAATCGTGCTCAAAAATTAGCTGAAGGGTCAGTAGCTTATATAACCCTTGAACCTTGCAACCATCATGGAGAGACCCCACCATGCTCGGAATCCTTAATAAATGCAGGTATTAAAAGGTGTGTAATCGCAATAAAAGATCCAGACCCACGGGTTCTAGGATCAGGAATCAATCGTTTACGTGAAGCAGGAATTGATATTGAACTAGGTGTTTGCGAAAAAGACGCGAAAGAAATTAATGCCGGCTTTTTCTTACGCATTCAAAAAGGACGTCCATTATTTACTTTAAAAACCGCAACTACTATCGATGGACGCATCGCTACCTCTAGAGGAAAGAGCAAGTGGATTACCGGAAAAAAAGCACGTGCGTTTGCCCATAAACTTCGTGCTAATCACGATGCAATCATGATAGGAATTCGTACGGCGCTAATAGATAATCCCTTACTAAGTTGTCGCTTACCTGGTCTCGAGGAACTATCTCCTATCCGAATTGTCGCAGATACAAACTTGCGTCTTCCGAACGACTGCGCTCTTGTAAAAACTGCAGCAACTATTCCAACATGGGTAATAACAAAAAGTATTGTAGACCTTGATCGTTGCTCCCAACTTGAAGATCTAGGCGTTAACATCATAAAAATAGATATTGATAAAACAGGCCACTTAGATCTTGATGAGTTAGTTACCGAGCTTGGCAATAAAGGATTGACCCGAGTGCTTGTTGAAGGAGGGGGTGCATTAGCAGCAGCAATGATCAAAAAAAATTTAATTGACGAACTAGCATGGTTTCGTTCGGCCAAAATAATTGGTGGAGATGGCTTGGGCGCTATTGCGCCCTTTGGCATAAATGAAATTTCTAAAGCACCAACTTTCTTTTGCGATTCTATAGCTAGGATAGGTGATGATATTTTTGAAACCTATCGGCGAATTTCGTGAGGCAATATGTTTACTGGTATAATTACTGATTTGGGATTTGTCCGTTCTATAAAGTTCAACAAACAATACCGCTACGAGATTTCAACCAAGTTTAAAATTGACAAAATTAAAATTGGAGCTTCAATTTGCTGTTCAGGAGTATGCCTTACAGTGGTAGACAAAGGTCAGATAAAAACAAAGGCTGGAAATGAAAATTGGTTTGCAACTGATATTTCTAAAGAAACAATAGACAAAACTACAATAACAGAATGGAAAAAAGGATCGATTATTAATTTAGAATCCGCACTTAAATATGGAGATGAACTAGGTGGCCACATGGTTTCTGGACATGTTGACGGAACCGCAATTTTGAATTCAACTTTTAAGGAAGGGGGATCACAACGTATGATTTTTGAAGCTCCAAAAACACTCCAAAAATTGATAGCAACAAAAGGGTCGGTAGCACTTGACGGAGTATCATTAACCGTGAATGAAGTCGAAAAAAAAACATTTGGTGTTAATGTAATTCCACACACACTAAGCGTTACAACACTGGGAGGCCTTTTAGTGGGAACCAGAGTAAATCTAGAAATTGATATGCTGGCACGCTATGTTGCCCGATTAATATAACAAAGCTAGGAACTTTAATTTGCCAAGCAATAAAAACTTGTCCTCCATTGAGGATATTATCAATGATGCCCGAAACGGGCGTATGTTTATACTAGTCGATGATCAAGAGCGCGAGAATGAAGGCGATCTTGTAATTCCAGGTCAAATGGCCACGCCAGATGCTATCAATTTTATGGCTAAATATGGACGAGGTCTTATATGTCTTGCCTTGACCGCAGAAAGGTTGCGTAATTTAGATTTACCGCAAATGTTACAACGCAATCATTCGCGACATGAAACTGCTTTTACGATTTCCATCGAATCTAAGGAAGGGGTTACCACAGGAATATCTGCATCCGACCGAGCCTGTACAATATCAACCGCTATTGACCCAACCAAAGGTGCTAATGATGTTGTCAGCCCTGGTCATGTGTTTCCTTTAGAGGCCAGAGATGGTGGAGTTCTTGTTCGCGCCGGACATACTGAAGCAGCGGTAGACGTGTCTCGTCTAGCTGGTCTAAATCCATCTGGTGTGATTTGTGAAATAATGAATGAAGATGGCACCATGGCACGTCTGCCTGATCTAATTAAATTTGCACGATTACATAGCATAAATATAGGAACCATCGCTGATTTGATTGCCTACCGCCTAAATCATGACAAAATCATTAAAAGGTCCCTAGAATCTACTTTTGAAAATTATCTGGGAGGAAAATATAAATTATATGTATACGTAAATTCAGTGGAATACGCTGAACATATCGCCTTAGTAAAAGGAGACTTATCAAAAAAGGGGCCAACGATGGTCAGAGTACACGTCCTAAATATTTTGGATGATGTTCTTGGTGACATTCATAATGGTAAGGCAGGTGAATTAAAAGAAATACTTCACATGATCAATCAGTCAGACAAAGGTGTTTTGGTGCTCATTCGTGACCCTTTAAAATCTGGTCTTTCAGATCAAATAAAATCTAGAGATGGATCTTCCGAGGCACAATTGGAAAATTTAACCACTGCAACAGAGCTTCGTGATTATGGTGTTGGCGCGCAGATACTTATCGACCTTGGTGTTAAAGATATGATCGTACTATCTAACACAGAAAGGACTTTAATCGCTCTCGAAGGATTTGGCTTAAGTATAACCGAACACCGTCCTATAAATATTTCTAAGGAATAGTGATTTGGCAAAAAATTCTAAAATTTTTATTGTCGAGGCCCGTTTCTACAGTGAGATTGCTGATGAATTGGCTAAAGGCGCTATAAACATTATTAAAGAATCAGGTTTGGATTTTGAAAGAATAACTGTTCCTGGAGTCTTTGAAATACCAGCAGCAATTAATTTTGTCATCAACGCTATGAAAAAAAAATCAACAAAAAAGAATTTTGAAGGATTTATAGCGTTAGGTGCTGTTATTCGTGGCGAAACAGATCACTACGATCATATCTGCCGTGAAGCTTCACGATCTTTAATGGATATTTCAGTGCAACATTCCGTTCCCCTTGGTTTCGGTATACTTACCTGCGAAAATAAAGAACAAGCAAACATAAGAGCGGATATATCACGTGGTAATAAGGGTGCTGATGCTGCAATGGCGTGTTTAAGAATGATGGAGTTGAAAAAAGAACTACATCAAGAAGAATGATGACCAAGTCTGAATTAAACAATAGCAAACAAGCTAAAAATCGTCGCTCGGCCGCTCGCCTAGCTGCGGTTCAAGCTCTGTACGAATTGGATTTCGTGAATGCCAACGTCAATTTAGTTCTTGAATATTTCCTTGCTAAACGTTGGCCATTATGTGATTCCAATTCAAATAAAGATCTAATCCTAATTGAGCCTGATAGAGAATGGTTAAAAGTTCTAGTAAAAGGTGTTACAAGAAGCCGCGCAGAACTTGATACAATTATCGAACCAGCTTTAAATGAAAAATGGACAATAGATAGACTAGAAACCCTTTTGAGGGTTATTCTTCAATCAGCTGTTTTTGAGTTAAATTACAAACCTAATATTCCCGCAAGTGTAATAATTAATGAGTACTTAGATGTCACCCACGCCTTTTTTGAAGGTCCAGAGAAAAAACTCGTTAATGGTGTCCTTGATCGATTAGCACGAGATCTGAGAACGGAAGAACTATAAATTATTTGGAGGCTCCCTAATGAGCTCCGGAAATACAGTCAATGAATTTGAATTAATAGAAAAATATTTTGCACCTCTAGCAAAAAAAGAAACCGGAGCTCTTGGACTTGGTGATGATGCCGCAATCTTATCCCCACCTCCAGGCAAGCAATTAGTATTTACTACCGATGGTTTAATAGAAGGCGTTCATTTTCTCGATAATGAGGATCCCCAAGATGTTGCGGCACGTTTAATCGGCGTAAATCTTTCGGACCTTGCCGCCATGGGTTCTAAGCCATGGGTTTATAACCTCTCTTTATCACTTCCACATGATATATCCTCTGATTGGCTAAGAAAATTTAGTAAAGAACTAAAAATACTGCAAGATTACCACTCAATAAGTCTAATTGGGGGAGACACAACCGCAACACGTGGACCCTTAATACTTTCTATGACAGCAATAGGTACTGTAAATATAGGAAAAGCAATTTTGAGAAGTGGGGCTAGTGCAGAAGAACTAATTTATGTTTCCGGCACTATAGGGGATGCTAATCTAGGTTTATCAGTCTTAAAAAATGAAATAAAAGGATTAAACGAAAAAGATTCTAATTTTCTTACTACACGTTACCATCGTCCTGAACCACGAATCTTACTGGGACAGAATCTAATTGGTCTAGCCAACTCAGCAACAGATATTTCTGATGGTTTAATTGCTGACCTTGATCACTTGGCTTCAGAATCTGGCCTTACAGCTACAATTTTTGCTAACAAGATCCCATTCTCAGATGCGGCGAAAGCGGCTTTCTCGTTAAATCATAGTTTAAAACAGCAAGCTCTATCAGGGGGCGATGATTATGAGTTACTTTTCTCTGTTCCTAAAAAATCAGCAGAAAAGATCATCGATTTATCTAAAAAAATTAATGTTTTGCTTAGTAATATTGGAGAGTTCACTCACACTAATGATGGAAGCAAGGATGTTGTTAATTTAATAGATGACCAAGGTCAAAAAATTACTCCATATAAAAAAGGATTCTCTCATTTCTAAACATTAGTTCTTGAGAATATTTTAAATAAATTTAAAAAATAATTCTACGTTTTACCGAAGTTCATCTAAATACTAGGTTGAAAGTTAGGTATTGTATTTTACCCAATTGGACATTGGAATAGGTCAAAGATAGCGCTATGAGGGGTTTTAGCAATGGCTAACGAAGACGGTTCAAACCAAGAAACTGAAGAAGATAACGGCGAAGACCTTGATAAGAAAGAAAGTGATAAGAGTGCAAAAAGATTTTTTTCACTAATAATTCTTACAATAGTCATGTTTCTAGTAATTGGAGGGGTTACTGTAGCCTACTTTACTGGTCTCCTTGATCCAGTTGTTAACTGGATCACCGGGAGTGAGAGTGAAGAAATCAGTCAAAGCAATACAAATATTGAAAAGGAATCAGAAAAAATTGTAATCCCAATTACAATGGATCCACTTGCCATTCCAGTATTTCAAGGAAACAGTATAGCTGCAACTATACAAATTAAACTCAAACTGGAAACTAATAATGAGGAAAAAGCTGAACGTATAAATAAAATACTTCCTATCATTTCTGATGCTTTTATTAGTGATTTACATGGATTTTTACCCAGACTTTTAAAAGAAAAAAAGAAAGTTGATTACAAAATAATTAAACAACGACTACAATTAATTGCTGATAAAGTTGTCGGGAAGGGTGAAGTTACTAACGTGATAGCAAAATCAGTAGATGAAAAAACGGAATGATTATAAAGCACCCCCCCCCTTCTTTAACATTCTATAACAAAGCATCTGACCCAATCTTTAAAAGACCTAATTTTTCTTTTATTTTTGATTAATGTGTCAATATTTTAATCCTTATCAATTGAATTTTTGATTTGATGTATTTTTTTCATGCCAACCATGTTCAATATGCACTTGAGAACTATATAAAATCAGTTCATTGTCTTATAAAATTCAGCTAATTTTTGAAAAATTTAATCTCTACCAATTGGCAGACTTCAATTTTCATCTAATAGGACCTTATAAATTATGTCGAATATATCTTTGTTGATTTATGGTAGTTGCCTACTCTCACTACTCTATAGCATTTATGCTATTAGGGCAGTTATGTCAGCACCAGCTGGAAATGAAAAAATGCAGGAAATAGCTCATGCTATTCAAGAAGGAGCTAGTGCATTCCTAGCACGACAATATAAAACTATAGCAATAGTCGGACTTTTGATTGGTATATTACTAGGATATCTCCTAGGTATTAATGTGGCTATTGGATACTTTATTGGAGCTGTACTTTCAGGACTTACTGGATATATCGGCATGAATGTTTCTGTTCGTGCTAACGTCCGAACTACCGAGGCTGCAAGAACCCTAGGCCGTGCTGGAGGTTTGAACATTGCCTTTAAATCAGGAGCAGTTACTGGTCTTTTAGTAGTAGGTCTCGCACTTCTAGGTGTATCAGGATATTATTTTTATCTTAGGTCGGCTGGACATCCAGAAACTCCAGAAGGTATGCGCCATATTTTAGAAGCACTCGTCGCGCTAGGTTTTGGAGCTTCCTTAATTTCAATATTTGCTCGCTTAGGAGGTGGTATTTTCACCAAGGGGGCTGATGTTGGCTCAGATTTAGTTGGCAAACTAGAGGCTGGAATACCAGAGGATGATCCACGTAATCCTGGTGTTATTGCTGATAACGTTGGTGACAATGTTGGTGATTGTGCAGGCATGGCAGCTGATTTGTTTGAAACCTATGCTGTAACCGTTGTTGCTACCATGCTTCTAGCTGGTATCTATTTTACTGGTCCAGATAGGGACTTAATGATGGTATTTCCATTAGTTATAGGCGCAGTGTGTCTATTGGGTTCAATTATTTCCACATTTTTTGTGAAACTAAGTGCCAGTCAAAATATCATGGGCGCCCTTTATAAAGGATTTATTGCTTCAGCTGTTCTTGGAGCAATCTTGATTGCTAGCCTAATTACTTATCTTATCGGTTGGGATAACGAATTTGTAATGAATAGTGGACGCACGGTAACAGGTACAGATCTGTATTTAAGTGCTATCACAGGACTTGTAGTAACAGGACTAATTGTCTGGGTTACCGAATATTATACTTCTACTGAATATCGCCCAGTTCGTAGTATTGCCCAAGCATCAACTACTGGTCATGGTACCAACGTTATTCAAGGGCTAGCGATTTCTATGGAAGCAACAGCTCTTCCAGTTTTGATCATTTGTGGAGGTATTATTGTTGCTTTTATAACTGCCGGTTTATTTGGACTAGCTGTAGCTGCAACAACAATGTTGGCACTCGCTGGAATGGTAGTAGCTTTAGATGCATTTGGACCAGTAACAGATAATGCTGGTGGCATAGCAGAAATGAGTGAGCTTCCCGAGGAAGTTAGAAAAACAACCGATGCTCTTGATGCTGTAGGCAATACTACAAAAGCCGTCACTAAAGGCTATGCAATTGGCTCTGCTGGTTTAGCAACTCTCGTCTTATTTGCAGCTTTCACTGAAGACCTTTCTCATTATTTTCCGAATCTAAACGTTACTTTTATTCTACAAGATCCCTATGTTGTAATCGGTCTTTTTATAGGAGGACTTCTACCGTTTTTATTTGGTTCTATGGGAATGACTGCAGTGGGGCGCGCAGGTGGGGAACTTGTAGTCGAAGTTAGAAGACAATTTAAGGAAAATGCTGGCATAATTAAAGGTAAGTCAAAACCTGATTATGCAACTTGTGTGGATCTTTTAACAAAAACAGCTATCAAAGAAATGATCATTCCATCAATGCTACCAGTGTTCGCGCCCGTTATTCTTTATTTTGCTATAAATGCAATAGCTGGTCAGTCGGCAGCGTTTTCAGCCCTTGGCGCTTTGTTATTAGGAACAATAGTAACTGGGATATTTGTTGCGCTATCTATGACTTCAGGAGGTGGCGCCTGGGATAATGCTAAAAAATATATAGAAGATGGAAATCATGGCGGGAAGGGTTCTGATGCACATAGGGCATGCGTTACTGGTGATACTGTTGGGGATCCATATAAAGATACAGCTGGTCCAGCTATCAACCCAATGATAAAAATTATTAACATTGTAGCTATACTTTTACTTGCAATAGTCGCTTAAAAAAAACTTTGAATGTAATTGAATTTCAAGACTAGGATTATCTAACGTTGAAGAATTATGAGAATTGTAAAAATTATTTAAAAGATTAATTCTTCATTTATGAGCATTACTGATATTAAAACGATTTTGGTTGCCAACCAAATTTTCAAGAATTTTCAGTCCTTTTGTATGTGTTAGAGCTATACGAATTAGAGAGGTAATTTTCTACCCGTATTCCAATACTAAGGTAATTCATTCTCATCGTTTCTGTATGCATTCTTTTTACTGAAACGATTAAGATTACCAACTAATTGCTCAAGAACCGTCAATTTATTACCATGTGTAAGAGTTTTACGTGCCACAGGAGTAATTTTTTGACCATGTTCTAATCCTAAGGTTTCTATACTGGAAACCTTACCGCCTTTATCAAAAGATACTACAACAACTTGCCTTTTTATTACCTCAGGTTCAAAAAAAGCAATAGTTTTGGTATGTTGTGAAATATAGTACCAAGTATTACTGGTAAACGGTGTAACACTTGAAGGAGACCCAAGAATTTCGATTACTTCATCACGGCTAACTTCACCAGGACGAATATCTACTACCTTTTCTGGGTCAAGGAAATTACCTCTTGTATGCTTTTTACTTTCACATGAAGAAATGCATAAAGCTAAAAGTATTATAACTAAAAATTTTGTATAAGATTTAGTTTTTTGATTTTTATTCACCAATATTAATCCTTTTTCCTGGATTAAGTTCCAATTTATAACAAAAAATAAAAATTTTTTATAATTTTAAAATAAAATGCACCTTATTATAAAGTACTGTCAATCAGTGGTTATTAGAATAATGAAGAAATTATGTTCAATTTTTTTATAAAAAAAAACAATAAAAAAGTCAGTTATAAAATTTATCACTCTATAGTAAAACAGTCACGCATGCCGTATTTTTATAAAAAATACGGCGTGCCAGATACCCCTGAAGGAAGGTTTGACCTAATTACAATCCATGCTTTCCTGATTTTTCGAAGACTTAAGGCTGAGACCAAAGAAACTATTGATTTAGGACAAGAAATTTTTGACCTAATGTTTAAAGATTTAGAGCAGAATCTAAGGGAAATGGGATCTGGAGATCTTGGAGTGACAAAAAAAATTTTTGCTATGGCCGAAGCTTTATATGGACGTATTAAAGTTTACGAAGAGAACTTAGAGGATACCCAACTACTAGAAGAAGCGTTAGACCGTAACCTTTTTCATAATACAAATCCAAAAGGGGAACAAAAAAAATTAATTGCTAACTATATTCAACAAGAAGCAGCTAGGTTAGCAAATGTTGACAAAAAAGACCTTCTAGCAGGTAATATATTTTTCAATTCTCCAGAAGATATATTGAACAAATAAAATGGACAAACACGATCAACCTGAATTTTCTCGCCGCATTTCTCTAAAATCTATAGGTGAAATCGAATACTCTATTGTCATAAAAGCAACTCCAGATGAATGCTACCAACTTGCAAAAAGACTTGACCTTCAAAATATTTTTTCACTTACAGCAGATATCAATCTAACCCCTAGCAATGGTGGAAAAACTATTAATCTCAAAGGCACTTTTAAAGCCAAAATCACCCAAACATGTGTGGCAACTTTAGATAGAATTAGTAAAAATATTGAAGGGAAACTCAATCTTCTATATGAATCTAATTCAAAAGTTTTAAAAGAGATGGAAAATACAATTGAGATTAATAACAATTTTGAAAAGCAAGATTTTATAGAACCGCTTACCGAAGATTCTATAGATGTTGGCGAAGTTGTCTCCGAGCAATTAGCATTAAAAATTGATCAATTTCCCCGCAAATCAGGAGTTTCATTCATTGATTTTTCTACCGAAACAAGAAAAAGTAAGGTTACTTCTGATTTAGCTAGAGAAAAACATGCTGGTGAACTCGGCCTTTTTTCAAAATTAAAGAATTTAAAAATTAATTAAATATACAATGAAACAATTTTAAGTCGCTTGCCCAACTGCTTTTAATCAGTATAAGTAACTTCTCACTTAAGTGAGAGCCCCAGATTGAGGTATTTATAGATGGCCGTTCCGAAAAAGAAAATTTCGAAATCCCGACGTAATATGCGTCGTTCCCATGATGCTTTGTCTTTAAATTCATATGAAGAGTGTCCAAACTGTGGTGAACAAAAACGCCCTCACCATATATGTAATGCTTGCGGCTATTATAATGGACGTGAGATTATCGAGGAAGAAGACGCGGCTTAATTAGATTTATGGGGCACATGCCTACTTTTATTCACCAACCCGAAGGAAGATCCCTTTGATTGAGTCTATGACGCTATCAATTGATGCCATGGGCGGTGATAATGCACCTGACATGGTAATAGAAGGCATTAAAGTATCACTTGAGAGATATCCGCAAGTGAAGTTCCTGTTATTCGGCGACAAAGAGCAAATAATTCCAATTCTAGATCAACATCCCATTGCTGCCAAAGCTTCTGAAATACGTCATACTGATGAGGCAATTACAAACGAACAAAAGGTTTCCTCAGCTCTCAGGAGTGGCAAAAAATCCTCTATGCGATTGGCAATTGATACTGTTAGCACTGGAGAAGCAAGTGGCGTGATCTCAGCTGGCAATACTGGGGCTCTAATGGCTATGGCAAAATTTGTTCTTAAAACTCTCCCTGGCATAGACCGCCCAGCAATCGCTGCCTATTACCCGACTGAGCGAGGAAAAAGTGTAATGCTAGATCTTGGAGCTAATATTGATTGCAATGCAGGAAATCTAGTCCAGTTCGCAGTTATGGGAGAAGTATTTGCACGCAACGTTCTTGACATAAAAAATCCCTCTATTGGTATTCTTAATGTAGGCTCGGAGAATCTAAAAGGTAATGAAGCTGTAAAAACAGCTTCAGTGTTACTCCAAGATTCAACTTTACCAATTAAATTTCATGGTTTTATAGAAGGTGATGATATTGGAAAAGGATTAGTAGATGTCGTAGTAACGGACGGTTTCACAGGAAACGTCGCCCTCAAAACAGCCGAAGGAACTGCCAATTTATTTGGATATCATTTGAAACAAGCCTTATCAGAATCCTTGTTGTCAAAGTTTGCAGCTTTAATAGCCAGCAAGTCCCTTAAAAAATTTAAAAAAAAGTTTGATCCAAGACTTTATAACGGTGCTATGTTTCTTGGCCTTAATGGCATATGTATAAAAAGCCACGGTGGAACAGATGCATTAGGTTTCGCCAATGCCATTCACGTAGCTATTGAGATGATAACCCATTCATTCAACGAGGGAATCAAAGAAGATTATGCTAAAATATCTGAGCATATACCTGAATTAAAAGACGAAGTTAAAGGTTAATGGAAAAAAGATCTGAAATCATTGGTTGCGGGTCCTATTTACCCGATACTCTTGTTACAAATACTGATTTAACTGAAAAAATAGACACCACGAATGAATGGATTGAATCTCGCACTGGTATTCGACAGCGATATCTTGCTGCTGATGGTGAATTAACATCTGATTTAGCATTCAAAGCAGCTGAAAAAGCTCTTAAACACTCCGGTATTTTAGCAGCAGATGTTGATATGATTATCCTAGCAACAACGACACCTGATAATACATTTCCGGCAACTGCAACAACAGTTCAGCACCTCCTGGGTATGAATAAAGGAGCTGCATTTGATATCCAAGCAGTTTGCTCTGGATTTATTTACGGCCTATCAGTTGCTGATAATTTTATTAAAAGTGGCCAATGTGAAAATGTTTTACTTATCGGTGCAGAAACTTTCTCACGAATACTTGATTGGGAAGACCGCTCAACTTGCGTTCTTTTTGGTGATGGTGCTGGAGCTATTATGTTATCTGCGACTGAATACGATACGGGCAAAGACTCTAATGAAAAAACTTCAAGTATTCTATCGACTCATTTACATTCCGATGGTTCAACTAATGAACTTCTTTATGTGGATGGTGGTCCATCTTCAACACAAACCGTTGGGCATGTTCGAATGAATGGACGAGAAGTATTTCGTCATGCTGTAAACAATTTCTCTTCAGTTGTCGAAGAGGCTCTTAATGCTAATGAACTTTGCCCAAACGACATTGACTGGGTTGTTCCTCACCAAGCCAACAAACGCATCCTAGAAGGAACAAGACGAAAATTAAACCTTCCTCCTGAAAAGATTGTTATCACAGTTGATCGTCATGCTAATACTTCTGCTGCATCCATACCACTTGCTTTAGATGTCGCAGTTCAAGATGATCGTATTAAAAAGGGAGATCTGGTTTTAATGCTGGCAATGGGCGGGGGGTTAACATGGGGCGCCTCACTAGTACGCTGGTGATTTTCTAAGCAATTACTAGAACTCTTTGATGTTGACGGATATAACTCCTAGAGATAGGCTACTTTTATTGATTCCAAAAAGGGTCCCTAAATAATGAGCGAAAAAACCTTAACACGTGCACAATTAGGGGAGGCCATCTATGAAGAAGTTGGACTATCTAGAATAGAGTCAGGGGATCTTCTTGAATCTGTTCTATCTGAGATGTCATCTGCATTAACGAGAGGTGAAACTTTAAAAATATCTTCCTTTGGTAGCTTTTCTGTTCGCCAAAAGGGTCAACGTATTGGCAGAAATCCAAAAACAGGAGAGGAAGTTCCAATTTTACCACGTAAGGTATTGGTTTTTCGTCCATCCCAAGTTCTTAAAGGCCGCATTAATGAACGGATAAAATCCGATAGCGATCAATAAATATGACAGAAAAAGATGAAAGCTCTACCAGTTCAAAAAGCTTTTCTGTTCCTCCCAAAAAGTCATCAAATGCATTCTTAACTATTAGCGAAGTTTCAAGTCAATTAGGACTTCCGCAGCACGTCTTACGCTTTTGGGAAACCAAATTTGACGCCGTCAAACCAATGAAGCGAGGTGGAGGACGTCGTTATTACCGACCTAAAGACGTAGAATGTTTAAAGCAAATTCAAAACCTTCTTTATTTTGATGGTTACACTATTAAAGGTGTTCAAAAACTTATTCGTGAAAATGGTGGAAAACTACCTGAAAATACTAGTACTAGTAAGCAAAATATTTCTTTAAAAACAAAAACATCGAGCAACTATGATCTGGCAGAACTGCAGGAAATACTCTCTGAACTTGAACAAATTCAAACTGATCTGAACAATAATTGTAACTAATAAGTTTTTTTATCCTATTCTATCCCTCTTCATTTCATTGCTCGATAGTAACTGTTTCTTTATAATTAAGGCTTTCGGTCGCTTAACAATTTTTACGACGGACGGAGCGTGGCGCAGCCTGGTAGCGCACTTCACTGGGGGTGAAGGGGTCGTAGGTTCAAATCCTATCGCTCCGACCAGTCTTTGTTATTTAATTTCAATGGTTTAAGGGAAATTGGGAAGGGCCAAGTGACAGATGGGTTGGCCACCAACGAAATAACAAAGACTCTCTCTCGCCAGAACGTCGCAAGCGACTGGATGCTCTAGGGTTTGTTTGGATTGTTGACAAGAAACGCAGCTGATAAGGAGACTTTGTAATGACGGATTTCACCCGCGTCAAAGCACTGGCCTTTGATTATTACGGCACCATCGCCGACAAGCAGGCCCTAGCCGTCGAGATCGACGATCGGTTCCCCGGCCACGGCACTGCTTTCGCAAAGCTCTGGTTCGCCCAGATCCAACGCTATTGCTTTCAGATGGGCCAGATGGAACGCCATATCACTTGGGACGAGCTGACCATCGCCAGTTTTAATTTTGTCTGTGCCGATATGGGCCTCAAGGTTTCAGATGCACTGCGTGACCAGTGGATCGAGGCCGACTCGCGGCTTCCCGTTTATTCAGAAGCGCCCGAGGCGCTGGCCCGACTCGCAGCGCGCTTCGATCTCTTCGTTCTCTCCATGGCAACGCCCTGGATGATCCAGAAGAGCCAGGCTAACGCAGGAATTGCTGAGTACTTCAAGGACATAATCAGCGCCGAGCCCTACAAGGTCTATAAACCTAGCCGCGCCGCCTACGAAGTTGGACAACGTAAAATCGGCGTGGAAGCCGAAGAGTTGGGGTTCGTGTCGGGGAATTCCTTCGATGTCATCGGCGCCGCCAACTACGGGTACCCGACGATCTGGGTTCGCCGCCACGGTCAGGCTCTTGACGAGCTTGGCCAAGAACCAGACCTGGTGGTGAAGAATCTGACAGAAATGGCAGAGGCCTTGGGGACGTGAAGGGAATTACGTCAAATTCATTTGATATTAAACACAAAGTCTATGATGAAACGTATCTTGACGAGAAATTAGTGAGAACAAATATAGCTAAGGGGTGATTATTAAATGATCATGGTAATTTTTGAGGTAGTTATTAATCCTGAGCATAATCATCGGTATTTTGAATTAGCGGAGGTTTTGCGAGGGGAACTAGAAAGCACGGATGGGTTTATTTCCATAGAACGATTTCAAAGCCTTAGTAATGAGAAAAAGTATGTATCTTTATCTTTTTGGCGTGACCAAAATGCAGTTGAAAGTTGGTACCAAAAACCTGAACACCAAAATGCTCAAAGAGAAGGCCGTGATGGAGTTTTTCTTGATTATAGGATACGCGTTGGCGATGTTTTTCGTGATTACGATATGTCTCAAGGGAGAGAACAACTCAAAAAAGATTAATCATATATTTATAGATGATTAGGTTTTTACGATTAATTATGTAATAATATTGCATTGAATATATATAAGGTAATGAAATGTCTTTATGCAATAAACATGAAACTTGTGTTGATGATGCATTAATGAAAGCAGATCTTATTTGTAAGGACAAAGGTCTTCGATTTACAGAAATTCGCAGAACGATACTAGAGATGATTTGGGCAAGTCATAAACCAGTAAAAGCCTACGATCTTCTGGATAAGCTCCAAAAATATATGTTTTCGGCTAGACCAACTACCGTTTACCGTTCACTAGACTTCCTCCTGGAAAACGGCCTTATTCATAAACTTAATAGCCTTAATGCATATATAGGATGTACTCACCCTCTGAAACACCATGACTGTTATTTTTTAATCTGCAGTAATTGTGGTGAAATTGAGGAGTATTGTGACAGCAATATATCAGATACTATTAAAATAAATCTGGATAAAAATGACTTTATACCTAAGAAAACCTCGTTAGAAATTGAGGGGACGTGTAATAATTGTTTAAAAAATTAAAGCATAAAAACCGAACTCACGATTCATAAAAAATTTGGGCAGCTGTGAAGCTCCTCTATATAATTATAATTAGTTTACCGATTTAGAATTTCAAAAAAAATTTATCATTTCAAATAAATACCCTTGATTATAAAAGAACCTGATTTTATAAGCTATGTTATAACATAACATAACTTATAATAGGTAAATCATGAATAAAATTCTAACTAAGGTACAGAGTTGCATAATATTGGCATCATTAGCGCTAGTGTATTCTCCTCTCCCAGTTGAGGCCAATCCGAGTCCAAAGCAACTACTACAAATGATAGAAGCACAACAGAAACAATTGGATGCTTTAAAGGCTGCACTTTTGAAGGCTGAAGCACAGGCACAAACAGCCGCTAAGAAAGCAGAATCTGCATCGATTGCTATGCCCAAATTACCAAAAGGATTATCCATTGGCGGTGCTCTTGAGATAGAAGCTTCAGCTAGTGATACGTATGCTGGTGTAAACTCTACTGATTTAGCTCTAGCAAAGGCAGAACTATTTGTAGACGCACAACCCCATGATTTATTAGGCACACATATCCAGTTATTATATGAAGATGGCTCCAATAATATTACTCTGGATGAAGCTATAGTTTCTATTGGCGATCCAGAAAAATTCCCATTATACCTTAATGCAGGACAATTTGCAGTTCCATTCGGTGGATTTGATACTGCTATGAATTCAGATCCACTCTCCAAAACATTAGGGGAAACTGCTGAAGGTACAATCCTTGTAGGTTATAAATTTGATGAATTCACGTTAGAGGGATATGTATATAATGGTGACACCCAAAAAGCAGGCGATGAAGACGAAATTGATCAATTCGGTTTTTCTGCAAGTATGGAGAGTGAAGTAAATGGAATGAATTTTTCTGGAGGCATGGGCTATATTAGCAATATAACTGATGCATCAGGACTTGGTGATAATGTTACAGGAAACACTGCACTTAATTCTTATATAGAAGGTTTCGAAGTACATGGATCCCTAACCAATGGCCCCTTTACTTTTTATGCAGGTTATATGGCCGCTCTAGACACTTATAAAGTAGGAGAATTAGCATTCAACGGTGTAGGCGCAAGCCCTGAAACCTGGAATGTTGAAGGTGCCTACACAATACCTGTTCAAGGCAAAGAAACGACCATAGCTTTTACTGTTCAAGGCTCCGAAGAAGCACTGGCAGTAGCTTTACCAGAAACCCGTATTGGTGCAGCTGTTACAGTTCAAGCTTTGGACAACGTATCAGTTACCGGAGAATATATTCATGATGAAGATTATGATGTAGATGAAGGTGGTACGGGCAATGACAAATCAACCTTTACCTTAAAAATGGCAGTAGAATTCTAGATTAGTCTTCCTCCCCCGCTCACAAACCGGAAATAAAGTTAATCAATTATCGGGGCGGGGGAGTGTATTGTTAAAATTTAGCTATATCGCTGAATTCATTATTACTGCTGGACTTTTTAAAAAAAAAGCCTTACTACCTCAATGAATTGGGCATGATAAAAGTTATTTGCATAACTCTTTTTATTTTTTTTAAAATAATCCTACCAGTTCATGCAATTGAAGTTCCTCGGACAGTAGATTGGGATAATCTGGTACCAGAGATGGCACCTATTGAAAATCCTTTTGGCACACTTTCGTTCGAACACCGTACAGACTTAGAATTTCTTTTCAGTATTCGTAATATGAGTCAGCAAAGAATCATCTCCAAAGTTGATGAAATCTTCGAAGAAGGAGTAGAAATTCGTTATAAGCTAATTCGCCAAGGCTTAGCTGTAGATAAGCTGATAGCTTCATATGATCGGTTTCTAGATGAAATTGCAAAACGCAATCGAATGACTAATCAAAAACTTGAGGGTCAGCTTATCCGTATTCCTGGTTTTGCTTTACCGCTGGAGCATAAAGATATGGGTGTTAAAGAGTTGCTTTTAGTTCCGTACGTGGGAGCTTGCATACATGTCCCTCCGCCACCTGCGAACCAAATTGTTTATGTTCGCTTAAAAGATGCACACATCCTTGAGAGTATTTATGAACCAGTCTGGATTACGGGTCTTTTATCTTTAAAGTCGAACAAAAAGATGCTTACATTGATAGATGGCAGCGCTGGAATAGAGACGGCATACACGCTTAATGGATTAAAAATAGAACCTTACGAACGATAGCTATATAAGGTTCATTTTATATTCCACACACAAATTAGACACGAGTAAGATTTTAATTAAAAGTATTGTATTGATCCTCAAAGTGTTATGTTATAACAACACAATATAAAACGCATTTTATTATGAGGACTATCATGCAATTAAATAGCTTTGTAAGAGATAAAATATTTTTTATTTTTTTTCTAATTTTTTTAATCGCTATAGCGAATTCATTAGACGCTTCAGAAACTGCGCATGAACATGGCGTTGGCCAACTCTACATAGCTATTGAAGGACACGATGTTGAAATTGAATTGACTATTCCTGGCTCTGATGTGGTAGGATTTGAACATCGTCCATCTACAGAAGACCAACGAAAAGCAGTTATAACAGGAGTGAAGACACTACGTAATGTAAATAAAATAGTTAACTTAAATACAGTGGCTAAATGCCACATAGAGGATGTAAAAGTTACTTCAGGATTGCTCGAAGATCAAAAGGATGATATTGGCCACAGTGGCAATCACAATCATAAGCATAAGCATGAAACAAAAAATTCGGTTGATCATAAGGAGGTTCATTCAGAGTTTATTGCCCATTATCACTTTCACTGTGAACACCCTAAATTACTGAGCACCGTCCAACTTGGTTTTTTTAAAGTCTTTCCATCTGCTCACGAGTTAGAGGCAAAATGGATTACCCCCAAAGGACAAGGGGCCTCAGAGTTGACACCGAGTTCACCAAACTTAAATTTTTAATATATCCAACGGGAGTTATATAGAAATAATGCAAAAAGAAAATATAAGTACCGATCTAAATGTAGATGTTAATTCAGCTTCAACACCAAAGCTAGCACAGCTTGCGACTGCTTTTTTATTGGGGTTTGTACTTCTTTACGGTGCTGGTTTTGTTCAAACATCTGTTGCTCATAACGCATCTCACGATGTTCGTCATGCGCATGCATTTCCTTGCCACTAGATTAATATTCAAAACCATACTGGGAGTATAATATGTTATTCCGTAACATTTTTTTTTCAGCCCTACTTGTTGGAGTAATTGCGGGTGGGTTGTCGACAGCTGTACAATTTTTTCAGGTAATTCCAATTATTATCAGCGCTGAAGCTTTTGAGGGAGAGGGAGAAACAGCTCCGGCATCAACTTCTGAAAAAACTGAGCATAATCATGCTTCTCATGATCACGCCACTGAAGAAGAATGGGGGCCTGAAGATGGTCTTGAGCGGACAGCATATACGCTTCTTACCAATATACTCACAGCTATTGGGTTTGCACTTTTGATTTTAGCTGCAATAGTTGCTTCCCAAAAGCCCGATGACGATAGCAAGCTTAAATGGCATCATGGATTACTTTGGGGCCTTTCGGGATATGTTATTTTCTTTGTAGCTCCAGCACTTGGCCTTCCTCCAGAAATACCGGGTACAAATGCAGCCCCACTGGAAACACGACAGATTTGGTGGATCTTTGCGGTAATCTGCACTGCTGGTGGAATAGGGGGAGCTGTGTTTGTTAAACAGCCATGGCGTTGGGCCTTGCTTGGGCTATTAGTGATACCTCACCTCGTAGGCGCTCCACATATAGAAGAGATGTTTGCTGATAAACCTCCTGCAGTGGCTTCAGAATTAACAGTTCTTACACAAGAATTTATTATTGCTACTGCCATTACAACAGCAACGCTATGGATTACTTTAGGAATCACGTCGGTTTGGACGGTAAGACGGTTTATTTTGCCTCAATAGAACGCATGGGAAAATAAATTGACTGATGCAATGATCGAACTAAGTGACGTTCGTTTTCGTTGGCTTCCAGATGCACCTTTCGTCCTTAATATAAAAAGATTCCAGATAAAAACTGGTGAGCGGGTTTTTATCCAAGGCCCAAGCGGTAGCGGAAAAAGCACACTGTTAAGCATACTAGTTGGAATAGCTATTCCTGAAACTGGTGCTGTTAAAATAAATGGAACAAATCTCCCACAACTAAAGAGTACAGAAAGAGATGCGTTTCGTGCTGAGCATATTGGTATAATATTCCAAATGTTCAATCTAATCCCCTACCTCTCCTCAATAGAAAATATAATTTTACCTTGTCAATTTTCTCAAAACCGGAATGCAGTAGCGATAGGTAAATCCAATAATGTCGAAAGTGAAGCAAGACGGTTACTCTCACAACTACAACTGCACGACGAATCTACAATAAATTCTCCTGCATTCGGGCTAAGCATTGGCCAACAACAACGAGTTGCCGCAGCTCGATCACTAATTGGATCCCCCAGGCTGATCATTGCTGACGAACCTACTTCTGCTCTGGATCTTGACGTTCGTCAGACATTTATGAACCTTCTTTTTAATGAGGTTGCAGATGCCGGCGCCACTTTGGTGTTCGTTAGCCACGACCCTAATTTAGCGGAACAGTTCGACCGGCATATTAAACTTTCTGATATTAATAAGGTAAATGTTTAAGTGCGCCAACCTAATGTTATAATTGGATTATCATTCCGTAGCCTTTTAAATAGAAAGCTGACAGTGCTTCTCACGGTTTTTTCCATAGCGGTAAGCGTGATGTTAATTCTCTCCGTTGAAAAAGTGCGCCAGGATGCAAAACTCAGTTTTGCCAATACTATTTCTGGCACCGATCTTATCGTTGGGGCTCGCAGTGGATCCGTCCAATTATTACTCTACTCTGTATTTAGAATTGGTAATGCTACAAATAATATTTCTTGGAAAAGCTATCGCTCTCTTATAAGCCGTAATGATGTGAAATGGACAATTCCAATTTCCTTGGGCGATTCGCATCGCGGTTTCCGAGTGATGGGAACTAATAAAGGCTATTTCCAATATTATCGCTATGGTCAAAATCGTGAATTAAACTTTAATCAAGGCAAACCCTTTGATGACGTCTTCGATACTGTCTTGGGTGCAGAAGTAGCGGCGACGCTTGGTTATAACTTAAATGAACAAATTGTCATTGATCATGGCATAGGTAGGGATAGCTTCACGTCCCATAAAGATAAACCATTTCGTATCGTTGGAATCTTGAAAAGAACAGGAACACCTGTTGATCGAACTGTGCATGTAAGTCTTGGTGGGATTACAGCTATTCATGTCGATTGGGAAAAAGGCAAGCGAGTACCTGGCATGGTAATTGATGCAGAAATGGTTCGTAAGATGGATCTAACCCCACGATCTATCACAGCCGTCTTAATAGGATTAAAATCCCGTTTAAGCGCATTTAAAGCATTAAGAGACATAAATAATTTTCGGGGCGAACCATTACTTGCCATCTTGCCTGGAGTTGCATTGCAAGAACTTTGGGGGTTAATGGGCACCGCCGAAGTTGCGCTCAGTGTAGTATCGATTTTGGTTGTGGTAGGCGCACTGTTTGGGATGTTAACCATGTTGCTTGCTAATCTCAATGTACGGCGACGTGAAATGGCTATCTTACGTTCTATCGGGGCCCAGCCCTTGCACGTAGCTACAATGTTTGTGGTTGAAGCTATTTTTATCGCTGGTGTTAGCTGCCTCATCGGGTTAATCATGTTCTATATAGGAATGTTAATTTTTCAACCCATAATAGAGGAACAATTTGGTCTGTTTATGCCCATATCTTACCCATCGCTCAGTGAGTGCTTCCTCCTTCTTTCTGTTATGGCAGGAGCAGCTATTGCCGGACTAGTTCCCGCAATTATGGCTTACCGTCGTTCTGTTGCAGACGGTATGACCATAAGAAACTAGATTTATGCTATTTTGAGCGTGAAAAGGAAAAGGAGATGACTAATTCTAAAATCATTCTTTAAATGGTCTTTTAAGGACAACCTCAAAAAATTATCCCCATCCTTCGATGATCGCAAGCTAAGTCATAAAGGAAACCCCGAAGACGAAAAGAAAGACGGTCTATCGGAATTGTTTTATGAGAATGGTCAGTTAATGTCTAAAGGAAATCTCAAAGACGGTAAAAAAGATGGTTTTTGGGAGTCTTATCATACTAATGGTCAATTAAATTACAAAGGACATTACAAAGACGGAATAAAAGATGGTCTTGAAATATGGTATTTTGAGAATGGCCAATTGTGGTCCAAAGGAAGGTATAAAGATGGCGGGAAAGACGGCCTTTCTGAAACGTATTATGAGAATGGCCAATTAGAGGTTAAGGGCAATTACAAAAACGGAATAAAAGAAGACGGTCTTTGGAAGTTTTATCACAAGAATGGTCAAATAAACCACAAAGGACAATATAAAGATGGTGAGAGAGAAGGACTTTGGAAATTTTATCATAAGAATGGCAAGTTATATTCCAAGGGGTATTATAAAGATGGAAAAAGGAAATCTGATTAACTATATGCTGTGGAGAAAGTTTTTACGGTGACAAAAATAATAAATGAAGCGCATTCCAATTTGGCTAAAAAATTTAAAAGAGATGGCTTTGTTTGCCCGATTAGTGCCTTTTCTGAAGCTGAGGCAAAAGATTATCGCCAGCAACTTGAGAAGGCCGAAGCATTATTTGGAACACGTGAAGAGTTTAATTACGGTTTGCGAAGGTATTCGAACCTACTCTTACCTTTTGTTGATGAGATCACTCGAAGACAAGAAATTACGGACATCATTTCAAAAATCTTAGGACCTAACCTCCTCGTACTTGATGTTCCTTTTTTTATCAAAGAACCAAATACCTCGAGTTTTGTCTCGTGGCATCAGGACTTACATTACTGGGGGCTGGAAACTGAAGAAGAAGTAACCGCATGGCTGGCATTATCCCCAGCTACAGTTGATAGCGGTTGCATGAGATTTGTTTCAGGCTCTCAGAATCAACGTATTGAACATCGCGATACGTTCGGTGACAACAATCTACTAACCCGCGGCCAAGAGGTTATAGTTGATGTAGATGAGAGCATTGCTACTGAGGCGGAACTTAAACCAGGGCAGTTCTCAATACACCATGGCCGTGTTTTTCATGCATCTCACCCTAACCATTCCGAAGATCGCCGCATTGGAATTGCAATTCGCTACATTCCTACAAACGCACGTCAATTACCTGGAAGTAATATGGCAGCAATGCTGGTACGTGGTGAAGACCAGCACGGAAATTTTCGCCTCTGTCGTCCACCATCAGGCATCATGGAAGAAAAAGATATTCAATACTGGTCTCAAATCGCTAGCGAGAGAAACAAAGTAATGATGGACCCTTAGTGTTTCTCTTCATTTAATTTTTTATTTTTTTTATAAATGGCCAGTTTTTTTTGAAATTCTTCCTCGGTTAATTCATGCCAACCAACGCAATACCCATTCGGCGATCGGCCACAGCCACACTTAGGATTCTCTTTCATTTGTTTCCCCTTCCATAGATCCAAAAATGTTATTAAGCTAGAAGTTATTAAACACCACAACCATATAAAAACTAATTAAACTAGGGGCTTAAAAATCTTTCATAAAATTTATAATTATTAAATTTTTTAAATGAAATTTAAATTTTAAAAATAGTAAAATTGTTTATCGAAAAAAGTACTCTTAGGAAGAGTAGGGGGGCTTATTACAGTGACCATGCCAAAAACCATTAAAACAGATTGTGGAATTGAAAAATATAATCAATTAAAAAACAACAAGTCACTGTTTGGAAGGTTAAGACTTATGTGTTTTTCTGTAATTGCAACACTAAGGGATCTTAATAAATAAACTTTCTCAATTTTATAGGGTAGAATTATAGCCTAGAGATGAAATTCAGGCTATTAAATCAATTATCCTATTAGAACCAGTATCTAAATCTACAGCACCCAATAACTTACCCAGTTCGTTCCTCGATGTTTCAACACCACTAACCCTTATAGAATTAAAATTATTCTTGAAAACCCTAGAGCTATCGGCTTCTTGAAGTTTAATTACCGATCCTATGGTTGAAGTGTCTATTAAGTTTACAAAGCTTGCAATGTTAAGGTCTTTTTGTCCTTTAATTAAGTTTGCAGCCCTAAGGGCACCCTCAAAGCGAACCAGTGAACTACTTATCGTTTTTTTAGCGGCCCTTAAATCATTAAAAGCTCTGTTACGCCCGGCAGCAGAAGAAAAACTGTCGTACATAAAAGAATTTAATATTCCCAATCCTTCTCGGCTAAGCGTTCCTGTAAAGGATTCTTCAGAAGTAGTTCCAGGAAAAAAAGTAAGTGTAACCTTATCAGGATTAAATTTATCGATACTTTCCAACTTAACATCACCAAATTCAGAATTTGGCCGATTAGAATTTCTATATTTAAGAACAGAAACAAAATCTGCCTGCATCGATGGTAGCTGAGTTGAAAAAGCATCCCTTAATGGATCTTTATGTCGCAAAACGCCATATTCAAGGTCTGAGAATATAACATTAGGATTTGGCCCCATAGACGTGTAATCGTTTCCTATTGTAGTTGTGGTTTCTGAAATTGAATATCCTGTCCCAAGATCTACCCCGTTTAAGCTTATAACCTGACCATCCTTTGATATAAGAAATCTATAATTTTCACCACTCTTACTACTCAATAAATTTGGATTGTCTGCTGGTTCGCCTGCAACTTTTGATATGTATGCTAGAGTTATATCAAAATGGGCCGCTCTATCACCTGTTCCGTATTGGTCAGACTTCCTAACATCATCAGTTAAATCATCAGCTAGTTTTTTAATTAGCTTAGTGCGATCGACAACGTTCGACAAATATGAAACGATTTTATCTAAATCTTGACTTGATGCCCTTGATTTTCCTGTTCGCTGATTAGCGATAGTAATTTTATCCTGTCTACCAGTTCTAATTATCTCTTCCTGACGATCATAACCAGCTGGAGTATAGGCAGCCGCGCCTAAAACCTTATTGGCATTAGAGAATCCACTAAAACTTGCACTAGAAATAAGCTCAACCATTTTCCAGAGGCGTCCTCACAAAGTGAAAAATCACACTGTTAACACCATTCTGGCATTCAGGATGTGTAAATTATATACTCAAACTAGCTTCAAAATGCTTTTCTAAGCTACTTTAAAGAATGATTGTTGATATTCTGACAAAATTTATAGAAAAGTCATCCAAAAAATTTACTAAATTCCATATGTCACGAAAAAAGATCCCGGCCAGTTTTTGTTAAACAACAGATCAACCAATCTGGTTTTATAGGATTTTCAAACCAGGGCTTAGCCCAACCTTTATCGATACAACTCAAAACTGTACGTTCGCTAAAACGTTGACCATTCTCATCAAATAAAGGCAATTTACCTCCAGCTTGATGTAAACCTCGCTCTAGCCACTTCAATTGATTAATCGTAGGAGAGCCCGAGTTTTTTTGTCTAAAATTTTTTTGAGATATAATTTTCTTCGTCTCATTTTCAACAACTAAATGCAAAGACATAACTAGATAAAACCAATCTACCAAAACAACAAATGTTAATGTTAATATATTTTCTTCTTATAACCAAGCCTTGAAACCCAATCACATACAATGGATTTAACATCGTGTCACAATCTTTAGTTTATATTACTACCGCAAATCAAAAAGAAGCTCATGCAATAGCAAAGGAATTAATTAATAGTAGGCTTGCAGCCTGTGCAAATATTTTAAATGGAACCATCTCAATTTTTCATTGGGAGGGGAAAATATGTGAAGACAACGAGATTTCACTAATCATTAAAACCAGAGAAGATCTCGTAGAAAGCTTAATTGAAAGGGTAAAGGAATTACATAGTTACGACTGTCCCTGTATAATTTCACTACCAATTAGTGGTGGTAATAGGGATTTTTTAAATTGGATCGATGCTGAAACGGAAATTAAATCATAACTGTCACTACTGCTTGTGCCGCTATTCCTTCACGACGGCCAGTAAAGCCAAGACCTTCAGTGGTAGTCGCCTTAATACTGATACGAACTTTTGAAATCTCTAATATTTCTGCTATCCTATCTATCATTTTCTCCCTATACGGAACAATCTTAGGCTCCTCACAAATCAAAGTTACGTCAATACTTGAAATACGGGCACAAAAAGAATTAAGCAATTTTCCAGCATGATCTAGAAAGATGTCAGAAGTAGCTCCTTCCCATTGTGCATCAGTCGGTGGAAAATGGCTCCCAATGTCTCCAGCGCCAATAGCTCCCAAAAGAGCATCGGTAATGGCGTGAAGTCCAACATCAGCATCTGAGTGACCAAGCAATCCAAAAGAATGAGGAATTACTACACCACAAAGTGTGACTTTGTCTCCAACGGTAAACTTGTGAACATCAAAACCAAAACCTGTTCGGATTTCTGGGACACCTAAAACTTGATTAGCTTTTACAAGGTCTTCATATTCAGTAACTTTAAAGTTTTTTTCCGCTCCTTCGACCATCTCCACAGCTATTCCTGCACATTCAGCAACTGCAGCATCATCTGTTAAATTTTTACCTAGGAACTGCCGATGGGCAGCTAATATATCTTTAAAATGAAAACCTTGAGGTGTTTGCGCTCGCCATAGCCCCTTTCTATCGATGGTGGCGTTAATAAATTTTCCATCACCGCTCTTTAAAGTATCTGCAACAGCGAGAACTGGAATAGCACCAGGAGAACCTTCTAGAGCCGCTAGGACTCTGGAAATCAGATCAACATCCAATAGAGGACGGGCGGCATCATGTATTAAAACCTTAGACGGCGAGATATCTACTAGGCTTTCCAGGCCCAATGCAACCGATGCCTGACGGCTAGATCCTCCATTAATTGGTTTAGGCAATGACAATCCCCGAACGGAATTCTCATAAAGCTTATGGTGTTTAGGGTTAATTACAGCATACACAGCCGATACCTGTGGATGATCAACAAATAATTCCAAAGATCGGCGAAATATAGAGCTCCCAGCCAAATCCTGGTATTGTTTTGGTAACCTTCCACCAAAACGATGACCTTCTCCGGCGCCAACAACCAATGCAATGTTTTTGCTCATACTTTCACTTTTCGCCTTCTATTTGCTTAGTTATAATATTATGAATATAAAATTATGTAGAAGATCCCAGAAATTATTTCCAAGTAAGTCGTTAATAAAAAGCTACAACCAAAAATTTTAATTAAGGTTATCAAATTTTATGTCGGATAACATATTACTAAGTCTTTCAGCAATCATTTCTCTATTGCCACCTATAGTTTTAGCAATGAGGCGCAACCATCGTCCAGATACAATATTTTGGCTAGTAATTTTTGTCGCTACAATTGGACCAGTGAATTGGGTTCTATTGTCTATGACTGACTTCTGGCATGCAAATTTACAAATGGCTTTGTGGGTCACAATTTCAGCTACAATGGTTATTTTTTTTATAATTACCCTAGTAACAGATCAAACTTGGCGATTATCACCGTTAATAACAGCCTATTTAACAATTCTTGGTTTAATTGCCTTGGTCTGGGGAAGCAATGACTACACCCCCCTTAAACCAACTGTAAATGAAAATAGCTGGTTTGGCATCCATGTTGGAGTTTCAGTTACAACATATGCTCTTGTCACCATTGCTGCTATTGCAGCGTTTGCAGCCGTTCTTCGGGAAAAAGCGTTAAAGGCAAAAAAACAGTCATCTTTAATTGAACTTTTGCCCTCTGTTATCGATTGCGAAAAATTAGAAATTAGACTTCTTATTCTAAGTGAGATAATTCTCACATTTGGCCTCGCCTCAGGAATGGCGCTCCAATACTCTGAAACCGGAACTTTCTTAGTGTTCGATCACAAGACGGTTTTGAGTATTTTCGCATTCGTTTTAATAGGCGGATTGCTATTTGTACAATTTAAAACTGGATTACGTGGAATGAAAGCAGCCCAAATCGTTCTTCTGTCATACCTTTTATTAACTTTAGGATACCCTGGTGTAAAATTTGTGACTGACATAATCTTAGCTTAATAAAATCCTTTAAATTATAATTTCTGCCTTAAATTTGAGCGTTATGTTATTTCAAAGTAATTGATTTCTTGTCGATTTTGCCTAATAAGTAGGCAACGAAAATTAAATTTTATAAAAATGTCTATAAAAATTGGTCCAGTTAGCCTGGATAGCCCCGTAATCCTGGCTCCAATGTCAGGGGTAACTGACATGCCTTTTCGCCGTTTAGTGAAACGTTGCGGCGTTGGTCTTGTGGTTTCAGAGATGATTGCATCCAAGGCTATGATTTATGCAACTAAAAAAACTATGAAAATGGCGACACATTGTGCTGAAGAGCATCCTATGGCTGTTCAGCTTGCAGGCTGTGAACCAAAAATTATGGCTGAAGCAGCTAAATTAAATGAAGACAGAGGTGCATCAATGATTGATCTTAATCTTGGATGCCCAGCAAAAAAAGTTACTAACGGATACGCAGGATCTTCATTAATGCGAGACGAGGCATTGGCTAGCCAAATCTTTAAAGCAGTTGTTTCAGCAGTTAAATTACCTGTAACGTTAAAAATGAGGACTGGCTGGGATGATAGCAACCGTAATGCACCTCAATTAGCTAAAATTGCTGAAGAATTTGGCATCCAATCCATTGCTGTACATGGACGTACTCGTTGCCAATTTTACAAAGGACAAGCTGACTGGAAATTTATAAGACAAGTAAAGAATTCTGTGAGCATACCGGTTCTTGCAAATGGCGACGTCAACAGCTTAGACGATGCACGACAAGCTTTAAATGATTCCGGTGCTGATGGTGTTTTAGTTGGACGCGGCACCTATGGTCGGCCTTGGTTTCCAAATCAAGTTCAACATTTTTTAAGAACGGGCGAAAGGTTAAATGATCCAACGCTTTCAGAACAACTAACCATTATTTATGAACACTACGAAAACATGCTTGAACACTATGGATCACAGGGCCTTAAGATTGCTCGGAAGCATCTTGGATGGTATTCGAAAGGATTACCGAATTCTGCTGAATTTCGTTCCAAAGTAATGCGTGAAGAGGCCCCAAAAAAAGTTAAGTCATTATTACACGAATTTTACAAAAAAATCATCGATGAGGCTGTTGCATAAATGAACAAAACTCAAATAGCCTTACCTAATGTTGTAGATGATAGCGATGAAATTTCTACAGAAAGCATCATAAATGCACTTACAACAACAATTATAACACTTGATAAAAATAACTCTATTATCCTGATAAATACAGCGGGCGAGCACTTTCTCCAGGGCGCTTTAAACTATTTAAAGGGCAAACCATTGAGTGATTTTTTGCCGAAAGATAATCCGGTATTTTCTTTAATTAAAAAAGTACGCAAACAAGGGATAGCAGTATCTGAAAATAGAGTTATTTTGGAATCCCCACGCATTGAAAGGAATTTAGTAAACCTTCAAGCTATTCCATTAGCTGAAGATCCAAATACCATCATCTTAACACTACAAAAAAGATCAATTGCTGAGTCTATAGACCGACAATTAACTCATCGTGGTGCCGCTCGTTCTGTTACTGCCATGGCCTCAATGCTAGCCCACGAAGTCAAGAACCCCTTATCGGGAATTCGTGGCGCTGCCCAACTTCTTGAACAAAATATCAAACCTGAAGACGCTAGCCTGACAACACTCATTCGAGAAGAAACTGACCGAATTTGTGAACTAGTAGATCGTATGGAAGAATTTTCTAACCACGGCCCTTTACATCGCAATGCTGTTAATATCCACCAAGTTCTCGATAGGGTTTTACAATTAGCTAGAAATGGATTTGGGCACAAACTGCTTTACATAACCAACTATGATCCATCTTTACCCCCAGTTTTTGGAAATCGGGATCAATTGGTACAGGTATTTTTAAACCTTATAAAGAATGCCGCTGAAGCTACGCCTTCAAAAAAAGGTAAAATTACACTTGAGACTGCATACCAACAAGGAGTGCATTTTAACGCACCTGGTACGAATTCGCGAACACATCTACCCCTCAGAATAAGCATTATAGATAATGGCGGAGGAATTAGAGAAGATATAAAAAACCATCTTTTTGACCCGTTCATAACTTCAAAGCCAAAGGGTACTGGGTTAGGCTTGGCATTAGTCGCTAAAATTATTGGTGATCATGGTGGTGTAATTGAATTTGAAAGCCAGCCAAATAAAACTGAATTTCGAATTATGTTACCTATGGTAGAAAATTCAAATGTTCAAAAAATAGGGAAGAAAAAGGAATGAGGTCCGCAACTATTCTTCTTGCTGATGATGATGCTGGAATACGTACGGTAGTCAATAGGGCACTTGGTAGCGCTGGATATGAAGTTCGTGCAACTGGCAATGCTTCAACTTTATGGAATTGGATAAGTAATGGTGATGGAGATTTGGTTATAACAGATGTTGTAATGCCTGATGAAAATGGCCTCGATCTAATTCCGCGTATTCGAAAAATACGTCCTGAACTTCGCATCATCGTTATGAGTGCGCAAAATACGCTTCTAACTGCAGTTAAAGCAACTGAACGTGGAGCATTTGAATATCTAGCAAAACCATTCGATATCGAAATACTAGTTAATATTGTACGGCGTGGTCTTGAAAGTCCTAAATCAGTAAATGATACAAACATAGAAAAAATAGAAGAGCCACTACCGTTAATAGGACGTTCACCGGCCATGCAAGAAATTTACCGGACTTTGGCTCGTCTAATGAGTTCTGACTTATCCGTCATAATTACTGGCGAATCTGGAACTGGCAAAGAGCTAGTCGCTCGGGCTCTACATGATTACGGAAAACGCAAAGATAATCCTTTCGTAGCAGTTAATATGGCTGCGATTCCAAAAGAATTAATAGAGAGTGAACTCTTTGGACATGAGAAAGGGGCATTCACTGGAGCACATACCCGTAATATCGGTAAATTTGAACAAGCGGAAGGTGGAACTCTTTTATTGGACGAAATTGGAGACATGCCAGCTGATGCACAAACACGCCTTCTAAGAGTACTTCAAGAGGGCGAATTTACAGCCGTAGGCGGCAACACCTCAATAAAATCTAATGTCCGAATTATAGCAGCCACCCACCAGGACCTAAAACAATTAATTCGAATGGGCACTTTTCGAGAGGACCTTTTCTTCCGACTAAATGTAGTACCTATCCGTATCCCTCCACTAAGAGAACGCTCAGAAGATATACCAGAACTTATACAATCATTCCTTATGTCCGCAGCTGACGATGGTTTTCCATGGAAAACAATTGATAAAGATGCGATGGCTCGCCTTAAAGCCTACCCCTGGACAGGAAACGTTAGGGAGCTTGAAAATCTTATTAAGCGATTAGCGGCACTGTATTCTCACGAGGTAATCACCCTAGATGACATAAACAAAGAGTTATCTGAAAACACAGATCTACCGACAAATGACGAAAATGAAGGGCTCTCAAAAACTGTGGAAAATAGATTAAAATCTTATTTCACAGCCCATGATGGTGTTTTACCAGCAGCAGGTTTATATCAACGCGTAATTAGAGAAGTGGAAAGACCTCTTATTAATTTAACTTTACAAGCTTCTTTAGGCAATCAAATTAAGGCATCAGAAATCCTTGGTCTAAATAGAAATACACTAAGAAAAAAGATTAAGGAGTTAAATATTACTGTGACCCGTAAAGCAAAATGAGCAAAGAAAAAGCAATTAACACAGTTAAAAGTAGTTGGATAACGAATGAGATCCTACAACGTAATTTAGCCTATTTCCTGGTAGCTGTTGCTTTGGCCGCGGGTATCATCACAGTTGTGATATTAACTGGTGATTCAAAAGAAACATATGATGCTCAGACTATACTTAATTTGATTTACCTTGATGGTATCATACTTTTATTAATGGGACTGGTAGTTGCATGGCGCTTAGCAAAGATTTGGCAAGATCGTAGAAGCGGACAAGCAGGATCTGGTTTACATGTTCGTCTAGTAGTCTTATTTGGTTTAGTTGCGGTCACTCCAGCCATTTTAGTAGCGGTCTTTTCTTTGGTATTCATTAATTACGGACTTGAGAAATGGTTTAATCAAGTAGTCTTCAACACAATTACTCAATCACGTATTGTTGCAGAAGCTTACCTTACAGAGCATAGAAAAAACATTGATGCTGATACCTTTGCAATAGCAAGCGACTTGAAATCTAATGCCCCATTTGTGAGCATTGACCCACACCGACTTAATCAGATTTTATCCAAACATGCAGCACTTCGCTCGTTATCCGAGGCATTAATTATCAATAAAAACGGGGAAATTCTTGCACGTTCTGAATTTAGCCTTTCAATTAATTCATACATTATCCCTACTAACATCCTTGAACAAACGACACCTGGTAGAATTACAATTTTCAGCTCACCTTCTGATGATCGGATGCGCGCATTCGTTAAACTAGATAATTATACAAATTCATTTCTACTTATTGAACGTTTCGTTGATCCTAAGATTATAAGTCATGTTAAACGAATTAATGATCTCGTCGCTCGATATCAAGCTTTTAAAAAAGAACGGGGAGGAATCCAAATTAGCTTCGTAATGATTTTCGTTGTTGTTGCGGTATTATTATTGATGACAGCTATCTGGATTGGCCTGACTGTGGCAACACAACTAGCAAAACCTATAAGCTCACTTATCTCCGCAGCAAAGAAAATCAGTGACGGAGATCTAAACGTCAAAGTTGAAGCTAGTAGTAGAAATGATGAAGTCAGTACTCTTGGAAGAACATTCAATGCGATGACATCGCAATTGAAAAATACCCAACAAGTCTTAATGAATGCCAATCGCCAGATTGATGAACGTCGTCGATTTACAGAAACAGTTTTAGCCGGTGTATCCGCTGGGGTAATTGGACTTGATGCTAATGGCCGTATTCACTTGCCCAACCGTTCGGCCTCCGAATTCTTAAAAATAAATTTAGAAAAATCTATTGGCAAAATTATAGATACTGTTATTCCTGAAATGAAACCTCTTATAGAGAAAGCAAGACAAGATCCTAATCAAGTTCATAGGGAAGAAATCCAGATTGGCCAAAATGGTCAATTTCGTATGCTAATGGTTTCAGTAGCGGCGGAACAAGTAAATGGAGAAGTAGATGGATACGTGATAACTTTTGACGATGTAACCGAACTTCTATCTGCTCAAAGAATGGCAGCTTGGTCAGATGTTGCTAGGCGTATTGCGCATGAAATAAAAAATCCATTAACACCAATTCAATTGTCGGCAGAACGCCTTAAAAGAAAATACTTATCTGAAATCAGCAGTGACAAAAAAACATTTATTAACTGCACTGAAACCATTATACGACAAGTAGAAGATTTACATCGTATGGTTGATGAGTTTTCTTCATTTGCTCGAATGCCAGAACTATCATTAAAAGAAGAAAATCTATCAGAAATTTGCCGCCAAGCTATATCTTTGGAGCTTAATCGAAATCCAGAGATTAACTATTTCTCTGAATTGCCAAACAATGACTTAGCCCTATATTGCGATCACCGACAAATATCTAGAGCTCTAACAAACCTCTTAAAAAATGCTTCTGAGTCTGTGAATAGTTTAGCAGAGGAATTGAATGATTCGACATTTAAAGGATACATTAAGCTTAATATCGAAACGAATCAGCTTGATGGTAATAAAAATGCAAATGAAAAAGAAAATGTAGTCAGTATAGTTGTTTTAGATAATGGGCGGGGCTTACCGAAAAAAAATCGTGAGACGCTAACTGAGCCTTATATTACTACGCGCACCAAGGGTACTGGCCTCGGCTTATCTATCGTGAAAAAAATTATGGATGATCATAACGGTAAGTTAGTCCTTACTGATGGTGAAGATGGCGGAGCAAAAGTATCTTTAATCTTTCCGCCATTAAAAAAAATAACAGTGGATAAAAAGCTAAAGAAAAATAAAGGGAAAGACCCTCTGAAAGTCGCGACAAGTTTAGTTGGAAAAATTTAGGCTATTATTATGAGTTTTGATATACTTATCGTTGATGACGAATCCGATATACGAGAACTTACCTCTGGCATTCTACAAGACGAGGGTTATCAAACACGTGTGGCAGCAAATAGCGAAGAAGCAATTGCCACAATTCAAGCACGAAGGCCAAATCTTTTATTACTCGATATATGGCTACAAGGAAGCGATCTGGATGGTCTTGAAATTCTAAAAGCATTTAAAAAAGAGCATCCAAAAATCCCAGTACTAATGATGAGTGGACACGGTACTATTGAGACTGCAGTAACTGCAATCCAAGATGGTGCTTATGATTTTATTGAAAAACCATTTAAAGCTGACCGTTTGATTCTGTTGGTTAAACGCGCTATCGAGGCAGATAAATTGCGTCGAGAGAACGAAGAATTACGCCTTCGTGCAGGAACAGCTAATAAATTGATTGGCAATTCTCAGGTGGCACAAGACTTACGTCTATCAATTAATCGTATAGCACCATCTAATAGCAGGGTTTTAATCACCGGTCCCGCCGGGGCAGGAAAAGAGGTTGTAGCACGTATGCTTCATTCCAATTCCAAACGTTCTGAAGGACCTTTTATAGTTGTTAATTGTGCGACAATGTCCCCAGACAGATTTGAAATAGAGCTGTTTGGTTTAGAAAATTCTAACAAGGATAGTAATAAACCTCAAAAATTTGGGACTTTTGAATCTGCACATAATGGAACGTTATTTTTAGACGAAGTAGGGGATATGCCTACAGAAACGCAAGGCAAGATTGTCAGAGTTCTTCAAGAGCAAGTTTTTGAACGAGTAGGAGGGGCCAATCGTATTGAAGTTGATGTTCGAGTTGTTGCTTCATCAAGTACTAATTTAAAAGAAAAAATTGAACTTGGAGACTTCCGCGAGGACTTCTTTTATCGCCTAAACGTAATGCCCTTAGAGGTTTCACCTTTAAAACAAAGAATGGAAGATATACCACCTTTAGCAGAGCATTTTATGAACCAAGCTGCACAAGCAACTGGACAACCAATACGTAAAATAAGTGACGATGCCATGACTATTTTACAAACTTATTCTTGGCCAGGAAATGTCCGAGAACTTCGTAATGTCATCGAACGGCTTCTAATAATGGCTTCGGGTGATTCAAAAAGTCCAATCGAGGCAGATATGCTGCCACCTGAAATAAATGCTGATGCAAAGGTTTCCGGAAATATTGAAACAAATACAGAAATCATGGGATTACCATTAAAGGATGCACGAGAAATTTTCGAAAGAGAATATCTTTTAGCTCAAGTTAGCCGGTTTAGCGGCAATATTTCTAGAACAGCAGAATTTATTGGCATGGAACGTTCGGCTTTGCATCGAAAGCTCAAAAGTCTTGGTGTTCGCAATGAAAATCGATAGTAAGGTTCTATAATTATGAAAGTTATTGTATGTGGTGCCGGTCAAGTTGGCTTTTCAATTGCCCGTCATCTGGCATTAGAAAACAACGATGTAACTGTAATTGATTATAATGATGAACTCGTACGCAGAGTTAGTGATACACTAGAAGCTAACGGAATAGTTGGACATGCATCAAACCCAGAAATTCTGGAACAGGCGGGTATAGAAAATGCTGATATGATCATCGCAGTTACTTACGCTGATGAAGTTAATATGGTTGCCTGTCAGGTAGCGCACTCTCTTTTTGACGTGCCAACTAAAATAGCAAGGATACGCCAACAGAGCTACCTTTCACCTATTTATGCAAATTTGTTTTCAAGGGATCATCTACCTATAGATGTAATAATTTCTCCAGAAATAGAAGTGGCACGTGCAGTAACACGACGCTTACAAGTCCCTGGAGCCTTTGAAATGATACCGCTTGTTGATGATAAGGTGAAATTATTGGGAGTTAGGTGTGAAGGGACTTGCCCCTTGATTAATACACCCCTTCGTCAATTGACTGAACTTTTTCCTGAGCTAAATATTGTAATTGTTGGATTGATGCGAGAAGGTGACCCGATTATACCAAATGGAGATGAGCAATTACTTTTAGGTGATGAAGTATATTTTGTCGTTGATAGCGAGCAAGTATCTCGTGCCATGGTCGCATTTGGTCATGAAGAAGTCGAAGCTAAAAGGCTGGTGATTTTTGGAGGAGGTAATATTGGGTTATTTTTAGCACAAGAAATTGAGAAAAATCATGATTGGGTCAAGGCAAAGATAGTTGAGGCCGACAAGAACCGTGCCGAATTTATTTCAGGGGCACTTGATAGAACCATGGTGCTTAATGGCGACGTTCTCGATCCAGAAATTTCTGAAGAAGCAAATATACTTGAAACAGATACAGTTATTGCTGTAACCAACGATGATGAAACAAATATCCTTGCCTCTCTTTTAGCAAAACAGAACGGTTGCAAACGTGCTATTACCCTTATTAACACTGGTGCCTATGAACCTTTAATCAATTCCCTTGGAATTGATGTAGTGGTTAGCCCCCGCAACATAACTGTTTCGACAATACTTCAACATGTTAGACGCGGACGTATTCATTCAGTTCACACTTTACGTGAAGGATTTGGAGAATTAATTGAAGCTGAGGCTTTAGAAACATCAGAATTAGTTGGCAAGCCCCTTAATGAAGTTAAGTTGCCAGCCGGCGTAATGCTAGGAGCTATTGTTAGAAATGGTGAGATGATTTGTCCACGTGGCTCAACAATAGTACAAGCTTTGGATAGAGTCGTAATGTTTGCAGCCGAAGATGTTATTCAAGAAGTAGAAAAAATATTTTCGGTTCAATTAGAATACTTTTAGGTAAAAATATGTCGAGAATTGCCTACGTTAACGGCCAATATTTACCCCACCGTGAAGCAGCGGTACACATAGAAGATCGCGGTTACCAATTTGCAGATGGAGTTTATGAAGTATTTACAATCCATCAAGGTCAATTAATTGGTGAAAAAGCACACCTCGACAGGCTGACACATTCTTTGGAAGAATTAAAAATCAGTTGGCCTGTATCACGTCAAGCACTGAGAGTCATATGTCGTGAGATTGCAAGACGAAATAGAGTAATCAGTGGCATAATTTATCTACAAATTACTCGCGGTGTCGCAAAGAGGAATCATTCTTTTCCAGAATTAATAGAGAGTAGCCTAGTACTTACAGCTCGTAAGACTGCTCCTTTAGATAAAAATTCTTTATTAAAAGGAGTTGAAATAATTACGCTTCAAGACATCCGGTGGAAACGCCGTGATATTAAGTCTATCTCTTTATTGCCAAACGTTCTTGGCAAACAAAAAGCCCTCGAAGCAGGTGCCCATGAAGCTTGGCTAATCGATGAAAGTGGAATGGTAACAGAAGGCACATCATCAAATGCCTGGATTGTGACAAAAGATGGAGATCTAGTAACACATGATGCCAGCAATGCTATCCTTAATGGCATCACCCGTCTATCCGTATTAGAGGCATCTGTTAAATCAGGAATAAACATCATAGAGCGGCCATTTTCGATAGATGAGGCAATTTTAGCCAAGGAAGCTTTTATTACTAGTTCATCATCACATATTACAGCTGTAACTAAAGTTGATGGAAAAATTATTGGCAATGGTCACGCCGGTGAATTGACAAGCAGTATATTAGATCTTTATATCGAGTTTATTGAAGTCAAAGGTGGTCCTCAAAAAACAAATACATGGAATTAACTATTTGAAATCAATTCTCTTGAAAAAAAATTATTTGGAATCAAGGATTAAACCCAATGCAATAATATTTGATTGGGACAATACACTTATAGATTCTTGGCCCACAATACTAGATGCTTTAAACACAACTTTTAAGGCTTTCAATTTACCGCTATGGACTTTAGACGAGGTTAAAATCCGTGTCGCAAAGTCAATGCGCGATAGTTTTCCTGATTTATTCGGCAATGACTGGCGTGAAGCTGGTAAAATTTTCTACCAACGTTATGCGGATATCCACGTAAAAAAACTTTGTCCTTTAGCAGGTGCTGAAAATCTCTTGAAATCCCTTACAAAGGCAAGAATCAATCTCAGCGTTGTTAGTAATAAGAATGGTGAATATCTTCGAAGTGAAGTGAGTCACTTGGATTGGAACCATTATTTTGATACATTAGTTGGTGCTTTAGATGCTAAAAAAGATAAGCCAGATCCACAAACAGTAGATATGGCGTTAAAATCAAGTGGCATTAAGAGGGGAAAAAGTGTCTGGTTTGTAGGAGACGCAAGCATAGATTTAGAATGCGCTCACAATGCGGGGATAACACCAATTTTAGTCAGGGAATCCCCGCCTGAGCTGGGAGAAATGGATGATTATCCTCCTACTGGATATTTTGAAAATTGTGATGCACTTTGCAAGTTTGTAATTAATCTGTAAGATTATTCTATAATGAAATACTTTCTCAAAAAATATAGGGAGATTGAGGAGTAAAATAAATTACGTTAAAAAATTAAACCAGGAAGCATCCAAAAATCTACGGTATGATTCTTTGGATTTTTAAAAGGGGGTGACAAATATGTCGTCCGATAAAACACAAAACGTACAAGATGTATTTCTTAACTATATTAGAAAACAGAAAACACCAGTTACAATCTTTCTTGTTAACGGCGTAAAACTTCAAGGAATTGTAACTTGGTTCGATAATTTCTCAGTTTTACTCCGCCGTGACGGACATACTCAGCTAGTCTACAAGCACGCAATTTCAACAGTGATGCCATCCGCACCGGTACAACTTTTTGAACCAGAAAATAGTGATGATATAGACGAAATAGAGGCAGAAGACTAAAATTTACACGACCAACTATTTGCAGGACATAGAAAAATCCAAAAATCAAACCCCAATTGATGAAACTAATGGGGCAGAGTATATGTGTGCTGTAATTCACCCATTTCTGAAATCATCAACAACATCCTCAAATTTACAAAGAGAAAAACAGCTTCTTAATGAAGCCGTTGGATTGGCAAAAGCAATAAATCTGAAAGTAATTTTTAAAGAAACTGTTACAATAAACAGTCCGAGACCAGCAACCTTATTTGGAACTGGCACAATCAAGCGATTAGGTGAACAGATAGATAATTTGCATCCTAACAATGGAACCATCTTTACCAATTCTGTTATTTCAATTGTAATAATTGATTCTACTTTAACACCAGTACAACAACGCAATCTCGAGAGAGCCTGGAAATGTAAAGTAATTGATAGAACTGGATTAATAATAGAGATTTTTGGCGAGCGCGCTCGTACTCATGAAGGGAGACTGCAAGTTGAACTAGCTTCATTAGAGTACCAACGTAGTCGCCTTGTTAGGAGTTGGACACATCTTGAACGCCAAAGAGGTGGTTCAGGTTTTATGGGTGGCCCCGGTGAAACGCAAATAGAAACTGACCGTCGTCAAATTGGGAAACGGATCACTCGTCTCAAGAAAGAACTTAAAGATGTTAAGCGAACACGCCTTATACACCGCAAAGCAAGGAAAAAGATACCATACCCAATAGTTGCACTTATTGGATACACTAATGCAGGTAAATCAACCTTGTTTAATCGACTAACTAAATCAAAAGTCAAAGCGAAAAATCAACTTTTTGCAACCTTAGATCCAACTATGCGAAGTATCAAAGTTCCATCTGGTGAAAAATTGATCATTTCTGATACAGTGGGTTTTATCTCACAATTACCACACGAGTTAATTAATGCTTTCCATGCGACACTAGAAGAAGTTATCGAAGCAGACATAATAATTCACGTTCGCGATGCTGCCCATGTTGATACAGAAATTCAAAAATTAGATGTATTAGCAGTTTTGAAAGATTTAGGCATAGAAGAATCGACTGAAAAATCTATAATAGAAGTACAAAATAAAATTGATCTTCTTTCAGATAAGCAGATTGAAGTTCTTACCAATCAAACTTCCCGCAGTAACTTGCCAAATATCCTAGTTTCAGCTGTTACAGGATTCGGCTGTGACAGCTTAATGAAAACTATTAATTCAAGTATTATTGAAAATTTTCAGATTGTTAGTTTTTCGATACCATACAGTGATGGTGCCTCATTATCATGGCTTTACGATCACAGTGAAATTTTGGAACGTCGCGATGATGAAAAAGGCATGCATGTAAAATTTCGCATTAATGAGAATGACTTAGAGCGTTTTAAGCATCGCAATAAAGAATTATAAAAACTATTAACAAGCCAAGACCCAGATGGTCTTACAGATTAGATTTTAATTGTCAAAGCCAATAGTGTCCCTGATTATGTATCGAGGACGTCCTCTAACATCTTTATATATTCGCGTAACATAAACTCCAACGAAACCAATAGAGAATAAAAGAAAGCTCCAAAGTAAAACAAAAAATAATATCATTGATACTGTTCCATTTACACCCCCAGCAATCCCGCTTAAAAGAATTACAATCAAAGATACAAACGATAGGATGCTACCAATTAATCCGAAAATTAAAATTAAAAATATTGGAACTACAGAAAAAGTAGTCAAACCAGCCATAAACTCCTTCGCCGGCCCAGTGCCAAAAAGTGGAACATGACAGCTACCTGCAAACCGAGCTTCTCTTTCATAGTAAACAGCCTCTTGCCTAAAACCTATCCACCTAACAAGCCCCCTAAGATAGGGCTCAACCTCGTTAAGCTGAAGTAATTGCTTGCGAATTTTCCGATTAATCAGTCTAAAGTTTCCAGAATCTACAGGTAGATCAATTTCAGAAACTAAACCAATGACTTTATATGCCAGTCTCGTTAGCCACATCTTAATTGGATTCTCACCATCACGTTTAGTTCGAATTGTATATACTACGTCAGCACCATTTCGCCACTTTTCAAGTAACCTTGGAATTACTTCGGGAGGATCTTGCAGATCCGTATCAAGATAGACTATCGCATCTCCCTTAGCATACTCGATTCCGGCTATAATACATTCAACCATCCCAAATCTTCGCGAAGTGTTGATTATTTTAATTCGTGGATTTTTAACCCTTGCCTCTAATAGTAGTTCAAGTGATGTATCTGTAGAATTGTCATTAACAAATATTATTTCATAATCTTCTGGTTCATTAGACAAAACATTAGAAACACGTCTGATTAATTCCGGCAGAACCTCTTCTTCATTAAGAAATGACAAAATTACAGAAATCATCCTGAATTACCCCTTAAAATTTTTCTATGAACTTTAACAATTCTCAAGTCCATCTGGCTCATAAAGGACTATCTTCGAGCCAACCTCATCAATACCAAAATCTACTTGTACAAAATCTTTCAATCTGTCTTTAACCGCAGAATGTTTTTTTGGCTCTACAAAGAATAAAAAGAACCCACCTCCACCTGCACCCAATAATTTTCCACCTTTCGCTCCTGCATCTAAAGCGGCCTCATAAATCTGATCAATTTCTGGCGTTGTAACAGTATCTGCTAGTTCCCGTTTTAATTGCCAAGTTTGATTTAATAAGTCACCAATCTTCTCAATTGGATCTGTTTCAGAACTAATAACCTTAATTGCCTCATCGACAAGGCTAGTCATCATTAATATATGTTGCGTTCTGTTTTTAAAATTATCGATTTTTTTCTGAGCTATTTCAGAAGCAAACCTTGAAAAACCTGTAAAAAATAGAAGAAGATGATCAAGAAGTTCTTGTCGGCGCTCGTTTTCTATCTTTAATGAATGAACTTGAAAATCTCCGTTTCTTTGAAATTCTATGTGATTCATTCCACCATACGCTGCCCAAATTTGATCTTGGGAACCAACAGCCTCACCAATTACTTGTTGTTCTATACGAATGGCCTCATGAGCTAATTTTTGTTTTTTAATATTACCCCCTTGTAAAGAATTAAGTGCATTCAGTAGTCCAACGGTAAACGATGAAGAAGAGCCAAGACCAGAACGTGCTGGAAGATCACCGTCATGATGAATTTCAAGTCCAATTTCAACCCTTTGATCTTGCAGAACAGCTCTAACGGCTGGATGCTTAATTTCGTTGATCTCAGAAACATTTTCAACAGAAGAATAGACAATTCGGTGCCGATGCTCAAAAAAGGGAGGTAATGGACGAATAGAAATATAACAATATTTGTTTATGGAAAAACCCAAAACAGCTCCACCATTTTCACGGTACCATTTCGGATAATCTGAACCACCACCGAATAGCGACACACGGAAGGGTGTTCGACTAATAATCATTTTACATCATCCAATTCTTCAAGAATTTTTCTTTTAAGACGATGCTGAACCATTCCTTCAATATGTAAACGAGTTTCCTTACCAAATTTTTGAGCTATCATTCCTAGATACCGAGAATTAGAAAAATATTCAACAAATGCTTTATCCCTGAATTCAAGCACTTCAGATGACGAAAGATAGTTTGTAGACAGCGGATTACAATCAAAACTATGTTGTGAAAAACCTGACCATTGATCTGGTAGGGCTAATCCTTCTTCTAGTGCCAAGTCGTATAAAGGTGACCCGGGGTAGGCCATGGCTGAATAAAAGTTTACAAATTCACAATTTAGTTCTTTTGCTAGATCTAAAGTCTCTCTCATTGTACTAAAATCATCATCAGGCAATCCAAAAATGAAATTGCCAATAACCTGAATACCAGCTAGCTGTATTTTATGCACGATATCTTTAATTTCTTGTTGAGAAAATGCTTTTTCAGCACCGTCTCGAACATGGGCTGAACCTGATTCAATCCCTAAAGCAAGCCAACGAATTCCAGCATTCTTAAGCTTAAACAAAATTTCTGATTTTACAGTGTCAACTCTCGCATACGCCCAAATATTCAGGTCATAATTTCGAGCAATCAATAAATCACAAATTTCATTTACATGACGGTCATTAAGAACAAACATTTCATCTACAATTTTTAAAGTCTTAACACCATAACTATCATGTAATAATGCAATCTCATCCACTACAGCCTTAGGTGAACGCATACGGTAACCATTAGTTTCAAAAGGTGCATTGATACAACAAAAAACACATTTATACGGGCATCCTAAAGATGTATAAATCGAGGCATAAAATTGACGTGAATCAAGGTCACCAAAGCACTGCCAATTATGCGCTCTATATTTATCCATAGGCAAGAGATCCCAAACATTGCCGTGTAATTCATTATCTAGATCCTTAATTAGGGGAGCCGGTGTGTTAGAAATAAACTCACCTTCTTTTTCCCAAACTAAGCCCTGAACTTCTTCGAGGTTGCAAGCTAGCGGATTTTTAATAGCCTCAAGCAACTGTGCTATTGTCAACGGACCTTCTCCTTTACAGACAAAGTCTACAGTTTCCTCTTTCAACGTACGTTCGGGAAGTGAAGAAACGTGCCCCCCAATCATGATTATCGGAATTTTTTCAAACTGTTCTTTGATGGCCCGACATTTTTCTCCAGCACTGGCCATCTGCTGAGTTGAGGCAGAAGGCTGATGCCCATAAATAACCATTGCGATTAATTTAGGAGATATAGCCCCAACTTTTTGAACAAGCATGGAAGCTTCAAGACTTTCTGCTTCGCAATCAATAATCTTAACAGTAAAGTTTCTATCTCTAATATAACCCGCAATTAAACGACACCAGAGAGGGGGCTCTACTGCCGTTAAATTATCAGCTAGTTTCTGATAAACTTTGTACTGACCACCCGGATTAATTAGCAAAAGGTCAGTGCAACCGTACTCCATGCTTTTTCCCAGTATAAGATAATTGTAAATGGGTGTTTAATTACCAGTTTTATAGTTTTATTTCTGACACGTCCAAATATCAAAATAATTAAAAGAATTTAATTTTTTATAACTAGCAAGAAAATCTTCTCTAAAAGCCTTGTCTATAGTAGGGGCACCGTAATAACCTATCATCTTAAAAGGCACCTCATCTTTCGGAATTAGCCAAATGTCGGTATTGCAATTTTGTACCATAAAAAGCAATTTTTTTGTTAAAGGGATCTTCCACATATTCATTTCCATAGCTGGAGCAGCATCTAGTGTATAAGGATGTCCAGCCATTACCAAAAGAGTTCTATAATAAGTTCTAGGGTATGTTTTAACATTATCTCCAAATCCCATTTCAATAGAACGCCCAGAATATTCAGTCATTATTTTACGAATTTCATATTTTATTTCAGAAACCTCATTCCAATGAAGCGCTCTAAAGAACCTTTTTTGCGTTGGAATACTAATGATTAAAAGCATTGCTATTAATAGAGAAAATAGACACCAAATTAAGCTTTTACGCTCCTTAATTTGAACAGCATGTCGCAAAATTTGCTCTATTAAAACGGCTAAAAAAGGGAAAAAGTAATAAATTCCTGCACCGACCTTTGTAGCTGGAAAAAGAGTGGCTAGCAGGCAACCTATAAAAAGATAAAAATAAAGCTTCTCTCCAGTATCATGACTTTTTTTAGACCATAAATTTACAGCAATATAAAAGATGGTAGGGCTTAAAAATATCAGTCCATATCGAAAATATTTAAAAACAAATTGTGAAGGGCTTTCTTTATTCAGGTGATAAAAAATCCATGCCCAAAAATCCGTAATTGGAAAAACAGTGAATAGAAAAGGTATAAATACTACGAACAAACCTACCAATGCCATAACAAAAAATGTCTTAATTCCGCGATTTTCATTGAAGCAATGGAAAATAACAACTGGAGCAAAGTATATACCGGCATGTAATTTCATCCCTACAGCCATACTAGCTGCGATAGCAATCAGAATAGATTTAAACCACTCAGGTTTACTAGGATCGGAAGCGTTATTCGCCCAAACAGCTATTACACCAAGCAAGGCCATGAGAGACTCTGGTCGAGTCCAAATAGAGAATGGAACAAAGAAAAGAATTAGAGCAGATGAAAGAATCGCACCACCTATAGCTACCTCAGAACCTTTACGACGATGCGATAGGTAAACGAATATCGGAATAAATATTACCGAAAGAAACGGTAATACTTTACCAGATTGGATTTTTGCTTCAAAAAGCCAAAATGACAATGCATGCGACAAATAAGTTAAGGGACCATAAACATTACTAATTAGGGTAGGGGAATCAAAACCCAAATAGGCTGGGTTACGGTCTAAGAGACGCCAAGAAATTAAAGCCATACCCGGTTCTCCATGATCAAGATAGCCAGGATAAATAAGATAGGAAGTTGCAACCCAAACAACGTTAGAAATAACAAGAGATAAAACGATAAACATCAAAAAACGAATTTTCATTTTTCTTCTCTCACCAATTGAGGTGCAAAGTCACTCAGCACAGATAAAAGCCGTTCACTTTCATGTAAGGCAATACATGGAAACATTCCTTTAATCTCTGTGTGAATACAATTACCTAAGCAACCTTGACAATCCATAGGATTAAAAACAAATCGAACATTTTTAGGAGTTAAGCTATCATCATAAGGAACTATTTCACCGACATATGCAGCGCTTGCTATACAAATTGTTGGAGCCCCAACTGCCACTGCTAAATGCATTAGCGCAGTATCAACTGATAGCACAAGGTCAGCTGCACGTAATAATGGCACAAGATCTTCAAATGAGGAGCTATCATATTCAACTCTAGGAATATCTAAAAGAGTTTTGTATTCGATGTTTTTTTCAAAATCGTCTTGCGCACCAGTAATTATAATTCTGGTTTTAGGAATTAGACGGTTAATGATAAATTCATAGTGTTCAGCAGGAACTTGTTTTCTTTTTACCGCTGAAAAAGGTTGGATTATTACTACCGGATCTTTAGTTTTTAAAGCTGGAATTAATTGGGAGGAGCCAATAAAAACTGGTGGAAAAACGCTTTTACTTCCAATTAGCCACTCAGCAAAGGACGACCAGCGTAGCATTTTATCTTGAACTTCAGGACCACTATCAAAAAGCCGTCCATAAATAGCCCTGTTAGCATTTAACCGAGAGTCGTATTTTTTCCAAGAGCGTGGTTCCATTGCAACGATTTCCTGAGAATGTGTAGCTTTGCAAAGAGCTTCATCCAAATCTGGATGACGGAGAAAGTCTGTATGAACAACCAATCGGTAATTAGCCTCAAATAAACTATGAGTAATCTTACGTCGATAAGACATATCAATTCTTAAACGTTTAAAATCTACAGAAAATAAGCTAATTTCTGGGGGCAAAAGAAAGCTCATTTTTATGGAATCCGAGCGTAATAAAACAGTAACTAATTCACCACTCTTCGCAAGAGAGGCAAATCGTCCCACAACATGGCAAAATAAAACCGTATCACCAAGTCCTCCACTAGAAATTAATAAAACTCCTTTCGCATCCCCTTTCATAGGATTGCGGAGACGTTTTAAATTCCACCACCAGTCAAAAATTCTAAAAATTTTAATAAATTAGCTCCAATTTCTATAAGCGATTGACATTAAGATTAATATTTTAATTATAAAAAATAACCCGGGATCCGTGAATTAGTTGATACACTAATAAAACTCAGTTAAGAGTGCTCATATGGAGTTGTTCCTCAAAGATTTAAGAAACCAAAAAGGGTTTGTTACCCTTATAACAGGTTTAACTATATCTGCTTTGGGTATTGGCATGCTGATTCCTATAGTTTTTGCCAAGTTATCCTCTACCTTTCCAATAATTTCTCCAATACTTGGCATTGAAGGTGACGAATTTGGCTTTGCGGCTATCCTAATACCAGTTGGAATGTTAACAATCTCTCTATTTTGTCTAGCTATTGAAAGCTACTGCCTAGGCTATAAACGTTCAACAACTAGAAAAATTATTCTCAATGAAACACCTTCAATAAGAATAGATATATTTTATACTCTACTCAGAATCTCGGGCTTTTTTATGATCTTTGCAATTTTATTTTCGTTTGGGTGGCTTTATGTTGCAGTAGATTTCATTAAATCAGAGTTTGCCTTCGCGTTTCTCAAGCATGTCGACAATATTTTTATTCAATTCTTATCACTTGTATTATTAATGACATTTGTGAATTACTGGTTCCACCGATTATTACATTCTAGATTTTTTTGGGAAATTCACAAAGTACATCATTCTGCGGAAGACTTTAACATTCTTTTACCATACAGGAATCATCCCGTTGACTTTATTCTTGCCACATTATATGGCGTTGCAATACCAACTGTCTTGGGGGTGCACCCTGAAACAATCCTACTTTGGCTTGGGAGTAACGGTATTTACCAGTCTTTAGTTCACTCAAATTTTGATTGGAAATGGCGCTGGTTGGAATATATTTTAATTGTTCCTGGGGCACACCGAATACATCATTCGGCATTACCAAAGCATTTTGATAGCAACTATGGTATTTTGAGTATCTGGGATCGGATCTTTGGAACGTATATTCCACCAACAGAGGAACCCTTTGATCTTGGCGTTCCTGATAAACATAACTTTAATACAGACAAGTTTTTCTCAGAAATGATGGACTGTCTATGGAGATGGCTTGGCATAAAAAGATCTTCTACTGAAAAGTTTTAGTACCAATTTTTAAGAAACTCTTCGGCAACTAATTCATGACCCTGTTCATTAAAATGGAAATCATGAGGGATGAAAAAATTTTTGTAAACCTCTTCTGCTGGTGTTCTGTTAATAAAACTTGGAAACAAATTTAAAAAATTTGCATTGTTCTTTAAGGCCCATGTTTTCCAAAATTTAACCTGACGAGAATTTAAATCTCTTTTAACAATTTGATCTGGCCAAGGATAAACCACTACAGTCATAGTAATATTATGCCTTCTCAAAACTTCTCTCAGTTCTGTTAGTGCGTCACTTGCTATCTTAAGCCCCTTCTTACCATACTCGTTATATTCCTTTTCATCGAATGTCCAAAGGGCGCCTGGGACGTTTGTTGCGGATTCCAATGGAGAAATAACAGCGGAACGATCCTTCAATTCAAGTTTATAAGCCTTTAAAATTTTATAAGCTCTATACAGAATGGAATTATCCTTAAGCCAAAATTTAAATCTCTTCATTGGACGCATATGACAACCAATTCCATACCGGCAATTAATTTTAACCCTAACAACATTACCTTCGTTATCTTTCTTATATTGACTAACATCATTGGCAACATCACCAATATCCAAAAAAACAGCAACGTCTGTAACTTGAAGTTTCTTCTTCTCAATAAAATAAGTTATCTTCGATTTATAAATCAGATGCGCATAGCTCTGCACAGCGGAGTTAAGTGTTTCAATCCCTTGCTTTTTTAATTCTCGATCAATAATTCCAGAAAAAGTTTGCTCATAAGGAAACCCAACACCCTCAGTAATGGAATCACCAATAATTAATAAACGTCGTCCATCTCGATTAAGCGAAACTTCACGGGTTGATCCATCACGGAAACCCAAGGAATTTGTATAAAACGGCGCACTTAAATCGCCAAATTTATGTATAAAATTGGCATAAGGCTTAAGTCCATGATGATAGGGCTTGAGTAAAATTCTTGCATCTTGCTCCAAAACAGAATTTCGCCAATGAGGAGCTAGCCTTTTTGCAACTTGAGAAAAGCATAGATCAAGAATAATTAATCCTAAAATAAAAATAGTAGTTTTAATAAAAAAAGTTTTGATCAGCATATAGTCAAACCCCTATTGCTGTGTTAATTACTTAAAAAAAATCAGAGAGTCCTTCAAAATTAGCTTGATTTCTCAATATTAACAAACACCAAGTATAAAATATGCTTTCATTAGTGTCACAAATCATCAAGTACTTGCTAGTTAACAAAAAATTATGGATGGCACCTATAATTTTTGGGTTACTAATCCTGGGAACGTTACTCGTACTAGCAGAGACTAGTGTTATCGCTCCATTCATTTACGCAATTTTCTAATCAATAACTAGAATATGATTTTTCTTCAATCAAACTTGAACCTAACAGTTCATTAATTTCCCGCTTCAAAGCTGCCCTTTTATCATTAGTAATATAAACGCTTCGTGCCAATCTCACAAAATCACTATTGAATTCTTTTTTACGTTCGCTTTCTCGTATTTTGTCTTCAATTTTCCACAATGCTTCGTTTGCAGATTTTAATTCTGCGCCAAGACTATCCAAAGCATCAGTAGGACTTATGCTAAGGTCCCTAGCTTTAACCAAAGTCTCTAGTTCAAGGCGCACATTAACTAATTTTTCTTCGTCTTTAATATGCTTAAGCTTTATCTCTAAGATTGTTATCTTGTCGATCAGCTCACCTGGTGCAACTTCTACAAATATTGGTGTTTTCAAATACATCTCCTAAAACATTGGCATAAGACAAATTTAGTAATGATTTTTACCACAAAAACAATCTCGCGAACCCCTTAGATAACAGGTGTTTATAATGACTTAAAGGAACAACTTAAAGATTTGTATACGATTTATATTGCCGAGTTATCTTTAAATTTTTCATACAAGCTATTTTTTTCCCTCTTGTATAGCTAAAGGAGGAAGCCTAACTTTTCCAGAGACTTGGTAGGGTAACAATGTTTTATATAAAAATCTTTCATAGTCCGGAAGCCAAGGGCAATATGAAAGAAGTCTAATCCAGAAAATTTCATCACACCCAAGTTTCTTTTTATTAATTCTCCGAGCCCAATTCCATGATCGTCCTGAGGCTCTCTTCAGAGCGAGACGCTTAATTTCTAATGGAAGATTAGGAAAGTCACGGATCAGGCCATAGAGAGCTGAATTTCGATCGTGTTCCATTTGCACCATATCGTCACCAAGATGACCACCATGTTGTGTGCGGAAGTCTCTGGGCGGGCCAAAAAGCACCACATCTTTCGTAAATGCAAAAGAGTTTTTAATCCCGAGACGAAAAATCATACTATTTTCGTGCAGAAAAACCCTTTCATCACACCCGCCACAAGCTAAATAAGCTTCCTTATCAACCAAAATTCCGGATGCTCCTGAAAGTGTATGGCGAATGGAATGAAATAAGGGCTTTTCCATAACTGCAAATGAAGGAGAACTTCCCATACGATCTACATAAATCTCATCATTAAATGAATCTAATACTTTTCCGTCACCATGGACAAGCGCTACTCCCGGTAGGTCTAACCCAGGTAACAATCTCTCAACGCAATCCGGTGGGTATAAATCATCCGCATCAATAAACTTTAAGATCGGCATACTTGAAAAGCTAACGCCTTTGTTCTGCGCTCCTGCAGGACCCGTATTAGACTGGCTTATTACCATGCCATTAGGCAAAGCTCCAATAAGGTCTTGTGCGATTTCTAGAGAACGATCAGTCGATTGATCGTCTACAACTATGTACTCTCTGTCAAAATCCCCTTCCTGAGCAAGGATACTATTTAGTGTTGCCTCTAGGTATTGTTCCTTATTGTATAGCGTAACGACAAAAGACACGCCCTTCATATTTCAAATTCCTTATTAACTAGGCCGATCATTTGATCGATAATTACTGAAAGAATCAAATTTAGAACAGTTTACGTAATTTATTCACCACTTCTTGTGCAACATTTAAAGAATGGTCAACTTTGCCAGAAAAAATAGTAATATAGAAACCATCGCAATCACTATTGACCAAAGATGGTCTTGCATCATCTTTATCACGATTTGCTAAAACCATCCTAGGTCCTTGTAGAAACCCCTTCAGCCGAGTTTTTTCAATAGCTGGAATAAAAGACATACAAGCTTTCTTAAATTTTTCAAAATAGGCGGTCTTATCGATAATTTTAAAAGGTGAAGTTTCGGGCATAAGCCAGTTAGGATTAAGTTGGTTGGTCACTTCAGAATCAATAACTGAGTGTTCTACGTGATAAAGTATTGATAATCCACTTTTTCCAAAGGGCATCATAGAAGGGAAGGGACCGTCCATAACAGCAATTCCAATATGCTGAAAGTCAGTCTCGATAATAGGAACAACCGTGTATTCGAATTGTCTCTCAATAGGCGCTTTTCCAATCATTTCATCAAATGCATTAATATTAGCATAAGAGCTATTTACAACAGCATCACTCTCAAAATTCTCCCCAGAAGATAGCACTGTATGGAATTTTAATGCCTGTCTATTGACCTTCTCTATTCTAGCATTGCAATGAACTCGTATATTCGGATTTGCAAAAATTGATTGCCACAGACTATTTCTTAAGAGGCTATGATCATAAGCAACCTCATGGGCACGTATACCTATTGAACAGTTGTGAATTTCTATTTCCACCTCATTTGACTTAACACTTTCAAAATTAAGGCCGGCCTTACTGCAAAAATTTAAATATTGATTTGGAGAAGTTTTTGATCCCTGGTCTGCTATAAAGTAATAATTAGGAAAGCCTTTAACGATGCAATCAGAGAAAGTGCTAATAAAATTTTCAAAACCTTTTTTTGATTGTAGTGCAGTTTCTAAATCCCTTGGATAATGATAACCGAGGTGGACTCTATTGAAGTTATTTTTTGAAGCACCTTTTAAAATATCATCATTAAGTTCAAATAAGTTTACAATCATACCTTGCGTGGCAAGAGCTATGGCTGTCGTGCAACCAAAAATACCACCACCAATAACCGTAACGACAGGCGCACCTTTAGACATATTTAAAGCCACTTACGCAATAAATTTAAAATACGGCACTACTAATCAGAGGAAACTTCCCCAAATGTTGGCGCCATCCCGGAAAACAAAATCAGACATGAATTGATTTAAAAAAGGATAATAATATTTTTCAAAAAACATATATATATTAGTTACCGTCAAAATTTCTACTTCATCAAGACAAGAAAATTAATTGATTAATCATATTCATTCTCTCTATCAAGAGAATATACCTTTAAATTATTTAGTTCTAAAATTCCATGATCCCAAATACATCTTATTTTTTAATAAGCTCATAGTATCTAGAAGCGTTTTTTTTGGGATAACACTAAAAGACAATTGCATCATATTGCACCACCTTTAGCCTAGTAACTACTAAAAAAATAAAAGATACTTTATAATTAACCACGATGCCTGCCCTTTAATTTAATAATTACGAAATTTGGAGTTTATATTAATGGAAAAAATAGCATTCATAGGTCTAGGAACAATGGGTTTCCCAATGGCTGGGCATCTTTCTAAATCTGGTTATAATATCACAGTATATAATCGTACGACATCCAAAGCGGAAACTTGGGTTGATAAATACAGTGGTTCTGTTGCAATAACGCCAGCAAAAGCAGTAAAAAATTGTGATTTAGTTTTCACATGTGTAGGAAATGATAATGATTTGAGAAGTGTAGTTTACGGAAATGATGGAATTTTAGCTAGTATTAAGAAAGGAGCAATATTTATAGATCACACAACTGCATCCCCAGGGGTTGCACGTGAAATTAATGCTAAAGCTAATGATTTAGGTGTAGGCTTTCTCGATTGCCCTGTATCTGGGGGGCAAGCAGGAGCAGAAAATGGAATTTTAACAGTTATGGTGGGTGGTGATAAAAAACATTTCGATATAGCAGAACAAGCCATTCAGAAATATTCTAAAGCTGTAACTTTAATGGGACCTACAGGTTCGGGGCAATTAACTAAAGCTGTTAATCAAATTTGCATAGCAGGACTAGTACAGGGGCTATCTGAAGGGTTAGCTTTTGCAGAAAAAGCTGGCCTTGACGCAAAAAAAGTAGTTGACGTGATTTCAAAAGGAGCAGCACAGTCCTGGCAAATGGATAACCGTGCTGAAACTATGATTGAGGAGAAATTTGATTACGGATTTGCAGTTGAATGGATGCAAAAAGACTTAAATATAGCACTTAGTGAAGCCCGTAATAATGGTGCACTATTGCCCATAACAGCTTTGGTGGACCAGTTTTACAGCCAAATTACAGCCATTGGCGGTAAACGCTGGGATACTTCAAGCTTAATTCATTTACTTAATCATAAAAAATAAACTAGAAAACAAAAATTTAGATAAGTAATTCTTTTCATTAATGCGCAGAAAATTTAACAAGACGCAGTAGTTTAAAAGATTTATTTAACCAACTTCATATGTTTACTAATTATTTTATTTTTACAACGTATGAGCGGTCTAGGAGACTAGATTTTATGAGTTTTAAATTAGCCGCTCAGATTTTGAAAAAAACTTGTCTTCAAATATTAGCTTTGTCGATATTCTTTTTAACTCAATCTACTCAAGTATTTTCCCAAACCAATCAAGTTCAGGTTAAAAATCAATCAACTGATATTAAAAAACGATCTAACTCCTCCAAGAAAATAAGAATATACGTTCATCCAACAAGAAAATTTAAAATTGCTGTTCCTATAGGTGCAGAATTAATTGAACGAACAAAAATTAATCAGATTTCAATACGATCCCGGGAGGGTTACGCAATCAACATCCAAGCCGGGGATGCCAATTCCACTTTGCCCCTTAAGCAAATGATAAGCAAACTCGAAAGAAAATATTTAGGTATAGGCAAACCATGGACACATAAAATTAGTGAAAGCCCAGCAACAATAGCAGATCTAAATGCAATTAAAGCTAGATATGATGGCGCCGGAACTCGAGCTGAGGTAGTGATTGCTCGAGGAAGAATAACAGATTTAGTTATTATATTTTTTGCCCCAATTGAATTATTCGAAAAATTGGAGCGAGAATTTAAATGGTTCTTATCTAATTTTAGGCCTTATGCGAATGAAATCTCTATGGTCAATAAAAAATCAAAAGTGATACCAACTCATAAAAAAGAATCTTCACATAAAATATCACCTCTTAAACATTTTGTAAGCAATGAGCATGGATATTCCATAAAATACCCTGAAAACTGGATAATGAGTAAATCAGCGGACAATACAATTGCTTCTTTTAATGGAAGAAAAGAAACACTAGCGAGTAAAGTTGTTGTAAGCATACAAAACGTTAGGCCACCTCATACTCAATCTTTAAGTAAGGTTGCTGAATGGGCTTTGGTTGAAATGAAAAATTCACTCAAACGAGATGCCAAAGACTTCAAAGTAATTAGGGAGAATTCGATAACCTTTTTACTTGGTAAACATAAAGTATCTGGAAAAGAGATCGTAGCAACTTATTCATATTCTGGAAACCAATATAAAAGATGGTCTATTCTTATACCACGACCGGGTGATACAATTGCACATATTTGGTCCTATACGGCACCAGATACTACTTTTTTTAAATTCCAAAAAATAGCTGATAGTATGTTAAAATCTTGGCTCATTGAGCCTAGTGGCGGGTAAAAAATAAACTGTTATTTTTTAGCCCTTTTTTTAGATTATTTTGATGTGTTTATAAATTAAGAATTATTAATTAAGTTAGCCATTTCAATTGCTAAATTAATTATACGTTTTGTTTCCGACCACAAATCCATATCTGAAATTTCTTTAGGGCTTTTCCAGGCCACTTCAATAGCATCACCACCAGCTAAGGGCTTATCCGGACCATAGACTGTGGCAACAACATCTATAAGGGTGTAATGATATTGGACCTTCCCTTTATCATCAGGTTCAATGGAATCGACTACATCAATAATCCCAAGAATTTCAACATCAAGTCCAGTTTCTTCTTTAACTTCACGACTAGCCGCTTGAAAAACGGTTTCTCCAAGCTCCTGGGCGCCTCCAGGAAGGCTCCAATGCCCCATACGTGGTGGCTTGGAACGTCTAATCATAAGTACTTTATTGAAAGCCAGAACCACAACTCCGATTCCAACGATAGGACGATCAGGATATTCTCTAATCATTTAATTATTCGTTTCACACTTAACTTCCATAGCTATACTATCAAAAAAGCTAGAAAAATTGTTATTAATGTTTTTAAGTTACTTTCATTGTATAAATAGATTATGTATTTCAACAGCTAAATTTTGTATAAACTTGATTAAACCTGTACATCCTATTGTTAGGAAGAAAAGTGTCTGAAAATATTATCCAACGACGATCTTACCAAGAAGGCGACTACATTTTCAGGGAAGGGGATCAAGGCACTACTGCATTTGGAGTGCAGTCAGGTGAAGTGGAAATATTTACTAGTCGTGATGGCGAAGAATCGATACTTGGGACTTTCAAAGAAAATGATATTTTTGGAGAGATGGGATTAATAGTTGGCCAACCACGCATGGCGTCAGCAAGGTGCACGAAAAATTCTTCAATTATAGTAATTTCAAATGGTGAATTTGAACAAAGATTAGAAAAAATCGACCCATTTGTTCGTGGTCTAATAAAGCTTATGATTCACCATATTCGTGAAAATTTTAAAGACTACCAAAGAAAATATTAAAAATACCAATAGCCTTTTTTACAGATGGATAGAACTATAAAGGACCACATTGGAAGAAACTGTAATACATGAGCATTGAAGAAAATACGCCTAAAGCTAAATCAAAAAATAAAACTGAAAGTTCTAGCTCTACTAAAGTTCGTGTCCTCAGTTATGGACAAAGAATGCGAGCATATTTTTTTGCTGGAATTCTGGTTACGGCACCAATTTCAATTACACTTTATCTTGCTTGGCTGTTTATAGGATTTGTCGATAGCAAGGTAACCCCGCTAATACCAATTAAATATAATCCAGAAACATATTTACCATTTGCCCTGCCTGGATTGGGTCTAGTTATTTTAATCTTAACATTAATGGTAATTGGGGCTCTTACAGCTGGCTTCATGGGTCGACTGTGGACCCGCTTTTCGGAACGCATGCTAATTCGCATGCCAGTAATAAGAAATGTCTATTCGGCTGTAAAGCAAATCTTAGAAACAGTGTTAGCTGATCATTCAAAGGCTTTCCGAGAAGCTGTTTTAGTTGAGTATCCAAGACGAGGGATCTGGGCTATTGCCTTTATCACAGGACGAACAGAAGGCGAAGTACAGAATGTAACAGAAGAAGAGTGTATCAATATCTTTTTACCCACAACACCTAATCCCACTTCTGGCTTTCTTTTATTTGTTCCAAAAAAAGATTTGGTACCGCTTTCTATGAAAGTCGAAGAAGCTATTAAAATGGTTATTTCTGGTGGTATCATCACACCACCAGACCACCGGCCAATTGAAGAACAAAACGTTCCCTTGACGGCTGCACACACATTTGAGGAAGTCGATATTTTACGTGAGAAGGACCGAGCTCCAGTAATAATTTCAAGAGAAACGCAATCTAAAAATAAAACTGATAATTAGTATTTTTAACACATCAACCTGAGCGAAGACTATTAACTACTTCGTCCCTTCCGAATAGATAGAGTAGTATTCGAAGAGAATGACCGCGATTGGTTGCAAGAGCTGTATCATTATTTACTATTAACGCTGCATCGTCCCTTGCTGCTGTAAGCAAATCTGTGTGAACCATGAGATCAGCTACTCGAAACTCCGGAATTCCGCTTTGCCGAGTTCCTAGAATTTCTCCAGCACCCCTAAGCCTTAAATCTTCTTCCGCAATAAGAAAGCCGTCGTCCGTTTCACGTAAAATTTTTAACCGCGCCTCAGCTGTCGGTGTTAGAGGAGGAGCATAAAGCAATAAACAAGTAGATTGGCTTTTTCCCCGTCCAACTCGTCCTCTAAGTTGGTGCAGTTGCGCCAATCCAAATCTTTCTGCATGTTCAACAACTATTATCGTTGCTTCAGGAACATCAACACCAACTTCGATTACTGTTGTTGCTACTAGAATTTTTGAAGTGCCATTTAAAAAATCATTAATTGCAGATTTTTTCTCACTAGCTTTCATACGTCCGTGTATTAAACTTACTTGTCCCTGGAAAATGTTTTTAAGTTTCTGAAAACGTTCTTCTGCAGCAGAAATGTCATTCTTGTTTATTTCTTCAACAAGTGGGCAAACCCAATAAACTTGGGCACCTTCTTTTAATGAACGTTCCAAAGCTAGTATAACCTCATTTAACCTATTAATAGGTATTACTCGCGTATCGACGGGCAACCGACCGGCCGGTTTATCTTTCAAACGCGATACATCCATATCACCATACGCTGTTAACATTAAAGTTCTTGGTATTGGTGTTGCAGTCATTCCTAGCATATCTACTGCGTCTCCTTTAGCGGCTAGAGACAAGCGCTGATCTACTCCAAACCGATGCTGTTCATCTATTACCGCCAAGTTTAAGGATTTAAACTTCACGTCGTTTTGGATTAGTGCATGGGTACCAATAGCTAAAACAGATTTTCCAATGATAAGTCTTTTTAAAATATCGTCACGAACCTTCTTTTTTTCCCCACCTTTTAAAAATTCAATTCCAATTCCGACAGCTTGAGCTATGGGTTCAATACCAGAGAAATGTTGTCTAGCAAGAATTTCAGTTGGTGCCATCAGAACTGCCTGACCACCAGCTTCAATAGCGCATAGCATTGCCAAAAGAGCGACCACTGTCTTGCCGCTTCCAACATCTCCTTGTAGAAGACGTAACATTCGATTCGGTTGGGACATATCAGTAATTATTTCTTCCAATGCGTTTTCTTGACTACCTGTTAATTTAAAGGGCAGGTTTTTGATCACTCTTGATCTCAAACGACCATCACCTTTGATAGGATAGCCTTTGAGGGAGCGCATTGATTTCCTGACAAGGGCAAGAGCAAGTTGATTTGCCAAGAGCTCATCATATGCCAAGCGAAGTCGGGCAGGGCTAAGTGGATCTAGCATTGATTCATCATTTGGTGAGTGAACTCCTAACAAGGAATCCTTCCATGTCTTCCATCCCCGTTGCTGAATGTAACGAGGCTCTATCCATTCCGGTAAATTGGGCAGCATCTGAAGGCTTCCATAAATAGCCTTGGATAATACTTTAGAAGTCAATCCTGTTGTTAAGGGGTATACTGGCTCTACTACTTGTAATTTAGTAATCTCATCTAAAGTACCAACATGATGAGGGTGTGTAATTTGTAGCTCCTTGCCAAATTTTTCTACCTTTCCGCTGACTACTCGAATTTCTCCTTCTGGTAAAATATTGTGGAGATAGTTATCACGAGCATGAAAAAAAACTAGAGCTATCGAACCTGTGGAATCAGAACAAATAATTTTGTATGGAAGTCTTTTGTTTGGAGGCCTAACGTGTTTATTGACTCTCAGTATTATAGTAGCTACGACACCGTTTCGAGCTTTAGCAACTTTGGGTGAATAGCGACGATCAATAACTGAAGTAGGAAAATGCCAACATAGGTCAACTAAATTTGGTCCAGCAACCTTTTCCAACAACTTAGTCATCCTAGGTCCGATGCCCGATAGGGAAGAGACAGATTGGTATAGTGGAAACAAAATTTCAGGGCGCATAGGAACTCAGCTTAAGTGGAAATATAATCATGATTTCTTTATACCTTAATTTCTTAGCCTTAATTAACGAATTCATGTGGATAAAGGGATATGGAACCACGTCGTAAAAGATTAATATTTCGATGTAATCATCGAGGAATGAAGGAAAATGATTTTCTTTTAGGTAATTTTACAACCAAGCACGTCGATAAACTAACGAATTCTCAACTGGTTCGCCTTGAAGCTTTGCTGGATGAAAGTGATAACGACATTTATAATTGGATTACCGGAAAGGAACAAGTACCAGCCAATCATGACCACGACCTAATGGATTGGCTAAGAAAATTTAACAATTGCCTTTAAATACTCACTTCATAAATTTTTTAAAACAATCGAAAGACCGCACGCTCATCAGTGGTGTTCCTGAGGGATTTGATGCCTTTCTTATGGCAATTCTGGCCAAAAACATTCAAGATATTTTGGTAGTAGCTCGTGACGATGTTAGCATGTCCCGCAAAGCAGAAGCACTACAGTTTTTTGCACCAGAAGTTGAATGCATGACATTTCCTGCATGGGATTGCCTCCCTTACGATCGAGTATCTCCACAAGCAACAATTGTCAACCAACGCATAGATACTCTAACGCGACTTGCTGAAACCAATCAAAAAATGAAAAGCCGAATAATATTAACTACAGTTTCGGCTATATCTCAGCGAATTCCTCCACGTAAAGGATTTTCCGAAACTGCTTTGGTTATAGAAACTGGACAGAAAGTCGATCTGATTGAGCTTGACAAATTTCTCACAATTAACGGTTACTTTCGTTCCGATACGGTTATGGAGCCTGGAGAGTTTGCGAAGCGGGGGGGCATTTTAGATGTTTTTCCAACTGGATCTAAAAATCCTTTAAGACTTGATCTATTTGGAGATGAATTAGAGAATCTTCGTGAATTTGATCCTATTTCTCAAATATCAACGCATAAACTTAATAGAACCGTTCTTAAGCCTGCAACTGAAGTTTTACTTGATGAATCGTCAATAACTCTTTTTAGGTCTGGGTACAGAGCATTATGTGCCAAGGCAAGTGATGATGACCCGCTATACGAATCTATCAGCGCAGGTAAACGTTATATCGGAATGGAGCACTGGCTCCCACTTTTCCATGGGTATTTAGAAACACTTTTGGATTATCTACCTGGTGCCCATGTAATCTTTGATTATCAGTCAAATGAAGCTCATGCACAACGCATGGATTTAATAGAAGAATATTACCTGAATAGAAAAAATTTTTCCGATACAAATTCAAAAGGAATATTGTCTCAAGATGGAGTAAATTATCATCCGGTACCTACAAAAAGTTTATTTTTAGACACCAAAGAATTGAATGATCGCCTAGCTAAGCACCATACCAGTGAGCTGTCTCCTTTTGTTAATCCTGAAAGCAAAAATTCTATAGATGCTGGTGGTAGGAATAGTAATAATTTTTCTAATGTGAGAGTGCGACCAGACATAAATATTTTTGATGCCTTGAACGAACATATACTTGCAAGCCAAGAATCAGGAAAACAGGTTATATTGACGGCATTTACTCAAGGATCTCGAGACCGCTTAATATCTATGATATCTGAACATGGCTTCAAGGGAATAGTCCCGGTAGACAGCTGGCAAGATGCCAGAAATTTAAATAATAAATTAGTGGCAATCTGTGTAGTCGGTCTAGAACGAGGTTTTTATTGTCCCGCTAGTGAAATTGAAAATATAGATTTAGAGATTATCAGTGAAACTGATATTCTAGGTGAGCGAATCGTCCGATCTATTAATCCGACAATAAAACCAGAAAACTTTATTGCTGAAGCCTCATCACTGAGATCTGGAGACCTTGTAGTGCATATAGATCATGGTATTGGCCGGTTTGAAGACTTGCAATCAATTAAAGTTGGGGGTGCACCACACGATTGCCTAAAATTGGTTTATGCAGATGATAATAAACTATTTCTACCAGTTGAGAACATAGAAGTAATTTCGCGCTATGGATCAGAAGAAGCGGGTGCCAGACTAGACCGTCTAGGCGGGGCTGCTTGGCAAGCTCGTAAGGCAAATTTAAAAGATCGGATACGAGAAATTGCAGACGACCTAATTCGAATAGCTGCTGCACGTGAAATAAAAAGCGTAAAGCGTATAAATGTTGAGCAGGGAGCATATAACGAGTTCTCCTCTCGCTTTCCATTTTCTGAAACCGATGATCAAGTACAGGCAATCAACGATACTTTACGTGACCTAGCTTCTGATCGTTCCATGGATAGACTCATTTGTGGAGATGTTGGTTTTGGAAAGACAGAAGTCGCCTTACGCGCTGCTTTTGCTAGTTCCATGGCTGGTCGACAAGTTCTTGTTGTTGTTCCTACGACTTTGCTATGCCGGCAGCACTTTCAGAATTTTAAAGAACGCTTCAAAAATTATCCAATCCGTATAAAACAAATGTCTAGATTGGTGCCAGTAAAAAAAATTCGCGAAGTTAAAAAAGGTTTAATTGATGGTACAGTTGACATCGTAATCGGGACACATGCATTACTCGCTAAGGATGTAATGCCAAGAGACCTAGGTCTTTTAGTAATTGACGAAGAACAACACTTTGGAGTTACCCACAAGGAACAGCTCAAAAGTTTAAAAGCTAATGTACACGTTTTGACACTAACAGCTACTCCGATTCCCCGCACCCTTCAACTAGCTTTATCAGGCATTCGACAAATGAGTTTAATAGCAACTCCGCCTGTCGATCGATTAGCTGTTCGCACATATATTCTTCCATATGATCCAATAATCATACGCGAAGCTATTCTTCGCGAAAAATTCCGTGGTGGACAGATTTTCTATGTTTGTCCTCGAGTAAAGGATCTAAAAAAAATCACAATAGAACTTAGTGAACTAGTCCCAGAGGCTAAATTCGGAGTAGTTCACGGACGTATGAAGGTTGATGCATTAGAAAATGCTATGACCAATTTTTATAACGGTAAATTTGATATTCTAGTTTCTACTAATATTATTGAATCAGGACTAGATTTGCCTTCAGTAAACACAATCATTATCCATCGCGCAGATATGTTTGGACTGGCACAACTTTATCAACTTCGTGGCCGTGTGGGACGCTCAAATACTCGTGCCTATGCTTATCTTACCTTGCCACCTGGCCGTGTCCTAACAAAAGCAGCTGAAAAAAGACTAGAAGTTATGCAAACATTAGATACCCTTGGTGCAGGGTTTTCACTTGCAAGCCACGATCTTGATATTCGCGGAGCAGGCAATCTCCTAGGGTCTGAACAGTCCGGGCATATTCGTGAAGTTGGCGTCGAATTGTACCAACAAATGTTGGAAGAGGCGGTTATCGAAGCACGGGGGATTGATGAAGGTGTGAATTCTGAAGAAAAGTGGAGTCCAATAATTTCAATCGGCTTACCGGTATTGATACCTGAATCATATATTGACGACTTAGGTGTACGTATGGAGCTTTATCGACGTTTATCCTCAATTGATAATGTAGAAGCTATTGAAATGTTTGCCGCAGAATTGATTGATCGCTTTGGCACATTGCCTAACGAAGTAGAAAATCTTTTACAAACGGTGACTTTAAAAACAATCTGCCGCAATGCGGGCATAGAAAAGATTGAGGCTGGTATTAAGGGTGCAGTTTTATCTTTTCATAACAATAAATTTTCTAATCCCGCTGGTTTAGTAGATTGGATCACTAGCCATAAGGGAACAACAAAACTACGATCCGACCATAAATTAGTTTATAAGCGCCAGTGGGATAGCTCAGAGGAGCGTCTTAAAGGAGTAAAGTTTTTAGTTAATGAAATATTTGAAATATCGCAATGTTATGAAAATGTCTGACTAAATCTAAATTGCAAAGTAAGAATTTAATATATTTTAAGAGAAAGTTTAGGATAAATTTAGTTTGATAAGGCAACGTCCAACATACGAGAAAGAACTATATGGTCTTGCGCCCCAGAAATAAGAAACTTGTTATTAAATGAATAAGATGGAACACCGTCTATTCCCAAGCGATGTGCTTTATTGTTTTCATCATGTATTAATTGAACGTCCTTGTCAGATTCTAGATAAACAAGCAAATCATTGGCATTAATCCCATGTGAAGCACCAATCTCAACAAGAACTCCAATATCACCAATATCTTGTCCATTAACAAAAAATTCTGTGAACAAAGATTCAATTACAACATTGGCTAGGTTGTATAGGCTGGAATACCGAATTAGACGATGAGAATTAACTGAATTTGGCGTTTTATTTATTCTACCAAAAGCAAAATCTATTTCTACCGATTGTCCCGCTTCACTAATCGCACTGTAAAAATGATTAATTCTAGCCTTTGTACCAAATTTTTTGATTAAATACGCAGTTCGATCAATACCACAGTTAGGTAATTCAGGATTTAGTAGAAAGGGCTTCCAATTAGGCTTTGCTGTTATTGCAGGACGAGATTCTAAAGCCTTATCTAGGCGCTTCTTCCCAATATAGCACCATGGGCAGACAGTATCGATGATCAAGTCAATTCTCATTTATGCAAATACTATAAAAAAATCAATCTATAGATCTATAAAATTTTTAATCTCAAAATTAATGTGAATGAACTCCAAGATGGTAAAATTACATTAGTACTATTAACACCCTTTGTAATTTTCTTTTACACAATAAAGGGAAAGTCTCTTCGCTGTTCTTATTTGAGCTGGTGACATTAGCTTTGCTATTTTATCAATAATTTCGATTGCCTTTTCCTCCCCAAATATTACCGCAATATTCAACCACATATAAGCACGAACATTATTTTTGAGGACTCCCTGTCCTTTGGCATACTTCATACCTAAATTTATCTGGGCTACAGCATTACCTTGTTTTGCTGCAAGAGTATACCACTGTACAGCTTTATTATCATCCTTTGGAACTCCTTCCCCAATATCGTACATAAAGCCTAAATTTGACTGAGCAAAGGCGTTCCCCTGTTTAGCAGCTAGAGTATACCACCTCTGTGCTTTCTTATAGCTCTGCTGAACTCCTTTACCTTTGTCATACATCAAGCCTAAATTATATTGAGCAAAAGCATTACCCTCTTTAGCAAGAGGAGCCCAATTTTTAAGGGCGGTTTCAAAATCGCCAATTAATGCAGCGTCCAACCCTTTCTGAAGTTCTGTGCTATAACTTTTTTCTATACTCCCAAGAAATACGATTAAGGACAAAAACAAAGAAATAAAATTATTTTTCATATTCCTAGCGGGTCAAATTAATTTCTTCAGGATCTTCATCCTGATTACTTTTAGCCAGCACTTCGACAATGTTTTGACTTGATAAAACACCCTGATACTCCCCTTGTTCGCTAACTACTGGAACAGGAAATTCAGACGCCAAAGTTACCGGTAATACATCTTGTAAGACCATATTGGACTGAATTGTCGGTCCTTCTTCAGCAATTTCGTGAAGGGGTGGATTATCCTCAGGAAGTACAGAGATTTCTTCCAAAGCTTCTTGAGTGATGGTACCTTGATACTCGTTCTTCTGAAATACATATGCATAATCCTCCTTCCAGCCTCTCATCTTTTTGAGAGCCTCATCAATATTTGCTGTAGTCAAACGATTGACAGGTGGCTGCATAACAACGTCCACAGACAAAACCCTTGCACGATTAACATCTCGTACGAAAGCCTCTACGTAATCATCAGCTGGTTCTAATAGAATTTCCTCAGGCCGACCCACTTGGGATAATTCACCATCTTTTAAAATGGCAATACGATCCCCCAAACGCAGGGCTTCATCTAGGTCATGAGTTATGAAAATAATAGTTTTCTGAAGTTTGCCTTGTAGCTCTATCAATTGATCTTGCATGCCCGAACGAATCAGTGGATCAAGTGCTGAAAACGCTTCGTCCATTAACAATATTTCAGAATCTGTACATAAGGCTCGTGCAAGACCGACACGTTGCTGTTGTCCACCTGATAGTTGAGATGGATATTGATTTTCATAACCTTCCAAACCTACAGTTTCTAGCCATTCACGGGCTTTTTTATCACGCTTCTCTTTAGAGACTTTTTGTATGGTAAGTCCAAAAGCTACGTTCTCCAGTATCGTGCGGTGTGGTAGTAATCCAAAATTTTGGAAAACCATCGACATCTTATGACGACGAAATTGCTCTAATTCTTTTTGCGAAAGGTGTATAATATCTATTTCGTCAACAAAAATTGCACCCTCAGTAGGGTCTATTAAACGGTTAAAATGACGGATTAGTGTAGATTTCCCTGAACCTGAAAGTCCCATTATAACAAAAACCTCACCCTTTTTTATCTCTAGGTTAATGTCTCTAAGACCCAGAACATGCCCAGTTTCCCCCATAAATTCGTCCTTATTTAAACCTTCATGGACCTTGTGCATAACAGAATGAGGTTTTTTACCAAATACCTTGTAAAGATTATCTATGCGAATAATTGTTTCCGGAATAGTCACTTTACAATACCTTCCAGATGCTTCTGGGCACGCTTAGCGTAAGCTTGAGAGATACGATCAAACATGATTGCGATAACAACAATAGCCAGACCATTAAGTAACCCCTGTGTAAAATACTGATTGGTTATAGATTGTAACACAGGTTGACCAAGGCCTTTAACACCAATCATTGACGCTATTACCACCATAGATAAAGCCATCATAATAGTCTGATTGATGCCAGCCATAATATTAGGCATAGCTAGTGGTAACTGAACATTCCACAAACGTTGCTTACTATTGGCTCCAAACGCTGTTGCAGCCTCTAAAACCTCCCTATCTACAAGACGAATACCAAGGTTAGTTAATCGAATGACTGGAGGAATTGCGTAGATTATCACTGCAATAATTCCTGGAACCTTCCCAATACCAAGTAACATCACCACCGGTATCAGATAAACAAATGCTGGCATGGTTTGCATAATATCTAAAAGCGGTGTTATTAACGATTGAACTCGATCAGATCGAGACATCAAAATTCCAATTGGCACTCCTAATGCTACAGATAAAAAAGTGGCAACAGTCGTAATGGCTAGCGTACGCATGGTATTGTCCCACATTCCCAAGTAGCCGATTAGCAAGAATGAGATGACTACAAGACAGTTTAATTTCCACGAACGTGTGAAATAGTGAGTAATTACAATAAGAAAAGAAAGGATGACAAACCAAGGGGCATCCAATAATAACTTTTCAAACCAAACCAAAAAGTACAATAGCGGTTCAAAAAAAGCCTCAATCGCATCACCATAGGTACGAGAAAAATTACGGTAGGCACCATCAAGCGATTTACGCAAAAAAACCAGAGTTGAACGATCCAGGGAAGGAAAATCGTAAAGCCAAGTAAATTCAGCCATACGCCTTATCCATACCCTGAAACTTTCTAATACTAGAATAAGCTATAGCGTTAATGAGCTTTCCTATAATTTTCCAACAGCCGATTTTACCTTAGCAGCAGCTCCGCTAGGCAACCAACCAGTCCACAATTTCTCATGATTTTTAAGAAAATGAATTGCGGAAGTTTCTCCATCAGCCTGCTCATTGTCTTTCCAAGCAAGCAAACCATTCAAAAGTGCATTACCGTATGAACGTTTTGCCAAATAAGCTGCTCCGTCTGGTACGCGATTTACAAAATCTTGCACAACCAACGTCTTAACAGGTGAGGGAGGATAGTGAGATGGTTTGGGATTAGCACATTCCTTTTGTGTCAAACATTTAGAAAAATGGTCTTGATCTGTCACACCAAAATCAACCTTAACCATTGGATATTTTCCCAATACGGCAGTTGGTGCCCAGTAGTAACCAAACCATGGCTGTTTACGCTCATATGCTTTTGCGATAGCAGCAGCTAGTCCAGCCCCCGATCCTGGATCAATTATATCAAATCCAGCAGCTTCAAGCTTCAAAGCTCTATACAAATTTTTATTGGTAATTTGACAACCCCAACCTGCCGGGCAAGTCATAAATCCTGATTTATTTGGATCTTCAGGATGCTTAAAAAGTTTAGCATTTTTGATTACGCCAGCAATCTTAGCTATTGATGGGTCCTTCTTTACTACATATTCTGGAACCCAAAAACCTTCCTCGCCACCATCGGAAAAAGCATTTCCTAAAACATTAAGCCGCTTTTCCTTAATACCTTTTGATAAAGCTTCTTTAAAATTATTTGTCCAAAATTCAGGCGCAATATCTGGAACACCCTTTTCAATCATAGATGTCCCAGTTGGCATAGTATCTCCAGTTACAATGTCAACTTTGCATCCGAATCCATGCTTTAGGATAATCGCATCTACGTGGGCAATTAAAGAGGCAGAAGCCCAATTCATTTCAGCAATAGTTACTTTTCCACATTTAGCTTTAGACTCAACGGAAAACAACACGCTGGTTAACAGCACGACGATAGTCAGTAGACCTTTCATATTAACTCCTCACTGGTTAGGCGGAAACGCCCATTATCTATTATTTGCGTGAGGAAGGCTAATCAACCATTGCTCGTGACAATACTGGACTTCAATTATCACTATCTATTCCAGTTTCTTAAAACACTGGGTAGAATGTGTTGGTGTTTAACAAACAAGTAGATATCATAAGATATTATTAAAACACCAAGATCCCCACAATTGATAACCGATTGTTGCATATCCTTATGGATAGAACAACTTTGTGAGCCAGTTTTTTTTAATTTTTTTAAAAAATGTAAATGAATTAACTAAGATATCATTTAATGTGGCTTCACTTCCAAAAATAATAAAATCAATAAAATCAATATATTATAAAATATTAGCGACCGGCACATCGTTGCGAAGCTTAAAGCCTCCGTGCCACCGCATCATAAGCACGTGAACTGAGTAACCTACGCAAAATCATCATCAAAGTAGTGGCAGTAGTCACACGATAACGCAGTTTAGGACGGGCAGCTGTAGCCGCATGCATAACTGCCTTTGTTACCGCATTAGGCATCAATTCAAAGGTATCAGGTGGTGGATTAATGGCCGATAGGCGCGGGATCCCAACATTCTCATACCAGGATTCTCGAGCTGTACCTTTCCAGGTGATCCAGCGTTTGAATTGCAAATAGGAATTTTCCCTTATTTTGGTGCGAATAGGACCGGGTTCAATAATAGCCAGATGAATGTTCGTTTGGTTTAGTTCCAACCGCATCGTATCGGTCAAACCCTCAAGGGCAAACTTTGTGGCATTGTACGCACCCCTGAATTTTAAAGGGGCAAAACCAAGCACTGAGGAATTCTGAATAATGCGACCCATTTTCTGTTTACGCATTTGGACGATGGCAAGTCGTGACAGTGTGTGCCAGCCAAAGAAATTAGCCTCAAAAATAGCCCGCAATGCATCTGTAGGAAGGTCCTCTACGAATGCCGGAATTCCATAAGCTCCATTATTGAACAATACGTCAAGTTGGCCACCAGTTATTTTAAGTGTGGCTTCAAAGCCACTGGCAATGCTAGCCTCATCCTCATAATCAATACGGACACTTTGCATGCCATATTTGCTGTGCATTGTTTCGCAGTCTAGTTGCTTACGACAGCTTGCAATTACCGTCCAGCCAGCATCACGAAAAGCAATTGCAGCATCAAGGCCAATTCCACTAGAGCAACCGGTAATCAAAATAGTGTTCATTGAAAATGGTTATCATCGTTAGGATTTTAACGCAATTGTCTTGGCTAGAAGTTTTTGGGATACATTTTTTCTGCTAATATTATTAGCACCAAAAGAATAGTATCAGTCTTCGATAGATCGTAACATACGGAGAGGTTTTGCATTGAAAGAACTTTTGAGATCGAATGACCTGGTTTTGATGTCTTGGATACATTCTGTATTAGAAGAAGCTGGGATAGAACTATTTATGATAGATGACCAAATGAGTGTTTTAGAAGGAAGCGCAAACGCTATTCCACGAAGAATGATGGTTGATGAAAAATTCCATGCATATGCAGTAAAAGTAATAGAAAAGGCTCAATCTGAGGTAGATGGTTTAGCATTGTTTTAAGGGTAGAAAGTAGTTCCTGAATAGAAACTGTGTATTCAAGTTGTAGGAAGAGTAATTAGTAATGGAAACTCAGACGAGTAGGGGGGGGGAATGGAACAGCTGCTTATTCGTCTGATGGATTGGGCCAAAAATGACCAATTTGTTCTTATAGGTCACTTTATATTATTTTTAGTTTGTCTTCAGATAGCAATTAAAGTTAATAAAAAAAAGGGGGATGACTGGAATCAAGACGGGTATTATTTTTTCGTCTTTAAGTCTCGAAGAAACGTTGAGATATTTGGTGCAACCTTATTTCTATTTTTTTGGATCGAATTGATATATTGGATAGTTTCTTAATTCTCTAATTAAACTATTTATGCTAGGGTTTTGGGATTAAATACCTAACCACCAAATTTTTTAGAAAAAAACGGTGCAGTTCAAACCACGAAATAGAGAGAATGATTTTAAAAGCAGCTAAAAAAAAGGCGTCCTAAAGACCGCCTACAGTCGGCGATGAATAGTGATTAATAGTGAGGTAAGCAGATGAAGGCTTTACAGAGGTTGTTAACAGCAAGCCATTGGATCGTATTAATCGGCACAACTATTTGTTGGTTAATGACACTCTATGATTTAGCAACAAAAAGCTTCTTAACCTTTGGTCGCCTTTTTGATGATTTATTTTTTGACCAACCGCATCTCCACCTATTCCTTTGGGGCGGTCTGGCTATCTTTTGGATTGTCGATTGGGTTGTGACAGGAAAATTTATTCTGTTTCCGTGGCTTCGTTCCTTACCAAAATCTGTAAAGCCTTATTCAATCGGGTCATGAATACAAAATCAAAATTACAAAAATTGAACAATTATATTATTTTCTTTTTCTACTAGGTTTTTGGTATGAAAACACTCCTCACACTTCTAACCTGTCTGTTTATTCTCTCACCGAATGTGGTGTTGAGTGAAACTATGGATGACTTGGTGAAACGTGATGGTCTTCACTACAAAAAATTCAGCGATGTTCCTTTCACGGGGAAGATCACTGGGAGAATACGAGGGTCATTCAAAAATGGAGAGAAACACGGACCTTGGGTCTTTTTTCACGATAACGGAAGATTATCTGAGAAAGGAAGCTATATAAAAGGAAAGAAAGAAGGTCTTTGGATCTGGTTTAAAAAAGAAGGGGCTGTATTGGGACCATTCACAGGAACCTACAAGAACGGAGAGAAGATCAGTGATTAAATGAAAATCTACACGAATAGAGGGTTGGCGGATGGGGTGGGATTCGAACCCACGAAGAGCTTGCACCCTTGCCGGTTTTCAAGACCGGTCCCTTCAACCACTCGGGCACCCATCCTATTACTTTAAAATACTCTTAGGTGTTCAGATGATGCAAACTTAAGTTTTTATTTAGTCACTTTTGTCTGAAATTTCTTTTGTTGGTGAAGAATCTGCTATTCGACGACATATCCGATAAATACTGTTCATGTACCCAATAGTTTCCTTCTCTCGGGCATAAGTATCTAAACGTTTAGGCGCATCTGCAGTTAAACGCTCGATCCCATGTTTTTCGGTTTCTAAAGTCATATTAGCAATTATTTCTCTTAATTCCATTACTCGCTTAATAGCATCACTATCGTCATTTGTGATAACGTCAATAGTGTCTTTTAGCGCACTAGAAACTTGACTGTGATATTCAATGATTTTCTGCATGGTAACATCACTTACTACTATGTTATCCTCAATCCTTTTAGTACCAATTCTAACCATGTTTTTTTCCATTATATCGCCCATATTTTCTAGACGATCAACTGTCTGAAAAAGGAAAAATAGCTCTTCAGCATGTTCATCGGAGAGGTTAGTTTTACTCAACTTTCCAAGGTAGATGACAATTTGTCCGTAAAGAATATCTACCTGATCATCTATATCCACGATTTCCTTAAGATCCTGCTTACTTCCTTTTAATACAGCTAGATGGATTTTACCGAACATGGTACTAACCATCTCACCAAGCCTACCGATTTCTAGTCGGCATCTAGCAAGCCCTAACTGTGGTGTCGAAATTAAAGCATCATCAAGGAATTTAGGCTTTAAACTAACCCGACCTTCTTCTAGTTTGTCGGGCCTATCAGGAACCACCCACTCACAAAATCGTGCAAAAAGCGGTGTAACCGGCAAGAAAAGCAATGCTATTCCTATGTTAAAGAAAGTATGGGCATTTGCAATTTGACGAGGGGTCTCTTTAGCTAATTTTTCTACTCCTGCTAGTTCAGGGTAAGCGGGCGAAATCCAACGACAAAGTTCTGCTAGATGGGGAATAAAAAAGAAAATGAGTATTACACCAACAATTTTAAAAGTTACATGTGCTACGGCAACACGAACGGCCTCACGAGGCTTTCCTATAGAAGCAAGACCAGCGGTAGCACATGTACCAATATTCGCACCAAGTGCCAGTGCAATACCACCCTCTAGCGTAATTAATCCCTGTTGGGCAAGCACAATTACGACACCCATTGTAGCAGATGAAGACTGGATTAGTGCTGTAAATAACGTGGCTATTAAAATTCCAATCAAAGGATTAGCAACGTCTTGCATTAATTGAATAAAGGGCTGGTATGAACGTAAGGGTTTCATGGCATCACTCATGATTGCCAAGCCAAAGAAAATCATTCCAAGTCCCATTATCAAAGTACCATAATGTTTCCACTTATCATTACGGCTAACAAACAATAAAAAGAAGCCAACGGAGACTAATAAAAGTGCATATTTCTTAACTGGAAAGGCAACGATTTGAGCTGTGATTGTCGTTCCAATGTCGGCCCCCAAAATTACTCCTATAGCCTGCGACAAAGACATCATCCCAGCAGTAACAAAACCGACTAACATTACAGTAGTCACAGAAGAGGACTGGATAACAGCAGTTACGCTTGCACCAGTTATAAGGCCAGTAATTCGATTATTAGTAAGTGCACCCAGTATGTCCTTCATGCGGTTTCCAGCCACCGCTTTTAATGAATCTGCCATTTGATCCATGCCAAAAAGGAAAATAGCTAAACCACCAAAAACCTTCATACCCATAAATCCCCAAGGTATTTCCTGGTTCCCGCCTGAAACAGCAGCAAGCACAGGAGTAGCAAAAAGACAAATTAAAGCCGCCGCAGATAACCAAATTGGAATAAAAGGATTGTGATGTAATTTTTGATGTAAATTATAAATTTTCATATGATTTATTTAAAATCCAAAAAAAAACCGACATATGGTGGAACACTTCACCATAAGTTTAATTTAATAAAAAGTTTGATAAGCTTAAGACCATATGAGTTTGAGCTCTCAAGGCAAGAAAAACATTACTCATATGATCCATTATTTTATATCATGAATGATCAAAAATAACTCATATTTTACAATATGAAAATAATTTTTAAAAATAAAACAATGACTTATTATAATATATAAATCTAAATTATAAAAAAATTATTATAAATTACTGATACAAAGCATAAAAACTTAAAAAATCGAATCTAAATTGGATAAAATATTATAAATATCAAAGTCTTAAGAAGATTTTACGATAGTTACTGGGATCTTAGAAATTCTAACCACCTGCTCGGCTTTAGAGCCTATTAGAAGATGGGCTAATCCAGTAAGCCCCTGACTCCCCATGACAATCATTCTGGCATTAATCCTTTCAGCAACCTCAAGAATCTTTGGTACTGGCAAGCCCGTCACTATTTCAGTATTCAGGTTTTTAAAAGATTCAAAATGGCTATTTTCCCGACCAGTATCATCTATGAATTTTTGCAACATCCTTTCTGCTACATCCTCCATTGGACGCATCGCATCTTTCTTATCATGCCGGTAATACCCTGGCCCTTCGGCACGATCATGGACTACATGTAATAACAAAATTGACGATCGTAGCGAATCAGCCAAGTCAAGAGCCCACCGAACTGCATAACTAGAGTGTTCTGAAAAATCCGTAGCGACAAGAATTTGGCCTTGCTGTGTAGAACTGATATTCATTAATTAATTCCTATTTAAATTAATTAACCATAATTATGATACGGTTAATATGTGTTAGTCGCATTCTGCTTAATCCAATTCAATTTCAAAATAAATCAGATGCATAATGCGGAGTTTTATTTTTTTTCATTTGTTGTGTTAATAAGAAACGCTGGAATGTGATCCCCTAAACCCTTTACTGGGGCATTATGTATTATTTGGCCATCTGATTCTCTTCCACTGTCAATTTTATCAGACATCTTTTTATCAATATTTTTATTTATTTTTTTCAATGAAGGTTTTGATTTATTTTTTTTCTTTTCAGCGACCCTTTTCTTTGCAACTTTTTGCTTGTTGGAATGGACAACACCATCTGATTTTTTCTTGATTGAACGCTTATTATCTTCTCGCGTTGATTGAGAGGAAATTGCCTCGACGGTCCTTCTTTCCATATCTAAGTCAACGGTCACAATGCCCTCCAATTCCAACATGGGAATTTCCTGACCAGTTATCTCAAAAATGGCATCTAAATATTTGCTATCTTCTGGTGTGGCAATTGTATATGCGTGCCCATGACGACCAGCACGACCTGTCCTTCCAATACGATGGACATAATCTTCTGCATGGATTGGCACATCAAAATTAAAAACGTGACTCATATTTGGAATATCCAGCCCACGCGCAGCAACATCCGAGCACACCATAATATTTATTTCTCCATCCTTAAATTTACCAAGTGTCTCAGTACGTGCAGGTTGGGACATATCCCCATGCAACCGCGAGGCAGTAATTCCGTGTGTATTTAATGACCGGCAAACTAGATCAACATCACGTTTTCTATTGCAGAAAATTAATGCACTTTTAGGCTTTTCAACAAGAATTAGCTTACGAAGGGCATTGCGTTTTTCCTTAGACTCATCCCCTGACTTATGATTTTTGATGTGCCTGACAACAACAAGTCCCTGAGTAATCGTTTCAGCTGCTGTTGAAGGTGGAGCAACTGAAATTTCCTTAGGATTAATTAAAAATTTTTCAGATAAGCGTCGGATTTCTGGGGGCATGGTAGCCGAAAATAATAACGTGTTACGGATCTTTGGAAGCATCCCCACTATCTTTTCCACCTCCGGAACAAACCCCATATCAAGCATGCGGTCAGCTTCATCGATGACAAGTATTTTAACATCAAACATCAATAAATGCCCGCGCTCAAATAAATCTAAGAGCCTTCCTGGCGTTGCAATCAGAACATCCACACCTCGCTCAATGGTTTTTATTTGCTCATTCATAGTATGGCCACCAACTAAAAGTGCTTTGGTTAGCTTGTGATATTTCCCATAAACATCAAAGCTCTCAGCAACTTGTGCAGCAAGCTCCCGAGTTGGCTCCAAGATCAAAGACCGTGGCATTCTTGCCTTAGCTGTTCCGGCAGCTAGTATATCAATCATTGGAAGTGTAAACCCTGCAGTCTTTCCGGTACCAGTTTGGGCGCAACCCAAAAGATCACGCCCCATAAAAACTACAGGAATAGCTTGAGATTGAATAGGAGTCGGCTCAGAATAGCCTACATCATTGAGCGCACGCAGTAATTTTTCACTTAAGCCGAGATCTTGGAAACTCATAAAGATAGAAACTGACAGGGCGCACCCAGTCGGAACACCCAATTATTTTCAAAGTTTTAATTACAAACATTGTCAGCTAATCATAGCTTGGTGTCAATGATTAGCATACACTTGGCCTATAACCAGTTTTTGGCTACCGTAGGTATCATGAAAAATAAAACAACTTTATTACTTTTGCCTGGCTTACTTTGTGATGCAGCCTTATGGGAACATCAAACAATGACTTTACGCGATGTTGCCGACATGACTGTTACCGATATGACAAAAGATGATACAATTAGTGGCATGGCTAGTAGAATTCTAGCTAATGCACCTAAATCGTTTTCATTAGCTGGCTTATCCATGGGTGGCTATGTTGCCCAGGAAATTATGCGCATCGCCCCACAAAGAGTAGAGCGATTAGCTCTTATTGACACCTCAGCAAAAGCTGACACTCCAAACAGAAGGAAGCAACGCCAAGGATTGATATCACAATTAGGCATTGGTGATTTCAGGGGAGTTACAGGAAAGCTACTACCTTACTTAATTCACTCGGAACGACTAAAAGACGAAGATTTAATTAGTACTATAAGGAAATCTGCCGCCAACATCGGTCCAGATGCTTTTATTCGTCAACAAACTGCCATTTTATCCCGTACAGATGGAGTTAAAGATCTTAAAAATATTAAATGCCCCACACTGGTTCTCTGTGGCCGTCAGGATAACTTGACGCCACTCTCAGAGCATGAGGAAATGGCAGAAGCTATTCCAAATGCTAACTTAATCATTATAGAAGATTGCGGGCATTTAGCTCCTTTGGAAAGACCATATGCCGTCAGTGCAGTAATGAGATATTGGCTAACATTATAAAGGAACAAAAATCATGACGAAAAATATTTCTCCTTTCAGCAGTATTTGGCCAACTATTCATAACGATGTTTTTATTGCGCCAACAGCAAATATAATTGGTGATGTAGAAATCGACGAAGGAACCAATATTTGGTACGGATGTATAGTACGTGGAGACATGAACGTTATACGTATTGGTAAACGTGTAAACATTCAAGATCTTACTGTAGTGCATGTAGATAGCCAAAAATATGGGACTTTTATTGGAGATGATGTCACTGTAGGACACTCTGCAATCATTCATGCCTGCACCCTTCAGAACCGCTGTTTCATTGGAATGCAGGCTTGCGTTATGGATGGTGCAATTATTGAAACCGGAGCTATGGTTGCAGCTGGATCTCTTGTCCCTCCAGGAAAAATAGTAAAAGCCGGCCAGTTATGGGCTGGAACACCGGCTCGATTTGTTCGTGAGTGTGGAATTCAGGAAAATGAAATGATTAAACGCATTCCCCAAGAATATAGGAAGATGGCGAAGGAATATCTTAAAATCGGTATTGGAAATGTGGAAAAAAAGTAAGGAAGATGCTATCTTGGACACAAAATCGATAGCCTTCCGGGTTTTATTGTCAGACCTTGGCAATAAAACATCTGATGATAATACCAGAAAGATAGCCCAAATATTTTGTAACATCGGATTAGATGTGATTTTTACTGATGAATGTTACAATCCCACCGAAATCGCTCTTGCAGCAGTCCAAGAAGATGTAAATGCTCTTGGTATTAATTTGCAAACCATTGCAAATATGGAGAGTATTTCTAAGATACATAAAATGTTAAGAGAGTTTGGCGCTCAAAATATTCAAATTTTCGCTTACAACGTAAAAAATGACAATGTTGTTGAAAACCTTAGAAACTGGGGATTAACTGACATTTTAGTTAAAGATACACCGTACGACGAATTTGTTTCTAGAATACAAAACATTGTTTCTCGCCATAGGGGCAAGTAGGTATATAATTATGGAATCCTGGAACTATCCTCCCGAATATAACAGCGCCTATATACCAAATCTAAATAGCCAATTTTGGTTTCCTGAACGTGAAACCATGGATCCTGACGCTCGTGAAAAAGCTATAATTGAAAGATTAAGGTTAGTCATGGAACATGCATACGCAAACTCTCCATTTTATCGTAAAAAATGGGATCATGCTGGCATTCACCCTAGTCAAATTACCAGCCTAGAGAATTTTGAACGCGTGCCAGTTGTAACTAAAGAAGAATTAAAGCAGGCCCAAGAAAATTTTCCACCTTTTGGAGATTACCTTTGCGTTCCAGAAGCAGAAATTCACCATATTCACGGAACCTCAGGCACTACCGGCAGCCCAACAACATTTGCGATCGGAAGAAGAGATTGGCTTACTATAGCTAACAATCAGGCACGGGTGATGTGGGGCATGGGGCTAAGGCCTGGAGACACTATATTTATTGGCTCATTGTTCAGCCTTGATATGGGCTCTTGGGGGGCCCTTTTAGGGTCCGAGCGGTTGCAAGCAAGGACCTTCCCATTTGGAGCTGGAACACCCGATATGACATCTCAAACTATCGTGTGGATGCAAAAAATTAAACCTAAAGCTTTTTATGGCACACCATCTTATATGCTCCATTTAGCAGAACTTGCTGTTTCCCAGGGGATAGAACCAAAAGATTTTGGCCTTGAAATTTTATTTGCCTATGGTGAACCTGGAGCATCGATACCAAGTTTAAAAAAGCGTATTGAAGATTTGTATGCGGCCAAAGTAATAGACTGTGGAACCATGGCAGAGTTATCTCCTTGGATGAATGCTGCAGGCACCGAACAAACCGATGGCATGTTATTGTGGCAAGACATTGTTTATACTGAGGTATGTGATCCAAAGTCTCATGCCCGTGTTAATTGGGGCAAACAAGGAACACCAATTCACACACACCTAGAACGTAATTCACAACCAATGATTAGACTGGTTTCTGGAGACCTAACTCATTGGACGGAAGGAAAAAATAATCCTTGTGGAAGAACATACCCACGTCTTCCAGATGGTATCTATGGGCGAATAGACGACATGTTTAAAGTGCGCGGTAAAGTAATCTACCCTAGTGCAATCAATGGAGTATTAAATGAAATCGAAGGCTACGGTAGCGAACATCAAATAATTATAACACGAGGCAGCACTATGGATGAGCTGGTTCTTCGCATAGATACCAAAGGTAATATATTTAAGAAAAAGGAAAAATGTAAAGCTTTACAAACCCAGATAGAAGAACAACTAGATAGTGCTTTAGGAGTAAAATCGAGAGTAAAAATCGTTTCAGCCAAATCAATGACCAAAACACAATTTAAGGCGAAGCGAATAGTTGATGATCACGAACTATATAAATCGCTAATCACAGACGAGGAAAAACCAGCGATCTCTATTTTCAAAAAACCATGAGCAAAGAAATTAATAGAAAAGTTAACCTTGAAAATTCTAAAGTCCTAGTAGAGGGCGTAAAAGAGGGTAAGATTCGCGCTATCGCCCGGATGATATCACTTGCAGAAACCGAAAAACCCGAACACTTAGATGCCTTATCAGAAATCTACTACGCAACCGGACAAGCGCATGTAGTAGGCCTAACTGGTGTACCTGGAAGTGGTAAATCATCGCTTGTTAAACTATTGGCTAAAGCAATTCGAGAAACGGGAAGAACAGTGGGTATTATAGCCATAGATCCATCAAGCCCATTTTCCGGCGGAGCTATTTTAGGAGATCGTATCCGTATGACGAATTTGACTGGTGACGATGGCATATTCATCCGTTCTATGGCAACTAGAGGAGAAATTGGCGGGTTAGCACGAGCTAGTCTTGATGCCGTAGATATACTAGATGCTGCAGGCTTCAACGTAATATTGCTTGAAACTGTCGGTGTCGGACAAGATGAGATAGATATTATGAAGGCAGCTCACTCAGTAGCCGTAATCTCGGCGCCAGGACTTGGTGACGATGTTCAGGCGATCAAAGCTGGAATTTTAGAGATTGCTGATATTCACGTAGTATCAAAATGCGATCGACCAGATGCTAATAAAACAATTTTAGACATCAAAGGAATGCTTGCTTTAGGAAAAAAATTAACAAATCAACAAAACCGAGTTAATAAAAATTTTAAACAGATCAACCAAACTAACGATAGTGTTCTTGACTGGAATGTAAACGTAATAGCTACCAGTGCAGAAACTGGAGTAGGGGTTATTGAATTACTTAAAAAAATTGATGAACATGCCCAATATCTTAGTGAAACAGGCTTAATGGATAAGCGCCGCAGAGATATAATCGAAATGCGAGTAATAAAAAATGCGGAAGATATCGTTCGACAAAAATTTAAAGGTAAACGTAAAAAAATAGATTTGCTGATAGATTCCGTTGTAAATGGAGCGATGCCTCCCAGACAAGCAGCGGAAGAATTGCTAAAAAATTTTAAACACTAGAATTCAAATCCATTTCTTTAATATTTTTTCTATAAATTCGATTGCTACTTTAAAATCTAATTGAAAGATTTATAGTAGTTTATTCTCATTAGTTGATCCGTCTCTAAAATTCTTTATTATCAAGCTATTATACTTAAAATTTGTTTTCAATTTTCTGCCTGTATGGACGCTATGCCAAAACAATTTGTTTTAAATGTTCGTAAACAGTTAACTTTTTTAGGGCAATATTAAGATTCAAAGGATTATAATGATTCTTGAAATTATGGAGAGAGTGATGGCCCCAGAAAAAAGGGTAAGTTTCAGGTATTTTCCCTCATACAAATTACCTAAATCAAAATATATACTTTTTGGCGTTCTATTAAGCACATCATTGATTAGCGCATGTTCGCAGGTGCCCGATGCTATTAACCCTGCCGAATGGTATAGAGGAACGGCTGATTGGTACAGGGATACAGTGGATTATTTTTCTGAAGAAGAGCCAAAAGCTGATTTAGGTAATGGCAAAAACAAACTTGAAGGCCTCTCTGCAGATAAGGATAAGAATTCGGATGGTGCGGATGAAACCTTTCCAATCCTCGCGTCTGTAGACAAACAAGCTCGGGCTAGAGACATTGCCAAATCTGGGCTTCCTGCTGATAACGAACGTCCCAAATATGCTCCATCAATCAAACGACAAGGAGTAGCTTCGTCAAAACTTGGCGACAAGCCCACAACTGCTGCAAAGCCTATCTCTATTCCTAAACCTATCCCAGTTTCACCTTTGGCAAAAGCCACACAGCCAGCACCTCCACCAATGCCCAAACCATTTGTTGCACGACAGCCTATGCCCAAACCAAATGTTGCACGACAGCCTATGCCTTTACAAAATGTTGAAAAAAGCTCAGTGCCGTCGCAAGTTCTTGCAAAACCAGTATTTAATGAGAGTCTTGAGGCTGATAAAAAACGTTTAGCCAAACAATTAGCAGAGATCCGTTCTCGTGCAGCAAATCCGAATATTGCTTCACTAATGGCTAAAGATTTTACGGGCAATCAAGTTCCCACAGTGGTTATTTCGTCTCAAGGAGTTACCGTTGATTCCGGTGGAAGTACTTTATCTCAAGTACCCATTGCTCCTCAACCTTCTACTCCCTCTATTTCAACAAGTCCCTCTATTTCAACAAGCAATTTGCCTTTAAATTCAACAGGCAAATTGTCTTCAAACCAACCGGTTAATTTTGGTAATGAAATCAAAGTGGCTACTATTTTTTATGATAATGGCTCGTATAAATTAAAGGCACACGATAAAAAAATTCTTAATTCAGTTGCCAGTTTCCAACGTAAGGAAGGCGGACAATTTAGGATTGTAGGCCATGCATCATCGCGGACCCGAGACCTAACTCCAATCAAGCACAAGATGGTTAACTTTAAAGTTTCTATGGACCGTGCTGATGAAATTGCAGCAACTTTAGTTCAATTAGGAGTCAACAAGCAGAACATCCAAGTGGCTGCTGTATCTGATACTCAACCGGCATACTATGAATTTATGCTATCCGGAGAAGCAGGCAATCGTCGGGCCGAAATTTACCTAACCCGTTAGGATTTTATCAGTCGTTTAAGTTTTTTTTTCACAAAGATTGGCTTCTGAGGATGATTAAGCATGGAACAAGAATTCCATAAAATCAGGCGTTTACCGCCATATGTTTTTGCAGAAGTTAATGATATGAAGGCGCGCGCACGGGCTGAAGGCGCCGATATAATAGACTTTGGGATGGGCAATCCTGATTTACCAACGCCACCTCATATTGTTCAAAAACTAGTTGAGGCTGTTCAGGATTCAAAAACTCATCGTTATTCACAATCGAGAGGCATTCCTGGTCTTCGTAAAGCCATTAGCAGCTATTATGAACAACGTTTTAAAGTTGAGGTGGATCCTGAAACTGAAACTATCGTAACTCTTGGATCCAAGGAAGGTCTCGCGAATTTATCATCTGCAATCACAAGTCCGGGTGACGTAATTCTAGTAACTAATCCAAGTTATCCAATTCATCCATTCGGCTTCATTATAGCCGGCGCTGCCGTTCGTTCGATACCCGTCGGGCCCGAAGAAGAACTTATGAACGCTATGAAACTCGCCGTTAAACATTCATCGCCAAAGCCAACAGCTTTGGTATTGAATTATCCCAACAATCCAACAGCCAAGGTCGTAAATCTAGATTTTTACGAAGAAATAGTAGATTTCTGTATACACCATGATATTTTTATACTTTCCGATATAGCATATTCAGAAATCTATTTTGAAAATATTGCTCCCCCTTCAATACTACAGATTAAACGAGCTTGGGACATTTCAGTAGAATTCACATCTATGAGCAAGACTTACTCGATGCCTGGGTGGCGAATTGGTTTCGCCACTGGTAATAAAAAGCTTATAGCAGCACTAGGGCGCATAAAGTCCTATTTGGATTATGGGGCATTCACCCCCATCCAAGTAGCCGCAGCAACAGCTCTTAATGGGCCACAGGAATGCGTTGCAGAAATTCGTGAGATTTATAAGTCTAGACGCGATATACTAATTGATGGACTTGCTAGCGCCGGTTGGGATATACCATCACCTCCCGCAACGATGTTTGCTTGGGCACCCATCCCTTCTGAATTTAGTGAATTATCTTCACTAGAATTTTCAAAACTTCTTTTAAGTGAAGCAGAAGTTGCTGTAGCACCTGGCATTGGATTTGGAGAACATGGTGATGGGCATGTTCGTATTGCCCTCGTGGAAAATGATCAGCGTATTCGCCAAGCTGTCCGCAACATCAAGACTTTCCTTCGCGGAACCAGTTTGCAGAGGACTGCATCACAATGAACACAAATTTAAAGATTGGTGTAGCTGGTCTTGGTACGGTTGGCGCTAGTTTGGTACGCTTAATTTTAGAGCGTGAAAAAAATATATGTCTACGTGCTGGTTGCAAAATAGAAATTGCTGCAATTTCAGCTCGTGACAAAAATGCTGATAGAGGTTTCGATATTACACCTTACGTTTGGAATGATGATCCTTTGGAATTAGCATTTAATCAGGATATTGACGTAGTAGTTGAACTAATTGGTGGCTCAGATGGAATAGCAAGGGATTTAACATTGGCTGCTATAGAGAATGGGAAACACGTTGTTACAGCCAATAAAGCCCTTATAGCCCAGCATGGAACGTCCATAGCACACGCTGCTGAAACAGCGAATGTGTCTTTTTCATACGAAGCTGCTGTTGCGGGTGGCATACCAATTATTAAGTCATTGCGCGAAGGACTGGCTGGTAATGAAATAAGTCGCGTGTATGGAATTCTAAACGGAACGTGTAATTATATTTTATCCGCAATGAGTGAACAAGGTCGTGAATTCGACGATATTTTAGCAGAATGTCAAAAATTGGGATACGCAGAATCCGACCCTAGCTTTGATATAGACGGTATAGATACAGCGCATAAACTAGCGATCCTATCAAGCGTTGCTTTTGGATGCGAAATTAACTTTGAAGCTATTCACATTGAAGGTATCCGTCATATTTCCCCTATGGATATGCAGTTTGCTGAAGAGTTAGGTTATAAAATAAAATTACTTGGAATTGCCTCTAATCAGAATGAAGGTCTGGAACAGAGAGTGCATCCTTGTATGGTACCTTTTGAGAACCCTATATCCAATGTTTCAGGTTCTATTAATGCAGTCGTCATCGATGGTAATTTTGTTGGCACAATAGTTCAAAAAGGAGCAGGAGCAGGGGGTGGCGCAACAGCTTCAGCCGTGGCATCAGATATAATCGATATTGCCCGTGAACTTAGGATCCCTACGTTTGGATTGCCAGCCAAACAGTTAAAATCACTTCCCTCCATTCCAATGCAACAACATAACGGTGCATATTACATACGCCTCATGGTTGTTGATAAACCAGGTGTGTTGGCTGATATAGCAGCAGTCCTTAAAGATCATAACGTATCTATGGAATCAGTTTTACAGCGAACCCGTAACCCAGGTGAGGCTGTACCCGTCGTATTAACGATGCATGAAACAGAAGAATTCTCGATGACTGAAGCCATAAAAAAGATTTCTGCAATTGGAGCAGTTGTCGAACCACCTCACATGATTCGTATCGAATCTCTTTAAGACTAGTGTTTCAAGAAAACGAGATCAAAAAAACAAGCCATAACAAGAAAAACCTTCACGAAATGTAATTTAGCACTTGAAACTGTTGGGCTGGCCGAACAATCTATAGTATGCCAAAATCAACATCTATAAATCATAAAGACAATGATAATTTTTTAGAACCCGAACTATTTCTTGGTGTTGAAACTTCACTTTTAGACAAACGTTGGATTCTTCGTGCAAGTGATGACCGCATGTCTATGGCAATGGCGCAACGTCATGGAATAGCTGAAATTGTAGCTCGAATTCTATGTGCTAGGGGAGTGGGCCTAAATGATGTTGAGATTTTTCTCAATCCACTTTTACGTGACCTGATGCCAAATCCCAGCCTTTTGCAAGGTATGGATAATGCCGCAAAAAGGCTATCTAAGGCTATAACTAATAATGAGATTATAGCCATTTTTGGTGACTATGATGTAGACGGTGCCACCTCATCAGCATTATTGAGACGTTTTATAGCAGCTGTAGGCGGAAGATCTGAAACCTACATACCTGATCGAATACTGGAGGGGTATGGGCCCAATACACCCGCATTGTTAAAACTCAAAGAAAAAGGAGCTAAAATCGTTGTAACCGTCGATTGCGGGACATCATCCCATGAGCCTATTGAGGCAGCACTTAAAGAAGGTCTAGAAACCATAGTCGTAGATCATCACGTAACAGAATCTAAGCTCCCTTCAGCTGTTGCCGTAATAAACCCTAATCGAATGGATGATAAATCGGATCAAGGGCAACTAGCAGCAGTTGGAGTTGCATTTCTTCTAATAGTAGCAATTAATCGTGTATTACGAGATGAAGGTTGGTTTTTGAAATTTCCAGAACCAGACCTAAAACAGTGGTTAGATATTGTAGCATTGGGAACCATTTGTGATGTAGTACCATTAATTGGCCTTAATCGAGCTTTAGTAAGACAAGGATTGAAAGTTATGGGTCGACGAAAAAATCCCGGATTACGAGCTCTTAGCGATATAGTAGGACTAAATGAATCTCCTAATGCATATCATGCCGGGTTTGTATTAGGGCCCCGCATAAATGCAGGTGGACGAATAGGTTCGCCGGATTTAGGAAGTCAACTTCTTAGTACAAATGATATTGAAGAAGCAAAAAAAATTGCCCAAAAGCTTGATACGCTTAACAAAGAACGCCAAGAAATTGAATCTATTGTATTAAAGGCAGCAATTCTAGACGTTGAACAAAAGGGTGAAAAAATAGGGCCAATCATTATAGCAGCTGGCGAAAACTGGCATCCAGGCGTAATAGGTATTGTTGCTAGTCGCCTGGTCGAACGTTTTAATCGCCCTGCCTGCGTTATAGCATTAGACGGTGAACAAGGAACTGGCTCTGGTCGTTCAGTTTCCGGTGTTGATTTTGGTGCAGCAATCATTGCGGCTCAACAGGCAGGACTATTAATTAAGGGTGGGGGCCATAAAATGGCAGGCGGTTTCACAGTTGAGCGGAAAAAAATTCAAGAATTTCAGGATTTTCTAGGAAAACGTGTCAAATCCGATGTAATTGAAAAAGGTATTCGTCCAAGTCTTTTTCTTGATGGGGCAATTAAACCTGCAGCTGCCAACTTGAATTTTTTAGAACAGCTTAACCAAGTTGGTCCCTTTGGATCAGGAAACCCTGAGCCTAGATTTGTTATTCCATCAGCTACTTTATCCTACGCTGCTGTGGTTGGAGATCGACATATAAGGGGCTTCATTAGAGATGAAGGTAATAACCGTTTAGCTGCGATTTCATTCAACTCCGTAGACACCCCATTAGGTCAAGCTTTATTGCAAAGCCAAGGTGCTCCACTGCATATTGCCGGCCGGCTGAAGGCAAATACGTGGCAGGGCAGAACTTCAGCACAACTGCACATAGATGATGCGGCTCCAGCATGGTAATTTGGGTTGATGAAAAGGTCTAAAGATGCTCGATAAATGGGATATAAGATTTTTAAATTTAGCTAAGCACGTTTCTAATTGGTCTAAAGACCCATCAACACAAGTTGGCGCTGTCATTACACACGCACGTTCTAAACGCGTTATTTCTCTTGGCTTTAATGGCTTTCCTACAGGTGTTGAAGATACAGAGGAACGACTTGGGGATAGAACAACTAAATATGAAATGGTAGTTCATGCTGAACAAAACGCATTGATGTTTGCCGGCGAACGGGCTGAAGGAGCAACACTTTATGTATACCCTCTACCTCCATGTGCAAGATGTGCGGTTATGATCATACAAGCTGGTATTAAACGAGTTGTCTGCAATCAACCTGACTTTGAGCACGAACGATGGGGTGAAGCTGCTAAGATTGCAGATACTATGTTTCGGGAGGCAAATGTCTTAATCGATTACCAGTTACAGGAAAAAATTCTTTAAAGATATTTTTTAATATTTCTCGCAATTTCTTCTGGTGTGCTGGAATGTGAGAACTTAGTAATAAATCTACCATCGTCCCCCAAAAAATATATTCCACCGGAATGATCTACAAGGTAATCTTCTTCTAAGTATTTATCCTTTTCGGCTTTGGCAAAATACACCCCAAAAGCCTTGGCTACTTTTTTAACCTGTTCCGGTTTTCCTGTTAGTCCAGTTATGAGTGGATGAAAATTCCCCAAGTATGATTTAATAACCTTAGGTGTATCACGTTCTGGATCAATTGTAATAAAGATAGGCTGTATCTTTTTTAAATGCTTATCTAGCAAATACAGACTTTCGCTAATATTATGTAATACCGTTGGACAAATATCCGGACAATAAGTATAGCCAAAGAAAATTAGGGTATGCTTTCCTCGAAAGCTTACTTCGTTAATAGGCTGATAATTTTGGTTAAGAAGATTAAATTTAACTTTAATCATCATTGCAGACTGGGAAGAGGGCCTTTCAATAGACCTATCCAAACTAATAGCAATCAAAGCTAGTATAGCAAAAATAATAACAAGGCCAGTTAATAGAAAATGACGTTGCATAGCGTAGTTTCTCTATTTTCTAATTAATGTTTATGATGATGCTTATTCATTTTTTTTAATGCCTCGTTCTTTAGAACTCTAATCATTACCGTCACTTTTCCAGCTTTAGAAAATTCTAAAGTTAGTGGAAAAGTTGCACCTTCCTCGATAGGCTTCTTCAATCCAAAAAACATGACGTGTCGTCCGCCTGGTTTGAGCATGATCGTTTTACCAGCTGGTATATCCAATTTATTCACCAAACTCATTTTCAGTATACCGTTTTGAGATTTTGTCTGGTGTAATTCGACTTTCTGGGCAATAGAACTTCTAACAGCGATTAGATGTTCCATTCTACCACTTTGGTTTTTAACAGTCATATAAGCGGCAGCAGATTTAGCCTCTGCAAAAGAGTATCTAGCCCAGGGATCCGAAATTGTGATGTGGCCTACCTGGACATCACCTGCAAATGTCGTTTTTGAATAGCAAATAACTGAAAAAATAAGCATAGAAATCAAGAAAAAGGATATTCTCATAATTAATTGTTTCATCACCTCTTAAGATTATTGATTGAGTATTTTTTTGACATGGTCAGCTTCCAATCTTCCTGGTTCTCCCATATCAGAACCTAATAAAGGCTTTAAATAATCAACAAATGCACCTGTAATGTCTGAATTTGATTCAGCTATAAAATCGTCAGACATAACCTTAGTTTTACCTGCTACTGATGTTAGATCGCTCAACTTATATTCAGCAGAGTAGGAGGTGCTATCAGCTCTACGGTGAATGGTTACTGTACCATCAATGTTGCCATCATGAGCATGTGTAGCTGCCACTTCTCCAACAGCACGAGATTCCTGCTGATCTACCTCAGACACACACCCTAAGAATGATCGTTGTAAATAACCAAAAGTATCACCGCGAACTCGTTGCAAACCGGTACTTTCTTTAATATTTGAGCATAATAGATCGGCTAATGCACCAGTTCCTGATAGCTGTATATTGCCATGAGCATCTTTTTCAACTTTTTTAGAAAGCTTGGTAACAATGGCTTCACCCGACTGATCATGAATTCCTTCTGAAACCGCAATTACACAACGTCCAAATTTTTCGTTAGTAACTCGTACCGACGATATGAACTCTTCCATGTCAAAGTTGCGTTCTGGTAAATATATTAAATGCGGACCATCATCATCATATTTACGACATAAGGCTGAAGCCGCAGTTAAAAACCCGGCGTGCCTGCCCATTACAACGCCAACGTAAACCCCCTGAAGTGCTCTATTATCAAGGTTTGCTCCAGCAAAAGCACTGGCAACAAATTTTGCAGCAGATGGAAACCCAGGGGTATGATCATTTATAGGCAAATCATTATCTATAGTTTTTGGAATGTGAATGCATCGTAAAGGATAATCCGATTCTAGAGCTTCTTCAGCCAGGATTCGCAAAGTATCGGATGAATCATTCCCACCAATATAGCAAAATGTATCAATTCCATGAGCTTTAAGAACTTTAAAAATTTCCTGACAATATTGCTGATTTGGCTTATCACGTGTCGAGCCAAGTGCTGAACAGGGTGTTTTCGCAACATTCTCAAGATTTTCAACAGATTCCAAACTGAGATTAATAAAATTCTCTGCAACAATCCCACTTACACCATGGTACGCGCCATAAACTGATCCAACATCATCATATTTTCTGAATTTCAATACAGCGCCAACAAGAGATTCGTTTATAACAGCGGTTGGGCCGCCACCCTGTGCGATAAGCACTTTTCTTTTTTTCATATAATATTTCCTTTAAGAATTCTCATTAGCTTTAATTGTCAACTTTAAGTTCACGTTCTTAATGGATCTTATAAAGAACTAAAAGATATGGCAAAGTCTCTTTCAAATTGCTAAAAATTCTAAAAAAATTTATCAATTGCTTGATAAATGCACTCCAGACGTATACGACCCTACGGCCTAATGGATATCTCTAACGTCCCCATCGTCTAGAGGCCTAGGACACCGGCCTTTCACGCCGGCAACACGGGTTCGAATCCCGTTGGGGTCGCCATTTCTTTCAATGACTTAGCCGAAAGCGGGGGCGGCCAAGGTCGTCTATACGGAAATTATACGGAATAGGGCAGGCTAAAACGGCTGTCCGGTCCTGGGCAAGGTGCGCCCCCGAGATACGCACAAACGGGCCAAAAAACGGCCCACAATGCAAAATAACGGGTTGGGTTCCCTATAAGCGCACGCAATGCGGCCCTGTTGGAGAGGGGAGTCAACGCCAATGTCCGCTTTCGGGGTGTGGAGTATGTTGCTTTTGGGCATTGTCAGACTAACTAGAGCGGACCTGTAAAACCTACAACCGGAGGGATCTCAGGCAGCAAGCTGACGCCATTCAGCCAGGACGGCTGAGCGGTTCTGCTTGAAGGTTTCGCGGGACATAGAGGCTATTATCTGTCGGCATTTAGAAAACTTTTCCGTCCGACCAGCAACGCGACAAGGGCGGGGATGAGGAGGCGGAGTTATTTCAGGGAGTGTTCAACGTCAAAAGGTGAAACCGCGCAAAACCTAACAATCAATGGGTGACGGCCATCTAGTGGCCCGTTCTCGGCCTCCCATTTAGCTATTGCCTCAGCTTCGCTTTCTTCTCCTTTGAAGTCCAAAACGATAACCGGGGGGAATCTGTCGTCTTGCTTCCCGCTTTGCTTCTCAAGTTTCTCAATCCGTTTATTTAGTCTCATGGCTCAAAACCGACCCCTTCTTGTCCGGGTTGGATGGTCCTTCTCAAGTTCTGATAGTCGGGCCTCAAGCTCCACCGTCTCAATCGCCCGGCGCTTGGCTTCCAGAACGCCCGCAACGGTGCTGGCATCATCAGGGGTGATTTCTCCCCTTGCCATTGCAGCGATAACCGCGCCCTGGGCTGCCGTAATATCTTCGGCGGTTTCAACGGGGGGAAGGTCTATCTCGATGGGACGGGATTTAATGGTGGGCAAGATACGCTCCAAACAAAGCCGGATTGCCGCCATATCCCCCTCTTTAGCCTTTTCGATGGCCTTGCGAGTAATGATCTCGGCCTCGCCATCAAGCAATTCCTCCATCGCCAGGGTTGTCTTGTTGCGGGTTCCCTTGGGCTTGCCGTTCGGGTTGCCGCTCCGGCCCTTCTTGAATTTCGTATCTTTCGCCATTCCTGTATCCGTCCTGTATTTTCAGGCCATCAGTTTTCTATCTATGCCGCCGCCTGGGCGCGTTCCACCAATTGCGCCAGCGCCACGTCCGGCGTAATACCTTTCTTTTGAAGTGTCTCCAAGGACGGTTTAATTCGTGTGGGACGGGCTACTGGTTCCTTCGGGGCGCCGGTAGCTGGTGGCTTCCAAGACACCCCCAAACGCTCCGCCTCGCGGCGGCAATTCTCCACCGCCGATAAGTGGTTTC
>JAYZEZ010000005.1:0-259991 GCA_036337015.1 Pseudomonadota bacterium | reverse complement strand
GTTTTAAACCTACCAATTGGCACCGTAATGAGGAAGATAATTTATTAAAAAATAATGATGGTGGCGGTGGTACAATGTCTTTGATGCGTGGGCGCGTATTTGAAAAGGCTGGTGTGAATATTTCAACTGTATGGGGGGAGTTTTCAGAAGAGTTTCGATGTCAAATACCCGGTGCAGAGGATGACCCAAGATTCTGGGCATCGGGCGTTTCTGTGGTTATTCATCCGCTATCACCTTTGGTGCCAGCAGCACATATGAATACTCGATTAATAGTGACTACTAAAGGTTGGTTTGGCGGAGGTGCTGATTTGACCCCAGTTTTTCCAGATGAACAGGACACTGCTAATTTTCATGGAGCTTTCAAAGAAGCCTGCGATATGTTTGATAAGGATTATTATCCAAGGTTTAAGAAATCTTGTGATGAGTATTTTTACCTTCCGCATCGAAATGAACCACGTGGAGTTGGTGGTATATTTTATGATACTCTCAATACAGGAGATCGTGAAGCTGACTTTCAATTTACTCAGGAAGTAGGTAGGGCATTCTTAAAGTCGTACCCTTCGATAGTCCGTCGTCATATGAATAAGGATTGGTCAGATGATGAACGTCGAGCACAGCTGATAAAGCGTGGTCGTTATGTGGAATTTAATCTTCTCTATGATCGTGGTACGACTTTTGGTCTAAATACTGGTGGTAATACTGAAGCCATCTTGATGTCTATGCCGCCTAAAGTCGTCTGGCCTTAGGGAGTATAGCTATAGAGATAATAGTCCCTCTAGTGTTATGACTGATTAGTTTACAGGTGGAATTTGGCAAGTATGTGCTTCTGAAAGTAGCCATTCACGGAATTTAGTAGCATTAGGGCTAAGTGCTTTTCCTGAATCATGTAGTAAGTAAAAAGAAAACTTTGAAGGAAGTGTAGCAGTAATTGGACGAACCAATTCACCGCGAGAGATAAGATCTTCAGCAAGACGAGCACCACATAAGGCAATACCCTCTCCCCTAACTGCAGCATGGATAAGTACCATATAATTATCAAAAGAAATTTTTTTATTTTCGGCAGGACTTCTTAGACCAAAGTCTTCAAGCCAAGATTCCCAAGTAATCCAGTTTCGGTCAAATACCGTAAGATGAAGCAAATCAGCTTCAAGAAGGTCAGGTAGTATTTTAATAGGACCTTTTTTTTCTAGATATATTGGTGAACATACTGGAAAAATCTCATTTGCAAACATCAGTTCAGCAGAAACATTGGGCCACGCCCCGTGACCATACCTAACTGCAAGATCGATGCTGGTACCCGAAAGATCTCCGCCTTTAGTTGAGGCAACTAGTCGAATGTCAATATCTGGAAACTCTGTACGAAATTTTGCAACTCTAGATAACAACCAATAAGATGCAAAAGTTACTGTTGATGAAACAGTAACATCTGATATTTCTTTCTCTTGTTGAAGGCTATCTGCAGCGTGAGCAATGTGGTTTAAACCAATTGTTACTGCTTTGTGGAAATTGACTCCTTGTGGTGTTAATTCTATAGCTCTATGCCTTCGGGTGAACAATGAAATTTCAAAACGGTCTTCTAGAAGCTTTATCTGTCTACTAACTGCAGCCTGGCTCACTAGGAGTTCTTTTGACGCCTCCGTAAAGCTCATACGTCTTGCCACAGCCTCAAAAACCACTAGGCTATTTGCAGGAGGCAGCCTGTCTCTTAATCTACGCATAATTTAAAGTTATGACAAATTTATTATTTTGTCTATATATTTGAATAAAAGTTAGACTTTATATAACTAAATATTGTTTTATTATATAAATTTAATATGCTGTTTTAATAAATTCTAACTTAAACACTAATAAAGAGGATGGGAACTAATGCGACCTGGTAATAATGCTCTATTTATCCCTGGGCCAACAAATATGCCTCCAGCTTTACGACGAGCAATAGATGTTCAGCTTGAGGATCATCGTGCACCAAGTTTTCCGGAGCTGCCCTTTGGATTATTCAAAGATTTAAAAGGCATTTTCAAAATGGATCAAGGAGAAGTCTTTATTTTTCCCGGCTCTGGAACAGGTGGTTGGGAAGCTGCTATTACCAATACCTTATCTCCAGGTGATACTGTATTAGCTTCAGTTTTTGGACAATTTTCACATTTATGGGTAGATCTTTGCGAACGGCATGGGCTCAATGTAGAGGTAATAGATGTTGAATGGGGTGAAGGCGTTCCAGTTGAAATTTATCAGCAGCGATTAGCTGAAGATAAGGAACATAAAATAAAAGCAGTCTTAGTATGTCACAATGAAACAGCGACTGGTGTGACGAGTGATGTTGCTGGTGTTAGGGATGCTTTGAACAGTTCTAACCACCCAGCTCTTTTAATGGTGGATGGTGTTAGCTCCATTGCTAGTATTGATTTTAGAATGACTGATTGGGGTGTTGACCTTGCAGTTTCTGGCTCACAAAAAGGTTTTATGCTTCCGGCAGGCTTAGCAATTGTAGGCGCTAGCGAAAAGGCAATTGAAGCTAGCAAATCTGCAAAGTGTATAAAATGCTACTTTGATTTTCAAGATATGATCAATACTAATAAGGATGGTTATTTCCCGTATACTCCAGCAGTTACTTTGTTGCATGGCTTAAGGGCATCAATCGATATGTTATTTGAAGAAGGCTTGGAGAATGTATTTAAACGCCACCATCGTCTAGCTGAAGGTGTTCGCAAAGCTGTGTCCGCATGGGGTCTGGAGCTTTGCGCAAAGGAGGCTAAGTGGCATTCAGATACAGTTAGTGCAATTTGTGTCCCTGAAGGTTTCGATGCTAAGAATGTTTTAAGCGTTGCCTATGACCGGTACAATCTTTCCCTAGGAGCTGGTCTAAGTAAAGTTGCAGGTAAGGTCTTTAGGATTGGTCACCTTGGCTGGCTTAACGAGTTAATGGTAATGCAGGCTTTAGCAGGCTCAGAAATGGCTATGCGCGATGTTGGAATTGATATCGTTGCTGGGTCCGGTGTTGGTGCAGCTGAGGAATATTATCGTCTTTCTGCAGAACCAGTTTCTCTGCAGGATGCTAAAGCCTCTTAAGACTTAGGGCTTAGAAGAGCTCATGAGTAAACCAAAGGTAATTGTTACTCGCCGTTGGCCCGAAGAGGTCGAGAAAAGATTGTCAGAACATTTTGAAGTAAGACTTAACGGTAATGACGTGCCAATGAGTTCTGAAGCATTAAGTGATGCTTTCTCGAATTATGATGCGGTCTTTCCAACTGTCACTGACCAAATTAATTCTGATGTACTTGCTGCAAATCCGTTGCGTGCTCAACTAATTGGCAACTTTGGGGTTGGGTTTAATAATATAGATATCGAAGCGGCAAAGATGCGAGGGTTAACTGTTACAAATACCCCTGGTGTTCTAACTGATGCTACAGCAGATTTAGCAATCACACTTCTTTTGTCTGTAGCACGTCGTGCAGGTGAGGGTGAACGCCATCTTCGTTCTGGAGATTGGTCTGGTTGGCGTCCAACTCATATGATGGGAACGCAAGTAACTGGAAAAGTACTAGGTTTGATTGGTTTCGGTCGAATAGGTCAGGCTACTGCGTATAGAGCGCATATGGGATTCAATATGCGCATAATTTTTTATAATCCTAGCATTTGCCCTGAAAAAACTAGAGAAAGTCTTAATGCGGAACAATTGGGTTCAATCGAAGAGGTGCTAGAAAGGGCAGATTTTATATCTTTACATTGTCCAGCGAGGCCTGAGACACATCACCTAATTAATGCAGAACGCTTGCAGATGATGAAGTCCAATGCTTTTCTGATAAATACGGCACGTGGTGATATCGTTGATGAAGCTGCTCTTTGTAAGTCTTTAGATTCTGATCAAATCGCTGGAGCAGGACTTGATGTTTTTGAGAATGAACCAAAAATTTCCGAGGGCTTGCTGGGTAGGGAAAACGTTGTTTTATTACCCCATTTGGGTAGTGCTACAAATGAGACCAGGGTGGCCATGGGTAATAAAGTTTTAGAAAATGCTATTGCATTTTTTGATGGGAATGAACCCTTAAATAGAGTTGCTTGAAAATTCATTCTTTTTTTTCTTAACTAAAGATTTTAATTGCTTTAAACAGGCTTTCCTTCCGGCAGTGTAACCACTTTCTTCCCACCATCCTTCAACACTGAGGAGTAATTCACCAACATGAGGGCCTTCTTCAATACCAAGAACGGTAACGTCGTGCCCATTTAAAGGAAACTTAAGGTCTTTCCAATTATCACACTTTTTTAAAACATTTTCCCATCCTTCCATTCGATCACTTGGTAAATTAGGGGTGACCAATAATTCATCAGCCCAGGCAAGAAACGAAATATCACGTATTATCCCGGTTCCGAATTTATATAGCGCTTTTTTGAAATCGTTGGCACTCATGGTGGGGTCAATAGTTAGTGAAGGAGAAGTCATGGACATTAGACGTGAGGCATCACTATTTGAAAATGCCCAACGCTTAGATAATTGTTCCGCACCTTTTGCATCCGTTTCGATAAGTGCGGCAAGTCTTCTTAATGCATCTGGTTCTACTATCTGGTTTACGCTAGTTTCTAGCCAGCTAACTAGGCGCATTCGTTCGAAGTTTTTTGCTTCTGGTAAAATATAGTTAAAAATACCAGTTTTACTCATTAGTATTGTTACTTCTTCAGGTTCTGGTATTAGCAATATTTTGGAAATCTCACTCCAAATTCTTTCTCCAGATAAATTAGGAAGTTTCTTTGCATTTTTTTTACAGGCTACAATAGCATTTGTATCGGCAGGTGGGGAACCATAGTAACCAAAAAATCGAAAAAAACGAAGTAACCTAAGTAAGTCTTCATTAATCCTTTTATCAGCATCGCCTATAAAGCGCACTAATCCTTGTGATAAGTCATTCATTCCTTCGTAAAAATCATATATGTCTCCTTCAGGAGTCATAGATAGTGCATTAAAGGTAAAATCTCTGCGTCCGGCATCAATAATCCAGTTATTGGTGAAAACAATACTTGCATGTCTACCATCAGCTTTAATATCTTGGCGCAAAGTTGATATTTCAAATTTTATATTTTTAATACTGGCAGTGATGGTTCCATATTCTGAGCCAGAAACAAAAGATTTAATACCAGCTTCCTGCAATAGTCGTTTTACAGTTCTTGGAAATTCTGGCGTAGCAATATCGATATCTTGGATTTTTGCAGAGATGTTTCTATTTTTTTTTATTTTTGCCTGCCCCAAAATAGAATCTCGCACACAACCACCAACAAATCGAATTTCTGCTCCTTCAGATGTCAAAGCAGCAATAACTGACTTCGTTTCCGAGGCTAGGAGCCAAGGTTGTGGTGTTAATCTGCTAACTGGTCTTTCCGATTTTAGTTGGGAGACCATTTTTGTTCCTTATATTAATTTTATTTAAAGGTGGGCGGTAAAATTTTGCCATCCTCAAGTCGAGGAGATTGGTAAGTCCCACTATCAGGTGGGACGCCTGTCATTAATGCAATTGTAACCAACGCTAAAATCATCATTAGCATTCCAGTTGCCAAGCTCCAGAAAAAATGCTTTCGATGATATTTTGGAAGAGACTCTTCAATGTTGGGATTAAGCTTATGCTTTCGTCTTATATTCCAAATCCACAACAAATATAAAAGCGTTGGTAATATTAAAGGTAGTATGTAAGTGAAAAAAATACGAATCATTTTATTATTAGGAACTCATAAAGATTGATCAACATACCAGCAGTAGCACCCCAAATATAATGCCCTTCAAAAGGCATAGCATGAAATTCACGAGTTTGCTTGCCAAATTTTCGACGGTGACGCTTATGATTAGCTGGGTTGAGTAAAAAATCTAATGGAACTTCAAAAACTTCTTCAACTTCAAATGGATCATGGGTAATGCTGAAAGTTGGTTCAATGAATGCAACAACTGGTGTGATGGAAAATCCAGTGCGTGTTACATACTCACATAACCGACCTATAGGTTTAATGTAGCGTCGGTGGAGACCAACTTCTTCCTCTGTCTCGCGTAGAGCTGTTTCTTCAGGACTTTTATCGTTTGGATTGCTTTGTCCACCAGGAAAGCTAATTTGACCAGGATGGTGTTGTAAATGACTTGTACGCTGGGTTAAAAGAACAGCTAGCTTTCCAGGGTACTTGATTAACCCAATAAGAACTGCAGCAGAAATTAAGTTTTTAGTAATTGGCAACCCAGAATTAAGGTCGTGATCTCCACGAATTTGTATAGAATTTCTGGGGTAATCATCAAATCGTTTTATGATTGATTCGGGGGTGAGATTCATGATTCTATGCCTAAAGATCCTAAAGAGAAGAAAACATCTTTGCTCCAAACGCCAAAAATTTTACTCTCATGATTTTTTTTCACACTTAAAGATACTAATTCGTAGTAAACTGAGCGTGAAATTTTTGCTTCAACGTTGCCATCTAGCACTACATAAGGCGAAGGCTCTCCTGAGTTTGAATTGATATCAATACGGATAGGATGTTTGGCATCAACATCAATCATGGCATTTAAATTTGTACGTAGAGATAAAGTTTGCTTTGTCCCGCTGCCAGTTTTAAAAAGTTCAACTGCCAAGAAAGGCGCATCTTCCACTTCGATTTTTGCCATTTCTGCAGGGGTAATCAGCCAGTAATAACCATCATCATCACGTTGAAGAACGCTAGCAAACAATCTAACCAGTTCGATTCGTACTATGAGTGATCCATGATGATGCCAATTTCCATTACGATCGATACTGATACCAACATCTCCACAAATTACTTGCCCCGACTTAGGATTGATCCCCTTGGGCCCAATTAAGTTTTTAGAAAGGGAGTTGGCGTTAGTAAAAGAAGATAAATTGATAGGTGTAAAATTATTTTTACTCATCGCATTAAACAAAGATAAAAGATTTATGAGATGTTATCATGAAATTAATCGCAATAATGTATAAGAAAATTTAAGATCAAGATGAAATTTACGTAAAATAAGAATTTCTGCAAATAAAAATCGAAGCTTAATCTGGTTTGTAGGTATTGAATTTATAATTCGATATAGAAAGCCTAATTTTAGACGGTTACTTTGAATTGTGTTGGTGAGCAAGTATGTCTACTTCTGGTTCTAAAAAAATTGTAATAGCAGCACTTATAGGAAATGGTTTGATAGCTATTACCAAATTTTTTGCATCAATTTATACCGGTTCATCAGCTATGCTGAGCGAAAGCATTCATTCGGTTGTCGATACGAGCAATCAAGCTTTATTATTGTACGGAATTAGCCGCTCAAATCGTCCTGCTGATAAAGAACATCCTTTTGGGTACGCACGTGAAATATACTTTTGGGCATTTATTGTTGCTATCTTGATTTTTGCAATTGGTGCTGGAGTCTCTATTTTTGAAGGTGTAAGTAAACTATCTAACCCAACTCCTGTTACTAATGTATTTATTAACTATATTGTCCTTGGAGCAGCTTTTGTATTTGAGGCCTGTGCTTGGTGGATGGCACTTTGCGAATTCAAACGTGTTAAAGGAAATATGAGTTATCTTGAAGCTACACGTAAAAGTAAAGATCCCGCTTTGTTTACGGTTTTATTTGAGGACACGGCAGCAATGATTGGTATAGTTGTTGCCTTCTTAGGTTTATTGCTTGGACAAATTACAGGCTTGATATGGATGGATGGTGCGGCATCGATTGTTATAGGGATCGTTTTAGCTGTCGTCGCATTTATTCTGGCCTGTGAATGCAAAGGACTTTTAGTTGGAGAAAGCGCATCCGAAGAATTGGTTAAAAATATTTTTACTATTCTAGAGAGTTATTCTTCGGATACTAAAATTAATGAATTATTGACTATGCAATTAGGGCCATATGATGTGTTGGTAACTATTAGCTTAGATTTTCCTACTAGTTTAAGTGCAGAGGATGTGGAGCGATTTGTCAGTAAAATAGAATCTAAGATCAAGTCTGATCATGCAGAAGTTAAAAGGGTTTTTATTGAGGCCCAGAGCATTGCTTCACATGCTAAACAACTTAAAAGCTGATAAATTTTTTTTAATAACTAAATTATAGAATGAAAAAATCTAGAAGATTGTAATCGGAAATAGTTACCGGTTGGCTTTTATAATAGATCTAAGTTAAAAATTAAGAAAAACTCAAATATTTATAACTAATTGATATTAAACAAAAAATTATCTTTGGCATGTATTGTGCATAATTGTTTCAAAGAGAGTAATGTAATTTGTTCAGTAGTTAATGTTTTGTTAAAAGATTAAAAATGGGAAAAGAAGAAGGACAAAAGTAAAAATGAATGCTTTACAAATAGCTGCAACAGGAATGCTAGCACAGCAGTATAATACTGAAGTAGTTGCTAACAATCTTGCTAATATGAATACTTCCGGTTTTCAGCGTAGGCGTGCAGAGTTTGCAGACTTAATCTACAGAAATTATGAACGCGGACCAAAGGCTGGATCAAAGGCCGGTGAATTAGTTCCTGGTAATGTTGAAAGTGGCCATGGCGTTCGTATTGGGTCTATTTATAGAATCAGTGAACAAGGATCTTTAGTTCAAACTTCTAACACGTTCGATTTAGCCATCCAAGGCAGGGGCTATTTTCAAGTTCTTTTACCTAATGGCGATCTTGCATATACTCGTGATGGTTCGTTTCAACTTGATGGAACTGGACAACTCGTTACTGAAAATGGGCTTTCATTACAGCCTGGAATCATTGTTCCACAGGGTGCTACTGAAGTGACAATTAATCCATCCGGTGAGGTTCTAGTTACAGGTGGTAACGGAGATGAAACTGTTAATATTGGTACACTCCAGATCGCAAACTTTTTAAATGAGGGTGGACTTGAGGCTTTTGGTTATAATTTGTTCCGAGCAACGGAAGCATCTGGCGAGCCACTTATAGATAAACCGTTAAGTCCTGGCTTTGGAGCTTTGACGCAAGGCTTTTTAGAAGCCTCAAATGTTGACCCAATTTCAGAAATTGCTGCGTTGATTGCTGCTCAACGTGCATACGAGATGAATTCAAAAGTTGTGCAAACTGTAGATCATATGATGGGTCCTGCAAAATAATTTTACGATGGTTCCGAATCTGTTTTTAAATTAGATTTTTTCAGCGACTTAAATATGCGCAATGAAACAACAAAAGTGGTTTCGGTAACGACGCTAGTTCAAGTTCTTGCTACTTTGTGCACATTAGTTCCAGCTGCTATTGCCCCCGAATTATCTATCGCGTTCGGAGTACCGGCTTCGATGATAGGTTATCAAGTTAGTTTAATTTACGTTGGTGCAATTGTAACAACACTTTTTGGCGGCATTTTAATTCGACGTATAGGTGCTTTGCGTACAAGTCAATTTGCGTTATTTTTTAGTGGCTTTGGATTAATTATGTTAGCGATACCATCAATAATTACTTTCATTTTTGGTTCAATATTAATTGGTTTCGGTTATGGCCTAACCAATCCTGCTGCGTCGCATCTATTGATGCGGATTTCAAGACCTCAAAATAGGAACTTCATTTTTTCATTAAAACAAACTGGCGTACCTTTAGGCGCTGTTTTTGCGGGCTTTATTTCACCGACATTAGCTCTTGAATATGGTTGGCAATGGACTTTTTTAATTCTAGGTTCTGTAACGATAGGGACGCTAATAATAATTCAGCCTTTTCAGTCTAAATGGGACTGGGATAGAGACCCTACTGTATCAATTAAAAATAATTTTCTTAAAGATTTAGGAATGGTCTGGAAAAATTCTGCTTTGAGACTTCTATCTTTTTCAGCTTTTTGCTTTTCTGCTGTACAAATTAGCCTTTCAGCTTTTGCTGTAATCATGCTCGTTGAAGATTTGTCATTTGGACTGGTGCAAGCAGGGATTTTATTATCGGTGCTTCAGGCTGCCGGTATAGTTGGCCGTATTTCATGGGGTTGCTTAGCAGACTTTCTCAGGGATGCTAATTGCGTCTTATTGTTAGTAGCCTTGATAGCTGCATCAGCTGGGTTCATGACAAATTATCTCGGATCTGATTCTAGCAAAATAGTAGTTTGCTTAACATTATGTATCTTCGGTATATCAGCTATTGGCTGGAACGGAGTTTTTCTAGCAGAAGTGGCTCGTCTTGCTCCGGATGGTCGAGTTAGCAACGCTACTGTTGGGGCGATGGTGCCAACCTACGCCGGTGTCGTTGTCGGCCCAGCAACTTTTGCAACCCTTCACGGGGTAACTGGTATGCATACCTCGACTTTTTGTATTTTTTCAATAATAAGTTTAATTGGTTTTTTTTTAGTGCTATTGGCACGCCAATCAAGTATTCCACCTAGCGTTGATTAGCTATTTTTTCGCGATTATAATGCACTTCATCTTGATTTAATTTTAGGCCAACAAAAACACGGTAAAAATTTATAGACCTATCAGGTCTTATTTGAAGTGTGATAAAAACAGGTTCGCTGGAGAAGAAAATGTTTGATTTATTTTCTGGAAATTCAATTACGATAGGAACATCTTGTTTACCAAGTATTTCATTTTCTGGACTTACAACACTTACAAAATAACTTAATTTAATCTTGCGACCTAGGTTGGCAGGGCCAAGACTAGCAGAAAACAAGAGGTTAACATCTATCTCCATAGATCCTGCTTTTGTGTTTCTTTCTACGTTGCTAATGCAACCCAGTTGAACTTTTTTTATTTTTACTTCAAATTTAACATCTACTAGATCAAATCCTTTGCCCTTACGGAATTTGGATAAAGAAGCAGCTTCTTCTGGAACGAGATAGTCCGGACATTTTAAAATTATAGGATTTGTTACCTTATCGGATATAAGTTTATAACTTCCACAAGAACCGAGAAGCAACATCATGAAAATTAAGGAGGACCATAAGAGAAAGAGTTGAAAAGACTTTTTAAGTAAGAATTTGCAAAAGAGATTTAACGGAAATTGGTTCAAAACTCTAGCTCCTCAACTTATGAATAAGGGTTCAGTATATTAAATAAAATAAATTAGCATCTGTTTATCAGCAAGGATAGAAGCAACCAAAAATTATTCTGTCTTGCCACGAAGGTGTTGTTTCCTTTAAGAAAAGCATAATTAATAGGCATTAATCATGGCTGTTTATACAGAAGTTGGAGATGAAGAACTAGCTGAGTTTATCGCCGAATACGATATCGGTGATGTTTTGTCGTGTAAGGGTATTGCCGAAGGGATAGAAAATTCAAATTTTTTTCTTACTACTACTACCGGGAATTTTATTCTTACTTTATACGAAAAACGAGTAAATCCCAAACACTTACCCTTTTTTCTTGGTCTAATGGATCACTTGGCTGAAGCGGGAATTCCTTGTCCAACACCAGTACATGGACGCGATAACCAGACACTTAAGCAATTATGTGGTAAGCCGGCAGCCATAGTTACGTTTCTTTCTGGTATGTGGCCTAAACGAATCACTCCTAGTCATACTGCTGAATTAGGTTATGCAATTGCTAAACTGCACCTCGCTGGTGCAGATTTTCCTTTAAAGCGTTCTAATGATCTTTCATTAGCTAACTGGCGACCCTTACTTATGAATTCTAGCACTCGAGCTAATGAAATACTACCTGGTCTTACTGATGAACTTAGTATCGAATTAGAAGTTTTGGAAAAGAATTGGCCAAATAAATCAAATAGCGAATTACCTAGTGGTGTAATTCATGCGGACCCTTTTCCAGATAATGTTTTTTTCCGAGATGGCCATCTTACAGGTCTGATAGACTTCTATTTTGCGTGTAATGACATATTCGCTTATGACCTTGGAATATGTTTAAATGCCTGGTGTTTTGAATCTGATCTTAGCTTTAATATTACTAAAGCACGACGACTATTAACAGCCTATAGAAGTGTAAGAGAACTTACCTATGATGAATTAGAGCTTTTACCTTTATTAGCGAGAGGAGCCGCAATGAGATTTTTATTAACACGCCTATACGATTGGCTCTATACTCCTTCCGATGCCTTGGTTACTAGAAAGGATCCTCTTGAATATTTAGCAAGGCTCAGATTCCATTCCAGTGTCAAAAGCCCTGCTGATTATGGACTCAAATAACTTATGGAAGATAAAGTTGAAATTTTTACTGATGGCTCTTGTCTTGGGAACCCTGGCCCAGGTGGTTGGGGTGTAGTTTTACGCTGGCGTGGCAACGAAAAAGAGTTTTATGGTGGAGAGCCTAATACTACTAATAATCGCATGGAATTGATGGCAGCCATTAAAGGCTTAGAGTCCCTATCTCGGGCAAGTAACGCAATCTTGACCACTGATAGTAAGTACGTCATGCAGGGTATTACTGAATGGATACATGATTGGAAAAAACGTAATTGGTTAACTGCATCTAAGAAGCCAGTTAAAAATAAAGATTTATGGATACGTCTTGATAAGGCTTTAGTCAGCCATAAGGTTGAATGGCACTGGGTTAAAGGCCATGCAGGGAACGCTGATAATGAGCGTGTTGACAAACTTGCCGTTCGGGGAGCGGAAGAGGTGGTTGAAAATTTTTAAATAACTCCTAACAGAGCTTCGGCGCTGGTAAACTCAAATGTTCCGGGAGGATCAATGTCTAATGTTTTGATTACAAGATTTTCTACTACCATGCAAAAACGTTGACAGCGCAGGCCAAATCCCTTTGCGCTCATATCTAATTCTAACCCTGTTGCTTTTGTAAATTTTGCACTGCCATCCGCAACCATCATAACATGATTGCCCGTTCCTTTTGCTTTTCCCCAAGCATTCATAACAAATATATCGTTAACCGCAATGCAGATGATAGTGTCAATACCTTTAGCTTTTATAGACTCTGCGTTATCGATGAAACCAGGCAAATGTCGGGCAGAACAAGTTCGAGTAAAGGCACCAGGTAGACCAAACAAAACAATCTTCTTACCAGAAAAAAGTTCTTCAGATGAAATAGAACTTGGTCCATCTTGAGCCATTGTAGTGAGATCGACAATTGGAATCTTGTCCCCTACTAAAATTGTCATTTATTTTCCTTTCTTTAAATTTAAAAATTATCGGTTTTTCTAGAATTTTTTGAAGCACGGGCAAAAGCATCTAACACTACGTTCTCACTGAGAATCTCTGGAAGGATCATGCCATTTGGAATATTCGGTCCATATACGGTATTTAGTGGGATTCCGTAACGATTAAATTTAGCAAGATAGCTTGCGATGTTTGGGTTAGGTAGTGTCCAGTCTGCTCGCATTGCTACTATTTTTTGTTTAGCCATTGCTTTTGAAATTAACTTTTTATTTAATACAAGTTTTTTATTGAACTGGCATGTCAAACACCAATCAGCCGTGACATCAATCAAAATAGTTTTTCCTTTTAAAACCAAGCCTGGAATTGCGGCTTCATCAAAGTCTATCCAGAAGTCATCTGGTAAATCTAAATTGGAATAACTGAAATTATTTTCATCTTTTTTACTCAAAATTTCGAATAAATCAAAACTTTGTAATCTTGGCACAAGAAAAGTTGCTATTATCGTGATTGTAATACCAAAGATAGCACGGCGACCTAGAAGAAAAAGTCCTGCTATTAGTGCCGTCAATCCACCAACTAATGAAGCTCCTATTAATCCGATATTGGATGATAAAATGCTTAATAACCACAACCAAGTGGCGGTTAGAGCTAGTCCCAACAAGCGTTTTAGTGTAATCATCCAAGGACCTGGTTTAGGTAACTTTTTAGCTAAGGTCGGAAAAGCTGCAATTATGAGATATGGCATCGCCAATCCGAAACCTATCGCCGTAAATACGGTGCTAATTTCCATCCAACTGCGAGCTAATGCAAAACCGATTGCTGTACCAAGGAATGGTGCTAAACACGGTGTTGACAACAAAGTTGCTAATATTCCTTGAAGAAAATGATTGCCTATATCGAATAATTTATCGGTCTTAATGCTAAGGTTTGAAACCCATACTGGCATACGGACTTCATAAAATCCCCATAAATTACAAGCAAATGCCATTACGATTATTATCATGGTTATTAGGAACCACGGATGTTGGAATTGAATTCCCCAACCAATTGTCGTTCCACCAGCTTTAATAGCAATAAGTGTTGCAGCAAGGACTAAAAATGAAAAAACAATTCCTGCAGCAGATGCAAGGAAGCTATACCGGATTAATTTTGTATCACTGTCACTATGATTAAGTATGCTTAAAAGTTTGATAGATAAAACCGGAAGGACACAAGGCATCAAGTTTAGAATTAATCCACCTAAAATTGCCAATGCTAAAATTGATAAAAGAGAAGTCTGTGTTCCTTGTTTTTTAGGAGTTAGAGATGTATCAGTGTTTTGAATTTTTAATTTAGCCTCTGCACTTCGTTTGCCATCTACAATAGTTAGGGTTAGCCATCTTCCTACTAAGGTATTTCCTAGTTTGTCACTTAACTCTTCTACCCCAAATACCTGCATATCAAATATGACATTTTGCCTTTTTGGCCCAAGTGTGATGGATGGTTTGGAAAAAGTTACAATAGGTGGGCCTTCTGGAAATAAGTCCGGGGCCTTGAAGGGTAGAACAGAGCTAGCATTTATGCGAAGCTTTATAAAATCTTTATCGTTCCAAGTCTTTGCTCTGGTTATTGAAATTCTATGGTTCTTCCCATCTTTAGGAACAGTTGAATTGAATCGGTTAATTAGATGGGCAAATCGGCTGGGCAATCCATCACCAATATTTAATTCTAGAGCAATCTCAACATCATGCGGAATACAAATTTTATCACAAACTAGATAACTGACATTACCACCCAATCGCACGGGTTTAGATACATCAATGCGCTTTACTGTGATCGGTAGGACAACTTCTTTAGAGTAGCCAATTGTTTCAATATCAAGAAGAGAAAAGCGCTCTGGGGCTGGCCAATGAAGTATAGCACTTTCTATATTTTCTGACCGGTTCCAACTTGGTTTTGGAGGATAGCCAGCATCTCCAGGAGAACGCCAGTATATCTTCCAGCCAGGTTTTAATTTGAAATGTAGTCCTAAAAGTAAAGTTTTAGAATTTCCGGTAGTTTTTTTTGCAGAAATTAACCGTAAAGCATTTTGTTTGGTCTGGACCCAATTCGATGATCCTAACTCATAAGCAAACGTAGGAATAGCTGTCAGAATTAGCATTGCGGTAGCAATGAACGTCCAGATTAATTTAGACCATAAATTCCTAAGATTAGTGGAGGACCTATCATTCGTAGTCATAATTTTAAATTACATAATTATTAAGAAGTTATTGTTATCTATTATCGGCATTGTTGGAGACTGCTAAAATTTTAAACGGTATATATCAATTCAAAGAACGATCATTGCAGTCATAATTTTTATGGGTAACCAGAAATAAATTAATAGTGAATTAGGGTTTTTTTTACAACTTAATACCGTTTTAAAGTTGGTATATGATCATTGTCATTGCTATTTATAGTTATACAGTTTTTTCATTAAAGGTCGAAATAAGAGCGCGGTAATAATAGTTAAAGAAGTGTATGAGGTTCTTAATAATTTTATTTAGCTCTAGACTAAAAGCGTTAAAAGAAGATGTTAGAAGATGATCAAAACATGAGTGAAGATTTTCCATGTTTGGCTGGGCAATTTCTCATTGCTATGCCTGGGATGCTCGACCCACGTTTTGAAAAAGCAGTAATTTATTTGTGTGCACATAGCGCAGATGGAGCAATGGGTCTGATAGTTAACCAGGCTATTGATACTATAACCTTTTCAGAACTGCTGGATCAGTTAGCAATTAAAGCTACAAGCGCTGATCCAGCCATGAAAATTCATTTTGGTGGACCAGTTGAGTTTGGACGTGGGTTCATTTTGCATACTAAAGATTATCTGCAAGATGCAACTTTAATTGTTGATGATGATCTAGCTCTAACCGCTACACTTGATATTCTTAAAGAGATTGCAACTGGTAGAGGTCCGCATAGATTCTTACTGGCACTTGGTTATACAGGGTGGGGGCCAGGACAATTAGACGGAGAAATTAAATCCAATGGTTGGCTTAGTGTAGCTGCCGATAAAGATCTGGTATTTGATAGAGATTTAAGTGGCAAGTGGAGCCGTGCTATGGAAACAAATGGTATAAATCCTAAAATGCTTTCAGAACACTCTGGTCATGCTTGATTTTCTGATTCTTTAAAAATTGAGTGGTTTCAAATATCATTTGAGTAAAAATAAATTTAAGAATCTTAATAAGATTAGAATTTATTGTTCTAGTTATATGCAACGTTTTTGGTAAATTTGGCAAAATAATTTTTTTAAGTAATATCTGAGGAATTAATTATGGCTAAAAAAAAAGCATCAGGGAATATTGTTGAAAATAATCCAAGATCGTTAAAGTTAAGTCTTTTCAATATGATGAAAAATGAGAAGACAATAGAAGGACTTAATGAAAAAGTGATAATTCCCTTTATTACTGCTATGGAAGACATCTGTGCTGCAAGGGGTTACGTACTTAATATATATGGGGAGAGAAGTAATCTTATCTTTACTCGGAAAGCAAAAGAAGCAGAAGACATTAATAAATTAGTTGAGGATTATCTTTCCAATAAAGGCTAACTGAATTTAATTAGGACCTAATGTTGTTAATGTTGGCTTACTCATAAGCAATCGTTCTCCTATGCATTTTAGTGAGGCCTCATTGACAGATTCAATATTTGCAATAACTTTATTTAATGATAAGGGGTGACCATATATCATAGTCTGTCGGGCAACTTGTTCACACCTAGATGAGGTGCTTTCTAGAGACATTAGAAGACTTGATTTAATTTGTGTTCTAGCGCGTATGATTTCATCCTCAGAAATGGATAGGCACAGTTTTTCTATTTCTTTTTTTATCAATGGGATAAGAATTTCTATATTTTCCTTGCCTGTTCCTGCGTAAATTCCAAATAGACCACTATCTACATAACATTGTATGTATGAATAGATATTATAGGCCAGCCCACGTTTTTCTCTGATTTCCTGGAATAGGCGTGATGACATACCTCCTCCTAGTAGTGTTGAAAACACTGAGAGAGCATGAAAATCGTCATCTGTGAAAGAAATACCTTCCATTCCAAAAAGCACATGGGACTGTTCCAAGTCTCGTATTTCGTTTCGATCTCCCCCTATATAAATTGCCGGATCTCTATTATTTTTTATTTCTTCTGGGAAGACTTTGAAGGCATTCTGAACCAGTTCAACAAGAGCATCATGTTCAATATTACCGGCTGCTGCTAAAACTATATGTGGGCTTGAATAATGCTCTGCCATATATTTTTTTAGTATATCTGGTGTTAATGAACGAACTAGTATCTCTGTGCCCAATACTGGTCGGCCGATAGCTTGATTGGGAAAAGCCGTTTCTTGAAAATAATCGAATACTACATCATCTGGGGTATCGAGGGACTGGTGTATTTCTTGAATAATAACTTTTTTTTCGCGCTCTAATTCAACCTCATCTAAAGTTGAGTGTTGAAGAATATCTGCAACGATTTCGATCGCTAAAGATGCATTCTCTTTAAGAACTTTTGCATAATATGCAGTGTGATCACGCGATGTGTAAGCATTAAGATGTCCACCTACTGTTTCAATTTCTTCAACAATCTGTTTTGCACTTCTATTATCTGTGCCTTTAAAAGCCATGTGTTCTAAAAGGTGAGAAATACCGTTGTTCTTTGCATCTTCATCACGTGTTCCAACTTCTATCCAAGCTCCAAGTGTTACAGTTTCTACACTGTCCATAGAATCTGATACTACGCGTAGTCCACCTGATAGTTTACTAAGGGCAACGGTCATTTGTTGACCTTTGAATGGTCTGAAATATAATTACGTACCGTTTCTAAGTCATTATCAAGAACAATACAGTGTTCTTCTTTTTTCAATATTGCTTCTAACTGGACAGGTGATTTAGGAAGTTTCCCCGTTGCATCTTTTACCGCATTAGGAAATTTTGCTGGATGTGCCGTAGCTAGTGCTACCATTGGGATATTTTTATCATGGCGTTGGGCTCTACCAGCTGCAATGCCAACAGCTGTATGAGGATCAATTAACTCCCCAGTTTCTTCATAAATTTCGCGGATTGTTTTCTTTGTAACTTCGTCATCAAAGCATGCGCCATAAAAAATAGAATTTGTGGTATCGAGTGTTTTTCCATCAATAGAGAACTTACCTTTGTTTCTAAATTCATCCATGAATTCCTTAACACGCAAACCATCTTTATTTAGGAGGTCAAATAGTAATCTTTCGAAATTAGAGGATACTTGTATATCCATAGATGGGCTTATTGTAGAATGGACTTCTTTAATAGTCATAGAGCCAGTCTCTAAGAATCGCGTTAGAATATCGTTTTTGTTCGATCCTATTACAAATTGATCAACGTTTAAGCCCATACATTTAGCCGCGTACCCAGAGAATACGTTGCCAAAATTTCCAGTTGGCACAGTGAAAGAGATTGGGTCTGTCGGTGAGGAAATCCTGGTCGCTGCATAAAAATAGTAGACAATTTGTGACATTATACGGGCCCAATTTATAGAGTTGACAGCACCCAATTGCATACGATTACAAAAAAGCTGATCGTTAAACATTGCTTTAACTAAATCTTGGCAGTCGTCGAAAGTTCCTTTTATTGCAACATTATAGATATTTGAAGATTGCACGGTGGTCATTTGTCGACGTTGCACATCTGAAATTCTGCCAAAAGGATGTAACATAAAGATTTCAATGGCATCTCGATCACGAAGGGCTTCTATAGCAGCTGACCCTGTATCTCCAGAAGTTGCTCCAATAATTGTACTGGTTCTACCCTTTGTAACTAGAACATGATCAAAAAGGCTACCAAGGACTTGTAAAGCAATATCCTTAAAAGCAAGTGTTGGTCCATGGAACAACTCCAACAAGTATTCATTTGTTCCAATTTTCTTCATAGGGACAACTTCCGTTGCCGTAAAACGATTGTATGCGTTATTGATAATCTTAGTTAGGCTAGCTTTGCTAATACCTCCCCCTACAAAAGGTTGGATTATTTTCAGGGCTAGCTCGGCATATTGAAGAGAACTGAATTGTCCTATTTCGTTGCTGGATAAAGTGGGCCACTTATTGGGAAGGTATAAACCACCGTCAGGAGCTAGTCCGCTTAGAAGCACGTCAGAGAAGTCAAGAGCTGGAGCTCGTCCACGTGTGGAAATGTATTTCACCTATCATTCCTCCAAATCCGGCCCACAATATCCCTGCCAATAGGCTCGGGCAACAATATCTAATTTTTTTCCAGATAACGTGATTGCAGATGAGATTTAAAAATTTTTGTACTAAGGGATTTTTTTGTAACTTTTTTTAGAAGGTCTTTGGCATTAGTCAATGATCCTTGGCTATGTACATTATATATAAGCCAACTAAACAAGGGTTTAAAATTGCCTTCAGAAATTCCTGCTTTAATTTCTGGTTTTGAAACTTTAGCAGTTTCATATAATTGTGCTGCAATCATAGCACCGAGTGTATAAGTAGGGAAATAACCCCATGCACCATCAAACCAATGTACGTCTTGCAGACAACCATCGCGATCATTAGTTGGTTTTATTCCTAAAAATTTTTTTATCCCTGAATTCCACGAACTAGGAAGATCAACGATTTCCATATCTCCTTCAATAAGAGCTCGTTCCAAATTATACCTTACAATTATGTGTGCTGGATATGTAACCTCATCTGCATCAACCCTAATAAACCCGGGTTTAATTTGAGTAAATAAACGGCTAAGGTTTTCAAATCTCCATTCAGGTCCAGAGCCATTAAATGCAGCTTTCATTATAGGTGCAGAAAACTTTAAGAATTCCCTAGATCGGCAAATTTGCATTTCAATTAGAAGTGACTGGCTCTCGTGTATTGACATGCCAAGAGCTTCCCCTACAGGCTGTCCTCGCCATTTTTTCGGCAAACCTCTTTCATAGAGTGCATGCCCAGTTTCGTGTAGAACCCCCATTAAGCTAGAAGTAAAATCTCTTTCGTCGTAACGTGTGGTAATGCGTACGTCGTCTGGAGTGCCACCACAGAAGGGGTGTAGGCTTGTGTCTAATCTTCCATGATTAAAGTCAAAGCCGAAGGCTCTCATCAATTTTTGGCCGAGTGCTTTTTGTTTTTCTTCTTTAAAAAAACCTGTTGGCAGGATTGGTTTTTGTCGTGATGATTGTTCTTCAAGAGCTAATCCTAAAAAATCAGGAAGGAAAGCCTCTAATTCTTCGAATATAGGATCGATATCGGATGTACGGGCACCCGGTTCATAGTCATCCAATAGAGCATCGTATGCAGATAATCCTAGTTTTTCTCCTTTTGCCTGTGCTGTTTGACGAGTTAAATTAAGCACTTCTTCGAGTGCTGGGCATACCTCTGCAAAGTTAGAATTAGAGCGTGCTGTTCGCCATGTTGTTTCGCATGTTGAACAGGCCTTGGATAAAGCAATTACTAGGTCCTCACTTAGTGCTGTAGCTTTAACCCATCGCCTTTTCATATTTCTTAAATTTGATGCTTGCCAATCATTTAATTCGTTTTTGTCACTTTCGGCTTTAGTAATTAGTTCAGTTGTTTCTTTAGAAACTAGTAATCCGTGTTGTATAGCTTTTAATTCGGCTAACTGTTCCGCTCTAGCTTCCACACCTCCGCTTGGCATCATAGTTGACATGTCCCAGTGAAGCATTGCTTCCGCTCCGCTTAATACAGATAAGCGTTTGAAGCGAAGTTCTAATTGATGATAGGCCGATTGGGTCATAAGTGAAATTATAAATATTCCTTTGTGTTTTATTTTGCCAATCTCGCATCTTTTTTTAAGTTAGGCATTGTATTTTTCTTAAATTTTTTAAATTTCACCTACAGTTCTTAAAATTCTTATGACATTTAAAATATTAACAATTAATACTTATATTCAGAAAGAATTAATGATAATTAATTGATATTAAAATAGTAAAATCAATATACCTTTCGCACTAATATTGTCTGAGTAAAAAATCTAGAAAATTGGTACGAATATAACTCGGTCAGCTAGTAGGCCAACGAAAATCAAAAAAAGATACAAAAGTGTGAAAAAAAACATTGGGCGTGCGGTATTCCCGCCATCAGGAGAATTATCCTTAAATACAAGCCAAGAATGACGAGCGAGCTTAGTTCCCAAAGTTATTGCGAAAATTCCGTAAATAATTCCGGACATGCCGATTGCAATTGGCAATAAAGTTACAGGGATAAGAACCGCTGTATAGAAAAGTATATGAAGTTTAGTTTTTAGTTCACCAGCAACTACTGGCATCATGGGTACACCTGCTGCTTCGTAATCACTACGTCTGTACAAAGCAAGAGCCCAAGTGTGCGGGGGTGTCCATAAGAAAATAATAGCAAACAAAATAATGGCTTCTAGATTAACGTTTCCTGCTACAGCACTCCAACCTATAACTGGTGGTAAAGCGCCTGATGCACCACCAATTACGATATTATGAGGCGTGCGTCGTTTAAGCCAAACGGTATAAATGAAGACATAAAAGATAATTGTAAAAGCTAACAATGCAGCTGAATTCCAATTAACCCACCAAGCCAGAGAAAAGGTTGAGCCACAAGCTAGGAAAATCCCAAATACTAGAGCTTCAATAGGCTGCAAGCGTCCAGCTGGTAAAGGTCTATTTTTGGTGCGTAACATGTTGAGGTCAATATCACGATCGTACCACATATTAATGGCGCCGGATGCTCCAGCACCGATAGCTATACAAAAAATAGCTATACCTGCTTTCAATAATCCAATACTAGCAATGCCGCCTGGAGCAAGTAACATTCCAGCTGCGGCAGTAAAAACCACTAGTGACATAACTCGAGGCTTTAATAATAAGGCATAATCAGTGATACGAAAGCGCGGCTCAACCAGCTCCTTTTTAGAAGATGTTTTCTTGTTAAGTCTATTTGCTGCGGTTGCTTGTTTGCTCACGCGATTAACCTTTTATGAACATTGATAGAATAACACTCTTTATAACTAGGCTTCATATTTTCTTCAACAGTGCTTGAGTGACTAAAAAAATAAAAATGATACCACCGATTACTGCAATTATTGCTCCGATCCCCATTAGGTAAAGACCAAAATTCGCACCTATGTCCTCAATGCTTTGGATCGATCCCGCTACTTTACGGGGAGCTCCATAACCGCCAGCTAAAAAAAGACCAAGGGAATGGAATGTTTGCCCAACCGCATACATCCATATTGACGCAAAAGCGAATTTTTCTTTATTAATACCGCGCTCAATCAGTGGTAAGAAAAAACAGTAAAATAATCCCATGAATGCTATGTTAATTCCCCCAATAACACCATGGTAATGTGCTGGAGTTCGGGTGTCCGTTCCGTCAACAAAAAGTCCTAAAAAACTGCCTAATAAAAAAACAAGTATCGAAAGCAAAAAACAATGAAGGGTTAAACTCTTCCAGTCTAAAATTTTAGAATTACGGCAGAGAAAAATGGAAAAAATACCTGCAATTGCAAATATTATTGGGGAAGGGATGAGTAAAAATTGCATATATGTAAAACTTTTGTTTTGCGCCAATGAAAAGGGTTCATAAATGAAGTACAATGAAGGTCCTATTAACGATGAGCTAACAAGTAAACCAACAACTAAGATCACAAGGTATGTACGGACCCAAGTTTTTTTTAGGTATAATCCGACTAAAAAATACCAAGCAGAAAGTAAAAGCCCTACATTTACGAATTGGAGTATATGACCACCACCCCAAAATAGATCTTCGTTGATTGTCGGTGTCATTTTGATGATTGACAAATTGTTGACAATGATAAGAAAAGCTATTGAAAAGCAACTTAGCGCTAACAAATATATAAAGCCGGCGGAAATTACTAATAAGGTGATTGGTTCAAATGGTCCTTTGCAACCTATCAAATTGTATATCATTCTAACTACTACTAATAAAATACTAAGAGCTAGGATTATAAGTCCTATGTAGTAAATTTCATCTATGATTACTGGAATATAGTTATTAAGACTTGGCTCTCCTCGATCCAACCAAGCTGGCACTAATAATAAAATAGTTGCCAAAAAGGATCCTTTTATAGCTGATGGACCAAGGGCTTCCCACTTTAACCAGCCGTCTGAAAGCCTATATGATACTATAGTAGTGAAGGCCCCCAAGATTGTTAAAAACCAAACTACAAAAGAAAGAATAACATGTATTACTAATCCTTTCTCAAAGAATTTTATAGGCCAAGGTAAGATTTCCTCGACGCCAGGAACCCTGCTTAAAGCTAAAAGAAGCGCAAATATACCTGCAATCCCAAGCGATAGCATAGCAAGCAGTCCCCACCAACGGAGTTCAAAATGTGCAGAATGAGAATCCAGGTCTTGGGCAAAACTATGAAGCAAGTCCCAGCGCTGTTGATGGGCTGGTTGGAAACTTTTTACTGGAGATGCTTTAGGCGTTGCCATATGGAAAAAGGTGTACAGCCATTATGTAGACCACTACGCCAGAAATTCCTACAAACATCCATATAGGCCAAGTAACTCTTGCTATCTTGCGATGCGCCTTAAAATTGTTCCTAATTGCTAGAAATACAACTCGAGGCACTAGTCCTACTAACAAGAAGGCACCAACTATGTGAATTATCAATATTGTAAAGTAGATATACCGAATCAGACCTTCTCCACCGAATTTTGCAAATCCTGAATTGGCCTTATAAATCACGTAAAATATTAGAAAAATACTAGATAGAATCAAAGCCATAATCATGGCCATGCGGTGTTGGGCCTTCCTACCAGATCGGATATATACATAACCGAAACTTAGAGCGATCACTGAAGCTGCATTGAGGGCTGCCATTACGTGTGGAAAATCTTGGATAACAAGCAAAATAAGGGCTTTCAATCTGAATTATTGGATTTGAGTAGGCAAAAAAATATCAGTTTGTGTTTAATGGATATTATAGTAAATAATTTTCCTCCTTGGAAGAATGGGAACTAATTTTCCAGCGCTCTTTCATAAACTTCAAGCACAGCTTCCATCTCAGAGCGATCATCTTGATCCATTTTTCGTAGCCGTATCAGTTGACGCATTACCTTGACGTCGAATCCTGAGCCCTTAGCTTCTGAAAAGACGTCCCTTATATCGGAGGAAATTGCCTGTTTTTCTTCTTCCAGACGTTCGATGCGCATAATAAAGGAACGCAGTCTTTCTCCAGCAATGCTACCAACATCAGACATTTATACCATTCTCCTAATTAGGTTGCGATTCATATAAGTGGAAATATAAACTTTCACCGTGAATTTCTGGCGCGCACCATAACCATGGCATGAATAGCTTGCAAGCGGAGCTTCCATTACAATTTGAAAAAAATTTATGAAAATTGTATGTACAATTGCTTTTAAATATGGGGCTCTTTAAAAGAATGGTAGTATTAGACTAAAGGAAATTTATTTTAGGAGTGTGAAGTGGGTGCATATGATTTGAGCCGGTTAGGTGCATTGATTGTTGAAGATAATGATTATATTCGTCAGACACTTGAGAATCTCCTTTTCCATTTTCAGTTTGGCCGTATTGCGACAGCTAGTCATGGAGAGGAAGCAGTTGAATATTTAAAATCTCTAACTTCTTCTTCATCCGACATAGCTCCACCGGATATGATTTTCTCCGATTTAGTAATGTCGCCTGTAAACGGTTTATTGTTGCTCCGTTGGATACGTTCGTCAAAGGAATCTCCTAATCGTATGACACCTTTTATAATGCTCAGTGGTGCTGCTGACGAAGACTATGTTCACTCGGCTCGTGACTTGGGTACTACAGATTTTATGGCTAAACCGTTCTCCGCAGCTATAGTCTATAATCATATAGCTAAAGTTATTGAGAACCCTCGCCAATTCGTTACTACCACTAATTATTTTGGTCCCGATCGTCGAAGGCGGAAAAAAGTTGAGGTCACTCAAGAAAGACGTGTAAAAAATGATAAAGACGTGACGATTGTATATTCCCAAGAAAAGGTAGTTAAACCAAAAACAGCAACTGATGTTTGGTATTTTAGACTTCCAAACGCACTGAAAGAAAAAGTTGGGGGTGGTTTAGTTGGACCAGCAGAAATTCCTAAGGATCTTTTAAATGAAGCAGAAGAACAGATGGAACGTGGTGCTGATGATTTTTCTGTGTGGGCAATGGAATATGTAAAGGAATTGTCAGAACTATGTAAAAAAGCTCTTGAAGATGAAGAAGGAATTGGAAGGGCTAAAATTTTTTCTGAAATGAATTTATTGGCATTAGAACTTAGGGGGCAAGGTGGAACATTTGGTTATCCGCTGATTACGACATTCGGAAAGATGCTCTATGATACTACGGTAGAAGGCTGCAGTGAAGATAATATTGCTGTTGAAGTAGTAAAGTCACATGTAGACGCAATGAGGGCTGTGCTTCGGGAGAAAGTTGATGGTGATGGGGGCGAAGTTGGTAGGGCCTTGCTAGCGTCTCTGCAACTAGCTATTGAGAAAGCAGAGAGTGCTACTTGAACTATTACAATTTTAAAGGCTGAATGGCTGTGAATTATTTAATCGGTATTGCGTGTTTCAAAGATCAACATATCGACAACATCGACTAGTGCTTCGTCTTTGCTTCTCCCTCTTTTGATGCTGGCATTATAGGTTTCTAATTGGCGGTGGCTACTTGTTCCTCTTGCTAAAATAGCACGCAGATGTTCAATATCTTTTTTGCAGCCAAGGGCTTCGTAGTCTTCTTTTATCAATTCAATAATTTCTTCTAAAAGTTCAGAGCAAGTTACTATCGCTCCTTTTCCAAAATCCACCAATCCTTCGTCCAAGCCATAACGCTGAGCACGCCAACGGTTTTCTTCTATTAGCATAGGTGCATATTTGCGCCAACGTTGATTATCTTTCTTTAATCGATAGAGCATTCGCAGCACGCACAAATATAAAGCTGCTACTGCAATTCCATCGTTTAAACTTGTACAAACATCAGCTATACGCATTTCTAGAGTAGGAAAACGGTGGCTCGGTCGAATATCCCACCACAATTTTGAAGCATCTTCAATTAAATCTGCTTGGATAAGAGCATTAACATGACGTTGAAATTCTGGCCACGATTCAAAAGTATTTGGTAGTCCAGTTCTTGGCAATTCATTAAAGACGCTCAAGCGATAGGACTTTAAGCCAGTATTTTCACCCTGCCAGAAAGGAGAAGAAGTTGAAAAGGCTAAAAAGTGTGGTAGGAAGTAGCTGACTTGATTCATTAAATCGAGACGCAATTCATCGTCATCTATGCCTATATGTACATGCATACCACAAGTCATTAAACGTCGTACAACAGCTTGGAGGTCATGTGCTAGAATATCGTAACGTTTTTTCTTTGTGCGAATCTGTTCTTGCCAACGAGAAAAGGGATGGGTTGAAGAAGCGATTGGGGCCAGGCCATACCTATCAGCGACCTCGGCGACGATGGTACGCATCTGTTTTAAATTTTTACGAGCTTCAGCAATATTTTTACAACATTCAGTATTGACTTCAATTTGTGCCTTCAGGAATTCATGGGATACTATTCCTTGGATTTGTGATTGACAGTCCTTAAAAAGGTCTTCAGGGGGATTGTTAGCAACGTCTCGCGTCTTTTTATCGACTAACAGATATTCTTCTTCAATTCCAATAGTAAAAGATGGTTCAGAAAACATTACTTTTAGTACTGCCTATGTTGATATAAAGAATCCATTTTTAAAATTTCTTCTAAAACCTTTGAAAGAACATTAACCCATCGCATAATTCCTACTTTATTCTGAACTTGACTCTGATTTATCTCAACAACGCAGTTTGCGATTCCAGCGGCTGTACCATGTAGATCAATTGTATACGCGAGATCCAGTCCAGAATAGGGTAAGTTGTCACCAACATTTAGGCCATATTGGTTAAGTTTTTCTATTAGTGGCAAGGCAATTCGTGGATCTCGATTCCACAATACTCCTATATCCCAAGGCCTAGGCTTATCTCCATAATTTGGAGAAAAACTGTGAATAGAAAATAATACTGGCTGTTTATCGTTATCGGATAATTTGATTAGAGTTTTTTTAATAGCATCATGATAGGGCTTAAAGAAACTGGAAATTCTTAAGCTTTTGTCGCTATCTGTTAGTCCTTGATTTTCAGGTATGCTGATATTGTCACTAATCTCAGGTATTGATTCAAAATCTCCAGGTGGTCTATTGAGATCAATTACTAGTCTAGAATAACCCGAAACTATTGCTGTTGAATTCAATTTATATGCTAATTTACGAGTGACTTCAGCAGCGCCAATGTCATATGCTATATGGCGCTTAAATTGACTTTTATCTATACCTAGATTTTTGAGTTTTTTTGGAACGTTCGTACTCGCGTGGTCGCATACAAGTAATAATTTACTGCTTCGGCTTTCGTTGAATATTTCAAATGCTGGTGGGTCGCTGGGTCCAATTAGCGAATGCGATTTTTTTATTAAATTGCTTTCTCGTCTCTGCGGGCTTTTATTCATAGTTAGAGATTAGAAGTAAAAATCTACCATTTGCCTACGTTTTCCATAGAAATCCAAGGTTCTTCTGGTGTTAAAGGATTACCCGCCTGAAGAAGTTCGATGGAAATTCCATCTGGAGAACGGACAAATGCCATGCGACCATCTCGAGGTGGACGATTAATAATAATTCCATTTTCCATTAACCGGTTGCAAGTTTGATATATGTGATTTACGCCAAAAGCGATATGACCAAAATTACGTCCCCCCGTATAATTCTCAGGCTCCCAATTATATGTAAGCTCAATTTCTGCCTCCGGTGTTTCGTCAGCAGATAAGAAAATCAATGTGAAGCGACCAGCCTCGTTATCTTTTCGTCGAGTTTCATTAAGTCCAAGTACTTTGAAGAAATCAAGTGACGCATCAATATCGCTAATCCTGAGCATGGTATGTAAATATTTCAATGTCTTTGCTCCTTAAAACTTTCTTTAAGCGATTATGTATCATATTTGAACTATGTGCACCAAGGTCGTGTTTTTAAAAAGAATGTAATTGAAACTTAAAATGATTAAAAAAATTATTAATTTAATGAAGAAGATAATATAGGTAATTGCTAGTTATTATGGTGCCGCCGAGTGGAATTGAACCACTGGCCTCGCCCTTACCAAGGGCGCGCTCTACCCCTGAGCTACGGCGGCAATAGGAAAAGCGGCGGAACAATGCCATAGGCCTTATGACCGCGCAAGGGTGGTAGTGTAAGAGTTGACGATTAAGTGTCAGTATATCAACATGTTTTATCGATTCTCTCCATTAGGAGGCGTTAAAGATGGCAAAAAGACGTAAGCCGGGTCGGCCGGGTGCTAACCCTTCCGATTTACCGATAAAAAATATTCCTGGGGAAAAAAGTTCTCCGGGTCGTGGTGATCGTTTGGCACAACAATTACGAAAGAACTTGAATAAACGGAAAGTTCAAGCTCATATCCGTCATAGTCCTCGGGGCAAATAAATGAAGAGTTTATTTTCTTAACCAAGATATTTAGTTCCTATACTGTTATTAGGCTGGAGACTTCATGGATCGCTTAAAAATTCGCGGCGGCTTTCCCATTCAAGGTGTAATTCCTATCGGAGGTGCTAAAAACGCAGCTTTGCCATTGATGGCTGCTTGTTTATTAACAGACAAGAATTTGACGTTATCGAATCTGCCCCATTTAGTTGATATTTCAACTATGGAAAATCTACTATGTGAGTTGGGTGTTAGTATTTCTATTGAAGGTGATGTATCCCTAGATGACAATTTGGGGCGAGTGCTGAGTTTCAATGCAAAGGATATAAATCAGACCATTGCACCCTATGACCTCGTGCGTAAGATGCGTGCTTCAGTTCTTGTGCTGGGCCCATTGTTAGCAAGGACTGGACTTGCGCGGGTGTCTTTACCTGGAGGCTGCGCAATAGGTACTCGTCCTATAGATTTACACTTAAAGGCATTGGAGCAACTTGGCGCGAAAATTGAATTAACAGAGGGTTATATTGAAGCAAAAGCAAAGAAAGGTCTAATTGGAACGCGGATAGTATTTCCAATGGTAACTGTTGGGGGAACTGAGAATCTTCTTATGGCAGCTTGCTTGGCTAGTGGAGAAACAGTGTTGGCAAATGCTGCTCGCGAGCCAGAAGTTTCCGACTTAGCTAATTGCCTGGTTTCTATGGGCGCTAAGATAGAAGGTATAGGTACAGACACATTAACCATTCAGGGGGTAAATTCGCTTAATGGTACCGAATACTCAGTCGTACCTGATCGTATAGAAGCGGGAACTTATGCAATAGCAGCAGCAATTACCGGAGGCGATGTAACTTTAGTAGGTGCTCGTGCGGAGCTTTCGGAAGCAGTTTTTAAACTTTTGGCTAGCGCCGGTGTCACAATTAAAAATAAAGGAGATGATATTTCAGTTTCAAGGATCAATGGTCCGTTAATGGGGGCGGACATGATGACTGAACCATACCCGGGATTTCCAACAGATATGCAAGCACAAATTATGACACTCATGTCAGTTGCTCAAGGGGCATCCATGATCACCGAGACAATTTTTGAAAATCGTTTTATGCACGTACCTGAATTATGTAGAATGGGAGCAGATATTAATGTTCATGGATCTTCCGCGATAGTTCGTGGAGTTGGTCAACTATCCGGTGCACAAGTAATGGCTACAGATTTACGTGCCTCTGTCTCTTTAATTTTGGCTGGGTTAACAGCTGTTGGTGAGACAATTGTTAATAGGGTTTATCATTTGGATAGGGGTTACGAGCGTCTGGAAGAAAAGCTCAATGCGTGTGGTGCTGAGATTTGTCGTATAAAAGAATAAGCTCCTTTTCCTGGCTAATTAACTAAAATACCCTTATTAAGGCGGCAATTCCATAGCTTATAATATGAATTTGTATTCGATTTAAGGTTCTTTCATATGTTACGCGTTAATGAAAAATTAGTTCTGGCTTTGCCTAAGGGGCGTATTCTTAAAGAAGTGATGCCTATAGTCAGCCTTGCCGGTATAGAGCCAGAAGAAGCATTTTACGATCCAGATGATCGTCGATTGAGATTTGGTACAAATCTAAACGAAATAGATATTATTAGAGTGAGGAGCTTTGATGTTGCAACATTTGTTGCTTTTGGTGCCGCTCATCTTGGTGTATGTGGGAACGATGTATTAATGGAATTCGATTATCAAGAAATATATTCACCGTTAGATTTAGGTTTAGGACAATGTCGTCTAGTCGTTGCTGAGCCTGAAGAAATGCTTGATGCCGACAGTCCAAGTAAATGGAGTAGTGTTCGTGTAGCGACTAAATATCCTACGCTCACAAAGAAACATTTTTCTTCACGGGGTGTGCAAGCTAATTGTATTAAACTTAACGGAGCAATGGAATTGGCTCCGCAACTTGGTCTCTGCCGTCGTATAGTAGATTTAGTTTCAACGGGTGAGACTTTAAAAGCAAATGGTTTAGTTGAGGTTGAATTGATTTCAATTATTTCGTCACGTCTTGCTATCAATCGAGCTGCATGGAAAACTCGTCCAGATGAAATAGGCTACTGGATCAAAAAATTCCAGGAGGCACTTAATGGCAACTCGCCTTAAATCTAACGACCCGGGATTTGAAAGCGCATTTCAAAGATTTTTAGGTGCCAAACGTGGCTCTGGTTCTAATGTAAATGCAGCGGTAAGCAAAATTTTAACAGATGTGAAAAACCGTGGGGATGCAGCAGTAATTGAATATACTTCGAGGTTCGACAATTATGACCTGGACCCATCAACTATGGCCTTTAGGTTTGATGAAATTTCTAGTGCTCGGGACAAATGTTCATCAGATGTTTTGGAGGCTTTAGAACTAGCTGCTAATAGGATCACTGCTTACCATCAGCATCAAGTGCCTGAAGATTTAGATTATATTGATGATGTAGGAATAAACTTAGGATATCGCTGGACTCCCATACAAAGTGTTGGGATGTATGTCCCTGGAGGAACTGCTGTTTATCCATCATCAGTGTTAATGAACGCGTTGCCTGCAAAAATCGCAGGAGTTGAACGCTTGGCTATGGTGGTACCAACACCAGATGGTGAAATCAACCCAATGGTTTTAGCGGCAGCCTCTATTGCTGGAATTGATGAAATATATCGTGTCGGTGGGGCGCAGGCTATCGGTGCACTGGCCTACGGCACAGAAACTATTAATCTGGTGGATAAAATTATTGGCCCTGGAAATGCTTATGTAGCTGCAGCTAAGCGTCAAGTGTTTGGGACGGTTGGAATTGATATGATAGCAGGGCCATCCGAGATCCTAGTGATTGCGGATGCTCAAAATGATCCGGCATGGATTGCAGCTGATCTTTTATCTCAAGCAGAACATGATCCGAATGCTCAATCGATTTTAATTACTGATAATGATGAATTTGCTATTGCAGTTGAAAGAGCCGTCGAAAGTCAACTTAAACACGGAGATCGGGCACAAATTGCGGCTTCCAGTTGGCAAGATTTTGGTGCTGTTATTGTTGTTAGCGACTTAAATGATGCGGTTGCACTTACTGATCAAATAGCTCCAGAACATTTGGAAATAGCAACAGAGAGTCCCAAAGATTTAGCTGTAAAAGTTCGCAATGCTGGAGCTATTTTTTTAGGTCGTTACTCGCCTGAAGCCTTAGGTGACTATATTGCTGGTACAAATCATGTGCTACCTACAGGGCGTTCAGCGCGCTTTTCTTCTGGTCTGGGAGTGCTTGATTTTCTTAAGCGCACCTCCATAATTGGTAGTGACGCATCCGCTTTAGCTAAATTAGGGCCTGCTGCAGTTTCTTTAGCAAAAGCCGAAGGATTGGACGCACATGGTTATTCGCTTAGGATTCGTCTTAACCGACAGGAAGATATAGATAGCTAAGGAAAGTAGTGGCTACGTGCCTAAGAATTACTACATCTCTAATATTCATCTCGATGAAAAGAATGTTACTCGACGCCCTCCTCACGTAGTGCATGAGAGAAATGTAACTATCTACGACCTTTTAGATGAAAATTATTTCAAACCCAATGGAAGCTTAAATGGTCCATTTGTTTTGAGTTTAAGCATTAAAGAAAATAGATTAGTTTTCAATATCGCGTTGGAGAATGGTGATAAAGTCGATCGTTTTAACCTGTCAATGAATCTTTTTCGTGGCATTGTCAAAGATTATTTTATTGTTTGTGAGAGCTATTTTGAAGCTATTAAATCAGCTCCTCCCTCGCGTATTGAAACCTTAGACGTAGGTCGAAGGAGCTTGCATAACGAAGGAGCAGATATATTACGTGATCGTCTTGTTGGAAAGGTAGAATTAGATAAGCGTACAGCAAGAGGTTTGTTCACTCTAATTTGTGTTTTGCATATTAAGGTGTGAATAGATTATGGATTATCCATCTGCTGTATTATTTGCATGTAACATGAATTCTATTCGTTCGCCAATGGCTGAAGGGTTGTTGAAATTTTTGCAGGGAGATCGAATATTTGTCGATTCTGTTGGTGTTCGTCCAAAGGAAATTGACGGGTTTAGTGTGGCCGTGATGGATGAAATTGGAATAGATATTTCCTGTCATAGCCCAAAATCGTTTGATGACCTAGACGATTCCTATTATGATTTAGTAATTACGCTATCCCCGGAAGCTCAACATAAAGCCATAGAAATGACCCGAATTATGGCTTGCGATGTAGAGTTTTGGAATACGTTTGATCCATCTCTTATTGAATCTGAAAATAGAGATACTATACTTGACGCTTATCGTAAGGTAAGGGATCAGTTGTTGTTACGCATAAAGGCTCGTTTTCCTCAGGCTAAAGTTGTAGATATCTAAGTTATTTAATTTTAAAAACACTAGTTTTTTCTTGACCTATGACCACTATGAAGTTCTTTATGAGCCGCGTTTAATGCAAAGAGGAATTTATGGCGAAAGAAGAAGTACTTGAATTTTCAGGAACAGTTACCGAATTACTACCAAATGCAATGTTCCGGGTAGTATTAGATAACGATCATGAAATTCTAGCACATACTGCAGGAAAAATGCGTAAGCACCGTATTCGAGTGCTGGCCGGAGATCGGGTCAATGTTGAAATGACCCCTTATGATCTAACTAAAGGCCGGATCACTTTCCGTTTTAAATAATCGGGCTTCGTTGTGAATGCTGACTTGATTCTTGCCTCGGCGTCACCAAGGAGGCTTAATTTGTTGTCGCAGATTGGAATCAATCCTAGCAAAGTTGTTGCAGCTTCAATAAATGAAATGCCAATCATTGGAGAAAAACCAGCTGAACTAGTAAAACGGCTGGCCATTTCTAAATCTTTAACAGTTGCAAAAAAATATCCTAAATTTTGGATCTTAGGCGCTGATACAACAGTTGCTTGTGGGCGACGTATCCTTGGCAAACCCTCAAACGAAAAAGAAGCTCGTTTGTTTCTCAAACTGTTATCTGGGCGTAGGCATCGCGTGTATGGAGGTATTTGTTTGATCTCTCCTGATGGCCAAAAAAGAACACGTTTAGTATCAACTGCAGTAGTATTTAAACGTCTCGACAGAGATGAGATAGACACTTATATCGAGTTAGGTGAATGGAAGGGCATGGCCGGGGCTTATGCTATCCAAGGAGCAGCTGCGGCACTTGTGCCTAAAATAATAGGATCGTACTCCAATGTGGTTGGACTGGCACTTGCCGAGACTGCATCACTAATTCGTGGCTCAGGGTTCAGATCTGATTAGATTGCGATGTCAGTTGAAAAAATAATTATTCGCAAATCTCCTGGTGAAACTCATACAGCTTTATTGTCTGATGAGCGACTGGTTGAACTTCATATAGACCGGACTGGTAGGCCGAGCCTTGTCGGTAACATCTATTTAGGTCGCGTACAGGTATTAAAAAGAAATTTGGAAGCTGCGTTTGTTTCAATTGGAGAATTTCAAGATGGATTTTTGGCATTGCCAGAGGTTCGTCCAGAAGGAAAAACAGGTGGTTGTATTAGTGATTTTATAAATGAAGGAGATTCCATACTTGTTCAGGTTTTGAGTGATCCAGTTGAGGGCAAGGGGGCTAAATTGACAACGCATATCCACCTATTAGGAACGTATTTAGTTTTCAGACCTCTTCGAACTGGAATTTCTGTATCTCGACGTATAACAAATCAAAAAAAAATTGATTACCTTTTTAAAATTACGAGTAATCTTACGCCTAAGGACGGTGGATTTATCGTCCGCACTAACGCAGTTGAAGCTTTAGAAAAAGAAATAGATAAAGATGCTACACTCCTTATTGAGTGTTGGCGGAAAATTCAAAAAGATATTATTAAAATTAACCCACCTGACCTAGTATATGGAGAGGTTGATCTAGCCTGTCGATCTATCCGAGACTTTAATAATGGGGAATTGAAAGAAGTTATTGTAGACGGTGCTGATACCTTTTGCGGTATCAAGGAATACTGCAATGTTCATTTCCCATGGTCGAAAGCCAGTATAATAAGCTATAAAGGCCCAGGTGATATCTTTGAATATTATGGAATTGCGGAGCAAATCGAAATTGCATTTTCAACTAAAGTTGATCTTATGGGAGGAGGATATCTGATAATAAGTAATACTCCGGCATTATGTACTATTGATGTCAATACAGGTAACGCCGATGGAATTTCTCGTGAGCAGACAGCTTTTAATGTTAATTTAGAAGCAGCTACGGAAGTAGCACTTCAGATACGGCTTCGTAATCTTTCAGGATTAATTGTTGTCGATTTCGTTTCACTTAAAAAGAATTTTCATAAGAAGACGGTTTTAAAAACTTTGAAAGAGGCTGCTTTCAATGATCCATTAGGTGTTAATATAGCAGGTTTTACTCGTTTGGGATTAGTAGAGATGACACGAAAGCGAATTGGTTTGTCACTTGAAAAAATTGTTAACGGTTCAGAGTTATTGGAAAAAAGTAAATCTGCTGAAAGCTGTGCTTTAGACGCATTGCGTCAAGTTATGTCAGAGTTTCGTAATTGTGTTTATAATAGAGGTAAGGATGGTGTTTTGATACGCGCGCAGGAAAAAATAATTGAACAGTTTGAGGGAAAGAGTGGTGGCAATGCAACTGCGGCGACCGCCCTTTCTGAAGTGCAGGATAAACTAGGACTTATCATTAATCTTGAGGCTGATCGAACTTTTTTAGAAGGCCAGTATGAGGTGTTCTTCGGTATGGAGAAATTAGGACATGAGTGAAAAAAACAAGAATAAAATTGTTCCCATAAAAAAAAGTTGTTGTCCTATCTGCAGTAAGCCAACTTTGGATAAATTTAAACCATTTTGTTCAGGTCGTTGTTCCAATTTGGATTTGGGACGTTGGCTTGATGGTAAATATAGAATTCCTACCGATGAAGCTCCTAGTGACAGTAATTTTGCTGTAGTCGAAGATGATTAAAAAAAGACTTAGGTACAGACTGTTTTTATCAGAGGATGTAGCTATGCTGGACACAATTAAGGATTTCTTCTATAAGCGCTTTTCGTGTTTAAATGGATCTTTCAATTTATAAAGACCTCTTCCCTTTTGGGGAAAAGCCCAGGTAGCTCAGTTGGTAGAGCAGTGGACTGAAAATCCTCGTGTCGGTGGTTCAATTCCGCCCCTGGGCACCATTTCTCCGGTAACACTCAGGTTAAACTACTGAATTCCAATGTTTCTCTAAATGAGACGATTGGAGTGTAGACCAAACTGTATACCAAAGAGGCGCCAACGTCTCTCTATAACCCGTAACAGATTTTAACTTTAGAAATATTGGAGAGTAAGTCTCTTTGACTATGGTTTTTAGACCTATTCATCACCGACTACAGACGGCCTTTAGGATACTTTCAGCTACAGAGTTAGGAGGAGGATAATCCCATTCAGGGTGTCTGCATCTGGATGCTTATTCGTTTCCATCGCCGACAATTACAGTGCTAACTTCACCTTCATAAACTTCGTAGTCTATCTTGTTGGGATTGCAGCATACGACACAGTCATATATCTCAGTATTATGACCACTAAATGTTTGGTCAATTCCCAGATCAACTTCAAATGTTTCAAAACAGAAGTAGCACGTTATTGATTGTTCGTTACTTTCTATGACTCAACACCCTTTGTATTTCTTACGGACACATTCTCGGGCAAGCTCATTGAGCAGTTTTTGGTCTGAATAAGGTCATTTTAGATAAATATCCTAATTTATTTATTTCATATATTTCTTAAAGAATTCTATTGTTCGTTTATGAGAATCTTTATCAGCGTTCTGAGCAACTTCATCGTAAGGGTGTTTTTTATAGTTCTTTCGATCCCATGCGTGATCGGCATGTGGATAAACATGGGTTTCAAGTCTCGCTCCTCTGCTCCTTAATTCGTCCCACGCTTCCTCAGCAAACTTAATCCTTTGGACGCTGTCACCACCACCATGTAACGCCAATATTGGGGTGCTTGATTTTGAGAAATATTTCATGGGATATGGATTTGTCATTTCCCTTCCAAAATTTGCTTTCCAAACGCCATAATGCGCAACACCAGCACTCACTTTTGAACTTCCCGTTAAATAACCAACCCAGAATCCTCCGTTGGAAAAACCTGTAGCAAAAACATTTTTTTCCTGGACCTTAGGATCTTTTTTCATAAGAGCGACAATTTCGGACAAATCTTTTTCTATGTCTTCTCTAAAACGATCAAATGTTTTCATTCTTTTTCTTGGGGTCAGACCGTGCCTTTTAAAAAAATCTGGGGCATAAACGGCAAATCCATCATCAACATACCTTTGGATAAGATGTTTTACTGTTTTGAAACCACCACTGGTGTGTAGCGCTATGACTGCAGGGAATGGACCAGAACCATCTGGGTAAAATTTTTCATGATAAATTGGTTCTGCTTGGACACTGCTGGAAAAAATTAAACAAACTATTCCGCCCATTAAAATTTTAGCGTACCTAGTCATCATTATATCCTCCTATTTAAACCTTTCGGTAATAAACAATCCAACTCACCCCCTTACTCCCAAGAAGCACAGCAATCGTCAGGCAAAGTGTGGTGGTTAGGGTTTTCATCCTAAAACCCTAGCATAAAAAGCGAACATAATCCTAAATCCAAATCCCATCGCATGTGTCTTTGAGTATATATAAAGATATCCCAACTCTCTCTATGGCCCCCCTTACCTAAGCATCTCTAGTAACCCCTAGGTGACTCATACAGAATCATCAGCACCATTAGGATACCTAAGATTCAACAAACAGAGATGAGTCTGTATGACTCTTAAAATGGATTCTAGGGGGTGTCTAAAGGGGTGCCTGAGTGTGCCGAAGTGGTCAGAAGAAACTGTAGACCAAACTGTAGACCACAGATGCCTCTTTACAGTGAACTCAGGGATTCCTAAGTTACTGTATTAGTTGGATTCATAGTCTAACCTGATGCCTATGATAGGAGATTAAGTTGCCCCTGGGCACCATTTCTTTGGCAACGCTTATTTACAAGACTAAAAATGATATATTTTTAATATGAAATATTATAAAAATATTTTAGATTCAGGTAGATAGCTAAAGTCCTAAAGATTAAAAGGCCCCATTATAAGATGTGGTTAAATAGAGTTTTATGTCTAATTGTTTTTCATATTCTGGTTGTCGCTAACTTGAATAAGATAGGTTACGTCTTAGCAGCAGATATCAGCGTTGATACAGAGATAACAATTGCCAATACAAACACCCAACAAAATATTGATACAAATGGTGTGACTCTTACTATTAACGCTAATACAACCGGTAGAAATAATAACGGTATTTCAGTTGATAGTATTGGTGGTGCAACTGTAATCATTGGAAGTGGGGTGACCGTATCTGTAAACAATAATCAAGCAATAGATGGAACGGATTCAACTAATCTGACAGTTATAAACTCTGGAACTATAAGTGCTGTTAACAAAACGATTGAACTTGAGGGGGCATCCTCAGGAGCTACTATTACAAATAAATTTGGTGGTACGATTACATCGCAAAATAATACTATAAAGTCTGTTAACACGGCATCAAAAATAACAATTAATAACTATGGCCAAATCGAAGTAACCGGTACGGGCCATGCAATTGCCCCTGTTACAGGAAATGATTCATATATGGTAATCAATAATTTAAGTACCGGGGTTATTGTAAAAACTTCTACGGCTGATGCTGCTCAGGAGACCATCGAACTCGGGACTGCCGGTACCCTAATCAATAGCGGACAAATACGAAATGATACCAGTCCATCAAATAACGCAATCAATCTAAAAGGGGATAATAGCACACTCCTATTAAAAGATGGAGGGATAGTTGTGGGCCGTATTGTATCAAATGGTACTGGAAACAAACTCCAGCTATCCCATGGATTTGGAAAAGCATATTTTTATGAAACAGTTGGGGATCTCTCTCTAGAGGACCTTAGTGGAAATGTTGTTGTGAAGGGGTCGGCAGGTTCGGTTGGTCTAGGCGCGCAAGAGACTGTGGATGAGCTTTTGGGGGTTCGGGTTTCAAATTTGCGTGCAATGCTAAGCCGTTATATGACAAATTTTAAGGTTGATGGATCTGGTAAAAGCTGGATTGAAACGTTTGGATATAAAACTGAAAGAGAAGAATCACTAAATTTACTCGAATATGATACCACTTCATGGGGTGTGAACTTTGTCCAACCATTATCTACTGATGTAAAGTTTCTAACGACAATAGAGTTCAGTGAACTCTCTATACAAGGTGATCACGAAATTGATAAAAAAGGATTTTTAATGGGTATTAGTTATACCAAAAAACCTTTTTCTAGCATTAGTAAATTATCTACGGAAGGGTTCATTCTTGGGGGTGTTAGCCACAATCAAAGTAATCGTAAAATACTAACAAATACAACAACGTCAGGAGTGATGGATCTGGATGCAAATTATTATAGTTATGAGTCTATCGCTGGTGGAAATTTAACATACAGTATTGATCTAGATGCTAATGATAAGTCGCAGACTGAACTTGGTTTTACTTTAAGTAGCTCACACATAGGTGATTATAATGAGGGTAATATTTTTTTCTGGGAGGATCGGAGTCTAGTTCAAGAGAGTATATATCTACGAGAACAGATATCCCATAGACTGAATGAAAAAATAAGTGTCAATCTAGGGGCTGAAATCGAACACAGAAAAGTGCTTGAAGGAAAGCAACAAGAGTACAAAATTAAAAAATCACAAGTTAAATTTTCCGGTGGGAATCATTCAGAGGTTTCCATTTCAGGAAATCTCGATCTTCAATATAAAATTCCAAATGGGCTTGCTTTTGCGCATATTCAACATCAAATTTCAGATAGCAGGCAAAAAAATATTGGTGGTGGCGTAGGTGTAAACTTCAGTTTTTAGTTTTTCGCATCAAACAAACCAACCCTTTTATTGGCTTTGCTTTGCTATATTCCATAATGATATCACAATCTAGAAACTCTATGGAAAAACGGGTTTCAACCGCAATGTTTTTAATATAATTGCATCCATGAGAAAAAAAATTGACATGATTGATTTTAAAATCATCTTCTTTGCATAAGAATAGAGTAAAAATTAATTCTCCACCATTTCTTAGAGATTGCCAACAATGTTCCAAAACGGATTGCAAATTGGAGTAATGAATAAAAACAGCGCTAGCTATGATCACATCAAAGGCTTCTGATTTATTGGACAAATATTTTAAAATATCAATAATTTGTAGCTCATCATAAAGATCTCTATCAAATGCTTTTTCCATCATCTCTTTGGAGATATCAATGCCAACTAATTTTTTTGCATATTGCCTTAGGTGCGGACCTAAGCTACCGGTTCCGCAACCAACATCTAGAATAGATAAACCATCATTAGGATTGTTATTTAGCTTGAAGGCATCCAAAATCACTTTATGTCCAGGGTAGCTGTCATTCCAATTTGGTGCTTTAAGTTTATATTTATTCCTCATGAATCCAGTTGGGGTTTGTTCGGGCACATCTATTACCCCAAGTGAAGCAAGACGCAGATTCACACCAAATTTAATATCCTCAGGATCATCTTTTAAAATCGACTTAAAACAATTAATTGCTTCCTCCTTGTTATTATAATTTTCATAGCAGCAACCCAGATGGTACATAGACAAGGTGTCGTCAGGATTTAAGGTTAATGCTTTTCTGTAATTGATAATGGCTTGTTCAAAATTTCTTTTTTCTTGAAACGCCCTTCCAATATTTCTTTGTGCCAGATGATTTTCAGGATTGAAATTTAAGATTTTTTGATAACAGGACACGGCTTCATCTGCTCGCCCTTGTTCGAGTAATAAAAGGCCAAGATTGTTATGGGCTGCGGAAAATTTAGGATTAAGTTTTAGAGCTTGATTGTAACTCTTGACAGCCTCATCCAAATAACCCAAATCTCGCTGTGTATCTCCTAGAGTTACATATGCTTCTGCGAGGGCAAGGTCGGGCCAGCGGGAAATGAATGACTCGTAATCATTTGCTGCTTCCTCAAGGCGCCCTAAATCTTTTAGGACATTGCCCCTATTGCAAATAGCTTGGGGAAAATCAGGTTTTAAGTTTATTGCTTTATTATAAGATTCAAGAGCATCTTCTTTTTTTCCGGTTGCATGTTGTACATTAGCTAAATTGAAATAAGCTTCCGGGTATTCGGTCTTTATTGCCAATGCTTGGCGATAGGCATTAATTGCATCTTCCATTTTCCCTAAATCTTTTAACGCATTCCCCAAGCTTAGATGGATGGCAGGTTCATCAGGAATTTTTTTTAAAACTTTACGGAAGCATTTTAGGGCTTTTTCTGATTGGCCAACAGAAAGCTGTATTAAGCCTAAATCATTAAGAAATTTTACATTTGATGGGTCTTGATCAACGGCCTTTTGAATACAATTTATTGCTTCATCGGAGCGCCCAGACTGATGGAAGACAATGCTAATAAGGTGCAAAGCATCTAAATCATTAGAATTAATAGCTAATGCCTTTTTAAATTGAACTTCGGCAGTGTCGAATTTGCCGGCCCGCAATTGCTCAATACCAGCCGCTAAAAAGGAATTCCGATCGCCTGGAGATTTATTCATGTAGTACAGCTTACATTATCCTAACGATTTTGCTAGGTCGGAATAGGGACGGAGTAGGTAAAATTCAAGTCTGAAAAATATTCAAAACTATCAAAAGTTTTCGAGCTATAAAAAATAATAGGCAATTATTAATACTAAAATTATTACGATTTAACCCTAAATTTCATAAATAATTATGTTTTTCACACTAAAAGAAAATTTAAATTTAAATTTAAATATATAATATTTATGTTTTTTTTCTTGCGCTTTGCCCTTGAATGATAACATTTACTACTAATGTTACAGATGAACATCGTAAATCTAACTAAATGCTCAAGCAGTTAATGGGGTTTCCTTGAAAATATGTGACATATAAGAACTTTTATTACCGCCCGGTTTTTTTTAAAGGGCACATTTATAATTAACGAAGGACTAAAGAAGTGACTACTGGTACTGTGAAATGGTTTAACCCAACCAAAGGCTACGGTTTTATCGAGCCAGAAGATGGGTCTAAAGATGCGTTTGTACATATTTCCGCAGTTGAGCGGGCTGGTCTGACGACCCTTAACGAAGGCCAAAAAGTTGAATTCGAGCTAGTGCCTGGCCAAAACGGCAAGTCATCAGCTGAGAATTTGGTCGTTTCGGAATAAATCCAACGATCACGGTTTCTATCTGGTTTTTAAGATAGAGCTTTTAAATAAGGTGTTGGCGAAAGAGAGTTAACCAGTTATCTGGTGCTTTCTTTTCCCACTTTCCTTTGTTGTGTGAAGGAAGGCATGGTACCTGTTTGTTTAATTATAACTTTTTTTCTAACATAATCTAATCTGAAACTACACTTTCATTACTTTGAAATTACAAAGTTCACAAATTAATCAAATTCAATTAAAGGGAAGGGTGGTATATGAGGTTACAACTTTGCTCTTGGACTGAAGTCGAAGATTATTTGAAAAAATCTTCAGCTATAATAATGCCTTTAGGATCTACTGAACAACATGGGCCAACTGGTTTCATAGGAACTGATGCCCTTTGTCCTGAACTAATCGCTGGGTCTATGGCCGCAACACTAGAAGTTATGATTGCACCTACTATTAACGTTGGGATGGCACAACATCATTTAAGGTTTCCTGGGTCTATGGCGCTTCGGCCTACTACTTTAATTGCTGTCATTAGTGATATGATAAATTCTTTATCACAGCATGGGTTTAATAGATTCTTTTTTATAAATGGTCATGGTGGTAATACTCCAACTTTACATGCTGCTTTTGCTGAGATTTATGCAGAAAGAAGTTTTAGTGTAAGGGGTGAGAAAAAACCGGAAGTTCGGTGCGAGCTGCATAACTGGTGGAAAATTAGAAGCGTAACCAAGATTGCAGATGAAGAATTTGGGAAGGCGGAAGGACGTCACGCAACACCGTCTGAAGTGGCTCTTACTTACTATGGTTATCCTGAAGAGGCAAAGCGTATAGCTGCTATTCCTATGAGCCCAGAATGCGCACCCGATGGACCTATTTACGATGCCGATGATTACCGAAGGCGATTTCCTGATGGGCGCATAGGCTCTAATCCTGGATTAGCAAATAAAGAAATAGGAAAGCGACTTCTAAATGCTGCAACTGAAGAATTAACTGAAAAATTTCAGAAGTTTATAAGTCAGGTTTAATTTTGAACTACGTATTATGTACTAACAGTTTTTTTTATCTTTCTCTTAATGCCGTTTTGAATGAGCCAAGGAATGGGTCTGCCAAATACGCCAGAACAGAACGTTTTCCCGTTCGGATGGAAGCTGTAACTTGAACTCCAGGTACCAGGCGATATTTAACATTTTCACGTTGAAAAAAAGTTTCAGTGGTTGATATCCTGATTTTATAATAAGGGATACCATCTGCGCTCTCAATTGTATCTGGACTAATGGATAGAACTTTACCGATTAAGCTACCAAAACGACCAGCATCGGACGAGCTAAGCATTACAAGTGCGACTTGCCCAGCATGTACGTAGCCAATATCCTGGGTTGGTAATTTAGCTTCTATGATCAAGCGATCACCTTTTGGTACCACATCTGCTACAGTTGCTCCTGGGGCAACTACACCACCAATTGTAGCTACAAAAAGTGACTTCACGACACCATTGACAGGAGATCGTAAAATAGTTCTATCAAGTGAGTCTGCAAATTTTTTCTGTCTATTTGTATACTCTTGCAGATCTCTACGTTTTTTTTCTAAGTCTTCTTGAACTTTTTCACGGAAGGAGGCTCTAATTGTTTCTAGTTTGTTCAATGCCTCTTTACGACCGGCAGTATCTTCGTCAATTTTCCCTTGTAAACGTGATGCTTCCTTAAGTAAATTTAGATGTTGCATTCTGTTAGACAGTTTGTCTTTTAATAGTTCTTTGGAAATCCCAATTTGTTCATTAAGTAAATCCAATTGTTGGCGATTATTTTTAATTCGTGCAGAAACTTCATCAATTGTTTGATTTTGTCCAGCTAGCTGGTTTCTGATGCGTACCATGCGCGTTCTAAAAAAAGCCCTTGCTTCTTTTATTAGGTCCGGAAAACCTTTTTTGATATCTTCAGGAAAGTTTGGTTCTTTTAAACCCGCAGCTTCAGCGGCAAGCCGTGCAATTTCAACTTGCAAAGATGTCATTCTTACATTTAGTTCTTTAACGTCTGCACCAGATGAGACAGGTTCTAGACTAACCATTGGCTGACCTTTTTCTACTTCATCACCTTCTCTTACCAATATCTCTCTTACGATCCCACCCTCAAGATGCTGGACATGTTTTACTTGAGAAGAAGGGATAACTTCTCCTGAAGCAGCGCTTACTACGTCTAGTTTCCCAAAATAACTCCATGCAAAAAATGCAATAACAAGAAAAGTGCATAGTACAAAAAACATATGCGTTGAACTTTCTTTACCGTCATTTACTGCATAGGGGTTCTCATGTCTTTGGCTCATGTTCGTGCTTTCTTAATCGATTTCATTTTTTGACTGTTATCCTTCGTTGACTTTTTGCTGGAAGATTTTGAGGGGGCGGTTTCTTTTCTTATTAGCCTTGGTACAGGCTTAGTATTAAGGTTCATATAGTAAGGTGCAGCTGAAAAAATCTTTGAGTCATGCGAAAAAACTATTACAGTCCGTCCTCGCTTCGATAGATTTTTTAAAGCATCCCAGACCACTTCTGCACCTTCGGCATCTAGTCCTTCAGTTGGATCATCAATAACTACTAACATGCCATCGGATGCCAAGGCACGGGCTAAGGCAATCCTTCGTCTAATGCCTAAAGAAAGATCTGCACCGTTATTTTTTATTTGTGTATCAAAACCATCTGGACTTTGATCAATAAAGGTTTTTAATCCTGCTGTACGTGCCAATTCATTAAGTTTTGCATCGTCTAGTGTCTTCCCAATGGTTTGTAGGTTTTCTCGGATGGTGGCTCTTAAAAAACTTGGTTCTTGAGGAAGATAAATAATTTGTTGGCGCCACCATTCAGGTGCAACTTGAGCCATATCGACACCATCAATTAAGATTTTTCCCCGAGTTGGTTCTAATAAGCCTACTATTATACGTGCCAGAGTTGTTTTCCCGGTCCCATTTGCTCCAGAAAAAGGCAAAAGGCTTCCAGGTTCTAGCTTAAGGCTAAGAGATTCAAAAAGAGGGGCTCGTTGTCCTGGGTAGCTGAAGGCTATATCTTGAAACTCCATTCTGCCGTTAAATTGGCCAAGGGATGAGCCTTCTTTTCGTTCCAAGGGTATTTTGGAAAATTCTTGTAGTAGGACTTTTGCTTGTTGAGCTTTTGCTAGAGATTCTCCCATTTGAGCAAATTTTAGAATTGGCCCTAACGCTCTAGAAGCTAGAATATTTGCGCCTATCATACCACCGATATCCAATTGTCCTTTAACAACAAGGACTGCTCCAAGGGTTATTACGGCAACACTCATTAATGCTTGGGTGCTAGTGCCGATAGATCCTAAAAGACCCTGCCTTGCTGCAACTATTCTGAGAAGTTTTTGAAAAATATCCGTTTCATTACGCCATTGTTTTTTTATGAATCCTTGAGCATTGAACACGCGAATCGTGTCGGCAGAATCTATAGCTGAACTAATTAGGGCATTACGCTTGCTACTAATAATAGTTACATCGCTAATTGGCCTACGTAATGAAGCAAGGGTTAATATGGAGATGAGAAAGATTGTAACTAGAAAAATAAGAACTGTAATTGCAATCGGTGGACTTAATAGAAACAGCACGCCGACAAATATAAGTGCAAACGGGACGTCAAAAATAGCGGCCACATTGGGTGCAGAGTAAGCATTTTGAATCGTATCAGCAGCAGTAATTATTTGTTGACGGAGACCTATTGCAAGAGAATCAAAAGCGGATGATTTTGCACCCGTTAGCAAAGCAAATGATGAATTTGACAAAGATTCATTGAATGGAGCATTAACAATAGCTGCTAAATTAAGGCGCACCTGACGAAACCCTAATTCAAAGAAAATAGCAATTATAGTTCCAATCGCTAATGTCGTAAGTGTTGCATCCACGCCATGAGTGACATAACGATTGAGGACCTGGATAACAAATAGCGATGATGCAAGTCCAAGTATACTTGCTAGTAACGATGCCAGGGACATCTCTGCAAAAATTATGGGACGATATTTGAGGCGGGCAAAAAGCTCTTTCATTGTATTTATTCATTCCAAGAGCGGGGGTGAAACACGCGATGTTTATTTATTTAAGCAAGTTCCCCTAAAAAATTTTACGTATTTTTTACCGCTCTTTAAAAGTCTTAAAAATTTAAATTCTAGTTAATTTTTTACCAGTATTAAATATTTAAGAAGTTATATCTTTAATCCTTAGGCTACTTAATTTTTAGCTAGGCGCAAGAACGTCTGCATCCAAAAGGCCAATGATATTCAATATTCGAAAGACATCCAATTTCAAGTCAGTCTCAGTTGACGCAGCATCACTGTTAGCATTAATCAAAGCAGTTTCACCAGAGAGTACATCCATTAAAGTGCGATTACCTAATTCACGTTCCTTTCGGGCTAAATCTAGGAACTCGCTAGCGATATTAGCCTGGTTTTTTAAGAAATCAGAGTTTTCCTTATCGCGTTTATAATTACTCCATAAATCCCTTGCTTGTTGTTCTATAGACGCACGAGCATCAATATAACGTTCAGTTCCAGCTAAGTGATCTTGCCTAGAGGCTTTCAGGGTGTTTCTTTCAGTAAGCCCTAGATTTAGTGAATATGTTAGTTCGATTTTGAATAATTGTTCTGTCGCAGAACCAGCAGTTCCTCCAGCATCAGTTTTAGCTTTCGTCGAAGCTGTTGCATTAACTTTTGGAAAAAATTCATCTGCTCGAGTCTTAATGACCGTCTGGTCGAGGATATCTGCATCTAGTTTAGAAAGTTTTAATCCAGGATTATTTTTAAATAAAACCTTTAGCATTTCTTCTTCAGATTTTGGTAGTAGCTCAAATGGTACACGAGGTTCTTCAAGATCTTCAATTTTTTCTGGTAACTTCTTAAAAAAACGACGGTATGCATTCATTGCATTTCTAAGTCCAGCAGCAGAACTATTTGCACGTGCTTCTGCGCCTGCTAACTGTGTTTTTGCTTGAAGAACATCAGTGGCCAAACCTCCTCCACGCTGAACGCGCGCATCTTCAAGTTTAAGTTGACCTCTAATATTTTCAGCAGAACTATTGGCAAATTTTAATACTTTATTTGCACGAACTAGATTTAAATGAGCCTCAATTCCTTGTAGTACAATTGCTTGACGTGTGGATGTTAAATTAATTCTTGAACGTTCTAATGTTAAAAGAGCAGAGTCGATTGCGGAGTTCGTTGATCCAAAATCCCAAACATTTTGAGTAACTGTGGCTCCAAATTCACGAGGATGTTCCTCACTATCTGCTGTTCCAGAAGCCTTGTTTTGTTTTTCTCTTCCCCAATTTGTAGTTATTGATAGTTCGGGGTACCACGCCCCCCAAGCGGCCTCAACTCTTTCTATAGCAGCATCAACATCTGCCTGAGCTGCTTTAATTTGTTTCTGATTTTTAGATAAATATTGTATTGACTGATAGAGTGTTTCCGCTTGAGCATGCGCAATAGTTCCTATCGCAATCATTGTTGAAGCAAGAATTACGGCAACCTGGATTTTCTTCGCAAAATTCGACAAGTCTATTTGTTCCGAAATTTTAAAAATGTAGCGATTATTAACTCATAAACGTATAAACCTTATACGACACCAGATGTTTGATTAACAAGGATTTTTGAGTGAAATTTGGGGATAAAATTGTTGTGATTTTAATTTCCCTAAACAACAAATCTGTTATCTAGAAATTAATTTCTATTAAAATTGAGTGCGGATAAGAAAATAAAATGTTTTTGAATTATAGTTTCTGGCTAATAACGGGAAATTTTATATCTTTCTGATATAGCAATTTATGACAATTATTTGAAGAATTGCGTAGTTCTATTAGTAAAATTAAATTATTATTTATCAATATGTTAACGGACTCTCGTATAAAGGGTCAAAATGTTGGCACGTAAATTGCTTTTAATTTATGCAGTGAGAAATTGCTTTTAAATTGTATAAATTAGGAGATGACTAATGGGAACTGAATTTTTAACCAACAATGATCAGGAAGACTTCTTGATGGCGGAATACAACACAATTACAGGTGTTCCTGTACCTGTATATGACAAATTTGAAGCTGGTTTGCGTATAGTAAATTCTTTAGCAGATGATCTTGCACTTGATCTATTAGAGCTAGATATGGAAGATTTTGCCTGAATTTATTAGAAGCGATTCTATGAAAGTAATTAAATAGATGAATGATGTCGTTTTGATTATTTTTAGCGAGATTGTGCATCTACTACTGCAAGAGCGCTTATGTTAACTATTCCTTGTGCAGATACCGATGGGGTCAATATATGCGCAGGTTTAGCAGCACCAATTAACATTGGCCCAACGGACAAACCACCACTTAAAGATTTTAATAAATTAAAAGCCGTATTGGCAGTATCTAAATCAGGTAGTACTAATAAATTGGCATTTCCATTTAGTCTTGAATCCGGAAAAATACGTTCACGTAGACTTTCATTGAGGGCAACATCTGCTTGCATTTCACCTTCTACTTCTAGGTTTGGATCTTTTAATTTAAGTATTTTTACAGCATCTCGCATTTTTTTAGCAGATGAAGATTGGTCACTTCCGAAATTTGAGTGAGAAAGAAGTGCTACTCTGGGCTTTTCACCAAAACGTTTGACAGCTTCAACGCTCAATAAAGTCATTTGCACTAATTCCTCAACACTTGGATTTTGCGTTACATGTGTATCACATAAAAAAAATGTGCCATTGGGTAGTATCAAAGTAGATAATGCAGATACATCTAAAACACCCTCAGCCTTGCCTATAATATTAAGTAGATGATTGAGGTGATTTTTGTATTGTCCACTTGTACCGCAAATCATCGAATCTGCTTCTCCAAAATGAAGCATCATTGCAGCGATTACAGTAGAATTAGTTCTTATAACGGTGCGGGCGGTTTCGGGTGAAACTCCACGTCGGCACATTAAATTATGATACCCCCGCCAATAATTATCATAACGTGCATCACTTTCTGGATTGACAACATCAAAGTCCGTTTCGAATTTTAATCTTAAGCCTAGTCTTTTTATGCGGTTTTTTATTACTTCAGGTCGCCCTATTAGGATTGGTCTTGCTATTCCATCGTCAACGAGCATTTGGGTTGCACGAATTACTCTATGGCTTTCTCCTTCGGCCATGACTAAACGTTTGGGGTCTTGGCGTGCCTTATTAAAAACAGGTTTCATCAACATACCAGAACGAAATACAAAACGTGATAATTTTTCGGAATAAGCATCAAAGTCTTTGATTGGCCTCGTAGCAACCCCACTTTCCATAGCAGCTAGTGCTACTGCTGGAGCTATTTTCATTATCAAACGAGGATCGAAGGGCTTAGGAATTAGGTAATTAGGTCCAAATATTAAATTTTCTCCACCGTAAGCTTTAGCTACAGTTTCTGAACTGTCTGCCATTGCTAGGTCGGCTATGGCGTTAACCGCTGCCATTTTCATACTTTCGTTTATAATAGTTGCGCCTACGTCCAGCACTCCTCTAAAAATAAATGGAAAACATAGAACGTTGTTAACTTGATTTGGAAAATCCGATCTGCCAGTTGCTAGGACGGCCTCGGGATTTGCCATCTTTGCTTCTTCTGGAAGTATCTCTGGATCTGGATTTGCTAGGGCCATGATTAATGGTTTTGATGCCATTGTTCTGACCATAGACTTTTTAAGAATTCCTCCAGCTGATAGACCTAAGAATACATCTGCACCCTTGATTGCATCGACTAGATTTCGGGCTTTGGTATCTTGTGCATATTTACCTTTTTCATTTGTTACGTCCTTTTTCCGCCCCTTAAAAACAACCCCGACATGATCGACTAAGATGATATTTTCTTTTTTTACTCCCAATTCGACAAAAAGATTTAAACAGGCTATCCCAGCTGCACCGCCTCCCGTGGAGACTAGCTTTACTTCTTCAATTTTTTTGCCGACAACCCTTAGCCCGTTCACTAATGCTGCTCCTGCTACTATAGCTGTACCGTGCTGATCATCATGAAAAACGGGAATGCTCATGCGTTCTCGCAGTTTGCTTTCTAAAATAAAACAATCTGGAGATTTGATGTCCTCAAGATTGATCGCACCAAAGGTTGGCTCAAGACTAGAAATTATATCCGCTAGCTTATCTGGATTTTTCTCATCAATCTCGATATCAAATACATCAATGCCAGCAAATTTTTTAAATAAGACAGCCTTGCCCTCCATAACTGGCTTTGCCGCTAAGGCGCCTATATTGCCAAGTCCCAGAACAGCAGAACCGTTTGTAATAACACCAACTAAGTTCTGCCTTACAGTTAGTTCTGCAACCTCCTTTGGATTATCAACAATTGCTTCACATGCATTAGCCACCCCAGGTGAATAGGCCAATGCTAAATCATCCTGAGTTGCCAGGGGCTTCGTTGCAGCAATAGTTAGTTTGCCCGGTTTTGGAAGACGGTGATAATTGAGGGCTCTTTTTTTATCTATGTCTTCAGTCATATTTTTTCTCAAGGATTACGAGTCTTTATTAAAGATTTAATATTAATAGTAAAGTTTAGTGAAAAAGAAACCTAAATGTATTATTTTGAGCAGTTAATTACCAAAAACCCCTATTAGAGTTTTCTAAAAAAGATTAGCTTTTTAAATGATTAAGACTAAGAATTATAACCATAGAAATCCCACCATTTTATTTCTTGATGTTAAAGATGAACATGTGGAGTAGATAATAAACATTTTGGATAGGACGTAATTTTTGAGCGCAATTTTTTTTGGAATCGTCATCATAGCCTTTTTGGTTGCAGCTTTTCGTCAATTAACTTGGGCGCCATCTGAAGACTCGTCTAATACGGCGGGGCCAATGCAAGATTTAGCAGTTGCAATGATTGATGCGGCTACGGGCTCAGTTACCCTAGCCCTTGGCTTGATCGGAGTAATGGCATTATTTTTGGGTTTGATGAAGGTGGCTGAAGAAGGTGGGCTTTTGTTGATCATAGCCCGAACTGTACGTCCTTTAATGGTGCGCTTGTTTCCAGAAGTTCCTTTTGATCATCCTGCTATGGGCTCCATGATTCTCAATATTGCGGCCAATGCCTTAGGATTAGGTAATGCTGCTACACCATTTGGAATCCGTGCCATGCAACAGCTTGAAACCTTAAATCAGACGCCAGGTACTGCATCAAATGCTATGGTTTTATTTCTAGCAATAAATACGTCCTCAGTGACTTTGCTTCCCACTGGGGTAATAGCTTTACGTGCTGCTGCAGGGTCAACTGATCCAGCGGGGATTCTCCCAACAACGTTGTTTGCAACTATTTGTTCTACCACAGTAGCGATATTAATGGCTAAATCTCTTCAGCGTTACTGGTTAATTAAGCCAAATCAAATTAAAAAAGAAAGTGATGAAGCACGTCACCGGTCTATTGAATCTGCAAAAAACGAAGATGTGACAGAAGGGTATCCCGCCTGGGTGTCTATAACGGTACTGGTTGGAATATTAGCTATTATTCCGTTGACTATTTTCTTTGGCAGGTCAATTGCGCCATGGATCATTCCTAGTTTAATGGTCGGTATGTTAGGATTTGGGGTTCTACGTGGGATAAATATCTATGAAGCTTTTGTTGAGGGAGCCAAGGAGGGTTTTGAAGTAGCACTTCGAATTATACCCTACTTAGTAGCAATTTTGGTTGCTGTTGCTATGTTTAGGGCATCAGGTGCAATGAATATGCTTATCGGCCCTTTGGGCTCGGTTACTGGTATTTTTGGGCTTCCTACTGAAGCGTTGCCGATGGCATTGTTGCGTCCGCTTAGCGGCTCTGGGGCTTATGGAGTCCTCGCCTCGATAATTCAGAACCCAACAATTGGTCCAGATAGCTATATTGGCTACTTGGTATCGACCTTTCAGGGTTCTACAGAAACCACTTTCTATGTTCTAGCAGTTTATTTTGGTGCTGTAGGAATACGACGAGTACGGCATGCTATTGTAGCAGCTATTTGCGCAGATATTGCGGGAATTGTCGCCGCCGTTTTTATTGTCTCTATGCTTTATGGATACTAAACTTGGTTAAACTCCAGGGATCAAAATCACCTGGAAGGGGAATTTTATATTCGATACTTGGAGGTTTTCTCCTAACGGCTAATGATGCGGTATTAAAATGGCTGACTGATGATTATCCGGTTGGGCAATTGTTATTTTATCGTGGCCTCATTGTTTTAACATTGATTTTCATCATAATTTTTAGGTCAGGAAGTATAAAAATTATCCGTATAAATAATTTTTACGGCCAATTTCAGCGTGCTGGTTTCGCTTTTGCTAGTGGTTTTTTATTTTTGACAGGTGTTTCTTATTTGCCCTTGGCAGATGCTATAGCCATTACTTTCGCAGGCCCATTATTTATGACGGCCCTTGCAGGGCCTATGCTTGGCGAGCAGGTTAAATGGCGTCGTTGGGCAGCGGTAGGTGTCGGATTTATTGGTGTAATGATTATGATTCGGCCCGGTAGTTCTGCACTTCAGTGGGCTGCAGTTTTTCCATTGTTAGCAAGTCTTGCTGGAGCACTCAGGGATATTACTACTCGTCGTATTTCAGCGTATGAGACATCTTTATCGATTTTCTTTTTTTCCACTGTATCCATTATTTTGTTCGGGCTTTTCACGCTGCCTTTTGGTTGGCCAACTATAAAGATTTTGGATTTTGCTTTAATGGGCCTTAGCGGATTATTAGTTGGAGGCGCTCATTTTATTTTGATAGAGCGATTTCGTTGGGCTGAAGCTGCTTTGCTTGCGCCATTTAAATACATTAGTATGATTTGGGCAGTCGTATTTGGGGTCATAATATTTGACGAGTTTCCGGATGCTTGGACTTGGATTGGAGCGGGTTTTGTCGTCGCTTGTGGTTTGTACATTACCTATCGTGAGGCCATAATTAATAGATAATTAATAAAAAACTATCACTTGGTTTCTAATTAAAATCATTGAAAATATCTTTAGGTAAGATGATTTGCATTGTATCTCGTGCCTTGATTGCTTTCTTATCTCCGAGATTTGCAGAACGATCAATCCACATATATGCCTGCAAGTTGTCTTTTTCTACACCCTTGCCTTCATAGTAAATATATCCCAAGTTATATTGCGCGCTTGCATGGTCCTGGTTGCCTGCTTTCTCAAACCAATTTGCTGCTTGGGTATAGTCTTGTGGTACTCCTTGTCCTAAATAACTCATAACTCCTAGATTATATTGGGCACTAGCATGACCTTTCTTTGCTGCTTGTTTAAACCATTCTGATGCCTTCTTGAATTTCTTGGCTTTGTAATACTTTAAGCCTCGTTTATGATCCTTTTTTGCAGAATCAATTCTGATATTCTTCTTTTTTCCTTTGTTTTTTATTTGCCTTATTTTTTTACCAGTATTTTTGGAATCCGATGATTTTTGTTTGAGTGTTGATTTTAATGTTTTTGAATCCTTGGCCCTATCTGATTTATGTTTAGGATGAGGTGATAGTTTTCTGGAATTTTGTTTTATGTTTAAAGGTTCTTGTGCTGGCTTAGTTGGTTTGCTGACTAAATCTGAATTAGATGCCTTTTTTGGTTGGACAGACAAATAGACAATTACTTTTTTGGGCTGTCTATCTGGTAGGAAGGTATCCATTAATTCTAATATAGTTGGTTGTAAGCGGGCAAAAATGTCCCCAGAAAACTCAAAGATAATTAATTCTAGTTGGAATAAAGTGTCATCAACATAATTATTAATTGTTGATGCTATTTGTTGTTTTCGCTTTATTATATTTTTTGAATATTTATATCCGCTAGGGACTTCTTTTAACACCTTAACTACAGTTACATCGTCTACTATTAATGCTGTAACAGGGATTAATCCTACAATGGCTATTGTTAGAAAGGCCGTAAATTTCACAACCAATTTTAGCATTATTTTAATGTGTCCAATTTTTGATCTAGTGCTTTTTGGCGTAGTTTCTTTAGTGTAGTAGATGGTGATATCGCATCTGGATCTACCCGAATTTCTATGATTGCCGGTTTGTTTGAAAGCTTTGCGGCTTCAAAGGCATTAGGAAATTCTTCAGTTTTTTTAACGATAGCGCCAAAACCTCCAAAGGCATTAGCATAGGCAGCAAAATCTGGATTGACTAGACCTGTACCGGAAACGCGTCCAGGATAATCACGCTCTTGATGCATTCGTATGGTTCCATACATCGAGTTATTTCCAACTAGTACAATGATATTAGCCCCGTATTGTATAGCCGTTCCGAACTCCTGACCTGTCATCAAAAAATCCCCATCCCCTGAAAAAGAGATTACGGTACGTTCTGGGTATTCCAATTTGGCCGCTAAAGCTGCTGGCAGACCAAATCCCATAGTTCCGCTTGTAGGTCCAAGCAGAGTACCAAGTTCACGATAACGATAAAATCGGTTTGCCCAAGAGGAAAAATTTCCAGCACCGTTGCAGACAATTGTATCAGCATCAATATTTTCGTTGAGCCATGTCATAATTGTCCCCATTTGTACATCTCCCGGGGTTGATGGGGGTATTGTCCATTTCAAGTATTCATCACGTGCTGCTTTCGTCCACTTTTTCCAGTTAACTTTCACTGGCGACAATTCATTTAGGGCTGTTGCGATGTTTTTCATACCTGAATTTATAGCCAATTCAGGTTGATAAACCCAGCCAAGTTCTTCCGCTCCCTGATGGATATGGATCATGCGTTGTTTGGGTTTTGGTATGTCAATCAAGGTATAGCCCTCGGTCGACATCTCACCAAGTCGTGCACCTACTACGAGTAAAACATCGGCATTTTGAACGCGTTTCTGTAATTCTGGATTTTGGCCCACACCCAAATCTCCGCAATAACTTGGATGTGTGTTATCGAAACGGTCTTGGCAACGGAAAGTCGCACAGACTGGAATTTTATTTTTTTCTGCAAAAGTCATAAAATTCTCGCATGCCTTTTTGTTCCACCCGCTGCCACCAATAATCGCTAGGGGCTTTTCGGCTTTTTCTATGAGGTCACGTAGTTTAACAATATCGTCTTTCCCAGGATGACTTTGAATCTCAGCTGCTCGCCCTAAGTTGTTAACTTTTGTGCGAGCTCTTAGCATGTCTTCAGGAAGGGCTAAAACTACAGGACCTGGACGACCTGCCTGGGCACGGAAAAAAGCATGGCTAACATATTCTGCCATCCGAGACTCATCATCAACTTGCCCAACCCATTTTGCCATTTGACTAAACATACGGCGGTAGTCAATTTCTTGAAAGGCTTCACGCTCACTATGATTGCGAGCAATTTGTCCAATAAGCAGTATTAAGGGAGTTGAATCTTGCATTGCAATGTGAATTCCAGCGGCTGCATTAGCAGCACCGGGTCCACGAGTAACGAAACATACGCCTGGATTCCCAGTTAGTCTTGCTTGCGCATCAGCCATCATTGCTGCACCGCCTTCCTGTCTACAGACGATAAGTTGAATTTCGGGCGCATCGTGGAACGCATCTAGAGCAGCAAGATAGCTTTCACCGGGCACGCAAAACACCTTATTAACGCCGTTGATTCGAAGGGAATCGATTAGAACTTCTCCGGCTGATTTGAGGCCATTATTTTCAAGGCTATTTTTTGATAACATTCATTGTCCCCATAACGAGTAATAGTTTTAAGTTATAATAAAAAGAGAATTTTAGGAAATCCCATTACTTTCTGTAGGACAACTGAACTTTTCTATTTATTTCTAGTTTTTTATGTAAAAAAGTAACTAGAAACATTAAAATTAGATAAAAAATATTTGTATTAATTATAATTCGTTCTAAATTAAAAAAAAGTAAGCGTGTGACTTTCATCACTGCATAATTCACATAGAATAAATTATGTTATGCTTACTAACAATTAAGTCCCAAGTGTCGAGGAAAAGGCTTTCCAAGATTTATTATTATTTTTCAAATGAAATAATAATTGGAAGCAATAATAAAAATCTTCGATTTGTTTTGAGAGCCCCCTAAAAGGGAACCTAAGGAAAGGAATATTAAAATGGAATTTACTTATACTCCAGGTGGAGATTTTCCAACTGGTGGCGGAGAACAGGGACCAATGTTTACTCCTGATTCTCCTCCGCATGGTTTTGATGAATGTACTCCAAAAGGCGAAGATGGTCCTGATTTTGATCCTGGACCAGCAATTATGACTGCAGCTAGCGATGCATTCAACGCTGTCATCGACGGTGGTGGTAGTTACGGAGATGCTATGCAGGCTTTTGGTGGTGCAGCTGCAGAAGCTGCGGGAGAGATGGGTATTCCTCCGCAAGAATTTGAAGAAGGCATGAATGCCTTTAAGGATGGCTTCAATGATGCCCAGACTGAAGGTGGAGATTGTGGAACTTGTATAAATGCAGGTTTTGATGCAGCTAATGAAGCTACATCTGACGAACATGACTATCATCCTCCTGAAGATTATCCAATCAATGAGCCTGGAGATTTTCCCGCAGCGGGTGAAGGTCACATCCCTGCACAACCTCCGGTTGATATGCCAGAAGAGATGACACATAACTGGGAAGAAGGTGCCCCAGCTGATGATCATCCATGTTGTAATCATGAACCAGGCGAGCCTTATGGTCCTGGTCCTGAAATGCCACCACCTCTAGCAGAAGGAGAAGCAGGTGGTTATACAGGCGGAGATGATGGCGGAATGATTCCTGAAATGGATATGCCTGCTGAAGGTGAAGGAGGACCACAAGATGGTGGTGATTTCACTATGGCTCCTCCAGACCCTGATGGCCAAATGCAACCACAACCACCAAGCGCAGCTGAAGAAGCAATGGCTTCGCAGGAAGCAGCTGATGTTGCTGCTAAAGTTGCTGAAGCAACAGCCGCTGGAGACAACGGCGTTGTTCAAGGTGATGGAATGGATGGTATGCATGATCATGGTCCAGACGATAAAGGTCCAGATACAAGCGGAGGCGGTGATGGAATGGGCTAAGGCCTGATTTCATTTACCCAAGAATTAGAGGGCTCTAATTTCAGAGCCCTCTTTTTTTTACCTAAATTTGTTATTTTAATGTAATTTGAAAATACATTATAAAAGCTTTTTTTATTTATTGGAAAATAGATGAGGAAGACTGCGTTAAAGGATAGAAGGATTAAGAGCAAAGCCGTAAAGACCGGTAAGAAATCTGTAGTGAAAAAAAAATCCTTGAATGGGTCACGTAAATCTAAAAAAGGGCTTACAGAAAAAAAGAAAATTGCAACGGGTTGGGCTAAGTCTCCTAAAAAAACTGCTGATAAAAAGAAAAGATTAGAGCAGCAGAGGAGAGCGCTCGTGATGCGCGCTAAGAAACTCAAGGCTTCTAAGCTTGCAGCAGAAAAATTTGCAAAATTGGCAAAGTTAGAAGTGGTAAGGCTTGAGGAGATAAAACTCGAAGCATTAGAAGCTGCGAAGGTAGCGAAGCTTGAGGCGGAAGTCCTTGCTGAGAAAGCACAGAAGCTCGCAAAAAATGCACAAATTTCGGCAAAGAATGCACAATCTCTTGCTGAGAAGGCAGCTGCGAAAGCACCGAAGGTAGAGAAAAAGGTTATTTCAAAAGCTCCGAAACTTGATAAGAAGGCCGTTGCGAAAGCAGTGAAGGTAAAGAAAAAGGTTGTTTCAAAAGCTCCGAAACTTGATAAGAAGGCCGTTGCGAAAGCAGCGAAGGTAAAGAAAAAGGTTGTTTCAAAAGCTCCCGAACTTGTGAAGAAGGCGACGGCTAAAGTACCAAAGATAAAAAAAAAGAAAAAGATAGTAAAGATTAGTAAGGCTGCAAAGCTTGTAAAGAAGGTAGTGAAGATTGCTAGGGCTGCAAAGCGTAAAAAAATATGAAGTTGATATAACTTTTTTAAGCCTTAATTATTAAGCCAAAAATAAATAGATGTTTTAGTAAAGTTGACCATTTGCAGTCGTTAAGACAAAATCCCAGTTATGACTATACATAAAGGCCCACTTTCTAGGTTTACTGTATTAGACCTTACCCGTGTCCGTTCTGGTCCAACTGCCGTACGGCAGTTTTCTGACTGGGGTGCTAATGTTATTAAAATAGAGGCACCTGAAAATATCGACGCATCTAAGGGTATGGGTGGAGTTCGTGATGGACCGGATTACCAGAATATTCATCGCAATAAGCGCGGCATTACTATCAACATGAAGGAAGAAGACGGTGTGTCAGTTTTTTTGCGGTTAGTGAAAAAAGCAGACGTGGTAGTTGAAAACTTTCGTCCTGGTGTCCTTAAGAGATTGGGTATCGATTACTATGCTCTTAAAAAAGTTAACCCAGCAATTGTTCTGACAAGTATTTCAGGTTTTGGCCAAGATGGACCCTACGCCAATAGACCGGGTTTTGACCAGATTGCTCAAGGTATGGGTGGTGTCATGTCAATAACTGGCTTGCCTGGCCAAGGTCCTGTACGAACCGGAATTCCAATAGCTGATTTAACAGCGGGCTTGTATGCAGCAATAGGTACAATGGTAGCATTGTTGGATTGTGAGAAATCTGGAGAAGGCCAATGGGTACAAACATCCTTGTTAGCAGCACAAATTTCAATGCTTGATTTTCAAGCTGCCCGCTGGTTGATGAAGGGAGAAGTCGCACAACAAGCAGGTAATAATCATCCGACTTCAATTCCGACCGGGGTATTTAAGACTTCAGATGGGCATATTAATATTGCTGCTACAGGTGATGCGATATGGGAACGTCTTTGTAAGGTATTAGGAATGCCCCAGATGGCGGATAAGGAGGAATTTTCAACGGGACCTAAAAGATCAGAAAATCGCGATGCAGTTAATGCTGAAATTGAAAAATGCACATGTCTTGAAAAGAGTGCTGACTTAATTAAAAAATTTAACGAGGCCGGCATCCCTTGTGGTCCAATTTATACCATTGATCAAATGTTTAATGATCCACAAGTAAAACATATCAATATGGAACATCCAGTTGTGCATCCTGAATTAGGTTCATTTAATGTACTCGGACAAGCAGTGCGAATGAATAATTTTGAGCCAAAAACTGGTGTAGCGACACCAAAAAGAGGACAACATACAAAAGAAGTCTTAGCTGAATTTGGTTTTCAAGCGGATGAAATTAATGACTTATTTAAGCGAGAAATTTTGTGAGCATTAAATTTGAAGATAATGTTGTTGACCTTACTGATAGTAAAAAATTAAGACATTGGACTTCTGTTAGCTTACGGTTTTCCGATCAGGACAGCTTGGGACATATTAATAATGTTTCTTACGCTGCTTATGTTGAACAAGCACGTGTCGAATTCATTGATAAAATTGTAAATATAAAAGGTGATCATGTTAATTATCTACTTGCTAATCTACACATTGATTACCGTAGGGAGTTGCACTTCCCTGGAAAAATTGACGTTGGAGCTTGCCTGTTGAAAGTCGGTACCAAATCTATCACTACTGGATATGGATTATTCAAAGATGAAATAAATGTAGCAACTGCTAGCAGTGTTAATGTTTTCTTTGACCCTTCGACAAGAAAGTCTATAGCTATTCCTGAAAATTTACGTGTCGCCCTAGAGAGAGAATTAACTGGCTGATATGTGGATGTTTTTCCAATCCAGATTAATGAAAAGTAAATCTTAAGATTTTTAATATTATAAAATTTACATCTAAGAAAAATTTAAGGAAAAAATTTCATCTACAACCGTATAATCTTTATAACCCAATCGGGCAATTGGTCGAATACGTTTAATATCTATTTTCCCATCAATAAGGAATTCGTCACGGATCTGGATGCCTATAACTCGACCAATGCAAACTGCATTTCTACCACCTTCAATATTACAGGGTAATTCCACAGTTGAATGATAAAGACATTCTAAATGTATGGGCGATTCTTTGACACGTGGCGGTTTAACTAGCTTAGATGCCTCAGTTGAAAGACTAGCAAGCCTGAATTCATTGATCTCTGGTGGTTCTGGTGCACTTGTAAGATTCATGGAATTTCGTAATTCCCATGTTGCCATTGAACAGACAAATTCGCCTGTAGCTTCAGCATTAATTATGGTGTCCTTAGGGCCAGAAGGTTGTTTGCCATTAGAAGAAAACATCACCATTGGTGGCTCTGCTGCTAGCGCATTAAAAAAGCTGTAAGGTGCTAGATTAATTATTCCACTATCGCTTATAGTAGAAATCCAACCAATAGGGCGGGGTAAAACACAACTTTTAAAGGGATCTTTTGACAGTCCATGTGGCTCGCCAATTTTATAAAACATATTTCTATCCGTTAATATATCGTTATGTAGAGCTTCAAACTTATAAATTTGTTATCAGACTTTTATTTCTTAACTTGATTTTTAAGATACCATTTATAAGTCTTTTTAAGACCATCATTTAATGATGTTTTTGCCTCCCACCCCAATTTTGTTAGACGATCAACATTTAGGAGTTTTCGTGGTGATCCATCCGGCATAGAATTATCAAATTCAAGGTTTCCCTTAAACCCTACTATTTTACACATTAGTTTTGCAGTTTCTCGTATCGATATATCCTTGCCTGTACCAACATTAATTTGAATCTCATCTGAATAAAATTTTACTAGGTGTACTAAAGCATCTGCTAAATCATCAACAAAAAGAAACTCACGTTTTGGTTTCCCGCTTCCCCAGACTTTTATGGTTTTATCACCATTTATCTTAGCTTGATGTGCCTTAGCCATAAGTGCTGGAAGAACATGGGAGGATTGCAAGTCAAAGTTATCACCAATCCCGTAAAGATTGGTTGGTTGTGCAGAAATAAAATCGCAACCATACTGACGACGGAAGGCCTGACATAACATTATTCCAGCTATCTTAGCTATCGCATACCATTGGTTGGTAGGTTCAAGTGGGCCACCTAGAAGATCTTCTTCGCGCATTGGTTGAGGTGCTAGCTTTGGGTATATGCAGGATGATCCAAGAAACATTAATTTTTCGACATTATTTTTCCATGCTGCTTGGATAATATTGGTTTCAATGCTTAAATTGTTGTATATAAAATCAGCTGGTCTTGATCTGTTGGCGTCAATCCCACCGACTGTTGCAGCAGCTAAAAAGACAACTTCGGGTTTCAAATGGTCCATCCATTCATTTACTGCATTTTGATCACAGAGATCTAGCTCGTTTCTTTTTGCAGTCAAAATTTTGCAGTTTTCAACTTCTAATCGTCGGATAAGGGCTGATCCAACCATACCGGTGTGTCCGGCAATCCAAATACGCTTACCTATTATGTCAAACTTTTTTTTATGTAATTGCATTTTGCTGGTTTTTATAAAATTCAAAATCTGAAGAAACCATGTCTGTTACAAGTTGCTTAAAGGAAATCTTAGGCTTCCAGCCAAGTTTTTTTCTAGCCTTTGAAGCATCGCCACATAGGTAATCAACTTCAGTTGGTCTAAAATAACGTGGATCTATCTGGATGATAGTTTTGCCAGTTGATTTATTTATACCCTTTTCGTTTATGCCTGAGCCAATCCATTCTATGGCAATGTCTAAAGAAGCAAATGCTTTTTCAGCAAATTCTCTTACTGTATGGCTTTTTCCTGTTGCCAGTACAAAATTTTCTGCTTTTTTTTGTTGCATTATTAACCACATACCTTCAACAAAATCCCTGGCATCCCCCCAATCTCGGGCTGCATCAAGATTACCTAAATAAAGTAATTTTTGGCGTTGCAGTTTAATCGCTGCTGCGGCACGTGTGATTTTACGAGTGACGAAGGTTTCACCTCTGGTTGGTCCTTCGTGGTTGAATAGTATTCCATTACAAGCAAATATATTATAAGCCTCGCGGTAGTTATCCGTAATTGAATATGCAAATAATTTAGCAGAGGCATATGGGCTTCGGGGAGAAAATGGCGTTTGTTCATTTTGTGGCGGTGGCGAATTTCCGTATAACTCAGAAGTGGAAGCTTGGTAAAATTTTGTTTTTTCCTCCAATTTTAAAATACGAATAGCTTCTAAAAGACGAAGTGGACCTAAAGCATCTGAATTAGCAGTGTATTCTGCAGTTTCAAAACTGACGTGTACATGACTTTGGGCGGCAAGATTATATATTTCGTCAGGTTGAGTTTCTTGAACGATGCGAATTAAATTAGTTGCATCTGTCATATCACCAAAATGTAGATGAAATGATACGCCTTTTTGGTGTGGGTCGGCGTATAGATGGTCAATACGTCCAGTATTGAATGATGAAGAGCGACGTTTTACACCATGTACCTCATAGCCTTTGTTAAGTAGAAACTCTGCAAGTAGGGCACCATCCTGTCCTGTAACGCCTGTAATTAAAGCTGTTTTTTTTGCCACGAAATGGTCTCTCCTGATTACTCAAACTTTATCTAGTATTTAATTTTAGTGTTCTGAATTCCAGCCATTAAATAAAAGGTAAATTGTTCTGTTAAGTTAAGTCTTTAAAGCAAGTAATTTTTGTTGCTCTATAAATTCTTTTAATTCATCTGCCCACTTATGCCAATCCACGGACGGCGCACGATGTCCATTGTCACTGTCAATCTCAAAATAACACGCATCAATTCCGGATTCTTTGAACATCTCCATTGTTTTTTTAGCCACAGACGATGGGAATACTCTGTCTGTCCGTGAAAGTACATATAGCAGTGGTACTTGAATGTTGGAGATCATAGGGCGTATGTCAAATTGAATAGAAGCTTTGCGTAATACAATTAGAGAATTAACGTCAAATTTTTCTGCCCAGGACTTCGCTATATTAGTCAAGTTTTGGCTATTATTATTTAAGTTGTTACCTAAGTCCTTTTGAATTTTATTATGATATCCATATCTTTTAAGTGTATCAATTCTATACTTTACTAATTCGTCGAAAATACAGGAATTATTTTTATGATTGTAGTACTGACCATTATTCCATTCTGCGCATTTGCTGAAACGATTAACGAGATAATCAACTGAACTTTGATCTCCATTTCCCATTGGCGCACTGACGATCGAGATAACTGACTTTATTCGCTCCGAGCACGAAACCCCCCACTGAAATGCCAGATGACCACCGAATGAATTACCGATAACTGCTATCAATTGCTTTACGCCTAAGTGGTCTAATAAGCGTATTTGTGTATTAACCATGTCACCTATAGTGATATCAGGAAAAGATAAGCCATAAGGCATTCCACTAGTTGGGTTGATGCTAGCGGGGCCAGTGCTGCCATAAGTTGAGCCAAGCATATTTGCCGTAATTATATAATAGTAATTTGTATCTATAGCTTTTCCTGGTCCTATAATCCCAGAAAACCAACCATGTTTGTCACCAGCAGCGTGCTGGTTGTTAGTATAACCGTGACAAATGAGAATACCGTTATTTCCATCCTTATTAAGAGTACCATATGTTTCATACGCAATTTCAAGATCATTTATCTTACCACCTTTCTCAAGAGAGAAGTTGTTACTCTTGAAAATAGTGGATGTTGGTAAAAGCAAAAAACCTCTCCTCAATTTCTTCTTTAGAACTTAATAAAAGAACAAACATTTAGTTAAAATCTAAAAGCTACTTTCTTAGTAAGAGAAGACTGTTATTTTGGCTATAATATTTAGAACTGAATGACACTTCTTATGCTCTCTCCAGCATGCATTAAGTCGAATGCTTCATTGATATCTTCTAATGGCATTGTATGAGTTATAAGGTCGTCGATGTTAATCTTACCATCCATATACCAGTCAACGATTTTAGGGACATCAGTTCGTCCCTTAGCTCCACCGAAGGCAGTTCCACGCCAGACCCTTCCTGTGACAAGTTGAAATGGTCGAGTGGAAATTTCTTGCCCAGCTCCAGCAACACCAATAATGGTACTTTCTCCCCAACCCTTGTGGCAGCTTTCTAAAGCTTGGCGCATTACTTCAACATTACCAATACATTCAAAGGAGTGATCGGCTCCACCTCCGGTTAAATCAACAAGGAAAGGGACTAAGTCGCCTTCAACTTCTTGTGGATTGACAAAATCAGTCATACCGAACTTTTTGGCTAAGTCTTTACGTTTGGGATTGGTATCAACGCCGACAATCATGTTAGCTCCAACTAATCTTGCTCCTTGAACTACATTTAAGCCAATTCCCCCAAGGCCAAAAATTACTACATTGTCACCAGCTTTGACTTTTGCAGTATTGATAACGGCTCCAATACCTGTGGTTACTCCACAGCCAATATAGCAAACCTTATCGAAGGGGGCATCTTTGCGAATTTTAGCAAGAGCGATCTCTGGCACTACCGTGTAATTAGAAAATGTAGAGGTTCCCATATAATGGAACAATTCTTCTTTACCTAAAGAGAACCTTGACGTGCCATCTGGCATTAAACCTTGGCCCTGGGTTTCACGTATTGCCTGGCACAGGTTTGTTTTCCCAGAGTTGCAATATTCACAATTCCTACATTCTGGTGTATAGAGTGGAATCACGTGATCTCCAGTTTTGAGACTCTTAACACCAGCGCCAACTTCTACAACAATACCAGCTCCTTCATGACCAAGTATTGCCGGGAATAATCCTTCCGGATCTTTTCCTGAAAGAGTAAATTCGTCAGTATGACAAACGCCTGTTGCTTTAATCTCAATTAAGCACTCACCTTCTTTTGGCCCTTCAAGTTGAACAGTCTCAATACTTAAAGGCTGTCCAGCCTTAAATGCAACGGCAGCTTTGGTGTCCATATACAATCCCCTTATCTATCCAATAACTTAATCTAATGTAGCTGTCACTTTAACACATCATAAAACGTATTTGTTTCATTACGCACGTATTTAAAACCTATAGTATTTTAAGTCATGTAATACTGATAGTATTTAAATGTCTGTTTATTGTATTGGTATCGTTAAAATAATTGAACTTATTTAGTAATTAATCTCAGGAAAAAAATTTTATGGAAATATCGACCCTCGCGTTGGTTGGATTTTTAAGTATTTTTATTGGAATCTTAATTGGCGGTATAGGGATTGGCGGGGTATTGCTAGTTCCAATGTTAACTTTGATCTTTGGTTTAAGCATACATGTAGCAATATGCGCTGCTATGTTTAGCTATATTTTTAGTGGACTTGTTGGCGCCATACTTTATGCACGCCAGCGTTCAATCAATTGGAGCATGGCATTCTGGCTTTTTGCAGGTGCCATACCTGCTGCGTTTGCCGGGGCATTTTTGTCTTCAATTATTCCTGCTCAGGGTTTGGAATTCTTCATTGCTATGCTGATTATTTTTGTTGGGGCAAATGCAGTCATAAGTGGTGGCGAAGAAAAAAAAGGAACCGATTTAAAAAAAACAACATTGATAGGTTTGGGAACTATTACTGGCATTGGTTCGTCACTAAGTGGCACTGGTGGTCCCTTGATACTTGTTCCAATTTTAGTTTGGTTGAAAGTGCCTGTTTTGACTGCCGTTGGGCTTAGTCAAGCGGTTCAATTGCCCATAGCTATTTTAGCAACAGCTGGCAATCTTATTTATAGTTATGTGGACATAAAAATTGGAATTATTTTGGCATTAGCGTTGATGATTGGGGCTAGCATTGGCGCAAGGGTTGCTCATGCAGTTTCTAAAACAACATTGAAACATTTTGTTGCATGGGTTCTGGTCGTGGTGGGTACTATTATGGTTATCAGAGTTATGCGTGATTGGTTAGGACTTTGAGCTAGTCTATATTCTGTTCATTTAAGAAATGCCAATCCAAGTTTCCAGCGAAGTTAAGGTAAATAGAAAGTGATTAATTTAAGTTAATAAAATAGCTTTTAAATATCTTAAGTACCACAGTAAGTTTTAGTGATTATTTCTTCTGGACGAGGTGGACGTTGAAATTCAATATTTTCAGTTTGATCGCTGAAGGGTTTTGATAAAACGTTATTCAATTTTTCAAAGGGAGAAAAATTTCCTTTAAGTGCAGCTAAAATTACTTCTTCAACGCGGTGATTACGAGGAATGTATGCAGGGTTTACGGCACGCATTCCTTTTTGTCTTTTTGAGTCTATTTTATTCTCCAAGGTAAGGCGTTGTCGCCATTTCATTAGCCATTCTTTTGATGCTGTCTGATCTTCAAAGAGAGAGGTAAAACAATTATCATGAACGTCGCTTTCTTGATCAGCTTTTTCAAATAAATGGCAAAGATTTCGAAATGTTAAAGTAAAGTCGGCCTTGTTTTCTGACATGCAATCTAATAGTTCTTTGACCAGATCTGAATCATCTTTCTGTTGATTGAATAAGCCAATTTTTGAACAAAATGCAGAAGACCATGCATTTTCGTATAATTTTGGAAATTGGTTGAGTGTTTGAGTCGCAGCTTCAATTGCAATTTTTTCATTATTACTAATCAAGGAAAGTATCGCAGAAGCAAAACAGGATAGATTCCAGTGAGCTATAATTGGCTGATTGCCATATGCATATCTACCCATTTGATCAATTGAACTAAAAACTTTTCCAGGATGATAGTTGTCCATGAAGGCGCAGGGCCCATAGTCGATTGTTTCACCTGCAAGTGACATGTTATCTGTATTCATAACTCCGTGAATAAACCCTACTGCCATCCATTTGGCTATAAGTTGAGCTTGTAATGACATAACACTTTCAAGTAGTGCTATGTAAGGGTTGGAAGAATTTTGTATCTCAGGAAAATGTCTTTGAATTATATAGTTTGAAAGCAGCTCTAGTGCATCAGTATCTTTTTTAGCTGCAAAATATTGGAGAGTCCCCACTCGGATATGACTCCTAGCGATCCGCACTAGCAGAGCTCCAGGATAAATTTTCTCACGAAAAATTGTTTCACCTGTTGTGATGGCTGCAAGTGTTCGTGTTGTTGGGATGCCTAAACTCTCCATTGCTTCGGATAAAATATATTCACGCAGCACTGGACCAATCCAAGCCCTACCATCTCCATTACGAGAAAATGGAGTTTGACCTGATCCTTTAAGATGTAGATCATATCGAAAACCGTCTGTACCAATTATCTCACCGAGTAAGATTGCACGCCCATCGCCTAGCTGGGGGACCCAGCCACCAAATTGATGGCCAGCATAAGCCATAGCAATTGGATCAGCCCCATTTGGAACCAGATTCCCTGCTAAGATTTTTATACCATCTGTTGTTTCTAAAAAATTTGGATCTAGACCAATGTTATTTGCAAGCAATCGATTTATTTTTATGAGACCCGGCTTTCTAACAGGTGTTGGATTTAGTCGAGCATAGAAACGCTCAGGCAATTTTGCATAGGTGTTGTCAAATTGAAATTGATTTGAATGGTCCGCGACCATAATTATACAGTGCCGTTTTAGTAGTGATATACAAAGCGTTTATTTTAATAATTTGAGTTTTATTTAATGAATTAAATCAAAAATTCTAAATTTTTTTATTTATATAATTATTTAGACTAAGAATAGCAAAAAAAACTATTTAAGTCATCCGCTTTCCAAACTTAGAATTCTAAAATACTTAAATTAGTAATTTTAAATTAATCCTATAATTTCTCTTTAATATTTTTAAAACAACGTAGCTTATTCCAAGTATAAACTGCAAAAATAGGTGCACCTATAGAGGCGCCTAGTACAAAGGGTAGTTGCCAGCCTAGCCATACTATTGGAGCAAATAAATAGAGTATATCATCAAAATCGAAACCCCAGTGGCCTCCATAAGCCTTTTCTCCGATGCCTGCCTTCATTTGGTCGAGAGTCTCTGCTAAATTTTCTGCTGCGAGTACTCCAATTGATCCCATTGCACCTGCTATGATCGTGAGATTTCCCAGTTCCGTATCGCGGATGCCAATTCCAATACTAATAAAAAACAAAGAGGTTACAGTAGTATCGGCTAACATATCAAACTTATGTCCAGCAAGTGAGATTTTTCCAGAATAACGGGCGAGTTCCCCGTCTGCTCTATCAAGAAAAGCCGATAGAAGCCAAAGCCAGCCACCCCAAAAATCCCAATATTTATCTCCTATGGCAAAGGCAAAACAAGCTGCAACCCCTGTCAAAAGTCGTAATACGGTTAGATGATTAGGGGAAACGGGGGTATTAACAAGAGGTCGAACGCAGATGCGAGCAATTTTATGTGTCCATGAATCACCTACCATTTTTTTTCCTTCGTAATCTAACTAATTTAGGTCGCAAAAAGAAATGAGTTTCACCCCTGTCCTTGTAACAATGTCTTTAACTACAGGATCAATGAGCGCTTTATATTCAGCCTCGAATTGGTAGTTTATAGCTTCTGGCTCTATTCCATCAGAAGGGCCTGTTGCAGGGTGCATTAAAATTTCTGAAACTCCATCAGGAAGACTGTTAATTAATCGAACTAAGCAATCAATATTTATTCGACCAGTATCATGAATTCCAAAAATAAAATCGTTAAATTGTAATTTGGCTTTTTTTGCTTTCCTTTTCATTAATTTAATCCATGGCAAAAGAAACGTTCCATATCGTGGCTCATAGGGAACTCTAATAGCCGAGAGGCCAAATTCTTTACCAATTCTAATAATTAGATTAAGTACAGTTGGATGTATTTGCATATGGTTATGTGCATTAACGTGATCGAGAGAAAGGCCAGTTTTTTGAAAAGCCTCAAATTGAGCCCGAATTTCTGCTGCTAATTGCTTTCGAACACGTGGTATGAAGAAATATCGAAATCCAGCACGAACTAAGTTTCGATCAAAGTATCCATCTTTATCTACAAGGTCTGGTATAGTTTCTGGGGATAATAGCGAGGATCCTCTTACCACCACTATGTGAAGGCCCACTCTTAATTTAGGTAATTTTTTTGTTCGTATTATGGCATCTTTTGCAAATTGTCCACCAACCATCAAACTCGTAGATGTGAGTATGCCTTTTTTGTGAGCATTTTCCACTGCTTTGTTTACAGGCAAAGATGTACCGTAGTCATCGGCTGTTATAATTAAGCGTTTCAGACCGTATTCTCCCGGCCCCATAAGAAACGAAAGAACTCGACGCCTTCTCTCAATTGTCTTTTCATTACCGACCAATCTCTGCACATATCCAGAAATAGTGAAGCCATTTTACGTGGTCGAAAATAGAAGCGTTTGTAAAACATGTCGACCGCTTCAAAAATTTCTTCTCGCGATAAATGCGGGTAATCAAGGATACTGTTTTGTACGCCATCATCAGATACCAATTGGTTGCTATCTTCTGCAATAAGCCAACCATTTTCTTTAGCTTGGTTGTATAAAAAAGTCCCAGGATATGCTGCAGGCAGTGATACTTGGATTGTCTTAGGATTAATTTCTTGAGCATACTGAATCGTTGCTTCTATAGTTTCCCGGGTTTCCCCTGGCAAGCCCATTATAAAAGTGCCATGAATAATGATGCCAAGATCATGGCAATCACGAGTAAATTTTTTAGCTCCTTCGACTAAGATTCCTTTTTTAATATTGTGAAGAATTTTTTGATCACCTGATTCGTAGCCTACAAGAAGTAAACGTAGGCCGTTTTCTTTCATGATTTTAAGAGTATTATACGGAACATTAGCTTTAGCGTTACATGACCAGGTTATGCCGAGTTTCCCCAGCTCTATTGCTAGTGACTCAACGTGCTCACGGTTATCTGTAAGTGTATCATCGTCAAAGAAGAACTCTTTTATTTCTGGGAAATTGTCTCGGGCCCATTCTATTTCAGCAACTATAGCCTTTACTGAACGTGTGCGGTAGTTGTGTCCGGCAATTGTTTGTGGCCATAGACAAAACGTGCATCTCGACTTGCATCCTCGGCCTGTATAAAGAGACATGTAGGGATGAAGCATATAGCCATTATAATAGTCCGTGGTTACTAGGTCTCGCTTATATACCTTAGTGACCCATGGCAGGGTATCCATATCATTGATTAGTGGCCTTTTCCCGGTGAAATAGGGTTTGCCATCCTTCAAAATAGTAATGCCAACTACATTTTCTAAAGACTCCCCCTGAGCAATCTCCTGAATAGTGAAATCAAATTCTGTATCACAAACAAAGTCGATTGCAGGTGATGCTAGAATAGATGCTTCATTGTTAATTGCCACATGAGCACCACAAAATCCTATCAATAGATCGGGATTCTTTTTCTTGTAAGCTTCTGCCACCTTTATATCGTTCATAAAAGATGGTGTGCTTGTATAAATAACAAGAAACTCGTAATTACTTGCTGTTATAAGAAGGGCATCAAGTGTTAGCCCCCTAGCCGGCGCATCTATTAACTTACTATCAGGTACAAGGGCTGCAAGTTGTGCTAACCAAGTTGGGTACCAGAAGGATTTAACTTCACGTTTACATTGGTAACGTGAACCCGCGCCCCCATCATAGCCGTCAAACGTAGGTGGGCTGAGAAGCAGTGTCTTTTTCATTTTGTGTACCAATTTTTTTTGTTTTCTTTGAGGATTGTTTGAATAAAGGAGATAGACGCCCTTCTTTGCAGACAATCATAGTTTGACCGCGCCAACGCACTTTGCGTCCAAAAAGGCTTACTATTCGAACTCCCAGTGTGAATAAGTCTCGAGCAGGGATGAGCCAAGGCGTATATACAGCACTCCTTGCTAGATTCTTTTGGACAATGCAGTGAAGGGTTATCCTTAAGGTTAGAGTTGTGATTATTGGTAAAATAGTCCAAGCAAGTGATGAAGAATATAAATAGATGAACATTCCGGTCAGAATGGAAATGGGAAAAGCTTCAGTTATGAAAGACATTGTATATCCTTTAGGCTGAACCGAACGAATTGTTCGCGCCCAGCGAAGCTCATGATAGAATAAGGACTTTAAATTACTTTCCGAAACTATATTTTCTACTATATAAGGAACCAAAGCTACCTTATAGCCCTGTTTAACGACAGCTTTTCCTAACATATAATCGTCAGCTAAAAAATTTGTTAGCGCTTCAAATCCACCAATTTTATTTAAAACGTCGCGACGTATGGCCATAGTTGCTCCAAAACAGTATTTTAAATCGACAAAAAATGCTGAAATAAGCGCTGATGGTAAAAACCAATCGTTCATGAACATTACACCTAATCGTGAAGCTAAATTTCTGTCACCAGCACCAGAATATAGACAGGTAGCTGCAGCAACATTGTTGTTAAAGAAAGGGGTGGCAATCGATTTTAGGTAATCGCGTTTAACGCGGACGTCGCTATCGGCTACTACAATAATATCATGTCGGGCCTTTTCAAACATATTTACAAGGTTACTAGCCTTCAAATTTTTGCCATGGACACGCTCATTTACTGTCAGAGATAAGTCCTTGTCTGGAAATTTAGAAATGACCTTTTTGATAATAGGGATGGCTGGGTCTCTACGATCCTGAACTGCAAAAATTATTTGGTAGGCAGGAAAGTCTTGATCACAAAAACTACACAGGTTTTCTTCTAGTCTTTCTTCAAGTCCACAAATAGGCTTTAAAATTGTCATAGATGGTAATTGATCTAACAAATTAGGTTGGCGTATTTTGCGAGCAAACCATAGTACTACTAAGATAGCTACGAGCAAAAAAAGTGTTGATGCTCCTAATAAACCAATTGAAAAGAGTGTGACTATACCTGACATTCAAAATCCAAGAATTACCTTACATTAATTAAGTTCTTTAAAGATTAAACTATGATTAGGCTTCAAAGAAATTATTATTATCGAAATTTGTAGTTAATTTCTCATAAATCTACTTCCAAGTTATTAATCTACTATATCTTTGCTTTTTGTCGATCTAATGCGTGTTAAGAAGAAGCGTCCTTCATTATGCTGCCACAAAACTAAGCCTGGAACATCAATCAAAAATTCTCGAATTCGGATCGTTAAAGAAATTGCTAAAGCAACATTAGGCGAGAGCCCAATCAATCCACCAAGAACCACAAATGCCCCCTCTTGGACACCGTAGCTGTTAGGAATAATAAAGGCAAAATCACTCAAGGTGCTACTTAAGCTTTTTAATAGCAATGCTTCAATAATACTTATTGGACTTCCTAGCAAGTAGGCAGCAAGCCAAACTTCCCCAGTTTGAGATATTAGGGCAATTAGTCTCCATAGTGTGGCTACAGCTAGCTTACTATGTAATTTATATAGTTCATTAACAGTTTTATCTGTAGCACCAGCTACGTTTATTAAATCTTTAATGACATTTGATTTAGTTACTTTATGAGCAGACTTAACGATAAAGCCAAATAATCCGGCTTTTTGTATTATTATGAATCCGGCTATACCAGAACCAACAATTGCAATACTGATTAATATTGAGGTGGCAAGTTTATTATCAAGTGCTAGATAAGCTAAAATTATTGTGCCAGTGACGCCCCAAAGAATGGTTGTTAATGCTTGTATGGTTTTATCAACTATTGCAGAGGCACTTGCATGGGTCGGTTTTATTCCCCAAAGAATTAGAGTTCTGGCTTTTACAACTTCTCCGCCAAGAGATGCAACTGGGAGTAATGTATTAACAGCACGTCCCATCCATTGAGCAAAGAAAGCTTGTCGAAATGTTGGTCCGAATCCAGGAGCAAACAAGATTTGCCAGCATCGCGCATTCATTAAGATAGAGGGAATCCAAATAACAGGCACCCATAATAATGTCCAGCCTGTGGAAAACAAAAGACCACCAACTTCCATGACTCCTTGCCAGGCGATCAATCCTGTCATTACTAGAAGTCCAACTGCCAATCCGATATAGGAGGCAACTTTCATTTAATTTCTCCTGTAATCTTATGATTTTTATTCCGCTAACATAAGAGTATCTAAATACAGATATTGTAAGTCTTATTTTAAGGCACTTGTTTTTTTAGTTGGATTGTTAAAGTTTTTATTTATCAGGCTAGAAATTTTCTCAGGTCAGACAATTTTGATCCTTGCATCAATAGAAATACATCATTAGACAAATTTCGGTAAGGTTTGTTTTTTTATAAGCATTTAAAAGTGATATTTCCATGGCTAAAAAATCGATTAGTGGATGTAATTATAGTTTGGTTCGACCAACTGAATTGTTACCAATCACCCGGCACCTTTCTTATCCGTTAACATTAATTTTGTTAAAGCTACCGGTTTCGCCAAATCAAGTGACGGCTTTGTCTCTAACTTTTGGCCTAATTGGAGCTATGTTCTTTTGTATTGGAACTCGTTATGCAAGTATCTTAGGTGGAGTTTTATTAATTATTTGCTATACCCTTGATAATTGCGATGGTGAAATAGCTCGACAAAAGAAATTGTCTTCAGAATGGGGTGCGCAATTTGACGATTTTTCTGACTGGCTAGTTGACGGAGCGTTTTTCACCAGTCTTGGTTACGGTGTTTATACTGCTACTAGTGATTTAATTTGGTTTTGGTTTGGTCTAGCAGCAACCGTAGGTGCAACTATCGACTATCTTATCGACCTTGGTTTTCATTCGAAGACTAATCAAAATCCAGTTTCTCAAAACCGTGAACAACTAGCTATGGGAAAACGAAAACCTGAGGATTTTACTGATTGGATGATATACATATTTCATAAACTCAGCCGAGCTGACTTTTGTATAATTGTTTTTGGTCTAGCAATGTTTAATTTGACTTGGGTGTTATTACCACTGGGAGCAATAGGTGCCCAACTTTATTGGATTACAGACCTTTTTCAACGGTCCCGTGGTTGGCATACCTAGAATATATTTTCATAGATTAGAGTTATTAAAAAAGCTTTAGTGAAGTGTTTTTAATTTTTTTTCTTTTTGCCAAAGATTTTTGTCCATCCGGAGCGGTATTCTTTAGAAGAGATACTTGAAAAATGGCTAATTGAACGTTGTGAAGCTGACTTTGGAGACTCTACAGATTTTTCTGAAACGCTTTCTGCAGTTTTTTCAATTGAGCTACTTTCAGAAGTTGATTGTGTTGCTTCCTTGTTAACGTTTTTGTTCTTGTCTTTAACATTATTTTTAGTTTTTTTTAATTTTTCCATACTGGAAAACCTAACAGTTCAAATTATATAAATGTACAATTGAGGAGTCTAAATTATTAAGTATTTCTAAACGTAAAACTATAAAAAATAATTTAAAATTATTTTATCTTTATTCTATTATATAGTTATATTGTAATTTTCTTTTTTTAATTTTTAAGATCCAATCTTAATCCTTAGTTTTAATAACTTATAATTTAATTCAAGTTAACAAAATTATAAATTGGAGGAAATTTTGCGATCTTGTAATACCTGTCCATCTGCAAGAGGTTGTGCTGGCAACAATTTACACTCGATATTGAAGCAAGTTTACGACTTGTATACTGGAGGCAAGACCAATAAGTTTGAAATTCTAGATGAACTCGATGATTCTAGCGAAGACCTCCTGTTGCGATTTAATAATCAAGTATCCTCTATTTGCTGGACAAAAGCTGCCCTATTGGCAATTGCTGATGCAATCAGGGAAACAATCTCTCAAGAAAAGAATGGATTAGAAAATTTAGAATTTAAAGTACATACATGCATCAATTCTGCGAGAAATGCCTTTGAACAGTTTCCTTGGCATTTGCCAGAATTGGTTGAACAGGCTCCGGACCTTTATGAGGCTATAATTGATTCATGTCCTCAATCTGATTTAGCCAAGAATATATCAAAACGTAAGTTGATAAAGATTTGCAAAAGCATTGCTTATAATTAAAAAATAATCTTGAGTAGTAGTTTTACTATGATGATTAGTGAAATTTATGAAACTTAAAAAAACTAAATTAAACGGAAATTTCGGTATACTTCTGGACGAAGTAACTACTGATGATCTTGAAAATCAGAGTTTTCAGGCGGAGGCTTATGATCTTTGGGGCGCGTGTGGGGGACTGCTTGTTATCAGAGGATCCAGTTTGTCAAAATTAACGCCAAAGAGCTTTATCTCTTGGGCTAATATTTTTGGCAAGGTAGAAATGGTTCCACAGGCCGCACGTGAAGACAAAATGGTGAAAGGGCATCCAATTCTTAGGATCGGAAATACAAGGGATTCATCGGGAAAAGAATTGGCTCAGTTTGCAAAAGTACCGCAATTAAAGAATGATTTTGATATCTGTTATAATCCAGAAACTCGAAGACCAGTTTGGCATACAGATTCAACATTTCGTTGCAACCCTCCGATTGGTTCTGTTTTCCATTGCAAGATAGCGCCCCCTGAGGGCTCGGATACTTTATTTGCAGATACGCGTTCTTCCTATGCAGATCTGGATGATCACCTAAAGAAAAAGCTGGCTTCTTTGGAGGCAATTTGTTCATTGGCTCATCATGATAAGAAGATCAGTTTGTATTCACCTGGTTATCCAACATTAACACCTAAACAACGAAAAAAAAATCCACCAAGGCGAGTTCCTATTGTTTTAGAACACCCAGTTACCGGCGTGAAAGCTTTATATGGGTTTAACAGTTCTACCTGTGCTGTTCTTCCAAAAGGAAAGAAATTATCCAAAAACAAGTTAGATCTTTGTGATCTTGAAGGCGTTGAAGACGAAAGTGTCCTTATTTTAAGAGATCTATTACCAATTATTACTAAACCTAAGTATACCGTTAGATGGAGATGGAATTCCGGTGATACTGTTATTTGGGATAATAGGTGTACGATTCATGCCGCTACAGGTTACGAATATGAAAAGTATAACCGTGAAATGTGGCGTTTAACTTTGTTAGATAGGGCTTATTAGAAAATCATCGCAGTTTTAGTTTTAAAAACAATTTTACTAAAGTTTGGAGAGCTTTTCTTTCTCCAGTTCAAGCGATAGCCAGGTTTCTTCTAATTCTTTTTTCTTATTGATAAGTTCTGATGCTGAATTAGCTAACTCTTTCAATTCGTATTGATTATCTGCATAATCCTTTGTGGCTTCCATCTTTTTGGTAAGTTTAAAAATTTTCTTATCGATATTTTCTATTTTTAAGGGAAGTTCTTTTAAATTTTTTTCATCTTTATAACTAAGTTTAGTCCGTTTAACTTTGAGAGTATTTGATTTTTTTTTCTTTGCTTTTTTACTTGTATTATTAACTTTTATTTTTTTCCTCTTTTGCATCATATAATCACTGTATCCACCTGGAAATTCCTCAGCACTCCCATCACCTTCTAGAACAATTGTTGATGTAACGATTCGATCGATAAAATCTCTATCGTGGCTTACTAGCACTAGGGTTCCATTATAGTCTGAAAGCACTTCTTGCAGGATTTCCAGTGTTTCGAGGTCAAGATCGTTTGTGGGTTCGTCGAGAACCATTAGATTTGAGGGAGTTGCTAGAATTTTAGCTAACAAAAGCCGGTTTTTCTCACCACCTGAAAGGCTTTTGATGGGACTTTTTGCTTGATTAGGTGTAAACGAAAAATCTTTTAAATAGGAAATAACATGACGGCTAATCCCGTCTACAAAAACTTGTTCGCCACCTTGGCTACAAAGAAAGTCAGATATATTTATTTCTGGATCTAATTGGCTTCGATCTTGCTTTAGAAAAACTGGCGTAAGGTTAGTTCCCAATTTTATTTTTCCGCCATCAATTGAAGTTTTGCCCATTAGCACCTTCGCTAGAGTTGTTTTGCCAGCTCCATTTGGTCCTATTATGCCGATTTTATCACCGCGTAAAATTCGAGTGGAAAAGTCTTTAAAAATAATTTTTTTACCAAAACATTTTGTAGCCTTATCAATATCGACTACCAATTTCCCTGAAATTTCCCCAGAAGTTAGGGAAATCTTAGCCTTCTCGGGGCTTAAGATTTTTCCGTAATGATTTGCTCGCAATTCAATCAACTTCCGTAATCGCCCCTGATTACGTTTTCGCCGTGCTGAAATGCCTTGCCTAGACCACATATCTTCCTTTGCGATCAATTTCTTTAACTTTTTAGATTCAACTTCTTCCTTTAAAAGAATTTCATCAGCCCAAGTTTCAAATTGTTCAAACCCATGTTTTAAATATTTTACATTACATCGGTCTAACCAGAATGTTTTGTGGGTTAGGTTGTTTAAGAATTTTCGGTCGTGGCTAATTATCACTACTGCGCCTAAGTGATTTTTTAATTCTTCCTCTAACCATTCAATTGTTTTTATATCTAGGTGGTTCGTTGGTTCGTCAAGTAGAAGAATATCTGGCTCAGTCGATAAGACTCGTGCCAAAGCGATTCGCCGTGCTTCTCCACCTGATAGTGTTGATAGATTTAAGTTTTCGGATATTTCCAATGCGTCCATAAAAATTTTTGATTTATATTGGTTGCCTAAATCATGGTTCTTTGTATCTTCATATATAAAGTCTTTAACTGTTTTGTAGCCAAAAAAACTGGGTTCTTGTGTCAAATAAGAAATTTTAGTTCCAGGTTGTATAAAACGTTCTCCATTATCTATTTCAATGAGACCTGCAATTACTTTTAGCAAACAAGATTTACCTGCACCATTGCGCCCGACAAGACATATCCTATCTTTTGTAAATATTGAAAGGTCAACTTTCGTTAACAGAGGTGTTTGACTGAATGAAAGGGATACATTCCTTAGTGATAATAGAGGTGGTGCCATGAAGATTATTATTTAACCTTTGATGGAAATTTTAAGAGATAAAAAATTTCAATTGAGTGATGTAGTTTATTAAAGTCATTTTAAGTTGGTACTAAATTTAATACTAAATTAAAGATAGCCTGTATTTCTGTAGCATATTGAATTCCAAAATATAGACCTATAACGATACCAATGAAGATTTTAATCATTTTTTCCTCTAAATTTATTTTTTGGTTTGAAGAATTTTCTTTTAGTAGAAATTGTTATTAATTTCCGCATATTTCATAATTTTTATTATTAAAGGACAAAAAGATTTAAGAAGTAATTTCTTTATAATTTTATACAATTTTTTATCTAAGATAGCAGAGCTGAGTTGATGATCTATTGATGTTTATGTACATTAACTATCTTAATTAAAAGTAAGCTGTATGATAATTTGTATTCAAGGTAAGCTCGTAGCAGGAACCAATCAATATATGTCATAAATTGATCATTATTTGAAGGAACTAGAAGATGTTGATCGCAAAAATTGCCTTACAAAAAAAGATTATTAGGATTGATCCTTTTAATTTGGAGAAAAAATATTTTTTTCTAACAATTTCTTTTTTAGTCATTGTGGCACTACTTGCGACTGGTTGTTCTGGCATGAGGGAATCCGTGCAAAATGTTCCAAAAACACAGATACCTAAGGACCAGGCAAGAATAATTTTAAAGCGAGCCCCAGCTAATAAATCAGCCACAGATAGTCTTTATTCAGGTTTTTCTGCTAGGGTTTCATTTAATGGCAAGGAAATTGGTGCATTGTCACCTGGTGACATCTTTTTCAAAGATGTAAACAAAGGGCCTTTAAATATTGCAGTTGACAATAAAGCGATGCCTGGAAATTATGGCGTTTCACTGAATGCAAAACCAAATACTGAATACAAATTTGACATTTCAGCTAGAGCAGAGAGTAATGCTCCCGGAAAATTATTTGGTATTTTTGATCTAAATACCTATAAAAAAAATAATAAAAATACAGGGTTATTTAAGATTGTAAGAGCAGTTGCCAAGAGGTTAGGAAAAGTTAATCCTGTACTCCCAGCTGGATCTGGAAATAAACAAAAATCAATTATCAAATCAAAATCACTTTTAGCACCTACTAAAGTTGTTCCAAATCAGAAGCTAACTATTAAATCAAAATCAGTCAAAACTCCCATTAAGGTTTCTCCAAAACAAAAATTAGAAATTCAACCAAAATCAGTTTCAACTCCCGTGAAGGCTACTGTAAATCGAAAGCCAATTATTAAACCAAAGTCAACAATATCACCTTTGCAAAAGAGGTTAATTGAGCTTAAAAAGTTATTAGATGAGGAGCTAATTACCCAAAAAGACTATGAACTTAAGAAACTTGAAGTTCTTAAGGGTCTTTAAAAAGATTATGGTTGTTAATCGATTTTATTTTAAGATTAATTGACTAATCATCCAGGCATCTCAATTGGAAGAAGAATTTCATTTCTTCGCATAAATGGAAGAGTAAAAGGAGGGTTATAGCCAGCAGCTTTTGCATTGCCATTTACTTTTAATCCATTTTTTTCAATCCAATTTTGCAATAAACTCTCATTAGATGAAATTGAATTTTGGTTCAGAAAACCACTAAATTTAATAACAGCTACTGAAAAATCAATTAGCTCAGTAACTTTAATTTCCGGATCTAATGGTTGTGGAGCTGTTGATAAAGAAAACTCTTCAGGAAGGATAAAAGACATAGTTTTAGTGGTCTGTTTAACTTGGTTTAAAAACACCGGGGCAGTCATTGCAATTTTTTTTGTTTTATTGTTTTCTCCAGATATATAATCAAAAAGCTTTCTAAATGGACCAGTCGCACTATCCATACCATTGGGCATTTTGGTGCTTACTAAAACCAGTCCCTTATATTGTCGTGTTTCGAAGACCCCATCTGATGAGGTAACCTTAAATGGAGCTTCTTTTACATTAACATCTCCAAAAACGGTGCAGGATGTGAGAGCCATAAAACTAAAGGCAATAATTATTTGTATTTTTAGTCGTTGCATTTTCAACCCTATTTTAAATGTTCTTATATATGGAAACTGTATTTATATTATAAAAAAATTTATAAATTTTGAACATTAGATTATATATTTTATTAGAGTTGTTTGAACTTCCTTTAGTCCGTGACTAACTATCTTCTCTTCTTAAGAAATATTTCCAATCTAAAATATAGCTCTATTGACATAAGGCATTAGGTTATTCCGTAGAAATTGGTGCTTTACTATAAAAAGCAATCAAAGCTGATATCTCATAATCTCGTAAAGGATTATCTAAACCAGTTAAGCTATCTCCACGAATGCCAACAATCATTCGGGCAGCTAATTTATCTAACGTCGTTCTTTTCGATAATTTAAAAAGGTTCCATGCGGGTCTAGATACACTTAAATCTGGCTCATCGTGACAGCCTGCACAAAAAGATTCATGTATTGATTTTGAACGTTTTAAGGCTAGTGGTCTGTAATCAGGTGGTAAGATCCCCGATGTGTTAAAGGGAAACTTATTTAATAACTTTCTAAGTGTTGTGGTTACTAGTTTATATTCACCAGCATCCAATGCGGTTTGTATCTTTTTCATAAACTTTGAACTATAAGAAGTTATTGGTTGTGAGCCGTTCCAAGATTTACGTATTAATAGTGGTAAGATGGCTAGCCCTCCTTTAATTCTTTCTTTCAAGCCTTTTTTATGTTTAGCGGACAACTCTGAGTTAAGTAAGTTTTCAAAATCAGCATTTATAACAATAATTTCTGCACCAAGTCGCCGTAAATCCCCACTTTCTGCGTTTGTTGATGTTTGAAATAAAAGTAACAAGGATGTGGCCATTACAAGAAAATACATTGTAATGGCCACAATATTTATTAGATTTTTTTGGAATATAATTTGCACAAACTATCTATAGTTATTCATGCGGTTAGTATTCCTATTTTTTTTTAACGCTTTAAGATTGATTGGATTGGAAGAGATTTATCCGCAGACCATTCGATCATAGAACCGTCATACATTTTGACATCTTTATTGCCAATAATTTCAGATGATACAAACCAACCAAGTGATGCCCAGTGTCCAGAATTACAAAAACTTATTTGTGCTCCTGTAGTTGGTACCTTTGCCACAGAATATAAGTTTTTTAATTCTCCAGAGCTGCGGAATGTGCCACCACCATTCTTGGTTAGCCAATTTTCTGGTAAATTAATTGCTCCAGGTATAGTTCCATGCCGCTTGGATTTGCCATGTTTATTAACACCAAGAAATTGATTGTTTGGTCGATGGTCAATTAACAAATCACCTTTTTTCATGGCCTTTTTAACGTCTGTTTTGGAAATCACCATATCCCTCCGCAAATTGGCCTTAAAGTTCTTCATTTTAGGTTTTACAGAACCAGTTTCAATTGGGTTAATAGGTTTCTTAGTCTTTTTATCTACATTTTTGGTATATGCTTTCATTCCACCATTAAGGATTGATACTTTGTCATGACCAAGCACTTTGAAAGTCCAATAAATCCTTGCAGCTGTGCCAACATCTAGAGCCTTTCCTCCAACTGGTATAAGTATCACATGATCATTATTTCCTATACCAAGGCCACCAATAAGTTTTTCTAATTTTGGTGTTGGTGATAATTGTCCAACGGTATTATTTTTATCCTTAAATCGCCATCCATCCTTTAGATAGTTGGTGTATACTGCTCCCGGTATGTGTCCTCGAAGATAGTTTGCCTTGCTTTTTCCGCCTAACTTTCCCCCTACGTCTAGAAAAACAATCCCCGATTTACCAATTTTTGATTTAACCCAATCAACATCAACTAAGGGTGTCACTGCTTGCGCTCCCCCCGAAGCAACAATGATTCCGAGGGCAAACATCATAGTAATCATTTTCTTCATAGTTACTTCCTCCTTGTTTTTATTACGAAACGTCAAAGAAATTATTTAATCGTAACTATATTTGACCGTATTTTTGAAGGGTGGTATTTATTGCTAACAATTACAGTTTTTATTGTATTTAAACTGTGACGACTAAATCAGCCATCAAGATTTCTTTCACGACCAAATCCCAAGCAGTGTTATCTTCAACCTTTAATGCACTAATATCAATTTGGGAAAGGTCATGCTCCCCTTCATTCAGTCTTTCAATCGCTTTATGGATAGTTTCTTCATCCGGGAATAAACCGCTTTCGATTTGTAAAATTCTCATCGTTATTTTTCCTATAAATTCACAGTGAAATCGCTTGATGTAATAGCTTTAGATAAAGCCTCTTCTTTTAATAGTGTTAAATCTTTTGACATTTCTTCAATTGTTGTTTCGGGAACAATATCGGACAATTCAAGTAATTCCATATTGTTTAAATTTTCTTCTGTTTCTTTAATTGGACCGGTCATAAAAACTAAACGAACTTTATGTCCAGAGATAGTTAACCCCGCTGCAACACGCATACTTTCACTGTGGTCCCGCCTTGCTAAAACTAGTATGTTTTTTTGTTTCAATTTTGCTTTCCTTTAAAGACTAATAAGACGTGAGGCACTGCCCATCATTGTGCTATTAAACGTTTGGCTCCCCCTTGCAATTGGACAATCTTCCAAAGATCTCCCTGATTTTTCCCATGAGTATTCACATGCCATTGATTGGGTAGATCCTGATAAGGCGACAATAAAATCTTTGTTATCTAATAATTCGACGCCATCGTTTGTCAGAAAACATCCCCAATTTGCATTAGATCTTTTTAGTGCCCGCATTATTGGCATTGCGATCTTTCCACTATCTCTGGATGTTACATGTAACATAACATCCATGATCAATTGCCTTTCTTAAGCATAGTGTTTTGCAAAGGAAAACTTTCCGCATCAACAGGTAATGATCCATCATTAGCCCATTCAGCCCAGCCTCCTGGATAAACTCTTACAGGCGTTTCAGTTCCAGCTATCACTAACGTCATGAATGCAATACCATCTATTGCATGATGTGCGTAGACGATAGCATTTTTTGTTGCGGGGCCGAGCGCGTGACCGCGGATAATGTCTGCTCGCAGACGCCTAGCCGGCATATGATCTGCGCCTGGAAGATGACCGCCTCGGCTAGCACTAACCGTTTTTCCCCAATAAGATTTTTCTGGACGCCCGTCCAGTAAAATTTGATTAGGTATGCTAGCTAAGATATCACGAAGCTCGTGTTTAAAAATTATAGCATCATCTCGAATTGGAGCTTGCCAAATAGCAGTACGAAAAGAATCTCTTTCTAAACCAGGTTCCTTAAGCCCATTTACTGAGTTTAAACTTTTTATAAAAATGGACACTTGAGCTTGTCCCATAATATGAAGAAGCCCAGCAACAAAATCACGTTTTATAGGATCTCGGCCAATGATTAAAACTGATTCATTTCCGGTTAGTCCAGCGCTACCGAGCACCCACGCTATATTAGAAAACCCAACTAAACGTCCGTGTGGTCCTATGAAGTCATTTGCAGGCAAACACCGTGCACCAGGCAAAGTTTGTTTTTCACATTTAATTATTGGGCGTGTATCTAAAATTACTGTTTGATCATTCACATTTTCGATCTCATTTACGTAACGTAATAAATTTACATCTGCTTTAGTGCTATAAGGTTTACAGAAAAATATAAAAATAACTGTGATGAATATTAAAGTTTTCATAGGAAAATTACCTATTAGCAGCCCTTGAAGCGTATTTCACGTGTGAGTGTATTATCTTCAAAACTATGGGCAGGTGGGTTCTCAATGTAATAATCAATCAATTCCCCCACGCTGACATTTCCAAAATCACCGAGATTGATATCCGGAAGTTCTTCTGCTTGGGCGGGTTCTTTCCAATTTTTCAGTTTTTCAGTTGAAATAGATGCCATTGGATAGATGATCGAAATAAAACCAAACGTTACAATCAAGGATAAGGTGCAGAAAATTAAACTGAGACGATCCATTTAAAATTCTCTATTCTTGAGCATCATTTATTCCCCTTTGAAGAAAATTGCCATTACGCCAAAGGCTATAAGAAACATGATAGCGTGCAAAATTATTTCTATTTCCAACATCGTTAATTTTCTCCTTTAAAGTGTTGGACTAGATCACCTACTGTGATTGGGTGCCCATTTTCTGGATGAATGACAGGTGGAGTAAAATAGGGCACCCCATCACGAGTGACCTTCATACTTTTAATTGGTATGGTATAGACGTAAATTAAGCAGCAAATAGAAAGCAAACTTACTAGTCCCACAAAGGTTCGCATTAAAATTTTCCTTAGCATTTATTAATCCTTGCGCACGTAGATTTCCCAGCACCGTACTGCCTTTATGGTTTCAAGGTGGCTAGTGCTAAGGTCATTCATCATTGGTGGAATTGATTCCATAGAGGATGGATTGTCTACAAGGACTTCAATTACGTCTCCAGGAGATGCAGAACTTAATGCCTTTTTGGTCATCAATTGTGGACGTGGACAAGAGTCACCAATACAATCAACTCTTTGTGAAATTAAATGTACTGTTCCGTCTGAGAGGGTGACTTCTCCGAGGGGTTTGTTTTTTTCTACTTTTTCTTTACCAAATAGTCCCATGACATAGTCTCCATTGATTTAGCGCTTGGAATATTGATTTGTGTTAATTCTTAATTTTATGATCTCTAATTGCCGTTACCTTGTTTCTTTATCTGATATAATTATTCTATTTTTCTAATTCTCTATTTTTTAGTCTCCTAAATATAGAATACAGGACAAGTGTCTGAAAGATTCCAAAGATTACGGCTGGAATGCCAAATTTCTCTTGTAAAGTCGCAGCATTGGAGTAACCAAATTGAAGGGCGGCAAGATTAAGATCTCCCGTCATACTTTGCGGTGCAGGCGGCCAATAATTTATCGACCAAGCTAGGGAGAATAAAAACATGCCAATGAATGTAAAAAGAAGTGCCCAAAGCGCGCCTATATTTCCCTCACCAGTTTTGACCCAAGTAGAAACTGTGCAAGCACCCGCTAGAACCATACCGATACCAAATAAAAACAATCCAATGATCTGATTTAATCCCACATCAAATCGCATTGGATTACCTTCTCCAAAAGTTAAGAATGTGGTAAAGCCCAGGGTTAAGATCATCATTGCGACTAGCAATGCCTTAGTATTTCGATAAGTTTTAAATAAAAAAGCGTCTCTTAGCGCTGCGGTATTGCAAAATCGTGATCGTTGGACTAAAAGCCCAACAATTCCACCAAATATAAAAGCGATTATACATTCACCAACAGCACTTTCCATTATTTATCCTTCCAGTATTTTCTTATAGATCATAGACCCGACCCAGGCACCAGCAACAATGCCACTAATTGAAAGGTAGCCGCCTAAATTCATTTCTGGAGTTAATCCGAAGAAGGTTGAAACATTGCAAACAAAAGCTAGACGTATTCCTACTCCCATGAGCAGTCCGCCAATTGTGATTAGTATCCATTCAGAAAGACGTCTTGGAATACGAATGTAAAATTCTTTACTCATTACCGCACCAAAAATTGCACCAGATAACATGCCAAGTGAGATGTAGATTTTCCAGTAGGATGCATCTGGCTTGAACGCTAATGACCAGAATGGAATACGTTCTAAGTTATCTTTTCCCATGACCATTTCTGCAAAAAGCCCCGTCATCATAGTTTCGCCGCCACCGACAGTCCACGCACCTACTATAATAAAAAGAAAGATGTCCAGTATCGCGATTGCAGAGAGTGCAATAATTGGATCAAGAGTTTTTTTAAAGAAGTCCATGATGGTTGCTTTATTCCAATTTTACGAAATGTCAAAAAAATTATTAAATCATTTAATCATAACTATATGTGACCGTATTTTTGAAGGGTGGTATTTATTGCTAACAATCTATCTCTGAAGGGGTGACTTATACTTTTGCTTAGCATAAACTTATTTATTGGGATCTTTAATTGAGGATATTATGACGATTTATCTTGCAGAGGACGATGTACTTGAGCATATGTTTAATGCTTGTACTACTGATCAAATTCAAGAATTTATCCCAGAAAAACGAGGTTTCCGTATTCATGGTCATAGCACGACACTTCGTTTAGAGCGTGCATTTTGGAATGTTCTCGAATGGATGGCTGAAAATAAGAAAATCACGCTACCAGAATTAATAGAGTCTATTCACGACAAATGTATGATAGCAAATGATAAAAATCTTGCCTCCTGTTTGCGAGTAATTTGTTTGAAATATATTAATGTTTATACGGATTAGTCTAAAAAATTTTGAATTTATTTGCTGATCTTTTTGTATATTACACATGAAAAATCAGTTTTAATGAATTTCTTCTAATTTAGTTCTCTGCGTGACGTCTTGTTGATTCTATGAAAGAATCTATATCTTCAATTTTGGTGTCAAAGGCTAAAACTAAGCGTACAACATCTTTCCCCCCACGTTCATAAAATAGATATCCATCATCTTTTAGAGCGTCAATTACGTTTCTAGGCATTCTTGTAAACAGTATGTTGGCTTGTACCGATTGAGTTTGTTGAATGCCTTTAATAGTATTCAACCCTTTTACCATTCTGTTGGCATTTGCATTAGCTAGGCTAGCGTTTCTTAACCATAGATTGTCGGTGACATAGGCATCCATTTGTACTGATAATAGCCGCATTTTTGAAAATAAATGCCCCCCCCTTTTGCGTCTATAAGAAAATTCTGATTTTAGAGATTTATCGAACAGGATGACGGCCTCTGCTGATAATGCTCCATTCTTTGTCGCACCAAATGATAAAATATCAATCCCAGCTTTCCATGATGCCTCAGCAGCAGAACAGTTAAGTGTTACAACAGCATTGGCAAAACGTGACCCATCCATATGCAATTTGAGATTATATTTTTTACAAACTTTAGAAATGCTTTGAATTTCATCAACACTATAAACGCTGCCAGTTTCAGTGGCCTGGGTGATGGAAACAGCAGCTGCCTGGCAATGATGTGTATTATCTAAACCACTTGTCTTAATGGCAGAGTCTAAAGATTCTGCAGTAATTTTACCATCGTTACCGTCAATTGGTAACATTTTGGCACCACCAGTAAAAAATTCAGGTCCACCACATTCAGTGTCGTAGACATGAGCCCCTTTATGACAAAATATTATCCCCCATGGTGGAGTTATTGTAGCCAAGGCGAGTGAATTTGCTGCTGTCCCTGTTGCTACAATTAGAACTTCGGCATCTATTTCGAAAATACTAGAAATTTTAATTTCAGCGGCACGGGTTAAATCATCATTACCGTAAGGTAACAGTTTCTCAGTATTTTGCTCTACTATTGCAGAAAGAATTTCTGGTGCAGCACCAGTAATATTATCGGACGCAAAATTCAAAGTAGTATCTCCTATCGTAATTTTATTTAAATTTGTTCAACTCTATCTCTTGAAAACTTTTTCCACTCTTATTTAGTATATATGCACGGGGAAGTTTTGCTTGGCCGTTTTCTACTGCAATGATAAGCCAAACCAATTCAGGTTCAAAGGCCATGTCAAGGTCTTTTGTTGATGGCTCACCAGTTTGGTTAGGATGTGAGTGATAATGTCCTATAACTTTGTTTGGCCCATCACGCAAATCTTTCATGATTTTTAAACGAATCTTATGATCAATTTCAAAGTTAGTTTTGTGGTTGCCCCTTGCAACATTGGGACTAGGTTTGAACTCGTTAACAAAGTAATTACTTTCATTCTTAACTTGACCTATGAGCAAACCGCAACATTCAAATGGATATGCAATTTCTGCAGCTTCCATCATAGCTATAACATTAGCGCGTTGCATTTGTATTTTACTCACGGATTTGCCTTGATTGTTGTAATTATTTTACCTTTTAAAGTGTCAACAACGATAACTTTATTACAAGTTGATATTCCGGTAATGGTGAGAAATACTTTTGTTCCTTCAGGACTTGCATTAATAATTTTGCAATCTTTTGGAAGGTTAAGGTTAATAATTGGATAAGCATTAATAGCTGGTTCTGATTTTAATTCATTGCTTGAGGAAAAAATCTTCCAGTTAGGATCCGTAGTCTTCTTAATCAATCCATAACTAAGCAAGCCGACCCCAATTACAATTAGTATTCCTAAAATAATGACAATGCCCTTTAAAAATTGCATTTTACCCTCTCTATTGTGAGACTTTATCTTTTTTCAAAATTAAATTAAGGCAAGCTAATATTGAGTTACCTCACCACATACACCTTCACCGTACCTAAAGACAAGGATAGGCTCCGACTTGATAAATTTCTTTCAGAAAGTCTGAATTCTATTTCCCGGAGTAGGCTTAAAGATTTAATCGAAGATGATCACGTAATATCTGATGGTGTTATTGTTGATGATCCTTCGAGCAAGGTACGAGTTGGTGAAATATATATTTTAAAAGTACCCGATCCTATTCCTGCTATTCCTATTGCCCAGAAAATTGTTTTAAATATTGTTTTTGAGGACGATGATCTAATAGTCATTAATAAATCGGCAGGTATGGTAGTGCATCCAGCAGCAGGTCATATTGATGGCACCTTGGTAAATGCTTTGCTAGGTCATTGTGGATCTAGTTTATCCGGAATTGGTGGTGTTACTCGACCAGGAATTGTGCATCGCCTTGATAAGGGTACAAGCGGCCTGATGATAGTAGCTAAAAACGACATCTCTCATCGTCATCTTTCTCAACAACTAGAAAATAGATCTCTTTCAAGGCGTTATAAAGCTTTAGTTTGGGATGCTTTAAGCCCGCGTCAAGGGAGCATCGAAGGGGCTATTGGACGAAATCCAGCTAATCGAAAAAAAATGGCGGTGGTTAACAAAGGCGGCAAGCCTGCTCTAACTCATTATCGTACTATAAAGTTAATTGGTACTAGAGCTTCTTTGGTCGATTGCAGACTGTCGACCGGTCGCACACATCAAATTCGTGTACATATGTCACAAATGGGTAATGCAATTGTTGGAGATCCGCTTTACGGGGGAGGATTTAGTCGACGGTTAAGGGACGCACCAGAAAAACCAAGAAGAATTTTAAAAGAGTTAAATCACCAACTATTACACGCTTATTTCATAGGATTTATACATCCTAAAAGTAGAAAAAAGATGTGTTTTAGGAGTGATATACCCAAAGAATTCAATGATTTAATTGAAGTTTTTGAAGAATTTTAATTAAAAACTTATTCTTGAGTAAATTACTAAGTTATTGTAAAGTATTTGTCACAAAAGCAAATCATTTTTAAAAGTTATCGAATAGAAAGCTATAATGACTAAGACTGATACACTACTTGGAATTTCACCAGATCAAAATTTGTCTCGTTATCTAAAAGAAATTCGAAAATTTCCAATGCTTGAGATAGATGAAGAATTTCATTTAGCGAAACGTTGGCGTGATTTCGAAGACACAAATGCAGCAAGCGATCTGATCAATAGTCATCTTCGTCTTGTTGTTAAGATTGCCAATGGATTTCTTGGGTATGGATTGCCTGTAACTGATCTAATTAGTGAAGGTAATGTTGGTATAATGCAGGCTTTGCGACGTTTTGATCCAGAACGTGGTTATCGTTTTTCAACTTATGCAAGGTGGTGGATTAGAGCCTCTATTCAAGAGTACATACTTCATTCCTGGTCCATGGTTAAGATTGGTACTACAGCTGCACAGAAAAAACTTTTTTTTAATTTGCGAAAATTAAAACAACAAATAAATGCAACAGAAGAAGGTGACTTAAATCCTGAAAATGTAGCTACTATTGCGGACAAGCTTTCTGTTCCAGAAGGTGAAGTTATTAATATGAATCGTCGTTTAACTAAGGCAGATAAGTCTTTAAACGATCCACTTCATCAAGATCGAGATGATGAAGAGCTGGATAACTTGAGGGTAGCAAAAAAGGATCAAGAAATGGTCCTGCTAGATAAAATCGAATTTAAAAGTCGTCGTAACTTGCTAAATACGGCGTTGGAAGATCTGACGGGACGTGAGCTTCATATCTTTTCGGAAAGACGATTGAATGAAGAGCCAGCGACGTTACAAGTATTAAGTAATCAATATGGAATTTCTCGTGAACGAATTCGCCAAATTGAAGTTAGAGCCTTTGAAAAGGTTAGAAAGACAATTAAGAACGCTATAGTTCAAGAACACTTAAACTATTAGTACTTCTTATTTTTCGATTTCAGCAGCATTAGAAGTGATATCTAGATTTTCGAAATCAGAGATGATTTTCTCACCCCACTCTTCAAGTATTTTCTTTTGGTTGTTTTTAAGGACTGTTATTCGACGTTCTGAAATTACTTTTAAAAAGGTATATATCAAAGGTGGAAGGGATCTATATAAAAACCAGCCAAAAAAAGCAGAACCATAGATAATACTGAGGTCTAATATATTACTTAAGATGTTAATTGCAGCTTGAGTAGAATGATCTTTAAACCAAACATCTATTAGGAAGGGAAGAAGACCAGAAAAATTCATACCGAGTACACTAAACATAGCGTATCTCTTCTCAGTTTTATCGACGATCCAGGCAAAAATCGTTGGAACCATACCAAAGAGCAATAATATCATCGAAGGTAGTGAAACCATTATGAAGGTTGCTGCTATAAGAAGCCCCCATGAAAGTGCACGTAAGTTTGATTTCCAAGAAGCTTTTTCTTTTTCACTCATGTTGGTTATCTCTTAATCTTTAAAATAATTTAACAATCATAAGAATTGAGGTTACAATCATAGCTATTATTATAGAAAGCACGGCTGCAGTTTTTTTCCCCTGTTTATCAGCTATTAATTGACGGTTGTTTTTTGTGTCTCTAAGTTCACGTATTTCAAATTCTGCTTCAGCATATTCCATAGTTGCTTCCTCAAATCCTTTGGCGTCGGACTTACGGTCTGAGGTGTTTTCGATTAGATCAAAAAGTTCGGGTAAGCTGCCATTACGAACCAAACTTGGAATCTTTTTTTCAATTTCACGACGTTTGGATCGACTATGATAGGTGTTAATAGCTGGACTTAATAATCCCCCAATCCAACTAGAAAGACCGTATAAAGGATCGATTTTGAGCTTCCACTGTAAAAAAGCAAGGAGGCTTAACATACCCATAGTTGATGTTTCTTCTGATGGATTTGCTAAAGCCCTCAAATGCGACTGAATATCTGGGTCAAAATGTACAGCAATGAATGCTGCTATATGCCGGTCAATAGGATTAGTATTATTAGGTATCTGTCCAGATGCTGTGTCTAAGGCTGGAAGTAGATCTTTGATATTGCAGACATAATCTTTAAAAATTATATCACTTTGACATGGCATTGTCGGATTGCATTCGTATAGACATCTTTCATAACCAAATCCTGGGTCCCTTAGAGTTAAATATCCTGATAATGCAGTATATTTTTCATTTTGATCTACATCCTTCGGGAAAACTGTTTGTTGTAGTGAATGCCATATTTTTGGAAGGCCTAGTTTAAGAATCTTAAGGGGTCTTTCTGTTATTCCATGCTGTAAATAATCAAATGCTAGTGCTGAGCTAAAGCCATCTGGCATAAAAGAAAATCCATTATAGGAAATAGGAGCTTGGGGATCTAAAATCATACAAGCCTTTGCAACTATGAAGTCATCTGACCCTTGAGGCTCATCTTCATAGAGAGCTGCTTGTTTTAGAATTTCAACTATACCGTTAGATTGTTTTTTACTTTTTACATTTTTACTCAACCAGTTAACGAGATTTCCATCGGAAATGATTTGCATTGCTGTTTCAGGGTTACGGGATAAATATAATGATAAAGTACGGGTGCTATAGAAATCATCATCTCCAAAATTATATGGAACTTCAGAATGACCATATGGATTTTGTTTCAAAATTGGTTGATTTTTCCCTTCTAGCCATCCTGATATTTCCTCCAATCCCCAACGTGCTTTAGCGTTATCATCCAACAATCCTTGAAATAACTCGCAGATAGGTTTTGGTAGGTTCACATTTTTACAAATTGCTTCATAACTGCCATGATCTAACTTAAGGGTTAACAATTCTTCATCGCTTACCGTTCCTAAGTGACTGTCACCAACTGCAAGTACTGCTAGAGTAACGCCTAATGCATATATATCATCTGCTAAAACACCTTCCCCGCGGCCCCCTGGAGATGCCATAGAGCGTTCAATAGTTTCAAACATCATTGGTTGATCAAAACCAAAAGGGGAAGTTGCGCAGTCTCCTAGTGCTAACGTCTGCAAGCTCTCATCTAGGAAGAAAATATTAGATGGTCTAATTGCTCGATGGGTATGTCCAAAGGAAGATAGGGACTTAATTCCTGAGAGAAGTGGAGCTAAGATGTGCTCACGTAAATTAATTTCGTTGATTGCAGTAGATTTGTTTTCTATAGCTTCAATTATTCGGCCACCTTTTGGTCTTTCGTATATCAAAGCCATAGACTTTTTTTGCGATAATGGCCATTCCATTGTGCCCCAATCAGCAAGAGGAATGAGTCCCTCAATTTCTTCATTTTGAATGGATGCCATAACATTTGTTCTTGTTGGTAAATCAGTTGTGCAAATTAAAGCGAATAAATTTCTGTTAATATGCACAGTGTCTTCTGCTAAATATGCTTTAGCTGATGGGGTGTCTAGATCGGGAACAGGCTTGCTGGGATCGATAAAATACCGATCATTCATAGCAACGTGTGGCCCAGTGTATTTAATTACTGGAGCCGGTTTCTCATTTTTTGGTTCTGGTAGTTCCTCAGTAGTAGAATCTTTTTCAGGTAGAGGAGTTCCATCACCTGCATCTGCTTCGATAGGGGCTTCTGCCATTTTATCGATTCCTGTATTACATAACCAATTTTAGGCGTTCTTGCCGTGTTTTTTCGGTAATGTATATTGATTCTAAACGTTTATGCCTGGAATTTGCAAAGTAAATAATAATTTTGTTAAAAATTATGACTTAAAAAGTAAGAATATTAATGAGAATTATAAACAAAAAGCTTAATCAGAAAAAGGGTCACGGACTAGAATCACATCCTCACGTTCTGGGCTGGTTGATAAAAGTGCCACCGGGGCATTAATAATTTCCTCTATACGATGGATATATTTAACTGCCAAGGCTGGGAGATCCTTCCAGGAACGAGCACCTTGGGTACTTTCCGTCCAACCCTCCATAACTTCATATATAGGTTTAATTTTATTTTGAGCAAATGATGATGTTGGAAGAAAGTCAAAAAATTTATCCTCTATTTGATATCCAGTACAAATTTTGAGTTCTTCCATACCATCAAGAACGTCTAGCTTCGTTAAGGCAATGCCACTAATCCCATTAATTTTCACTGACTGCCGAACTAATGCCCCATCAAACCAACCACAACGTCTAGGCCGGCCAGTTGTGGTTCCAAATTCTCGCCCTCGATCTCCTAGTCCATCTCCTATTTCATTTAAAAGTTCACTAGGAAATGGCCCTGATCCAACTCTGGTGGTATAGGCTTTAGTTATTCCTAAAACGTAGTCTATTGCATCAGGACCCTGACCAGATCCAACTGCTGCTTGGGCAGCGACTACGTTGGAGGATGTCACAAAAGGATAAGTGCCATGATCTATATCGAGCATGGTGCCCTGTGCACCTTCAAATAGAATTTTTTTTCCTTGGGAACGAAAAGTGTCTAGCTCCTTCCATACAACACCAACGTATGGGAGTATTTCAGGCGCAATCTCAACCAATTTATTTTTTAAAGCTTTGGCGTTAATTATTTTTTCACCCATGCCACGGCGTAGAGCATTGTGGTGTAATAATAATTTATCTATTCTTTCATCAAGGACTTCTGGTTCAGCTAGATCTCCAATGCGAATTGCCCGTCTAGCTACCTTATCTTCATAAGCTGGCCCTATCCCTCTACCAGTTGTACCAATTTTGGCTTTGCCAAGTGCTTGCTCTCGTAGGACATCTAATTCGCTATGGAGAGGTAATATTAAGGGGGCATTATCAGCAATACGTAGACTTTCTGATGTAATATCAACTCCCTGCATTTGAACTTTTTTTAACTCTTCTAGTAAAGCCCACGGATCAATAACAACACCATTGCCAATCATAGAAATTTTATCGTGACGTACGATTCCGGATGGAATTAAATGTAATTTATATGTTACACCTTTGATCACTAGAGTATGGCCAGCGTTATGGCCGCCTTGAAAACGAACAACTATATCTGCTCTTTCAGATAGCCAGTCAACAATTTTTCCTTTGCCCTCATCCCCCCATTGGGAGCCAATTACGACGACATTCGCCATATTTTGAAATCCTTATTTTGAACTAATTTCCGCAATTTTTATGATCTCATTATTTTGTAAAACATATTTGCATCCTAGCCGGCTTGCCTCATCTATAGAATTTTTTTCTGGCGATAGGGCTCCCACGGTTATCCAGCCTTCGCTTCGTAGAGATTTAGCTTTTTTCAGTGATGTTTCTATAGGGACGTAAATTTTATTTTTACAAGTTGGCACAGGAAGTGCGCGAAGTACTGTATCCATGAATAATGTAAAACCTGTTGCTCCTTCTTGATTTTTTTTATTACTATCGTTATTAGCTAAATAACGGCCACCATTTCCTAGTTCACCTCGTACACCCTTGGCAAAAAACGTAAAAGTTACTCCCGTATGATATTCAAACCCCTTATTCTCAATAGGATCGACCGTAAGGGTTAAATTTGGTAATGCCGTACTAATACTACCAATTACATTAACGAGTAGAGTGCGTCCCTCATCAGCCTTACCCTTAAATGAAAGAGATTCTAGAGCATCTAGGGCTTCATTTGCTGGTCCGGTAGCATTTAGAAGGGAAATCAATGCTGTTTTTGTATCTTTGTGCAAGTCAACACTTAACTCAGCTACAGCGCTAGCATCTTTACGGTCTAAGGCTTGACGAAGGAGAAAATAGTTTTTTGTGTCTTCTTTCAGTTCACTAAGAATCTCTTTGACTAGCTTTGGGAGACCCAAGTCGATAGATAGATCGCTAACACCTAATTTATCTAATGCACTAGCGGCAAGGATAATGACTTCTGCGTCAGCAGCTGCTTCGTTTGGACCAATTAGTTCAACCCCAACTTGTGTAAATTGACGTTCGGGTCTGAGTTGAGTTCCCCTTACTCTTAGAACTTGCCCAGCATAACTTAATCTTAATGGACGTGGCATCTTGGAAAGTCGACTTTCGGCTATTCGTGCTATCTGAGGGGTCATGTCAGCACGCACTCCCATCATCTTTTGTGATTCTGGATCCATCAACCGAAAGGTTTGTTTTGCAAGATCTGAGCCTATGCCGGTTAATAGGCTATCTTCAAATTCGATAAGTGGTGGAGCAACGCGTTCATAACCATGTTCGGCAAAGTCTTTTAACAACTTTTCCAAAATAAAAGCCTCAAAAGCTGCGTCAGGAGCTAACATATCAGATAATCCAATCGGCAAAAGTCCATTGTCAGTTTTATAACTCATTTTTTTTCCACTAGTGATAAAGTTCGTGAGGTAATCTATGGGATTCTTAACAGAACCAACGACTAGGTATCAGACTTCAAGGGGCGTTGGTTAAAGGTTAATTTTTTAGTAGGCTGAATAGTGGATTGCGAGATAGCTGAGTGCAACATATTATTTAGTATTTAGGCTCAAATTAATAAGGATTTAATTTGTTATTAATAATATGATAATGCGAAACTATGGTTTGAGTAGAAAAGTTTTACGGCTTAAAGTTTTACCCAAATTTTCAACAAGTATAGGTATCATTTGTCGAGAGTTTTCAAAATTTTTCCCAATACTATAAGAAATACTACTCCATCCTTGCCAGATTCGCTTTCCATTAGTCTTTTCGTCAATAGATACGTCAATTCGAAAACTGCTAGGCGTTACCGTGCGGATTTTATCTCTATCATTAGGATTTAAAATGCCTCCACGAGTAGAATTGAATAAATTTAAATGTATACGTGGTGCTTCAATGCCTGACTGATCATCATGGTTGCTAAATTCAATCATACGATTTTCACCTCCGCCTAACCATGCTCCCGAAATATCAGTAGCGTCAAAAGTTAAAATCAAGGGTTCATCCTTACCAATTGTGAAACCCTTATTTTTTAAAGCAAGTTCAAATTCTTTCTGTAAGACTAAGTTACGATCAGAATTGTCTAGAGGTCGTACTGTTATTGTCGAACTAGAAGGCATTGGCAGGAAAGAAATTGCATTTATTAGCCCATCTGCTTTTGTTACAGAGGCAATCGAAACCAAGGCCAATACTAATACATGAATGAGCGGGGTCTTCCTCAAGGGTTTAATCCTTATACAAGTACGATTTAAAAATAGATTTAATTAGTAAAGTTATATCCTAATATAAGACCACAAGTTTAATTTATTTAACCTAACAGTGTTTAGAAGGTGTGGACAAGTTTTGCGCTATATATCGTAAAAATAAAGTTGAATTTTATAAAACTTTCCAACTAGAGGTTTTTATCATTTGAGCATAATTTAAATTCTTTAAACTTAATAATTTTAAAGTCTTCACATGTTAAATGTTTTTTTTATTTTTTGGTAATAATTTATGTTTGAAAAATTCTTTTTGTTTTCATGTTCTGGCTACAAAGTACAGATTAAATTATTAATTCTTCCTATACTTTTTATCATGACATCTCTATGGGTACGACTTCAAAGTGGCCCGAATTGGCTTTGGTTTAATTTGGACCCGGATTATTTCTATTTATTAGATTCACTTAATATTCTTAATCTTACTACACCAGGTCATGTTTATCATCCGGGTACAACAGTTCAGTGGTTAGGAGCTTTCATTCTTAAATTGAGTAATCCTTTGGCTTCTTCTGAACTAATTAGTGAGATGGTTTTGGTTAATCCGGAAAAGTACCTCCACCTAATTTCTGTAATATTTATCTTTCTCAATGGTTTTGCCTTATGGTGCGTTGGAATAATTGGGAAAAAAGTATTTGAAAACTTTTTAGCTGCAGGCTTTCTTCAGCTTGCACCTTTTGTTTCAATGGTTGTTTTTAAAAATAGTTATCATGTCAAGCCAGAGTCCTTGTTGGTATTTGGGACATTAATGTTAATCATTACAGCTTTGATATCTCTAAAGTCAGGTTTAAGTGGTCGTCGAAATGGTTTTCTTTCTATAGCTTTTGGTGGTGTTGCTGGCTTCGGGATAGCCACTAAAATTACGGCTCTACCAATTTTCCTTCTTCCAATTTTTATTTTTGGCCAAGGTGGAGGAATATCTGGTTGGGGAAGGGATGCTTTCATATATTGCCTATCTACTTTGTTTGCCATAGTAATATTCACCCTTCCAGCCATTCAAGCTTATGATATCTTTTTTTCTTGGATGGCAACTGTATCTCAAGGCCCAGGTGCATATGGTGGAGGAAACCCAGAAGATGCAATGAGTTTGGGGGGCTATTTTGCTAACGTGTTTAAACTTTTTAAACGTCCAGCTTTTCATGTTGTCTTCATATTAGCTATCGTAATACTAGTCATTGCAGTTTGGCGACGCTTAAAATCGGGAGGTTCTCTATGTCCGGAAGTAAGACTTTTGGCGGGAATTTTAATTTCTCAGCTTTTCCATGTAATGTTGATTGCGACACAACCAAATGCAACGTATCTAATCCCATCTTTTATTCTAATTCCATTAGCATTTGTTTTAACTTGGCGGTTAGGTCAGAAACTCTTTTCTAAAAATCTAGAGAAATTTGTGGTGGTTTTATTCACGGCTTTGTTTATAGCTCAATTAATTGCTGTTTTTCGACTTAGTAATGAACAGGCAAAAAAAAGTCAGGAAGCCGAAACCGTCTTGATGAGTGATTTTAAATCATGTGCCCGTGTTTATTCTTATTCTGCCTCCTCTCGTTCTTACGCTTTAATGCTTGCAGATTTTGTCACTGGAGGCAGGATGGTTGAAAAATTAAATGCAATCGGTCCTAAAAACGATTTTTGGTTTGAGCATTGGTGGGATCAGAGCCGTATTGTTTTTAGAGATTGGAACGGTCCATTGAATATAGAGAAAGTTCTCTCTAACTATCCTTGCCTCGTTATAAGGGCTAGTCACTGGTATGTCTTGGAAAGGTTGCTCCCGAAAATTTCATCAAAAATTAATTTTGATAAAATTTGTACAGTTGGTGAAGAAACTCTAGCTGTCAGGGGGATTGACTGCTATGGACGACAAAAGAAACCATGACTTCTAGAGGTGTCGTAGCTGCAGGTCATCCAGAAACTGTCCGTGCTGCATCAAACATTCTTGATGAGGGTGGTAATGCCTATGACGCAATTATTGCCGCAGTTTTTGCTGCTTGTGTTGTTGAGCCTGTATTATCCTCTCTTGGGGGCGGAGGATTTTTGCTAGCAGCGGGTCCTACATTAAGTGGAAAAGAACGACCTGTAATATATGACTTTTTCACGCAAACCCCTAAATCAAATAAAGCTGGAAGTGGGCTTGATTTTCAACCAATAATTGCAGATTTTGGAACAGCAACTCAAGAATTCCACATAGGTTTAGCATCTGTTGCAACTCCAGGTATCGTTAAAGGTATTTTTAAGGTTCATTCTGATCTTTGCACCATGCCTATGACGCGAATAATAGAACCAGCGTTGGAATTAGCGCGAAAGGGCTTCACCGTAAACCGCCTTCAAGCATATCTGTTTCAAGTGGTTGGTCCTATTTATATGCATTCTAGTGAAAGCCGCGCTATTTTTGCAAGTATAGATGATCCTAAGGTCACTATGGGTGAGGGCGAACACATGGTAAATCCTGAGCTTGCGGATACTTTAGAGACTTTGGCTAAAGAAGGTGATGATTTTTTTTACCGGGGTGAATTTGCATCATCTGTTGCAGACCTCTGTCGTATTAACGGAGGATTGTTAACTCGAGATGATTTTGAGTCATATCAAGTTGAAAGACGTATGCCCTTGGCTATAAATTATCGTGGCGCTAGCCTTTTTACTAATCCTATACCATCTACCGGAGGTATCCTTATTGCCTTTGCCTTAGATTTATTAAACAGTCTAGATATTAATGGAATGTCATTTGGTTCGTTAGAATATATTAATACTCTAGTCCATGTTATGGATTTAACAAATCAAGCTAGAATAGAAAGCGGCCTTTGTATTGATGTTGGAAGTAAATCTGCAGCTGAAAAACTATTAAATCGCAAATTTTTAGCAGAATACCAAGCAGAAATTATAAATCGTCCTAAATCAAATAAAGGAACAACTCACATCAGCATAATAGATTCAGATGGGAGATCTGCCTCACTTACTATGTCAAATGGTGAGGGTGCTGGTATCATTTTACCTGGTACTGGAATTATGCTTAATAATATGCTTGGTGAAGAAGATCTTAATCCTATGGGTTTCCACCGATGGTCAAAAGACACCAGATTATCTTCAATGATGGCCCCGTCCTTATTAAGGGAAGGTAATGGGAGCTTAACTGTACTTGGTTCAGGCGGATCAAATAGGATTCGCACTGCAATTTTACAGGTGCTTGTTAATCTCCTTAATTTTTCTATGTCTGTAGAAGAAGCGGTAGAAGCTCCTCGCATACATTTTGAAGCTAATTTATTAAATATGGAGGAGGGGTTTTACTTGGGTGATGTCACTAAACTCCCTACAAAATATCATAATATAAAGGTATGGGATGATTTAAATTTATTTTTTGGGGGAACGCACGTTGCAAAATATGAAAGTGAATCTAGGACTTTTAGTGGATCAGGAGATCCTAGACGTGGCGGCTTTGTTCAAATCCTTTAATTAAGTATTAAAAATAATATCGTTTTGTGTTCGTTCTAGTATGTAAATAGGTTAAATTTAACTGGCAAAAAAAAATCGAAATTATATGCTTTTATTAGTCAGGGGTATAGGTTGTGTCTGAACAGTTTTTGGATAAGCTATCCGGAATAAATATTTTTTCGAACTTGGAATTGATTAATCTTGAAAAAATCGAAAAAGTTTGCCGCTTCAAGCACTATGCTGCTCAAGAACAAGTTATAGATCGTCAAAGCAAAAGTACTGACATTTATTTTATTATAAATGGTAGCGTGCGAGTGGTAAATTATTCTATTTCAGGGCGTGTTGTTTCTTTTGCCGATTTGTCAGCTGGTAATTACTTTGGTGAATTATCAGCATTGGATGGCCAACCTCGTTCCGCTAGCGTTTTGGCCCTGACGGATAGTTTTTTGGCATCGATGCCTCAAGAACAGTTTCTTTTTCTTCTTGAGGAGAATTTTTCTGTCGCTTTAAAAGTGATGCAGTCTCTTGCTCAAGTTGTACGTAATTCCACAATTCGAATCATGGATTTAAGTACTTTAGCCGCAAATAATAGAATTCAAGCTGAACTACTTCGCTTGGCAAAGGATAAGTTGACTGATGATAATGTGGCAAAGATCTCTCCTATCCCAGTTCATAGTGATATAGCTAGTCGAGTATCTACAAGTAGAGAAACTGTTGCTCGTGTTTTTATGAAACTTGCAAGGAGAGGTATTATTGAACGTCAAAAAAAAGCACTGGTGGTTAAAAATGTTAAACAATTAAGCAATATGGTTGAGAAGGTAAGGGGTGAATAAAGATTTTAATATTTAATTTTTAGTACATAGAGAAACGTTCCTCACAGAATTTTATAAGAGTTTATACTTTGAAACTAAGAACTTTATCTTTCTAAATAATCCAATTGACTTAGAGGGGAAGGTAGATGGCAAAAACTATTTTAATAGTAGAAGAAAATGAGTTGAATATGAAGTTGTTCAATGACCTTTTACAAGGAAATGGATATGATACTATTCAAAGTGTAGAAACTCATAATTTAGTTAAAGTTGCACGAAGCCACATGCCAGATTTGATCACTTTGAATTTTTGTTTGCCAGAGGCTTCTGGATTAGAAATTGCTAAAATTCTAAAATCTGATAACGAATTGAAAAAAATACCTTTAATTGCTTTAACAGCTCAAGCTTTGGAAGGGGATGAAGTCAAGTTTATTGATGGTGGCTGTGATGGTTATATCTCAAAACCAATTTCTATTCCAAAATTCCTGGAAACCATTTCAAGCTTCCTGAATTAACTAAGAGTTTATTATTACTGATAATTTTTCTTGGATGATTTTCAATAGTGGATAACTATTTAATCTTAGCTTCTTTAAAGAGAACATGCTTACGGACTACGGGGTCGTATTTTCTTACTTCCATTTTTTCTGTTAAAGTACGCGGGTTCTTCTTAGTAACATAATAAAACCCAGTATCAGCACTACTTAACAATTTGATTAAAATTGAATTTGGTTTCGCCATATTAGAATTTCTTCTTTTACTTTTGTCTATCAGTGTTATTGCGCACAATACAATCCACGAACCTAGTGTCAAGAGGGACAGTGTAGGCAAGTTATAAGGATTTTTAATTAGTCACCCTTTTTGATATTAGCTGAAAGATTTAATGCTCTTTTATATAGGGCAGGATTAGTTATTAGTTGTTTTGCAATGCTTAATTCAAAATCATTGATACGGCGTTGAGACGGGCAAGAATTACGTAATTGCGCACGTTTTAATTTATCTTCGTAGGATGTCTTTCGCCAATCAAGAAGTACATTTTTAATTTTCTTGCTCTGACTAATAACTTTTTTAACTATATCTATAGAATCCCCGTGAAGACCACTGGTGCAAATTTGCGGTCGCACCCCAAGACCATGAAACATATAGCCAGATGGTGTAACTAATCGTGACCACGTTAATGTGATTTCACCCTCATTAGGCAGTCTTAAAACGGTTTGCACTGAACCCTTACCAAAAGAGGTGGTTCCAATAATTATTGCACGATTTCTATCTTGTAAAGCAGCCGCAAGGATTTCTGCAGCAGATGCTGATTTTCCATCCACCAAGACAGCTAGTGGCAAACCAAAGGTAAAATCTTTCTTTCCTGATTCATATTGATTTAGGCTATCAGTATGGCGGCCCCGAGTAGATACGATACTTCCTGGCGTGAGTAGCAGGTCAGCGACTTTTACAGATTGTTTCAACAGTCCACCTGGGTTGCCACGTAGGTCAATGATAATACCTTTCATGGCTTTTCCTAGAAAATTACGTGCTTCTATTAAATTTTCTAATAAAGATTGCGCTGTGTTTTGATTGAAACTTTTAAGCTTAAGTACAACAACATCTTTGCTAATATTTTGTGTTATGGTGTTTGGAAAAATTTGCGTCCTTTCTATAACAATTGTCTTTGAACCTGAAATGGTTGGTCTAATAAATGTCAATTCTATCCGAGAATGAATTGGTCCCTGTAAAAGGGCAGAAATTTCTTTTCTTTTTAATCCTTTTAGCTCTTCTCCATTGATGTGAGTAAGGAGATCGCCTTTCTGTAAGTCAGCTAGGTTTGCAGGGGTGCCTGGTAAAACTTTTTTTATAACTGGATAGATGCCATGACTCTTAAACTCTATGCCAATTCCACTAAACCCATCCCTTTTGCTTCTAATTTCTAGTGCTTCATCAGCACCAGAATAGCGAGAGAAAACATCCAAATTAGAGAGGGCCCCGTCAAAAACTGCTTCAAAATAACTCTCCATGGTGGTCCTTTGTAATTCGTGGGACGTCTTTCTAGCAGCCAATGATAATTCAGTTGTAAGTGCTGCCCAATTTACTACGTCGTCAGGTGGCGGGGCTAATTTGCGAATGACTTCTGTTCCTTCTGCTTGAAGTATAACCACCCCCTTCGTTCTTTGTTGGTTATTCTTTATTAAATGTTGATTTTTTTCGGAGTTTGCAAGAATTATGGTAAGACTAGGGTCGATAGATCCCAAGCCACGAAGTCCTTCTATTGCGATGTCTTCCATGCTGACTTGATCTATATATCTTTCGTAAATACCGGTATATGCAGTAAGAATAACTTCAGTTGCATGGACATCTTTAAAACTTACAATCTTGCTTTTTTGGGGATATTTAATTTGTGAACATGCAGAGATTGAGAGTAATCCAAATAAGAAAAGACTTGATGAATTTAAAAATAAGACTTTCAAGTATTTCATATTTAAATCTTTAATCTGATAATTGTCTTTTTTTCATCTAGGATGTTTTTAAAAAGTCTTAAAGGGATTTGTATTCTTTCGATCTTAATTTAAATTTTTTAATTTTCGACTTAGACTTTTGCCTGCTTTTTTTCATATCATTTAGGTTGAAGACTAATCCGCCTGTATGTTGGCTAGCTTCAACAAGGCGGACGTTAACTTCATCTCCCAACCGAAATTCGTGTCCGGTTTTTTTTCCCTTTAGCATTTGTAGTGTTTCTTCATGATAATAATAGTCGTTGGTAATGGTTCTGATAGGAACTAGCCCATCTGCGCCTGTTCCTTTTAGAGTTATGAATAGTCCGAAACGAGTAATTCCGTTAATATAACCTTGAAAAATTTCACCAATTTGTTCAGCAAAAAAATGTGCTGTGAAGCGGTCTATTGAATCCCTTTCAGCTTCAGTTGCACGTCGTTCTGTAAAAGATAAATGCTCTCCTTTTCTTTCAAGATTTTGTTCATCATCTTCTAATATATTCTTGTTTAATTCCATGGTATTTATTAAGGCACGGTGTGTTAATAGGTCTGCATAGCGGCGGATTGGTGAGGTGAAATGAATATATTGATTCAGCGCCAAACCAAAATGCCCTAAATTTTTGGTGGTATAAATGGCTTTAGATTGACTACGTAGGATTATGACATTGATCATTTCGGCGTAAGGAGATCCTTTGGATAATTTGAGCACTTGATTAAACCGTTTGGTTGAAAGTATTCCACCTCTATCAAAGCTAAATTTTACACTTTTTAGTACCTTTCTAAGGTTCTCCAACTTTTCTTTTGATGGCTCATCATGAACTCGGTAAAGACAATGCATTTTATTTTTTTCTAGCGTCTTAGCTGCTGCAACATTTGCTAAAATCATAATTTCTTCAATTAGTTTATGAGAATCTAAGCGCTTGCTAATCGATATGTCTCTTACTTCTCCGTTATTTTCAAACTGAACTTTTCGTTCAGGTGTCTCAAGTTCTAAAACACCTCGTTTTTTACGGTTTTTAAGCAATGAATCATATGCGCCAAATAATGGTTTAATTACTGTTTCTAGCAGAGGCCTAGTTATTTTATCACAATTCCCATTTCGAGCTTCTTGGACCTGTATATAGTTAAGTCGTGCATGTGAACGCATTATCCCACGGCAAAATTGATGATTTTTTAAATTTCCTTCCGAATCTATCCATAAATGTACCGCAATACACGGACGATCCTCTTTTGGGTTTAATGAACACCAACCATTAGAAAGAGCTTCTGGTAGCATGGGCACTACTTGGTCGGGGAAATATACTGAATTCCCACGTTCGTAAGCATTTTTATCTAGGGCATCTCCAGGACGTACGTACCAAGCAACATCAGCAATGGCAACTAGCAAATGCCAACCATTCATATTATGTTTATCAGTGTCCATCTCTGCCCATACTGCATCGTCGAAATCACGGGCGTCAGTGCCATCAATAGTTACAAGTGGAATATTGCGCAAATCTACACGCCCATTAGTAGGGGCAGAAGTAGCTTTGCTAGCTTGTCTTATAGCCTCATCACTAAATTTTGTCGGCAAGTCATTATCTAAAATAGCAATCAAAGATGGGTTTTTCTTTACTTTATCAACTTTGAAACATTCGATAATTCGCACCTTCCTCAAACCCAATGTTTTACCTGGTAGTGGCACGGCGCGAACTATATCACCATGTTTCGCATCTAATGTGTTAGGAGTTTCTGCAATGAAATCACTCTTTGAGCGTCGGTCAATAGATCGAATTCGGTTTTTACCATCTATAATTTCGAAGATTCCAAGAATTTGCTTAGGGGCTGTAGCTAAACTACGTATAATGCGAGCCTCATATGTGCCATTTTCAGCTGGGGTAAGCCTTGCTAAAATTCTTTCTCCAAAGCCTGGTGTGTTTGTACGGACTTTGTTAGGAACTAAATATATTTTTGGTGGAAATTTGTTGCTTTCCCATGTCTCAGGTGATGCCATTAAATCACCATCTTTATCTGGTTCGATTACTTTTAAAATTGTCACCGTTGGCAAAGTGTCTAATTCATAAATCTGTCTTTTCCGACCTTTTCCAATAATTCCATTAAGTTTCATTTCGCTTAAAATCTTTTTTAAAGTTAGTTTCTGTTTGGAATCTAATTTAAAAGCGCGCGCAATTTCTTTCTTTCCAACACGACCAGAACTATTTTTTAAGAATTCAAGGATTTCTTGATTAGTTGGAAAGTGTTTGTTCCCCGGTTTTTTGTTGCCGTTTTTTTTGTTTGTTGACTTCTTTGATAGTCTTTTCAAGGAATGGACCAATTAATTTATTCGGTTGAGACAGCTGTATCTTTAGTATTCTTTTTTTGTTTTGTCGTTTTCCTTTTATTGCTAGTTTTTTTATTGGACCTCTGATTGCTTTTATTCGCTTTGTCGGCGAGAATCTGGATGGCTAATTCTAAGGTTATAGTACTAGGGTCAGTGTTTTTAGGTAGTGTTGCCATTTGCTTGCCATGCTGTACATAAGCCCCCCATCGACCAACTTTCTGAACTACGGGTTTTTTATCATCTGGGTGCTTTCCAAGATCTCTCGGAGGCGCTTTTCGAGGGACATCAGCTAAGAGGTGTTGTGCACGATTGAGACCTATAGACAGAACATCATCATCAGCTTTAAGGGATAGATATGTACCGCCGACTTTGATAAATGGCCCAAAACGTCCAAGACCAGCTGTGATCATCTCACCGGTTTCAACATCAATTCCTACATTACGTGGTAGGCCTAGAAGCCCTAGTGCGGCGCCTAAATCTATGTTGGTTGGATGCATAGTTTTTGGTATTGACGCTCTTTTAGGTTTGATTTTCTTTTTTCCTTCTAGGACCTCAACGCCACGTTGCACATAATATCCATATGGTCCCTTTTTAAGTGTGATCAATTCGCCAGTGGTAGGATCAGGGCCTAAATCTTTCGGTCCGTTAGAAGTTAGTGCTTCATCCTCGTCGCTAATACCATTAGTTACTTCAAGTGGACGGGTGAATCTACATTCAGGATAATTATTACAACCAATAAATGCACCAAATTTTCCAAGCTTTAAATTTAATCGTCCGTCATTGCAGGTTGGACATTTGCGTGGGTCGGACCCATCTTCACCTAGGCGGAAGAAATGTGGCCCCAAAAGTTCATCTAGCTTGTCCAGAACTTCAGAAACCCTTAAATCCTTAGTTTCCCCAATGGCACTAGAAAAAGATTCCCAAAAGTCTTGGAGCACCTTCTTCCACTCTATGCGTCCGCCTGAAATGTCATCTAATTTTTGTTCAAGATCAGCTGTAAATTCATATTCAACATAACGATGGAAGTAGCTGTCTAGGAAAGCAGTTACTAGACGGCCACGGTCAACTGGTTCAAATCGGCGTTTTTCTAGAGTAACGTAGCTTCGATCCTGTAGAACAGAAATAATACTGGCATAAGTAGATGGTCGGCCAATTCCTAATTCTTCAAGTTTCTTTACTAGGCTTGCTTCAGAAAATCGAGGTGGTGGTTGGGTGAAATGTTGTTCAGGGGTGATGCTGTTGCGTTGCAATGATTGGTCTTGCTCGAGATTTGGCAGGATTTTTTCTGTCTCTCCGTCCTCTTTGTTTTTATCATCTTTGTCTTCTTTATAAAGTTTGTAGAACCCATCAAATAGTAAAGTAGACCCTGTTGCTCGGAAAGTAATTTCCATGTTTTCGGAAATGATATCAGCGGAAACTTGGTCGAGAACGACAGATTCCATTTGGCTAGCAATGGTTCGATTCCATATCAATTGATAGAGCTGATTTTGATCTTTATCCAGATAATGAGCGATGTCTTCTGGTCGACGAAGAACGTCTGTTGGACGAATGGCTTCGTGAGCTTCTTGAGCATTTTTAGCCTTACTTTTATAAGTCCGTACTTCATTAGGTACGTATTCAACACCAAAGCTTTGACCAATTAATTCTCTTGTGGTGTCTATTGCTTCTTTGGATATAAACACACCATCGGTTCGCATATAGCTGATTAATCCAACTGTTTCCCCATCTAATGTAATACCTTCATATAATTTTTGAGCTACCTGCATCGTTCGTTTGGTTGTGAAACGTAGTTTGCGGGATGATTCTTGCTGCAAGGTTGAAGTGGTGAAGGGTGCTGCTGGATGACGTTGAACCTTTCTTTTCTGTACTGACTTAACACTGTAGCTTTGAGCTAATGCGTTAGTTACAGCAATATTAGCCTGATCTTCAGTCGAAATATCCATCTTTCCAACCTTAGAGCCATCGAGATACGTGAGTATGGCAGAAAAGATTTCTCCAGAAGATGTTTTGAAGTTGGAATGTATAGACCAATATTCTTTAGGTTTGAAATTTTCAATTTCAGTTTCTCGTTCGCAGACTAGCCTTAACGCAACTGACTGTACACGTCCCGCCGATCTGCTTCCTGGTAATTTTCGCCATAGAACAGGGGATAAGGTAAATCCCACTAAATAATCAAGTGCTCGGCGAGCTAAGTAGGCATTAATTAATTCATCATCAAGTTTTCGTGGATTTTTAAAGGCCTCCAGTATTGCGCTTTTTGTAATTTCGTTAAAAACTACACGTTCAACTGTGACGCCATCAAGTTTGTTTTCTTTAGCAAGAATTTCTCTAACATGCCAAGAGATAGCTTCTCCTTCTCTATCTGGGTCAGTTGCTAAATAAAGATGACTTGCACCTTTTAGTGCGGTTTTTATTTCTTTGATATGCTTCTTAGAGCGGTCGTCGACTTCCCAATCCATATCAAAATTTTCATCTGGTCGTACCGATCCGTCTTTTGATGGTAGGTCGCGGACGTGACCGTAACTAGCTAGCACTTTATAATCTGAACCCAAGTACTTGTTAATAGTTTTGGCCTTTGCCGGGCTTTCTACAATGACAACGTTAGACATAACTCACCAAGAAATTAAAAATTTTAATACTTAACTTATTATACTCGTAATAATTTTTTACTTATCCTCTTAGCATTTTTGCTATTCGCTAGCTCTACTATAAAGGCTACCATTACAAGAAGGGTAGGGAGCTTTGGCAGTTACAAAAGAATTCGTCAACAAAAGTTGATACTATACTGAATTATTTTTTAAAACTTTTACTTTTTTTAAACCATTGAAAATTACTTGTTTTATAAAAAAAGTCATTATAAATCAAAATATTAGATGTAATTAGATGTTTATTTTTCCTTTAAACTATTTAGAAATTAATTTTTGTTAATTTTGGTAGAAACACCCATCGTGTTTTAAATGGTGACTTGTTAAATAATCTACTTTGCATACTTAAGAAGCCATGCTGGTATCAAAGTGGCAATAAAAACTGAGCAAATTATTAAAAAGGCATCCTGATATCCCAACGTGCTTGCTTGGGCATGAATAACAGCACCCAAATAATTTAAAGCACCTGACTGTTGTGCAGATTCTGTAATGCCTCCTTCAGCAAGTATTTGTTTTACTTTTTCAATTAATTCACCTGAAAGCACATTGGCAGATGTCTGGGTTGCAGTCATTGAATCGGTATGAAAAGCTGTACGATATTCAGAGATTGCTACCACACAATTAACACCAAAAGCACCACCCATTTGGCGAGTAAAATTGTAGGCACCAGCTGCCTCATTTAATTGTTCAGTTGGTATCCCCTTCATAGCTGCCGCTCCCATATTGGGCATAACCAAGCCAAGTCCAAAGCGGCTAATTACTGCAAACATGGCAACCATAAAGAATGGCGAATTGACATCAGCTTTAGATAATAGATAAGCTGCAAAAGCAAAAAGTGATACACCTATCATTATAGGTAAATATGGCGGTGTACGGTCTGCGAGACGGCCAGAAAAAGGGATCATCGCCACTAATAAAATCCCTGCTGGAACTAAAATGCTACCAGCTTTAGTTGCGCTATAACCCTGTATTACTTGGGTAAAAACAGGAATGATATAATTTGTAGCAAAATTTCCTGCTCCGAAAGCAAATGCGATAATCATAGCCGCAGAAAAACGTGAATTAAGGAATAGGTTCAAGTTTAAAAGTGGTGCTTTTGTTTGACCTTCCCAAATTACAAACACAATTGATGTTATAACCCCAATCACAAATAGTATGAGTATTCCATCAGATTCCCAACCCCATCGCTGACCGTTGCCGATGCCTGTCATTAAACAGACTAATGCCACACCAAGAAGGAAAAAACCGGTCCAATCAAATTCTGGGAGTTTTTTTATGAACTTTGTTGCGGGCATAAATATTAAACCCATGGAAAAAGCGATTGCGACTAATGGAAGTGGGGCTATGAAAATATGACGCCAAGTAAAAGCGTCAATTGTTAATCCCCCTGCCAAGGGCCCAAAGCTGGGAGCTAGAGTGACACCCATACCGTACAGACCCATTGCTAGGCCTCTTCGATTTTCTGGGAAGACTGAGATTACGGTTGCCATTACCAAAGGTTGTATGACGCCAGCTGAAAAACCTTGTAAAATTCGACCAAAAATTAAAAGTTCAATAGTCGGACTCGTAACACATATCAAAGCGCCTATGGTAAAAATGATAAGTGTTATAGAATAGGCGCCCCTCTGCCCAAATGCTTGAACCATCCAGGTGTTAAGCAATTGGCTTGCAACCATGGTTGTGATGAATGCTGTTGCAGTCCATTGAGCCATGTCCTGTCCAACACCATAAGCTCCCATAATAGAAGGAATGGCTACATTGACCATTGTAGCGGATAATACCATTGACATGGCACCTATCATGCCAGCGAAGGTTACGAACCAACGGTAGGCCTGGCCAAAACGATTGAATTGTTGTTCAAGGGTTGCGTATGTCAATGTTGACTTCTACCATCATTCCGGGGCGCAAGAGCTTCCCTTTTTGTTTTATTGCAATACGTACAGGTAGACGCTGGGTTATTTTGGTAAAATTTCCACTTGGGTTTGGAGAGGGTAATAATACAAACTCGCTAGTGGTCGCATTACCAATGCTAACGATCTTTCCGAGAAAAGAAATATCTGGATATGCATCCACATCGATTTTGACCAATTGTTTAAGTTTTAATAAACGTATTTGAGTTTCCTTGATATTAGATTCGACCCATACCTTTTCAGGGTTATGTGTTAAGACTAGGCGCTGTCCCGGTGTGACATATTCTCCACTTTTGACGAATGTCTTATCAATGACACCGGTTATGGGACTTCGTATGATGCGATCATTTAAATCAAGTTTTTGTTTTTCTAATTGAACTAAAAGTTCAGTTTTGCGATGTTTTAGTACAGATAGGTCACCATCTATAACGGCTAGTTGTGTTCTTTCCGCACCCGCTTCCGCAAGCTTTGATTCTGCTGCTTTAAGACCGGCTAGTGCAATTTTATGCTCTCTGTTAATTTGGCTATGAGCATTCTCGGATTGATCCAATCGTCTTCTTGAAGACACCTTACGCTTGAATAGAGACTTGGTTCGTTCAAGTTCTCTTTTAGCCAATTTGAGTTGTGGAAGAAGTGTTGATACTGTGATTTTAGCAGCATCACGTTTAGATTCTTCAGATAGAAATAGACTGGCAGTTTTTTTATCTATCATGTTGCGTTTAGCGGCAAGAGTATCACGCTCAGCATTAATAGCGGAAATTTGTGCTTCAAGTTCAGCTATACGTAATTGAGATTCCCGGCTATCAATTTCCAATAATATTTGGTTTTTTTTGACCGTGCTTCCCTCTATAGCTTTAAATGAAGTAACCCAACCCGCAACCCTGCTAGAAATGGTTATCATATCGGATTCAATACGTGAATCTTCTGAATAAACATAGTTGGTTCTATAATAATATTCTCTACTACCAAAGAATATGACAGCCATTATGACTATAAGAAGAAAAAGGAATCGTAATTTTCGGCCTGAACCGAGATCAAAGTTCTGATCATTCATCGAAAGATTTCCCGTTACTTAGTTTAGTAGGCTTGCCTTCGGTCATTCATTCTTTACTGCTATGCATTTGATTGAGCGTCTTGTGCCAAAGGATAAAAAAAGTCGAATTTTCACTTAATTATATAGTTTTTTATGTTTTAGCAAAAATAATTGGATTGGGAAATGATTGGAATTAGAATGGATAATAATTAAACTTATTTGACACCTATTGTCCAATTTTAGGTTCTTGGCCTTTAAATAATCTTTCGATGTTATCTCTATGACAAAATATAGATAAAACTGTAAAAGAAAGAGCTGTTATCATCAGTGGGTACATTCCTATCAAGAACGCATATATGGGAGCAGTTAGAATTGCTAGCAAGGCGGCAAGAGAAGAGTAACGAGATAGAGCAGCTACTACAAACCATACCGTACAAACAATGATACCTGTAATTAAGTCAGTTCCTAATAACACGCCTATAGTAGTAGCTACACCTTTACCACCTTTAAATTTTAACCAAATTGGAAAAATATGGCCAATAACGCATGTAAAACCTACAATTAACGATGTAAGGTTGCCATCTGAAAATTCCGAAAATTTTTTAGCTAAATAAACAACCAACAAACCTTTCCCGCAATCCAATAAAAGTGTTATTGCGGCAAGTCCTTTTTTTCCAGAACGCAATACGTTAGTAGCACCAATATTACCTGAACCAATGGAACGAATATCATTAATACCGGCAAATCTGGTCACAATTAGACCGAAAGGAATAGAGCCTAAAAGATAGCTAATCAAAACAAAAAGAAGAACAGCAGAACTTGAAAAGTCGATGTGATCAATCAAGATAGTTTTCCTGTTTGAACACAGTACGCCCATCTATTACGGTTCGGAGGACGCGTCCTTGGACAGGACGGCCATCAAATGGAGAGTTTTGGGCTTTTCCGGGTAAAGCATCAGCATCTACTTTCCATCCTTCGTCTGGGTCAAAAAGTAATAGATCAGCGGCGCCACCTTTAATTAATCGACCGGCATTTAGGTTCATTAGTTTTGCTGGCGCAGACGAGATTAATTTAAGAACATCAAGTAGTTTTAAATGGCCATTATGATACAATTCTAATGAGACTGCTAAAAGTGTATTAAGCCCAATCCCACCAGGAGCAGCCTGGGAAAATGGTAGACGTTTAGATTCTTCATCTCGAGGAGTGTGATCTGAGACAATTGCATCGATCACACCATTCTTAAGACCTTCTATTATAGCTTGGCGGTCTATTTCATTACGTAATGGTGGAGATAACTTAGCAAAGGTGCGGTAATCACCGATAGCGGTTTCATTGAGTGCAAAGTAAGGTGGGGCCGTATCACAAGTGACATTAATACCACGTTCTTTGGCATTACAAATGGCCTTTATAGATTCAGCTGTTGAAACATGAGCAATATGTAATCGACTACTGGTTAATTCACACAAACGCAGATCTCGCTCAATCATGATCACCTCTGCTGCGGCAGGAACTCCAAATAGCCCTAGGCGGGTAGCTATTTCCCCCGCAGTAGCTACTCCCTCTCCTACTAGTCCTGGATCTTCTGGATGTTGGACTACCATTAATCCGAATGTAGATGCATAACTTAGAGCTCTGTACATCATTTGAGAGTCTGCAACGGCCTGCACGCCATCGGTAAAGGCTACGGCACCTGATTCTGCAAGCAAGCCTAATTCTGCTAATTCCAAACCTTTAAGTTCTTTTGTTATGGCGCCATATGGATAGATTTTAGCTTTACCCTGTTTGCGCGCACGCCGGGCAACATATTCAACAACTGTCATATCATCTATTACTGGATCCGTATTGGGTAGACAAACTGCAGAGGTCACTCCTCCAGTAACGGCGGCTCCAACAGTAGCAGTTAGATCACCTATCTCGATACGCATATCAACTAGACCAGGCGCAAGGCACTTGCCTCCACAATCGATGACGTCTGCACCCTGGGGTGGTTTTTTTTCAAATAAATTTGGTCCAAAATCTAAGATGGATTTTTCATCAGTGATGATACCGCCCGGGGCATCTAAACCACTTTCTGGATCAAGTAGACGAGCGTTAACATATGCCGTTAACTTGCCAGGCATCAAGTTTCCCCTTCGTTTATTGGATTTAGAGCAAGTAATTCAAGTACTGCCATACGTACTGCAACACCCATTTCTACCTGTTCCCGTATAACGCTTCGCCCTACGTCGTCTGCAACGTCTGTATCTATCTCTACACCTCTGTTCATTGGCCCAGGATGCATAATTAAAGCATCTTCCTTGGCGTGCGATAATTTTTTATAGTCAAGGCCAAAAAAATGGAAATATTCGCGAATTGAAGGCAGAAAATTACCATCCATACGTTCACGTTGAAGTCGTAACATCATTACAATATCACAATTTTTAATTCCTTCAGCCATATCGTGGAAGATTTCAACTCCCATTCTGTCGATACCAGGAGGGATTAAGGTTCGTGGAGCAATAAGACGTACCCTTGCCCCCATCGTATTGAGTAGATGAATATTTGAGCGAGCTACTCGAGAATGTGTTACATCACCGCAAATCGCTACTTGAAGGCCATTTAGACTTCCACGCCGCCTCCTGATCGTTAATGCGTCAAGTAAGGCTTGGGTTGGATGTTCGTGGCTACCATCACCACCATTAATTACTGCACAATTAACCTTTTCAGATAAAAGTTTAACAGCCCCAGAATTGGGGTGTCGTACAACTAATACATCTGGGTGCATGGCATTTAAAGTCATTGAGGTATCGATAAGGGTTTCTCCTTTTTTAATTGAGCTTGTGGCTACGGACATATTTATTATGTCCCCACCCAGACGCTTGCCTGCCAGCTCAAAGGATGTTCGAGTGCGTGTTGAATCTTCGAAGAAGAGATTAACTATAGTACGACCTTGTAAAAGTGCTAAGCTTTTCTTTGTACGCCGGTTTTGTTTGACGTAGGTTTCTGAACGATCCAAAAAAAGAGAAATTTCCGTCGGCGAGAGACCTTCAATGCCGAGTAGATGACGATGGGAGAATTGGACTTTGTCCTTACCGTCTTGGTTCATAAGCCGGCACTATATGGTTAGATGATCTATGGTGCAAGTATCTCAATTAAAGCTTTACAAAATAATTGGTTATAAGGCATCAAAAATAGTTCTTGCTATAGGTTTAATAAAAATTTTTTCTATAAATTAAATTTATGAGATAAGTTACTACTATGAATTCGTTTGCAATTTATTTTTTTGCGGCCATTGCTGAAATTAGTGGATGTTTTGCATTTTGGATTTGGTTTAGGCTTGGTAAGAGTCCTTTCTGGGCTGTTCCTGGAATAGTTTTACTTATAATTTTTGCGTTTTTACTGACTAAGGTTGAAAGCCTATTTGCAGGTCGAGCATTTGCTGCATATGGTGGCATTTATATTTTTTCTTCACTAGCCTGGATGTGGGTCGTCGAGGGTGTTCAACCTAATCGTTGGGATTTAACCGGCGCTATGATCTGTATAATTGGTTCAGTGATAATTTTAATTAGTTCTAGATCTTTATGATTAAGAAAAAATCATTTCTTTTTAAATTTACTTAGTAAATTTAGCAGTTGAATCTAAAGCACTCTGTAGGATATAGGCAGCGGCCATTTTGTCGACTACTTGGCTTCTCTTTCTTCTGGACATGTCTGCCTCTTTAATAAGTATTCGTTCGACTGCAACTGTAGAAAGGCGCTCATCCCAAAAGGCAATCGGTATATCGATGTGCTCTTCGATATTACGGGCAAAATCATATACTGATTGACACCTCGGACCCTTGGTTCCATCCATCTTTATAGGAAGACCAAGGATTAATCCGCCAATCTTTTCTTGCTCAATCAATTTTTTAAGTTGTTGAACATCTTGAGAAAATTTCTTTCGCCAAATAGTTGTCATTGGCGTTGCTATCGTTATAGAGATGTCTGATAAAGCTAGCCCTATTGTTTTTGACCCAATATCTAAGCACAATAATCGTTGTCCAGTTAAAAGGTTGTTTTTGATTTGACTGATTTCTACAACTGACAATTTAATTGGATCCTTTTAATTTTTTATAAAAAGAGATAATTTTGAGAGTAATTGATCTTAAAATAAAGTAGTAATCTTAGTTCGATTATGAGTTGGTTATTATAATATTTAACCTCAGTTATACATAATTTTTGGGCTGGAGGTAGCAATGGTACAATCGAAGGGTTTGATAGCCTTGCTATATTCTTATTCAACTAGTTTTTTATCAACTTTGTTAATGGTGTGTGTAATTTTGCTTTGTGCAGGATACAGTCAAGCTAATGAAACCATTATATTTAAGGGTGTAAAAGTAAAACCCTTTAACGATACTTATTTAGTGCTTAAAGATGTAAGTGTTAGGTCATTACCTACGACTAGTTCTAAACGTTTGGGAAGCTTAAAATCTGGCGATCGTGTTCAAATTGTAGGCCTAGCTGCAGATTCTTGGTTAGCAGTTCGTAAAAAGAGGAGGGATTTTGGTTTTGTATATAGGAAATATTTATTACCTTTGATAGATGGCAGTCTTTCCAAGGATCTCAAGGGAGAAGCAACAGCTAGGGCTAAGCCTTCTACTAATTGCAAATTCACGATTAGTTTTGAAGGGAAGAGTTTTGTAGAGGGGCAGATTTTTGAAATTTCGGATTATTATATCATTTGGGAATGTATGCGTGCCAAGGAAAAGATAAAGTTTCGTACACCTATGTTTATAACCGAAGCCCCTTATAAGTTATCGCAAAGAAAAATTTTTCAGATTACTATAGATGTCCTTGATCTAGATCGAGGTTACGATGAGATTCTTTCAACTTTTATATTATTTGATAAAGAAAAGGGCTTTGTCTCTTATGACGGTGTATCTATTAAAAAATACGGTTACGTCAATGCTAAAAAGGAAATTTCAGTAAAAACCATACCTCAGGCATTGAAGGGAGCCGCCGTAATAGCTATTAATTCTTGGAATAAAAAAACATGGAAGGAACTTATTAAGAATATGCCAAATTACCCTGACCCTATAATAAGGAAACCTGAATCTGTAAAAATTAGATGAATAAACAAGATTTTTTATGTTCTCTGATTAACGGCGTTTTTATTCTCAATCACTAAATGTATATGATGCCTTGAATTCGAGTTAATGCCGGACTAATTTCCGACTGCTTGAATGAAGCTCTTGGAGCTCAAGATGACTTTAGATAAAAAAATTGTTAAAAATATAGCATTCCTTGCCCGCATAAAGGTGCCAGATGATTCTCTTGATCAAATTTCTGAAGAATTATCCGATATAATTGGTTGGGTTGAACAACTAGATGAGGTCGTAACGGATGGTGTGAATCCAATGACATCTGTTACTGAATTGACGTGGCCTAGACGCAAGGATCTGGTTAATGACGGCGATTGTCCAGAGGATATTTTATTTAATTCAACTGAGCCAAATTGGATTTCAGATGACCCGTCAAAAGGAGGTTTCTTTACCGTGCCTAAGGTAGTTGAATGACAAGCTTAAACGATTTGACGATCGCAGCTGCGGCAAAGGGTTTAAAAGATGGAAAATTTACGTCCGAAGAGTTAGTTGTGGCCCACATTGATGTATTGGACGAAAAACGTTCGCTTAATGCCTTTATCACTGAAACTCCGGAAATTGCCATAGCTCGTGCTAAAGAGTCCGATATTCGACGAAGATCGGGTGAGAAATTAGGACTTATGGACGGTATTCCGATTGCTATAAAAGATTTATTTTGTACGGAAAATGTACTGACTACAGCTGGTTCTCATATTTTAGATGGATTTATTCCAACTTATGAGTCCACAGTTACAACTAATCTTCGCAATGCTGGCGCTGTCATGCTGGGTAAAACTAATCTTGATGAATTTGCAATGGGCTCGGCTAATATGACTTCCTACTATGGGCCTGTTAAGAATCCTTGGATAGCACAAAGCGGTGCTAAGAAAGGCAAGCACTTAGTCCCTGGTGGATCATCTGGTGGTTCAGCGTCTGCAGTGGCAGCTCGGATTGTACCTGGTGCATTAGGAACTGATACAGGCGGCTCCATTCGACAGCCGGCCTCTTTCACTGGAATTGTTGGTATGAAACCAACCTATGGTCGCTGTTCGCGTTGGGGTATCGTTGCATTTTCTTCAAGCTTAGATCAGGCTGGCCCTCTCACTCGAACTGTTGAAGATGCTGCCATAATGCTTGGGGCAATGTCAGGGCACGATATAAAAGATTCTACATCAGTGCCCTTTGATGTACCCAATTTCACCTCCAGCCTCCTTGAGGGTGTAGAAGGCTTAAAAATTGGCATACCGAAGGAATATAGTATGGAAGGTATGCCTTCAGAAATTGAAGCGATTTGGAGCAAGGGAAGATCCTGGCTAGAAGATCAGGGTGCAGAATGCATAGAAGTTTCATTGCCGCATACAAAATATGCTCTACCAACTTATTACATTATAGCTCCTGCAGAAGCATCTTCTAACTTGGCACGCTATGATGGTGTAAGGTACGGCCTTCGTGTGAATGGAGAGACCCTTGACGATATGTTTGAGTCTACGCGTGGAGAAGGATTTGGTGAAGAGGTCCGTCGTCGTATTCTTATAGGGACTTATGTTTTATCAGCAGGGTATTACGATGCCTACTATATAAAGGCTCAAAAGGTACGTACCTTAATTGCTAATGATTTTAAAAAAGTTTTTGAAAAGGTAGATTTATTATTGACGCCAACTGCGCCAAGTGCAGCTTTTTCGATTGGTGAAAAAATGGATGACCCAGTAGCAATGTATTTAAATGATATTTTTACCGTTCCAGCATCGCTCGCTGGGTTGCCGGCAATTTCTATACCATCGGGGTTGGATGGAGACGGCTTGCCTTTGGGCTTGCACTTGATTGCCAAACCATTTGATGAGCTTTCACTATTTCGTACTGCTAAAATTTTAGAACTTGCTGCAGAATTTGATACAAAACCAAGGATAGCAACTTGAGTTATATAATCGAAGGGGATACTGGGAATTGGGAAATTGTAATTGGGTTAGAAGTACATGCACAAATTTCCTCTCAAGCGAAGCTTTTTTCGGGTTCTGCCACTGCTTTTGGTGCTGACCCTAATACACAAGTGTCACTTATCGATGCAGCTATGCCAGGAATGCTTCCTGTGATTAATGAGTATTGTGTCACCCAAGCCATTAAAACTGGTCTTGGTCTTAAAGCAAAAATAAACCTGCATTCAGTTTTTGAGCGAAAAAATTATTTTTATGCTGATCTACCTCAAGGATATCAGATTTCTCAGTTTGCCAATCCAATCGTTGGTGAAGGGATTGTACTTCTTGATATGCCCGATGGAAATACTCGAGAAATTGGGATTGAACGATTGCATATGGAGCAGGATGCCGGAAAGTCAATGCATGATCAAGATCCTAGACTTTCGTTTATTGACCTTAATAGGTCTGGCGTTGCTTTAATGGAGATTGTCTCTAAACCTGATTTGCGATCGTCTGAGGAGGCAGGGTTATTTGTACGCAAGCTACGCGCTATACTACGTTATTTGGGAACATGTGATGGTAATATGGAGGAAGGATCAATGCGTGCGGATGTTAACGTTTCAGTCCGCCCAGTTGGATCTAAAGAATTTTTGACTCGAACAGAAACTAAAAATGTAAATTCCATTCGCTTTATTACACAAGTGATTGATGTTGAATCTCTCCGTCAAGTTAAGGCCTATGAAGAGGGTAAAGAGGTTATTCAAGAAACTCGCCAATTCGACGCTTCTCAGGGACAAACACGAGCTATGCGAAGTAAAGAATTTTCACATGATTACCGTTATTTTCCTGATCCTGATCTTTTGCCAGTAATACTTACTATTGACGAAATAGATTCTATTAGAAAAAATTTGCCAGAACTTCCTGATGACAAAAAAAACCGTTTTATTAAGGAATTAGGTTTAAGTTCTTATGATGCAAGTGTTTTGGTAGCGGATAAAGAAATTGCAGATTTTTTCGAACAGGTTGCTGAAAAATGTAATTCGAAGATTGCAGCAAATTGGATCACTGGCAATCTTTTCGGTGCACTAAAAAAAGCCAACCTTCCTATTACAAATAGTCCCGTTTCTGTAGACGCACTGATCGAACTTTTGGGTCTTATAGAGGATGACATTATTTCCGGTCGCATTGCTAAAGATGTTTTTGAAGAAATGTTTGAGAGTGGCATTACAGCTGGGGAAATTGTTAAGAAAAAGGGTTTGGAACAAATCACTAATGTAGGTGAAATTGAATCAATTGTGGATAATATCCTTACACTTAATCCTGATCAGGTTGATGATTTTAAAGGTGGAAACGAAAAAGCTATCGGCTGGTTCGTTGGCCAGGTTATGAAGGCAACTGGCGGAAAAGCTAATCCAAAGCTGGTTAATGATATTTTGCGATCAAAACTAGTCGAATAAGCTAATTCGGAATTAAAATTAATGGATACACTTATAATTCGTCCTTACCGTTCTGAGGACCAGAATGCAGTTAGGGATATTTTCATAGATTGGAATATGAATTTGTCTAAGTCTGAGAATCTTGAGGACCTAGAAACCTATATTAATAGTGTTTTGGATGGCGAAATTTTACATATTCCGAAAGTTTATCAACAAGTCCCTGGTAGTGGTTTTTGGGTTGCTGATTTGGCTGGTGTAGTAGTGGGTATGGCAGGGATTGAACGATTGAATGAGGTGGAAGCGGAAGTTCGCCGCATGTATGTGCAATCAGGATATCGTCGTCGAGGTATTGGAATTAGAATTTTATCACATATTGAAGATTTTTGTGTAGAGGAGAGATATCAGCGTATTTTACTTAGCACATCTGAATTGCAAGAAGCTGCACTTGCACTCTATCGTGCCCAAGGATACACGTTAGTTCGTGAAGAAATTTCAGAAAGACAGACTTTGCGTACAATTCGCAGTGGAATTCGAAGGTTTCATTTTGAGAAACAATTGTAAGATAAGATGAAATTTAATTTTTTCTAATTTAGAACCTTTAAAGAAATTAGGAGGAGCTGGATTATTGATAGAATCTATCGCAATTCTAATGCCTGGTGATATGGGGCATGCTACAGGTCAGGTTCTTGTCTCCAATGGATATAATGTAATAACTTGCCTTGATGGCAGAAGTGAACGAACTAAGGCGTTGGCAAAAAAAGCAGCCTTAACAGATTTGAAAGACTTAGATAAGGTAACTAATGAAGCATCAATTATTTTATCTATCCTTCCTCCTAAAGAAGCTATAAGCCAAGCTAAACTTATAGCCCAGTCTATGGAAAGAACTGGTTCCAAGCCAGTTTTTGTTGATTGCAATGCTATATCTCCTGCAACGGTTTTTAAAATAGCTGATATAATTGAGACTGTTGGAGGAAAATTTATTGATGCTGGAATAATAGGCTTGAAACCTGATGGTATAGGACCTGGTCCAAGGTTTTATGTTTCGGGTATAGATACAGGACCTATGGAATCTTTGGATGGCAAAGGCATCCAGGTGAAACCTATTGGTAATCAAGTAGGTCGAGCATCTGCGCTTAAGATGTGTTATGCTGGGCTGACAAAAGGCACATGGACGTTACATATGGCCGTTCTTTTAGCAGCCGAGAAGCATGGTTTAGCAGTTGAGCTACAAGAGGAGTTTGAATATAGCCAAGCACAAATTCTATCTGATATGAGAAATCGAACGCCTAGGTTGCCGGCTGACTCAGGTCGTTGGATTGGAGAAATGGAAGAAATTATTCAAACATTTACAAACGTCGGCGTGCCGTCTGGGTTTCACGAAGGTGCTGCTGAGATTTTTCGAACCTTGGAAAAAACTCCTTTTTCATCTGAAACACGCGAACATTACGACCCGAAGCGTACGATGGAAGAAACAGTGAAGTTAGCAGCCAAATTATTAAACAAGACACATTAAAGTTTATGAACTTCTAATTTTTTGATGGTAATTTTATATAATATAAATGACGGCGCATTCCTTAAACGTCAATTGCCGTGTTTAAATATTTTTTGGCATTCTAGGGCTATATTAGATTGATCTATGTCAGTTAGAGGCCGCCCGTTGAAAGCTAATCTTCCAGTATTGATATTAAAACTTACTTTTCCGACATTCATACTAAGTCCTGTCAACTTCTGTGCTTTGCGGCTAGCAGCGATGAGTTCAGTATTTGCAGTAATTGAAGTACTCGCATCGTTTGCAGCGGTTGTCGCGGCAGTTAAAGTATTATTTGCTGCTGTTAATAGTGCAGCTTTGCTACTATCATTTCCAGCAGTCGAAGTTGCTAATAAGGCAGTTGAGAGAGCCTCAGAGGCTGATGTTTCAGCATAAGATGCTTTGTCAGCTGTTAAAATTGCTGAATCGGCTGAATTAGCGGCTGCACGAGCTTTCGCTGCTGCTGCTGTAATAGTGCTAGCATCTGAAACAGCTATGGTGGCAGATGTGTTTGCAGCTTCTAATGCTGCCTTAGCTGTCTCCCAAGTGCTCCTCAGAGTTTTATTGAGCGGATCATCATCAAGTGCTGTTTTTGCAGTGGCAACGGCTGCTGCTGCCGTAACAGCATTTGCGGTAGCCGCGGTGGAAATTGTTTCTGCTATTGTTGCAATTGCTTCGGCAGAAGTGGCAGCTGTTTTGGCAGAAGTAGCTGCGATGGTTGCTTTATCTGCGGCAATAACAGCAGCACTAGCTACTGCAGAATCATCTTCAGGACCACCCAGATACTTTCGAATATCAATAGCGACGTTGAATTCAAAGATGTCGGGTAATTTAATCATGTTATTATCTGAAATATTGGCTGGTAGGATCTTTCGTCCACGAATATTTGTATCTGGTTTATAATTCACTTTGCCTTTCTGTCTGTAGCGAATCAACCGATTGCAGTCCTTTTTAGTTATCTCAATTTTGCTGTCTGTAGCGTCCACCTCTTTTATGCTTATAATTAAAATTAAGATGATAGATAACAATATTGGCATTTGATATTTCATCCGACAACTTGATAACATTAAAATTTGAATGGTTGATTTTGGACAAAATCCAAATTGTTTCTGAAAAGCATAGGAATTTTATAAGAGTCCTATTTGCAGTACATTAAATTAATTTTGCACTCTTTTTTACATTTTGTGTTGTTATTACATTTTACATTACATTCCTTAAAGATAGCCATGCAATCTTTGTTGGATTTTTCCCCTTGTCCTGTAATGGGAATTTGAGCACATCTTGATTTGCAAGTTTCATTATTAGTGGAGGTATTGCCCCCTTCATAAAGAATGCAGCTTTTCATACATTCAAAAAGATTAGTTGAGGACAGTACTTTACCAGTTATTAGAAGGTTGAATAGTAATGCAAGAAATATGGCAGAGCTAATTTTATTTTTAATTCGCTGTCTTTGCAATTTGATTATTCTTTCTATTCAGGAAAAATTTCTAGAATTTTTCCCGATAAATTCGGAGCCGAATTAAATTAACATAGTTTTTATTATTTTTATAGTTTTCAGACTGAAGTCTTTTTGAAAATTTTATATGGCCTATTGTGGTAACTTTAATACCATCCTAAGTTTATCAAATAGTAAAAATATACAGAATCAAGGGACTGTTTGTGATAAATCTATATACTTGGGCGACACCTAACGGGCGTAAAGTCTCCATAATGCTTGAAGAACTTGGCCTTGAATACAATGTATGTGAAGTCGACATCAGTAAGAAGGAACAGCACGACCCTGCATTTATAGAGATTTCTCCTAATAACAAAATTCCAGTAATTACTGATAGCGAAGGACCGGATGGTCAACCTTTTAACTTGTTTGAATCTGGGGCAATCCTTATTTATCTTGCAGAAAAAACCGGTAGCAAATTATTACCGAGCGATCCTCGCAATCGTGCTATTACAATGCAATGGTTAATGTTTCAAATGGGTGGTGTCGGCCCAATGTTTGGTCAGGCTCATGTTTTTTTATTTAAGCCTAAGGAAGATTTGCCTTCTGTAGCAGAACGTTATCATAGGGAAACTAAACGTTTATATAGTGTTATAAATCAACAACTTGAGAGGTCTAGGTATTTAGCTGGAAACAGTTACACTATTGCAGATATCGCAGCGTACCCCTGGATTCAGCGAAAGAATCGCCATTATGTTGAGCTGGAAGACTATTCAAATGTTAAACAGTGGTATGATGAGATCTCTAAACGACCAGCAGTAAAAAAGGGCATGGCAGTTCCTTTTTATAACGAATAGAGCTCTTGTCAGGGGGGCACTGGGCGTCTATGTAATTTATCAAAATTAGAGGACAGGTGGCCGAGTGGCTGAAGGCGCTGGTTTGCTAAATCAGTATACGGGCAACCGTATCGAGGGTTCGAATCCCTCTCTGTCCGCCAACCCCCTATTCGCTTAGGTTTCTAATTTAATCAGTCTTCCACAATGCCTAATATTTTTGGTTAAGCAGAAAAAGAAAATAATCTAATTGTTCAATTTTTGTAATTTTGATTTTGTATTCATGACCCGATTGAATAAGGCTTTACAGGTTTTGGTAAGGATCGAAGCCATGGAAACAGAGTAAATTTTACTGTCACAACCCAATCGATAAACAAAAAGATCGCCAGTCCACCCCAAAGTGGTAAGTGGAGAAGAGTTTTTTTTAAAAAATAAAGTTTCAAAAAGGAGACCAAAGGTTGTACTGCTAATGGTTGCTATATTATAGAAAACAAAAAAAATTCAATTATACCTAATTCTTGGATCAAACCATACGTATAAAGTATCTATGAAAAAATTAACTAAAACAAATATGCCAACCATAACCATGACTAAAGCCTGAACCATGTTGTAGTCTGCGTTAAGAACTGATTCGACTAAAAGAAAGCCTAGGCCATTTAGGTTAAAAACCTGTTCAATGACGACTAACCCACCCATCATAAATGAAAATTCATTACCAATTATGGTAATTACAGGTAGTATCGCATTCTTCAAAGCATGGTGGTTTGTAATAATCAACTCATTAAGGCCTTTAGATCTTGCCGTTCGAATATAATCTTCTCGCATGACTTCAAGTAAGGCTGATCGTGTCATTCTCATTGTCACTGACGAGAACCTATATCCAATAGCAATTGTTGGCCATATCAATTGAGATAAATTTGCCAATGGTTCTTTAAAAAAAGATACATACTCAATTGGCGGTATCCATGGTTGGCCAAAGTAAGATTGAGAAATTACTAAAATTCCAAGAATCATTAGAATACCGAGCCAAAAAGAAGGCATTGCTACACCAGCTATCGAAAAAATTCTGATAATATAATCAATATAAGTGTTGTGATTGAGTGCAGAAATAATCCCTAGTGGTATTGCAATAATTGTTGCAAATGTAGTTGCCATAATTGCTAATTGTAGGGAAAGTCCAAAACGTGATTTCAACTCTACAAAAATAGGTTTCCAAGTCCACATTGATATACCAAAATCAAGTTTAAAGAACCCAATTATAAAATCATAAAACTGCAAATGAATTGGTTTATTTAAACCTAATTCTTGTCTGCATCTAACAATAACCTCTTGATCAAAATGCAATCCAAAATCTACCCACCGAGTTATGCAAATATCACCTGGAATGATCCGCATTACAAAAAAAACAATTATCCCTGCACCAAGTACAGTAGGAATGATTAAAAGAATTCTTATAAAAAAATAATTAATCATCGGAGATTAGATACTTAAACTTCTATAACTTGTTAAATCCGATATATACCTTTTCGCCTTCTACCTTAACCATGTGTGTACGGAGATTGCAGGTGACCGGTACACCTTTTGCCGTTCCAGTCGGAATGTGGAAGCGGCCCTGATGCAATGGACATTCGATAATATCGTCGATCACAAAACCATCTGAGAGACGGGCGTGTTGATGTGTGCATAAATCGTCAGTAGCGAAAAATTCGCCATTCACATTGTAAAGTGCGAAGAATTGATCGCCAACTACGACTTGTATAACGTCCTCTTCTGGCACGTCCTCAATAGTCGCGACCAGGTGCCATTCCGGCTGGAGAGTTGTCATGTCTTATACATCTCAATCGGTCAGACCTGATCGAGCCGTGTTTGTTCGGTTGCGACTATCTGGTTGCGGATGTTTTGGAAAACCTCACGGTGCACGGCCAAATATCCCTTACCGATTGGATGAAGTGCGTCTCCGATGCGATCGTGTAGATCAGGCAACGCGTGAAACGGCACGGCAGGGCATAAGTGATGTTCTGCATGATACGACATATTCCAGAAAAAAAGATGGAACAAACTGGATGCCCGGGTCGTTCGCGTGTTTTTTTTGGGATCAGCTGACTCGTCGCAGCCGCAGTGCTCAGTTACACGAACCCAACGCATGACAGGTTCACCCATGACGCGGGGTATTAGCCAGTAGTAAAGCAGATCCGTCATAGAGGTTGCTACGGACACGGCAGCAAGAACGGCATAGGTCACCAGCATGATCCGTGCCTCGCGGTGAACTCGTGGTAGCTCGTTTTCTGGAATATACCAGCGATCACGTTCACTGACTTGGCCAAATGCATGGCTGAAAAACCACGAAATGTTGCGCTTCCAAAACGGAATCGAGGAAATGTAGAAAAGATATCTTGACCAAGTCCCCGGGTTGGGCATCACCACGTCCGGATCTTTGCCTTGTATTTGAGTGTAACTGTGATGTGCGGCGTGAAAATAACGAAAGAAGATTGGCGGACTGATGTAGATCAGTGAAATAGCTCGGAAAACCAACTCATTCAACAATCGGTTCTTAAATGCTGTGCCATGACTAGTCTCGTGCATTGGGGCAAACAGGAAGGCGATAATAGTGCCATGGACGAACATGGCAAAAATCACCCAGAGCGTACCTAGGGATAAGTATACTAACGTCCCGGAGGCACCTAATGTTAAAAAATGAAATACAAGGTTCATCAAACCTGAAATATTGTTCCGACGAGCAAATCTTTTGAGTTCAGTTCTGGATATAAGTGAATCTATACCAAAAATCTTTTCCATTATATTAACTCACTTAGATAGCAAGTGTTACAAGTTATAGTGAGTGTTTTCACTCCTGAAACTTTAGCAAATTACAATATATACTACTATAAGCGCAAAGATATTATTAGCTCTATTGGATCTTAAATAAATATTATACATGTCTTTATATAGATTAAATTGGTTAAAATCATTCATAAAACGACACCCATATATTTGTTTGATAGAGGCAATAAAGGGTGGGATCGTAATTGGACTGCTGATTGGATGGTACTTCTGGCATTAGCTATATACCGTCCGGAGCTCTTGATCCGATTGTTTTTAAAGCAAGAGGATTTTTCATTAAAAAGAATTGACGAACCCAATAAAGTGGTTTGATAGCGTTCAAAGTTCACTGTGAAATTTGGTTCGAAGTTTGTTCCAGTAATCTGCACCGAAGCGAGCGAAACGATCACCGACTGAGGGTAAATTCGTGCTGTCTGGTGGCATGTCTGTAGATTTAAAGTCCCCCAGAGCATCATCACATGCCGATATTATTGCACTTGTAAGCAGCGATGGAAGAATTGCAACACGATAACCCAAATTTTGGGCATCCATCATATTTAAGTTTGGTGTCAATCCTCCAGTCACAGAATTCAGCAAACAAGGCCCATTAATCAACTCTGGAATTTTTGTAATTTCATCCATTGTTCTAGGAGCTTCTATGAAGGCGACATCGGCACCATTCTCAAGAGCAGCGTTTGCGCGAATTATTGCGTCCTCGAAACCCGTAACAGTATTTGCATCAGTGCGAGCAATAATAACGAAATCTGAATCGTTCCGAGCTGCAGACGCTGCTCTTATCTTTGCTATATATTCATTGAGTGTTATGAGTTCTTTGCCTTCTAGATGTCCACATCTTTTTGGGGTGACTTGATCTTCTATATGTATAGCTGCTATGTCAGCACGTTCGTATTCACGTACAGTGCGGGTAACATTTAATTCGTTTCCATAACCTGTATCCGCATCAGCTATTACTGGTACGTTAACTGTTCGAGAAATTACATTCGCATTTGCCACCATTTCTGATTGTGTTATTAGTCCATAGTCGGGATAACCAAGAGACATTGAGGTCCCTGCACCGGTCATGTATACAGCGGGAAAACCTGCATCTTCAGCTAGGCAAGCTGTTATCCCATCATATACACCTGGCGCGCGGATAATGTTGTTTCCCAAAAGCAATTTTCTAATTTCTCGTGCTTTGGTCATAAGATTAACTACCTCCAGTATTTAATTAAATATTTTACGTTCTTTCCACTCAGGGGATAATTTCATCCCGAGTTCGGCAGCTTGACGAGCCTCGAATGCCTTACATGTGTCGTCGTAATGATGGCCGCGAATACCTCCTCTAACAGTTCCTGGTTTTATAGATCGAAAAAAATCCCCCCAACTCTTGGGTAACGGAATAGAATCGGGTGGCGCAAGCCAAAGACGTTGTAATAGTCTGAATTTTTCAGGTTCTTTATGATCTATGTAATCGGTCCGTGAATGTAGCATTACGTGATTATTTAAGAATTGCATATCACCAGGTTCAAGAAACATTGTATACATTAATTCAGGTCGGGTTAGTATTTCATCAAGTTTGTCCATAAGTTTTTTTTGTTTAGAATTTAATTTTGGAACCCCCTTTATGTTTTGTGCAGATCTCACCCGATTACGGTTCCATTTTCCAAACAACCGACCATCGCAAATGTCAAAAAGTGGTTGGCCGTAAAACGAATTTTCACCTGGCGCTTCCTCTTTTTGCCGACTAAAGAAAAAATCTTGGTGTGCAATTTCTGCTAGATCAGGATGTTCATGGCAAAGAATCCGGTAGGCTGAGACACTACTAGTAATCATACTTTGGCCACCCGTTTTTGCTTTATTGAAACAAGATAGTAAAACTATATCGGTTCCATCAGCATGGAAGTCGAGCCTTGCATTTGACGAATAACCACGACCATTAGACGCTCTGTAATCGGTTCCAACATTACGTACAGACGACAAGTATTGTGTCATTTTACCTTGAGGTCGAGCAACTCCAAAGTGAAGTCCAATTCCCCAGTTCATCAACAAAAATTCTTTTTCATTGAGACTATAGCGTGGCAAACCTCGTAAAAGGGCAATCCCACGTCCATGATAAGCTTCACGGATGGCGGATGACATTTTTTTGAGTCCAGATCCAAAATCAAATTCATCACGTTGGTAATCAAATAAACGTCTATCTGGATCATAAACATTTTTTATTACCTTAATGATAGTGGAACGCTGTAAGTCGTTTAGACTAAAAATCCAGCTCTTGTCATTAATAAGATCTGAGGCTTTCCAAGCTACCTTTAAGTCAAAATTCTCAAGCATCAAATAAAATCCTATAAGTGCCAAGCCAGAAAAAAATTGGGTTTTAAATTTTGTATCACACTTTTTATTACAATCTGATACCATAGACTAAACAATGGATAATGACTAAAATTATATTTTTTGAAGTGATTGTAGCCAAAAAAATCATAACAGCATTAAAATATGTCTGCCTTAAACATTTTTTCCAATGTCAATTATATTTATCTTTAAAATGTACCAAATCCTTTTAGTTTTAATTTTTTTAATGCCTATATCCTCGGTATGTGCTGACACCGTCGGCAAACCTCGTGTTATCGATGGTGATACAATCGAAATAGCTGGTGATCGTATACGTTTAAAGGGGATAGATGCACCAGAGGCGAAACAAATGTGCCTTGAAAAATCTGGGGATTGGTGGCGATGTGGTGAAGTTGCTACATTTGCTTTATTAGATTTAGTTGGAAGCCATTGGATTACTTGCAAGGGGAAAAAAAGAGATCATTATGGTCGTTTAATTGCCGTTTGTTATGTGGGGCCATACGATCTTAATTCATTGATGGTTAGCAGAGGTCATGCAATGGCTTATAGAAAGTACTCAAGAGTTTATGCAAAAGAAGAATCTATTGCTAAGACTAAGAAACTTGGTCTTTGGCGTGGCCAATTTATACCCCCTTGGAATTGGCGTCGGGGTAAGCGACTAAAGTCTGAAGGAAATCGCTAGTTTTTTTGATGTTCATGTTTTATCTGGCTTAGTGCAAGGAGAAAGAATGTCGAATTCCATGGTATTAATAGATTTGGATGATCGAGGTGTAGCAACAGTTACCTTTAATCGGCCAGAAGTAAACAATGCTTACAATGGAGATATGATTCAAGCGTTATTGAGCGGTATGACTAAATTGGCTTCAGATAAACAAGTTCGCTTGATTGTAATAAAAGGAAATGGAAGACATTTTCAAGCCGGAGCTGATCTGAATTGGATCAGTAAGGTATCGAATTTTTCATATAAGGAAAATCTGACAGTTTCAGAGGAAACCGCCAATGCTATTATGTGTATAGACAACTGTCCAAAACCAACATTAGCTCTTGTCCATGGTGGTTGTTTTGGTGGTGGCACAGGTATTATTGCTTCTTGCGATATTGTTATTGCTTCTTCAGATGCACTATTTTCTATTAGCGAAGTGCGGTGGGGACTTCATGCTGGACCAATTCTTCCACAACTGATTGTTGCGATGGGAGCTCAGAATCTACGTCGCTTTGCCCTCACTGGTGAAAGGTTTAATGCATTAGAAGCTCAGAAATTAGGTTTAATTAATGAGGTTTGTGGTGAAGGTGAGTTAGAAAAAACGGCCCAACCAATTGTTGACGCTATTTTGCAGAATGCTCCTAATAGTATATCAGATACTAAGCGCATCATTATGAAAATCATAGGATCATCGTTTGATAAAAAATTTTATATGAGTTTAGTGCGAGATCATGCTAGCAAGAGATTAACAGATGAAGCTTCTGAAGGATTAGCAAGTTTTCGTGAAAAGCGCGATGCAAATTGGTATTCTAGAAAAGGGTGATGTGTTGAAAAGAAGGATTTAGTTCTTAAATATACTACTTTTTTATTATAATTTAAACATGGACTATATTTGCATGCTACATGACTTTGAAGCACCTGATTTTCCCTCCTATTGGGTGGATTGTGTCAACCAAGGCCGTCTTGATGACCTAATTTCTCTTTACGATAAGGATGCAATTTTAATTCCAACCTTCCTGCCAAATGTTGTTAAAGATGAAGGGGCCTTAGAAAAATATTTTTCTGAGCTTTCTTCTAAAGAAGGCATGCAAGTTATTTTGCATGAAAATACTATTGATTGTTTGGAAATTGAAGAAAATATATTTGTGACAAACGGGATGTACGACTTTAAATTTGAGATTGATGGAATCTCTCAAATATTCCCATCTAGGTTTACATTCGTTTTAGATCTTCATAAGGAAAGTCCAGTGTTACATCATCATTCCTCACAGGCTCCAACGGTTATAGCATAGAGACAAACGTATTTACTGGTGGCATGATTGTAATTCATTAAAATTTTTTTAGTTTGGCATTTAAGATTGCCAAATGCCTTTTGTATCAAAAATTATTTTTTCACCTATTCGATCAAATGGAAATTCCTTGAATGATTTATGGTCTACTAGAATGACAATTATATCAGCAGAATCTATAGCATTTTCTAGATTAGTTAAGACTACTTTGTTTGTATTTTGTAGTTCTATTGGCAAGGAACTTATGTTTGGTTCAACAACTAAAATTTTATCTAGTTTATTTTGGGAACTTGCTAGTTCACTTACCAATTTTACAGCAGGGCTTTGGCGCAGATCATCTACATCAGCCTTATATGTAAGTCCTAAACATGCTACTATCGGAGCCGATAGCGAGTTAACCGCCGAAATCACTTTTTTAGCAAAATAGCCTGGTTTGGAATCGTTGACATTCCGTGCAGTACGTATCAGCTCTGCGTTATCAGGTGCAGAATTAATAATGAACCAAGGATCAATTGCAATGCAATGTCCACCTACACCAGGTCCGGGTTGAAGAATATCTACACGAGGGTGATGATTGGCTAGCTGGATTACTTCCCAAGGATTGATATTGAGACGTTCGCAAATAATTGAAAGCTCGTTGGCAAAAGCTATATTAACATCACGGTAGGCGTTTTCTGAAAGTTTCACTAATTCTGCAGTTGTTGCTTTGGTTAGCAAATACTCACCTTTAAGATCAAGAAGACCATATAAATTTGCAGCTTTCTCACCACATCTTTTTGAAATCCCACCTATAACCCTATCGTTTTTGATCAATTCAGTAAGTATTCTCCCTGGTAAAACGCGTTCAGGACTATGAGTGATAAATATATCAGCTTTTTCAGATTGGTGAGGAAAACTTAATTCTGGGCATAATTCGCTTAAATATTCACATATAATCTGAGTTGTTCCTACTGGAACAGTCGACTCTATTATTATGAGATCACCCTTTTTCAATACTTCTATTAGGCTTTTTGCAGCGGCCATCAAGTAACTTAAATCAGGTTTGTTGCTGTTTGTTAATGGTGTTGGAACGGCAATAATGAAAGCATCAGCGGGTACAGGTTTATTAATAGCGCTGAGTTTTTTACTTTTGACAGCGTCACAGACTAATTTATCTAGGTCGGGTTCAATAATATGGATTTTACCCTGGTTTATTATATTAACCACTTCGTCATTGGTATCCACTCCAATAACGTTGATGTTACGACTAGCGAACATTGCTGCTGTTGGGAGACCAATATAACCGAGCCCTATGACTGAAATCGTTTTAAAGGTCACGAATCAGCTCCTTTATAATTCGTTTTGCGGCATTACCATCACCATATGGATTTTGAGCCTTACTCATATTTTGATAATCTTTATCATTGTCTAGTAAATTAATGCATGCACTAGTAATATTTGAGGAATTAGCTCCCACAAGTTTTACGGTGCCAGCTTTTACTGCTTCTGGGCGTTCTGTAACATCACGCATGACAAGAACAGGTTTGCCAAGTGAGGGGGCTTCTTCTTGAATGCCTCCTGAATCTGTTAAGATAATATGGCACCTTTCCATTAGGTAGATGAATGGAAGGTATTCCAGTGGTTCAATAAGGTGTATATTTTTCTTTCCACCTAATTTCTGATGTACTGTTTCTCTAACTTTTGGATTAAGATGGACCGGGTAGATAATTTCGACGTCTTCACGTATGGACAAGTTATCTAATGCTTTGCAAATTTCTTCAAAACCAAATCCAAAATTTTCTCTCCGGTGACCTGTCACTAATACTAAGTGTCGGTTTGGATCGAGAAATTGAAATAACTCTTCGTAAGTTTTACGTATTGAATTTTCTTTTTTGAGGATAGCAGTTGTTGATAATAATGCGTCAATAACAGTATTTCCGGTTATGAATATAGAATCATCATTTATACCTTCTCCTATTAGATTATCACGTGCAGTCTTGGTAGGAGCAAAAAATTTATCGGCAATTACATCAGTAAGTCGACGATTAATTTCTTCAGGATAGGGTGAAAAATTATTACCTGTTCTGAGGCCCGCTTCGACATGAGCAACAGGTGTCTTTTTATAATATGAGGCTAGTGATGTAGCAAAAGTAGTTGTTGTATCTCCGTGGACCAAAACTCTGTCTGGTTTAAATTCATCTATAACACGAATTATACCATTTAATGCGGCAGTGGTGGTATATGCTAGGTCTTGATCCTCACGCATGATATTTAAATCGAATTCTGGTTCAATTTTAAATAAGCTAAGAACTTGGTCAAGCATGCTTCTATGTTGGGCGGTAACGCATACTGTACTCTCTACATATGGTGTTTCTGCCAAAGCTTTTACAATAGGGGCCATCTTGATAGCTTCAGGTCGAGTTCCAAATACACTTAATACTCGCATAGCACTTCGTAATCCCAATCTTTTTGTAAAAAATTTTTAAAATTTATTTTAACTCATATGTATTACTTGAGTGATTATATCTGGATATAGGGCGCAGCCGTTTTTCGCAAGAACGACTTTTTTTTAGGTATAAAATTTCATAATTTATATTGAGTATAATTTTGTTTAAGGTCCATTGAATGAAAAAGTATATTTATAGATTTATTTTAATAGTGATTGTAACAGGTATTGTCTTACCTTGTTCTGTTTTTGCCGATAGACAATCTACTATTTCTCATTCAAACTTTTTGTCGCACCGAGCAATTTATTCACTTTCAATGGGAGCTTCTGACTCTCCCGGTCACTATATAGATGTTAGGGGTGTAGTACATGCTTCTTTAGAACGAGCATGTGATGGGTGGATTACTTCTGAACAAGTAAAAATGCAAGTCTTTCTTCAAGCTGGCAGAAAGTGGAATCAAAATTTGATGTATTCGGGTTGGGAGTCTCATGATGGTAGAAAATATCGTTTTTCAGCTCGTTCTTCTAGCAATGGTGATGCAATTAAATATAGGGGAAATGCTTACTCAAATAAATATATAGCTGGTGAAGCAAAGTTTATTAAACCTGAACAAATAACTATGGAATTGCCTCCAGAAACTCAATTTTATTTTGGGCTTACATCTTGGCTAATTAAAAAGGCTAGGAAAGGTGCAAGGAGAGTAGAAACTATTTCTTTTGATGGTTTAGATTTAGATGGCCCACAGAAGGTTGTCGCATTTATAGTTCCAATTAAGTCGGAATCTGCTAAATTTAGTTCAAGTTTTAAAAAAGACTTTAGTTATTTAGTTGATAAGCCTGGTTGGAAAATGCACATTGCTTTTTATCCATTGCAGGGGAGACAAGCAGCACCAGATTATGAAGTGCAAGCAATAGTAATGGATAATGGAGTGATGCCTAAGCTAGAGTTGGTGTTTGATTCTTTTACAGCAGTTCAGAAACTTGAAAAAATAGAGTTACTTAAAGTTCCTAAATGCTAGTTTCAAATGTGTTTAAACTTTTAATTAGAAAGCCTAATTTCTGTTTATTTAGAGAAATCATTTATCCGTGAAATTTAATAATTCCAATTCTTTATTTCATCTTATATTTTTGATCCTACCACTAGTTTTTATGCTGGCAGGGCGTTCGGCTTTGGCATCAGAAATTGGTTTTGTAGGAATGCAGGTGCAGGGTGTGACGGCTGAAATTTACGAAGCTCTTGGCTTAAAGGATGACAAAGGTGTTTTGATCCGTGATGTAGCTTTGGGTGAAGCATCTGATAAAGCAGGCTTCAAACGTGGTGATTTAATTCAAGTTTTTGCGGGGAAAAAAATTAATGATATGCAGAGTATGATTGATGCAGCGGGAACTGTTTTGGCTGGAGAAACGATAAAAGTTTCTGTTTTACGGGCAGGAAAAACTATTACCCTACCGTTAAAGCTGGGAAAGTGGAAAGCATCCTGGTTAGTCTCAAACAGTGCATTCGCAACCTTGCCAGCTTCTGGTTTAACCTTTGCTTCTCTTACTAAAAAAGTTCGTAAGGGGTTTGACCTCCGTTGGGGAACGATCGGTGTTGTTGTCACTCTAGTTGATCCAGAACAAAAAGAATTAGGCCTAAGGCGGGGGGATATAATTGTTCAAGTTAACCAAAAAAACGTGTGGCTTCCAGTGCAAATAGTAAGCGCTTATAAGGAGGCTAAGAAATTGGGACGTAAGAAGATATTGCTATTAATAGAACGGTTTAACGGATTTCACTTTATGCTTTTACCTATTCGCTAACTTTTTCTCATTTCGGATATGATGTTTTTTAAAGTTTTATAGTCAACTGCTCCGCGAATAATTTTATCCCCAATAACAAAAGCGGGTGTTCCGTTAATATCTAGAGCTTTTGCTATATTACTTGTTTTTTCTAGCAATGAATCAATCCTTGGAGTTTCCATAGTCTTTTTTAGGTCGCTTACGTTATATCCAGAATCAGCGGCTAGTTTAAATATTCTAGGCTTTGTTATAGCCCCTTTTGCTCTCATCATTTTGTTGTGAAATTTTTGGTATTTTGATTCATCTAGAATCCAGGCAGCAAGTCCAGCCTTTGAAGCAATTTTTGATTGAGGGCCAAGAATAGGAAACTCTTTAAATACTATGCGAATGTTATTATCAGAATTAATTAATTTTAAGAGATCAGACAAAACTCTTTTGCAATATCCGCATCGGTAATCAAAAAATTCGACAATATTTATACTACCTTTTTTATTGCCTCCAACTGGAGTATCCGGGTCATTTATTAATTCGCTCCTCAGTTCCTTCAGCCGTATTTTAATAGTGGCTTGTTTTTTTGATTCTTCTTGTTGGCGCATCCTTTGTAAGGAATTTATGATCTGTTCGGGATTTTTCATAATGTAATCCCGCACAACATTCTCTATCGCTTTTCGTTCAATATTAGAAAATAAATCAGTTGGTTTTTTTTCTTGCGCAGAAACTGGGAAGATGTATATGCCTAAAAGTATACAGGTAACAAACCAAGTCCATTTTTGATCATAACTTTGTATGTATTTCATAGATATATTAATCAGTTTTTTAGAGGGAAAGTCTAGTTGATAATTTAATTTAATCAATTTTGAAAATTTAAAGATAATAGACCTTAATTATCGAGATAGGCGCAAGCCAGAAATATGGCCCGCTATAGGCTTGCTGCTAGATGATGTTGAAATGCCAATAAAAGTTATGTGTAAATCATCAATTTCATCTCTTGGCCAAGTTCTTTGGTAAATGTCATTTAGATCTACAGTCTCAAACCACCATGAATTTGAGTTTTCTTGGCCACCTCGAACAGTGAAACTGGCATTTAGTTGACCTTCTTTTTTTGGATTTTCCTTAGTTATTGTACCGCGCTGTAAAGCAGAGTCCCCCCATATGAAGCTAAGCATTCTTTCATGATTGGGAATTAAATTATGGGATATGAAAAAATTTGTCTTCCATGTTTGTTGTTGTTTTTTGCTGTTTTTAAAACCAACTAATAATTTTACTGGATGTTGGCCTTCACCTTGGGGCTCCATGTTCCAGGACCAACTTAGGTACGGAGTTGCTAGAAGCAAGGCCTGAGAAGGTTTAACTGTGATTAGATTATTTGAACTACTAACCACTTTTAAAGCGGGTATGCCATCTAACTTTACTATACTCATTTGACCTTTTTTGATGGAACCTTGAGAAATCCAACCTACAGGTATTAGATTTTGTAGAAATCCCGGAGCTGGACCTACAATATCCATTGGTCCGATTGAGTTTATGGTGCTTCTGATAGGTTTAGTGCAGGCCGCTATAACTAACACTGAAAGCAAGAGAGTTATTCTCTTTTTCCTATGGAAAGCTTTTCCAGTGAAATTTATCAAACGTAGGGCATCCGTATTACTTTACTCTTGCAGCACTAAGAATATCCTGGGCTTGAAGCCACTCTCTAGAACCCATAGGAAAAATTTTTTCCGCGAGACCGCCATGATAGCGTGCAACTTCTTTGCGACCAATCAAAAGCGCTTCTTCAGCCAGAGCTAAAGAACTATGTCCTTTGTTCCCTTTGCGACCATAGGCAATTGCTAGTTGTCGCCATGTAAATGGTGATTCCCTATTTACGGCAATAGCTGCTTTTAAGTTGATGATAATATCATCTAAAAAGGTTTGGTCATTTAAAGCCAGTTGAACACGTGCAAGATCTCTTTTTAATAGTGCATTTTTAGGTAGTAGATTAACTGCATTTTCGTAGGGCCTTAAGGCTCCTTTTGCATCGCCATGTTCGAAAATCATTTGCCCCTTAAGCTCCCAGAAGTATGGGTCATGGGGGTTTTCGGTTATTAAGCTATCAATTAGTGGTAGAGCCTTGACCATATTAGATTCCCTATAGAAACTAATTGCTCTAGCATAACGCGATTCTATACTGTTATCGTTATTTTTATATTGGCGAAGTACTTGTTTGACGGGATTAACAAAGCCAATAAGTTTTGCACGAGCACGTTGAAACTTTTTTTCTAGAATATTTGAAACTTTATTTTTGGTATTTGGTGACTTGGCAATATGGTTAGAAATGGTGGCGATTCGGTCGCGAGTTAATGGGTGTGTCCGCGCATAAATATCTTGATAGTCCCAAATTATCGATTCTTGTTCGCCCAAAAGCTTTAAAAAACTTAATAAACCACTTGCAGACTGTCCGCTGTCATCTAGAAATTTTAATGCTGCCTGATCTGCGGCAGACTCTTGATTTTGGGAGTATTGAAAAAAATGTTTTTGTGCAATATTTCCTCCTGCTGCTACAACTATTTGACCTAATTCTCCTTTTCCAGCCACAATAGCGGTTGCACCTAAAATCATAGACAAGGCTTGCATCATTGAACTTTTTTCAATTGCCTTATTGAAACGAGCCAAGTGTCCTCCAGTTATATGTCCGCTCTCATGTGCAATAACTCCAATAATCTGACTTGCTTCAGTGGCGTTTGTTATGAGACCGGTATGAATAAATAATCTTTGTCCTCCTGCAACGAACGCATTCATAGACTTATCTTTAATCAAATGAATTTTAATTGATGTAGAATCAAGCTTTGCAGCTTTGAACACTGGCAATGCCAAAAGACGAATGGTATTTTCTATCTCTGCATCACGAATTAGTGATATTTTTTTTGCAAAAGCAGTGCTTGTGCTATCTAAAAATATACAGGTAACTATAGAAACTGAAATAGCTGCAATTTTTAAAGTTTTGATAAATAGATCAAGCATGGTTCTAATGGAGTACTCATAGATGGCTATATATTTTGACAAACAGGAACGTAATCCTGCTCTTATGTTTATGTTACGTCAATTGTTGGTGTTATTATTATCTTTCTTTTTGGTATCGTGCTCTACTACTACTTTGGAAGATTTGAATCCAATTGATTCTAAAACTTTGAAAAATCTTAATCCTTTAAACTCTTCTTTTTTAAAGGATTTTGATCCATTTAAGGAGACAGAAAAAGAATCTGAAAGAGGTTCTATTGGTTTTGTTAGAGGTTTCCTTGGCGCAGTTGTTGTTGATGAACCACGGGCTGCTTTGATCGGTCGTGACGTCTTATCTTCAGGTGGGACTGTCGCTGATGTTGCTGTTGCTGTTAGTTTAACCCTTGCAGTGACACAGCCTTCGTCAGCTAGTCTAGGCGGTGGCGGAGTTTGCCTATTGTATGATAACGCAAGTAATACAGTTGAAACTCTAGATTTTCTGCCAGGTGTTTCACAGATAAATCGATCAAACAATAATGCTTTAAGCGCTATTCCAGGAACTCTTCGTGGGCTTGCAATTCTTCACTCTAAATATGGTCGGCTGAAATGGGGGCAATTAGTTGCGCCAGCAGAGAATCTTGCTCGTTTTGGAAATCCTGTATCACGTGCGTTTGCGAACGATCTTAGGCAACTTCCTTTGAGTGCATGGAAGAATCTGGAATTTCGTCGTTTATTTAGTCAGGGTAAAGGTGGTCAATTAATTCAAGAAGGAGATTCTTTTAGGCAACTAGAACTTGCTACTATACTTGGAAAGATAAGGGTTCGTGGTGCGGGGGAATTCTACACAGGCCTTTTAGGACGAAACTTTACTACTGCTGTTGGACAATCAGGGGGCGGCTTTACTCTAAATGAACTTAGGAATTATATGCCTAATTGGCAGCCTACATTACAATTTCCCTATATAAAGAACACCATTTTTCATTTTCCTGTGACGTCAGGTCCATCTGGAATTTTGGCGGCTCAAATGATCGGAATGCTTGTTGAGGATGATAATTGGGATGATGCATCAACTCTTGAAAAATATCAACTTATGGCAGAAATTTCTTCAATAACTAATTCCTATAGTAAAAAATGGCTGCGAAAAGATGGTACAACATCAGTTTCATCTTCAAGCCTTGTTTCACAATCTTTGGCAGCGAAATTAGTTTCTCAAATCCAATCAACTAAGAAGAGTTCAATAATTAACAATAAGAAAATTTTTTCTTCTCTCTCTCCAGGAACTGGGACGTCTTTCGTTGCAGTTGACCGTGAAGGGTCTGCTATTTCTTGTGGACTGACTCTTAACAATCTTTTTGGTACAGGGAAAATTGCACCCGGAACTGGAATTCTTTTATCATCTACTCCAAGATTTCAAAGAAGAGGGGCTGACTCATTAGCCGGCATTTTATTAATAAATCCAATTGGTAATGAGTTCTTTTTTGCGGCATCAGCGTCAGGAGGGCCGGTATCATCCAGTGCTTTAGTTCAGGTTACTGCAAATACTTTGATGGGGGGTAAAAAAGAAAATTTAAAGCAGGCCGTGGCATCACCTCGAATTTTTTTACAAAAAGAAAACAATGTGACCTTTTATGAAGAAAGTTTAAATTCCAATTTAATTGAACATTTATCTAAGAGGGGACATCAGCTAAGTTCTGAAAAAAGTCTTGGTCAAGTCAATGCTATTTTTTGCTCTAATGGACTCCCAAATAAAGATGGTGCTTTCTGTAGTAAAAATTCTGATCCACGTGGATTTGGCCTATCGTCTGGTTCGGAGCAATGAGTAGAGGGCGTTGAAATATGACGCTAAAGCTTTCCAAGCGAGGAAAAATACCTCCTTTTATCGTAATGGACGTAATGCGTAATGCTAACAAAATTGAATCTGATGGCAGAAATGTTATTCATCTAGAAGTGGGCCAACCGGGCACTCCGGCTCCTAAAAAAGTATTGGATGCCGTGCAAGATGCCATGAAGGAAGAAAAAATAGGCTATACAGATGCTCTTGGTTTGATTGCCCTTAAAGAACGTATAGTCCTGCATTATGAAGAATTTTATGGTATCAATGTTGCTCAGTCACAGGTTGTCCTTACTACAGGTTCATCCGGTGGCTTTATATTAGCATTTTTATCAGCCTTTGATCCAGGTGATAGGGTAGCTGTAGCAAGTCCTGGATATCCTGCGTATCGTAATATACTAAATTCTTTAGGTGTTGAGGTTGTAAATATACAAACTGGGTTTGAGACAAATTTTCAGCCTGACCCTGAACTACTAGATGAAGCTGCATTTTCGGGCACTTTAGATGGCCTTATTGTTGCCAGTCCATCCAACCCAACTGGTACTATGATAAATTCAACTGCATTTAAAAATTTAGTAGATTATTGCCAAGAAAAAGATATTCGCTTGATCTCAGATGAAATATATCATGGCATTACCTACGACAAGCCTGCCGAGACTGTTCTTCATTATACTAACGATGCAATCGTTATTAATAGTTTTTCAAAATATTTTTCTATGACTGGGTGGCGTTTGGGTTGGATGGTGGTGCCAGAAAATTTACTCAGGTCTATTGAATGTCTAGCACAAAATTTATTTATTTCGCCGCCAACGCTTTCCCAATTTGCTGCTATCAAGGTATTTGATTGCCAGAAAGAGTTAAAAAATTACGTTGGACGCTATGCTGATAATCGCCAAATATTGTTGACGGAACTTCCTAATGTGGGTTTTGAAACTTTTGCTCCTGTCGACGGCGCATTTTATATTTATGCAGATATTAGGAATTTAACAAACGATAGCCAGGAATTTTGCCGGCGAATGTTAGCTGAAATTGGTATTGCAGCAACGCCTGGCATAGATTTTGACCCTTTAAGGGGGAATAGTTACATGCGTTTTTCATTTGCTGGGGATACAAACAGCATAAACCTGGCAATTGAACGTTTAAGGTTATGGAATAAATAGGATAATTCCATAGACTTATTGATTAGAGAAATTATCAAATTTATTTCCACCATCCTTTGCGTATTTTTTTGTTATCAACTTTTATATTTTCTTCAGTTCCAACCGCAATGACTTCCGTCTTGGCAGACGCCGCCACGGGTATTGCGGATTTCAAATCAGGTTCGTTAAAGACTGCTGGAGTTTGTTTAACTTTTTCTTGATCTTTCTCTTTAATAGTTTTGGACTTGCGGTTAGGTTTTGAGGATGTTTTAGATTTATTGACATCTTTTTTACCAGTTGGTTTGTCATCAGTTTTCTTTAAATTTTTTGTAACAGCACGTTTGGTTGGTTTTTTTTGCTCTTTTTTATTTGTTTTTTCAGGCTCTTGGTTTGTTATAGATTTTTCTATATCAATCTGTTTATCTGCTATAACAGGTTTTAATATTTGATGTTCAGTCTTTGGGGTGGAATGGGGAGTGACCTCTTTAATATTTCGATTTTTGTCTAATTCTTGAACAGATTGGTCAAGTGGTTTGCGTCCCCGACGCCGACCACCACGGCGTCCCCGTCTGCGACGATTTGCATTTCCGAGAGAGTTTTCTTCATCATTATTTTGCCTAGTATCCTTAGGTGCGTTTTTATTACTAGCTTCATTATTATTATTAGAATTACTAATTTCAATATCAGACTTTTTTTCTTCATTGCGCCTTCGACCACGTCGTCTACGGCGTTTTCCCAAATCGTCTGCAATTCTTTTAGAATTTTTATAGTTTTTTCCAGATTCTTTTTTATTTTCATCTATTTCGATTCGATAAGATGGCGGTATCAACGTATCATCGGTTTCAATAATAATTGTAGTATTATAATTTCCTTCAATTTCCGCTAATGCTTCTCGCTGGTTGTTAAAAATATGCAAGGCTATCAAAGTTGGGCTATAAACTGTGATTTCCTGGCAATCTTGATTTGAGGCTTCTTCCTTAATTGCTCTTAATAGATGTAATGCAGCTGAATCTGAAGAGCGCCGGATGCCAGTACCCTCACAATGAGGGCAGGGGTCGGAACTGGTTTCAATTAAGCTCGGTCTCATTCTCTGGCGAGATAATTCGAGAAGACCAAAAGGGCTAATTCGTCCGATTTGAATACGCGCACGATCAGAACGCATTGCATCTTTTAATCGATGTTCCACTTTATTCTGATTTCGTGACACCTCCATATCAATGTAATCGATAACTATTAAACCAGATAGGTCACGTAATTTTAATTGTCTAGCGATTTCGTCCGAGGCTTCAAGATTAGTTTTTAAAGCTGTTTCTTCGATATTACGCCCTTTTGTTGCACGCCCTGAGTTAACGTCAATAGAAACTAGTGCTTCAGTAGGGTTTATGACTATATAACCACCCGAACTCAACTGTACATTTGGTGAGTGCATAGAACCCAGTTGGTTCTCCACTTGGAAATGTTTAAATAATTGTTGACTGGTTTCTTTGAAGGGTTGCACGCGTTTGGTATGACTTGGAATGAGTAATTTCATAAAGTCTTTAGCAGTTCGGTATCCATCATCACCATCGACTATAATTTCACTAATTTCCTTATCATAAAGATCGCGAATAGATCGCTTGATTAGGTTCCCTTCTTCATGGACTAGGCAAGGTGCCATAGACTCTAATGTTACTTTACGTAAAGATTCCCAGAGACGTATGAGGTATTCATAGTCTCTCTTTATTTCTGCTTTTGAACGTTTTTGTCCAGCGGTTCTAACGATTACAGCCATTACTCCAGGTATGCTTAGGTCGTTAAGAATATTTTTTAAGCGCTTTCGATCTGTTGGGTTGGTAATTTTTCTCGAAATACCCCCACCTCGGGCTGTATTAGGCATTAAAACACAATAACGTCCTGCAAGCGATAGATACGTAGTTAAAGCGGCTCCTTTAGTCCCCCGTTCTTCTTTAACTACTTGTATTAATAGGATTTGACGACGTTTGACTACTTCCTGAATTTTATAGCGTCGTTTTGAAATAACTGGACGTTCAGCTTGAACGTCATCTACTACATCGCCACCCAAAGTTTCTACATTTTGACTGCCAGTTTCAATAAGATCAGTATCTTCATTTGATTCTGTTTCAACCTTATTAAGGGCATCTTTTTCCGCTTTTGTTTCTGCCTCTTGTTGTTCAGCAACCAATGCTTCGCGGTCAGCAACAGGAATTTGATAATAATCAGGATGGATTTCATTAAAAGCTAGAAATCCATGACGATTCCCACCATAGTCAACAAAAGCTGCTTGTAGAGAAGGCTCTACTCGAGTGACTTTTGCTAAATATATATTTCCTCTAAGTTGTCGGCGAGATTCAACCTCTACATCAAAATCTTCAAGTTGTTGTCCATTGACAATTGCCACTCTGGTCTCTTCCAGGTGGGAGGCATCTATAAGCATTATTTTCGTAGTCATTATCACTATTACTCCAGCGCACGTTTAATTCTTTGGATATCCTTACTATAGGATGTCCAAATCGCTTAAAGGTGCTTGTTCTTAAAGTGCTGGTGGCGCCTGCGAAAAGTCCCACAAACGCATTTGGCGTGTGGTATGATAAATGTGATCGCGCTGCTCTATCCAGCATGTAAAAAAGTCCATAATTAAGAAAGATATAAGAATCTTTCCATTTGTATATACGCCCGAATTTACAGTTTTACCAGCCACTGTAAAAAATTTTGCTTACTTTGTTTAAAAATACATATTATTTGTCTTAATAAAATAGTTATTTTGTTAATACAAATGTAGCTTTTTGCTTCTAAAATAAATTTGTTATCGGTCAAATTATTATGTTGGAAACAAGTTGTTGTTTGCAGATTCTTATTAAAGATCATTATCTGGGAGTCTAGACAGGTGTATTACCACAGTTGGGATGCGATTAGTCTGTTTTTTAAGAAGCTAATAGTTGGTTTGATTGTTTTGGTGTCAACTATATCGTCTGCCACAAAGGCAGCTGATGTAATTGTTACTGATGTTCGTGTGGGAACAGATCAAGGTACTACTAGAGTGGTTTTTGATGTTAATCGTCTAGTAAGTTTTAGTATTTTTACTTTAGGTAACCCCAACCGTGTTGTAATTGATTTGCCAGAAGTCGGTTGGCGCTTGCCGGCTAGACCATTACCTCGATCAAATGGGGTTTTTAAACAGCTTCGTTATGGTCTATTTAGACCTGGAAATTCCAGGGTGGTTCTAGATATACAAATGCCCGCAGAGGTAACTAATGCTTTTATTTTAGGTCCTAATGATAATTCTGGACATCGATTAGTTATTGATCTTGTACCCTCTACGTTAAAAACATTTAATCGTAAATTAGGAATTCCACCAATTAAGGTTGAGACAGTACAGGGTTCATTTAAACTTAAATCTAGAAAATATTCAGGGAAAAATCCTTTAAGAACGAAAACTAAACCAGATGTAAATAAATTTAATCCGCTTTCCAAACGACAAGAAATTGTGAAATTTATTGCGCCCCCCCCAAAGACTAGGATTAATCGTCGGTCGCAAAAGAAAATTATTTTTATTGATCCTGGTCATGGAGGGATTGATCCAGGAACTATAGGCATTTCAGGAGTTTACGAGAAACATATAACGCTTGCTATGGCACGTGAACTTAAACTTCAATTAGAAAAAACAGGTCGTTTTAAAGTTTTGATGAGTCGAAAGCGAGATGTCTTTGTACGTCTTCGCGAACGGGTTCGGATGGCTAGGGACAAAAAATCTGATTTATTCATTTCAATTCATGCTGATTCTGTTCGAAACAAAAAAATTAAGGGGCCAGCAGTTTATACTCTATCGGAGAAATCTTCTGATAAAGAAGCTCAGAGAATAGCTGAAAGAGAAAATAAGGCAGATCTTATTGCGGGTGTTGATTTGACGCATGAGATGCCCGAAGTTACTAATATTTTAATTGACTTAGCTCAGCGCGAATCCATGAATCAGTCCGCTCGTTTTGCAACATCACTGATTAGGGAATTGAAACGCAAGACTAGAGTACTTAGAAACACTCACCGTTTTGCAGGTTTTGCCGTTCTTAAGGCACCGGATATACCGTCAATACTTCTGGAACTTGGATTTTTATCAAATCCCAAAGATGAGCGCCGGTTGCGATCTAAGGCCTACCGCTCCCTATTGGCTTCTGCAGTTACTAAAGCCGTTACCGGTTATTTCTTGAGAATTGAAGAAGCGACTCTAAAATAAGCTGTCATATCATCGCCATAATTTCATTAATTATGGTGCATTAAATTACTTTTACCATATGGTAGGGTTATGAAATCCTCAAAACGGTTCTGAAATTTGATGCTTAGATTTTTTCTAACAACTTTAGGTTTATTATTAATAATAGCAGTTTCTGGCACTAGCTTAGTGCTTTTTATATTTCAAACTTATGGTAGGGACTTACCTGAATATCGCCAGTTGGCAGATTATGAGCCACCAGTAATGAGCAGAGTACATGGTGGAGATGGTCGTTTGTTAGTGGAATATGCAAAGGAAAAGAGAGTCTTTGTACCAATAAAGGCAATGCCTCGGCGGGTGGTTGAAGCTTTTCTTTCTGCTGAAGACCATAATTTTTACAATCATCCCGGCGTTGATTTTCTAAGTGTTATCCGAGCAGCTATCACTAATATTAAGAATTTAGGTCAATCTAAGCGTCCCATTGGGGCTTCTACGATTACTCAACAGGTAGCTAAGAATTTCTTGTTGAGCAATGAAGTTTCTTGGCGCAGAAAAATCAAAGAAGCAATTTTAGCATTTCGTATTGAACGTGCACTTTCTAAAGATCGCATCCTTGAACTTTATTTGAATGAAATCTATCTAGGGTTTTCTTCTTACGGTGTCGCTACTGCAGCGATAAACTATTTTGATAAATCGTTGGGTGATTTAACAATAGCTGAAGCTGCTTTTTTAGCGGCCCTACCAAAGGCTCCTAATAATTATAATCCGATCCATAAAATGAAGGCTGCTATCAGCCGTCGTAATTGGGTTATTGGTAGGATGCTTATTGATGGTACAATTGACCAAAATCAAGCTAATCTTGCAAAAAAAACACCTTTAAAGATCCGACAGCGATCCGCTACCGAATATGTCAAAGCAGAATATTTTGCAGAGGAAGTTCGGCGTCAACTTGTCAATCGTTATGGAGAAGAAAAACTCTATAAGGGCGGCTTATCAGTGCGCACGACCCTTTCTCCCCGGTTACAAGCTATAGCTAATAGAGTTCTTCGTCAGGGGCTTGAAACATACGATCGTCGACAAGGTTGGCGTGGCCCTATTGCTCAGCTTGATGATGGTAATCGTCTTGATTTTTTAAATGACTGGCAGGGAAGTCTTACCAAGTTTATGTCATTTAAAGGCATAGGCGATCATGTTTTAGCAGTGGTTTTAAACTTAAAAATGAACGAGGCTCTTATTGGCCTACTCGATGGCTCTGTCGGACGCATCCCAATTACTGAGATGAATTGGGCAAGAGCTTTGTTAAATGATAATAAAAAAGGCCCAAAGATTGTTCGTCCTGCAGATGTTCTAAAACCTGGTGACATAATCGTTGTTGATCCAGTAACTGAAAATAAAGATAAAGTTCCGTATCCCAAAAATTCTTATGCTTTAAGACAAATTCCTGAAGTAGAAGGTGCTATCGTTGCCATGGATCCACACACGGGACGCATACTAGCTATGTCTGGTGGCTATTCTTTTGAACGCAGTCAGTTTAATCGTGTTACGCAAGCAATGCGCCAGCCAGGCTCAGCTTTTAAGCCATTTGTATATCTTGCTGCTCTTGATCAAGGTTATACGCCTTCGACGCTTATTTTGGATGCTCCCTTTGTAATAGATCAAGGCCCTGGACTACCTAAATGGCGTCCAGCTAACTACACCAAAAAATTTTATGGACCCTCTACGATGCGTCTTGGTATTGAAAAGTCTAGAAATTTAATGACTGTACGATTAGCTCAGACTATTGGAATGGAAATAATTTCTGACTATGCACAACGTTTAAACATTACTAATAATCTGGGTAGGAGCTTGTCTACAGCACTCGGTTCTCGCGAAACTACACTGTTACGACTGACAAATGCATATGCCATGCTTGTCAATGGGGGGAAATGGATCATACCGACCTTAATTGACCGAATACAAGATCGCCATGGTGATACGATTTTTCGTCATGATAGTCGTAATTGTATTAATTGTAGAGCAATGGTATGGACACAACAAGAAATACCAGAAATTGCTGATCAACGTGCTAAAGTCACTGAGCCCACTAGTGCTTATCAGGTGGTTTCAATGTTAGAAGGTGTAGTAGAACGAGGAACTGGGCGTCGAATTAAAGCTGTTGGAAAGCCATTAGCTGGTAAGACTGGTACTACAAATGATGGAAAAGATACATGGTTTATTGGTTTCTCTCCAGACTTAGTAGTTGGTGTCTTTGTTGGTTTTGACAATCCTAGAACACTTGGCAAGCGAGAGACTGGATCTAGCGTCGCGGCTCCCATTTTTAGAGATTTTATGTTGGAAGCATTAAGAAATAAGTCAGCATTACCATTCCGAATTCCGCCAGGAATCCGTCTAGTTCGAGTAAATGCGAAATCTGGGAAACAAGCGCGTCCTGGTGATAAGCAAATTATACTTGAAGCCTTTAAGCCAGGAACAGTTCCAACTGGTCGCGCTGAAGTTTTGGAAGGTGAAAGTTGGGCCGCTGATCGTACTGGTGTAAAACCGACTACTGGTACAGGAGGACTTTATTAATACCTTTAAATTGATTTATGCCATAAACCCAGGCCAGTTGCTACCCTGGCTTTATCAAATTCTATGGAGTTATGTATGCGAGCGGAAATAGAAAACTTATCATTTGAGATTAAGCAATCTTTAGAATTGCTGAGGAGGCACCTTTGACTATGATGCTGCTCAAAATCGTCTCGATGAATTGAATTCACTTAGTGAAGATCCTGAACTTTGGAATAATTCTGAAAAAGCACAATCTGTGATGAAAGAGCGTACAAACTTGAGCTCTTCACTTTCTGAAATCCAAAAATTAGATGTTGAGCTATCAGAGGCTCTGGAACTTATTGATTTAGCGGAAGCTGAAAATGACGAAGAAATCGCTGCCGAAGCTGAAGCTTCTCTAAAAGGCCTTCGTGATCGGGCTGCAAAGGCTGAATTGCAAACTTTGCTATCTGGTGAAGCCGATCCTAATGATTGTTATCTTGAAATACATGCTGGTGCTGGAGGAACTGAGGCTCAAGATTGGGCAGAAATGCTTATTCGGATGTATTCACGCTGGGCTGATAGGAATGGTTATAAGGTGGAATGGCTAGAAGAAAGCTCAGGTGATGAGGCGGGCATAAAATCTGCTACTCTTCAAATTAATGGACATAACGCTTACGGTTGGATGAAAACTGAAAGCGGCGTACATAGATTAGTACGGATTTCTCCATATGATTCGTCTGCTCGACGGCATACTTCTTTTGCTTCAGCTTGGATCTATCCAGTTATAGATGACGATATTGAAATCGTTATTGATGAAAAGGATTTACGTATTGATACTTATCGTGCATCTGGTGCGGGTGGGCAGCATGTAAATAAAACCGATAGTGCAATTCGTATTACACACGAGCCGACTAATATCGTTGTCCAGTGTCAGTCTAGTCGTTCACAGCATAAAAACCGGGCTACTGCCATTAAAATGTTAAAAGCTAGGTTGTACGAGAAAGAATTAAGTGATCGTGAAGCTGAGGCTGATGCCGAAAGAGGCGAAAAAACGGATATAGGATGGGGGCACCAAATAAGATCTTATGTTCTACAGCCATATCAGATGGTAAAGGATATGAGGACTGAAGTTGAAACTTCAAATGTACAATCAGTCTTAGATGGCGATTTAGATGAATTTATGGAAGCATCTTTAGCTGCTCGTATAAAAACTGGAGTATTGAAAAAATAAAAATGTTTTAAAGTTTTATAAGGACTAACCCGAGTCTAATCGTGTATTCTAGATTTGTAATTAGCTTAAAGGGAGATAGTAAGCAGGAGAAAGATGAGCTTTATCACGTGCGACTTTATTAAAGGGGGGTTTTAATTTACCTTTGAAACGTTCGGCAACAAGACGGTGAAATTCTGTTATCGGATTAATGGCTCGTTTATCACAAATATATTCAAACCAGCGAACCCCAGTTGCAACATGTGGTATTTCTTCAAGTGCAATTTTTTCAAGAATCATTGCACTTTTGTTATCTCCGGAATCGTATAATTTTTTTATCGCCTTAGGTGTTGTATCCAGTCCTCTTGCTTCAAGAACCATTGGCACAAGTGCAAGCCTTGCGGCTATGTCGTCTGAAGTGTTTATTGCAGCTTCCCATAATCCATTGTGGGCTGGATAGTTTCCGTAAAAAGAACCAAGTTCTAATAGTCGCTTTGATAAAAGATCAAAATGCTCGGCTTCATCTAATGCAACATCAAGCCAGTCACTGTAAAAATCTTTAGGAAGGTTTTCTGAGTAAAAACGTCCAACAGTATCCCATGCTAAATTAATGGCATTCAGTTCGATATGAGCGATTGCGTGAATAAAAGCAACGCGTCCAGCTTTATTCTGAAGGTTTCGCTTTGGCATTTCGTAGTGAGGTCTTAACTCAGGTTTTGTTTTTCTGGCAGGATGATCCGGTAATAAAGTATTTCCAATCTTAGAGATAGAACTAGTTTTCCATAAATTTGTAAATTCTCGTGTTAAGCTTACCTTAGTTGCGGGATTTGGTTCTGTCAGGACGGTATAGGCAAAATCAACAAGCGTTTTCATAAAAAAATCTTAGGTTTTAGTGAGGCTAAATCGTGAAAAGATTGGCAAAAAACTTTTTTCGGCATAACTAAGAATTGTTTTATTCAATCAATTCTTATGATTAGTCTTTATGATTTAGCATGATTAAAGCTCACTTACATTACTCTCAATTATACCTACATATGAAGTCAAAAATATTTTTAGTTTTGCATTTACTATTTAGAAATTTCAATTCATGCATAATAATATTGAAGAACTTCACATTGCAGTACCTTCAGCATTCGGTCAAGGTGAGTCAAATTTGGAAGTGGCAAAGGATAGCTTTTGATTAAACTTACGTTCCGGAGAGTTATACAATTATTTGGTGGGCTTGGTGCGGGGTTGGCCATTGTATTTATGGTGTTAGCTTGGCAATTGTATTCTGGGCCAGTTTCACTTGGTATATTTTCTGACTATATTGTAAGAATAATTAATTCTGAACAGCGAGCCGTTAAGTTAGAAGTGGATGACACTATTCTGACATGGGCCGGATGGGATCGTACATTAGATATTCGAGTGAAGGGCGTGAAAATTTTACGTCAAGAAGGGGTGTTAATAGGAACTGTTCCCGAGTTATCTTTTTCACTGAGTGGCGGAGCTTTAATTAGTGGACTATTGGCACCAGAAAGTATTGAGTTATTTAGACCTCACCTCATAATTAGTCGTGATCATAATAGAATTGATATTGGCTTTTCAGATGCCGATAGGGAAATAAAAAACATTAGTCATCGTCTTATTGGTCTATTGCTAGAAAAGCCTAATTCAAATAATCCGATGAGTTATCTATCAAGTATAGAGGTTATCAATGCAGAAATTACTATAGATGATAAAGTTTTAAATAAATCCTGGGTTGCCCAGCCTGCTAATATCAATCTTAAGCGTGATAAAATTGGTTTAGTTGGTGATGTTCAGCTTACTTATGACATCAATGGCCGTAAAACAAACATAACTACATCGATTGGATTCCAGAGTGCCGCTCGTCGAATCGATTTAACAACAAGATTTTCTGAAATCACGCCAGAAGAATTCTCTTCCATGTTTTATGAACTGAAGTCTTTGCGACCATTTGCATTTCCAGTTCATGGTACAATCACCGCTGGTTTCTCCTTGAACGGGTCCTTCGAAGCTATAAGTTTTGATTTAACTGGCGGACGTGGAAAAATTAATCTGAAAGGTAAATATGCACAGACCATTCCTATTGAAAAACTACATATTAAAGGACGTTACGAGGGGGATAGTGAAGTTCTTGATCTAGATGAGATTTTTTTAGATCTAGGGACTGAAGGCTCTGTCCAAATTCCTACAAGTATCAAACATAATATTCCGTTAGCTTCGGTTAGTGTTAACGGCAGGTATTTGGTTGGTGATCAGCGAATTGAGATAAATAATATGGATCTCGACTTACAAGGGCCAACGGCAACCCTAAGTTTGATAGCAAAGAATTTTTCTTCAATAGCTAAATTAGATTATGAGAGTGCTGACATAGATTTTAAGGGATCACTGAACGATTTACCGGTAAATCAACTTTCATACTATTGGCCATCAGTGATTAACGATGATACTCGTAGTTGGGTTGTCAAGCATTTGTCCGAAGGGACAATCCATAAAATTCGTACCGAAGGTAGATTTAAGTTGGATGGAGAATCTTTTAAACTTCGGTCTATTGACGGTGATATGGATTTAAGTGGGGTAAATATCGAATATCTTCCGCCATTGCCGTCTATTTTGAATACTGATGCATATATTAAATTTGATAAGGAAAATTTTAATATTTTTATATCAAGTGGAAATTCGAGAAATCTTAATATTTCTGAAGCTAAAGTTCTGATTACTGGTCTTGATGAATACGATCAAATAGCAAATATCACTGTGAAAATTGATGGTAATTTTGCAGATAAATTAGAATATCTCGACGAAAAACCTTTGGAATACACTTCTGCGCTTGGCATTGATTCTCAATTTACCGACGGATTAGCGGAAACTGAGTTAAAGTTAAAATTTGTAGTAGAAAATAAATTAACTCTAGACGATATTGAAGTTTTTTCCCGATCAGAGGTAAAAGACCTTAGGGTTTCTAATATTGTTATGGGCCGAGATATTAATGGAGGAAATATTAAAATATTGGTTAACAAGCAGGGAATGGATGTTTCCGGTTCAATTAAATTAGGAACTATTCCTACTGAATTATTTTGGCGAGAAAACTTTTCTGAAAACACTAATTTTAAAAGACGTTATGTTTTAAAAACGCATATTAATGACTCTAAAAAGATTGCTGAATTTGGCTTGGATGCAGATCCTATTGTCTACGATTTGTTTCGTGGCAGTATGAATGCAGAGTTTGAATATACATTTTTTAGTGATTTGAGGCGGCATCTTGAGGTTAAAGCTGATATTTCTAATTTAGAATTGTCCGCTCCAATATTTGGTTGGAGCAAAGTCAAGGGGGCTCCTGGTAAAGCAAGTTTTAAAGTTGAATTTGATGGAGGTTATGCAAGTGAGATTTCTTCCTTTTCTATTGATGCCGCAGATTTGAAATTAAAAGGAAGGTCAGTTTTTAACAAAAGCGATGGAAGTCTAAAACGTATAGATTTTGAAAAAATAGTTTTAGGAAGGACTAATATTAAAGGTGCATTAATAGCTCGTGAAGATGGTGGATGGGATGCTGGGTTTCATGGTGCGAGTTTCGAATTAACACCAACATGGAATGATATCTTTAGCAAACAATCTGAATATGGAGAAACGAAAACTTTAAAACTGCCATCTTTAAATTTAGCGGTTGATTTCAGACGAGTTTGGATAAGTCAAAAAGACTTTCTAGGGAACGTTTCAGGCACCTTAATACACATTAATGATCTTTGGAGAACCGTGCTTTTAAAGGGTGAAACTAATGGAAAAAAGCCTTTTGAGCTTACAATTCGCCCTTCTAATGAGGGTAAAAGAAATTTTATTTTGACCTCAGCTGATGCTGGCGAATCTCTTAAGATTATGGATTTTTATGACGAAATGCAGGGTGGAAAACTCGAAATTATAGGTAATTATAATGATAATTTAATAGGCCAACCACTAACCGGGAAATTGTTAGTTTCTAACTATCACATAACTGATGCTCCAATATTAGCGCGAGTGCTGAACGTTATGTCACTAACCGGTGTTTTGGATGAATTAGAAGGTGGAGGTCTGGAATTTAGAAATTTAGAAATTCCATTTATACAAAGCCCAGGAGTTTTAGAGGTAAAAGATGCTAATGCATCAGGTACTTCAATTGGCTTTACTGCATCAGGAACTATATATACTTATGCCGATGTAATGGATATTGGCGGCACAGTGGTGCCTGCGTATGTTTTGAATAACGCTTTGGGACAAATCCCAGTTATAGGAGAACTTCTAATTGGTGGTGATAAAGGAAGTGGGTTAATTGCATTTAATTATTCTATGAACGGTCCTACTGATGATCCCAATATAACAGTAAATCCTTTATCGGCTTTGACGCCTGGAATTTTTCGAAATGTCTTCGATTTTTTTGGGCGAGGGAGTCAAAACCAAAACCTGAAAAGCGATTCTCAATAATTGAAAATTATTTCAGCTTAATTTCCCGATTGACTAAGAAACTTTAATCAGCGCGTGTCGTTTCTTACCAGCTGACAATTTTATAATTTTTTCAGCATTAAGGTCTTTAGTTGTGACTTTTTGTAACTCATTTGTTATTGGGTTGCCGTTTAAACGTCCACCACCTCCTTTGATTAGTCGACGTGCCTCCCCTTTAGAATTGAGTTTAAAGCTTCTTTTAAAAATTTCAAATATGGGGATTCCAACATCCAGTTCATCGTAAGATAATTCTATTGTAGGCAGAGATCCCCCTTGTTTGCCTTCTTTAAATGTCTTCGTTGCTGTTTCACTAGCAGTATGGGCTTCTAACTTCCCATGGCATAAAGTTGTAGCTTGATCTGCTAGAATTATTTTAGCTTCATTAAGTTCACTTCCTTGAAGAACCTCTAATTTTTCTATTTCAAGAATCGGTAATTCAGTAAACAGACGTAGAAACTTTCCAACATCATCGTCTTCTATATTACGCCAGTATTGCCAATATTCATAAGCAGATAACTTACTCTTATTTAACCACACAGCACCATTTGCGGTTTTACCCATTTTTGCACCTGAAGACGTAGTTAATAGAGGTGTTGTTAAACCAAATAATGCTAATCCTTCGGTACGCCGGCCCAGTTCAACACCCCCTACAATATTACCCCACTGATCTGATCCTCCCATTTGCAATGTACAATTATAACGTTTTGCAAGTTCTAAAAAATCAAAGGCCTGTAAAATAGAGTAATTAAACTCTAGGAAGCTTAAAGGCTGTTCCCTATCTAGTCTTGATTTAACGCTTTCATATGACAACATCTTGTTGACAGAAAAGTAGCGACCATAATCACGTAAAAAATCAATATAATTAATCTTCTCCAACCAATCCGCATTGTTAATCAGTAAAGCATCTGTCAAGCCATCTCCGAAGGTTAAAAAATTTGAAAAAATTTCTTTTATTCCTTCCAGGTTTTGTCTAATTGTCGAATCGCTTAAGTATTTGCGAGTTTCGTCTTTACCAGAAGGATCACCAACCTTGGTTGTCCCCCCTCCCATTAATACTATAGGTTTATGCCCAGTTTTCTGAAATAAACGTAGTAACATTATTGAGACTAATGAACCAGCATGTAAGCTTGGGGCCGTGCAATCAAATCCTATGTACGCAATGACGGGTTTGTCAGAAGCACAAAGCTGATCAAGCGATTCAGTATCAGTACATTGGTGAACAAACTCTCGTTCTTTTGCAATTTTGATAAATTCCGATTTCATAGTAATGGGTTTATGCTATCGATAGAGTTCGTGCAATCCCGGCAATCGATTTAGTTAATATAAAAGGACTTAAATCGTGACATATAAAACGCTTGCAGCAATAGGTTTAATGAGTGGAACATCGTTAGATGGCATTGATGTTGCCTTGTTGAGAACAGATGGATTAAGAATTGAGAGTTTTGGGCCTTCATTAAATATACCTTATAAAAAGTCTTTTCGTGAAAAATTGAGATCCATATTAGGGGTTGACCCAACTAATAATAGCATATCAAAAGTTGTAACAGAAGATCTAACTGATTATCACATTCAAGCAGTTCAGACATTAATCAGTGATAACAATATAGATCCTAAATCTATAGACGTCATCGGTTTTCATGGGCACACTGTCCTTCACAATCCAGCAAAGGGAATTACTTTTCAAATAGGGAATGGTGTTCGATTAGCCAATGAAACTGGAATTTCTGTAGTTTACGATTTCCGGGCCAATGATGTTCTAAATGGTGGTCAAGGTGCGCCTTTGGTGCCAATTTTTCATGCGGCACTATCTTGGAAATTAGAAAAGCCTCTTGCAGTCCTTAATATAGGGGGTGTTTCTAACGTAACTTGGATTAGCCCTGATGGTGGACTTATTGCTTTTGATACAGGTCCAGGTAATGCGCTAATCGATGATTGGGTTCGTACAAATAATCAGGGTAATATGGATGTAGGTGGACGCTTAGCGCATAAGGGACAGATAAATTGTCAAGTATTGGAAATGCTTTTGGAAAATCCTTATTTTATAAAACCTTATCCAAAGTCCCTTGATCGGGATAGTTTTGATTCTAATTTAGTTGCTGGATTAACAGTGGCAGATGGGGCAGCAACTTTGACAGCATTTACAGCTGGTGCTGTGGAAAAAGCAGTGCACCAATTTCCATCAATACCTAATCGTTGGCTAGTATGCGGTGGAGGGAGACACAATCAAGCTATAATGGCTGCATTACGTAGGAAATTAATTCAACCTGTTGAACCAGTAGAAATAGTAGGTTGGCAGGGTGATGTACTTGAAGCTCAAGCTTTTGCGTTTTTAGCTGTGCGCTCTATCTTAAACTTACCACTAAGTATGCCTTCAACTACTGGTGTTGATAGATCGGTTAGTGGTGGAATTTTATATAAGCCCTAGATTTAAAGACTAAAAACCGCTAGCAGAAAAATTTTTTATATTCATAAGTAAAACTAGGCCGCTTTATTTAGTTCCTTTTCTAGATATTCCTCTACTTTATTGCTGAGAATCTCTAGATGATTACTGAAGAAATGATCCGAACCTTCTATCGCGCTATATTCAATAGTGATATTTTTCTGTTTTTGTAGTTTTTGAGCTAATTTTTCTGCTGATGTATGTGGAATTATATTATCTTTATCACCATGAATAATTAATCCAGAAGCGGGGCAAGGCGCTAAAAAAGAAAAATCGTACAAACTTGCCGGAGGGGCGATGGAGATGAATCCTTGGATTTCTGGTCGTCGCATCATTAACTGCATTGCAACCCATGCCCCAAATGAAAAGCCAGCAATCCAACAACCGGAAGTATTAGGATTTTGAGATTGCATCCAATCTAATGCTGTTGCGGCATCACTTAATTCTCCCAGCCCATTATCAAAACTTCCTTGGGAACGTCCCACGCCTCTAAAATTAAATCTGAGCGTTGAAAACCCATATTTTGTAAATACCTGATAAAGATTGTAGACGACTTTATTTTTCATTGTCCCACCGTGCTGAGGGTGGGGGTGTAAAAGCAATGCAAGTGGAGCATTTGTTTTTTTTGAAGGATAATAACGTCCTTCTAGTCGGCCTTCGGGACCGTTGAAAATTACTTCTGGCATGGTAGTAGGAAACCCCTTTTAGTCTTTCCTAACTGAAAAAACATATATTAATTGATAAAAGTAAATTTTGAAAATATGTAGTAAAAAAACTTTTATCTATAATACTTGATAGTTTTAGTCAGGCTTCTTATATTCCCTTTAGATTTTATGGGTATTATGCGAATACACTATTTAGCACGTTGATGGGTTGATCTGCAAAGTTAAATCGGTGTTTAGGCCAAACATTGGTACTTTTTTTAACAATGGTGTAAAAATGTTTTTTAAAGCCCTCCAAGAAGACTTAGCCTCTTTCCGCAAACGAGACCCAGCAGCTCGAAATGCGTTGGAAATTGCTCTTTGTTACCCTGGCTTCCATGCTCTTATCATTCATCGTTTTTCAAATTGGTTGTGGAAAAGGGGTTTTCTCTTACTAGCTCGGTTTATTTCCTATTTAGGCAGAGTGGTAACAGCGATTGAAATACATCCGGGAGCTGAAATAGGAAGACGATTTGTTATAGATCATGGCACAGGAGTAGTAGTTGGTGAGACTGCTATTGTTGGTGATGATGTGACACTATACCATTCTGTCACTTTGGGCGGCACATCGCCAGCAGTTGATTCTGGTAGTCAAGTTGGTGAAAAACGTCATCCAACAGTACGTGATGGTGCAATAATTGGTTCTGGAGCTGCCATTTTAGGCCCTATAACCATAGGAAAAAATTCACGTGTGGGGGCAAACTCAGTAGTTACTAAAGATGTTCCGGATTTTGTTACAGCTGTAGGTGTTCCGGCGCGTACAGTAATGCCAAAGGATAAGTCTAAGGCTAAAGACTTCCAGCCATATGGGACTCCTTCTGATGGAGGACTAGATCCGTTATTGCAAACTATAGAAAGTCTCCGCGGAGAAGTTTTGATGTTATTGAATCGAGTTGAAGAACTAGAAACCCAACGAGTTGATAATAAAGAGGCAACCGAAATAGGTAAGAGTAAGAAGGCTAGTTAATTTTAAAAGTTTTGATGTATAAAATTGTGGAGGAAGAAAATTGAGACTTAGCACCAAAGGTCGTTATGCGGTTATGGCTATGGTCGATATTGCTGCAAATTCTAGTGGCAATCCAACTTCTCTTGCAGATGTTGCATACCGACAAGAAATTTCACAATCATATTTGGAACAGCTATTTGCAAAACTTCGTAGGGCTGGTCTTGTCAAGAGCGTTCGTGGTCCTGGTGGAGGATACCTTCTAGCTCATTCGGCAGGAGAAACTCGCATTGCAGATATTATTCTTTCTGTTGACGAAGATATAAAAGTTACTCGATGTTCGCCGGGCTCGCCTGGTTGTACGAGTAAAAATAGTCGCTGTTTAACGCATGATTTGTGGCAGGAATTAGGGAATAAAATTCGACTATACTTAAATTCAATTTCCTTAGAAGATGTTGTTGATGATCGTATTTTAGGTTCTAGCGGCGAATCGCATCGAAGAGAGCAAAATAATTCTTTCGTTGCTGCTGAATAAGTTGCCCATCAATGCATATAGATACTAGCAAGCATTTTTATCGGACGTAGGTATTGGTATGGAAACTTTTGTTTACCTTGATCATAACGCAACAACTGAGATTTATCCTGCTGTTAAGAAAGCTATTTTGCATGCATTGGATGTAACAGGAAATGCATCATCTGTTCATGGAGCAGGTCGTGCTGCACGTAAATTAATTGAGGATTCTCGTGAAAGTGTTGCAGCACTCGTTGCCACTAAACCGGAGAATGTCATTTTCAATAGTGGTGGAACAGAGTCAAATAATATGGCCATCCGATTTTTTGGGAACAGAATCAGAAAAAATCGGATTTTAGCTTCTGCAGTGGAACACGATTCAGTACTGAAAGTGTCGCCAAATATCGAACTTATTCCGGTAGATAATGATGGTATAGTTAACCTAAAAGCTTTAGATGAAATGTTAGCTCTATCCTCTTCTTCTAAGGGGGGCAATAAAACTTTAGTATCAGTGATGCTAGCTAACAATGAGACTGGTGTTATCCAGCCTATTAAAGAGGTTGTCTCAGTTGCTAGGCACCATGGTGCTTTAGTTCACTGTGATGCAGTACAGGCTGCAGGAAAGGTCCCAATTGATATAAATTCATTAGGCGTAGATTTTTTGAGCCTTTCAGCACATAAGATTGGAGGTCCTGCCGGAGTTGGTGCGCTTGTTATAAAAGAAGGCTTGACCAAAATAATAAAATTATCTCCTATATTATATGGTGGTGGCCAAGAACGTGGCCACAGAGCTGGTAGTGAAAATATTTCTGGAATTATGGGATTTGGTTTAGCTGCTAAACATGCACTAGAAAATCTTCCAAAAATTAAAAACCTTGCTACTTTGCGTGATCAGGTTGAAGAGAAGCTTAGTATCCATAAGGACGTTCGCATTTTTGGGGCAGGGGTCTCTAGGTTGGCTAATACTTGCAATTTGACAATGCCCGGTGTTGCAGCAGATCGGCAATTAATTGCCTTCGATCTAGCAGGCATTTCACTAAGTGCAGGATCTGCCTGCTCTTCTGGTAAAGTCAAACCTAGCCATGTTTTGGCTGCTATGGGGATAGTTGATGAAGTATCAAGTACTGCGATACGCATTAGTCTGGGATGGACTACAAAAAATCAAGATATAGATAGGTTTATTAAAGTTTGGAATGAGATCTTTAAGCGATCAAAATCTTCTTTAAAGAAATTAGAGGCAGCCTAATGCCTCAATATTCTATCTTTCAAAAAGGTCGTCCGATTTACTTAGATTATCAGTCAACGACGCCACTTTTTCCTGAAGTTCTGGATGCAATGATTCCTTATTTTACTGAAAGATTTGGAAACCCTCATTCAAAAGGTCATTATTATGGATGGGATGCCAATGAAGCCATTGGATTGGCTCGTAGGAGCTTAGCTTCTTTGATTGGTGCTATGGAAAATGAAATTATTTTCACTTCTGGAGCGACAGAATCAAATAACCTAGCTATTAAGGGTACGGCTCGTATGCATCGTACTGATCAATCGAGGAAACAAAAAAATCACATCATTACCTGCGTAACAGATCATAAGTGTGTTCTGGAAAGCTGTGCCAAACTTGAAAATGAAGGTTTTAACATTACTTATTTGCCAGTATCCGTTAATGGATTAATTAAACTAGAAGACATAGATGAAGCTATAACTGATAAAACCATACTTGTTTCTATCATGAGTGTTAATAATGAAATTGGTGTTATTCAACCGCTTGCTGAGATCGGTGATATATGCCGTAAAAGAGATATATTTTTTCATACCGATGCTGCACAAGCGGTTGGAAAAATACAACTTGATGTTAATGAAATGGGAATTGATCTATTGAGTATTAGTGGGCACAAATTCTATGGTCCAAAAGGTATTGGTGCTTTGTACATCCGTCGTCGCCCACGAGTTCGTCTTGACCCTTTATTTTCAGGTGGGGGTCAGGAAAAAAATTTACGTTCAGGTACACTTGCTACCCCATTATGCGTAGGTCTAGGAAAAGCGGCAGAAATCGCATCTCTTGATTTAGATGATGAGGCGATTCGTTTGAATTGTCTTAGAGATAGATTTCTTGACATTCTTATTTCTCGAGTTAGCGAAGTTACAATTAATGGTGACTTATATAATCGTGTTCCAGGCAATTTAAATTTAAGTTTTTCGGGTGTAGCAGCAGATAGCTTGATGGGAAGTTTAAAAGATTTGGCTTTAGCGAGTGGTGCAGCCTGTTCATCAGGTTCTAATGAGCCATCCCATGTGCTCAGAGCTTTAGGCATCAGTGATGACTTATCTAATTCTACTATTCGAATAGGGTTTGGTCGATTTACTAGTGAAGAAGACATGGAATTCGCTGCTAACGCTATAGCTGATGAAGTTTTACGGCAGAGATCAAATCTTGGTTATAGAGCTCCAGCAGCATGAGATAGATAAAAAAAATAAGGAAGGAACTATCTAAATATGGTCGCATCTACAAAAACAATTAGTCAAATTCAAGAGCTTGAAGAAGATAAATACAAGTATGGATTTACGACTAACCTTGAATCTGAGACTTCACCTAAAGGTTTGAGTGAAGAAACCGTGCGCTTCATTTCAGCTAAGAAAGATGAACCGGAGTGGCTTCTAGACTGGCGCTTAAGGGCCTATCGTCACTGGTTAACTATGTCTGAACCGGAGTGGTCTAAGGTCTCTTTTGAACCGATTGATTATCAAGATTCCTATTATTATTCTGCTCCTAAAACTGTTAAAGATGGGCCGAAAAGCTTAGATGAAGTAGATCCGGAACTTATAGAAACTTATGAGAAGCTTGGGATACCACTAAAAGAACAAGAAGTATTGGCTGGGGTTGCCGTTGATGCTGTATTTGATAGCGTGTCAGTAGCGACAACTTTTAAGTCCAAATTAGAAGAAGTTGGAGTTATTTTTTGTCCTCTCAGTGAGGCACTAAAGAAATGTCCCGATCTTGTGAAAAAATATTTGGGATCAGTGGTGCCCTATACTGATAACAAGCACGCTACATTAAATTCAGCAGTATTTACAGAAGGTTCTTTTGTTTACATTCCACCTGGCATTCGTTGTCCCATGGAGCTTAGTACCTATTTTAGAATTAATGCTGAAAATACTGGTCAATTTGAACGTACTCTCATTATTGCTGATAGAGATTCATATGTATCTTATCTAGAGGGCTGTACTGCACCTATGCGAGATGAAAATCAATTGCATGCAGCAGTGGTTGAACTAGTTGCTCTTGATAATGCTGAAATAAAGTATTCAACGGTACAAAATTGGTATCCAGGAGATGATAGCGGAAATGGGGGCATATATAATTTTGTTACTAAGCGTGGAGCATGTAGAGGTCATAATTCAAAAATTTCCTGGACACAAGTGGAAACAGGATCAGCCATTACATGGAAGTACCCCAGCTGTATTCTTCAAGGCGATAACTCAGTAGGAGAGTTCTATTCAATTGCAATTACTAATAATTTTCAACAGGCAGATACTGGTACTAAGATGATACACTTGGGCAAAAATACTACTTCAAAAATTATATCCAAGGGGATCTCTGCTGGTCGTGCAGAACAGACTTATCGTGGATTAGTCAGGATGTCTCCAAAAGCTAAACATGCTCGTAATTTTACACAATGTGATTCTCTTCTCATTGGAGATCAGTGTGGTGCTCATACAGTGCCATACATCGAAAGTAAGAATAAAACCGCTATTGTTGAACATGAGGCAACTACATCAACTATAAGTGAGGACCAATTGTTTTATTTGCGTCAACGAGGAATAGCTGTTGAAGATGCTGTTGCTTTAGTAGTTAACGGGTTTTGCCGTGAGGTGTTACAGCAATTGCCTATGGAATTTGCGGTTGAAGCCCAGAAATTAGTCGGTATTTCTTTGGAAGGCAGTGTGGGTTAAAGGCTGTCTTTAGTTCGTGAAAAGAAAGTTGTAAAAATGTTGGAAATTAAAAATCTCCACGTAAGTGTTGAAGGTCGAGAAATACTTAAGGGATTAGACCTTAGCATCAAAGCGGGAGAAGTTCATGCGATTATGGGGCCTAACGGTTCTGGAAAAAGTACGCTTAGCAATGTTATTGCCGGACGTGAGGGGTATGTAGTTACTGGAGGACGAATTGTTTACAAGGGTGAAGATCTAACCGGTGTCGAACCCGAAGAACGTGCTGCTAAAGGGCTTTTTCTAGCTTTTCAGTATCCTGTTGAGATTCCCGGTGTGGCTAATACAACTTTTTTAAAAGAAGCTTTAAACTCAATTCGTAGATATCAAGGCGAGGCTGAACTGGATGCATTAGAGTTTGTAAAATTGATGCGTTTAAAAACTAAGCACTTAGGAATTGCAGATGACATGATGAAACGTGCTGTTAATGTCGGGTTTTCCGGTGGTGAAAAAAAACGGAATGAAGTTTTGCAAATGGCAGTCTTGAATCCGTCTTTATCAATTTTAGATGAAACTGACAGTGGGCTTGATATTGATGCATTAAAAATCGTTGCAGAAGGTGTAAATAAATTACGATCAAAAGATCGTTCTATGCTTATCATTACTCATTACCAGCGACTTTTAAATTACATAGTTCCTGACAAGGTGCATGTTCTTGCAAATGGAACAATTAAACGAACTGGTAGTAAAGAATTGGCACTTGAGCTTGAAGAAAAGGGATATGCTGAATTTGATGGGACAGCAGCTTGAAATGATTAGAACAGATGATTCTTCTCTCAACTTTTTACAAAACCTAAACATAGATCGGCCTGGTCTTCCTGGTGCGAGCCTTCCTTGGTTAAATGCATTGCGTCAAAATAGTAAAGACCTATTCATTGATATTGGATTGCCAACTCAGAAGATGGAAGGATGGAAATATACTAGCCTAAAACCACTTGAAGATGCTGGATTTAGAACGACTAACGAAGATGATGGCCTTGTGTCTATTGAACAGGTGCCACCATTATTACCTGAGCTTGATGAAGTGCCCCGGCTTGTGTTTGTTAATGGACGATTGCAATCATCTTTCCCGACCCAAAATGGTCTCCCTGATGGCGTGTATCTGGATCATCTCAGTAATATTCTGAACGAAATGCCTGGCTGGGCAGAAAAACACATTGGTAAAGTTGCTGATGCCAATGGATTGCCATTAGTTCAATTAAATACTGCTATGATGGATACTGGCTATGTTCTTCGAGTTGGATCAGGTTTGGTTGTTGAAAAGCCAATTGAAATTATCTTTATTGGAGGCGTAACGGATAATTCAATAGCGTATTTCCCTCGCAATCTTATTGTCCTAGAGGATGGAGCGAAGGCGACAGTAGTTGAACATCATACATGCATAGGTAGTGTTGGTTCCTATTTATCAAATATGGTTACTGAGATCACTCTGGGAGCCAGTTCCAATCTTAGCCATTATAAAGTTCAAGCTGAAAGTAAAGATGCCATCCACCTAGGCTCAGTTCAAGCCCTTGTTGCCAGTGACGCCAAATACGATAGCTTTACTCTGTCTATTGGTGGGAGGTTGTCTCGAAATGAGATATTAGTTCAACTTAACGGCTCTGGAGCATATGCTGGGGTAAGTGGTGGATATCTGATGCGTGGGAATGAGCATTGTGATAATACAACAACGATAGAACATTTAGTACCTGACACTTCGTCACGTGAAGTTTTTAAAGGTGTTTTAGACGATCAATCTCGTGCGGTCTTTCAAGGCCGTATAGTTGTTCATAAAGATGCGCAGAGAACGGACGGACATCAACTTTGCAAGACTTTATTATTGTCTTCAGGTGCTGAAATGGATGCAAAACCTGAGCTGGAAATTTTTGCTGATGATGTCAAATGCAGTCATGGAGCTACTACAGGTCAAATTGATGAATCAGCTCTATTTTATTTACGTTCACGTGGTATTCCTGAAGCTCATGCAAGGAACTTGCTAGTACAATCTTTCTTAGCAGAGGCATTAGAGGAAATCCCACAAGAAGATATGAAAAAAGCCATTTCAAACAAGATATTGCATTGGTTGCCTGCGAGTTGTTATCTCTCTGAAGAATGGAGAGAAACATGAATAAAGTATCTAATGTTACAAAATTTTCTACAGAAAAAGTACAAAATAGAAACTCTACAGAAATTTATGATATCGAAAAAATTCGATTAGATTTTCCAATACTTAGCAAAGAGGTTTATGGAAAACCTTTGATTTATCTTGATAGTGGTGCCAGTGCTCAAAAACCACAACAGGTTATAAATGCTATGAGTGAAATATTTGAATCTTTCTATTCAAACGTTCATCGTGGTGTGCACTGGACTTCACAACAATCTACGGAAGCTTTTGAGCTAAGCCGCGAGACGGTTGCAGAATTTATTAATGCAACCAGTAATAATGAAGTGATTTTTACGCGTGGCGCTACTGAATCCATTAACCTGGTAGCTCATTCCTGGGCTCGAAAATATCTAAAGTCAGGTGATGAGGTGATTATCTCGCATATGGAACACCATGCTAATATTGTACCCTGGCAAATATTACGACAAGAAATCGGAATAGATTTAAAGGTTGTTCCTATAGATGATGATGGAAATTTTCTGTTTGATGAATTTGAGAAGATATTATCCCCAAAAACTAAACTTGTGTCAGTTACCCATGTCTCAAATTCACTCGGTAGTATAGTGCCAGTTAAAGAAGTGATAGAAAAAGCTCATTCAGTAGGTGCTCTTGTACTTATTGATGGTTGTCAAGCGATACAACATATTAAAGTTGATGTTCAGGAGCTGAATGCAGACTTCTATGTGTTTTCTGGACATAAATTATATGGACCAACTGGAATTGGAGTTTTATGGGGACGTGAAGACTTGCTTAATTCTATGGCTCCATATCAGACAGGCGGTGAGATGATTGCGTCCGTAACCTTCGAAAAAACCACTTTTAAGAATGCTCCTTACCGATTTGAAGCTGGGACACCAGCAATAGCAGAAGCAGTGGGGCTTGGTGTTGCTATAAATTATGTACAGGCTATTGGACTAGAAAACATTGCCGCTCATGAAGATGTTTTGCTCAAATATGCAACAAAGAAGTTATTAGAAATTGATGAGCTAATTATTATTGGTAGGGCCTTAAATAAAACCTCTATAATTTCTTTCAATTTGGAAGGAATCCATTCCCACGATTTAGGTACTTTTCTTGATCGAGCAGGGATTGCATTGCGTGTTGGCCACCATTGTGCTCAACCAGTTATGGATCGTTTTAAGGTTTCTGCTACAGCTCGGGCTTCATTTGGTTTATACAATACAAAGAATGAAGTCGATTCCCTAGTTATTGCACTCGAAGAAATAAGGAAATTCTTTAACTAATGTTTGATGAACTTCGAGAAATGTACCAAGAAGTTATCTTAGATCACGGAAAAAATCCTAGAAATTTCCGTAGGTTAGATGAAGCTACGTGTCTTGCTCATGGCAATAACCCAGTGTGTGGTGATACGTTGGTTATATACTTGATTCTAAAGGATGATGAAGAAATCCTAGATGTAACGTTTCAAGGTCAAGGTTGTGCTATTTCGATTGCATCTGCGTCTATCATGACAGAAATCCTAATAGGAAAGACGCTCACAGAAGCCAGGCGTTTGTTTGATGGTTTTCATGATATGTGTACAAAAGATGATTTTGATTTTAGTCAAATCAATGATTGTGACGAGGATTCTTTGGAGCGTTTGAGCATTCTTTCTGGTGTAAAAGATTTCCCTATAAGGGTTAAATGCGCGACACTTGCTTGGCATACAATGCAGGCAGCTGTTAATGGTGAAGAAACTATTTCAACAGAATAGGATCTCTTAATATGAGTGATGTTACTTCTAATTCAGAACCAGGGCCAATGTCAGTTATGGAAGAAGATTTTATTGCAACTGCAGGCGAGGATTTATCCGAAGGTATTATGGTTGCAGGAGAGGAAATGCTAAAAGAGGCATTCAGAACAGTATTTGACCCTGAGATTCCAGTAAATATTTATGATTTAGGATTAATTTATGGATTTTGGATAGATGAAAGCGGTGGAGTTAAAGTTGAAATGAGTCTGACGGCGCCAGGTTGCCCTGTGGCTGGAGAATTGCCACAATGGGTTGCAGATGCAGCTGCAAAACTGGAAGGCGTGGGCAAGGTGGAAGTAAAGTTAGTATGGGACCCAAGCTGGTCGCCCGATCTTATGTCTGAAGATGCAAAACTTGCACTTGGTATGATGTAATTCATTTTTAAACATTTAGGAGACAAAAAGAGAGATCAAATGATTGAGAAAACTACCGATATAATTTCTTTAACTGATGCTGCAGCTAATCAGGTAAAAGCTTTGGTAAAGAATAGTGATGAGCCTGTGCTTGGCTTACGTGTAGCAGTCAGTACTAAGGGCTGCTCTGGATTATCATACGTTTTTGAATATGCTAAAGAAAAGAATCCATTTGAAGAAGAAATTAATACCAAAGGAGCAAAAATTTTTATAGACCCGATGGCAACAATGTATCTTGTCGGTGCAGAAATGGATTATGTAGATGAAAAGATGAAAAGTGGGTTTGTCTTTACAAACCCTAATGAGAAAAGTCGCTGTGGTTGTGGCGAAAGTTTTAATGTCTAGATCATCTAATGCCAACAATAACATTTATTGAAACAGATGGTATCAGACGGTCTTTTGATGCGAAGAATGGTGACACTATTTTAGATGTGGCAAGTCGCAACAATATTAATCTTGAAGGCGCATGCGAAGGAGAAATGGCTTGCACTACATGTCATGTAATTGTTTCTAGTGAATGGTTTCCCCGACTTAAGAGCGCTACTGAGGAAGAAGAAGATATGTTGGATCTAGCGACAGACTTAAAGGCTACGTCAAGGCTTGGCTGTCAAATACTCTTGACTGATAATCTTGATGGTATAGTCGTTAGCTTGCCAATGGGGCACCATAATTTTATGAGCAGCTAAATACTTGATCAAAATTCACTAATATCTTCTAGGGCTATTTCCCTTTAATTGTTTTATAAAAAAACCATCATTTTTTACTAATAGTATAAAGATAGTTTTGACAAATACTATTCCTTTAAACTTTTAATCAGTTATTATTCGATTCTTAATATATTCGGTTTTTCTAAACGTTAAGGGCAAAAATTATCATGAACACCTTGGGTTTTGATAAGGCGCCAAGTGATACCCGTGTAGTTGTAGCTATGTCAGGTGGTGTTGATTCTTCAGTAACTGCCGCTTTGATGAAAGAACAGGGTTTTGAGGTTATCGGAATGACTTTGCAGCTTTATGATCACGGTGCAGCAATCAAAGTTAATAACACTTGTTGTGCTGGCCAAGATATTCATGATGCTAAACGTGTTGCTGACAGTCTAAGTATACCACATTACGTGCTCGATTATGAGAGCCAATTTAAAAAGAATGTAATTGAAGATTTTGCTGCAAGTTATATAGCAGGAGAAACCCCGATACCTTGTGTTCGTTGTAATCAAACTGTCAAGTTTCAAGATCTTTTAGGTTATGCTCGTGACTTAGGTGCCGATGCATTAATAACAGGGCATTATGTAAGGAGAATAAATGGATCTAAGGGGCCTGAGCTACATCGAGCGTTAGATGATTCTAAAGACCAAAGTTATTTTTTGTTTGCCACAACACCACAGCAATTAGAGTTCCTGCGTTTTCCTTTAGGTGACTTTGAGAAGTCTGAAACTCGTGAACTTGCTAAAAAATTTGGTTTGCAGGTCGCAGATAAGCCAGATAGTCAGGACATTTGCTTTGTACCCAATGGTTCATATGTAAGTGTGGTTGAAAGATTCCATCCTGAAGCGTCAATAGAAGGTGATATAGTTGACTTAAATGGTAAAATACTAGGCCGCCATGACGGAATAATTAATTATACGGTTGGGCAACGCAGAGGTCTGGGAATATCGGAAAAAGAACCTTTGTATGTCATAAAAATTAATCCAAAAACACGCCAAGTTGTTGTAGGGCCAAAGTCGACTCTTTTTAGAGAAGATTTTTTTGTCGGTGATATTAATTGGCTTGGAGATGGCAACTCTCCAAGTCAAGGGTTAACAGTAGCTGTTAAACTTCGTTCTACAGCAGAACCTGTTGCAGCTAGAATCATTCAATATAAACGAGGTCGAGCTAGAATAGAGCTAGATGAGCCTCAGCCAGGAATCGCACCTGGTCAAGCATGTGTTTTTTACCAGGGTGACAGATCACTTGGTGGCGGCTGGATAGAGCGGAGTGACATATAGTTTGAAAAACTTAAATTTATCAAGAATGCTATATATTTTTCTTGAGTGTGGCTAATTGATTATCCATTAATCTACTTCAGTCTAAGATCTTTAAAATATTATTTAATTTTTTTGAACTTTAATTAACTAATCGCATTGTTTTATCTTCTTTATTTTTTTTATAATTTTTGAAGGTAATTTTTTATTAGAACTTTTAATGAGCCGTCAAACGCCTAGGGGAGAACTATGGCTGACGAAGATAAAGAAGTCGATGAAGTCGATGAAGTCGATGAAGTTGATGAAGTTGATGATGAAGATGGTGAAGAAGAGGTGGAAGGTGCTTCTAAGGGGGGAGGGGGCAAGAAAAAACTCGTCATTATTATACTAGGCTCTGTTGTTCTTCTTAGTGGTCTAGTTTTAGGCGGTTTATATTTAAGTGGTGTATTCGATTCAAACTTATCAACTGAAGAATCGAGTGAAGAAGATAGTGACGAAGAAGAGAGTGATGAGGTGGAGAGTGACGAAGAAGAGAGTGACGGGGAACAGAGTCTCAAAGAAACAACTTTAGAGGAAAAAGGTGGAGAAGAAGATAAAAAGCCCAAGAATACAATCATCGAAAAAGGCAAGTTTTTTTATACATTTGAAGACATTAATGTGAATCTTGTTAGTAGCAACAGAAGACCAAAATTTTTGAGAATAAATATTACTGTCGCCCTCACTAAAGAAGAAGATATTTTAGTTCTCGAAACGTTATCTCCTCGTGTCACTGATAATATTATTCAGTTCCTTAATGATTTAAAGCCAAAAGAATTTGCTGGGTCAGCCAATTTTCATAGAATACAGGATAATATTTTATTACGGGTACGCGCAGCAGCTGCGCCAATTGTAGTAACTGATGCATTAATTAATTTAGCTTTAGTCAAATAATTTATTAAGATCTGACACTTTAATTAAGTTAAAAAAATAAAATCATATAAAAAAATAAGATGGATAATCTCTATTTTTTGTTATTAGAGAAAATTAGCTTAGTTAATCAACCCTTTATAAACTCAGCTATATTTTATTAGCTTGTTTTAAGCTCGATTCGATTGTTTAAAACATAAAAAAATCCTTTTTTCCTTGTTTAATAATGCAAAATTAGTTATAAATGTGATTGATAATCATTATCATTATCATTATATGTTTTAACCAAGTATAGAATAAAATAGTAATTCAAATAAATATGCCCACTGTCAGCCACGGTGGGTTTGCTGTCCTTAGGTGACCATCCCTTCCTGGTTTCACCTTGGGACAGCACTTAATTTATAGCAAGCTAAACATTTTCAAAAAATTTCTATCAGAATTTAACGTAGATAGAAGATACAGAAAAATTATATGTAATCTTATAGTTCTTAATTCATCATTTATTTACAAGGAATGGACTATATAATTTTGAACGATAATAGAAACAATTAAATTTTAATTCAAACTAGATTGATTGTTAGTCTTACAAGATTTCTTACCTAAGAACTCATATATTTCTTCTTCACATTTACCGCAATTAGGTTTGAAGCCACAATAGGAATGCACTTCTTTCCAGCTCTTAGCACCACTTTTAGCAGCTGCTCTTACTTCACGATCTGTAATTCCATTGCAAATACAAATGTACACTATAAATATTTTCCAAGTTAATTTTGAGAATGATAATCATTAACCTAATTCATTGTCTATAATTTTTTTATTGAGAATGATTTTTAGTATTAAAATCAATAACTTATATGAATTTTTTTCTTGTTTATTATACCTGATTTTGTCATATATATTTATCTAAAGAATTTATAAATTTATTTTAGGAGGCAGAAATGAAGGGTGATACTGCTGTAATTGGTCAACTTAATTTAATTCTTAAGAATGAACTAACTGCAATAAATCAATATTTTCTCCATGCCCGGATGTTGAAAGATTGGGGACTTAAACTTTTGGCTGAAAAAGTATATGAAGAATCTATTGGAGAAATGAAACATGCCGATAAACTTATAGAACGAATTTTAATGCTGGATAGTCTTCCAAATCTACAAGATCTAGGGAAGTTGCATATAGGTGAGGATCTACCGGAAATTTTCAGTTGTGATATTGAAAGTGAACGTACTAATCAGGCTTGTCTAAAGGAAGCCATTACAATTAGTGAAGAGAAACGTGACTTTATTTCACGAGAAATACTTGAAAGTATTCTAGACGATACCGAGGATCATATTGATTGGATAGAGACCCAACAGAAAAGGATAGAGCTAGCTGGTCTACAAAACTATGTTCAAGAACATATGATTGAAAGTTAATTGCTTGGTTTTGTGATTTCAGACTTTTATATATTGAATTTACAAAAAAGTTTTTAAATTGGGTAGATATATACATCTTTATCATTTACTTCAGTCTTAATATAGCTGCCAATAGTAGGCTGAAAGTCGTCTGACATACGAGCTTGAATAGACTGTTTTCCATTAGTACCTGGCACATTAAAATTAATTAAACTATCTCCCCCAATCATACGAGATGTAACAACTTTAAAGATTTTGTTTTCTTTTGATTCGTTTGTATCAGATAAATTTATACATTCTGGTCTAATTAAAACTTGCACTTTATCTCCTTCGTTAAAATTTGGAGCGATAAAACTACCAAGAGGTGTTATAGCTTTTCCATTTTCCACAAAAGTGATTAGTTTATTGATAGGTCCCAAGAATTCTGCAACGATAGCATTATTAGGCTTATAGTATAATTCGTCCGGTGTTCCGACCTGGATTATGCGACCTTTATTCATAACTAAAATCTGATCCGCCATGTACATAGCTTCTTCTGGGTCATGGGTTACCATCAAAGTAGCGATATTAGTTTGTTTTAATATATCAAGGGTTTGATTTCTTATTTGAAGTCGACTGGTCATATCTAAGCTTGAAAAAGGTTCATCTAACAAAAGAATTTTTGGTCTTGGTGCAATTGCGCGCAAAAGCGCAACGCGTTGTTGTTGGCCACCAGATAACGTATGAGGGTATTCATGAGCATGGTGTTTTAGGCCAATTTTCTCTAGCGCCTGGTTGCTCCAATTTATCCTTTCCTGATCATTGTATTCGATTCCAAATATAATATTATTTTTCACACTAAGATGAGGGAATAAAGCATAGTCTTGGAACATTAATCCAACTCCACGTTTTTCTGGTGGGTGATTAATTCCTTTTTCTAAGTCTGCGACAATTTTTCCTTCTATACATACTTGGCCAATTTGTATTTTTTCAAGCCCAGCGGCAATTCGCAATAATGTGGTCTTTCCACAACCTGATGGGCCGAGCAAACAGACTAATTCACCTTGTCTAACTTCTAATGAAACGTCTTTAACAACTTGGTTGTTAATAAATGCATGAGAAATATTCTTTAAGGATAATCCGCTCATAATTTAAATACCATAATTCTTAAACATTTCATTTGTAAGGAAGCAACTGATCAATACAAAGGCCAAAATATTTAATTTTTAAAATAGAAAAACTATTTTCTTAGAAATCGATTTAGAACTGAGTTCATTACTATTGTAGGTATCAGTCCCGTTGCAATAATAATAAGAGCTGGCATTGCCGCTTCTTCTAACAGTTCATCTTTTGCGTATTGATAAACAAAAGTTGGCAAGGTCTCAAAGTTAAATGGTCTTAGCAATAAGGTCATGGGTAATTCCTTCATTCCATCGACAAAAACTAAAAGTCCGCCAGCTAGGAAAGATAGTTTTAGAAGTGGAATATAAACTTTCCTTAATCCGTATCCAAAACTATGTCCTAGTACTCTATTAGCATGCATCATGTTGTTAGGGAGACGACCTAAACCAGATGTGATTGCTCCATAACCTATCGCTTGAAACCGTATCATGCACGCTATAACAACTAATCCAATTCCGCTTGAGAAAAAACCATTAAAAGAAATGTTTGTAAAATTAGTGGTAATATAAGAGATGCTGTCATCTAATGAACCACCTGTTATTGCTACACCAACAGCAAGAATTGTTCCTGGAAACGCATAACCACTTGATGCAATCGCTGTAATTTTTGGAATGAAAAAACCCTCTTGAAATTTTGAAACACTAGTCATAAAGAAGGCTGTTAACATTACTAGACAAGAAATAGAGACTGCTAATAGTAAAGAATTATAGGCCGCATCAATAATTGCTTGGCTAAAAACAATTGAATATCCTTGAAAAACAAAAGATAACAAAATTAGAACAGGTATAATAAAACCAAATAGAATTGGGGCGCCACAAATAATCCAGCATATAAATGTGCGTGATCCATTAATTGTCTTTGGTGGCAATGTAATTGATTTTTGAGTTGTATCTGTGAAACGTTGCCTTGAGCGATTAATAAATTCAAAAACTAATAAAGAAATTACAAATAAAAAAGCGAAAGCAGAAATTTGAGCTGCAGTGGTTAAGCTGTTCATGCCTAACCAAACATTAAAAATGCCTAGAGTTAGAGTTTCAATTGCAAAATATTCGACAGTACCAAAGTCTGAAACTGTTTCCATCATTGTTAAGGCAACACCAGCTGCTATGGCTGGACGGGCCAAGGGTAGGGCAATCTTCCAAAAAATATTCTTTTTACATAAAAATCCAACCTCAAATAAAGATGCTGGTGTTAATAAAAATGCAGCGCGAGACATGATATAGACATAAGGATATAAGACTGAGCCCATTAATAGTATAGCACCACCCATAGACCGTACTTCTGGAAACCAGTAATCATTAACAAACTGCCAATCAAAAATCTCCCTTAATAATTTCTGAAAAGGGCCTGAAAAATCGAGAAAATCAGTGTAAACATAAGCTATAATATAGGCTGGAACTGCTGCAGGTAATAATAGCATCCATTGGAATGCAGTTCTGCCAAGGAATTCATAACGTACTACAATCCATGCAGAAGATACTCCTAACAATAAAGCTAATAAAGCTACGCCAGTCATCAGGATTAAAGTATTAATTACATAACGTAAAAGAACTGTTTCATATAAATGAAACCAAAGACCCCCACTATCTCCCATGGCCGCTATAAAAACAGCAATAATTGGACTTATCAAAATAGTTGCTAGAACGATCCATACAACTACCCAAATATTTAACTTGAAATTGATCGAGCATCTTTCTTTAAAATTAATGGAACTTACCATCTTGCGCGGTCAATTACTTTTTGAGCTTCTGGTGCCAGGTCAGATATTCTAGAAATAGGCATTTGGTCTTCTTTAAAATCACCCCAGGATTGCAATTCTTCTGACTTTGAAATTTTTGGATTTATCGGATACTCATAATTTATTTTACCATAAAGAACTTGTGCTTCCTTAGAAGTCAGAAATTCAAGAAACTTGATAGCTTCTTCTTTATTTTTTGCAAATTTTGCAATCCCTCCTCCTGAAATATTAACGTGAGTTCCTCGATCAGATTGATTTGGAAAGATTGGCTTAACTGAGTTAGCCCATAAACGTTGTTCTGGAATTTTGGAACTTTTTAGTTTTCCTAAGTAGTAGTTATTTATTACCGCTATATCGCATTGGCCTTCAAAAATAGCTTTTACTTGTGCACGGTCGTTCCCCTGGGGTCTTCTTGCTAGGTTATTTACCATTTTTGTTGCCCAGATTTCAGCAATTTTTTCGTCAAAATGGTGAATAAAAGAGGCAATTAAAGCGCGGTTATATACATGACTACCTGGTCGGGCACATATTCTTCCTTTCCATTTAGAATCAGCAAGGTCTTCATAACGAAGTATTTCTTTCGCATCTTTCGCACGGTCTGATACAATGATTATTCGGGCACGTTTTGAAAGCGCAAACCAACGGTTTTTTATATCTCTAAGGTGTTTAGGAACATTATTTTCTAAAATCTTTGATTCTATAGGTTGTAGTAAATTTTTATCAGCAAAAACATTTAAACGCGCCATATCAACAGTCAGGATAACATCTGCAGGACTTCTCTTGCCCTCCGCTTTTAAGCGCTGTGCAAGACCTTTAGATGAGTAAATAATATTTATTTTTAGATCTGGATTCTTGTTCTTATAAGCCTCTAAGAAAGGATTAATTAGAAAAGGCTGACGGTGTGAGTATATATTTAATTGAGATGCAGCTGATGCTGAAGTAAATGCAACCATAGATATGGAGAGTATTAAACAAATAGAAATGGGATTTTGTTTTTGTATTTTTTTGAAGAAGCAGTGCATTATATTAATTTCTTTAATCTTGATATTCATGATTGAATTAGCTGCATCTTTAAAAGGGAGTATATAGATGGAGCTTAGATCTTGTTTGTTTGCATTTTTTTCTCCCATGCCAAACCGGACACCCTCCTCTCCCGCAGAACATAATAATGTTTTACCAATTCGATCCCAAATAGCTAAGACTGTGCCAAAGTTACAGTCTATATGGCGTTTGTTTGATGAGTGATGTAATTGATGTTGTGCAGGTGAAATGAAGAAAAGCTCAAAGAAATTACCATAACTAATCCATACATGAGAGTGGCGTAAATTCGAACCGGCTGCATTAAAAATAAATAAAAATATGCTAGCACCTAAAATCGTTAAAAGTTCAGCTCTTGCACCAAAGAAATATAGAAAACCAGCTATGGTAACTGCTTGTACTATCGTTGATCTAAGCGAAAATATTATAGCTTCAATTGGGTGTGTTCGAAAAACTGTAAGCGGTGTGAGTGTCTCAGCGGTATGGTGAACTTTATGGAATGCCCAAAGAATTGACCAGTTGTGCAAGGCCCTATGGACAAGATATTTTGTTAGGTCATCTAATAAAAAAAGTGTAATCGTGAAAAGAGTTGAAATTTGTATAGTGCTTGCACTGGGTAAGAAAGTAGTTCGACCATCAAACCAAATATGTAAACTTTCAAATAAAAAGGTAGCTAGCACTAATTTTGAAAGCAAAATAGGAGATGCGAACAACATTAAAAATTTATTGATCAGTAGTATCTTGTAATCTGTTTGCGCAGACTTAGAGAGCCAAATACGTTTTGCAAAGACTTTTTTCAGTGCTGAAAAAAAATGTAATTTAGTAAAAATTAACTGAAATGATAAAATGAATACTAGAGTTATTCCTAAGTAACCAATAAAAACACGTTTTTGTGGATTAAAGAAAGTATCAAATAATTCATGTAGAAATTTATTAAATATTCCATCCATCATTTCACACCTAAAAACTATGGCGGCTTGAATGTTCGCTCAAGCCGCCAAAAAATTTATTTAGTTACAATATTGTGCATTGACTAAATTCAGTCGTTTTCAGCACTATTACCACTACCTAACTTTTTAGTTAAGTCAGCTAATGATCCAGTTATTTCATTCTTTTTCGCTTTAACACCAAATTTATCGACTAGTAATTTCTGAAGTTTAACCATATGTAACATATATTCACCCCAGCTATTACCTTGGTTGCGGACATAGTTTCCTTTGCTATCAATGTCTGTAACCTGGCTTAAGTTAATCAACAACGGTCCATAACCAATTAATCGATTAATTTTTGTTGCGGTTTCTCCAAGGTTTTTCTTTCCAGTTTGAAGAGATAAGCTAAATCCTTTTAACTCACCCCAGTGTTTGATGTATTTACTATTAACCTTCTTGGTGTCCCCCTTAGCGTCTAAAATGGTTTTTAGCTTTGTCATATCTTTGTATACTGATCCAGCATACTTATAAGTGGCTTCTGCTAAAGTTTTTTCCCACTCGGTGCCAACAATTGCAGCATATCCGCGAAGCTTTGAGCGTTGAGCATCAGTTAGTTTATTACCATTTGCACTTGCGATCAATTTGCGACCATCCAAGAATGCACGAGTGATTTTATGTACATAATCTGTGCCATTCTTTTCAAAAGCAGAAGCATAATATGCAGGTGCAAAAACCATTTCTGTTTTAAGGTTTACTTTGCCATCATTGTTGTAATCAGCAAATTTGAGTGCATCCTCAGGTTTTTTTGATTTTGAACCTTGCTTGGCAATCTCATAAACCTGACGAGGTGTTAGCTTTAAAGTATGTCCTGGTGTTCCAAAATATCCAAAACCTTCGTCCCAGGAGTGTTCTTTGCCTGTGTAAGCCGCGCCTTTTTTGTATGGCTTGTTATTAGGCTTAACATCGGCTTTTAGTTTTTCATCTAAATAGTTATCTACAACTTGATTATAAAATACTGCCCCCATTATAAATTTCGAAATAAGTTGGGGATAATTGTATCCATTGGCTAAATCTACGCCCTTCTTTGCAGACGAAGCTTTATCTATCCAAAACTCAAGAAGTTCTCCTCCTGTCATTGCATTGGGCATACCAGAAATAGTTCCTTTGTATGTCTTTCCGGAAAGATTTTTCTTTTTTGAAATATCATCAATGCTTTTTTGAGAGACAACAAAAGGGCCTTTTGTTTTAGGGGCAATGATAGCACGTCCTTTGTCCTTATTTTTAAAATAAGACATCATCTGTGCTTTCAAAGCTGGATTTGGTTCTCCATTGCCCTTGCCGGCAAGTTTCTTTAGAGAGTCATGCAAAACGTGCCTTGCTATTTGTCCTGTATAAGACACTGAATTAGTTTTACTTCCGCTATATCCTTTTAGAGTAACAGGGAATTTCCCATAAACAGCATCATCAGCAAAAGAAACGTTTGATAATAGTGCAATTGAAAGAACAGAAACCCCAGTAGTTAGCAATTTAATCATAATATTTTATAACCTCATTATTGATAGTAATACTCATAATCAATTGTAATGAGTATCAATATCAATGATAATGATACTCATTATTATCACAAGTGCAATTATTTATTAATTGAGAATGATTATCAATAACAAAAATTAAATTTTTTAATTAATTTATAAAAATTATTCTATAATTATGTCTTGTTATTATAAGACATTATATAGTTTGGCATCCGCTACCTCTAAGAAGACTTAAAAATTTTTTTAATTCTGCTTTCTTTGGAGCTTTACTTTCCCACCATTCGACATGCTTCTTCTCATTTTTTGTATTACTTACTATAATTCCCCATAATGGATTGATTTCGTTGGGAATATAGGAATAACGGACATCTATTATAAGTTGTTTTTTAGGTATGTAAGATAAAAAACCAGCTGAGAAATCTCTAAATTTATCAATATCTCGAGCTTGCTGACTATTTAGCTTCAGTTTTTTTATATCATTTGTTACATCTAACTTTTTTACTTTTGTTCCGGCACACACTTGAGTTGTATGGGTTAAACGAAGGGCGTCCACATAATAAAAATTTTCAAATTCATAAATAATTTTCCACAAAAATAAATTACCAAATGAAGGTTTTACCGAAACCGAATTTGCCAAATGCCCCCTTGAAATAGCTAAGTTTTGTACAAGCTTTAATGCTCTTTGATTCTGATATAACCCTATTGAAATATATATTAATGCCCAGCCTATACTTAAAAATACAAATAATCGCGATTTTTTTATACAAATACAGGCAAAAAATATAATGATTGGAAGGGTAAAAAGTGGATCAATTATAGAAATATTATTCCATGCTATTCGCTCACCTGAAAATGGCCAAAGCAATTTAGTTCCATATGATGTGCAAGCGTCTAGAAGTGCGTGTGTCGCGTATCCAAGAAAACAGACAATATATGTTTCCTTCCAAGAGAGATATTTTTTAATAAAATAAAATAAAGTTAAAGAAACAATAAACGCACCGACCGGAATAAAAATTAGAGAGTGAGTGAATTGACGATGAAATTCTAGGAATAGAAGTGGATCCATTGAAGAACGAATAAAGACATCAAGATCAGCTGCCATTCCCGAGAGAACGCCTGCAATTCCTGCTGGAATGAGTTTTTCTCGCCGAACAAAAGACTGCGCTAAAGTCGCGCCAACTAAACCTTGGCTTACTGGATCCATTTCTCACTCCTATATATAAGGCCTTCCAAAATCATCTCCTTTATTTTAATTATCTCATTTGATTTTTCTGATCAAACCATGAGTAGAGGATAGATCTTATGCAAAGCTTTTTGCGGAATGATATTCCTAGTCGAGGTATTGCACTGATGTTGTTAGGTTTCTTTATTCTTGCCTTGAATGATGCAACAGCTAAATGGTTGACTGCATCTTATCCGGTATCACAAGTTATTTCATTGCGAAGCACAATTGTTGTTTTTCCAATAGCTATTATTATTTATTTGAGAGGTGGGATCCAAGCATTTAAGCCGACACGCATACGAAATCATTTCTTACGATCTTTTTGTTTTATCTGTTCTACTTTTTTCATCATCACCGCATTTAGCTTAATGCCTTTAGCCGATGCGATAGCTTTTACATTTGCAGGTCCTCTTATCGTTGCGGTACTTGCGCCATTTGTTCTTAAAGAAATAGTCGGTTTTCGCCGGTGGGGAGCGATCATAATTGGTTTTATTGGAATTATTTTTATGACACGACCTTCAAGTGATGCATTTCAGTGGACTGCTTTAGTTGCTTTAGGTGCCGCTTTCTGGGGTGCATTACGTGATATGGTCACTAGGCATATTAGTGTTGAAGAGCCCTCTGATATTATTCTTTTTTATTCAACTTTAGCAGTGATAATAACCGGTGGTTTTGGTTCTTTTTTTTTCCCATGGAATTTTCCTACTCTATATGATTTCGTGATCTTTGCCCTAGCAGGGATACTCAATGGTGCTGCACATTATTTATTGATAGAGGCACATCGTTGGGCAGAAGCATCAATTCTTGCTCCGTTTCGTTATTCAGGTCTATTATGGGCTGTTATTTTGGGGTTTATTTTTTGGGGAGATATTCCCGATGCTTGGTTATTAGTCGGATCGGCTCTAGTAATTATCTCTGGTTTATATATTCTTAAAAATGAGTCGAAAATTTAAAACTTAAGTTAAATTAAGCCTGTTACATAAAGAGCTAAACCTATAAAAGTCGCTGACCCAAGCAACATTATCATTCCGACTCTAAACCAAAATACTGCAACTAAAGCAGAAACAACTAATGCTAGAGCCAATGTATCGAGAGTCTTAAAGTTTGGAATAGCAAGATTTAAACCAAATGCTTGATAGGTTCCAACTTCATGAAATATTACATGCAAACCAAACCAAACAGCTAAATTTAAGATCACGCCAACGACAGCAGCTGTTATTGCCCTGAGTGCTGCTGAAAGTGCTTTACTATCACGTAATCGCTCAACAAACGGGGCACCTAAAAAAATCCATAAGAAACATGGCACAAAAGTTACCCAAGTAGTTAGTAGACCACCAATAATTCCTGCTGATAAGGGGGTAAGACTACCAGCGTCACGAAATGCTCCAAGAAAACCAACAAATTGTGTAACCATGATTAAAGGCCCCGGGGTAGTTTCAGCAAGCCCTAGGCCATCTAACATTTCACCTGGCTTAAGCCAGCCAAATGTTTCAACAGCTGCTTGTGCAACATATGCTAGTACAGCATACGCGCCTCCAAACCCTACCACTGCCATTTTTGAGAAAAATACAGCTATATCGGTGAATACGTTGCTTGTTCCTAAAGTTAAAGCCAAGCCCAATACAGGAGTTATCCAAAGCATTAGGAGTGTTACACTAATTACCAAAACACGAGCATTTTCAGGACGAGCGTGGTTAGGTGTATTTTTTCCAAGTATAGTATTATTTTCGTCAAATTCTTTATTATTTTCAGAGTTATGTGAACTGTTAATTAGGAAACTTGAATATCCCCATCGACTACTAAAGAACCCAATGGTTGCGGCAGCTAAAATAATAGCTGGGAAAGGAGCACCGAATATGAATATGCCAATAAAAGAAGCAACAGCGAGCAATATCATTGTGGTGTTTCTTAGCGCTTTTGTACCTATTTTTACGACTGCTTGGAGAACTATAGCTAGTACTGCCGCTTTTAAGCCAAAAAACATAGCTGCTACAAAACCTATTTTACCATAGAGAGCATAAATACAAGTAAGTATCATAACGGCAAGAATGCCTGGCAAAAGAAATAGTAGGCCTGCAATGAATCCGCCACGCCAACGGTGCATTAACCATCCAAGATAAACCGCAAGCTGCTGTGCTTCAGGTCCAGGTAATAGCATGCAAAAATTAAGTGCATGTAAGAAACGTTCTTCGCCAACCCAACGTTTTTCTTGAACTACTATACGGTGCATAACCGATATTTGACCTGCTGGACCACCAAAACTTAGCAATGCAACTCGTAACCAAACAACAAATGTCTCATGAAGGCTTGGCCAAGGTCGACCATCTGAACCCGTTTTAGGCAATCCACTAAAAGATTGTTCAATCATTACATGTAATAATAGACAACATAACTGTCGTCTTGCTTTTTAATTTAAATAGGAAAAGTAAAATTTAGTTTTATTTCTTTTTACTAATAAACCAGTACAAAAATACTAATATTACAATTCCAAGTGTGGTTCCTGGAGGCACTGTGTGAAGGAAATTTCGTGCATTACTGGCTACTTGCGAAATGAATGCAAATCCATTAGAGCCAACAATAATATCTAGTAGTACACAAAGAACTACTAAAAGTAAGGCTGCTTCTACAACAAACCAACCTATCTTTTTAATTTGCTCTAACCGCTTAGGCATAATTTAAAACCTTATAAAGAAAAAAATAATTTAAAACCTTATAAAGAAAAAAAAACGGAACGTCACTAACTAAGTAACGTTCCGCCTTTTTGTTAATGATTAGTCTCATACCCTAACTTTTTGAGAAGAGCCAAATTATAATGCCGAGAACTATTAGACCGACTAGGCCGTTGCTACCAAGATCTTTGACCAAGGCGGTAATATTACCTACGACCTCTCCAAAGAATGGCATAGTTCCTCCTACAAGAAGAGAAGCCACGATTGCTAATGCTAGCAACATAATTCCAAGATCAGTAAGTCCCCCGACCCATTTTTTAATTGTGGTAATTAGATTCATAATTATTCCTAATTGTTGTTAACGATACTTAGACTAAGAATCAGCCACAGCAACTTATAACATACAAGAGGGTGATATACAACATATGGTTGATAAAGTTATATTTTAAACAACATATATTATTATTATTAATTCCAATAAATTGTTGTTAAAATTGTATAATTTAGTCAAATAAAAAAATTCAATATTTTTAACAAATTAATTCACATGTTATGTTAAAGGAAAGTTCTTGGTCTGATTTTTAAGAAATTGGATAATTGTAATGGGTGCATTTATAGATTTGTCATATGAGGCTAATAAAGAAGTGCGCTCGACTAGGGGAATAAATAAAAAGAGGACCTGGGTTGCATCTGACTTAAATGTTGAAGATTGGTTGATTCCAATCAATGAAGAGGCGAAAACTGAGATTAAGATCATGATACAAACGATGCAAAAACATCCGTTGCCTCTGTTACTTAGAAGACCTGATCAATTCAATATCCCCAATCTTAAAAATATTTATACAAAGTGTAAAAATATTCTGGATAACGGCATTGGGTTTGCGGTAATTAAAAAATTTCCTGTTGATGATTATGACATTGAAAATATCAAAGAAGTGTATTGGACACTGGGTCAATTGATTGGACCAAATGTTGCCCAAAAATGGGATGGGACTATGGTCTATGATGTAAAAGATACAAATAAAAAATTTGAATATGGTGTTCGTGGATCCTCAACAAGTGCAGAGTTATTATTTCATACAGATAATGCATTTGGGGTTAGGGTTCCTGATTACGTAGGACTTCTTTGTAAGTATCATGCAAAATCTGGAGGTTTAAGTAGAATTTGTAGTCTTTATACTGTTCATGACCGCATGGAAAAAAAATTTCCAAAAGAACTAGAAAGATTATATCAGCCTGTCTTTTATGATCGACAGGCTGAGCATGCTCTCCAAGAACCGAAACTATCTTTTGCTCCTTTTTTTTCTTGGTCTGAAGGTAAATTACGTTGCCGAGCAAATACTTATCTAATCAGGAGGGGCTACGAAATTTTTGGTAAGAAAATGGACAAAACTTTAGTAACTGCAATTGAAGCGATTGATGAAATAACTTCTTCATCAGACTTGTGGATTGAGGCACCACTCATTCGAGGTGAAGTTCAGTACCTTAGCAATCACGAATTAGGTCATTATCGATCAGATTTTAAGGATTTCAGGGACCCAAAGAAAAAGCGGCATCTTTATAGGCTTTGGCACCGGACTGATGGCAATTTATCATATGATGGATAGGGTTTTAGCCTAAACTAAAACAATTAAACAGGCGCCAAGGCTTTAAGTGGGGATTCTCTAACGGGTAAGTGAATTATTGCGGAAAACAAACCAACCCCTATACCTACCCACCAGACGATATCGTATGATCCATATATATCGTAAAAAAGACCACCAAGCCAAACACCAAAGAAAGAACCGAGTTGGTGTGAAAAGAAAACGATACCATAGAGGGTGCCCATGTATCTTAGTCCATAGATTTGCGCAATTAAACCTGATGTTAGGGGTACTGTTGCTAACCATAAGGACCCCATTATAATAGAGAAGATAATTACAGTAACAGGTGTCATCGGGACCATGATAAACCAAGCTGCAGCAATGGTTCTTCCTAAGTAAATTAAAGCAAGTAAGTATTTTTTTGACCAAAATTTACCAAGGTAACCTGCTAAAATAGTGCCAATGATATTAGCAAAACCAATTACAGCAATCGCATAGGCTCCTAGTGCGGTAGTATCTTCAACGCCAATAGCGCCAAAAATACTATCTCCTGAGATTGCAGCACAAGCTTCAGTTATGAACTTTGGAAAATGTGCAGTTACAAATGCGAGCTGAAATCCACAAGAGAAGAACCCAGCAAATATCATACTATAAGTTGGATCGCGAAAGGCGCGACCCAGGACTTCTGAGATTGTCTCTTCTATTTCTTGTTTCGAAGAAATAGGCTCTGTTTTCATTAGTGGCAGGAAGATTAAAACTGCTAAAATTATAATTGCAAAAACTATAAATACTGAAGACCAGTCCATATGCCTTAAAAGGAAATCTGCAACTGGTGGTCCAATAATTTGACCAGCTGAACCTGATGCAGTTGTTATTCCAAGTGCTAATGATCGATTCTCATCAGATGAACTTCTTCCAACGACAGCTAAAATAACACCGAAGCCAGTTCCAGCCACTCCAAAGCCAATAAGAACCTCATATAATTGATGCTCTAATGGCGTTAATGCGTAGCTGCTTAGAACTAATCCTAAGGCATAAAAAATGCCACCTAATATTATTGCTTTTTGATCCCCAAATTTTTCTGCGATTGCACCAAAGATTGGTTGACCAATGCCCCAAGCAAGATTTTGGATTGCAATAGCAAGGGAGAACTCAACCAATGGCCAATTAAATTCTGTGGCTATGGGAATTTGAAAAAGCCCAAAACTTGCTCGTATTGCGAATCCTGTCATTAAAATAATAGAACCAGCAATCATAACAGGCGTAAGAATTGAAGAATTTTGTTTAGTGTTCATTTATTTGAATTATTTTTAGAAGATATGTAACCTAAATTATTAAGAATATTTTCAATCAATTTAATTACTTTTAAGCTTCCAAAGTTTTCTCCTTTCTCAAAATCACCTTCATTTTGTGCCATAGTGTTCGTTAAATGTGCGAAGCAAATAACTTTTTTATTTTTAGCTTTAGCGAATGCATACAGGGCTGAAGCTTCCATTTCTACACAAGTTATTTTTTTTTCTTTAAAAATGTTTATTGCAGAACGTGTTTCTCTATAAGGCGCATCTGTTGTCCAACTTTTTACTTCCGTCCAAAGACTACTATTTTTTCTAAGTTTTTTCAGTAATTTCTGATTAATTCCAATTGATTCTTTCGTGGGTAGATAGTGATAACTGGTTCCTTCATCCCTAATTGATTCAGTTATCAATGCAAATTGATTTTTAAAATTTAAATCCTTAATTATACCAGCGGAAGTTATACTAATTAAAAGCTTGCATCCAGATACGAACAGTTGTTCGGCGATTAATACAGCAAAAGAAGCGCCTACAGCTCGTGGTATAATTCCTACCATTAATCCTTTAATTTTAAAGGTAAATAAATTTGAATGGTAGCATGCCCAAACTTTATTCTTAGTGGCCTTTCTTTTCTCTATTAGATAATCTGCTAAGTTACCATCAGGATCTAGAATGCAAACTGCAGGTATTTTACCATCCGGTATTTTATTTTGACGCCTTGATTCTCTAAGAAGGTTTTTAGGTTGGAATACTGAAGGCTCAAAATAATTTTTATAATTAAGGATAACTGATGAATTAATTTCTTTATTTTTATTACTTACTCCCACTTAATAATACTCCAAATACTAAAATTCTATATAACAAATGGCTTTTATGGACAAACTATCTAAATCCAAATGAATAAACTTAAACAATTTCTAATAATAATGATAATGAATCTAGTGACGGTAGGTTGCATCGAAACGTTAAATCAGCGACCACCGCCTTTTAGTACTTTATCTACTATAGGAATATATGGTGGTAATCTAACCCCATGTTCAGACAGCTTTTACAAATTCTCATGGCATAATTGTTATGGCATCTTAACCTTTAATAATGGTGATGAATATGTCGGTGAATGGATTGATGACAAGAAAGACGGGCAGGGAACATTGTCTTTCTCAAATGGCAGTCAATACGTTGGTGGGTGGGATGATGACAAGAAAGAAGGGCAGGGAACTTTCACTTTTTCTAATGGTGATAAATATGTTGGTGAGTGGGATGATGACAAGAAAGATGGTCAGGGAACTTTCACTTTCTCTAATGGAGAAAAATACATTGGTGAGTGGGATGATGACAAGAAGGATGGACAGGGAACTTTCACTTTTTCTAATGGTGATAAATATGTTGGTGAGTGGGATGATGATAAGAAAGACGGTCAGGGAACTTTCACTTTTTCCAATGGTGATAAATATGTTGGTGAGTGGGATGATGACAAGAAGGATGGACAGGGAACTTTAATCTTTACCAATGGTGATAAATATATTGGTGAATGGGAGAATGATAAAAAAGATGGCAGTGGAACATTTACTTTTTCTAAAGGAGGGGAATATGTTGGTGAGTTTAAGAATGGAAAAGCTAATGGAAAAGGTAGATTTATTTTTGCTAATGGCAATGAGTACACTGGTGCATTTAGAAAAAATCAATTCTACGGAAAGGGCATTTCAACATACGTTAGTGGACAAACATACGTTGGTGAATTCAAATGGGGAAAAGCTTTTGGTCATGGTGTGCGGACTTATGACCCTCCATCAAAACTTGCTGGTTTTAAGTACGTGGGTGAATTTAAGTATGGGAAAGCAAATGGTAAGGGAACTGCAACATATCCGAACGGAGACCAGTATAGCGGAGATTGGAAAGAAGATAAAAAAGATGGGGAAGGTACTTTAATATTATCTAAGGGCGGAAAATATAAAGGTGAATGGAAAGAAGACTTGAAAGAGGGTAAGGGTACTTACACCTTTTCGGATGGTGGTATTTTTGAGGGCATTTGGAAGAATAACAAAGCCATAATTCTGAAGGAAGTACCACAAGTAGATGTTAAATAATTTATAAGGATTTTAAATAAATCTGATTATTTGGAATTATTTATAATTGATAATTTTATCAGAGACCCATCTGGATATAACCTGATGGACAAACATCAGCGCAGATATGGCAACCAATACACTTCGTATAAATGGTATCTACGTAACGTCCAGTGGTAGAAACATCATTCTTTACTTTAACCACTGCATCCTGTGGACAATAAATTACACAGTTGTTGCACTCAAAACACATTCCACAACTCATACAGCGGTCAGCTTCGGCTTTTGCTTGTTCTTCGTCTAGTCCGGTAATGCGTTCATCAAAGTGACTGAGTACATTTGCATCAGTAATATCTTTTTCTTCGCGCGTAGATCGGGCCATGTATTCCCAATGACCAAGAAATAACTCGTCAGCTGGAACTATCTCTGCGTGGGATCTATCTTCATAATTATGTATAGCGAAATTTTCTCCATCTGTATTTTGTGTTGGAACATTATCATAATTTTCTGGCTCTAAGCCGGATTCACGTAGCTTCCCCAGAAGACTAAAATGGTGCACATCGACTTTAGGGCGGCGCCCAAGATCTTCCCCCTTTAATTTATGCTCGATACTTTCCGTAGCAATGGATGCATGACCAATGGCTGTGGTCAGAAGATGTGGTTTTATAACATCACCACCTACAAAGTAATTTTCTTTCTCTGGGATGCAGTAAAAATCGTCAGCGTCACACAGACCCTTGCCGTTATCGAGTTTTTCAATGCCGATGAATTCGCTGACTTGGCCAATCGCACTGACGATTAGATCGCATTCAATATCTTGGACTGAACCTTCAATTGGTTCCATTTCTCCAGAAGACCAGTCTACTTCTTGGACACGTAAGGCAATCGCTCTACCATCTTCACCTTTTATCACTTCAATAGGAATCAAGCTTTCTCTAATGACAACACCTTCTTTAGTTATGTGTTCAATTTCCATTTTAGTTGCGGGCATTTTTGAAATAGGTCTACGGTAGATGACTTGTACGTCAGCACCCTGGCGCTTAGCTGCATTTGCGACATCATGGGTTGTGTGGCCAAGAACTACAAATTCTGGTCTTTCCTTTACATTAGTTTTCGTGATGTGGCCAATACGGCGTGCAACAGCTGCTACGTCCATAGCTGTGTCTCCACCACCTATTACGAGAACCCGTCCAGCTCCAAATTTAAGGCGTCCATCGTTAAAAGCATCTAGAAAAGCTATGCCGCTAATACAATTTTCAGCATCACTACCGGGGACAGGAAGTGCTGCTCCGCCTTGTGCGCCGATACCGACAAAGACAGCATCATACTCATCTTCAATTTCCTGAAGTGTAATATCAACGCCTACTTTACAATCAGTATGTACTTCGACGCCCATATCTATAATTCGTTGAATTTCGCCGTCCAAAACTTCACGAGGAGTACGATATCCGGGAATACCATAGCGCATCATACCCCCTAGTTCAGACCGGCCTTCATAAATTGTACAGGCATGACCTTTTAGACGAAGTTGATAAGCTGTTGCTAAACCAGCCGGCCCAGCGCCTAGAATGGCAACCTTTTTTCCTGTATCAGTACCCGGTTCAGGCAACTTTAATCCATTCTCTAAGGCATAATCGCCTATATATTGCTCTACTGCGTTGATACCTACATGGTCTTCCACTTCGTTACGGTTGCAACCATCCTCGCATGGTGCTGGACAAACACGGCCCATGATTGCGGGGAAAGGATTTGCCTCGGTTATACGTTGGAATGCATATTCTTGCCATGTGACACCTTCGGGGCCTTTTTCGATGCCCCGTGCAATGTTGAGCCAGCTTCTAATATCTTCGCCTGATGGGCAGCTTCCTTGACATGGTGGTGTACGATGAACGTATGTAGGACATAAGTGACTGTGATCGGCATTAAAAATTTCTTCGCTCAAATCTGTGATTTTATCGTCGCCGTCACGATATCGTCGATTAGTAATCTTTTTAGGGTCCACTATCTCATTCATTAAATTCAACTCCAGCCACTACCGATGAAATCTTTATAGAATCAAAAATTAAAGAAGGGACTGGTAAACATTATGATGCCTCTTAAATAGCATCACATATCCTTGCTAGGGGTGCCCTTCCCATACCCTAATTTATATCTCATATTAGATCAAAAATCCTTTTTACACAAATTACTAATATCTAACTATTTTGCTTCTGAAAATTATAAATTTTGTTTTTATTTGCAATTGAAATATTGCATTGCAATGTTTTATAGATAGTTAAAACCTTTTCATATCATCAATTTTTGATCAATTTCTAGAAATTTTACAATGACATATTTAATGAAGTTTTTCGCAATCAACATTTTTATTATCTTGTTGATAAGTGTTTCTAATGCGGCTTCGATTAAAGAACTCGATACACTGATAATTGGTGAAAATCACATTGAAATTGAATCCGGTAATAATCTAGATGGTTATCACGATATCATTTTAGGCAAAAAGCTAGAATCCCAAATTATAACAGGGAAGCTCTATATCCCTAAAATGTGCGGTAAAGAAAAAATACCGGCTGTTATTATTCAGCATGGCTCTGGAAATCCTAATAAGCCCTGGTACAAAAAACTTTCAATGGCTTTAAACAAAATTGGTATTATTGCTCTCGTACCTGACTCTTTATCTCCACGTGGACTTTCTGCCACCACTCGTGACCAATCCAAGCTCTCCAAAGCCACTAGGCTTTTCGACACTTTTTCCGCTTTTAGATACCTTCAAAGTCTTAGGTGCGTAGATGCCAAACGAATTGGAATTACAGGATACTCTTTTGGTGGTATCATTGCTCAAGATTCAGTTGAGAAAAAATTAGCCGAAAAGCTTGGGAATGGTCATGCCTACAAGGCTTCTTTGCCAGTTTATCCTTCATGCCAATCAAACTTTGAAAACAGTATGCCAACTAAAACAACAGTTCACATTTTAGCAGGTGGCGCTGACGATTATACGCCAGTTAAATATTGTATTGAGAGCGTTAAAATAAAAAAATCAAAAGGCTGGGATATAAACATAACAGTCTTGGATGGCGCGCATCATGGTTTTAACAATGAATGGGCTCCTAGGAGATTTCCAAAAGCATGGACTTTCGGAGGATGCGGTTTTTTCACTATTGATGATGACGGATATGAGCTTAGCAATAAGCATAAGACATCAACCCGGAATGGGTGGGGTAAATATGTTAGGACGATGGCTCAAAAGTGTGGTAAAAAGGGGGTGACTATGGGTGGCTCGAAGGAGACTGCTAAAAAAACCCTAAACTTTACTGTCCAGTTTTTTAAAAATAATCTTTAGTTCAGCGCTACTTTGACAAAACTGCGAGTAAATAATGTTTTTCGACATAGGCTTTCTGTGGCTCCCGTCCGAGCTTTTCGTCATTTTGTTTGTTGCAATTTCGTGATACTCATTAACGCTTCGCCCTCTCACGTAATTTTTGGGATGCTTTAGACAAGAACTTTTTAGGATCTTCTATCGGGTCGTTCTCCCGAGCCACTTGAGCAACGTCCTTTGTAGCGCTAACGGCAGCGTCCTTAGCTTGTTCGAGTTTTGGTTTGGCTTTTTTCCATCCGGCTTTTGCCCCAGGGACAACTCGTTCTTTTACGAAACTTGCTGTCTTAGCTTGGAGTTCCGGATTTTGTGCAAGTTTTCCAACCGCGAACTTGGCAATTTTATAAAATAATCTAGAAATCAAATCACTCCCACTCAATAGATCCAGACCAAACTAGCTATTTAAATAATTAATAGAAATTTTTTTCCAATTCGATATTATGTGCAATTTTACGTTTTATAAAAAGCAAACAGTTAATAGGTTTGTTTTACAATCATTTCTTTATAATAAAGCAAATCGAGTAATTTTATATATGGTTAATTTAGAAAAAGTCGAAGAATTTTGGAATAATAATCCTGTACACACCCAGGAAATATCTTATTTAAAGTCTTTAAAATCATTCTCTGATAAATGTGATCTTTTACGTTGGGATAACTATGATATTTTTAAGGAAACCAATTTTTATGAGATTTTAGTTGGTGAAGATTACAGAATTCTTGACGCTGGTTGTGGAACAGGTGTTTGCACTAGATATTATTCTAGAAAGGGTTTAGACGTTCATGCAATTGACTTATCCTCAAAAAGCATAGAAATAACCCAAAAGATTCTAGAATTAAATAATCTTCAAGCTACTGTCCAAAAAGCTTCTATTGAAGAAATTCCTTATCCAAACAATTTCTTTGACAGTATTGTTAGCTCTGGGGTCATTCATCATACCGAGAATATAACAAAAGCTATAGATGAAATTTATAGAGTCTTAAAACCGGGTGGGCATGCATTCGTCTCTGTATATTATAATCATCCGTTTTTTAGGAATTCCTTCCTATGGTATTTAACTAGAAAGTTAATTATTTATTTTACAAAAAACGAATATGGGCGCTCAAATTTGAATACAATAAAATCTCCTGAAGATTTAAGTCGTATATACGATGGTAATAATTGCCCCATTTCCAACATTTATACAAAAAAACAGTTACAGAAAATATTTTCAAAATTTAAAATATTAGTAATAGAACCGCATTATTTTCCAATTCGCTACATTAAGTTTATTCCTATAAAACCGGGAGGTTTTTTGCATCGGATTGCTGACAATTATTTTGGTACCTCGCTTTATTGCCTATTAAAAAAGCCTTTTTAAGATTTAAATATATCTTATGGCATAAATACTCTTCAAACGCTTATGCCAACTTTTTCCGCGATAAAAAGAATCTCGCGGCTCTTTCAGACAAATATCGGTTGGAATTTACCTCGGATATTTTTGCCGCCTCTGGGAACAATCCCCGCTCTGCGTTTTTCCAAGTCGATATTATGTGCCATTTCGTATCCTCCGGTCAGGTGCGAATTTTGGCGTCTTGCTTGATCAGGTCCGCCGCTTTTTCACCTATCATAATTGTTGGTGCATTCGTGTTCCCTGAAATAATTCGTGGCATGATCGAGGCGTCCGCGACGCGTAGTCCACTTATCCCCTTTACGCGCAATCGCTCGTCCACAACCGACATTTCATCAGGACCCATCCTGCAGGTGCTTGTAGGGTGGTAGATTGTATTCGAGTTAGTACGAGCAAATTGCAACAGTTCTTCATCTGACTGCAAACTAACTCCAGGCTCAAGCTCTTCGTCGATTTCCCCAGCGATTGGCTCCGCTTGACAAATTCGGCGCGTGACCTTCAGAGAATCGACGGCAACCTGGCAGTCCAGATTGGAAGACAGGTAATTTGAAAAAATTTTGGGGTAAGCCAGCGGATCTGGTGACGCAAGCCTGATGGATCCGATCGATTCTGGCCTCAACTGCGTTACGGACAAAGTAAAGGCAGAATACTTGTGCAGTCCGTCACCGGGACTGTCAGCGCTCATCGGCTGGAAATGAAACTGTATGTCCGGAACTTCCACGAAGTCGTTTGAACGCGTAAAAATGCAGACTTGGCTGGCCCCCATCGTGAGCGGGCCAGTGCGCTTTAAAGCATACTCAATACCCATAACCGCTTTACGGATTGGGTTGATCAATTCTGTATTGAGAGTGCAGGGTTTGGCCGTTTTGTGAACCGTTCGAATTTGAAGGTGATCCTGCAGGTTCTTGCCGACGCCCGGCAAATGAGCAGAGCATTCGATCTCTAAAGTTTGCAACTCATTACCATCACCGATCCCAGAGAGGTTGAGAATCTGTGGAGAACCAATCGCACCGGCAGAAAGAATAACTTCATTGTTCACAGAAGCAGAGGTCTTTTGGCCTCTTTGGTCCTGATATTCGACCCCAGTCGCCTGTCCGTTTTTGATAATAATTCGACGAACATGTGCGTGAGTCACAACTTTGAGGTTTTTGCGCCTCTTGATCGAATGTAGATATGCAACAGCTGAACTGCAGCGGCGGCCATTTTTGGTCGTAAGTTGGAAATATCCTACGCCTTCCTGGTCTTTTCCATTAAAATCTTCAACTCGGCGGATGCCAATTGACTCTGCAGCTGCAATAAATTCCTCGCAGATTGGGCGATTGATACGAATATTGGATACGCTCAGCGGACCGTCGGCTCCGTGATACTCATCCGCCCCCCGTTCTTGGTTTTCCGCCTTTTTGAAATACGGCAACACATCGTCGTATGACCAGCCCGCATTGCCCATCTGACGCCAACCGTCGTAGTCTTCCCTTTGCCCCCGAATATAGAGAAGACCATTAATTGAACTTGATCCTCCAAGGACCTTGCCACGCGGCCATTTTAGGCGACGTCCGGCAAGTCCAGAATCAGGTTCCGTTTCATAACACCAGTCTGTTGAGGGATTGTGCATTGTCTTGAAGTATCCGACCGGCACGTGTATCCACGGATTGATGTCCTTGCCTCCGGCCTCAAGCAAGAGTACTCGGTTTTGTGATTCTTCCGTAAGCCGGTTGGCGAGTACACAACCCGCTGATCCGGCGCCAATTACGATATAATCGAAAGTATCCATCTGGCAAAATGTTTCTAAGCTATTGATAATAAAGATAAAAAATTTATAGGACTACTCCCACTCAATCGTTCCTGGCGGTTTAGATGTTACGTCGTAGACGACACGGTTGATGCCACGCACCTCGTTAATGATACGACCTGAAACGTGTGTTAGAAATTCATGGTCGAAGTTGAACGATTCTGCGGTCATTCCATCTGTTGAGGTTACAGCGCGGAGTGCTAGAACAAAATCATAGGTTCTTGCATCGCCCATAACGCCAACTGTCTGTACTGGTAGAAGTACGCAGAAGGCCTGCCAGATTTTATCATATAATCCTGCAGAGTGGATTTCCTCAAGGTAAATAGCATCCGCGCGACGTAAGATGTCTACCCTTTCCAGAGTAATTTCTCCTGGTAGCCTTATTGCAAGTCCGGGGCCTGGGAAGGGATGTCTTCCTATCATACTTTCTGGTAAGCTTAATTCTCGCCCTAATTCACGGACTTCATCTTTAAACAGTTCTCGCAAGGGCTCTACTAATTTCAAATTCATACGATCAGGAAGGCCTCCTACGTTATGATGTGATTTTATAGTTACGCTAGGCCCGCCTATGAATGACACGCTTTCAATAACATCGGGATATAGTGTTCCTTGTGCTAAAAATTCTGCTCCTTTAATTTTATTAGCTTCTTCTTCAAAAACGTCAATAAATGTTGCTCCAATAATTTTACGTTTTTTTTCTGGATCAGAAATACCATTAAGTTTTCTTAAAAATAATTCGGAAGCATCGCGGTGAATAAGTGGAATGTTGTAATTATCACGGAATAATTTTACGACTTCTTCTCCCTCGCCGAGTCGCATTAATCCAGTGTCTACAAATACACAAGTTAACTGCTCTCCAATAGCTTGATGAAGCAATGCAGCTACTACGGATGAGTCTACTCCTCCAGATAAACCGCAGATAACGCCTCCAGTACTAACTTGTTTCCGAATTCTTGCAATTTCATCATCTTTAAAGGCAGCCATATTCCATTTTCCAGAACACCCTGCAATATTATGAGTAAAATTTTTAAGTAATTTAGCGCCATCTGGTGTATGAACAACTTCAGGATGAAATTGAACGCCGTAAAATTTTCGTTTTTCATCAGCTATAGCAGCAAAAGGTGTTGAAGGAGTAATGGCACAGGCGCTAAATCCATCAGGAATGTTTTCAATTTTATCACCATGGCTCATCCAAACTTGATATGATTTGCCGGACTTCCAGACGCCCTTAAAAAGGGTGCAATCAGATACTACTTCGATAGAAGTTCGACCAAACTCTTGTTGGGATGATGGTGCAACCTCTCCACCAAGCTGTTGAACCATCGTCATTTCACCATAACAAATGCCTAATATGGGAATGCCCATTTCCCATAATTCTTTTGGAGCACGAGGTGTTTCATTTTCACCAGCAGAGGCAGGGCCTCCAGAGAGTATAATTGCGCGGGGAGCAAAATCTTTTATAAAAGTTTCATCAACTTTATTAAATGGATGTATTTCAGAATAAATGCCAGATTCACGTATTCTTCGTGCAATTAACTGTGTCACTTGCGAACCGAAGTCGACGATTAATATACGCTCGAAATGTATTAAATCACCTAGTGTGCTTGCGGTTAATGTCATAAAAAAGCTTTTACCCGTCAATAGCTAGAAAAGAAAGGGGGCAGGGTTTCTGATATATTATTAAATTATTTTGTTTAGTCTCATAAAAAATCAAATTATTATATCTGTAACGGCAGTAAATAAAATTGTGGATTGATATTTTGTTCTTCAAACCTTATCTAATTTAAGACAATAATTTGTGGAGTTATAACTTGTTATGCGAAAATTTTTTCACATAAATTTGAATGACCAATCAGTTAAATCTGATGATTTGAGTGGTGAGAAATTAATACGTGCAGGCCGTAATTTTATTGTTAAAACTTTGTTAGAGCGTGATATAGCCAAAGTTGATCCATTATCACCAGAAAATCCTTTAATTTTTTCTGCGGGACCATTTGCTGGAACTAACTTTTCAAATGCAAATCGTATTTCCATCGGCTGTAAAAGTCCTCTAACTGGAGGTATAAAAGAATCAAATGCTGGTGGTACATTTGCTTTTGCTATGGGGCAATTAGAAATAGCTGGGTTTACGCTCGAAGGCGCATCTGATGAGTGGACCATCATCAGAATTACTAAAGAAGATGGAATAATTTTTGAAGATGCTGCACCATATTTAGGTAAATCTAATTTTGAGGTTGCAAAGTTACTTCACGAAAAGTTTGGTGATAAGATTTCTCTCGCACTATGTGGTCCAGTGGGAGAGTACTTAGGGCTAGTTGCGGGTATATCTTTTAGTGATAACGAGTTGCGACCGGTTCGTATTGCAGCACGTGGAGGTGTCGGTGCGGTTATGGGGTCTAAAAAAGTTAAAGCTATTATTTGCGATAAAGCTAAAATGCCTAACTTCGTAGACCGTAAAAAGGTAATGAAAATTGTAAAGGATTATGGTGCTAAAATTAGGGATGATGCTGCAGCTCAATCCTTAAGTCGAAATGGTACTATGCAAGTTGCAGATGTAACAAATCACCTTGGAGGATTACCGGTAAACAACTTTTCGTCTGGTCAGCAGGTTGATACGTCCATAGAAGGCAATATTCTTAATATGGGAGGCGACTATATTCGCGATCTTAATAATGAAAGAGGCGGAGAACATACCCATGCCTGTATGCCGGGGTGTCAAATTAAATGCTCCAACGTTTATGTTGATGAAAATGGTAAGGAAATTGTCTCTCCTCTTGAGTATGAAACGTTATGTCTTCTTGGAACCAACGTTGGTATTGTAGATCCGGATGACGTAGCTCACCTTAATGAGATTGTTAATGATTTAGGTTGCGATACCATTGAAGTTGGTGCTGCCTTTGGAATTTTAATGGATACAGGTGAAGCAGAATTTGGTGATGTTCCATTTATGCTAGCGGCGTTAGAAGATTTACGTAAAGGGACAGACCGCGGACGCATTATAGCTCAAGGTGCTGCCCGAGTTGGTGATCATTATGGATCGAAACGTGTGCCAGTTATCAAGAAACAAGCCTTGAGTGCTTACGACCCGCGTGTAATTGAGGTTACTGGAATATCAATGATGGTTTCCGCCCAAGGCGCAGACCATACTGTTGGCAATCTTCCGGCAGCAAAATGTGCTGGAAAAAGTACAGAAGAACTTTCAGTTATGAGTTTGGAGGTGCAAATTAATTCTGCTGTAGCTGATAGTTTAGGGCTTTGCGTGTTTGGACGAACTGTTACAAACAATAACCATGCGGAGCTAATAGAGGCTCTTAACGGTGCATTTGATGTTGATCTTGATGCTGATTATTTGAATGAACTTGGTCGTGATACCCTTTTGATGGAAATAGAATTTAATAAGATGGCTGGGTTTACGGAAGAAGATGACGTCCTCCCACAATTCTTTTATGATGAAGCATTACCTCCAACCGGAAAATCTGCACGTCATTATGCTCCTACTATCAATAAGACACAAAGGCAGTTATTAGCTGAAGGTAGAAGCTTCATATAGTGGAGGCTTTCAGCCTTTTTGCTGCTTGCAGGGTTGTTTCCAGGTGGTTTAAAAATTAAAAATTATTAATGTTAAAACCTTTGCGAAACTGTATAAATCAAATTATACTTATGAAGGTATTATATGTTAATTTTATCAATTAAAGGATAAATTGTATGCGCTCACTTATCGCTCTTTGTTTTGTTATTTGTATAACCTCAGTACCAAGTTATAGTTTTGCTGGCGGCCATGGAAAAACCTCAGTAACTGACCAAGCCATAGCAACAGTCAAAGAAAATCCCGGAACTTCAGCAGGAGTAACAGCTTGTGGAGTTGCCATTGCATTTTTTCCACCGGCCGCACTGATTTGTGGGGGCTCACTTGCAGCTGGTGTAGGCGTTGACCAAGTTAATAAATAATATAAAAAAATCACCTATTAAAGGCTGCTGGAAATTCAGCAGCCTTTAATTAATGCCAAAAAGAAGTCACAATCTAAATGAGCCTATCAATAAGACACAAACGCAGTTTTTAGCTGAAGGTAGAAGTTTCATATAGTGGAGGCTTTCAGCCTTTTTGCTGCTTGCACGGTTGTTTCCAGGTGGTTTAAAAAATTAGAAATATCAAATTTGCTAAAAGGTTTTGGGCCACCTGTTATTTGACCGGTTTCGCGTAAGTCCTGCATCAAGTTGCGATTAGCTAGTGCTATACCAATTCCATCTTCCGTAAATTGGTCTCCATTTGGTTTTATTGCAAGCGCGCCTTGTTCTAAGCAACGTGAGGCAAGCGGGATGTCATTTGTAATACAGATATCTGTTTTTTTTATATTTTCAGCAATCCAGTCGTCAGCTGCATTTTCACCCTGATTAACAATAATAAGCTCTACCATTGGATCTTGGCTTGGCCTAATTCCCCCGTCACATACTAAATAAGTTTTTAGTCCGTGTCTTGCCGCAACTGCAATGGCTTCATCTTTAACTGGGCAAGCATCGGCATCAATGAAGATTTCAATATTAGACTCCATTTTTAAAGAATATCTATAAACTGTGATTATCTAATTATTTTACTCTGCTGCTGATTTCTCTTCATCTATGAAGCTTTCATCATAAAGCTCGCCCTTCTCTCCAAACTTTTCTGACATTTCTTCCATACCTTTTTCGGCATAATCGCGAACTTGATTTGTAATCTCCATAGAACAAAACTTAGGTCCACACATGGAGCAGAAATGCGCAGTTTTATGTGCATCTTTGGGTAAAGTTTGGTCGTGAAAATCTTTTGCTGTTTCTGCATCAAGGGCTAGGTTGAATTGATCTTCCCACCGGAACTCAAATCGGGCTCGAGAAAGCGCATCATCTTGATTCTGTGCACCTGGGTGACCTTTGGCTACGTCAGCAGCATGTGCTGCCAATTTATATGTTACTACACCAGTTTTTACATCGTTACGATCTGGTAGACCTAAATGTTCTTTAGGAGTTACATAACAGAGCATGGCTGTTCCATACCAACCAATCATTGCAGCGCCAATGCCTGATGTAATGTGGTCATATCCGGGCGCAATATCTGTGACTAGTGGACCAAGTGTATAGAATGGTGCTTCACCACAAACATCTAATTGTTTTTCCATATTGGCTTTAATTTTATGCATAGGAACGTGTCCAGGGCCTTCATTCATTACTTGGACATCTTTTTCCCAAGCAATGTGGTTAAGTTCTCCCTGAGTTTCGAGTTCAAGAAACTGGGCTTTGTCATTAGCATCAGCAATGCTACCAGGTCTTAACCCATCTCCTAAAGAATAAGAGACATCATAGGATCCCATGATTTCACAAAGCTCTTCAAAATTCTCATAGAGAAAATTTTCTTTGTGATGTGCAAGACACCACTGGGCCATAATTGCACCACCTCGTGAAACAATACCGGTGGTACGGTCTGCAGTTAAATGGATGTATTTGAGTCGTACTCCGGCATGTATCGTGAAGTAGTCAACACCTTGTTCACATTGTTCTATAATTGTATCACGGAATATTTCCCAGGTTAGATCTTCAGCTCTATCAACTTTTTCGAGCGCTTGATATATTGGAACGGTTCCTATGGGTACAGGTGAATTCCGAATTATCCATTCTCTAATATTATGTATGTTCTTTCCTGTGGATAAATCCATAACATTATCTGCACCCCATCGCGTCGCCCAGACCATTTTGTCAACTTCTTCTGCTACGGATGAAGTAACAGCTGAATTACCAATATTTGCATTAATCTTCACTAGAAAATTTCTACCAATAATTTGTGGTTCTAATTCTGGGTGGTTGATATTGGCAGGTATGATGGCTCGTCCACGGGCAACTTCATCACGGACAAATTCAGGTGTAACGTATTCCGGAATTGCAGCTCCAAAACTTTCACCTTCCTCAATGCGCAATTTTGCAGCAGCAGGATCGTGTTTGCGGGCCATATTCTCACGAATGGCAATAAATTCCATTTCTGGTGTTATCTTGCCCTCCAAAGCATACTTACGTTGCGTTACGGGCGCATTTTTAGACCGAAGTGGTTTATGAGTAATTGGGAAAGCAGGTACCAGTTTTGCATTATTTGCATTATTGTCTTCAAATCTCACTTCTCGTCCCTGATATTCTTCTACATCATCCCTTGCTTTAATCCAAGATTCGCGCATGCGCGGCAGGCCTGCCTCAATATCTATATATTTAGTAGGATCTGTATATGGCCCAGAAGTATCATAAACGACTAGTGGTGGTTCTTTTGCGGTTTTGTGTAACGAGATTTCGCGCATTGGAACCTGAATGTCTGAATGAATTTTACCTGCAACATAAATTTTTCGACTTGCTGGTAAAGGGCCAGTGGTGATGTCAGATGTTTTTGGTTTATTTATGAAATTCATGATCAGACTCCTAGTGATAGATAAATCCAACTGATAGAGATAAAGCTGGGATAGTCAGAATGCGCTTTCTGGGTCAACGCGTTCCTTTCCCTACGCCGGCGTTATCCGGATCAGGTTCGAAGGGTTTCTACGTTTAGGTCTTTATTTTGACCAGTATTTATAGCATCTCAGTCCTTTATCAGGACACCCCACGGAACTTTGTACAGTTTGGGACGGATGGACGTTTGGGTCAAGGAGTGTTGTTTAAAAGTATTCAATATTTTTTATCTAATATTATCTATTTTTGATTCTATATGGCTTGTTAGCTAAAATTAATCCTTATATCATTTCGAAATATTTTAATTTCTCATTTTTAAAGGTAGAGAGCATGGAAAAAGCAACTTTCGGAGCAGGCTGTTTCTGGGGGGTTGAGAGTACATTTCGTAAAATAGATGGTGTTTCGGATGTAATCGTTGGCTATTCTGGGGGAAATATGCCTGATCCTACATATGAAAGTGTTTGTAGTGGTCAAACAGGTCATGCTGAAGTTGTAGAGGTGACGTTTGACCCTGCTCAAGTTAATTATGATCATCTTTTGGAAGCTTTTTGGTCTTGTCACGATCCAACGCAACTTAATAGACAAGGTTGGGATATAGGTACCCAATATCGCTCAGCTATTTTTTATCATTCTGAAGAGCAAGAGAAATTAGCTCTTCAATCTATAGAAGCTTGCGTAACATCAGGGAGATTTAATGGGAAAATTGTAACTGAAATTTCAAAGGTATCGAATTTTTGGCGGGCTGAAGAATATCACCAGCGTTATCTAGAAAAGAAAGGTATTTATTAAACAAATACTGCTTAATACCTAGTTATGATAAAAAAAAAACCCTGGTACAGGGTTTTTTTTATGACTTAGTTAGCATAAATGCGCTGCTGTTATACTGGAACTTGCTCTTCCATACGCTTAGCTCTTTCTTTAGCTTGCTTCGCTTTTTTAGCAGCCATTTGCTTGAAAGCCTTTGCCATCTTTTTTTGGGCACGGCCACCATCAAATTGCATTTTTTTACTTTTAATCATTTTTCTTTTCCGTTTTTTTAATTACGAAATTTAAGCTGCTTCACCACCTGAACGCCATGCTGCTGTACCTTTACAAGTAGGGCACACTCGCTGACCAAAGTGCTCTGAAGCGAAAGTCTTACTACACATTAGACATTGCCGTTCTTTTTGTTCGTTTTGGCGGTCTGACTGTGGTTTTTTATTATCATTACGGCGGCAAACCATGGGAAAACTCCTAAAATTTAACTTTAATAGGTAATAATATTTCACTTTTAAAAATAACGACTTTGCTTTTTACAAGCTATTATTACTTTTTGTAGGAAATAATCACCCTAAACGTAAATTTGGCTACTTAGTGATCGCCACCAAGTAACCATTGTTATAAAAAACGACAAATATTATACAATCAAAAATTAAAAAAATCAATAGTTTTATCAATATTTTAGGCTAAAAACTTCATCTTCCCATAACATATAGTTATGACTTGGCAAGGTTAGCAAAAAAATTAGCAAAGTTTTTTCTAATTTTATCTAACTTTTTCCAAAATTGCACAAAAGTATCCATCCGTTCGATTGGAAGCTGGCGATAACCTTAGGTTTAGACTTGTAGGTGCTTCGCCTCCTATAGTTTCTCCCCAAACAGTTTCAATAGGAATTACTTGAAAATCGTTATGGTTTTCAACAAACCAATTTAATTGATCTTCATTTTCTTCTTTTAATATTGAACAAGTAGAATAAATTATTCTTCCACCTAGTTTAATTAGTTTAGAAGCAAGTTGTAGTATTTGTTTTTGTGTCGAGATTTTTGTTTTTAAGTCTTCGGGACTTATTTGGATGCGGGAAATTGGCTTTCTTCTCCAAGTACCAGTTCCAGTACACGGAGCATCAACTAGGATTCTATCATTTCTCATAGAATTGTAATGAACCCAATCATCTGTTTTTGAATCTATCGTATGAATTTGAATACCTAATGCACCTGCTCTTTTCTTCCTAGGAATTAGTCGATTTAGTCGATAGGAAGAAATATCACAGGCAATTAGTTGTCCGGCCATTTTTTTATTTCTTCCCATAGTAGCTGCTAGAGCTAATGTTTTACCACCAGCACCTGCACATAAATCAACTACATCCATATTTGGTTTAGCATCGCAAAGCAAAGCGATTAGCTGAGAGCCCTCATCCTGTACTTCAATCCAACCCATTTTATAAGCTTTAGTTTCTTCGAGCCGAATTTTTTCTGTTAGCCTGAGACCAATTGGTGACATTTGCATTAGTTCTGAATTTATAGAATCTTTTAGTAATGAACTTCGAACATTTTCTAGGGTTGTTTTTAGAGTATTTACACGGATATCCAATGGAGCGGGCTGGTTTAGAGCTGACATTTCTATAGTAAGGCGTTCTGGCCAAATGGTTTTTAAAGATTTGTCCAACCATTTCGGATACTCTAGAGCTACGAATGATGGCATGTCACTATGATTTATTAACTGTCCAAATAAATCTATTGCTAATTTTTCTTCTCTAAGTGTTAGTGGTAAAGGACAGTGATTATGACCATTAAAATTTTCCTGTATTTGAAGTAGTGAAAGATTTCTTATTAATGAAAGCTCTGCTATTATTTGTATACGCGGGTTTATTTCCAGCTCTTTGTCTACAAGTTTAATCCACCAATTTAGTCTACTTATATGGCGTAGAATATTATAAACGAAATCTTTAATAGCCCTTCTATCACTTGATCCTGCGTATCGACGTTTGCGGAAATAGAAATCTATGAGCCTTTCAGTCGGCTCATTAGCGGAATAAATAGTATCTAGAATTTCAATCGCTGCCTGGATGCGTGCTCCAGGTTTCATTTAGTAAAAACTCGCAAGTTTTGGTACCCCTAGGTTTCGGTCCTATAGTTAGGTGCTTCACGAGTGATTGTGATGTCATGGACATGGCTTTCGCGCAGACCAGATGATGTAGTGCGACAAAATTTAGCGTTTTTTTGAAATTCCTGTATTGTAGAATTTCCAGTATAACCCATTGCAGCACGAAGACCGCCTACTAGTTGATAGACAATATTACTTACTGGTCCTTTATAAGGAACCCTGCCTTCCACACCTTCTGGCACTAGTTGTAAATTATCAGAAACATCTGTTTGAAAATAGCGATCTGCAGACCCTCGTGCCATGGCGCCAAGAGATCCCATGCCACGATAAGATTTATATGATCGGCCTTGGAATAAAAATACCTCTCCAGGGCTTTCATCCGTGCCGGCAAGAAGTGATCCTATCATGCAGCTCTCTGCTCCACCGGCAATTGCTTTAGCTAAATCACCTGAATACTTAATTCCACCGTCAGCTATGAATGGAATTTCCGCCTTTTTGCATTTTGATGCAACATCAATAACAGCTGAGAATTGGGGCATTCCAACACCAGCAACCATGCGAGTCGTACAAATAGTTCCAGGTCCAATACCAACTTTGACACAGTCAGCACCAGCATCGATTAATGCTTGAGCACCATCTGCTGTAGCTACATTTCCTCCAATGACCTGTGCTTGATTTGACAATTTTTTGATTTTAGAAACAGCTTTAAGCACACCTTCAGAGTGACCATGAGCAGTATCTACAACGATTACGTCAGCACCAGCATCTAGAAGGGCTTCAGCACGATTAATTTCATCATCACCAACACCAATAGCAGCAGCAACACGAAGTCGGCCTTGGTCATCTTTGCAAGCATTTGGATTAGCTTGGGCCTTTTCCATATCTTTGACGGTGATTAATCCGATACAGAGAAAATTATCATCGACTACAAGAAGTTTTTCAATTCGGTGTTGATGAAGTAGTTTTCGGGCTTTAGCTGGGTCAACGTCTTCCCGAATTGTGATTAGCGGCTTTTCAGGATCTTTTCCTGTCATTAATTCTCTAACTGGCTGGTCCATACGCGTCGCAAATCGAACATCACGATTGGTTAAAATTCCGACTAGTTTTCCACTATCCTTCTCAACTACCGGTATACCAGAAATTCCGTGTGCATCCTTGATCGCTAATGCGTCTGCTAGAGTTTCTTCTGGAGCAATTGTTAATGGGTCAACAATCATACCGGATTCGAATTTTTTAACTTTACGAACTTCTGCAGCTTGTTCTTCATCTGATAAGTTTTTATGGATTACTCCCATGCCACCCGCTTGAGCCATTGCAATCGCAAGTGCACTCTCTGTGACTGTATCCATTGCAGCAGAAAGCAATGGTATACCCATATCGATGGTACGTGTCAGGCGAGTTTTAGTGCTGGTATCTCCAGGAATGACATCAGATTTTGCTGGTACCAACAAGACATCGTCAAATGTTAAAGCTTCTGGGAATTTCATACTGCATCAAGTCCTTACTTAGTGAAGGAGTTGGCGCCTCATAATACAGATGAATTTGCGAAAGCCAAGCTTCAACAGACCTTTTTATGGTTAAACTATGAAAATAGATTATAACTTGACCAAGTATTTTAAGAATTATCACCTGTTAATACTTTTAGATAGGTGTCTGCATAGTTAGTGCCGTCTAGCTCATCATGAGTCAAAAGTGTGCGAAGTACTAGGTCCCAAGATTTATAGATATCATGAAGAATGCAAGCTAATTTCAATAATTTTTTAGTAGTTAATTTTTTTAATTGAGTAAAATCGCGTACAAAAATTGCGTCAGCCCAAAAGGTCTGAACAAACTCACGATAAATGTCATCTTCAAGAAGCAAGGGTTGTATCACTCTACTTGCAAGAGGCTGAAAGCGGTGGAACAAAAACCCTTGTTGGCGAAGGAATATTTCAACTTCTGAAAATAAAGGTTGATCTATATACATTGGTAAAAATTCGACTTCCGTATGGATAACACAACAATTCGATAGTAGGCGGGTTGCATTTTTAAAGGCTAGCAATTCTCCTCCTTGGATATCTATCTTGATATAATCCATGTTCTTAATTTCTTTGACCTCATCTAATCGGACCGTTTCAATATTCTTTCTAGATAGAACTTTCCCCCAATCTGGAAAACCATGAAAATAATTTAACAAATCTGTATTTGGTTCAAGAAGTGATGACATTCCAGGCGCTTTGCAGATTTTGAATTCGTGGATATTTCCATCAGCTATGGCAAAGGGAAAGTAAGTCTCGTTTTCTCCTTTGTTAGCGATTAATTTTGCGAGGGCATCTGGATTTGGTTCAAATCCAACTAGGTTTACATGCCCTGATTTTAAAAGGTTTGTATATGGCGGTATTTCATCGATGGGATTTGCACCGACATCAACGACATCGATGACAATTTTTGTTTCTAATATTTCGCTAAGAAAATTATTTCTAGGTATATTCATGACTCTATTATATTTTTTTACTTTTACGAAAACCTATTGCTACTACATATGTTTCTGCTGACTGTTTACGCGAAGATGGTGGTTTAGCATGGCGTACAACCTTAAATCTATTTTTAATACGCTTTAATAATTCATTTTCTGTCCCGCCTTTAAAGGCTTTGCCTATAAAAACACCACCAGGAGTTAACACTTCGCAAGCAAATTCGAACGCTGCCTCTAGAAGGCTAATTATTCGCAGGTGATCTGTTGCAGCGTGGCCAGTAGCTTTTGCAGCCATATCTGAAAGCACTACATCAGCGGGGCCTTTGAGAGAAGCTTTGAGTAATTCAGGTGCTGCCTCATCCATAAAATCGTGACATAATAGAAAGGCGCCTGGAACGGGGTCTGTTTCAATTAAATCCAGTCCGATTACTTGACCTTGCTTGCCTTTTGAAGCTCCTTGTGCGTTAACCTTCTTGGCTGCAACTATTGACCAGCCACCAGGGTAAGATCCTAGGTCTACGATTTTTCTGCCAGGTTTAAGGAAGTGAAATTTATCATCTAGCTCGATCAGTTTGAAGGCTGCACGTGAACGCAATCCTTGTTCGCGGGCTTCAGCTACATATGGGTCAGATAACTGTCTTTTAAGCCAACGCGTTGATGATTCTTTTCGTCCTTTAGATTTTTTTATTCGTTCTCTTTTTCCTCGTCCAGAATTCTGATTTTTTGAATTCTCTGTCATTATGAAATGGCCTGATTGGTATTTATCATTTCCATTAGCAGTCCTTCTCGAATTCCTCGATCAGCTGCTGTTAAATGAGTAGTTGGCCATCGCCTACAAATGGCGGTTAAAATGGTGCAGCCCATTACCATTAGGTCTGCTCTACCAGGGCCGATGCATGGATGATTCTGACGTGCTTCAATATCTAATGAAATTAAATTTTTGCAAATAGCATTTATACTTTCATATCGAATTGATAACCCATCAACCTTAGATCGGTTATAGCGCGTTTGATTAAGATAAATAGCCCCCATGGTCGTCATAGTTCCTGATGTGCCTAATACATGCACATTGCCTGTATTAATTTGTTTTTTAATTCCATGAATTTTATCGAATGGGGCTAATTCATTGTCAATTCGACCAACAATTATTTCAAAATTTTTTGCGCTAAGTTTGTCAGAGCTGAATTCCTCAGCAAGACTAACAACGCCAATAGGGAGAGATTTTATATCAATTATTTTTTGATCTAGTGTTGGCTTATTTTCAAGCCATATTAGTTCTGTGCTACCACCACCTATATCAAACATTAATACTTTTGGGTGCTTTGTTGTTAATAGAGGTCTGCACCCTGCAAGAGTTAATTTTGCTTCTTCAATAGGAGTGATAGTTTTAAAAAGTATTCCTGTCTCTTTTTTTACGTGATTAAAAAACTCTTGAACGTTTATTGCCTTGCGGCAGGCTTCAGTTGCGATTGCTCGTGTTTGGAGTGCACCCCTAGATTTTATTTTGTAAGCACAAACTTTTAGTGCATCAGTTGCTCGTTTAACTGCCGCATCAGATAATTTTCCTGTTTTTCCTATGTTTTCTCCAAGTCTTACAATACGAGAAAAACTATCTATAACATGAATTCTATTCCTAGATTCATCACCTGGTTGGGCTATTAATAGCCTACAGTTGTTTGTTCCGAGGTCGATAGCGGCATAAACAGGTGGTTGAGAAGGAGCTCCATTAGACGTTTCTATCACGCAAATTTCCTTCTTAGTTATTTTTATGTATTCTAACTATTAATACAAAACTATCATACACCTTGCATCAATTAGGTGTTTTATTTTTTCGGGTTACTATATCCCAGATCAGTTTTCAATTGACGCTTGAGTTAACGCATTACTAAACATTTCATCTAATTTTTGGCTAATCTTTTATTGGGTAAGTAAGTCCCAGTTTATTTGCATACCATGGAATTGTTTTTTTTAACCCTTCAGTTAGGGGTGTGGATGGTCTCCATTTTAGGTACTTAGTTGCATCACCAAAATCTGATTGGGTGTGTATTTTTGTTTCACCAGTCCGCATGGGTTTAAATACTATTTTAGATTTAGAGCCTGTTAATTCTATAATTTTTTTAGCAACCTCTAAAACAGAAGTTTTTTCGCCTGTACCAATTTCAATGATTTTGCCAATAGCGGATTCTTGAGGTGCTTTCATACAAGCGTCGATGACATCATCAATAAAAATAAAGTCAGAAGATTGCTCGCCATCACCATTTACTGGCAAGGGTTCATTCATTAATGCACATTCAATAAAGGTTGCCATCATTTTCCGACCTTCTCCCTTTTTATATGGATTTTTTTCTAATACTGCCCGTTCACGTGGTCCGTAAATATTAGAGATATTTAACCCAACTGTTCTTAGGCCGTAAGTCTTATGATACATCTGTACTAGCTGTGTCGCTGCTGTTTTTGAAATAATGTAGGGAGTTAACCAACCAGTTTCCATTGGTCGAGGAGGGTAAACAAAGTATTCAACCTCATTTTTCAGTGCGGCTTCACATGCATGAATGGTACCTATTACATTTACTTCGGTCGTAATTACCTCTTGCTTAAATCGTGAGCTAGTACCCATTAAAGCCGCAAAATGATAAACTATCTCTGCATCTTTAAAAGTTTCTTCGATGGCATCTTTATCTCGGATATCCCCCTCAACATAGTTGGTATTATTATTTTTTTCTATGATTTCTTCTATATAAGAAGGTATCTCATTTTTAGGAGTTTTGTCGAAAATTAGCACTTCTCGACCTAAGTTAGCATACTTTTCTGCTACATAAGAGAGTATAAAACCTGTTCCACCAGTAAGGACGACTTTATTTTTTTTCATAGTTCTATCTAACCTTTTTGCGAAGTACTTTATGATAAATGTCATAAAAAATGAATTTTTCACATTTTTATTTTCAATTTATCGAAGATTATTTCTTTAATTCTGCTTCCTCTAGTTTTTTTCAAACATCCGAAGTAAGTTATTTGTACTTAAGAATATGTTTTTTTTAATAGATAGCTTGCGGTATTGATTGTCAGTGATAGACTTAAAATATGGTAATTTCAAATATTCGTTCTTTAGCTAAATTTCATATTGGTATGGCTGTCCGTCATAGGGTTTACGGATTTAGGGGCATAATATTTGATGTTGATCCAGAATTTGATAACACCGACCAATGGTATGAAAGCATTCCTGTTGATGTTAGGCCGGTTAAGGACCAGCCTTTCTATCATTTATTTGCCGAAGCGGACGATAAGTCTCCATACATTGCATATGTTTCGGAACAAAATTTAGTACCTGATAAAGATCCGGATCCTATCCACCACCCGGATCTTGGTGAATATTTTGAAATTCAAGAAGATGGAAGTCTGTCGATGAGATCAAGGATGAATTGAAGTGATTAAATGTCATGATCAAAAGATTTCTTTATCTATATCATTGATTAACCAGGTCATATTTTTTACATTATGGCATTAAATCCCATCAATAAATGGGTAGCTCATGAAAATTGTCGTACAGAATTTCAAAACCGGAAAGATTTCGGTTGCTAATACGCCAAGGCCATCGATTCCCATTAACGGCATACTAGTAAGAACATCTACTTCCTTGATAAGTGCAGGTACCGACCGAGCTGTTATTGATCTTGCTAAGAAAGGTTACATGGGTAAAGCCATGGCAAGGCCGGATCTGGTCCGGCGCGTAATAAAAAAAGTTAAAAATAATGGTATTGTTTCGGCTTTTAAGGCAGTTCAGGCTGTTGTTGCAGAACCAAAAACACTTGGCTATTCACTAGTTGGTGAAGTTATAAGTGTAGGATCTGGTGTTATAGGAACTAGCATTGGAGATCGTGTTGCATGTGCTGGAGCTGGATTTGCAAATCACGCAGATGTTGTTGCTATCCCTGAAAATTTATATGTAAAAGTACCTGATTGCGTTGTTGATGAAGACGCCGCTTATGTGACGTTAGGTGCTATAGCTATGCATGGTATCCGCCAAGCAAACCAACAATTCGGCGCTATTATTATGATAGTTGGATTAGGGTTGGTTGGTCAGATTACTTTACAAATTTGTAGAGCTGCTGGTTTTAAAGTAATTGGTTTGGACACAGATGAGTCAAAGCTTGCATTGGCTCGTAAACATGGTGCCATCCTGGCTTCTAAACCAGATTCAGAAGATCTTCCTTCAAAAGTAGCTGCTATAACAGATGGATTCGGTGTTGACGCAGTACTTCTGACTGTAGGATCAAGGAATTCTGGGTCTCCGTTTTCTATCATAGTTCCTTACTGTAGAGACCGTGCTCGGGTAGTTGTAGTAGGTGACGTTAAAATGGATATATCCCGAAGTGATTACTTCCATAAGGAATTAGAGATAATTCAATCCAGATCATATGGCCCAGGACGATACGATCCTGCTTATGAAGAGAAGGGTAGGGATTATCCTATTGGTTACGTAAGGTGGACGGAAAGACGTAATATGGGTGCTTTTATGGATTTGTTAGGGGATGGATCTTTGGATATGCAGTCTTTGACAACACATAGGTTTCCAATAGATGATGCAGCAAAAGCTTATGATTTGATTGGTGGTATAAATAAGGAATTCACCGTTGGTATTGTTTTAACATATGGAGTTGCTGAAGAAATTGACTCAGATTTACCACAATTGGATTTACGAAAAAAAATAGATGGTAAGGTGGGTCTCGGCTTTATTGGTGCAGGTAATTTTGCAAAATCTGTTCTTGCACCGTCGATGATAGCTGCAGGTGGTTTTGATGTGTTAGGTGTAGTTTCAGCTTTGGGTCTTTCGGCAGAGGCCATGAAGAAAAACGTTGGCGCTATTTTTTCCTCAACAGATGCAAATTCGATTTTAGAAAACGACGATATCAATGCGGTAGTTATTGCGACTCGGCATGACAGTCATGGAAAATTAGTTCTTGAGGCATTGAAGTGTGGAAAACACGTATTTGTTGAAAAGCCTTTATGCGTCAAACGTGATGAGCTTATTGAAATTGAAGCTGTAGCAAAGTCGTCAAAAGGTATCTTGATGATTGGCTTTAATAGGCGTTTTAGTCCCTTTATTAATGAAATTGCAGAACATTTCAAAGACAGAAAAGAGCCACTTGCTATGATTTATAGGGTCAATGCTGGACGTATTTTAAAGAATGATCCTTTGGCTTGGGTACATGATGTGGAATCAGGTGGTGGACGTATAATTGGTGAAGCTTGCCATTTTATTGATACAATGCAATTTGTTACCGGCGCTTCTCCTATTGATCTTCAAGTTTGCGGCGTTAACCCTAATCGATTAGATTTGGCTGCGAATGATATCATTAGTTTGACTATAAGTTTTGATGATGGATCAATGGGGACACTTCACTATTTTTCCAATGGAGATACTAGTATGGCGAAAGAGCGGTTTGAGGTTTTTGGCCAGGAACGCATTGCTGTACTTGATGATTATAAGAGACTTGATTTGATTGCTAACGGAAGAACGGTTAGGAATTCTTCCCGGACAGTACAAAAAGGATATAAGGAGGAGTCGGAGGCTTTTCTTCGTGCATGTAAATCTGGGGTTGCACCGATTCCTATTTCATCAATAATTGAAACAACTCTTGTGACTTTGTTAGCTGAAGATGACTTGCATGGCTCTTTTAGCGATATAAATGATGTAGAAAATTAGATTTTTATTTCTATTTAATAATAAATGTTGGATCTTAAACTGAAACTTCATCAGCCAAGCGGCTCATAAATTGTTCAGCTTGGGATATTTGGTCTAGGGAAATATATTCATTTGGTTTATGGGCCATAGCTATATCGCCGGGTCCGCATACAACGGTTGGTATATCGATACGTTTATTAAACAATCCTGCCTCGGTTCCAAATGCAACTTTAGCGTGGTCATTTCGTCCAGCTAATGCTTTAACGAAGGTAACAACTTCTGCATCAGGGCTCATTTCCAATCCTGGCATATCATTATGACAATCTATTTCAATTCCTGTATCCAAACTTATTTTATGCATTAATGGTTCGAGTTTCTCTTTAGCAAATGAGCGAATTTCTGATTCAAGTGAGTCTGGATCATGATTTTCTATATAACGAAATTCGAATTCTATATTGCAGACTTTTGGGACGATATTTAATTGAATCCCACCATTGATTATGCCTGTGTGAATGGTTGTATGTGTGACCTCGTAAAGTTCATCAAAGGGCCCCTGTTTTTCTATTCTTCTTGCCATTTTTTTCATGTAGGCCACTAATTCAGCAGCGAATTCGATTGCATTTACACCTTGGGGTGCTAAGGCTGAATGGGACTCCAGCCCATGCACTGTCGCGTTAAAACTACGTTTGCCTTTGTGACCTGTAATTACTTGCATGGATGTAGGTTCACCAACGATACACATAGCTGGTTTGATTGGCATTTCTTTTAATTTGCTAATTAACCGACGAACTCCTATACATCCAACTTCTTCATCATACGAAAAAGCAAGGTGTATAGGTGTTTTAAGTTCACGCTGAAGAAATATTGGTATATAGGCTAGAACAACAGCTATGAAACTTTTCATATCTGCTGTACCTCTTCCAAATAGCTTAGAACCTTCTTGAGTAGCTATAAAAGGGTCTGTGTTCCAACTCTGACCATCCACGGGCACCACATCGGTATGCCCGGACAACATAATTCCAGCCTTGCTAGTATCGCCTAATGTGGCATAAAGGTTGGCCTTAGTTTCTTCTTTATTATGGACAAGAAAACTTTCAATTTTATACTCTGATAAATAGTCTTGAATAAAAGAGATTAATTCCAGATTGGAATTCCTGCTAGTAGTATCAAAGGCAACTAACTTTTTAATTAGATCCAAGCTTTTGAGATTAGACATCGTTTGTATCCATATTGCATAATTGTCAGAACTAAAAAATAGCCTAAATTGTTGATACGTTTGAGAATACACTAAAACGTAACTTAATTTTTTTATTCCAAATTAATTTATCTATTTATTCAATTACCATTTTAAAATTACTATAATTAATTCACTGAATTAATAGTCAAAGATAAAAAGTGCAGCTCGATTGGAACATGAGGGTGAAGAAGGTAACTATACATTCCTAATTCTTTGTAGAAGACACCGAATTTAAATCAGCAGAAATTTTTCTTAACCACTTCACTGGGTTGGTAGGAGCGTTCTTAGCAGGCATCATAGCCACGGAAAGTGAGTTAAGTGGGCCGTCGCGGTAAAAATTAATTACTTTGATTGGGTGTTTCTTTCCGTAAGAAAGAGACACCAAGCCATTATTTATCTCAGTAGTCCAATTGTTTGTTATATCTGCTATCATTATAAATTCTTGTTTCTCTGCTATTATTTTCCATAGTCCATGACCATCTTCAATTACGTCTAGCCCCAATGAGAGGTGATAAGGAATTTGGATTTTGTGTTTACCAGCTCCCTCAAAACGATCAAAAATTATGATGCTATGCGAAGTTTTCTCTAGTGTGATACTACGTACTGGAGTAACAGGAGTGTGCAAACGATGATAGCCTGTATGAGCTCCTACGAAATGATCCATATCACCATTACTCGACCAAAGATGGACTTTAGGTTTAGCATCATCATAAAATGTCCATAAAAATTCAGGATGCACAAAACGATTTTGCTCTTCGTCATCAATTATTGGAGTATTATGAAAACTTGTAGAACGAAAATTATTACGCGATTTATAATCAGCGGAATAAACGTATGATCCGCAGTCAGTTATTAAAGATTGTCCCTGCAATGACGCTTCAAATGAGAGACAGTCATTATGCCCGTGCCCGCCTCTCCCAGACATTCCTACAGGACCACAATTGATAAAAACGAGATCATCTTTTTCACGCAGAATGAAAACTCCTGCGTTGTGGAAAGCTTTCGAACTCGGCTCTTTCGCGTTGCTTTTAGCCTTTAGAATTGCATCTAAGCCTAGCACCCAAAATATTTCAGCAGCTGATTTTGTTGGTTCAGCACGTAAATTATTGTCACCAAAATAAAGACCGATGATTGAAATCAAATATCGATGATCATTTATGCCTTGGCCTCCAAAAGGAATGGTACGACCATCATCTGCATCTCCCCATAATGGACTTGAACCATCTGTTCTGCTATAAGTTTTAATAAATTCGGCCATTTTACGTAATCTGTTAACGTATGATTCTTTGACCTCTAGGCCGATTGACTTTCTATACAATGCAGGTAACAAAAATAATTCGGTAACTAGTCTATGATATGCTATCGATCCCTCAAAATTGACACCATCTTGAAAGACTTGTTTTGGCAATTCACTATTGAGAATGTTCCAACCTCGACTTGACCAAGAATTTGGCTCTTCCCCCTGCATGAAGAAGAGACCAATAAAAACAAGCCCAACAGCATTGGTCGTTAAATGATTACTATTTATATCAGACCATTCAAGATTGCTGAAAATAAATTTTCCATGCAAGTATAATAGTTTTAAGAAAACTGAACGGAATTTTTCATCTTTCCATGCTGCTGATTTGTAAAATACTTTAAAAAGCCAAATTAGTGTGATGCTACGTAGTGCAACCTCCATATTACAGGCCCAGTTCACACCCCATCCCAATGGATTTGAAGTGTCCCAATCTTTAATAATGTTCTTCACTTTTTCGGAATAACGCTCATCTCCATTTATTAGAAACGCTTGACCAGCTGGAATGAGCCATTGCAAGCGTGATAGCTCCCATGGCACCTTAATGTCACTGGATGTATTTAGGTCCATGATTTTTATGCGTCGTGAGCTAATATTTGGCCAAGTATATCCACTCTTAAAATCTTTGTGCCAGGAAATATGATTGCCTAGGTTAATAGTTCCGGAGCCCAGTAAATTGACTTTATGTTGCAAAACATTATTAGCAGCAGTTTCAATTCGTTTGTAGTCTTCCGGGCAGGCTAAATTATAATCATCAATAGATATTCTTCCTACTTGGAGAGGGAAGTCAGCATTGCCAAGTTCCAGCCAGAGGTCATTCAAATTATTTGCATCTAGTAATTTTAAAACTTTTATTATGCTAAGTTTTTTAGCCTGTCTTTGGTCAATCGGCTGGCGTAGTTCCACCACGATGTACCTTGCAATCCAACGCAGAATAACATGAGGAGGCTTTAGCCAGCAACGGCGAACAAATTCAAAAAATCGTTTGTTCATTATTATTTAAATTCTCCCACAACCTTAATTTAAAACTGAAATTATCGGATCCAAAGATCGTGCCATGCAGTCAAATTAAATAAAAGCCAGAGATGTAGGGCATTGTTCTTGCGGCCATTCCGATGAGTTTTAAATTGATGAGCTATGTGTTCTTGATTAAATAAGTCCATTTTCATAAGAGAAGAACCGAGAACAGTTTTTTCTGCCTGTCTACCAAAATCTCCCCTTAACCATTCAGCCATTGGTGCGCTAAATCCCATTTTTGGGCGATGTAGTATCTCATCTGGTAGAATTTTTTTCAGTGCTTTTTTTAATAAATACTTTTGATTACCATTTCTGGTTTTCCAAATTTGAGGAATGTCTGAAGTAAAGTTAACAAGTTCATGGTCAAGAAAGGGTACACGGCCTTCTATTGAGTTTGACATGGTAATTTTATCAACTCGCATCAAAAGTAGTTCAGCCAAGCGTATTCTAAATTCCTTATGTATCATGCGTGTTAATTCATCACTCCCCGGATGGTTTGTATCAAACATTTTCATTATTGCTACAATTGTATCGCCACTATCGCTACTATTTAAATTATTAGTTTCAATTCCTGCTTCTTCAAGTAAAGGCCATGGCCCACCATTTACGGGATTACGAAGAATCCGAGTTTTATGTATATTCCAGAAAGCATGTGCTGCTCCCCAGAATAACTCTTGATTTTTAGCGCCACGGTTTAGGATGTCGGCTATGCGATCTAAACTCGTATTATTTGTAAAAGTTAAACTGGTGGCTAAAGATGCTGCGATATTTCGGGCAGAGTTAGGTAGTTTCATAAATGCCCGCCAGAATTTACTATGTAATTGTAAATACATTTTGTAACTGTTATAGCCAGAGAATTGTTCGTCTGATCCTTCTCCTACCTGAACCACTGTCACGCCTGATTCCTTTGCGAGTTTGGAAACAAAATGGAGTGGCACACAGACCCAATCAGCAATTGGCTCATCTTGATGATGAACAAGATCTCTTAAATACCCAAGCATATCATTCTCATCAATTAGGATTTCGTGATGATTAGTCTTAAACTCCTGGGCTACTCGGCTCGCATAATCTAACTCGTTTAAATGTGCGTGGTCCTTAAAACCAACAGTAAAGGTGTCTACTGGACGGTCCATCAAACGACTCATTAAAGCTACATTAGCTGAAGAGTCGATACCACCGGATAAAAAAACACCAAATGGTACATCTGACATCATTCTTTTTTCAATTCCAGCTTCAAGCCGATGAAGAATTCCTGTGGTGTAAAAATCTTCTAGTGCAGAATCGGAAAGGCTTTTAGTTTCTTCCGGATTAATGCCTTTTCCAGGCACTGTATCCCAATATCTTCGTGCACTTAGTTTTCCAGATTGATTTATTTCTAAAATATGGCCTGCAGGTAATTTAAAAATATCTTTAAACATGGTTAGGGGTGCAGGCGCCACCATGAAACTTAAGTAATGATTTAAAGCCGAAGGCTCAACTGCGCGTGGCACACTGGGGTCAACTAGGATTGCTTTAATTTCGGAGGCAAATAAAAAAGAACCCGCATTACGAGTAAAGTAGACTGGCTTGATGCCGATACGGTCTCTGACAATAAAAAGTTTTTTTGTTGCATCATCCCAAATTGCAAATCCGAACATTCCATCGAGATGCTTTACTAAGCCATCAATTCCCCATTCTTTGAAACCATGAATAAGAACTTCAGTATCAGAATGGTCTGTAATGAATTGATGTCCGGCCTTTTCTAGTTTTTTTCGAAGTAGAAGATGATTATATATTTCACCATTAAACGTAACCCATATTCTTTGATCTGCATCAGACATTGGCTGTGCTGCATTATTGGATAAATCAATTATGGAAAGACGCCGGTGAGCAAGACCAATGCGAGAATCAGAAGAAATCCATTGTCCGCTCCCGTTTGGCCCTCGATGGGGCATGCTCTCCCCCATAGATTTAAGTAACCTTGGATTGACAGTTTCGGTGCCGTCAAATTTAAGGATTCCAGCTATTCCACACATTTGTAAATATTTACTTTCATTTCATCTGATTAAAAGAACTTTATAATTTGTAAAAAATTAATTTTTCCTATTTGAAAAAATTAATTGTAACGGATAACTAAATAGAAAAGTATAAATTACCTAGATGCATTGAACTATAGAGTTCTTTCCACTTTGATGTAACGCTAGTATGTTAAATTAAATGTAAACTTATCTGCGTTTATGTTCACGGCCCATATTTAGGCATTGTGATTTTTTCTTAAACCTTGGGATAATTTTAGGGAAGACCCAAGTTGGACCAAGAAATAAAAAACAAAATCTTAAAAAGACAAATTCGTGTGCTACTTAACGGGTTGCACTCTAAAAGTGGTGGAGGTTTGAATTACCTTAGAAACATTTTGCCTTTAATGGCTAAGGATCAGAGTATTGACCTTCATTTAGTTATCCATGAGGACCAACTTGATCAAATACCTCAGAATATTAAAAATGTAACCATCCATTCTTTGAAATTTGCAAGAGGTTTTTGGCGACTTTTAATTCACGAACAATTTGATATACCTCGTTTAGCGAGAACAATAGTTGCTGATGTTACTTTTTCGCCAGCTAATTATGGTCCAATTCTAGCTCCAAATACTATTATTTTAATCCGTAATGCCTTGAGCGTTGCATTTGTTGAGCGTCGTTTAATTAAAATTGGTTACTGGATTTTTGTTTATTTAGGAACGTTTATTTCTTTATTAGCAGCAAAAAAAGCAATTGTGGTTTCAGAATATGCACTTAATGAAACTAGTAATGGATTTCTGGGTTTTTTTAAAAATCGTTTTACTGTTATTAATCATGGTGTCTCTGAATTTTTTTCGCCACCAAAAGAGGGGGTTGACCGGAAAAAATTTTTACTAGCTGTTTCCGATCTTTATGTGCAAAAGAATTTTAAGAACCTATTGCTAGCCTTTAAGGAGCTTAAAGTCCTTCATTCTAATTTAACTTTAAAAATTGCAGGGAATCCGATTGATAACGATCATTTTAAGGAGCTTAAAGGGATTGTTTTAGAAAACAAATTAGAAAATGATGTTGATTTTCTAGGAAGTGTTTCATCAGAAAAATTACTCAAGCTATATCAAAGTTGTGGTATATTTGTTTTTGCTTCAACGATAGAGACATTTGGTAATCCTCTGGTTGAAGCGATGGCTTGTGGTGCACCTATTGCTTGTTCTAATACAGCTGCAATGCCTGAGGTAGTGGGAGATGCTGCAGAGTTTTTCGATCCAAGAAATGTTAGTAGCATTGTAAAAGTTATAAACTTTTTATTAAATGATGCTCAATTACAACAACGTCTGTCACAGAAGGCTTTGAAACGGGCCAAAGCCTTTTCTTGGCGAGTAACCGTAGAAAAAACAGTAACCGTCTTGAAAAAAGTCGAATCTCATAAAAATAAATCATAAAAACAAAGGAATTTCTCTTTCAGTTTTTTTGTGGTAAATATGCATATAAAATTTTTTAATTTTTTAATTTTTGGTTTTCTTTTTTTGAACACGGCCCCATCTCAAGCGATTGAGAAAGTTGAAATTAAATTTTCGAGTAATCAGTTACATGAATATTGGCGTGATCGTATCCAATCTTTCTTGGATAGAGGAGTGATTCCAATAATTGATTTGGAATCTAGTTTAAAACGTAAGGATGGTGAGAAGTACTTAAAAGATCTAATCCCAATTATGGATGAACTAGGAATTGCGCTAATTGCTTTCGATGGCTATCAAAGACCAAAGGGAGGAGGAAAGTCAAAAGGGTATCGATGGGGCTACTACACAAACGAAATAGTAAATAATTACCCTGATAGATTTATTCCAACTACGAATGGTGGGACTAACAAGAATTGGTTGAAAGGAAAAGAAGGAAAGAAAAGTTTTATAACACAGTTAGAACGCCATGTGAGGAGCGGGGATTATTCTATAATAGGAGAATTGGATTTTCGTCATTACATGTCTAAAAATCAATGCAAGAACTTACGTATTGATCGTGATTCGAATGTTCCTATACACGGTATAAATGGACATCGAGTTTTTGCTTTGTCATCGGAGACGAATACGCCATTTGTTATTCATCATGAACCCGAAGATTACGCCATTCACACTCTTGAAAAAATGATTAGACGTTATCCAAATGCGAATGTGATTGTTGCTCATTTTGGTCAATTGAGAAAACCTGAAAAGCAAAAAATCTTTGGCCCAAAACTTGTTAGAAGACTTCTAGGTTCTTATCCTAATCTTTTTTATGAACTGGCTACTGGATTTCCAAATCGGACCTACAAATGTATAGATGGTGATGAGATAGTTGATACAGTCATTTGGAAAATTGATGAAGGGCGCCAAAGTTCATCATTGACTCCAGCTTACAAGTCTATTTTTGAAGATTTCAGTAATAAATTTGTTGCGGGTACTGATTATGGTGGCGGTCGGGGATCTTTGCCAAATTATTTACGAAAAAAAATAAAGAATCATCGATTAATTGTTCGAGATCTTTCAAATCTAGCCAAACATAATATTAATTATCGCAATGCATGGAAGCTAATTACAGGAAAAAAATGGGAAAAATAATATTTAAAAGTATTATATTTCTCTATCGTAGTAAGATTATAGAAAAGTAATTAATTGTTAAATGTTGCTTATTTGTCAGTTGAATTTTTTTGCAAATTCCGATGTGCTCGGTAGCTTAATGGTATAGTTGCAATATATGCACTTCCAATTAATGATAAACTGATCCATGGAGCGTTAATAATAGAAATAGCAATACCACCAGTTATCAACATTGTAGGTAAAATCCAATTCCTACTGATCTTTAAATTTTTGAAGGAATAGGTAGGGATGTTACTAACCATCAGTCCAGCTAATACCAGAAGAAAAGTTCCTGAAATCCATGGTTGACGAAAGAAATCACCGCCAAATTGGAAAGAAAAAATCATTGGTAATAAAACTAATGCGCCACCCATAGGTGCAGGAATGCCAACAAAAAAATTATTTTGCCAAGCAGGAGCATTTGAGTTTTCGAGCATTACATTAAATCGAGCTAGTCTTAGACCACAACAAATAGAAAATAGCATAATTAATACCCAACCAAATTTTCCAGATGCCTGCATTGTCCAAAGATAAAGTATTAATCCAGGTGCAACACCAAAGCAGACAAAATCAGAGAGAGAGTCTAGTTCTGCACCGAATTTAGTTGAGCCTTTTAGAAGCCTAGCTATTCTTCCATCAAGGGCATCTAGTATACCCGCAGCAAAAATTGCTAAAACTGAATGTTCCCATTTTTGATCAAAAGCAAAGCGTATTGCTGTTAAACCTGCTGATAAAGCTAGCAAGGTTAACATATTAGGTATAAGTCTATTAATAGACAGACCTTGAAATCGTTTTTTATTAGATTTTGTTGACGAAAAATTTTCTATCATATTATAAATTGCTATCTGCTATTACAGTTTCACCAGCGATTGAAGTTTGCCCAACCGAAACCATAGGCTTTATTCCTTTAGGCAAGTACACATCCACCCTACTACCAAAGCGGATCATTCCAAATCTTTCCCCAGTTTTTACATTTAGGCCCTCATTTACATCACACAAAATACGTCTTGCTATTAATCCAGCAATTTGAACAAAGGCAATGTCTCTACCATCTTTAAGCTCTAGGTTTATACTCTGTCGTTCGTTCAGTTCGCTAGCTTTATCGAGAGAAGCATTAAAGAATTTACCGGGACGATAATTTAATTTTCTAATCGTTCCTGATATTGGAATTCTGTTTACATGTACGTTAAAAACATTCATGAAAATACTTATTCTCCAACGCATATCAATTCCCATTTCTAGTTCATTGGGCGGCTTTGCCATTTCAATCAACTGAACCATGCCATCTGCAGGGCTGATAACTAAGCCTTCTTGAGTTGGCGTGACCCTTTCTGGATCACGAAAGAAATAGGCACACCAAAACGTCAACACAATTCCTAAAAGCCCTAAGTGCTCATGGATTGAAAATAACAATATTGTGGTTAGACCAAAGATAATAATGAACGGCCAACCCGCACGATGTATAGGCGTTAACATATTTTTCAACTAGTCAAAAACCTTTAAAATTAAAGATACATACTATTCTATATAGCTTATCAGACGCACAAAAGCGGCAATTAATTATTCTCAGATGGCATGGTGAAAACTTGTCCTGGATATATAAGATCAGGGTCTTTAATCTGTTCTTTGTTAGCTTGAAATATTGTCTTATATCGCATTCCTCTTCCGTATGCCTTGTATGCAAGCCTCCATAGAGAGTTGCCCGGTTGAACTATGACAAATTGTTTAGGCATTTTATCTTCGGTTGGCTTTGCCCTTGAAAAGGGGATTGATATGCGGGATATAACTTTGCCTTTATTATCGATTTGATCAGCACGTAACGTATAAAGCCCAGGTTTTATACTTTTGTCCGGGTTTAAATTCCAAAAGCCTTGTTTGTTAGATTTTGCCTGGCCTATAAAATCATCATTTAAATAAATATTAATTTTTGTATTGTGATCTGCTTTTCCATTAATGATTATATTTCCTTTATCACCGTAATCAATTGCATCTATACTCAGGCCTTTAGATAAGGGTATGCTGGGACTTTGCAAAAGTGTGGCTGGACCCTCTTCGGTAGGTATTTTAAGGGCAAGTGAACTTGAATTAGTGGAATCTTTTCCTGCTATATCTTTACCTTTTTCAGGAACTATCAATAATACATCTTCTTTAGAAAGAACGTTGTTTCCTGTTGTAGGAATCATCTCAAGACTTAATTTACGTTTTCCAGGTGGTAAAGGACTTTTAGGAAGGAAAACCCATTCTCCACGGTTGTCAGCTATAATTTTACCAATTGTCTTTCCATTATCTTTTATAACCACTGTACTACCTGGTTCAGCCCTGCCTGCAATAACGCTATTTCCATCGGGACCGACCCTAACAACATCAAAAGCAGGCAATTTTTTAATTTTAGGACTAGCATTATTGATCTTTTTATCTTTTGTAATCGTAGCTTTTTCTTCAACAGTAGGTTCTGGAGCCAATGAATTGTCATTAGTTTCGTCATTCCACTGAATGATATTTACACTTATCGCTACGGCAATAGCTCCACAGCCAAGTGCTGCAATTATTGTCAATGGATTAGTAGACAAGAGTAGAAAGTCTCCTCTAAGTTAATTTGCTATTATATGATAGAGCCTAGGGGGCTAGTACTTTATTTTTTAACGCGTTAATTACTAGAGTGCCAATTTAATTTGTTAATAAATTGTATTTTACAACAAAAACTATTTTTTTTTTTAAACTAAAAATATTTTTTCCTTTTGTGTGTGAGACCTTTAAACACTCTGTTATACTATCGTAAAAAGGTATGAATTTTCTAACAACTTCAAAAATATGTTTGAGTTTTAATGCTTAATATTAATTCTGTTTGTGTTTTCTGTGGATCTAAAAATGGTAAACATCCAATCTATGAGGAGTCCGCAAGAAGACTTGGTGAAATAATGGCGGAACGATCAGTTTCTCTAGTATATGGCGGTGGACGCATAGGTCTTATGGGAGTTGTTTCTGATACTATTTTGGAAAGGGGTGGAAAAGTTGTTGGAGTTTTACCTAAGTTTCTTAAGGACTTGGAAGTCGCCAATGATAAAGTCACAGAGCTGATCATAACGAACACAATGCATGAGCGTAAAAATCTTATGTTTAAAATTTCAGATGGCTTTGTGGTGTTGCCCGGTGGTTTAGGTACACTAGATGAGATCCTTGAGATTTTAACTTGGAAACAGTTGAGGTTGCATTCAAAACCGGTTGTAATCTTGAATGTTGATGGTTATTGGTCTCCACTTTCTGATCTAGTTAATTCGACGATTGATGGTGATTTTGCACATCCTGGAGTTAAAGAGCTATTTACTATGGTGGACAGTGTAGAAGATGTTTTTCCATTTCTTGTAAATCAGCCTAATCCCAAAGATGATGTATTAACAAGTCATCTATAAATTATCGTTCTTAAATACATTTACAGTAATTTTATTTAAATTAATAATTCCTTATTTATAAGATCAAATTAATATGTCTAAAATCAAAGTTAAAAATCCTATCGTTGAACTTGATGGTGATGAAATGACCAGAATTATCTGGGCTTTCATTAAGAAAAAGTTGATTTTGCCTTATCTAGATTTAGATCTAAAATATTATGATCTTTCGATAGTAAATCGCGATAAAACTAATGATGGAATCACCATCGAAGCCGCTAAAGCTATCAACAAATTTCACGTTGGTGTTAAATGTGCAACGATCACACCGGATGAAGCACGGGTAGAAGAATTTGGTCTTAAGGAGATGTGGCGTTCTCCGAACGGTACTCTTAGGAACATAATTGGCGGCACTATTTTTCGACAGCCAATCATCTGTAAAAATGTGCCACGACTAGTGCCTGGTTGGACTCGCCCTATAGTTATTGGTCGTCATGCCTATGGCGACCAATATCGCGCTACTGACTTTTTAATTCCTGGAAAAGGTAGGTTAACGCTTCGCTTTGAACCTTATGATGGTAGCGAAAGCATTGAGCGTGAGGTTTTTGAGTTTCCCGAAAGTGGAATAGCCCTATCTATGTACAACCTTGATGATTCAATTAGAGGGTTTGCACGGTCATGCCTAAATTACGGATTAGATCTTGGATGGCCAGTTTATTTATCTACAAAAAATACTATTCTCAAGGCTTATGATGGTAGATTTAAAGAAATATTTGAAACTATTTTTGAGGCTGAGTTTAAGGAAAAGTATAAAAAAGCTAGGATAACTTATGAGCACCGCCTGATTGATGACATGGTTGCTTCAGCTTTGAAGTGGGAAGGTGGATTTGTTTGGGCATGTAAAAATTATGATGGAGATGTACAGTCTGATACTGTTGCGCAGGGATTTGGATCACTTGGCTTGATGACATCGGTGTTGATGACGCCGGATGGAAGAACAATTGAGTCAGAAGCAGCCCATGGAACTGTTACTCGACACTATCGTCAATTTCAAGAAGGGAAAGAGACCTCAACTAATCCAATGGCTTCAATTTTTGCTTGGACCCAAGCACTATCCTATCGTGGTAAATTTGACGGTACACCTAAAGTAACTGCCTTTGCTAAAAATTTGGAGAAAGTTTGTGTCGACACAGTAGAAAATGGGTACATGACTAAGGACTTGGCACTTTTAGTAAGTGATGATCAGACTTGGATGAATACACAGGAGTTTTTAGACAAAATCGATGAAAGTCTCAAAAAGACAATGTTATAAATAAGCTTCTTTAATTAGTAAAAAACTTCTTTATAATTTTTAATTAACCAAGCACAAAAGGATTTTGGATTGAAGTTTTAGTTGAGATCCATACCGACTTTGTTTGTAGGTATTCGTAAATTGCATTTAATCCACTTTCGCGCCCTAGTCCACTCTGCTTGTAGCCACCAAATGGTGATGTGTAACTAACTGCACGGTATGTATTCACCCACACTATTCCAGCTTTTAAATTCTCTGACATACGAAATGAACGACCAATATCGCTAGTCCAAATGCCGGCAGCAAGGCCGAAGTCTATATCATTTGCAATTTTTACAGCCTCCTCTTCATCATTAAATGGAATAATAGAGAGTACCGGACCAAATACCTCCTCCTGAGCAATTCGCATTCCGTTGTTTACGCCTGTAAAGATAGTTGGTTGAACAAACTGACACCCTTTCGCCCCGGGACCAGTGTATGGCTCTCCTCCTAAAATACATTCTGCGCCTTCATTTTTGGCAATGGCTATATAATCAAGAATTTTTTGGTATTGTGGCAGTGTTGTTACAGGTCCGATATGCGTTTCTAAAGACTTAGGGTCTCCAATTGTGGCGTCTTTTGCAACTTTAACTAGTCGTTTGACAAAATCATCGTGTATTGATTTTTGTAAAAGAAGTCTTGATCCAGCGATGCAAGTTTGGCCAGTAGCGGCAAAAATACCAGATATTGCTCCCATTACTGCGGCTTCAATATCTGCATCATCGAAGACAATATTTGGTGATTTTCCACCCATCTCCAAAGAAACTCTTTTAAATCCACTAGCAGCTTCTTCATAAACTTTTTGGCCGGAAACATCAGATCCTGTGAATGCTATTTTAGCAACATCTTTATGTCTGACCAATGGTACTCCAACTTCGGGCCCATACCCAGTGACCGCATTGACTACGCCTGGAGGAAAACCAGCTTGCTCAATAAGGTCCATAAATTCAATCGTAGATGCAGATGCGAATTCGGATGGTTTTACAACAGCAGTATTTCCAGCTGCTAGGGCTGGTGCCAGCTTCCATGCAAGGAGTAACAACGGCGAATTCCATGGAGTAATCATACCAATGACACCTAAAGGTTCAAAACGTGTATAATTAAACGTATTAGATTTATCTGAAGGAATTACAGAACCTTCTATCTTGTCAGCTAAACCGCCGTAGTAACGATACCATTCTCCCATATAAGCAGTTTGTGCACCCATCTCGGCTATCAATTTGCCATTATCTTGAACTTCGATATCTGCTAGACGCTCAGCATTTTTTTCAACTAGGTTTGCTAATAAAAAAAGAAGTTTTCCACGTTTAGAAGGGGTATACGTTCCCCATTCACCATTGAGAGCATTCTTGGCAGATTCTACTGCTAGGTCTATTTCAGTTGAAGACCCCCGAGCAATTTTTGCCCATACCTCACCTGTATAGGGATCTATACTTTCAAAGGTTTCATTGTTTGTAGCTTTAATATGTTTACCGTTAATATAATGGCCATAAGTCTTCATTTGGTTATCTCTTTCTAACTATTCTGTAATTAGATTCTAAAAAATTGTACATTATGCATAAGAGTACTTATGTTGGCAAAGTTTGATCGTAATTGATCAGAAGTTAGTCAAGTTAGAAGCTTAGGGTTAAATCAATTGGTTTAGACCTACAACTTGCTACTTCTATAGCTTGATCATGAGGTAGTCGTGTTTGAAGTCTGAGACCAATAGTGTCACGTATGGCTTCCTTATAAAAATCTAATTGTGGTTTAATTTTTAAAGTTGCTTTTGTTCGCCAAGCGATCTCATTATTAAAGGTTTTTCTTGCTTTTATGAGAAAAAGTAGCGCCTTTTCTTCTCCTGATTTCTTTTTTCTAAGTGCACGTCTAGCATTGGATAGTTCTTTAGTGATCTCACTTGTGCCGGGTATCGAGCGGACCTTAACAGTTAGAGTTTTAATAACTAATTGAGCATCTTTAATTGATTTTCCTAAAATTGTTTTATTGATGGTGGAAAATCTATTTTCCAACTTCTCTAGTCTAGAAGTTGATCCAATTATTTTTAAAACGTCCACAAGAGAACCATAAGCATCATCAACATTCCGCCGGTATACTTGTCGTGCCTTTGTTGATGCCTTATTTAGCTTAACGAATTCTTTGCGCTTCTGTATCCAATTTTTTGGAATTAATTGTGTCAAACTTTTTATTTCTAGATCCATATCAGAAATCGTTGATTTCAACCTTTCTCTTTTAGTGTCTTTCCCGAAGTCTTTAGACATTAAGCGGAGTTCTGTGGTTAATTTCTTTTTTTCTTTTTTGATTTTAGCTTGAGCTTTTTGAATCTCCCTAACCTCAACATGTATGGGGCGATATTCAATAGAAAATTCGTTTAAGATTTTTTCTGATTTTTCTATACTTTTAATAATTTTGAATGTTTTTTCTGCCTTTTTAAAAGAATCTGTAAGCTCAGATCTTATTTTGGAGGGCAAACTGTTCAAGTTTAATGCTTCAACAACTTTGATAGCATCGCGTATTTTTCTTTCTTCAAACTCTAGTTTATTGAAAACAAGTTTTTCAATACAATGTTGTAGGCCTGGATTTCTGGGAGGAGGAGCTGTTTCTGATATTAATGACATTCTATTGGGAAGATAATTTACAAGTTGAGGGGCATAGCCAACAATACCTAATGCAAAAAGTTGTAGAATAATAAACGGAATAACGCCCTTATACATCGAAACGGTTGTAACTGTAGATGGTGCTACTCCACGAAGATAAAACAGGGCAAAACCAAAAGGCGGTGTAAGGAATGATGTTTGAATATTTAATCCAATCATTACACCCAGCCAAACTGCTGTTATGTTAGCTGCTGGATCAAGGAGAAGTATTGGTGCAACAATGGGCACAACAACAACCGCAATTTCTATGAAGTCTAGAAAAAAACCAAGTACGAAAATTACTGACATAACGATAAAAAATTGAGCCCAAAATCCACCTGGCAAACTTGTTAAAAAATCTCGAACAAGTTCTTCTCCGCCAAATGCACGGAATGCTGCCGTAAGCATGGCTGCACCTAAAAGAATTATAAATACTAAGGATGTTGTTTTAGCCGTTTCCACCATCACGGCCCTAAGGGTATTTTCTATTTTAAAAGTACGCCACCCGCTCCAAAATAGACCAAAAAGAAAGAAAATTACTGAAACGACTGCTAATCCAAAACCGATGATATCCTTAGTTGAATCGATTTTCTTAACGTTAATATCAAAAAAAGCAGTTATGAGTGAAATCATGATCAAAGAGACAAGGGCAATAATAGCTGGTGTGTAAGCCCCCTTATGTCCTTCTCGCAATCTGTAGCCACCCATGATCAAAGCGCCTGCAGCTCCTATAGAGCCTGCTTGATTAACGGTTGCTACGCCAGTGATTATGGATCCTAAAACTAAGAAAATTAAAGTTAGCGGTGGAACCAGTGTTATCGCTACTTTGAAAAAAAACTGGCGATTAAATTTACCATGATAAGGGACTGATGGTGCCGAGCTTGGTCGCAAGACTGCTAATGCCATGATATAGCCCATGTAAAGAATGACAAGAATTAGCCCTGGAATGAAAGCGCCTAGAAACATTTCACCAGCGCTGGTTGATCCAATATCAAAAGCTGATGGCATAGAAAATTCGCCAGTAGAAAATTTATATAAACTCTTACGTGCGGCGCTAGCTTGATCAGCTGCGCTAGCCAATTGATCTGCAAGGATAATTAGCACGATTGATGGTGGTATAATTTGTCCGAGCGTTCCAGATGCAGCAATAGTCCCTGTTGAAAGGGAATCGGAATATTTATTTCGCATCATGACGGGTAGAGAAATTAGACCCATCGCAACTACTGTAGCACCAACAATACCAGTTGTTGCAGCTAAAAGGGCTCCAACAAATACTACAGAAATTCCTAGTCCTCCTGGAACCGGTCCAAAAAGTTGAGCCATAGTCACTAGAAGGTCTTCAGCTAATTTTGAACGTTGTAGCATAATGCCCATAAAAATGAACAAAGGAATGGCAATCAGGGTATCCCGCTCGACTTCCCAATATACTCCACGGAAGTTAGTAACTCCGGCGCTTAGCCATTGCCAAGCACTGCCTTGCGCGAAATAAGCATCAACATTTCCAGCAAACAGATATCCACAAAGAGTAGCAGCTCCTATAGAAATTATAGCAGCCCCAGGCAACGCAAAAGCAACAGGGAAGCCTGAGCCTAGAGCATAAGCCATAACAAAAATTAAAAGGGCAAGGAAAAGGAGTTCCATGAATTAAGTGTCTTTCTATCCTCCGTGGACGTTAAGGGCCTCGTTATCTTTTTTTCCTGGTTCATTACGAATGTCAGCAATGGCGCTAAGGAAATAGCTTACAAATTGGATCATCATCGAAATCGCAAAAACAGCTAAAAATCCAGCCATTAAATATTTTACATACATACCGAATCCAGTTTGAGTCGTTTCGAATGCTAATATCGGACTATTTATAATTGCAGTTTTACTGCTCATGCCGACAAAAAGGATAATCCAGCATAATGAAATACCAAGTAAAAGAGAACCTGCTGCGTTTACTACGCCTTTCTTTTTAGCACTAAAATTTGTGTAAAAAACATCAACACGAACATGGCCTTCTTCAAGTAATGTAAAGGCACTTGCGAATAGAAAAAGCGCTGCATACCAAAAGCGTACTAAGTCCCCCATAAAAACTTGCTCGTATGAAAAAATGAAACGCGTAATGACTATCATTAGTTCTGCTATAATGACTAACAATGCCAACCAAGTGAATCCAAGACTTCTTGAAAAACATGCTGTAAAAATTGCGATGATAATTAAAGGTATGTGTAATACTGGGCCTCGGTAAAGAGATTTTCCGAGATTTATGGCAATTTCATCTCCAAAAATTATCGGCAATAAGCCTTCAACGCGTAAAAAAGAAATTAAGGCGTCGGCAAGGCCTACGTATAAGACTGCAAAAAAAGCCGCTCGAATAAAAAAGGTATTGATATTAGAAATACGTTCACTATCTCTACGCAAACTTATTTTGGATGTATGTAAAACAAATAAGCCTGCTAACACGACTCCAATTGGATAGGCTGCAAATTGAAACCAAGCTAAAATAAGATCGTGATCATTTTTTATTATTTTGTCGCCAAAGGGTGCTCCTTCACCAGGCCAAGCATGCCAAAATGTAAGGTAATTATTGATAAGAAATGTCACCATGCAGAACAATATTGACCAACCAAACATGCGAACTAAATTAGTTATGCAGTGGTTAAAGTCAGAGGATGTGGATTTTCTCAGTATTCTGGATTTCTTGGTTGAGGCAGTTGTTTTTACGGTCATAACCCCATCTTCATAAAAAGATTGGTGGGACGAGATTACTTCTCATCCCACCATTTCTATAGTTATTTATGATTAAGCTTCAATTCCAAGAACGCGGTTACGCTGGTTGATATAACCTGCATCTGAATACAACATCCATCGGCCTACATCTGCACGTGCTGCTGCAAAGCTATCATGAATTTTTGCAGCTAATGGGCTGTGTGCTCGTGTTTCTGCAAACACTTGCTCCGCCGCTTTGCCAAAGCTGTCATAAATATCATCGTTAAACGCGCGTATTTTAACGCCGTGATCATTCAATAGTTTGGAAAGATAGGTACCATTGTTATAGTTGGTTTCTGCCATTTGCCTTGAATTTTCTTCGTTACAGGCGGCTTCTAATGCAGCTTGGTCTGTTTTTGATAGACTTGACCACCACTTTTTGTTCATACCCATGCACAGCTGTGATGCTGGTTCATGCATTCCTGGATAGTAATAATATTTAGCAGCTTCATAGAATTTCATAAAGTAATCATTCCATGGTCCTACCCACTCAGTAGCGTCTATGGAGCCTGATACTAGGTTCTCATATATCTGACTTCCTGGTAAAGAAACTGTAGAAGCACCCAGCTTAGCTAAAACGTCGCCACCAAGTCCAGGAATACGCATTTTAAGTCCTTTGAAGTCTGATGCTGAGTTCATTTCTTTGTTGAACCATCCACCCATTTGTACACCGGTATTACCACATGGAAATCCCTTGATTCCAAAACCGTCTCCGATTTCGTCAAGTAACTCCTGCCCTCCACCAAACTTCATCCAAGCTTCCATCTCTGCAAAGTTAAGTCCAAACGGCACTGCAGTAAAATAGTTCCAACCAGGGTGTTTGCCTTTCCAGTAGTAATCAGCAGCTATGTAAGCTTGACTATTTCCAGACGCGACTTCGTCAAATGAGTCAAAAGCTCCAACACGTTCACCAGCAGCAAAGTATTTTACTTTTATACGCCCTTCCGTTAATTCCGGAATACGCGCAGCAAGACGTTGTGCGCTTGTACCCAAGCCAGGAAAGTCCCGGCCCCAAGTCGAAACTATAATCATTTCCTTATGTCCAGCTGCAATGGCTGGTGCAGCTAGCGTTGTTGCAGCAACTCCGGCTGCACTTGCTACCGCAGTATTTTTAAGAAACTCTCGTCTTTTCATTTTGTACACTCCCTATGTTTAGTTGAATATTTTATTTTATTTTTATAGTTAAGACACTTGCTTTTGAATACTTAAGAAAAGTATCTAAGGTGAAAATTTATGACTTTATTCCTTTCATACAACAATTCAAATTGTTGAAAAATCACTGAAATATAATCAAATTATTGGTCCTTCTAACTATAATTAGAGGCATAGGTCTCATAAATTTGCAAACTCTTCCTTTTATTTATTTTTATTGCTATATGAAATTTTTTTCCACGCTAGTGGTAGTACAGCAGTTGCCAATGCGATTTTTAAAGAGTCACCAAGTAAGAATGGCAAAAGTCCTATTTCAAGAATAGGTTTGTCCCAGCCAATCACCATGCCAAGCCAAAACAAACCAGAGGTATAAATGATAGCCATACCAATTATCATCGCAACTAGTGTTGTGAATACATTGCGGTCCCAACCTCTACTGCTAAGCATACCTAATGTAGCAGCACAAATAACAAATCCAAAAAGGTATCCTCCTGTGGGACCAATTATATACGCAATTCCTATTCCTTTTTCTGGCGTTCCGGCAAATACAGGCAGCCCTAGCGCGCCTTCTAAAATATAAAGGATAACGCTTGCTGTACCTAATCTCCAACCAAAGGCCATTCCAATTAAAAGGACAACAAAAGTTTGCATGGTCATGGGAACTGGATAGAAAGGAACTTGGACCTTGGCTGATAACCATAGTGCTAGACTACCTAAGACTACAAGAAACGCATTTCTAAATCTTATGTTTTGGCTTTGCCATAAGGTCTGAATAAGTGTTGGGTATATAATAGTAACTTTAGCCATTTTTAAAATCCCTATCTCACATATGCATAAATTTTTCAAAGTTTTGTGTATTAGTAATCTTTTTTTCTGCGTAAGATAGATGGGAGAGCTCAAATGGACAAGGTTATCCTGTTAAATTGTAAATCACCTATTAATTATGTTCTTCTTGACTGTTTGCAGAGCGTATCTTAATAAACCGACTTTTAAAGATCTTAAGTCAAGCAATTGTTATTTCTTTTTAGGATTTAATCATATGTCAAGACGTTGTCAGCTAACAGGCCGTGGAGTTCAAACGGGTAATAACGTTAGTCATGCGCACAATAAAACTCGTCGACGTTTTTTGCCAAACCTACAAAAGACATCATTATTTAGTGAAGTTCTTGGACAAACTATTAGGTTGAAAGTGTCTTCTCATGCGATACGGACAGTGGAACAAAAAGGTGGAATAGATGCTTTCCTATTAGGATCTAGAGATTCGGACTTGGATCCTGAAGTGCTTCGTATAAAGAAGAAAATTAAAAAAGCAAAATCCATTTCTTAACTTTTGGTAAAATTATTGCCAAACTTTTAATAAGTGTTCCGCACTTGTTAGGTTTGCTGCTGGTAGATCTGCAGTTGGTGGATTTTCTCGTTGTAGATGTTTTACAATACAATCCTCTATAACCATTGAAAATCTCTGACTACGTATGCCTAGACCAAAATTTGTAAGGTCAAGTTCAAGTCCTAATTTTTTAACAAATAATGCATTTCCATCTGAAATCATTTGAATTCTTTTTCTGACGTTATGATCCTTACTCCAAGCAGCCATTACAAACGCATCATTAACTGAAAGACAAATTATGTCATCGGCACCTTTCTTTTTAAGTGTGTCTGAATGTTTTAAAAATCCAGGTAAATGACTAGTTGAACAAGTTTCTGTATAGGCTCCGACTATACCAAACAAGACAACAGTTTTTCCCAAAAACAAATCTTCGGAATTAATTGCTAGAGGGCCGCCATTTTCGGCCAAGATAAAAGACGTCACTTTTGGAAGAGTATCACCGATATTTATTGTCATTGGGTTCTCCAAATAATTGAATTCAAGCATTTAATCAAATTATTAGAAAAAAATTAAGTGAGATATAAAATTGTAAAATTTTTAAAAATTTATGCAACACGTGTTGTTGCTATCTTATTTTCTTCTTCGAAGAGTTCGGTTAGATTGCGCATCATTGTACCTCCTAATTCTTCGGCATCAATCAGAGTTACTGCCCGGCGATAGTAACGAGTTACGTCATGGCCGATTCCGATAGCAGTCAGTTCAACTTTTGAGCGTGTCTCAATAAATTTAATCACTTCGCGCAAATGTTGTTCCAAGTAGTTACCTGGATTTGCGCTAAGGGTTGCATCGTCAACTGGTGCTCCATCTGAAATTACCATTAAAATTTGGCGTTGTTCTGGTCTTGCAATTAGGCGTTTATGGGCCCAAAGAAGTGCTTCCCCATCTATATTTTCCTTTAATAAACCTTCACGTAACATAATTCCTAGATTCCGGCGTGCTCGTCTCCAGGGAGTATCAGCAGCCTTGTAAACAATATGGCGTAAATCATTAATGCGTCCAGGGTTTTGGGGCTTTTCTCCATCAACCCATTGTTCTCGTGACTGGCCACCTTTCCAAGAGCGAGTAGTAAAACCTAAAATTTCTACTTTAACACCACACCGCTCAAGCGTTCGTGCTAAAATATCTGCGCTCATAGCCGCCACAGTGATCGGCCGTCCACGCATAGAACCAGAATTATCAATTAAGAGAGAAACAATGGTATCCCTGAATTCGGTATCTGTTTCTTGTTTGAAGCTAAGAGAATGAATCGGATTCGCGACTACACGAGCTAACCGTCCGGCATCAAGAATTCCTTCTTCCAAATCGAAATTCCAATTTCTAGTTTGCAATGCCATCAAACGTCTTTGCAAACGGTTTGCCAGTCGAGAAACTACACCTTGAAGGTGTAAAAGTTGTTGATCCAACTGATGTCGCAACCTAATAAGTTCATCAGTTTCACAAAGTGAATCAGCATCTATAATCTCATCAAATTTAGTTGTAAATGATTTATAGAAAAACTTTTTTTCTGATGATTTATCCAGCCATGGACGGTTTAAATTTGAGGGGCCGCTTGGGTTCTCATCTCCTTCGCCAACAATGGTATCATCACTTCCAATAGACTCATGGCCATCATCTTTTTGATCGCTTTCACCGAGTTGACCTGGAAGACCTCCTTCTGTGTCCGCAGAATTTTCTTCACTATCATCGTTAATATGATCTTCCTCATCATTATCTTCATCGATCGTGTTTTGTTCAGAAGTCGTGTTTTCTATTTGATTATCTAATATATCAAGTGATTCAATTAAAATTGAGACTTGTGTGGCGAATTTATTCTGATCTTCTGTTAATGAAATCAATTTTTCTAAGTTAGAGCCTATGTGTTTTTTGAGCCATGGCGACCAAGCATTAATTAGCCCCTCTGTTTCTTTAGGCGGTGCCTTTCCTGTCAATTTTTCCCGCATCAATAGTGACAGAACATCAGGCAAGTCCACTTCTTTTCTCTCTTTAACTTTGGAAAATTCTTTAACTCTTGATTCTTCATTTAAGAGTGCATCTAAGTTGATAGAAACTCCTGTCATTTTTAAAGAGCCAATGCTTTCCCAACGAGTTTTTTCCAAAGCATCAAACACAGCTTTAGCTTCAGTGCCCATGGGAGCATGTTTGTCATGAATAGCTTGATCATGGTAACGAAGGCGTAGAGCATGTGTATCAGCAATACCCCGTAATTTAATCAAGGAAGCTTTGCTTACTTGAAGAGGCGGTGATGGTAGATTAACTATCTCATCATTTAAAGATGCATCTCCATGGATATATTGCACGTTAATTTCTTGTTTCCCAGCTATCGCTTTACAGGCAGATGCGGTTACTCGTTTTAGAAGTTCAGACGTGGATTCGTTAGGAGACAATGATAATAATCCGGTTTTTAGTTAACCTCTTGAATTACAGATTCAGGTAATTCAACTCCCATGCAGCGCTGATAATATTCTGCAATAATTGGTCGTTCAACTTCATCGCACTTGTTCAAAAATGTTAGGCGAAAGGCAAAACTTGTATCACCAAAAATCTCAACGTTCTCGGCCCAAGTCATTACTGTACGAGGTGACATAACGGTGGAGATATCACCATCCATAAAGCCAGATCGCGTTAGGTCAGCTACCTCAATCATTGAACTAACTTCTTTTCGACCCTCTTTAGTATTGAAAGAGGAAACTCTAGATAAGATGATTTCTAATTCATCATTATGGGGTAGATAGTTTAATGTTGCAACGATGTTCCACCGGTCTAATTGTCCTTGATTTATTTGTTGGGTGCCGTGGTAAAGACCAGTTGTATCACCTAATCCGATCGTATTAGTGGTTGAAAACAAACGAAAATGTGGATGTGGTTTCATCACTCGGTTCTGGTCTAACAAAGTTAGTTTACCTTCTACTTCTAGTACTCTCTGAATAACAAACATAACATCTGGGCGTCCGGCGTCATATTCATCAAATACTAGTGCTGTTGGGTTCTGGAGAGCCCATGGAAGAATGCCCTCACGAAATTCTGTTACTTGTTTACCATCACGTAAGACAATTGCATCTTTTCCTATAAGATCTATGCGACTGATATGACTATCCAGATTAATCCGAATGCATGGCCAGTTTAGCCGTGCTGCTACTTGCTCGATATGGGTGGATTTACCAGTACCATGATAGCCCTGTACCATTACACGTCGGTTATGAGCAAAACCTGCGAGAATTGCTAAGGTAGTATTTTGATCAAAACGATAAGCATCATCTACTTCAGGAACATGATCGTTAGTTTTGCTGAAGGCAGGAACGTTTAAATCACTATCAATGTTAAATAGTTTGCGAACTGAAACCATTATATCTGGTTTTTGCTGGATCGGTTGGTTAGATGCGGAAACTGAAGCTGAAGTGCTCATTAGTATTATCCAGAAAATATCAGTTGAAATAGATTTAATTAACTAGTTTGACGTAAGAAAAATATGTAATGAAGGAGGTAAGTCATAGATAACGTTACGTCAAGTAACTGGTTGAAAGTAATCTGTTATATTAATTTTTTTTACTTTATTAAGTTTTTAGCACCCCAGCATTTCAAGGATAATCTTGTAAGCTACATTAATTTCTTTAATTTTTTCCTCACCAACTTTATCTCCTCTATTTTTGTCTGGGTGGTGTTTTTTTACAAGTTCCTTATATCGAGATTTTACTGTTTTTCTGTTAGGAGGGTCTGTCATAGAGAAAACAGCAATAGCCCAGTTTTCCCGTTCCTCTAATTTCGAATAGCTTCTTGGGGGATCTTTTAATTTTTCTTTGCGACCCCATTCGGGTCCAAAAACCCCCATCTTTTTATAGATATCTTCAGGCTTTGAACTCTTTCCTAATGGCCAGCTAGGACGATTCCAAACTGTGTCTTTGCGAATATCTAATTCAACCTCAGAATCGCTCATACCAGCATAATAATTCCATCCTTTATTATATTGTCGAACATGAGTTAGACAAAAATGGTGATAAGAGTGTAATTCATTGCGTGATTTTGGAGCTCGGTGCATACCTTCATTCTCACAACCGGGCCAGTCGCAAATATTTACGTTTAGTTCATCATCTAAAGAACTTTTTAGTATTTTAGATTGCGAGAATTTTAGCATAGTAGAGAAACTATGAGGTATTCATAAGATGGTGACAAGTGAAGTAATTAAATTTTAGACAATTTAATTGATTATTCTGATAGATTAGTACTTTGAGCCTTTCTAAAATCAGCAATACTGACCATGAATACACCAAATAAAATGGAAACAAGGCCTAATATCTCATATAGAAATAAGGATTCATTTAAAATAAAAGCAGAGGAAATAACCCCAATTACTGGGATCCCTAAAGATCCAACAGAAGTGCTCATTGCTGGCATGCCAGAAGAGATAGTGATGTAGGCCCAAAAACAAAATCCTGAGGCTATTGGTCCATTATATATCAAAATGACCAATAGTGTACTTGACCATTCAACATTTGGAAAACCTTCAACAAACATAGCGGTTAGTGTCAAAAAAATAGATCCTAAGAACAATTGCCAAGGCACTAATTGGATAATTTGAGTTGAGCAAGCATTAAAACGTAATAGAATCATTGCCGTTGCAAAACTGAAGGAAGCTAATAGCATAAGTCCGTTCCCTAACAATTGGGACTGATCCGAGAAATTGAATGCTATTGGGTTAAAAAGTATAGTGATCCCACTTAAACCTAAAATTAGTCCTAATAACTGAACCTTATTTAACTTCTCTTTAAGGAAAAAATATGCGAGAGGGGCGACCCATAAGGGCATCGTAAATACTAAAAAAGCTGAGCGACCAGCTCCAAGGAAAAGCAATCCTGAATGGATTAAAGCAGTTGGTAGTGCAATCTGAAAGATAGCTATAGTTATTATGATCTTTATATCTGAATATTTTGGAAATTTAATACTACCCTGCAATACTAAAAGACCAAATAAAAAAATAGAGCCGAGAAAAATACGAGTTGCAGAAAACCATAATGGTGGCATGAGTTGAACACCCAATTTCATAATTGGCCAATTAACTCCCCAAAAAAAAACAACTAGGACAAGGAGAAAATAGAGAGTTTTCTTTGAGGTAAGATTTGGATGATTAAAAATAGCTTTATTTGCCAAATTGAGGTCTAACTGGGATCTAGATTTGTTGAATTGATATCACAACGTTTTTTAGTATTTAATTAGTTTTATAAAATTCGGGCCACATGCGTTTTACAATATTACTATTTTGTCCGTAAGCATGACAAGAATTCAACTGTGGTGGCTTTTTGCCAAGGACTGATTCTTTGCGTTGCTCTCTAGCCTTGTGAATTGTTTGATGAGCAGTTACTGCTATCGGGCCTGTGACCATATCGGTTAAGTGGACGCATCCTTTAACGCCTCCCATTCTTTTAATGACCTCGCTCCGCCAACCAGGCTTAATGGCTACACCTTCAAGTGAAGAAAAAACATGGTTTTTATCACCACAAATAGAATAGGGAGATGATTTAGTTGAGGCTTCAGCTTTTTGGACGATGAGGTTATCATCCAATGTCAATCGAATTTCCATGTCATGTATAGCTTCCCCACTTGAGATGTTTCCACGATCAAGGTTGTCAAAAGAATAGGTCTTTGTATCCACAATCCTACCTTCTATGTCCCATAGACCATCATCTCTTTTAAATCCATTGCATTGAATTTTACGCGTATGAATATGCTTGCGTGGATAGGGTTTAGTCAGCGACATGAAAAATATTCCTTTCTTGAGTGGAATAGGGCTTAAGTTATCTTATGCTATTTTAGCAAACTGAGTAATAGTTGAATTGAGGAAAAATTTATGCTCCGTATCGATCGCCAAAAACAAAAGCTTCAGTTTCCCTTAAATTTTCTTCCAATGCAGTTTTAGCAGCGACAAATAAATCGCGAATGGAAACTACCCCGAGACAAGTTTCTTCCTCTACGACTGGAAGATGGCGAAAATGTCTTATTTGCATTAATTCCAGTGCGTCATTAGCAGTGTCATTAGGTGATAGGGTTTCAGGATTTTTTGTCATAATTTCTTCAATTGCTGTTTTTTTAGGGTCGAGGCATTTTGCAATACCTCTTCTTGTCAGGTCTCGTTCTGTTACAATTCCAATGACTTTGGAGGCGTCATCAAATATAACTATGGCTGCAATATTGGCACTAGACATCATAGTTGCCGCTTCAAATATTGTATTTGACTTTTTTAGGCTGCAGATGGTCTGTTTTTCAATTATATCTGGTATAATTTTGCGTTGCATCTCCCCTCCCTCCTATTTTGTCGCTGTTCCTCCCATATTTTGATTATTAGGATTATTTTACAACAATTAGGTAGGGATATAGCAAGGGGAAAAGATTGAAAATTCAAAATTTATGATGATAAATTACTTTTTGCTATTAATGCCTCATTTAACGCTAATACTTTAATTGAATTTAAGAAGGAGGTATCAATTTTAATCGGGTAATTTGATGATGGTGGCGGCTGATAATTTCAAAACGGAAACCATGAAATAAAAATCGTTGACCCACTTCTGGTATTCTACGGGATTCATGTAAAACTAGACCTGCCATAGTAGCTGCTTCTTCGTCTGGGATATTGCATTCAAATTCTCGGTTAAAATCACGTATAGTTACTGTTCCATCAACGAGGAAACTTCCATCAGGTTTAGGGCTGACACCAGAAAAAGAAATATCATGTTCATCATCAATTTCACCTACAATTTCTTCGATGATATCTTCTAAAGTTACAACGCCCATAAGACTTCCATATTCATCAACCACAAGTGCGAAGTGTTCACGCCTCTTTCTAAAGGCCTCTAATTGATCAACTAACAAAGTTTGTTCAGGAATAAACCAGGCATCAGCAGCAAGGCTCAATACATCTAGACTGCTTAGATCATCACCTAATGTCCTAATTTCTCTAAACAGTGCTTTAACATGTAAAACACCAACTATATTTTCTGGGTCATTTTGCCATAGTGGTAGGCGCGTATAGGGACTTTCTAGAACTTCAGCAACAAGCTGAGTAGGCGGCAGGTTAGCATCAACTGCCGTTACGTTTTTTCGGTGTACAATAATTTCACCTACTTGAACTTCCCCAAGATCCATAACACTACGCAACATATCTCTTTCTTGTTTAACATTCTTATCTTCTCCAGAATGTAATTCGATAGCACCTCTTAATTCTTCAGCATTTTTTCCAAATATTTCTTCAGCAGAAAAATCTATTCCAAATAATTTAAGAATACAGCGTACGGCAAGGCTAATTGAAGCTGTTATAGGTTTAAGTATCCAAACTACAGTCTTAATTGGTTGTGCAACTAATAATGCGGATTGATTTGCATTTCTAATCGCGTAGGTCTTAGGTAAGATTTCAGAAAAAATTAGTATCAATAAAGTCATTGTTATAGTCGCATAAGCTACGCCAGCATCACCAAAAATTTCGATTAACATACTCGTGGCTAGCGCGGATGCGAAAATATTGACTAAGTTATTGCCTAGTAAAATTGCGCCGATTAAATGCTCTTTGTGATGGAAAAGGCAATTTACTATTTTTGCCTTTCGATTACCACCTCGTTCGAGTTGATGCATGACCGGGCGTGATGCAGCTGTCAATGCTGTTTCTGAACCAGAAAAGAAAGCTGATAAAATTAACAAAGAAGCAATAATAATTAAAGTAGTTGTCATAATTTAACCTTAGTTATTTAACTTGTTAAGTTAGTTTTGAGATCTGAACTGACCTAACTTATTTATTTTAATCCTAAATATTCATCAAGAATAGCGATCACATCAGCTGTCTCGACGTCATTTGTTATAAATGGCTTGCCAATTCCATGGACAAGAATAAAAGTTAATTTTCCATCGGAAACCTTTTTATCTTGATGCATTAAAACAAGAAGATTATGAGACGACCAACTATCATCCATAAGCTCATCAAGTCTAGTTGGTAAACCGCATACTTCCAGATGTCTTTTTAATCGGTCTCTATCTTCGTTAGGACATATTCCTAATCGAACAGATAGATCGAATGCCATTGACATGCCAATAGATATAGCTTCGCCGTGTGTTAGTTTATTACCATAACCAGTTATTGCTTCCAAGGCATGACCAAAAGTATGCCCTAAGTTAAGTAGAGCACGGCTTCCTTTTTCAGTTTCGTCATTAGAAACGATATCTGCTTTAATATTACAACTACTCAATATAGCATGACGTCTACTTGCCTGGCTTCCTTTAGCATTTACACCAATTACTTTGGGTCCGTTGCTTTCTAGCCATTTAAAGAACTCTTTTTTGTCTATCAATCCATACTTAACAATCTCTGCATAACCGGAACGCAAGTCACGAGCTGGTAAGGTTTCCAACGTACAGGTATCTGCAAGCACTAGACGAGGTTGGTGAAATGCTCCAATAAGGTTCTTGCCTTGAGGTAAGTTTATTCCAGTTTTACCGCCTACTGAGCTATCAACTTGCGCTAATAAAGTTGTGGGAATTTGAATAAAATCTATACCACGTAAAGTAATAGCTGCGCAAAAACCAACTAAGTCACCTATAACTCCTCCACCCATTGCAATTAGAGTGTCTGATCTTTCAACATGTGCATCAAGCAATTGTCCTGTGAGAGCTTCTACATGAGCATAGTCTTTGGTGTGTTCTCCAGGCTCTAAAATTATGCTGCTAAATTCAATTTCTGCTTCATTAAGAGACGATTCAACGATTTCAATCCAATATTTTTCAACATTCTTGTCAGTAATTAAAAAGACTCTATTACTAGTTAACAACGGATGGATGATTGATCCCACCTGTTGTAGTAGTCCCTCTCCAATCACAATATCATAACTTCGCTTGTCTAAATCAACGTTAAGAGTAGAAAACTCATTTCTCATGATTGCTTGATCCTAACTGTTTCATAGAAAACATCAGAAGGGCATTTTCAATACTTTTGGCAGTAGCATCAGGGCCTTCTTCGCATGAATCCACAGTAATATCAGCTTTTGCATAAATAGGGCTTCGCTCATCCAATAATTTTTTAAGTATTTTTTTATTGTCTTTATTTTTTAACAAAGGTCGTCCTTCTTTCATGCTAGTCCGACGAACTAGAATATCGAGATCGGCGCGCAACCAAATTGAAACACTATTATCCTTTATAAGTTTTAGAGTCCTAGGATTCATAATAGCCCCACCGCCGGTTGCCAGAACCTGAGTTTTTTCATTTAATAGGCGAGCCATAACACGTTCTTCAACGTCTCGGAATGCAACTTCTCCGTATTTTTCAAAAATATCTTCAATGGAACATCCTGCAGCTTTGGAGATTTCTTCATCAACATCTACGAAATTTAATTCCATTAACTTGGCAAGTTTGCGTCCTACACTGGTTTTGCCAGCTCCCATCAGACCGGTTAAAACAATAGTCTTTTCGTATTGTTGTAGTGGATTAGTACTCATGTATTAAAACGATTATTAATTAGTAAAGCCCTTGTAAAAGGAAGTGGGGTCGTTGAAAACGTTTGATAAAGCCTATAAAATCCAGTTGTTTAATCTGCCGAAAAATTGCCATAGTTATAGCTTAGCATAATCTAATTCAACTGTCGTTATTTCACGGTCGTATAAAACAGTTTTTATTTGTCGGAGTGTTAATTTGAAAAAAATGCGAACAGCGCATCGTTTATCAAGGGCAATAATTTTAACTGCTGTGTTAAGCATAATTGGTGCTTCTATCATATTAACGACTTGGGATATGTCCCCACCAATTAAAAAAATAGAAAGAATTCTCCCGGATGAGCGTTTTCCAAAGTAAAAGAAATTACAATCGCATTGTAGTTTATTTAGCAATGGCATGCTTGTGTCTTTTGGCCTCTATTGCAACAGCTCAAGACCGAATCCCCAAACCTATACTTCTCAAACCACCACAGAAATTAGCGCCGTCTTTAGACATACAGAAAAATAATAATAATGAAAACAAGGGAGTAACACAGAAAAATCCTCTTGCACAAGTTGGTGGCGTCAAAGTTGATAGTCTTGAAACTGTTGATCCTGATACAGCTGGTACGTTAACTATTGAAAGTGGTGGGTTGGGAGCTGATATGTGGCTCGGAACAGATAGGCATATCATAGAAGAATTGCTGCCCCAATTACCCGTAAATTCAACTTCTTTTAGCATGCGGGATTTAATGCGAAGGTTGTTATTAAGTATAGCTCGTGTGCCAGAAGGAGAAGGTAAAAAAACTAGTCTTGTGGCAATTAGGATTAAGCTTTTGGCAGCTATGGGTGACTTAGTTTCAGTTAATACACTCCTGAATGCAACTCCAGGTCGATCATCAGATCCTGATCTTGTGCGAATTGAAACTGAAACACGTTTTTTGGCAAACGATAATGCACGAGCATGTTCTTTGGCTGGTGGAAAGATTAGGGATCAAAGTAATCTTTTCTGGCAAAAGGTATTTTTATTTTGTCAGGCCCTAGCTGGTGAACACGAAAAAGCATCCCTTGGTGTTTCTATTATGCGTGAAACTGGTGTTACCGATGAAATATTTTTTGCCTTGATTGAATCTTTAGCTACTGGAATTCCTGCTAAGATTGAAAATCTTCCTGATCCAAATTCTTTATCTCTCGCAATTGCTCGTGTTGCTAAAGCTAAACTGCCTGCAGATGTAATTTCTTCAAATCATCCCGGGGTACTTAGGACTATTGCTATAAGTCCTAATGCGCCAGTTGAGGTTCGTTTGGAAGCAGCTGAGAGAGCCGAAGCTGCAGGAGCTCTTCCTATAGATTCTTTGCGTCAACTATACTCTATTGTTTCTTTCTCAAGAAAGGATTTAGACAATCCTTTATCTCTCGCAGAAACTAATGGAGGTCCTATGACAAGAGCCCTTCTTTATCACACTTCTTTAACGCAAACAATTCCAACTGCACAGGCGGAAGTTGTTGCGCGTGCTTTGGCTCTTAGCCGGGAAGAAGGGCGTTACATTTCTGCTGTTAGAGTTTTTTTGCCAGTTTTAAAGTCTATTCCCCCTTCAGCAGAATTGTTATGGTTTGCACCTGAGGCTATTCGAGGGTTGTTATTAGTTGGAGAAAAAGTCGCTGCTGAATCTTGGTTCGCATTAATACGTACCAATTCTTTGTTTAATAAAGAAGTGGAAAAGTCATTAATTCAATTAATGCCAATTATTCGTTTAATGGGATATTCTGAAGGAATTGACTGGAATACAACTAAACTTTCTAGTTGGTGGAAAATAATTGAAGTCCAAGAGGATGCAGAAAATAAAGCAACTCTTCTATTTTCTTTGTTTGAAGCTCTTGGTGAGACCGTTCCAGTTAGTGCTTGGGATAAATTACTGGCTTGGAATAGTCGTCGAACTGTTTCCATGCCTAACCTTGCGCAGTGGCTAAGATTAATTGAAGCAACCAAGTTAGTTAAAAAATTAATGATTAGTTCAAAAAACTCAAATCACTCGGAAACAGAAGTTGCAACTTCTGAATTAGATGGATCCACTGTTTCACACCAAGAACTTGGAGAATCTAACTCTCAAAGACGAGTAGGGGAACTAGTTTTGCTTGTGCTATTAGTGCTTGGTGATGATGGGCCTGCCGGGGCTGATCCAATATTATTAAGTCAGGTTATTTCTAGTTTACGTATAGCTGGTTTTAAAAGTGAAGCGCGTTCTTTAGCAGTAGAGGCGGCTTTGGCAGCAGGTTTGTGATTGATCTTCAAGAACAAAGAAATATCATGGTAAAATCAACGCTGACTAACGCATCGGTCCAAGTTGAGTTATTTATTGAAAAAATAACTGCTGAAGGTGCTGCCCTTAATACTGTCGAATCTTATGGCCGTGATTTACGTTGCTTTTCTGACTTTACTAAGGCACGCAATAGAAAACCGGAAGATGCTAGTCAAGAAATTATTCATCAATATTTTCAATATTTATCAAAAGCAGGTAGATCAAAAAAAACTAGTTCAAGGCATTTATCTACATTGCGGCAATTCTTTCAGTACCTTTTTTTAGATCGTATACGTGAGGACGACCCAACTGTGGCGATTGACAGTCCGGGCCGTAGCCAAAGAATACCAAAATATTTAAGTGTTAATGAGGTCGATTTATTGCTGCAACAGTCTAGATCGCGTCCAGGGATTGAGGGTATTAGACTAATTGCTTTGTTAGAAATTATTTATGCAACTGGCATGCGCGTAACTGAATTAGTTGGATTGTCCGTGACTGCTATTAGCAGGGATAGGCAGATGTTGATTATCCGTGGAAAGGGAGAGAAAGAACGAATGATACCTCTAAGTGAGCCTGCAATAGATGCTTTGAAAAATTATTTGTTAATCCGCGAAAGATTTATTCCTAAAAATAGTGTAAAGCCCTCGACACAGAATTGGTTATTTCCCTCAAGATCTAAGAATGGACACTTGACTAGGATTCGTTTTTCACAATTGTTAAAAGATTTAGCTGTGGATGCTGGTTTGCCAAAAAACAAAGTCTCACCACATATTCTTCGACATTCCTTTGCTAGTCATTTGTTAGCTAACGGAGCTGACCTTAGGTCTTTACAACAGATGCTTGGACATTCCGATATTGCAACAACACAAATTTATACACATGTTCTAGATGAACGATTAAAGTTACTAATTGATGAATCCCATCCTTTATCAAAGTTGAAATATAATTAATTTTAGTTAGTAAATTATAGTAATGTTATTGACACTTGTCGGTTAAATAAAAAAGCTTTCTTTTTAATAGATAGATTACCAAATTATAAAAATTATTTTTATGGAGGTATCCATGAGTTTTTCAATTGTTGAACAGTGTACTCCCAGACTTAACCGATCTGAATTGGCAGTTCCAGGGTCAAATCCGACCTTCTTAGACAAAGCAACTAGCAGTCCAGCTGATGTTATATTTCTAGATCTTGAAGATGCAGTTGCTCCTGACGATAAAGAGCAAGCTCGAAAAAACATTATTGAAGCTTTAAACGATTTGGACTGGGGCGGGCGAACAATATCAATACGTATCAATGGGTTAGATACACATTATATGTATCGTGATGTTGTTGATATTATTGAGCAAGCTGGTCAAAACTTAGATCTAATTATGATACCAAAAGCAGGTAATGCCTCTGATATTTATGCTCTCGATATGTTAGTGACACAAATAGAAGATAATATGAAATTAGAAAAACGTATTGGCTTTGAAATGATTATCGAAACAGCTCTTGGCATGGCAAATGTAGATGAAATTGCAGGTGCTTCAAAACGAAATGAATCTTTACATTTTGGGGTTGCTGACTATGCAGCGTCAACTAAGGCTAGGACAACAGTAATTGGAGGACCCAATAAGGATTACCATGTTCTTACTGATTCTGATGATAGTGGAAATCGTGAAATTCATTGGGGTGATATGTGGCACTATCCGGTTTCGAAAATGGTTATTGCTGCTCGTAAGCATGGACTTCGACCCATTGATGGTCCCTTTGGAGACTTTTCAGACACAGATGGCTATGCTGCACAAGCTAAGCGTTCTGCTACTTTGGGTTGTGAGGGTAAGTGGGCAATTCATCCAAGTCAGGTTGATTTAGCAAATAACCTGTTTAGCCCTAGTGAAGAAGATGTTAAAAAGGCCCAGCGTATTATAGAAGCTATGGAAAAAGCTCAAAAAGAAGGGAAGGGTGCTGTTGCCCTTGATGGCCGTCTTATAGATATAGCTTCTATTAAACAGGCCGAAGTAATGGTGCAAAAAGCGGAGCAGATCAAGGCTTCTGGTTAAGGGGTTAAATAATTTATAAAGTAATAGGGTGGTGGGTAAAACCTGCCACCCTTTGTATTTTTCAATTCTCTCTATATATATGTAAAAATTATGCAAAATTTTCTCGATTTCGAAAAACCTGTTGCCGAACTAGAGGGCAAAATAGAGGAACTGCGTCATCTGACCGATTCTGGTGAGGTGAATATTGAAGAAGAGGTAGCAAAGCTTCAGAAAAAAGTCGAACAACTTTTAATGCAACTTTATACTAAGTTAACCCCATGGCAAAAAACACAAGTAGCGCGTCATTATGATCGGCCACATACTGTAGATTATATAGAGGGCTTGTTTGAGGACTTCACCCCTTTAGCTGGTGATAGGCAATTTGCCGAGGATCCAGCTGTAATTGGTGGTTTAGCAAGATTTAAGGGCTCGTCAATTGTAGTAATAGGCAATGAAAAAGGATCTGGTACTGAGGGTCGACTCAAGCATAATTTTGGAATGGCTCGCCCAGAGGGTTATAGAAAAGCCCAACGTTTGATGAAGCTAGCAAATAATTTTCAATTGCCATTAATCTCATTTGTTGACACACCCGGTGCTTATCCTGGAGTTGATGCTGAAGCCAGAGGACAAGCCGAAGCGATTGCACGAACTATTGAAATGAGTATTTGTATTAAAATTCCATTGATTAGCGTCATAATTGGTGAAGGTGGTTCTGGAGGAGCAATGGCTCTTGCTACAGCTAATAAAGTTTTGATGCAGGAACATGCTATTTATTCAGTAATATCGCCAGAGGGTTGTGCATCTATTTTATGGCGTGATGGTAATCAAGCTGAAAAAGCTGCCGAGGCTTTAAAATTGACTGCTGATGATTTATTAAAATTAGGCATAATCGATAAGATTATACCTGAACCATTAGGGGGTGCACATCGTACTAAGAAGGCGGCAATAAATACCGTAGGTATGGCCATTCAAGAGGCTATGAGCGAGCTTTCTGGTATTGATGGCGGTGTTCTAAAACAACGTCGACGTGAAAAATTTTTAGAGATGGGTTCAAAAGGGTTAGGTTAACACTTGTTACTATCGTCCCCATGGAGAACCACCTCTATAAAATGAAAATGCTGCTTTTGCTTTTACAAGGTTAGTGATAAATTTTCTAAACCTTAGTGAAAGAAAGCCTATGAGGGATTCTTTGCAACAGTTATAGCATGTTTTTAATGCTATACGCTTTGCTTCTCTTGAACCCGTATATTTACGTTCAAAATGTAAAAAGCCCCACATCATATTTTTGTCTCTCCTGATACGGCTCTTTAAAGACATTTCTTCTGAATGACCTCCAAAATGATAACCTTTGGCTGCTGGATCAATAATTAGGGGGTAGCCTTTTTGCATTGCTCGGATACTGAGGTCGGTATCTTCGTTATAAAGAAAAATATCTTCGTCAAATCCACCAATTTTTTGGAAAATTGATAAACGCCATAAAACAATGGCTCCTGTTAGAAACCAAGTGCAAAAAGGACCTTCGGGGAGTATGGATATAGCATGGTGACGTTTTTCCCAAGGTCCCATTACACTTAAGTCTATTTTGTCATTAGAATTTGTAAGAATTGGTGCTATGCCAGCAGCATTAGGATTAGCATCTGCTGTTAAGACTAATTGTTTAATACAATTATCAGAAAATTTTGTATCCGGGTTTATATTCAGGACGTATTCAGTTTTGGCAATGGAAAAGCCTCTGTTAGTGCCTTCGCCTAGTCCTCTGTCTTCAACTAATTTAATTACATTTATAGAATTATGATTTGATTGTGCTACTGCAATCGTTTCATCGGTGCTCAATGCATCAATTAAAATTACTCTTCGTGCCCTTGCAACTGAGCGAAGCGATGTAGGAAGAATTTTTTCAGAATTACGAGCAACTAGTACAACCGTTATTCTGTCCCAAAAATTAGTCTTTTTCATAGGTTGTATAATACAACATCGTATGTTTTAAGCCAGACTTCAGAGTTTTGTGGCTTGAGGATAATGAAAAAATATCCGATACAAGGGTATGAACTATGATAAACCGGAAGACTTTTACAATAATTATGCTGCTTTTAAGCGTTATCTAACGCCAATTCTAAAGGCAAAGCATGTTGCTTGGTTTGATCAAGAGTTCTGGTATCCTGCAAAGTGTACGCAAGAAACCTCAGTTCTTGAACTTGGTTCAGGAACAGGAGAATTTCTATCTTATTTGAAGCTTAAAGGTGTACATTACTTTATTGGCGTTGAACAGGATGCTAATGCCATAGCAGTGATGGAAGACGGTTTAAGTGATCATGTTATTGTAGGAGATATATGGGATTTCTTTGAACATGAATCTTCAGGTAAGTATTTTGGTTGTGTAGTGATGTTTGATGTTCTGGAACACTTTTCCGCAGGAGATGGGGTTCGGTTATTACAAAAAGTCAAAAATATTTTGGAGCCAGATGGCCGAATTATTATTCGTGTGCCTAATATGTCTTCGCCATGGGGTGGTATTCACCAATATGCAGATTTAACACATAAAACTGCTTTTACTCCTAATAGCTTAGAGCAATTAGGGCAGGCAGCCGGTTTGAAAGCTCTTTCTTTTTTTCCTCAAAGACGTGGAAGCCCGTTTAGAAAATTCGCTGAATGTATACTACATAAGATTTTATCTAAGATCCTAGTAGTAACTCCAGTAGTATGGACGCCAAATATGATTGCTGTTTTGGAAAAAGAAAAAATTTAGGATTTCTTTTATGTTATTTTACCATGGCAATGTTTGAATTTACGACCTGAATTGCAAGGGCATTGCGAATTGCGTGATACCCGCCCCCAAGTTGTAGGATCGTCAGGGTCTAGTTTTTCTGCTGCTTGCCGTCGGGTTACCTGGGTAATTTTTTTATCATCATTTTTCTCAATTGGTTCTGAAAAAGTTGCATCGCCTATAAACGCTGGATCCTCTCTGCCTTCCGTCATTACTTGTTCGGGCCTTTGCAGTAAAGATAGGTCTATTCCCTCGATCTCCATTTCTAAATGTGAAATTACCTGAGTTATTCTTTCACGCAGTATACTTAACATCTCTTCAAATAGATTAAATGCTTCTCTTTTATATTCGTTCAGGGGGTCTTGTTGGGCATACGATCGCAAACCTATTCCTTGGCGGAGATGATCGAGGGATAACAGATGATCTTTCCATAATTGGTCAAGTATTTGTAAAAGCAGACTTTTTTCTACATCACGCATTACTTCTGCTCCGTAAGTCTGAATTTTATCTTCATTATGTTGATTTATTGCTTTAGTTAGCCTTTCGTGAATCTCGACATCAGCAATTCCCTCTTCTTTCGCCCATGTTGCAATTGGTAAATCAAGGGCAAAGACGCGTAGTACTTCTTCATGCAACGTTTCTATCTTCCACTGTTCTGCATACGCTTTTTCTGGGATGCAACTAGAGATCATTTCATCCAGAACTTGTGCACGCATTTCTGAAATATCATCAGATACATCACTAACCGCCATTAATTCTTTTCTTTGTTCGTAAATTACTTTTCTCTGATCATTCATAACGTCATCAAATTTTAGTAAGTTTTTACGAATTTCAAAGTTACGTTCTTCAACTTTTTGCTGGGCCTTTTCTAGCGCCTTATTAACCCATGGATGAATTATTGCTTCACCTTTCTCAAGCCCTAGTTTTTGAAGCATGCTATCTATTCGTTCAGATCCGAATATACGCATCAAATCGTCTTCCAGAGATAGGAAAAAATTAGAAGCTCCCGGGTCAGCCTGCCGTCCTGCACGACCACGTAATTGATTATCAATTCGACGACTTTCGTGTCGTTCGGTACCAATCACCATTAAACCACCGGCATCTAGAACAATTTTCTTATTTTTTGAAATCTCCTCACGAATCTCACGCACATGTTGACTATAAGTCTCGGAATTTTTGTTATCTTTAACTTCTTGGGCTATGCGCATATTTATATTACCTCCAAGCTGAATATCTGTACCTCGTCCAGCCATATTTGTGGCAATTGTCACAGAGCCTGGTGCACCTGCTTGTGAAATTATTTTAGCTTCTTGTTCGTGATAGCGTGCATTTAAAACGTTGTGTTCAATTCCTTTTTTTTGCAATAAATTTGATAGGTGTTCTGATTTTTCAATACTTACAGTACCAACTAGTACTGGTTGTTTCTGTTCTTTACACTCGCCTATTAGTTTTGTAATTGCTGCATCTTTTTCTTGGGTTGTTCTATAGACCTCATCATCGTTATCTGAACGAATGCATGGTAAGTTTGTTGGAATTTCGATTACATCTAGTCCATATATTTCAGAGAACTCTCCTGCTTCTGTCATTGCAGTGCCAGTCATACCAGCTAGTTTAGGATACATACGGAAATAATTCTGAAAAGTAATCGAAGCTAGGGTTTGGTTTTCTAATTGCACTTCAACTTTTTCTTTTGCTTCGAGTGCCTGGTGAAGACCTTCAGAAAAACGCCGACCCTCCATCATTCGTCCTGTGAATTCGTCTATGATTATTACTTTATTATCTTTAACTATGTAATCAGTGTCTCGAGCAAACAATGTGTGCGCGCGTAATGCTTGATTAGTATGGTGCACCAAAGAAACGTTATTTAAGTCGTAAAGGTTTCCTTGCGTAATTAATCCAGATTCTTTGAGAAAAATTTCTATTTTTTCTGTACCAACCTCAGTAAGCGTAACAGCACGCGCTTTTTCATCTTTTTCGTAATCTTCCTTTGATAGTTTTGGGATCAGATGATCAATTGCTTCGTAAAGTTCTGATACATCTTCGGTAGGCCCAGATATTATAAGTGGTGTTCGTGCCTCATCAACAAGTATTGAATCCACTTCATCGACTATTGCGAAGGAAAAAGGTCTTTGTACCATTTCGTCGAGGGAAAATTTCATATTATCTCGTAAATAATCAAATCCTAACTCATTATTTGTTCCGTAAGTAATATCAGCGGCATAAGCCTCCTTTCGTTCATTGTCGTTCATATCATGAATTATAACACCTACGCTTAAGCCCAAAAATTTATATATGTCGCCCATCCATTTCGCATCTCTCTCTGCTAGATAATCATTTACGGTTACTAGATGGACACCTTCCCCTTTTAAAGCGTTCAGGTATATTGGCATGGTTGAAACCAGTGTTTTGCCTTCTCCAGTACGCATTTCTGCAATGATACCTTGATGCAATACAATGCCCCCTAAGATCTGGACGTCGAAGGGGCGTTCGCCTAAAATCCTTTTTGCGGCCTCGCGAACAGTGGCAAAAGAATCTATCAATAAATCGTCAATTGGCTCCCCATTTGAAAGCCGTTGTTTAAGCCAGTTTGTACGAGCCGCTAAATCACTATCACTTAAAGATTCGAGGGAAGGTTCTAGCGCATTGATAGCCTGAACGATGTGTTTCAATTTATTTAAAAAACGATCGTTGGCGGAGCCGAACAAACGCTTGGCAATGGATTCCAGCATTTAAAGGCATCCTGGGTATAAGATAAATACTGATAGAGGTTTAAAAATTTTTTCCCTCCACCACGAAAAAATTCAAAAAGAGAAATAGGGGCACAATTAGGCTGTGTCAATGCAGGTAAATTAATTCATAGATTTTTCAAAGTTATATATTTCTATGATAATTAGAATTTCGAAGTTGATTAATTTATCAAATTACAAATTTTACGTTGGTCAATTCTTGGTGAATTGATCAATTATGACATCTTGTTCTTGTAGGTGCATTGTGCATGATGCCTTTAAAAAATTAAAAAATTATCGTTACATGGTAATATGTTTCATGGAAAGGAACAAAAAATGCTTTTGCGCATAATAATGTTTGTTCTCCTGTTTGTGGTTATAACATTAAATAGAAGTAATGTGATAGCTGCGGAAGACCCTATTGTTGCCGTAGTAAACGGAAGTGAGATTCGTTTTTCTCAAGTTCAGGCTGCACACAAAAGGCTGCCTAAAAAATTTCAACGTATCCCTATAGAGGAAATTTTACCGAGTCTGGTAGATAGCTTGATTGATACACATCTAGCTGCAGCTAAAGCTATGCAAGAAAAATTAGATAAAACAACAGAATTTAAATTGCAAATGGAGTGGATCAAAAAGCAAGTATTGCAAGAATTGATTTTGGATAAAGTTTTAAAGGCAAAAGTTAAGGATGTTAACTTACTCCAACTTTATAAGAAAGAAGTTCAAAAACTTTCAACTGCTGAACAAATTCAAGCCAGCCATATTCTTCTTAAAACTGAAAAGGAAGCAAATGATGTCATCTCATTGCTTAAAAAGGGTAGTAATTTTGCAGAATTAGCAAAGAATCAGTCTATAGGACCATCAGCCTCTAATGGGGGCGATTTGGGTTTCTTTGGTCCTGGACAAATGGTACCAGAATTTGAAAAAGCAGCATATAAATTAAAGCCAGGAACTCATACTAAGAAAGCGGTAAAGACTCAATTTGGCTGGCATGTTATAAAGGTTGTTAAGCGAAAAAAAATTGAAGTTCCAAATTTCGAATCAATGAAATCTAAATTACGCAATACATTACTGCAAGAAAGAGTGGCTGCATTTATTAAAGGATTAAGGAAGGGTTCTAAAATTACGCTTTTCAATCTTGACGGCACATCTCGAAAACAGATTGAAAATTAAAATTTTATATAATTATATCTGCTCGTTAATTAGAATTAGTTGGTTAAAAAAGATTCAACAGAATTTATAATAATTTCGTAATGATCGTGAAAAAGTCTGAACAAAAAGTTTCACCTTTAGCGCCTCCAGCCTTTCCAGTCATGGAAGCTATCCCTGGGGTGCGGCTTGCCTCTGGCTGCTGTGGGCTCAAAAAAAATGGTGAAAATGATTTAATGTTTGTAGAGCTTGCAGACAGTACAACGGTAGCTGGAGTTTTCACAAAATCGCTTATGGCTTCGGCTCCAGTCAAGTGGTCTAGGAAGGCTTTAAAGGGCGGTCTTGCTCGTGGTTTGGTTGTAAATTCTGGTGGAGCTAATGTGTTTACTGGGCAGGGCGGAGTTCAGGTTGTAGAACAGACTGTAGAAACAGCAGCCGATTTACTAGCAAGTAGGCCTTCAAAAATTTTTATTGCATCCACTGGGGTGATTGGTGAGCCATTGGCAGTTGAAAAAATAATTTCAAGCCTACCAATGCTTAAGGCTGGTTTGTCAGAGATGGAGTGGGAAAGCAGTGCTAAGGCAATAATGACTACTGACACTTTTACAAAGGGTGCTACCCAAACAACGGAAATTGGAGGAGAAAAGATTACAATTAATGGAATTGCTAAAGGTTCAGGCATGATACATCCTGATATGGCAACCATGATGGCCTTTGTTTTTACTGATGCATCTTTACCAGCTAATGTTGCACAATCACTTTTAACTAATTCTGTTGATCGATCTTTTAATTCAATTACCATTGATTCTGATACTTCGACTAGTGATACTGTTTTGTTGTTTGCCACTGGGATTGGAAGGCCACACAAAAAAATTAAGACAGCAGATGATGAGGCTCTTTTTAATTTTAAGAATGCTTTAGATCTAGTAACCACAGATTTGGCGCATCAAATAGTACGTGATGGTGAGGGAGCTTCTAAATTTATCAGCATTACCGTAAAATCAGCACACTCGGATATAGCAGCTAAAAGAATAGCTTTTTCAATTGCAACATCCCCTTTGGTTAAGACTGCGATTGCTGGAGAGGATGCCAACTGGGGGCGAATTGTAATGGCAGTGGGAAAATCTGGAGAATCTATTAACGCTGATAAATTAGGAATTTCTATTGGTGGTATAACTGTTGCCCAAAATGGTTGTGGAATAGTCAACCTTGATGAAAAGTCAATCATAAAGCATATGCAAGGTTCTAACATTTCTATAGTTGTAGATGTTGGTTTAAGTCCAGAGGGCATCGGATCTGCTACAGTATGGACTTGTGATTTGACCCATGGATATATAGATATCAATGCCGATTATCGATCCTGATATAAGCTGTATGAAGTCTTTTTTCAAAAAGCCTGAAGGCTTTACAAATACACTTTTAGTAGTGGCAGTTGCATTAGTTGATTATGATGGCCGCGTGCTCATTGCTAAACGCCCAAATGGAAAAAAACTATCGGGTTTATGGGAGTTTCCTGGGGGGAAAGTTGAAAAAGGTGAATTGCCAGAAGAAGCATTAGTTAGGGAACTTAAGGAGGAACTTTGCATTGACATAACAGAAAGTTGCTTAGCCCCTTTAACCTTTTCTTCCTATGTATATCCAGATTTTCATTTGTTGATGCCACTTTATATTTGCAGAGTTTGGCAAGGCCTAGTAACTCCTATGGAGGGACAATTGTTAAAATGGGTGATTCCAAATCGACTGACAGACTATAAAATGCTACCGGCAGATGCGCCTCTAATTGCTACACTCCGTGATTTGTTATAAGGTATAAGATGTCAAACAAAATTACTACAGCAGCCATTCTTATAATAGGGAATGAAATCCTCTCGGGACGTACGCAAGATGCTAATGTGCAATTCTTAGGCCAGGGTTTGGTTAAACTAGGTATTTGTTTGAGTGAGGTTCGTATTGTTCCTGATGTTGAAATTGACATTATTGAAGCAATTAATGACCTCAGGTCACGGTTTGATTATCTCTTCACCACTGGTGGTATTGGACCGACGCACGATGACATTACTACCGCTTGTGTAAGTAAAGCTTTTGGAGTTGATGTTGTGCGCCATCCTGTAGCGGAAGCATTGTTATTAAAACGATATAAGCCTGAAGATGTAAATGAGTCACGCATGAAAATGGCTGATGTTGCAGAAGGAGCATCGCTTATTGATAATCCAATTTCAGTTGCGCCTGGGTATAAGATTGAGAATGTATTTGTCATGGCTGGTGTCCCACGAATCGTACAAGCCATGTTTGATAGCATTAAGGGAGATCTCAAGGGCGGCCCACCAGTGTTATCTAAGTCAATTGAAGCTAGTGTTCAAGAAGGTGCAATAGCAGAATCTCTTGGAAACATTCAGCTTAACTATCCGGATGTTGATATTGGTAGCTATCCTTTTTTTAGAGACGGAAAACTAGGAACCTGCCTTGTTGCACGAAGTTCCGATCCAAATAAATTGGATGCTGCTACTGAGGAAATTAATAATTTAGTAGCCGAGATCCTTGCCGTTGAAAGTTAATTCATTACTAAATCATAAAAACACTTTTTCACTTAACTCTATAATTTTATCGTTCTAATAAAAAGCTAGAAATATCAATTCGGTCCTGCCAACCATAACGTTGAAGTTCTGGATCAATGTGTTCTTCTTCAGGATATCCTAGACATAAATATGCTATTAAAGACCATTCTTTGGGCACATCTAAAATTTTAGTAACAATTTTAGGATTAATTATTGAAACCCAACCCATGCCAATACCATGAGCTCGTGCGGCTAACCACAACGTTCCTAAGGCACCTACAACAGAATATGGAAGCATTTCAGGCATAGTTTTTTGACCAATACCATGTCCATCAATAGTTGATTCATCACAGAAAACAGCTAAATGGATTGGAGCCTCCTGCATACCAGATAGTTTTAAAGATGCATAAAGCTTTGCTCTTTCTCCCTCGTAGTCAGCTAATGCATCAGCATTACAAGCTTCAAAATCTTCAATAATGTGTGTACGCCGTTTCTTGCTTTTGACTTTTACAAAACGCCACGGTTGACTGTTACCTACACTAGGCGCCAGCGCTGCTAGTCTAAGCAGCTCATCAATTAGCTTATCATCCACAGGGTCAGGTGCGAATCTACGCACATCTCGTCGCCACCTAATTAGATTTTCTAAATTTAGTCGAAAATCATTGTCAAAGACTGGTGCATTCTGGCTAGTTTCTTTAGAATTATTTTTTTCTGTAGAATTATTCATGTTCATTATTGTAAACACTTGTGTCAAAAGAGGCGATACCCTTGTGTAAACATTTTTTGAAAAGTAGGTTTTAACTAAACGCGGACGTGGTGGAATTGGTATACACAAGAGACTTAAAATCTCTCGGGCGCAAGCCCATGCGGGTTCAAGTCCCGCCGTCCGCACCAATTTCTAAATAGATTTATCTAAACAATTTCTTTTAATTATAAAATGAAAAACCAAACAGCAACCTTATGTTTGATATTTGTTGTTCTTTATGGAAGTGCGGGTCTGTATTGGATGGCTGATATAAAAATGCAGGTGTCCGCTTTTGATAAAGATGCTTCAAAAAGTATAAATTAAATCATAAAGAAAATGACAACTAAAGAAATTGCAATCGCAGAATAGTTAAATCGTGAATGTATTAGAAAGAATTTAAAAAGTTGTTGAGTGATATAAATGATGCGTTGATATATTGAATGTAAAGTAGGGCGTTTAGTTGGCTATTTTAAATTTTTATTTTGGAAACCAATGAGGATAGAGAAAAAATAATAGGTAAAATATTACCAATCCTGTTGTTGGTACTGCAAGAAGAAGTGTTTTTAAAAGAGGAGGCATTGATTTTTATCCTAATAGGTATGAATAATAAGCTACTATAGTTATAGGAACGCCTAAAATATATTAAAAGCTCAGTTAGACATTTTTTATTACATTAAATCTATTTTTTGATTTTGATATGTTGAACTAATATAATTAATTAACTGATTTCTTGTAAATGGGTTTGAAGTGTTAATGGCTATTATGTTATCAAGCTTTTAAGGACTTTACTTTAATTCTTTTTTTTTAGAAATTATATAATAAATTAAAAATTAATTTTGAAGGGTTTACAGTTATGTTCATGGCATTTGTCCTAATATTATTGGCCATTGGTTCTGTTGCATTTCATATATGGACGCCTTGGTGGTCAACACCTATCGCTTCTAATTGGGGTAATATAGACTTTGCAATAGATGTTACTTTTTGGATAACTGGTGTTGTTTATGTGGCTGTAATTCTTTTCATGGCTTATTGTTGTTATCGTTTTAGATACAATAAGGATCGTCGTGCTGATTATGAGCCAGAAAATCATAAACTTGAACTTTGGCTAACTGGGTTAACATCTCTTGGTGTTATTGGGCTATTAACACCCGGATTAATGGCTTGGAATGACTTTGTTACTGTGCCTGAAGGTGCTGCCGAAATCGAGGTTGTAGGTAAGCAGTGGGAGTGGAATTATCGGCTTCCCGGAAAAGATGGAAAATTGGGAACTACAAGTCTTAAATTGGTTAACGATGATAATCCATTTGGAATAGACCCTAATGATCAAAATGGAAATGACGATGTATTAATTGAGGGAGATGACCTTCATCTACCAATGGGTGGCCCAATAAAGGTTTTATTACGCTCAACAGATGTTTTGCACGATTTTTATGTTCCTGAATTTCGCGCAAAGATGGATTTGGTTCCAGGAATGGTTACTTATTTCTGGCTTACTCCTACTAGAACAGGGACATTTGATGTTCTTTGTGCGGAGTTATGTGGCGTTGGTCATCATGTTATGCGTAGTTCTGTTACAGTTGATAATACCCCTGACTATAAGGAATGGTTGGGTGAACAGAGCACTTTTGCGGAGCTCTACCCCGAATCGGTGAAAGCTATAAAATTGGCTAAATCATCTGAAATGCCGGTTGGGAAAGACATAACAACTGTAAGTAAAATCAATTTAAGTCCAGCAATTCGTTAAATTTCTGAGTTTCAAGTTAGAGGATAAATAAATGAGTGAAGGAATTATGGATGAAACCGGTGTAGTTCCACCCGCAGAGACAGAAGAGGTTTATCTATACCATGCTAAAAGTTTTTGGACGAAGTGGGTGTTTTCGCAAGATGCAAAAATTATATCGATTCAATATTCTGCTACGGCTATATTAATTGGCCTTGTTGGACTCGTGTTGTCTTGGCTAATGCGTTTACAGCTTGGCTTTCCTGAAACATTTTCATTTATCTCTCCAGAAAGTTATTATCAATATGTCACCATGCACGGTATGATAATGGTCATTTATCTTTTGACGGCCTTATTTCTTGGGGGATTTGGAAATTACCTTATACCTTTGATGGTTGGTGCAAGGGATATGGTTTTTCCGTATTTAAATATGCTTAGCTACTGGACTTATCTTTTAGCTGTATTGATTTTGGCCGCTAGTTTTTTTGTTCCTGGTGGGGCGTCTGGTGCTGGTTGGACTCTATACCCACCTCAATCTATTTTGGAGGGCACACCTGGCAGTTTTTGGGGCATCATTTTAATGCTCGTTTCCCTTGTTATTTTCATTATTGGATTTACTATGGGTGGCCTTAATTATGTAGTTACTGTTTTACAAGCTAGAACACGCGGTATGACCTTGATGCGTATGCCCCTTACAGTTTGGGGTATTTTTGTAGCCACAATTCTAGCTTTACTAGCTTTTCCCGCTCTGTTTGTAGCTGGGATAATGTCTATGTTGGATAAGCTTATAGGCACTAGCTTTTTTATGCCAGAAATTATCCAAGCTGGTGAGCTCCTCGGTCATGAAAGTGGAAGTCCATTATTATTTCAGCATTTGTTTTGGTTCTTTGGACATCCAGAAGTTTATATTGTGGCTTTACCTGCTTTCGGGGTTGTTTCTGATATTATTAGTACTCATGCTCGAAAAAATATATTTGGCTATAGAATGATGGTGTGGGCAATAGTGATAATTGGTGGCTTAAGTTTCATTGTTTGGGCACATCATATGTATGTTAGTGGTATGAATCCTTATTTTGGTTTTTTCTTTGCAACCACAACACTAATCATTGCAGTACCTACTGCTCTTAAGCTTTATAACTGGGTGCTGACTCTTTGGAAGGGTAATATTCATCTAACTATACCAATGCTTTTTTGTATTGCTTTTATTTTAACGTTTCTAAATGGTGGAATTACGGGATTGTTCCTAGGAAATGTTGCTGTGGATATTCCGTTGTCTGATACATTATTTGTCGTAGCCCACTTTCATATGGTTATGGGAATTGCTCCTGTATTAGTTATTTTTGCTGCTATTTATCACTGGTTTCCGCTTATGACCGGTAGATACCTTCATGAGGGATGGGGGCAATTTCACTTTTGGGTAACGTTTTTAGGTAGCTATCTCATATATTTCCCAATGCATTATCTAGGATTTGTTGGGGTGCCTCGACGTTATTTTGAAATTGGAGAAACATCTTTCATACCTCCGTCTGCAGCTACGCTAAATGAATTTATAACGATAATGGTTTTAATTGTTGGTTTTGCTCAGGTTGTTTTTATTGCCAATATTCTTATTAGTATTTTTAAAGGAAAGCTTTCTGGTGAAAATCCTTGGAAAGCAACAACACTTGAATGGCAAGGTGCTACAACGCCTCCAGGTCATGGTAACTTTGGAGATGAATTACCTGTGGTATATAGGTGGGCATACGCATATAGTGTGCCAGGCGTTGAAGCTGATTATGTGCCGCAGAACTTAGCGCCTGACAAAGTTAAAAAGTCTTCATAGGTTTATTGGTTTCGAGAGTACTGAATTTTGGGTATTTTTACAGAATTAACAAAAAAACCTTGGCTTGCGGATCCATCTGCAGATGAGGGTCTTAACATTCAAGGAACATCCTTTCTACCAACGGGTAAGGTTGCCCTCAGGTTTTTGCTGTGCACAATCTCAGTCATATTCATACTTACAATTATTGGCTATGCAGACCGGATGTATTTTCCCACTTGGAAGCCGATGCCAGAACCTTGGATGTTATGGATTAACACAGCTTTGCTAATTGCAAGCAGTGTAGCTATGCAATGGGCAACGAAAAGCTGCCGTCGAAATATCCTAACTTCTGTGCGTGACGGACTCTTAATTGGTGGAATTTTGTCATTCGCTTTTATAATTGGACAATTGTATGTTTGGGAACAATTAGCTGGACTTGGTTATTACGCTAGCCTCAATATGGCTAATGGGTTTTTTTACCTATTAACAGCTTTGCATGGCTTGCACTTATTGGGCGGTTTAGTTGCTTGGGGGCGGAGTGTATATAAGTTATTACGTGGTGCTTCTGTAGTAGATATTCGTCTCAGTGTTGAACTTTGTACAACCTACTGGCATTACCTGTTAATTATTTGGCTTATTTTATTTGGCCTGTTGTTGATTAGTTAAAAGGATTAGATAATTATGACGCCTTCTGATTCAGTTACTTCTATTAAAAAACCAGGACAAACCCCTGGGTTGTCTGGCCTTGCAGAAGATTGGTCGTCCGATCAAAGAGCATTTAAAAATGTTCCTTGGGGAAAGGCGATGATGTGGATTTTCCTGCTTAGTGATACCTTTATCTTTTCCTGTTTTTTAATTGCTTATATGACTGTAAGGATGTCGACTACTGACGTATGGCCTTCTGCAAGCGAAGTATTTGCTTTGTCTTTTGGTGGCGATCCAATTCCACTAATTTTAATAGCGATAATGACATTTATTCTTATTACTTCTAGCGGGACAATGGTTCTTGCTGTTAATTATGGTTATCGCAAGGATAAGAACAAGACAGCTTTGCTTCTAATTATTACAGCATTACTTGGTGCATCTTTTGTTGGAATGCAGGTTTTTGAATGGACTAAGTTGATTGTTGATCAAGGTGTTCGCCCTTGGGGGAATCCTATGGGCGCTCCTCAATTCGGTGCAATATTTTTTATGGTTACTGGTTTCCATGGTTTTCACGTATCAGTTGGTGTGCTTTTCCTTATTTTAGTTGCACGCAAAGTTTGGAGAGGTGATTACGATACTGAAAAACGTGGTTTTTTTACCAGCCAAAAAGGTAGTTACGATATCGTTGAAACTATGGGACTTTATTGGCATTTTGTTGATTTAGTCTGGGTTTTTATTTTTGCATTCTTTTATCTTTGGTAGGGTAGAACATGGCACAGGAAGAAGGTCAGCAGCATCCTTTAGGGATTTATTTTAAGGTCTGGGGATTGCTATTTGTACTAAGTTTTTTTTCATATATGGTTGATTATTATCACGTTCAGGGTTACACCCGGTGGACTTTGATTCTCATCTTTATGTTTTTAAAAGCAGGCTACATAATTGCAGTTTTCATGCATATTAAGTGGGAAAGATTAGCCTTGAGTTACGCTATATTAGGCCCACCTTTGGTTCTATTAGTATTTATTGGGATTATGTCGTACGAATCTGATTATACTTATGAGACACGTGGCATTTACTTCGTTACAGGGTCATAAAACATCCACGTTGTTTTTCTTAGTTTTGGTAGCTATGAGAATTAGGTTTTTCTAGTTATGAGAAATTATGTTTTTTTGACTATTATTTTTTTAAATATTCTATTTCAAGATGTATCTGCGCATGCTCATTTTGGACTGAGTGGAGATGAGGATGTTGGGCATGCACTATTTTGGTTTTACGGTATTTTATTGGTTGGTATTATAGTTACAGTTATATATCGCAAGTGGCTGGCCAAGAAAGAATCACCAGAACGAAGGCAGTTGAAACTTAGGTTAAGTGAATTTGAAGATACACTATCTTCATTTATTGTTCAGTTGCAAAATGCAGATGACTATCCTAATGAATGTGGGTTAACAAAAGAGCAACGTTTAGAAAAAAAAGAATCTGTTGATTTGATACAGAAAAAAATAGATGAGATTAGACTGGAACTAGCTACAAGCTGAATATTTTTATTTAAGTCTTCACGCCCTATTCCTCCATGAAAATCTATCAATATGTCTTAATCTGCCGCCATTATTTAAGCTTTCTGCTATGCGAAGCCCTTCATTCCATTTAGCTGTTCGTTCACCACGTGTAATAGAACCAATCTTTAATTGTTCAATACTCCAACCTACAGCAATATGAATTACTGAAACGTCTTCTGTTTCCCCTGATCTTGTTGATATAACCGTACCAAGATCCGAATTAACGGCTGCTTCTAAAGCTTTGCGGGTTTCTGTCAATGTTCCAGCTTGATTTGGCTTGATCATCACTGCATTGCATGCGCTATCACGTGCTGCACTTTTAATACGACTTGCTTTTGTAACTAGAAAATCGTCACCAATAACTTGAATTTTCTTACCAACAGCCCAAGTAAAGCGAACAAATCCTTCTTTATCACCTTCTGCCATAGGGTCTTCAATTGAAATTATAGGGTAACGTTCAGTCCAATCAACAAGCAAACCAGATAATTCATCTGAATTTAACTCTCTACCATCACACAAAAGATAGTAGTTATTTTTGCTTCCAAACTGAGATGCTGCAATATCTAGCGATATAGCTATATCTTGACCAGGGGTTAGTCCAGCAGACTCTATAGCACGAAGTAGAAATTCAAGAGCTTGCTCGTTATCTTTGAATTCTGGCCATAGCCCACCTTCATCAGAAACTCCCATGAGTTTACCATCTAATTCCATCAAATTTGTTGCAGCATGATAGACACTGGCAGACCATTCAAGTGCCTCATTAAAAGTTTCTGCACCGATAGCAGTTACCATATAACTTTGTACATCAACGCGTTTATTGGCATGAGCGCCTCCACCAAATATTTCTACTTCAGGTAATGGAAGCGTTGGGTAATCTAGTGTGTTTTCATTTTCATGGAGGTATTGCCACAATGGCATTTTCATAGCATCGGCCGTAGCTTTTGCTATTGCTATTGACGTCGCAATCATTGCGTTTGATCCAAGGCAACTTTTATCAGCCGTATTATCAAGGTCTATCAATAACTTATCAATTGTTACTTGGTTTGAAGCATCTTTCCCCTTTAGGAGGGGGGCTATTTTACTGTTAACAGTTTCAATAGAACGATTAACACCAAAACCTTTGAAACCCATGCCTCCATCTCGAATTTCCACTGCTTCACCAGTTCCAATGGATCTTCCAGATGGAGCAGTTGCGCGCCCTTTTGCGTTATAGTTAAGTGTTACTTCCACTTCGATTGTTGGCAGTCCACGTGAGTCCCAGACTTTTCGAGCAAAAGTGGACTTAATTTTTGTTTTACTCACTAAATACAAAAATCATTTTAGTTACTCCATTATATTTTTTTATTTATATAAAATAGATTTATTG
>JAYZEZ010000004.1:0-95903 GCA_036337015.1 Pseudomonadota bacterium | reverse complement strand
AATTATATAATCGGTATAATACTATATAAGAATAATAAATAATCTAAATAAAAAAAACAAATAATTATATTATTTGACTTTTAAAAATTATTTGCAGCCAATTAAAGGCTCTTATAAAGACAAAGACGCCCACCCCGCCATTGTAGAAGCCCAAATCTTAGCCGTGTCTGGATCAAGATCTAAATCTGTGAATCTTGAGCCTTGGCGAATTCGAACACGTAGCAATTTTGCTCCACCATCATAATCTAGTTCCAACAACTCAACTTCGCCACCTAAAGGAGCTTTCAACTTCTTTAAGCTGCGAAGATTCTGGGACGTCAACGTTCCCCCCATACATATGCCGATTCCACTAAGAACTCCCAATTACGAGGTGTATCAGGAAAATCAGGCTTTAAATCGACGTCAAGCAAATTCCCTTCTCCATGTTCAGCATATTTACTAATGGTATCTAAAAAGTCTCTAAAAGTATTAACTTCAGGGTGTCTAATTATTAACTCGCTAAGTCTTGTAGGAGGAAGTGCCATCACGAAACCAACCTTTCAAAGTATTATTTAATTGTCCTCAACACATATATTTTTTGAAACTCTATTCAAGTATCGGGCGCGAAATAATAATCTTTTTTTATCTTTATTAGTAGAATCTTTAAAGCCAGAACGACGATGCAAAACATTATTGCAAATAACTCCTTGTCCTGGCTGAAGCCTTAAGCGAATTATGTTTTTTTCTGTATTACGTAGGATATTACATAGCCTTTTACGAGCATCTGTTACTAATGCATCAGACTTCCATTCGATATTACGCTTTCGATCTGAGTAACGCATGTGGAGCTCTCCAGATATTACAGAAAAAACAGGGCCTGTTGAAGCATCTCTAACCTTTACTCCATTTTCAAAATTTGCCGGAATGCTTAGTGCATCTTTATACATGAGTGCACGAATAAATTCCGGGTTTTCGTCTCGTAGTTTAATATAAATGATTTCGGGATCAATAAACTCTGAATAACCACCCTCTTCGGCATCCCGACTACAATGCAAAAGAAATCCACGAACCTGCTCTTTTGGTTTATTATAATAACCGTCAGTATGCCAACTGAGCGGTTTATCAGAATATGGGATATAAGACCCCTTTCTACCGCCCTCAAAAACAGTAATTTCTACAAGGCCATCATCCCCCGAACATAATGGCCTATCAAAACTACTTAATCCAACACTGCGGGCCAGAGCTAAGGGTAATGCTTTAGTTGTATTTGGGATAGTATCGTAAACTGCCATATTAAAGTCATTACACCTATTTATTATAGCTTGTTTTTCAACTTTGCTAGGAGATGCAAAATCTTCAATTTTCACCAACAAATCATCAGCAGAAACTGGTAATTTCAATAATTTATTATTTCTCCAGCTTAAATATTCTTCATTATCACTTAAATTGAAGGGGTTTTTATCCGCGACAAAACCTTTAGCTTTCGTGCCGTTTTTAGCCAGAGAAAGAGTTTGAAGTTTTTCTAAAAAATTCATATTAGTTGAAAAATTACCTTAATCTTTAATTTCCTCAAAATAATAATCAAAACTTACAAATAATTCATAAAAATTTAAACTTCTTACTTGATAATTTACATTTCTTGAATATGATATATAAGTAGGATTGAACAGTTTAAAAAGCTAGTAAAAAATAAAAAAAATTAACGAATATAGTAAAACGGTGGAATAAATCTATTAGTGTTTAGGATGGGGATTTAAAATGGCAAATGATAAAGAAACATCAAAGCATGAGTCGCCGCTTTTAGATCAGCTAGAAAGTGGTCCTTGGCCAAGCTTCGTAACAGGTTTGAAACGACTTGCTGATGACGATGGCACTGATCATGGAACAATGATGAAAGACCTAGTTGGTCAACTTGAGCATTCATATAAAACACGGCGAGGCTATTGGAAAGGTGGTACCGTCAGTGTTTTCGGATATGGCGGTGGAATTATTCCAAGGTTTTCCGAAGCTGCAGATGAGTTTCCTGATTCAAAGGAATTTCACACTCTTCGAGTTCAACCGCCCGCCGGGTTTCATTATGATACAAAGATGTTACGCGACATGTGTGATATTTGGGAAGAACATGGTTCCGGCCTGATTGCGTTTCATGGACAAAGCGGAGATATCATGTTCCAAGGCTGTAAAACTGAAAAAGTTCAAGATGCCTTCGACGAATTAAATAAAATCGGACTAGATTTAGGTGGCGCTGGGCCTGCACTTAGAACTTCCATGAGTTGCGTAGGACATGCTAGATGTGAACAATCATGCTATGATGAAGTACGTGCTCATCGCACAATCATAAATGCATTCCTAGACGAAATGCACCGTCCGGCATTACCTTACAAATTTAAGTTTAAATTTTCAGGCTGTGCCAATGATTGTGTTAATGCCATTCATCGTGCTGATTTTGCTGTAATTGGAACTTGGAGAGATGATATAAAAATTAATCAAGAAGAAGTTAAAAATTACGTAAAAGAAGCTGGACGCAAATATACAATTGATAATGTTATCACTCGCTGCCCAACAAATGCTTTAAGCCTTAATGACGACGACACTCTTGAAATTGACAATAAGAGCTGTGTGCGTTGTATGCATTGTATAAATGTCATGACCAAAGCGCTTTCCCCTGGCGATGATAAAGGAGTTAGCGTTTTAATTGGTGGAAAACGATCTCTTAAAATCGGTGATACTATGGGGTCAATGATAATTCCTTTTATGAAGCTTGAGACTGATGAAGATTACGAAGCTCTGGAAGAATTGGCAGAAAAATGTATCGATTTTTTTGCTGAAAACGCTCTTGAGCACGAAAGAATTGGCGAAACTATTGATCGTATCGGGTTGCAAAATTTCCTTGAGGGCATCGAAGTCGATGTTGACATAAATATGATCAGTCATCCAAGAACTAATTCATATGTGCGCACAGATGACTTCGATGAAGAAGCCGAAAAATGGCGGCAAAAGCATAGCAAATCAGGTAAAGAAGATTTGCTGGCTAAAACAGCAGCCGAATAGGGAAAAGCTTGAAAACTGTTTTAAGTTAATGTTGGGGGAATAATCTATGACAGTAGAAACCGACGTTGAGCCACGCCGTCCAGATGAGCACGGTGTTCCTGACCCATTTCCGCTAATGCACCCATTGTTGAAGAAAAATTATGGAGAGTGGGATTGGCATGACAGACTTCGACCCGGCGTTCTTCATCATGTGGCTAAAAATGGAGACGAAGTATGGACTGTGCGCGCCGGAACTCAGCGGCAAATGGATGTCTATACAATTCGCTTGTTATGTGACATCGCTGACGACCTAGCTGAAGGACATGTTCGCTTCACAACACGTAGTAACATCGAATATATGGTATCCACTGAGGAACAAGTTGAACCTTTAATTAAAAAACTAGAATCAGAAGGGTTTCCTGTTGGTGGAACTGGAAACTCGGTTTCGATGATATCTCATACACAAGGTTGGCTTCATTGCGATATTCCTGGCACAGACGCATCTGGTGTTGTCAAATCTCTTATGGACGAACTATATGAAGAGTTTATCACCGAAGAAATGCCTAATCGCGTTCGCATTACCACATCTTGCTGTCAAATTAATTGCGGTGGTCAAGGAGATATCGCGATAAATGTTCAATATACAAAGCCACCCGTTATTAATCATGATCTTGTTGCTGGTGTTTGCGAACGGCCTGCCGTGATTGCCCGTTGCCCAGTAGCGGCAATTCGTCCTGCTATGGTTAACGGTAAGGCATCGCTCGAAGTTGATGAAAAAAAATGTGTGTGCTGTGGTGCTTGCTACCCCCCATGCCCACCAATGCAAATTAACTCCGATGAATCGACCAAAATTGCAGTTTGGGTTGGCGGAAAACATTCAAATGCCCGAACAAAGCCAACATTTCATAAGCTAGTGGCAGCAAATTTACCTAACAATGCGCCTCGTTGGCCAGAAGTTGCAGCAGTAGTTAAAAAAATTCTCTTCGCCTACAAAGAGGATGCACGCCATTTTGAGCGCGTTGGAGAATGGATTGATCGTATAGGCTGGACACGTTTTTTTGAATTAACTGACCTCTCATTTACTCATCATATGATTGATGACTTCCGTAGTGGACGCGAGACACTAAATGCCTCTGCGCACGTTCATTTTTAAAATTAATTAAAGTAAAAGGGTTAAGTCATGAAATTCGGAATTTTAGTTAATGAAGGCCCTTTTACTCATCAATCATCCGATTCTGCTTATCAGTTTGCAAATGCTGCTATAAAGAAGGGGCATGAAATTACTCGCGTATTTTTTTATCATGACGGGGTCAATAATTCTAATAAACTTTCCGAGCCACAATCTGATGACAGAAATCTTGTCCAGCTTTGGTCAGAGATGGCTGAAAAAAATGGAGTAGAGCTAATTGTCTGTGTAGCTGCAGCGCTTAGACGTGGCATAAAGGACGAAATCCTAGCTCCTGGATTTCAAATTTCAGGTCTTGGTCAGCTAATTGAAGCTGGTATTGAAGCAGACCGCTTGGTTGTATTCGGGGACTAAAAATGGCGGAAGAATATGAAGACGAATTTGACGGACCAATCAAAAGATTTCTATTTGTTAATCGAAAGGCTCCATACGGAAGTATATATGCCTTAGAAAGCCTTGAAGTGGTTCTTATTTCTGCTGCCTTTGACCAAGATATCAGCCTTGTTTTTATGGATGACGGTGTCTACCAAATCGCTAAGGATCAAGACACGGAAGCCATTAATATGAAAAACTTTTCACGTACCTACCGAGCGCTTGATGGATATGATGTAGAGAAGCTATATGTTGAAAAGGAATCATTAGAAGCTCGAGGATTAAAAGAAGAGGACCTGTTGGTTGATGTGGAAGTTCTAAATTCCAAACAACTTGGAAAGCTTATGAACGCTCAAGACGTGGTGATTACGTCATGAGTGGAGATACAAAAATGTTGCACATGGTAAACAAGTCACCATTTGAAAAGACTGCTCTTTCAAGTTGCCTAAGGATAGCAGAAAGTGGAAGCGCTATCTTGTTGTTTGAAGACGCTGTCTATGCGGCTTTACAAAATACATCTGTTGCAAATGAAATCGTTAATTGTTTAAAAAACTTGCAAGTCTATATACTTGGACCAGATTTAGCCGCACGTGGTATGAGCAACAAACCTATTATAGATGGTGTGAAAACAATTGATTATGATGGCTTTGTAGATTTAGTGGCTGAATACGATGCTGTGCACTCTTGGCTCTAGCCATTAGTGCAAATTTAAATTAGAGGAGAAAATTAAATGGAATATCAACTAAATGGATCAAGCTTCCCAGCCGATGAAGAGGGCTACTTAGTAGACATAACGACCTGGAGCAAAGAATTAGCAGATCTTATAGCTTTAGATGAGAAAATTGAAATGAATGATGACCATTGGGAAGTGGTTAATTTCCTACGAGACTATTATGAAGAATATCAAATTGCCCCAGCAATTCGTGTGCTTACCAAGGCAGTAAAAAAATCTCTTGGAGCAGATAAAGGAAACAGCAAATACCTTTACGAGCTATTTCCATATGGCCCTGCAAAACAAGCATGTAAAATTGCAGGCTTACCCAAGCCTACTGGTTGTATTTGAGGTCATTATAAAAACCAAAATAGTAGAGGCAATTTTCTAGCCTTAGGAAAACCTATGGCTGATTTGCAAAATAAATGATTACAGCAATCTTTGGCTCTCTTTTTTACGTTGCTACGCTAATTCTTTTTGGCGGCGTCATTTATAAAATCAGGCAATATTCCTTAACGCCTGCCCCACTTAAAATTGCCATAACGCCTGCACCAACTACATATGGTGGTGTAGTCTTGAGAATTTTCCGTGAAATAGTATTCTTCGAAAGCTTATTCAAGTCCAATAAGTGGATATGGCTATTTGGCTACATATTCCACGCTTCATTAGTATTTATTCTTCTCCGCCATCTCAGGTATTTTACAGAGCCAGTATGGCCAATTATCTCTCTAATACAGCCACTTGGTCTCTATGCTGGTTTTGCATGTGTGCTTGGGCTTGGTGGCTTATGGATCAGGCGCTTCACTGTTGAAAGGGTGCGTTATATCAGCAGTCCTTCTGATCACCTGATGCTTGCGCTTCTTGCTGCAATCATGATCAGTGGATTGTTTATGCGATATGTAGAGCACACGGACATAGTTGCCGTAAAGGCATTTGTGTTGGGATTAATTTATCTGGATTGGCAGCCCATGCCGAATGACCCAATACTAATGATTCACTTAGGTTTAGTCATAATTCTTATGATTGTATTTCCATTGTCAAAGCTTCTTCACGCCCCGGGGGTATTTTTTAGTCCTACACGCAACCAAATAGACAACCCGAGAGAAGTTCGTCATCTCGCTGATTGGGCAGCTAAATTAGATAGGGGCACACGTTAATGGCTGATTTTGACGTTCCCACTCTTCAAGATTTTATTAAATCTCCAAAGATTCAAGAAGGAGCTATGGCCCACAGTCAACCTTTTGTAGCTTCAGCAGAGCACCAAGAGAAGATTGGATTTCCAGGTGAACTAGTAGATAACTGGGAAGAAAAAGCGATCGAAAAATTTGGAGACCTGTTAGGAAAATACCGTAGCCTTCAAGTTTATATGGATTCTTGTGTTAAGTGTGGAGCATGTACCGATAAGTGTCATTATTTTCTTGGCACCGGCGATCCAAATAATATGCCCGTTGCACGTCAAGATCTTATGCGGAAAGTTTATCGACGTTATTTCACTTTTGCAGGAAAATGGTTCCCTTGGCTAGTAGGAGCTAAGGACATGACAAAAAAGGTTTTAGACGATTGGTATTCATATTTTCATCAATGTTCTCAATGTCGCCGCTGTGCAGTCTTTTGTCCCTATGGGATAGATACAGCTGAAATTTCAATGGCTGCACGAGAAATCATGGATAGCGTGGGACAAGGACAAAAATACTGTAATGAAATTATAGGTAAAGTTCATGAAAAAAGTAATAATTTAGGCCTTCCCGAAAAGGCCCTAAAAGCCACACTTGAAGACCTAGAGGAAGACATAGAAGATGATATTGGTCTTCCTGTAAAGCTCCCATTGGATGTAGAGGGGGCAGAAATTTTACTGGTAACACCAAGTGCAGATTTTGTCGCCGAACCACATGTCGATGGCCTAATAGGGTATGCAAAAGTATTTCATCAAGCTGGTGTCAACTGGACCCTATCGTCTTATGCATCAGAGGCTGCTAATTTTGCATTGTTTGTTGGATCATACGAACAAATGCATGATATTGCAGAGCGAATCCGTAAGGCTGCGCAAGATTTAGGTGTCAAACGTATTGTTGTTGGCGAATGTGGTCATGCTTGGCGGGTAGCCTACAATTTTTGGAACACACTAGCAGGACCTTTTGATTTCTTAGATCCTAACTTTCCATGCCCACAACATATTTGCGAATTTACCCACGATCTAATTCAACAAGGAAAATTAAAATTTAATAAATCTGCAAATGACCACATGACATTAACTTTCCATGATTCTTGTAACGTAGCTAGGGCATCACGCATGGGTAACAACCCAGGCGGGCAATTTGAATACCCTCGTGAGATAATTAAAGCTGTCTGTAATAATTATGTTGATATGGATGCCGACACAATTCGTGAGAATACATATTGCTGTGGTGGCGGTGGCGGTCTATTGACAGATGATCTATTAGAGCTTCGAGTTAAGGGTGCCAAACCTCGCATGGAAGCGCTCAAGCAAGTTAAAGATAGTCACGGTGTCACGCATATGGCAGCCATATGCGCAATTTGCAAAAGTCAATTTTCAAAAGTTATGCCGCATTATGGTTTTGAAATGGACGGCATAGTTAGCATCCATCAACTAGTTTCCAATGCAATTATTCTTGATGGACAAGAATTAGATGAAATTACAAATACTGAAGAGCCCAAACTATGAATGATATGGCAGACAAAACAAAGATTACAAATCGACGTTTTAAGGACGGTGACAACACACCACGGCCTTTATCCGAGCAAATTTTTCTTGCTGACAAAAGTCATAAGTGCCCAACGTATGTACATAGAACACCCCCATGCCAAGGAAGCTGTCCATCTGGGCATGATATACGTGGATGGTTACAAATTGCTCGGGGTGTGGACAAACCTCCTGTAGAAGGAATGACCTGGCAAGAATACGCATTTAAACGTATGGCCGAAGCCAACCCCTTCCCAGCTACCATGGGCAGAGTCTGCCCAGCACCTTGTGAAGATGGTTGCAACCGCAATGAAGTTGATGACTTCGTAGGCATCAATGCAGTCGAGCAATATGTAGGTGACTGGGCCATAGAAAAAAAATTGCAGCTAACAAGCCCTGAATCCGAAACTGGAAAGAGAGTTGCTGTAGTAGGGGGTGGCCCAGCTGGGCTTTCCGCAGCATTTCATCTGCGTCGATGCGGACATTCGGTTACTATTTTTGAAAAAAATGATAAGTTGGGTGGAATGATGCGGTATGGAATTCCTAGTTACCGCACACCTCGTGATATGGTGGATGCAGAAATAAATAGAATCCTAGCTATTGGCGTTGAGGCTAAAACTAGCACTAGGATTGGATCTGATATTTCCTTAAAACAAGTTGAAAAAGAATTTGATGCCGTTTTCTGGGCTATCGGTGCCCAAACAGGAAGGCCTCTTCCAGTTCCAGGTGGAGATGCTCCAAACTGTATTACAGGCGTTGATTTTTTAGATGCATTTAACAAGGGGACCCTACAACACACAACAAAAAAAATTGTTGTTGTTGGTGGAGGAGATACATCAATTGATGTTGCATCTGTTGCTCGTAGAATTGGCTCCATAGAAAACCCACATGAAAATGATCGTCCTGAATATGTAGTGCTTGGTCATACAGCTCATGACGTAGCTGGCACTTTCATTCGCGAGGGTGTTAACGTTACCCTGACATCCCTTTTTCCAATAGAAGAAATGACTGCAGCGGAACGAGAGCGTGATGATGCCCAACGCGAAGGCGTAGACCTTCGTGGCGGCGTCTTGCCACTGGAAGTGTTGCTTGACGCCGATGGACGTGCCGTAGGAATTAAAATGTCTGAATGTACTATGGACGGAAATACGCCTGTACCTACAGAGGGAACTGAATTTGTTATTGATTGTGACCTGGTTGTTTCTGCCATTGGTCAAATGGGTGATATGACAGGCCTTGACATAATTGATAATGGAAATGGATTTATTACCACTGATCCTGTTTATAAAATAATAGATAAAGAAAAACATTTTGCAGGCGGTGACATTATCCGACCACACTTATTAACTACTGCTATCGGACATGGCAAGATTGCAGCTGACACCATAAATCAGTTCTTAGCCGGTAACAATTTAAAAGGTCGGCCAAAGGTTGATGTTTTCCATTTCAACTTACTTTCAGAGTTACAACAGCGTGACCTCAATCCTGAAGAATATGACCAAAACCCAACACGGGGAACATCAGAGAGTGACTTTGCCATCCACAATTATGAGGATCGTTCTGACACCCAAATAATTCCTCACAATGATCTGTTTTTAGGGCATTTTCCTTATGATGAACGATCTAAACGCAATGAAGTTCACATCTCAGAAAATGATGTCCTTGGAAATTTTGAAGAGCGAATTGAAAACCTTTCAGAAGAAGAAGCCATTCATGAAGGTGAACGATGCATGAGTTGTGGATTGTGTTTTGAGTGTGACAATTGTGTGATCTACTGTCCACAAGATGCTATCTTTAGAGTTAAAAAAGACACACATGCTATTGGACGCTATGTGGATACTGATTACACAAAGTGTATAGGGTGCCATATTTGTGAAGATGTTTGCCCTTCTGGGTATATTCAAATGGGATTAGGGGAATAATAAACCCATGTTTTGGGTGCGATCGATTGCAAAATTTCTTTTACTGTTCATGTTTGTTTCCGCACCCGTAAAAGCGGGTGAAAACCGTAGTTTCTTCGTACCAACGCCACCCAAAGGAAAAGGAGAAAAGTGCGTAGAAGAAACAGCTTTCATGCGTTCTAACCACATGGACCTATTAATGCACCAGCGTGATAGAACAGTAATCGATGGTATACGCACAAAAAAACATAGCCTCAAAGAATGCGTTGCATGCCATGTGGTTTTTGATAACGAAGGAAGAGCTGTAAGCTACCAAGATCCAAAAAACTTCTGCCGCTCGTGCCATGATTTTGCTGCAGTCAAAATCGACTGCTTTGAGTGCCATGCTTCAAAGCCCCCACAAGGAAAGGGTCACGCTAAGATAAATTCCACTCCCATACCAAGTGCAGTGGATGCTTACCGCGTCAGTAGGAAATTTCCACAATGACTATATCACCTGAACGGCGTCGTTTTTTAAGTCAAGCCGCTTCTCTTGCAGCAGGTGTTACTATTGCCCCAGGTGTAACACTATACGGAGTAGCAGAAGCTAAGCCTGATAATATGGCTGTTACAGAGAAAGTCCGCTGGGGTATGCTTGTAGACACAAACAAATGCTCAGATGGATGTAACGATTGTGTAACCGCGTGCAATGATGAAAATGGCCTTAAAGGTCATGGTCGGCCACAAACAGATGCACAATGGATTCGAAAAGTTAATTTAAAAGATCCTAGAACAGGGGTGAAAAAAACTTTACCAGTTATGTGCCAACACTGCTCAGAACCACCCTGTGTGGATGTTTGTCCAACTGGCGCCTCATTTAAAAGAAAAGATGGCATTGTATTAGTTAACAAGCATACATGTATCGGCTGTCGTTACTGTATGTTAGCGTGTCCTTACAAAGCACGCTCATTTATTCACGAGACACTAACCGATCAAAAACCTGACGTTCCTCGTGGAAAAGGAACTGTTGAAAGTTGCACATTTTGCGTTCATCGTGTTGATAATGATCTACAGCCAGCTTGTGTTGAAGCCTGTTCTAAGACAAATAAAGCTCTTATTTTTGGTGATATGAACGACCCAAATAGCAAGCTCTCCAGGGCCTTAGAAAAATATCCAACGGGACGCATCAGAGCTGACTTAGGCACAGATCCTGGTGTGCGCTATAAAGGTCTTTAGGATGTATGTATCTTGAAAAGTTTTACTTATTCGGAGCTCAATACTACTGGAATTCCCTATTATGGAATACTAGCAGTTTTAGGAATTATTGCATCTATAGGCCTTGTTTCTGCATGGCATATGGAACATAGCGGGCATTATGTCACTGGCATGACTAATCAAGTTGTCTGGGGTTTGCCTCATGTGTTTGCAGTATTCCTAATTGTTTCTGCTTCAGGTGCCTTAAATGTAGCATCAATTGGATCCGTTTTTGGTCGTCTAGCCTATAAACCGCTAGCTCGGCTTTCTGGGTTGCTAGCAATAGCCCTACTTGTAGGAGGTTTATCGGTTTTGTTACTGGACCTTGGTCGCCCTGATAGATTAATCGTTGCAATGACACATTATAATTTTAAATCTATTTTTGCGTGGAATATTTTTTTGTACACAGGCTTTATAGCTATTGCTGCAATCTATTTATGGACGCTGATGGATAGAAGTATAAAAAGCTTAAGCTTTTACGCCGGAATCGCAATGTTCATTTGGCGGTTAGCGTTGACCACGGGTACTGGATTAATTTTTGGATTTCTTGTCGCAAGAGAGGCCTATGATGCTGCGTTACTTGCGCCACTATTCATAGCCATGTCATTTGCCTTTGGTTTGGCTATTTTTATTCTTGTTTTGATAGGAATAAGCGCCGCGGATAACCGGCCATTGGGCAACTATATAGTCCAACGTATGGGTAACCTGATGGTGATTTTTATAGCTTCCAATCTTTATTTTATAACAATTCAGCATTTAACGGGACTATACGCTGCTGAACATACTGAATTTGAAACTTTTCTTCTAACTTCAGGAAGTATTTACACATGGCAATTCTGGATTGTTCAAATTGGCATGGGCTGTTTTTTACCACTTATTATTTTGATGCGGCCGCAAAAATCATTAAGCAGAAGTAGTGTTATAGTGTCTTCAGTTCTTGTTATTATTGGGGGACTTGCCCAACTATATGTTATTATTATTGGGGGTCAGGCTTATCCTTTAATTTTATTTCCTGGTATGATTGAAGAAAGCTCATTCTTTGATGGTGTTATAAATAATTATGTACCTAGTTTTCCAGAGCTTGGGCTTGGTATAGGTGGTATAGCTATTTCTGCTATACTCGTTGTAATAGGTACTAAAATATTACGTTTCTTACCGGTTAGTCTCGCTGATTCTGAAATGGATCCTAACAATAAACCATTAGAAACTGAGCCTACAAAATAACTATTAAGTGTATCCATTTGATTGGAAACCAATTATGAAATCCGTTTTTTTTTCGGCGTTACACAAATCTTCCGGCAAGACAATGCTGGCTTTAGGCCTGTCTCGTGTTCTAACTTCTAGAAAACTTAAAGTACAGCTCTTTAAAAAAGGGCCAGACTATATTGATCCTATGTGGCTAAGCCTTGCCTCTAGGCGCCCTTGTTGTAATCTTGATTTTCATACTATGAGCCATAAAATTATTTCTTCTACCTATAGAGATACAGCAAAAAACGCGGATTTTGCAATAATTGAAGGCAACAAGGGCTTATTTGACGGAATAGATCTATATGGCAGTGATAGTAATGCAGCTCTGGTAAAAGTTTTAAAAACACCAGTTGTAATTATTGTTGATACACGCGGTATGACACGTGGAGTTGCCCCTGTTCTTCTAGGATATCAGGCATTTGATAAAGATATAAAAATTGCTGGTGTAATCCTTAATCAGGTAGGTGGCTCACGACATGAAAGTAAACTTCGTTCCTCCATTGAATATTATACTGATATACCGGTTTTAGGAGCTATTGGACAATATAAAGAAATGGCAATTTCCGAGCGTCACCTTGGACTAATTCCTGTTAATGAAAATTGTAATGCAGATGATTCCATTACTGAAATTGCTAAAATTATAGAAAATAATGTAGATATTGATCATTTCCAAAGAATTTCTACCTCTCTTGAAGTAAAATCTCTAAAATCAAAAATAAGGCCTATTCCATCACCTGATGTTCGCATCGCTATTGCTCTCGATACGGCCTTTGGATTTTATTATCCAGACGATTTAAAAGCATTTGAAAAAGCTGGTGCCAAACTTATACCCTTCAACACTTTTACTGATAAATCTCTTCCCGATGCTGATGGTCTCTTTATCGGCGGGGGATTCCCCGAAACGCAATCTTCTATGCTAGAATCTAATAAAGCCCTAAGAGAGGATATTCGCAAACGCATTACTTTAGGCATGCCGGCTTATGCAGAATGTGGAGGGTTAATATATTTAGCACAGGATCTTACTTGGCAAGGAATCACACATAAAATGGCTGGGGTCATTCCTGGAAATATAGTTATACATGAGAAGCCAATTGGTCGAGGCTATGTCCATTTACGGGAAACTGAAAACAACCCGTGGAAAAATATAAATTTTAGAAATAAAGAAAAAGAATTACCGGCACACGAATTTCATTATGCATCAATTGAGAACCTCCCTGCAAAAACTATCTTTGCTTATAAAATAACACGTGGATACGGTATTAATGGGCAATATGACGGAATTGTAATCAAAAATCTTCTAGCTAACTTTTCCCATCAAAGAAATATTGGAGACAATAAGTGGGTAGAGCGATTTACAAGCTTTGTAAGAAACAACAAAAAGTTATAGAGATTAATTTGACAAACTAATTCTTGCGTTCATCGATAATTTTTATTAATTCTTTATATAGGAGTAATAAAATGACTTTTCGCTTGCTTTTAGGCTTCTTTATTTTCGCCTTTAGCAATCTTGCTTTCTGCATACCTGGCAAGGCTGATGAAAGTGAAAGAAGAGACTTGTTGCCATTTGTAGAGCCCAGTCCAGGAGGCTTGCATACACAGGAATGGTTCCTTAATACCTTTCTAAATCTTCGCGAAGATGCTGAAGAAGCCGCAAGTGAGGGGAAAAAACTTGTCATTTTATGGGAACAAAAAGGCTGCCCTTATTGCCGTGAAATCCACCGAAAGAATCTTAGAATACCTGAAATAGTTGATTACATCCGAAAAAATTTTAATGTTATACAACTAAACTTATGGGGTGATAAGGAAGTGACTGACTTCGATGGTGAGATCACTACGGAAAAAAAACTAGCAAAAAAATATCGTGTTCAGTTTACCCCAACTATACAGTTTTTCCCTGAAAACTCCGCTTCATCAGTTAGTAAGACTGGACAACAATTAGAAGTATGGCGTTTAACTGGCTACTGGAAACCTTTCCACTTCATGAATTCTTTTGTTTACGTTCACGAAAAGGGATACATAAAGGAACCTAGTTTTCAACGCTGGTTACAAGCTCTTGCTAGAAGAATGGAAGCTGAAGGGACGGAGGTTAAACTCTGGTAAAAACATTCCAGTATCAACTAAAAGAAAAAAAGTTCTTAAAAGCATCACTGAAATTTCCTTCCTCTAAATATTTCAAACCAAATATACCTCCAATTATAATGGATAGAAGCGCTAGAAACGATCCCATAGAAAGAGTCGACATGCCAGTTACCCCTTGACCAATGGTACAACCAAGAGATAAAACCCCTCCAATTCCCATCAATATTCCTCCAATTATATGGCGTACCATATCGTCTGTATCAGCAAATGATTCTAGATGAAATTCTTTTGAAACTACTGCAACTACAAAAGAACCTATCACAACGCCCCCAACAGTAGAAATACCAAAGTTAATACTCGAACCGGTAAAGGTCATCAAATATTGCAAGCTTTCGCCGACAGGGGCAATAAATGTAAAAGAGGTGACTTGTACTGGCTCAAACTCATCATTGCCAATAACACCTGTAACATACCAGGCAAAAACTACTAAGGCTCCAATAGTGATCCCCGATATAATATCACGCTTTGAAGAGCGAAATTCTATGCTTTTCAAAGAAAATAGGACTAACCCTCCACCAATTCCTAGCGTTAAAACAATACTAATCGTTTTTAATGGCAAGGCGGTTGCTAATGCTAATATTTCAGGAATACCTTGTGTCGAGAGATTTCTCGCCGTTAAATCAATCAACGTTAAAGTCTCTAATTCGACCCTAGCTAGGCCAATCAAGCCACGTAGTGTCATGTATGCGGAGATCCCAAGGAATAAAAGAACTACTAGCGACTTTAGGTTTCCGGTACCAATTCTAACGAGAGTTTTATTTCCACAGCCACTACCCATCGTCATACCAAAACCAAACATCAGGCCACCTAAAATCGCTCCAAACCATCCAAAGTTAGGAGTCAGATAAATGGCTTTTTTAAGATCAATGACGCCTATTTGATATAAAGCCTGACTTCCAAGAATCGCAATCCCAATAGCAAGCATCCAAGCACGAAATCGATTCCAATCGCCCATGAAAACAATGTCAGAAATAGCACCCATAGTGCAAAAGCTAGTTTTTTGCGCGGTACCCCCAAAAATAAGACCAAGCAAGAACCCCAAAGTTGCAACAACCGTTTTGATTGGTAATTCTTCCATTAATCTATCTATCCAATTCTTGAAAATATTATAATCATTTATCTAATTAACGTTTTATAACATCTTTTTTTAATTTTAGTATTTATATTATGTAGACCGTTGAATTAATTACTATACCAAAATATATTAATATAATAATTTATATATTTTGAATGTGTTGTGAGTAATGACACATGATAGACCAAAAAGGAGAACCAATGGCACATCATGATCTAGACGTAACGGGATTAAACTGCCCTCTACCTATATTAAAAGCAAAAAAGCTTATGAAATCACTTGATTCTGGAGATACACTCGAAGTCCTTTCAACAGATTCTGGATCGGTAAAAGATTTTGGTTCTTTCTGTAAGGCTACTGGCAACACTCTCTTGGAACAAGATGAAACCGAGGGCGTTTATCGCTTCCTTCTCCAAAAATAAAGCTTATCTTAAGTTTAAACTGGAACATCACCAGCTAATGTCACTCGGTGCATTAGCCGTTCATGACCCTGGTAATCATTCAAAGGATAGTGAAGAGTGGCACGATTGTCCCAAAATGCGATAGAACCTGGCAACCAATGAAAGCGACAACAGAATTCTTCCTTTCGCTGGTGACTAAATAAAAAGTCTAGCAATGGCAAACTTTCTTCATCTTTCATACCACAAATATTGACAGTATGTCCGAAATTTACGTAAAGACTTTTTTCACCAGTTTCTGGATGCCTGCGTACGATAGGATGTTCAGCAATTAAAGGTTCAGGTGGACTTCTCATATCCTTTTGGCTATCCACCCTAGATTTTACGACATCACTCTTTGCTGAGCTATTTGTTGCAATAAGACCATCTAACAGTTCTTTCATGGGGGCTGATAATGCTTCATATGCTTTAACCATGTTAGCAAACAATGTATCTCCACCTTTAGCAGGTAAAATACGTGCAACTAATATAGCTCCCATAGGTGGCTTAGGGAGATATGAAGTGTCAGAATGCCAGAGCCCGCCAAAATTATACTGTTCATCTGCTTTTTTATGAACTGGCACAACATGTGGAAAGTCCTTTAATCCATTAACCATAGGATATTCGACTATATCGCCAAAATATTTGGCAAATTTCAAATGTTTTTCGGGTGTAATATCCTGATCACGAAAAAAAATTACACGATATCTCAATAAAGCGTCTCGGATTTCCTTAACAGTTTCGCTGTCTAAGGCCGATCCCAAATCAATATTACTAATTTCCGCACCAAGTGCAGGTGAAATTTCATCTACTTTAATAATTTTAAAAGTCATAATCCAATTACAATTATTTAATTATAGAACAGTCTGCAAAGTATTATATGATTCTCAGTACAACACCTTAAGCGGTTTTCTATACTAGGACCATCATTTATATTTTGTACATGTTTAATGACTTCGGTGAATTAGAGCCTCTAGTAAATCTGGTATTTTTAATTGTGACCGGATCTATAGCCTTGCACGCAATTAGACACCGCGACGTTAAAGGTAACACTAATTGGGTCCACCTTCTTTTCGGATGTATTGCAATGATTTTTTTCTTAAGAGTATTATTTCAAGACGTTTTAGGCATAGTTAAAGTATTTTAATTTCATTCTGAAAAAACATTAAAAGATTTTCAAAATTTCTTTCAAGGTTTATACCGCCTCTGCTTAGCGTCTTCAGATGGTATACGCATAACTCTTGAAGACTCTGGTAACTTTAATTGGTTATGGAGATATTCAGCTCTCTTTAAGATGCTCGATGGTTTTTTGTTATAAAATAAAATCTGATCAATTAATCCAGGGCCTTCAGCTAAATCATAATCTAAACGTGCAGATTCAAAATAGTCTTCCAGCGCCTCTTCATAGTGCCCTAGCCTATCTTTAATTATGCCACGATTCCCATATGCCGCAGCGAGTGCGCCCTTTCCCGTTGTATCATCTTTATCTAAGGTTTTCTTAAGAAAATATATTAGATGATTAAGCGTACGTTCAGCTTCGGAATACTTCTTTAATCCCATTAAAGCTACAGCTTTTCCACCCAGAGCACCTCTATGATGAGAGTTTAAAATAAGCGCCTCATCAAAAGCTTTAATAGCCTTCATGTATTTTCCATCAGATAATAAAATATCTCCTTGGCGAACTTCATAATCTCCTTCGGTTAGCCCTTTATAGTTATCTACCATTATCCAAATCAAAAACAGTACAAAGGTTGTGAGCGCCATTAGAAAAATAAAGCGCTTAAGAATACGAGGATTGAACAATTCCATCATTATGCAAAAGTTCTCAAAATCATTAGTAAAAATAGTTTTAGAAGAAGTTGAATTTTCAGGAGCAATCCCATTTGACATGAATTAAATTTATTTAGGTAGAATTTCCTTTAGATATTGTGTCGCCGATATCATCGACAAGTGCTAAAACTTCTTTTTGAGGTTTGGTGGACATCTCCATTTTATAGGCTAGAAACCACATCATAAAAACACCTAAAGCCCACCACAAAATCTGCCAGGCCCAAATTGATGGCATGCCAAATGTCCATTCAGTGTAACCGGAGTTAGGCGCACCAAAAATATCGTTGCCAATCACTGCACCGGGGCCGACGCCAAAAAACAGCCAAACTAAAACTATAATCCAGGCAACTGGTTTTAAACCTTGCTTAAAACTAGGTAATGTAGCGTGCTCTCGTAAAAAGCTATGATACTTCATTCGATGTTCCATATCTGAATTTTCTTGTGTCATCGCAGATACGACAATACAAATTGAGGCATTAAATAACATTCCCCATCCAGCTGAGTGAATAGTTAATGGCCAACGTCCCCACGCAAGTTCAATTTCAATACCAAAAACCTTCCCCAAACCATTTACTATTGAAGCACCAAGATTTTCAGTGAATATAACTGCAAAGCAACCGGCAGCAAGGCCAAGCGTTGCGCCCTGACGTGTAATCCACGGAAACCAGCAAACCGCTGCTAGTGATGGCCACATCTGAAATCCAAAAGCTACTGCAAGACCCCCTAATAATACCAAAGCATCTACTGAGAAGGTTGATGCCAATAGGGCAGAAGCAACAATAACAATAACTGCAAGTCGCCCAAAAATTTTTTGTATTCTATGACTTGCGGCTTGATCATAAAAACGTTTATACAAATCTCTTGTCAAGATACCACCGGCCGTAGATATATAGGCAGCTCCAGTAGACTGCACGGCCGCCAAGGCACAGACTGCTAATAAACCAACAAACCAAGGTGCTGAATCACTAAATAGGTTAATAAAATAAGGAACCAGATTTCCGTGCATATTATCAGTCAAATTAGGGATTGCGGACCCTAAAGATAAACCTGCCTTGTCAATTTCAGGAGTAGCACCGAGAAAATGTGACCCCATTCCCTGTGCTGCCGTAAAAAATAATAGAATTAGACCAATTCCAAAACTAGAAGCCCAAACTTGTTGGGGAGCAAAGGAAGAAGGGTCATCGTTTCCAAATGACCACATAGTAAAAGCAGGGGCAGCTTGTATACCCATAAGTGCAAACATATATGTCAAAACCATTACACTAGTCCATAAACCGCCAATTGGCGTCTGCTTTCCAAGACCAGCGGTATATTGAATTACCCCAGGAATTGCAAAGTAAGCATTATAATCTCCACCCCCGAATCCTTTTGTTGAGCCCCATTTCCCAATATCGGTTGCACCAAGCTTCGCCATCGCCATATTGAAGCTTTCCCAACCGCCCATTTTATCGTAGGCAACAAAACCAATACAAGTGATCCCAACTATCAGCAAAATGCACTGCAGGGTGCCCACGTAAGCAACGGCACGCAAACCTCCAGATGCTACGTAAATAAGAACGACAATAGATAACATCCACATTCCAAAATTCTTTGAAACAAGATCATCAGTCAAAACTTGCAATAAAAATCCAGAAGCTCCTAGCTGTAATCCAAGATATGGAATAGAGAAAAGCAATGCTACTATTACTACCAAAATACGGATAGTGTCGCCTTGAAAATAATCCGCTAACATTTCTCCTGGCGTAATATAACCAAAACGTTTACCTAGCATCCATTGTCGTTTTAAAAACATAACTCCAGCAAATGGAATTGTAATGGCATAGAAAGATGCATAAGCATATTGGAATCCATCCCGATAAATCAAACCTGGATGTCCCATAAACGTCCATCCAGAAAAAGATGTAGCTGTAGCAGCTAGGACAAAAACCCAAAGTGAAAGTTTGCGACCCGCCACAAAATAATCGCTAGCACTTTTTGAAATTTGAGCAGATTTCCAACCCCAGTAAATACAGTAAACCCAATAGAGTAATACAAACACGAATAACCAAATCACTTTAGCACTCATGTAAATCTCCCCTTTATCTTTTTAATATTTTTATCCTTGTTAAAGATGAATGAAAATAAAACTGCATATAAATTATATGCCCTTACATAGGGTACGGTTCTTTAAAAATATTCAGTTTATTTTAATGAAAATAAAATTTTCTTATAAATAATGAATTTTGGTTTCTTCTCAAGATATACTTAATTACTAAATAAATAAAAAAATAAAAGAATTATCAATATACATTCTTGGGTTAGTCTGTAGATTATGGTATTTGGTCAAAAAACATTTATAAAAATAACCTTACTTAGAAACACTTAATGGAAAACTTAAAATGCCTGCTTATCAATATTCTTATGTAATGAAGAATCTGAAAAAGTCTTTTCCAGGTGGTCGTGAAATCTTAAAAGACATTACTTTATCGTTTTTACCAGATGTAAAGATCGGTGTTCTTGGCGTGAACGGTGCTGGAAAATCAACACTTTTGAAAATCATGGCGGGTACAGACACTGATTATACTGGAGAAGCTTGGGCCGCTAAAGGAGTGCGTGTTGGTTACTTAGAACAAGAACCAGAATTAGATCCCTCCAAGGATGTTGAGGCTAATATTCTAGAAGGCCTTGCGGAAACCCAAGAAATGCTAACCAAATTCAATGAAATATCTGCACGTTTTGCAGAGCCTATGAATGATGATGAAATGGCAGCACTACTAGCAGAGCAAGGAGAATTACAAGAAAAAATAGATTCTGTAGATGGCTGGGAATTAGAACGAACCGTAGAAATTGCTATGGATGCACTTCGTTGTCCACCTGGGAAAAGTGATATAAATATACTTTCAGGAGGAGAACGCAGACGAGTTGCTTTATGCCGATTGCTTCTTGAAAAGCCAGAAATTCTGTTACTTGATGAACCGACAAACCACTTAGATGCAGAGTCAGTCGCCTGGCTAGAGCAATTCCTTGCCAATTATACTGGAACAGTAATGATTGTAACACATGACCGTTATTTTCTAGATAATGTTACAGGTTGGATACTTGAACTCGATAGAGGGTTTGGCTTTCCTTATGAAGGCAACTATTCTTCTTGGCTTGAACAAAAAGAAAAAAGACTAGAACAAGAATCACGAGAAGAATCAGCTAGACAGAGAACTCTAAAACATGAGTTAGAATGGATACGCTCTACTCCACGTGCACGACAGACAAAATCTCGTGCACGTATAACAGCATATGAAGAATTACTCCTAAAAGCCCAAGATCAACAAATGGGAAAGGCTCAAATAGTTATTCCACCTGGTCCACGCCTTGGTAGTTTAGTTATAGAAGCTGAGGGGCTTTCTAAAGGTTACGGAGATACTTTACTAATAGAAAATCTAAGTTTTCGTATCTCACCTGGGGCCATCGTAGGAGTTATTGGCCCTAATGGTGCAGGTAAAACAACGTTATTCAAAATGATTACAGAAATAGATAAACCAGATAAAGGCTCTTTAAAAATAGGGGAAACTGTAACTCTTGGATATGTAGATCAATCAAGAAATAAATTATCTCCTGATAAAACTGTTTGGGAAGAGATTTCAGATGGAAACGACGAAATAAGGGTAGGTAAACGTGATTTACAAAGCAGAGCCTATGTAGCTCAATTTAACTTCAAAGGTGTAGATCAGCAAAAAAAAGTGGGTCAATTATCAGGAGGGGAACGTAATAGAGTACATATGGCCAAAATGCTAAAATCCGAAGCTAATGTATTATTACTCGATGAACCAACTAATGATCTTGATGTAGAGACACTTAGGGCACTAGAGGATGCAATAGAAAACTTTGCAGGGTGTGTAATTGTAATTAGCCATGATCGCTGGTTTCTTGATCGTCTTGCAACACACATGTTGGCGTTTGAAGGAAACAGTCAAGTTGTCTGGTTTGAAGGTAATTACCAGGATTATGAAGCTGATCGTCAACGTCGACTTGGCATTGATGCTAATCAACCTAGTCGGATAAAATATAAGCCACTGAAACGAAACTAAGCAAAAATCTAATTGATAAATTTAACGCTCTCTAACAATTTTGGCCAATTCTTTACCCAACAGCAAGAGTGGTCGAAATCCTTCATAAATATAAGTTGTGCTTTATGGTGTTTATTTAAATTGTTTAAGTATGATTTAGCAATCAATGGGGGAGTGATCGTGTCAACTTCTCCAATAAAATGAACTTGTGGAATTTGACTCAATTGCTTTGAAAAATTTATTGGATTCAAAGACTCCATTAAAGGACTAGCGTTATGAAATTTAGTCCAAGCCTCATGATCTAAGGTGCCAGATGCAGTTATTAAACCAATAACATCACGACGATTTGCTGCAACCAAAGCTGAAACAGACCCGCCACCAGAATAGCCAAACATAATTATTTTATCTACTTTATGTCTATCTTTAAAAAGACTGATTGCATTATTAGTTGCATCAACCACCTCAGGACTAAAACGAGCAGAAGTCCAAAGTTTTAAATGGCAATCTTTTGCGTGAGAAGATAATGTTAGTTGGCAAGGACGAGCCAAATAAAGAACGTTGGAATGAGTATCTGCAATTGCCATTTCTAACGCTATAGGAGATATGGGTGTTGGGTCATCAGGTGGCAACCAAGGATATGGCCAAGGCGCGCCATCGCCTTCAATATATACGTGTAAAACGTTAGAAAAATTCAAAGAATGTTTATAAAAACCAGCAATCGTTAAATCGTGGTGTGTTGCAAAAAATTTTTGAAAACCATTTTTTTTAGCAAGATAATTTACATAACTAGCAGGCTCAAAGAAATTATATGCGCAAGAAATGCAAACTTGAAACACTAATAACAGAAAAAAAGGCCTTACAATTTTGTAAGGCCTTTTTCTGTTAAAAAAATTACGACAATTAGAAATCTAAGCGCAACCGAGCGGTTCCTGAATGCTCTTCATAATCAGAGCGTCCATATACTGCATCATACATTATTGTTGCGGTAGCCCTTCGTCCAAGGAATACATTTAGACCTCCACCAAGCCTGTAACCACTATCATCTTCAGTTGGTTGAGTTTGGGCGGCACCAACTTTAGGTGCATCTGACTTGCTGGTATCCCATTCCCAAGTGCCGTTTACAAACGGTTCCACTCTCTTAAATAAGAAGCCAACTTCGGCACCGACTTTCGCTTGAGTTACATCTGTATCTGAAGCTGCAACTGCCACAGTCTGCCCTGTTGTTCCGGTTTCAGTATATGCGTCCTTATCTTCCTCAGAATGATTAATTCCAGCATTTAGACCAAGACGTAACTGACCTCTTTTCACTTTTTTAAGCTTATTAAAGTTCAACACTGCAGAGTAGAAGAAACGATCTCCGTCAGTCGAACCAGTAAACTTTTCGCTAGTAATAGCATCTTTTCTCGTGGTGTCATAATCCATATCAGCCCAACCTATAGCAGCATCTACAGAGAATGCTTTATTTAGATTGAATGAAACATATGGAGATACCATGTAACCGTCTCCGTCAATAGTACCTTTATTAAAGGTAGTTGTGAAATCCTGGTCTTCCATTCCAGCAGCTATACCCACAATAACTCTTCCATTTTTAAAAGACTTATCAATTCCAAACATACCGGTTGTAATGTCACCATCAAAAGCAAATGCGGTTGCATCATACTCAACATCTGTCCACTTGCCCTGCACCCAAACACCAACTCCTTTTGAAGCATTACCGCCAGCTAATCCAACTTCTCCTCTATCTAGATCAGGTGATAAGCTGAGTGCTGTAAGGGAAACACCACTTCTGCTTCTTGCAGCTTCCTGACGAATTGAAGAAATACGGCTAGAGATCATACCCACTGTTTGGGCTGTTGCAGCACGTAGTGTTTGTGTTGCAGTAACAACTGCACTTGATTTATTGGAACTATGGTTAGCTTGACATTTTGTAGTGTAATCAGCTCTTGAACCATAATAAGTGTTGCCTGACCAATAAGAACCACTAGTACCATAAGTAGAATCAGCGCAAGAATATGTCGCTAAGATAGTGGTTGTAAAAGCCAACTCTTGTCTAGCATGTGAGTAGCTCGAAACCAAGATCATCCCAAAAGCTATCGTCGTAAGCTTCAGAAAAGTTCTCTTATTTAAATAATTCATTATTTTCGACATTGGACTATAGACCCTTACTCTGTTCATTGTGTTCATTAATAGTAATAAAAAAATAATCTAACAAATATATAAACCACACTATTTTGGATTCTTATTCTTTAAAAATATACACTTAAATTAAGAAACTAGTCAACGAAGTTCACAACTAATTGTGATTGTAAATAGACTATCTAGTAAAATTTCTTTTCTTTAATAGAAGCTTGCATTTGTAAAGAGCAAAACTATAATAATTGAATAAAACGCAATAAAATCAATGGTATAAAGGTTTTTATTCTTGTATTTATTTTTTCTATTTCTATAAATTGCAATTCTTTATTACTGTTTTACAAACTTTTTTTAATCATTATTTCCATTTTTGTGACATTTTAGCAACACATACCTTAATATATACAAGGATTTTAATACCTAAAAAATTTAAGATTTAAAAATCACTTTAATAGATTCCCGATTGTCACCAATCGATCACCTACCTGGATCCCAAACTTTTTTACAAATCCTGCATTTAACTGTAACACTCCCCTTGCAATTTTATTTGATTGAATTTTTTTCAAACTAAGTGGCCGGGCATTTGTTACAATTTCCTTAACTAACCCATTAGAATCAATAAACAAAAGGTCAAGGGGAATATAAGTATCACTCATCAAAACTTCTATATGTTTAACCTCAGGATAAAGAATTAACATTCCTGTATTTGTTGCAAGCGAAGTCCTTCCGCTAAGCCCGGGATCTCCTTCTTCAAGAGTAGCCGCCAATTCCACATTAATTGAAATGGCTCCTCTTTTTGTTTCTAATATTAATTTTTTATATCTAGAAGTTGATGTTAATTCTTCTGGCAACAACTCTCTCTTTAGGGCCTGATCGACTGGGATCAATCTCTCAACACCTTTTTCCAGGGCTAAACGCATTCGTTGTGTTCCAGAAATACCCAAATTTGGTTTGCTTAAAAGAGCAACACCAGAAAACCAAAGTGCAATTGGGTCATCAGCATTGCGAATAAATAATGAACTTGCTAGATCGGAGAATTCTTTATCGTTTCCAATTTTTAGTAGATAAAGAAGATAGGGCACAGCTAGGTCTGTTCGCTTTGGAGCCATTTCCACCAACTGTCTAACTCTTACTCCCCAGTTTTGTAAAAATCTATCAACTATTGGTTTCATTTTATTTGGCACTTCGATAAATGCGTAGTCTGCTCGTGTGTGAAGTGACGCTATTAAAAGACGAATGCTCGCTCCACGGTCAATATAGTATTCAGAAGCACAAACTAATCCTCTCAAGTGATTGAAAAGATACTTTTCTTCGCCAGCTTCTAGATCCTCAGTTTTTAAAATTTGTTTTTTTACATACTTTGACAAAGTTCGAAGTCTATGAGCCAAGTGGACACCCCCACGGCCGTAATCTTCAAAGTAACTTGTACAAACTAGTTGCCCATTTTTAGTCAATATGGGTTGTGTCATTTTCGGCATGTAGTGAAAAGCATATGTTACAAATTTATAGTTAGTTGATCCCACAAATATAAATAAAACTGCAAAGCCTATAGCACACCACGGCATTAACTTATGTAGTTTATGGAAAAAATGCATTGCTTTAATAGGATTAACAAATCCACCAAGAGCAATTGCAAACAACGGCATACTAGCTGGAACCATAAACCATTGCGTTAATAACCCGGATGAAGCAAAACCAACGACCCCTGCTAAAATTATAAAATTTTTCCTACACCAGAAAATAGGGGCCAATGTAATTCCTAGCACCAAAATTACTCCAATTATCCCAATGGAAAGAAGTGCTTCTAAGTAACTGTTATGACTGTGAAAATCGACGCGATTAACAGCATCCCAATGTCCCTCTGCTAACCACCTTTCGCTTTCAGTCCACGTATTCTGATCATCTCGCAATTTTACCCATTCAACTGGTAGATATGAGGCAAAATAATCACTAAACATCCCCCATCCTTGTCCTAGCAAAAGAATATTTGGTTTGTTATTTATCGTCTCCAAAGACAAAGTATGTAAATGCTGGCGGGTAGCTTGTGAATTAATCGCGGAGTGAATCATAGTGCCGAAAGTTTCTTCGCCAAAAGTTTCAAATTTTTCAGCATAATGGCGAAAGTCAACTGTCGACAAAATTGTTGTTGATGCAATTATAAACGTTGTAATAATTACAGCGAAACCATAACGTAGAAATAGTGAAGACAAATGATGTTTAAGGAAGGTTCCAGTCAATACTAAAACCGGAGCTGCAATAAATACCAATCCCCATGCAGCACGATTGCTAGAAAAATAAATAACGAGTAATCCAGCTATTATCCCTGCCAAAAGAATTGTTCTATTTGTTCCCCTAAGAAATATTGCGGCTATCGCAACCAAGTAAATTCCAGAAAACCCTAGATAATCAGCGAAATAGAAAGGAATAAATCTTGGAAGGGGCTTATATATTAACACTGTATCTAAATATTGGAGTGTAAGTACTGTAACTACAATGGTAACGCAAATTGCAGAACTAGCTAATGATAGTCGTGGAATTCTAAATTTTTTGACAATAGCGGCAGCAGCTACAAAAAGTCCTAGCTCAAAATACCATAATATGCCCTCACCTAATTCTGCAGCACCAAACCAATTTAGAAAGGGAAAATTATGTGTTAGACCGACTAAAAGACTCCATAGTGATACCCCCACAGGAAATAGAACGATTGGGTGCCAAACTAACATTCCTATTTTTTTAGTTGAGCAAAAAATTGCGGCTAAGCTAATTGAAGCTAAAGCAGCGCAAAAATGTATTCCGGTTACAATCGGTTCAGTTTGATTGTAAATCCCAAAATTAAATTCAGGTGCACCTAAAAATTGAGAGAGTATTGCTCCATGAAGCGATAAAACTAAACCCCATATTCCATAACGCCGCATGATAAAATAAGTAGTACTGTTTTTATTAGTCATGATTAATTGACTTTTATCAGTGGTGGCCAGTCGGTCTTTCAATCTCTGTCATAATGTAATTATCCAAAAACTTAAATCTTTATCCACTATAATTACAAATCGTGTTACTTTATCTAAAAATCAGCCTAGGAATATAAATGCCTACAATTTGGAATTGTCCTTATTGTGATAAGGAAACTTACAAAGAACTTAATCATTGTCCGCATTGTGGAATACCTTTCAACACACCCTGGAGTTGTGAAAATTGCGGAGAAGATAATCCTATTTCACTTAATAGTTGTTATAATTGTGGATCAAGTATTAAACGCATCATCCCACAACAAAAAAACCTAGAAGATGCTTTCGAAGAAAAGGATCCTCTCGATTTTCTCGGACCTGAACATGCACTTGCCATGTTAAAAAAGAAAGAAATCAAGAAGACAGACGCTGAAGACATTCGTGAACCTTTAATTAAAATTTTAAAAAAATATTTAGAAAAGATAATGTTGCTGATTTTTTCATTACTTATTGCCACCTCCTTTCTTGAAATCGTATTACGAGAATTTCCAAGTATTATGCCTTATGCAAATAAATGGAATTATCTTCATCATTATGCAGACGTAAGCAGATTGTTTCGAGGTTTCCCACCTCACAATCTATCTGATCCTAAGATCATAACTATTGGTGATTCTTATGCACGTGGAGCTGAGGTCGCTCCCGGTAAGGATTGGGTGGCTTTATTAAGTAAAAAATATGGCCACAACATTTTTAATTTGGCGATTGGTGGATCATCAAATGTTGAGCAGTGGGTTCTCATCAAAGAGTTTATCTTTCCTAAAAGCGTCAAACAGGTTCTTCTGGCCATTAATAAAAGCGATATTGGTGAAAATCTCCCTGACCTTAAACGTCATGAAGCTAATGGAGATAAACCGTTTATACAACGAGCTAGAAAAACTGCACTTCTTGACACCAAGCTAAATGGTTGGGGGTTTTATGATAGCTGCCAAATAAATAGATGGTACCTACAATTAGGTTGCTGGTACTACAAATCTTATCTGGCCGCATTATTAATAAATATTTATCGTCAACTTACGCTAGGGGATGCATATCAAAAAACAGTAGATATAAAAACTTCAAACCTAGTATTCGATCCCATTTCAAAACGGTATAGAAAAAAAAATATTAATTTATCTGAGTTCGCTAGCCAAGATTCTTGGTTTAAAAAGAACACTGATGGGATTGCTGCAACATTGTTAATCATAAAAAGAATTCAGGAATATCTAGCTTCTAAAAATATTTCCTTAGTAGTTATTTACTTACCTGTTGCAAAAGAACTTTATTATTCTGATTGGGCAAAAGAATTAAACATTAAGACATCTCCAAAACTATCTGCCGGGTCAGTTATAAATCAACACATTCTGGAATTTGACCTTCCATATAAGAATTTAACGCCATCTCTTCGTAAAGTTAGGAAATCTAAAGCTCCCTTATTTTTACCAATTGATGTTCACCCTTCGGAACAAGGTCATAAATTAATTGCTAAACAGGTCAATCATTTTTTAAAAAGTCTAAGCATTGAATAACTATATTTGATAAGCAATTAATCTTAATATCCCTTCTTTGTAATCTATAACTAAAAATCAAGTTTTTCTGAAAAATAAAATGAATCAGTTAACAAACATCTATTAACAGTAAAAATTTCAAACTCATGAACCACCCAATTGAAAGTCTATTACGCAAGCGCATTCTAATTCTCGACGGCGGAATGGGAACAATGATTAAAAGCTATAGACTTAAAGAAATTGACTTTAGAGGAAACCGATTTGTCAATCATTCATCAAATTTAAAGGGAAACAATGACCTATTATCTATCACCCAACCAAAAATTGTAACTGAAATTCACAATGCATTCCTCGATGCAGGCTCAGATATAATAGAAACAAATACTTTTAGTTCGACATTCATTTCACAAGCTGACTACAAACTCGAAAATATTGTATACGAACTCAATTTCGAGGCAGCTAAAATTGCTCGTATAGCCGCTGACAAAAAAACTAACCAAACTCCTGAAAAACCTCGATTCGTTGCTGGAGCTATTGGTCCAACTAAATACAATGCTAGTTTGTCACCAAATACGAAAGACTCCAGTTTTCGTAATATAAATTTTGACACTTTGGTAATAGCATATTCAGAAGCTCTACATGGTCTAGTAGATGGTGGTATCGACGTAATTCTGGTAGAAACCGTTTTTGACACACTGAATTCTAAAGCTGCGATTTACGCCATTAAAAAATATTTTAATGATCATGGCACCCAGCTTCCTGTGATGATTTCTGGAACTATAATAGATTCATCAGGAAAAACACTCTCAGGTCAGGTGCCAGAAGCCTTCTGGAATTCCATAGCCCATGCTCGGCCCATAAGTGTTGGTTTCAACTGTGCCCTAGGAGCCAATGAATTGCGTGAACATATTGAATCTATTTCATCTTTAGTCGACGTTAACGTGAGCGTATATCCTAATGCTGGACACCTTAACAAATCAGGAGAATATGATCACACGCCCCAACGCATGGCCAAACTTATTCAAGAGTTTGCAGCAAGCGGCCTTGTAAATTTAGTTGGAGGGTGCTGTGGTGCAACTCCTGAACATATTCGTGCAATAGCAAATGCAGTTTCTGATAAAGCCCCACGCACCCTACCAAAAAAAACTAACCATTTCAGATTAGCAGGTGTTGAACCGTTAAATTTTAACGAAAACATTAGCATTGCTAAAATAGGAGAGCGTATCAATATCTCAGGTTCAGCTACATCCGCCAAGTTGCTGGATGAAGAAAAGATCAAGAAAGCTCTGAAAATTGCACAGGCTCAAGTAAAACATGGGAATCAAATCATCGAAATAAATGTTAGTGATTCCCTGATTAATGGAGAAGAGCTAATTACAAAACTTCTCAATCTTTTTGCAGCTGAACCAGATGTCTCTCGAGTTCCAGTAATTCTAGCCTCCAGAAAGATTGCCATCAATCTTGCTGGACTAAAATGTATACAAGGAAAAGCTATAGTAAGTTCCATAAGCCTTAAAGATGGTGAAAAATCATTTATTGTCAGCACACGAGAAATTCTTCTCTTTGGTGCCGCATTAGTAATTTTGCCCTACGACGAAAATGGCAAAGCAGAAAATTATAATCACATGATTTCTATCTTCCTACGCGCATACAAAATCCTCACAAACATTGTCGGTTTTGCTCCACAGAATATCATTTTAGATACTAATATTGACAATAACAGTGATATTAAAAAACAAGCCGATTTATCTGGCAGAGTTATTAGTAAAACAAACAAATTTAAAAAACTCATGCCCATTGAGATGATTATAGAAAAAAAATATTAATTCGTTTGGAGTAAAAAAAAATGGTATTTCGTTTACTGACATCTTGACTATTGTACCCTGTTAACATGAATGACAGTAAATCCTCCCACTCACTGATGCTGCCGGAAGTCCCTATTTTAGTTTGCGCTGCAAAAAAGGCCGTATGGATTTCAGCCTATGGTGAAATAGAAAACATCAGTATTTCTGAGGTGAAGAAACGAATTAAGCATCAAGAACCGCCCATAGTTTGCCATGCACCAGAAACAGCAAGACGGCTTGGAGTGCCTGCTTTTGATGCCTTTGATGTCTTGGAATTATATGCTTTTGTGCGCCCCGCACGTTTCGTTTTACCAACACCCCGAGGCCTTGCTGAAGCGCTCACCCTATCATTACCCGGAAATCTCGAACGTGAAGCAGAGAGCCTTTTAGCAGCTACTAGTGCATTACTTGCAGAATTATCAGAAAGAGTTCAAGAACTTGGAGATGTTCAGGCCGCCCCAACAGCCCGTGCAATGGCTATTAGTGGGTGGCCCTGGGCTCAGGTAGTGCTTGCAGCATTAGGCGAGAACTATTCCACAAACCCTTTTATTTCGGCCAAGGATACTGAAGCTTTAAAGGTGTGGAACTACCTACCAGATTGGGAAGAAGTCATCCCTAAATCATCGCCTGGAAAAAAGTCAATCAATGATAGGGAAACAAATGAAAGATTGCTGAGCCTACTTGGTAAGACATCTGAAAAAAGAGTTGAACAGGTTAGTTATTCCATATCATGTAATAATTCTTTCCAGGCTTATGATGAATCCGGAGAGCCTAGAATTGTTCTCGCTGAAGCTGGAACCGGTGTCGGTAAAACTCTTGGATATATAGCACCTGCTAGTCTCTGGTCAGAAAAAAACAATGGAACAGTTTGGATAAGTACATTCACAAAAAATTTACAACGACAATTAGATTTCGAGCTAGACCGTTTGTATCCTGATGCCGAAGAAAAAAATAGACGTGTCGTTATTCGCAAAGGGCGCGAAAATTATTTTTGTCTACTTAATTACGATGAAGTCCTAAATCAAAACCCTACGGTATCATTCAGCAACTGGATTTCTTTGGGGTTGATGGCACGTTGGGCTTTGCAAACACGCGATGGAGATATGAGGGGTGGAGATTTTCCAGGATGGTTAAAAGATCTTATGAGTCCAAATCTAATCACAAATTTAACGGATACTCGAGGTGAGTGTATATATTCTAGCTGCCGACATTATAAACGTTGTTTTATTGAACATTCTGTACGTCGCGCTGAAAGCGCTGATATCGTTGTAGCAAATCATGCTCTTGTGATGATACAAGCTGCTCACAACTCCTTTGGGAGCAACAAAGATATTTCAGAAAAAAAGATGCCTCTTCGCTATATATTTGACGAAGGCCATCACCTATTTAATGCAGCTGACAATGCCTTTTCCACCCACCTGACAGCACGTGAAACAGCTGAATTGCGAAGATGGTTAATCGGTTCCGATTCTGTTAACCAAACAAGGTCAAAGGGTTTAAAAGAACGTATTAAAGATCTTATTTCTGGGGACGAAGAAACTATTAAATTAATTGATGAAATCATTAAAGCTGCCCAGATCTTGCCTGCCTTTGGCTGGATTAACCGTTTGAACAAAGATGATGCAATTGGTCTTTCAGAAACTTTTTTTGCTCTTATAAGAACTCAAGTTTATTTCCAAGATACAAAAGAACCTTCTGGCTACAGTCTAGAAGCAAAAGCCTCACTATCCATTGACGGTCTAGAGGAAGCAGCCGTAAAGTTGATAGGAGCTCTATCAAAAATAAATGAGCCTTTAAAAAAATTGATTAGTTCACTTGTAAAGAAGCTAAAAAAAGAAGCCGAGAGTCTAGATGTTCAGGTGCGAATCCGTATAGAAAATGTATGTCACAGTCTTGATAGGCGCGGCCGTCAATCAATTGAAACCTGGTGCCAAATGCTAAATGACTTAAGCGGCAAAACTCCAGAAGGTTTCGTCGATTGGTTTGGTGTCGAACGTATCAATGGACGTGACCTTAATGTAGGCCTTCATCGCCATTGGATTGACCCAACCAACCCATTTATGGATAACGTAATTAAACCAGCCCATGGTGTTGTTATAACTTCTGCTACTTTACGAGATGTTACCGGTGATAAGGAGATTGATTGGAAAATAGCCGAGCAACGGACCGGAACAGTCCATCTCAAATCATCAGCCACACTAGCATCTGAACCTTCACCTTTCGATTACATGAATCATACACGAGTAATGATTGTTGAAGATGTATCTCGCAAAAATATAGATGCAACAGCAGAAGCATATCGAGAGCTTTTTTTAACTGCAGGCGGAGGAAGCATAGGCCTATTTACTGCTATTTCCAGGCTTCGTGATGTTGCTAAACGAATATCCATCCCTCTTGAAGAAGCTGGATTAAAACTTCTAGCCCAACATGTTGATAATCTTGATACAGGAACATTAGTTGATATTTTTCGAGCTGAAGAGCACTCGTGTCTTCTTGGCACTGATGCGGTACGTGATGGAATTGATGTGCCTGGATACTCACTACGCTTAATTGTTTTTGATAGAGTGCCGTGGCCTCGACCAGATATTTTACATAAACATCGACGTAATTATTTTGGTGGGAAAAGCTATGACGACATGCTTACAAGAGCTAAGTTAAAACAAGCCTATGGTCGACTGATACGCCAAACCAAAGACCGTGGAGTATTTGTAATACTTGATAATTCAATGCCAAGTCGGCTATTAAGCTCGTTTCCTAAAGGAGTCCAAGTCACACGCAATAGGCTTAAGGATGCTATCATTCAAACGCGTGCTTTTTTAAGCTTGCATGATTAAATCATCAATTGATGTGGAATAAAGAAATAATAAAAAGGGCCGCTCTTTTTATTAAGAGCGGCCCAATATTATTAGCTTTCAATCAGTAGTTTTTAGAAACCACCCATTCCGCCCATACCACCCATATCAGGTGGAGGAGCCATAGCAGCGGCATCCTTAGACTCTGGAACATCGCTAACCATAGCTTCAGTTGTGATTAAAAGACCAGCCACTGAGGATGCATCTTGCAATGCTGTACGAACCACTTTAGTAGGGTCAATAACTCCGGCCTTGACCATATTGACGTACTTCCCAGTCTGAGCATTAAATCCAAGGCTGGCATCTTTCTGCTCTAAAAGTTTTCCTGAAATTACAGCACCATCATGACCGGCATTTTCCGCAATTTGGCGAATTGGAGATTGAAGTGCCCTTCGGACTATATCAATACCAACACGTTGATCGTCGTTTTCACCTGAAAGCTTATCAAGAGAACGAATAGCATACAACAAAGCAGCTCCGCCGCCTGGAACAACGCCTTCCTCAACTGCTGCACGAGTTGAGTTTAAGGCATCATCAACCCGATCACGCCGTTCTTTAACCTCAACTTCGGTAGCGCCACCTACTCGTATAACCGCTACACCACCAGCCAATTTTGCCAAACGCTCTTGTAGTTTTTCTTTATCATAATCAGACGAAGTTTCCTCAATTTGGCTGCGGATCTGATTGCAACGATTCTGGATGTCCTTTTTCTTACCAGAACCTTCAACTACAGTAGTTTCATCCTTGGTAATTATTACTTTCTTAGCTGATCCAAGCATATCCATAGTAACGTTCTCTAGTTTTATGCCTAAATCTTCGCTAATAACTTGCCCAGATGTCAAAACTGCAAGATCTTCAAGCATTGCTTTGCGTCGATCACCAAAACCTGGAGCCTTTACAGCTGCGACCTTCATACCTCCACGTAGCTTGTTTACTACCAAGGTTGCTAAAGCTTCTCCTTCTATATCTTCAGCAATGATCAGAAGAGGGCGACTAGATTGAACGACTTGCTCCAATAGTGGAAGCATAGGTTGCAAACCAGAAAGCTTACTTTCGTGGATCAAAATATAAGGATTCTCCATTTCGCAGTTCATTTTCTCTGCATTCGTAACAAAGTATGGTGAAGTGTAGCCACGATCGAAAAGCATGCCTTCAACCACATCAAGTTCGGTTTCTAGACCTTTAGCTTCCTCAACAGTGATAACACCTTCGTTACCAACACGCTCCATGGCGTTAGCAATCATTTCACCTACTTCGTTATCACCATTAGCAGAAATAGTTCCGACCTGAGCAACTTCAGCACTCGTCGAAACCTTCTTTGAAGACTTATGCAAAGTTTCAACTACAGCACTAACTGCCATATCTACGCCACGCTTGAGGTCCATTGGATTCATCCCTGCGGCTACAGATTTTCCACCTTCACGCACAATTGCCTGAGCTAGAACCGTCGCCGTAGTGGTGCCGTCACCTGCTTCTTCGTTAGTTTTAGAAGCCACTTCTTTGACCATTTGAGCACCCATATTTTCAAATTTATCGGTAAGCTCAATTTCTTTGGCTACGGTTACACCATCTTTGGTGATTCGTGGTGCGCCAAAAGCTTTATCCAAAACCACATTGCGACCCTTCGGACCGAGCGTGATTTTGACTGCATCGGCCAATACATTGACGCCAGCGAGCATTCGCGCACGAGCGTCAGAACCAAATTTTACTTCTTTAGCTGACATTATATCCGTCCCTTAAGTTACTTGATTATGCCCAAAATATCGGACTCTTTCATGATTATTAACTCGTCACCGTCGATAGTGACTTCGGTGCCTGACCATTTGCCAAATAAGATTTTATCTCCTGCTTTGACGTCCAAGGGCGTAACTTTACCATCTTCGGACTTGGCTCCGTTACCAGCTGAGATAACCTTACCTTCCATTGGCTTTTCTTGAACAGAATCGGGAATAATAATTCCGCCCTTGGTTTTTGTATCCTGCTCCACGCGCTTAACGAGCACGCGATCGTGCAGTGGTGTGAATTTCATCTTTGGATCTCCATAAATTCGTTTTATTTTAAAGAGTTAGGAAGTGCCACTAGCACTCACCTGGGTTGAGTGCCAATGAAGTATGGTGGAATTTAGTCTCTGTCAAGGGTAAGAGTAAAAAATTATAAAAATTTCTTATTTAAACTACACCTAAACTATTTGCGTTCTGTAATACCTGGATACTGAGCAACCTCTGAAGCATCCCATATTGCTATTAGCCTAGTTCGAAAGCGATAAGTTATAGAAGGAAGTATTGGCTTATTAAGATTGTCATGATAAGCGATTATCTTGCCGTTCGGAAAATTCTCGACAAATACTTTTGTATCTGGACTAAACATTCCAACTTGGATAATTGGCTTGGTTAAGCGGCCAAGAAAATTATACTGACCATGGTATTTACTAAAATGAGCTAAAGGTACTCCTTCACGTTGCCATTGTGCTAGTTTAATTGATAAGGGCTTCAGATCAAATACTGTAAAAAAAACTGGACGCATTGCAAGATGAATGCTGATAACAAATACAGTTGACATGGCAGCTAAAAAATTCACACGTGCAGCAAGAGATAATCTTGATGTTGCCATTAAAACAATGCCGGCTAATGCAAGTAGTAGCCCCCAACCTGGAACTATAAGATTCCACCAAGATTGTGGTTGTTGGGGCAATGGAAGAATTGGAAGTAAAAATAAAGCAACTGAGGTAACTAGCGCTAACAGTCCAGGTAAAACAAGATCCAAAGGCGATACTTGCTTCTCTAGCTTTTCAACAGAAAGTAACTTTGCTAAGACCAAAGATAAGCTTGGAAGCTCGGGCAACAAGTAATGAAATTGTTTGCCACTAATAATTGAAAAAGCAATCAGTGCAGGAGTAAACCAAGATAAGCAAAATAGAACACCGCCATCCTTAAAAAAACTTACACGTGAGGTTTTCCAAATAGCCCTCCAAGCAGTAGGCCATAAAACCCAAGGTAACAAAAATACAGGTAAAACTGCCAAATACCACCACCAAGAACGCGAATGAGCAAATGAGCTAACGATTCGGCCTGCTGATTGGCCCCAAAAAATAGCGTCTCTGTAATCTTCTCCACCAACTAATGAAGCAGGAATTGCCCACGCCAACCCAACTATAGAACCAATTATAACTGCAGCTAATATGCCGAGATACCACTGAGTTAACCCTAGACTAGTTGGATTGCCACTCAAATGAGTGCCCCATATTGGTGCTAGCAAAGCAACTGGCAAAATGTGAAGTAATATTGCTGGCCCTTTGGTAAGCAGGCCAAAACCAATTCCAACACCTATTAAGATAAATCCGAGGCAATTTCTTTTAGACCAGGCTCTTACCACACCTATTAATCCAACCAAAGAGAAAGCAGTGAGAATCGTGTCAAACATTGTAAGTGTTGTGAAGACGGTCCAGAATAACCCGCCAAACAAAAGCATTGGCGCCATCGAAGAAATCCAACTGCTGGAACTTCCTGGCCAAAGTTCGCGAGCTAACCTTTCACAGAGAAACAGGCTAGCTAGCCCAAATATAGGCGCAATAAGTCTAGGCCACCATTCATTGACACCAAAAATTCCCCAGCCCAAATTAATCAGCCAAAATAACATAGGTGGTTTATGGCTGTAGATTTCGCCATTAAGGTGGGGAACCAAAAAATCACCTTTCGTCCACATTTCCCATGCAACTGAAAGATAGCGAGTTTCGTCAATTGGCATCAATGGGCGAGAAAACAATGCTCCAGCCAAAACTGCCAACCATAACCCAGTCCATAAAATTGGCATACGATTGATAGAAAATATCATTTTAAATTAGTTTCAGATTGATGATCTTTCTTTCTAACGCCTAATGCATGCTCGATATCATCATCAAATTTCATACCCTGACGATAGCGATTAAATAGAAAAACACCAAGTATACCTGAAAAAATAAATAAAATTCCACCAAGACTAATACGAAAAATTGGTTCAATACTCATACCACTTCCAACAAGAGCAAAAACAATGGTTTGCGGCAAGTAGCCAATCATAGAACCAAAAAAGAATGGCAACCCTCGTACCCCAGAAACTCCGGCTGCAAGATTACTAGCTAAATTACTTCCAATAGGTAGAAACCTGATCAAAAGGGTCATTGTTATAGGGTTTTGATTTAAAAAATTGTCAAGACTACGAACCTTGTCTGAAAATTTTTGAACAACGAAGTCACGCCCTAAAAATCTTGCAAAATAAAATGATGCCATGCAGCCCAGTATTGTTGCTACAAGAGCTATGCCAATGCCCTGTACAAAACCAAATGCATACCCAGCTAAAAAACTAATAATCTGACGCGGGAGCCCAAGCCCAGTAAATACAACACCCAAACAGATGAATATTATATAACCACCAAGCCTCTTGCCACGCACATAAGAATCGATCCAAGATTCATCAAAAACTGCGCCTAATTCGGTATACTTAAGCACAAAACCAATTAGCACTAGCGATAAAAACAACACCAATGCACGAAACAGAATACTAGAGCTCACTATGATTATCCTTTTTCACCACTTTTTTTGTTTTGTAACACGTTGTGAGAGCCCTATGCTTCAGCCAAAGGACACCGAGAAGGTCGAAGATTCCAACAAACAGGCGGTCAAAAGTTCCATAATTGCTTCGCCCTCTTTTACGTGGCCTATGGTTTACCAATACAGAAATCACACGCCCTCCCTGCCCAATCATTAATGCCGGAAAAAAACGATGCATATGATCAAACGCTGGCATGGCAAGAAAAGTAGCACGATGGATTACTTTTAAACCACAACCTGTATCTGGTGTCGCGTCACCTAATAGTCTCGAACGTATAGCATTAGCAATCCGCGAAGAAATTCTTTTACACCAAACATCTCTTCTTTCTGCTCGATGTCCAATAATCAATAAATTCTCACGATTTTTTGATTCTAAATAAACCTTAAGCAAGATAGGTATATCAGCTGGGTCATTTTGACCATCACCATCAATAGTCACAATTATAGGGGCTCTAGCATTAATAATACCTGTTCTTATTGCTGCACTTTGCCCTGAGACAATTTGATGCCGTAATATAACCAATTCAGGACAAACTTTAGATTCAAGTTTAAGTTCCTCAAGCGTAGAATCATCGCTACCATCATCCACATATACAATCTCAAAAGTTCCCAAAAAATTTTTATTAGCAAGAACAGACCGAATTTCAGAAATTAGCGGAGAAATGTTCTCAGCCTCATTCAAAACCGGAACTACGATCGATACATTAGGTAAGGTTTGAGAACCGGTTTCAATTATATCCACGTTCAAGAGACTTGTCCTTATCGATACTAAGAGCTCAATAATTGGTAAACTACAACTATGTTATTCTTATATCCAACTAAGGCAATTAATTCTCAGTCATTTAAATCTAAAAAAGGAAAGACTTTCTTTACCCATTTGCCATAAAAGATAACATTAAATTAAATATATTAAATCACATTGGGGCACCAGCCCATGGAAACATACAATTTCATTTTCAAAAGGTTACTACTATTATTCAGGAATGATCATCTAAAACTAGTGATCTTGGCAATAGTTGTCGGCACATTTGCAGGCGCCGCAGTAATAGGTTTTCGTGAAGCCATTTCTTTGATCCAACTTCTTCTTTTTGGATCAGGGTCAGAGCGTTTTTTCTCAAGTAACTTTAGTTTGGCATGGTGGCATATTTTATTCGTACCATTAGCTGGTGGTGTCGCAGTAGGGTTAATGGTTCAATTCTTAATGCCTAACAACCGCCCAGAAGGTGTTGCCGACGTAATAAAAGCCAGCTCCAACAATGGCGGCCATATGTCCTCTAAAGTAGGCATTATCGCGGCTATAATAAGTACAATTTCCATTGGTTCCGGGGCCTCAGTAGGTCGAGAAGGTCCAGCGGTACATTTGGGCGCAAGTCTAGCAAGTTGGTTTGGACGTCGTTTGAAACTCAACAACCAAATGATGCGGACACTATTAGGTTGTGGAATTGCAGCAGCTGTAGCAGCTTCTTTTAATGCTCCAATAGCTGGTACATTGTTCGCAAGCGAAGTCGTGATTGGTCATTACGCTTTAAGAGCTTTTGCGCCGATTGTTATATCCTCTGTAGCAGGCACCGCTATTTCTAGAGTTTGGTTTGGAGACTTTCCAGCCTTCGCCTTGGCAAAAACTCCATTAGCTTCTTTTTGGGAATTTCCGGCATTTGTGACCTTAGGCCTAACGTCAGGGATCGTAGCTATAATTTTTATGCAATCCATCCTACTTGCACAGCGTCTGAGCCAATCCACTCCCATACCACTTTGGACAAAGCCAGCAATGGCCGGCCTTATAGTAGGACTTTGCGGACTAACCTTTCCAGAGGTTTTAGGTGTTGGCTACGGTATAACTGAAAATGCACTTTTAGTAAAAATTCCACTAACCATGTTGCTAGTTTTGGCAGCTGTTAAAATATTTGCCACAGCAGTTAGTCTGGGATGGGGCTTCGGCGGCGGTGTATTTTCTCCATCTATCGTCATTGGAGCGTTAAGCGGAGGAGCTTTTGGTATTTTGGTTACTAATCTATTCCCAGAGTATTCATCTGGCCCCGCAGCCTATACCCTGATAGGCATGGGAGCTGTAGCTGCAGCTGTTTTAGGAGCCCCTATCTCTACGACTTTAATTATATTTGAAATGACTGGTGATTATGCGCTGATGTTAGGGGTTATGGTTGCGGTTGTTATAGCATCAGAAATTACTGAACAAATATATGGACGTTCATTTTTTTTAATACAACTTAAAAAACAAGGTGTTGATTTACGAGATGGTTTTGAATCTGAAATACTACATACAACTCATCTTGGGCAAATTTTAAAGATAGACACTGAATTGGTATCACCAAATATTAGTATATCCAACCTAAGAATAATGCTCCAAAATTCTAAAAACGGCGAACTATTTGTAGTCGGAGATAAAAAAATACTTCTTGGCACCATAACGCTTTCAGATCTCAGAGAATTCGCTTTTGATAACACCATTGACGATTTATTATGCGCTAATGATGTAACTAAAACAAAACCCTTATTCTTATGTAAAGATGATAGCCTAGATACCGCCTTAAAAACACTTTCAAATGCTGAAGAGAATCGCATCGCAGTTGTCAAAGATCGCAATAATTTAGTTTTTCTGGGATATGTTACAAAAGCTGATGTAATTAATGCTTATAATCAAGCACTTCTCAAAAGCCGCCATGAAGAACGCAGTTGAATATTTTAAACACATCTTTTGATTTTTTTAAATATCTAGCTGAACCGCAGACTGTTGACATGTTATAAGAATATTTATGAATGAACTTCCTGAACTCATAAATCCTAATCCAGAAAGCAAGCAGGATAACCCATGCTATCTGGACAATCTTAACGAAAGTCAACTTCAGGCAGTAGAAAGCCTAGATGGACCTCTATTGATTTTGGCTGGCGCAGGTACTGGAAAGACCCGAGCTCTGATCACACGACTTGCCCACATCCTTATGCAAGGTCGCGCGCTTCCTGGTGAAATATTAGCTGTTACTTTCACCAATAAAGCAGCACGGGAAATGAAAGAACGTGTTTCAGCAATTATTAATAGGTCCGTAGAAGGCTGGTGGATTGGAACTTTCCATTCCACTGGCGCACGAATCCTACGTTCTCATGCTGAAGCAGTAGGTCTAAAATCTAATTTTACGATAATTGACACTGATGATCAGGTGCGACTAATAAAACAAATTATGGGACATCACAATATAGATGATAAAAAACTTCCCGCCCGCGCACTATCTGGCATCATACAGCGTTGGAAAGATCGTGGCTTAACTCCAGAAAAAGTTCCAAATTCAGAATTGTTAGAAGATGCTAAGGCTACTGCACTAGAGGTGTTTTCAGATTATCAAAAAGAATTGCTTAGGGTTAATGCTGCTGATTTCGGTGACCTTTTGCTCCATTCATTAAACTTATTTCATCAAAATGTAGATATATTAAACAAGTATCAGAATCGTTTTCGCTATCTACTAGTTGATGAATATCAAGATACTAACGTGTCCCAATATTTATGGTTAAAATTATTAGCTCAAAATCATAAAAACATTTGCTGTGTTGGTGATGATGATCAATCGATCTATTCATGGCGCGGAGCTGAAGTCGAAAACATTCTTCGCTTTGAGAAAGATTTTCCTGGTGCCAAAATTGTGCGTCTTGAGCGTAATTATAGATCGACTCCGAATATTTTAAAAGCCGCATCTTCACTGATAGCCCATAACAAAGACCGACACGGGAAGACACTTTGGACGGATTTAGATGATGGTGAAAAAGTACGTATTATTGGGGCTTGGGATGGTGAAGAAGAGGCTCAAATTACAGGTGACAAAATCCAAGCATTACATATGCAAAAACAACCACTTAATGCCGTCGCAGTTCTCGTTCGAACAGGCTTTCAAACACGTGAATTTGAAGATCGTCTTATAACGCTTGGTATTCCATATAGGGTTATTGGCGGTCCCCGCTTTTATGAACGTCAGGAAATTCGAGATGCGATTGCCTATTTACGAGTTTTATTACAACCAGAAGATGACCTGGCTTTTGAGCGTATAATTAATCGTCCAAAGCGAGGCCTAGGACCAGCAACATTAAAAACTTTACACAAATTTTCCCGAGCAGAGCGGGTATCGCTCACAGCAGCTGGGCACGAATTAATTAATTCAGATGAAATTAAACCTAAAGCATGTGAAGTTTTAGGCCAATTACTAAATGATTTTGACCGCTGGCGTAAAGATCTTAAAAACCTCCCCCACACACAATTAGCGCAAACAATTTTTGAGGAATCGGGATATCTAGAAATGTGGAGAAGTCGCAAAGAGCCAGATGCACCTGGACGTGTCGATAATGTTGGGGAACTTGTTGTAGCACTAGAGGGGTACGAATCATTAGCTGAATTTCTCGAGCACGTAAGCCTTGTAATGGAAAATGATGATTCATCTGTTGCTGATAAAGTAAACCTCATGACCATCCACGGTGCAAAAGGGCTTGAGTTTGATTTTGTTTTCCTTGCAGGATGGGAAGAAGGATTATTTCCTAGCCCGCGGACTTTAGATGATTTTGGCGTTGTCGGGTTGGAAGAAGAACGTCGCCTAGCTTATGTAGGTCTAACGAGAGCAAAAAAACAAGTTTTGATCTTATACGCAGCTAATAGACAAATTCATGGTAAATGGCAAAGTAGCATGCCGTCTCGTTTTATTGAAGAATTGCCAACTGATCTTATTGACTTTCGTTCACCTTCAGGCTTATTTGGCCTTAAAAGCAACCAGAATAAGGCTTTTACAAAAAATTTAACCTTCTACAACAACACTTCTCTGCGTCATACTGAAAAGTCGTTACAAAATATTCATAGCAATGATCCAGACGACAACAAAAATGAGCCTTCTTTTGAACTTGGGACAAGAATTTTTCACCAGAAATTTGGTTATGGAAAAATCATTAATCAAGATGGCAATAAACTAGAAATTGCTTTTGAGAAAGCTGGAATAAAGAATGTAATGGCTAGCTTCGTAGAAGCTGTATGACTTCTGGTCCGAAGTGCCTTTGGCTCATTAAAGTTCGTGTGTATGGCAAAACAGTACGTATCTTTGAGAACGCTTTAGAACCATTTTGCACAGCTCTTTCAACTATGCTGGTTGATCCTGACAAAAAAGATGAGACATGGGATCTCAAGGGCTATACTAACGTTGTTCCTGATAAAGAGTTAATACAAAAAGCATTAGTAAAAGCTGCAAAATATGCAACGGTAGTTCCAATACCGAAACCAAAATATATTCAAATTAAATCAAAAAATTGGGTTTCAGAAAATCTCGCTAACTTTCCACCTTTAAAGATAGGCTATTACCTAATCTGTAGCTCTCATTCTGTACAAAAAAATACCGCTTCTGGGATAATATTACAGCTTAATGCTGGAACAGCATTTGGATCTGGCAAACATCCCTCAACTGCTGGCTGCTTGATTGCACTGAGTATCCTTGCTCGAAAAAAATATTTTAAACGACCACTAGACATAGGTTGTGGATCAGGGATTCTGGCGTTGGCTATAGCTAAAACTTGGCATAGAAGAGTCATAGCTTGTGATATTGATAAAGAGGCAATACGTGTAACTTCTGCAAATGCAAAACTAAATAATGTTAAAAAGCTTATCAGCGTGTGCAGTGGAAATTTATTTAAAGCACATTTAGTTTTAAAGCACCGCCCCTATGATCTAGTCGTAGCCAACATTTTGACTCGCCCACTTAAAGCCATGTCAAAAGATCTCACTAAATACTTGAAACCAGGGGGCGTAGTTATTCTTTCAGGATTTCTTCAACGCGATAGTAGATCAATTATTCAGAAAAAAATAATTCACGGCCTTAGGCTGATCCAAACTATAAATATTAACGGTTGGGTTACTATAATTATGAGACGCTAACCACTGCTCTTTGCTAATCGCACAAGTTCATTACGGACATCGCTTAAGCTATTTACAGGCTCATTAAATTCTAACCGCGCTGTCCTACCCCCTAATCGAAGATCTACTCCATCAGGATCAACCCCTGTCATCTTCCAACCCTTTCCACAACGACCAAGAAGTGCATTAGCATAATGGTCTATAGCATCAGCATGGTCATCATTCATATGAGACAAAATGTTCTTCTCAGAATCACAATCAATCCCTGAATCTAAGTTTTTTTGAACTTCAGAGGCATCAAACCAAATGGCCTTTGCAAACCCTCCCACAAAATGGGCGCGGTAAATTTTCATACGCCAAAATGAAAAATCTCCAAATCCAGCATAAATCGAAGCTTCCGGGTGAAGGGATAAAAACCGCTGGGCATGGGATGCATCTAAAGTCTTTTCTATGTGACCTAAAACGCTTACACGGAGACCAGTTTGAGGATTCTTAAGTCGTGTTGATTCTTCAATTAAAATTGAAGCCCTATTATCAATTGTCAGATTTCGAGTATGGTCTGAAAGGGTCGAAAATAACATGATTGGACTTAGGTCGTAATCAAAAGCAACAGTTACTAATGATCCATAAGGCCAACCTTCTACGGAATTTAAGGAAGTAGACAAAATGCCGGCACGCGCCCGGCGAATCAAATAACGACAAGAAAGTGCGTAATTACTACGCTCACTTTTGTTAGAGCTGGCACCCCAAAATTCTTTAGTATTTGCCATTTTGTTGCCCCTAGCCTTTTTCAGCTAGCTAAAGCTAAAAAAATTCTAGTGGCAAGGAAAAGCTAGAGCGTGACGTCCATCATGGGCTATATTATGAAAGGAAGAAATTTCAGAAAAACCCACACCTAAAATTAAAAAAATGCCAAATAAAATGGCGCCCCCCAAAGCGATTGAACGTGATAAGTAAACTTCACTATTTTTATATAATTTATCAAAACCCTTGGTGATAACAGACATATTTTAATCTCCCTGAGGAATAGCTATTTTATTTAAGAAAATAAAAATTTTTATGAAAAAATTATAAATTGCCGATCGCCTAAAGGTCAACATAGAACAATCCAAAACCAAAAAATAAGAACTAGAGTCAAATGTTAAGAATTGAATTATTTAAATTTCACGATGCATTTCCTATCGACTTTGATGAATTCGACTGAAAGCCGTTTTTTTAGTATATTCTAAATGAATATTCTCAAAATAAGTCAAAAGGAATTAAAATTATATGAGGCCAACTATTGCACTCGTTGATGATGATCAAAACATTCTAACCTCACTTTCCGCAGCCTTGATAGATGAGGGATATAGCGTAGATGTTTATGCTGATGGATTAGAAGCCCTTGATGGAATCTTAAGGAAACCAGTTGACTTAGCCATTTTAGATATAAAAATGCCACGCATGGACGGCATGGAATTGCTTGAAAATCTCCGTCACAAAAACGATCTACCAGTTATTTTTCTAACCTCCAAAGACGATGAGGTTGATGAGGTCAGAGGTTTTCGTATGGGTGCAGATGATTATATAAAAAAACCTTTTTCACAACGCCTTCTTATAGAACGTATAAACGCCTTATTACGCCGTAGGGTGCTAGCTGATAAAAAAATTTCAGAAGTTGATGTTCTACGCCAAGGCGATCTTATACTTGATCGGTCTCGACACATATGTACTTGGAAGGAAACTGAGGTAAACTTAACAGTGACAGAATTCTTAATCGTTGAATCACTTGCCCGTCGCCCTGGCCATGTTAAAAATCGTGATCAATTAATTGATGCAGCTTACGGTGAGCACATATATGTAGATGATCGAACAATTGATTCTCACATAAAGCGCCTCCGTCGAAAGTTTAAGTCCACGGATGATGAATTTGCCGAAATTGAAACACTTTATGGCATTGGTTACCGCTATAGAGGAAATTAAGCAAGCAACCAAGCTATGACTGATATATCCTCACAAAAAAAGGAAAAACTACGTGGATCTATAATAGCGAATAGGACAAATTTACGTTGGTTTTCTCCTCTAACCCGACGTATCTTAGCTATAAATATACTAGCTTTAGGGTTTCTTAGCGGAGGCCTTTTATTCCTGGGCGAATACCGTCAGAAATTAATAGAAGCGGAAATCGATTCCCTTAGTGTACAAGCACAAATGTTTGCAGCAGCACTTGGTGAAGGCGCTATCGATGTTGCCGGACTATCTGATCAACGATTAATTTCTGAAATTGCTGACAGAATAGTACGACGATTAGTCAAAACCACTGGGGCTCGAGCACGACTATTTAAAAATGATGGAACTTTGGCAGCCGATTCTCAACGTCTAATTGGTCCCGCAGGAATGGTGCGTATAGAGGAATTACTTCCTCCAGGAGAACCCGATAGTATTATTCCCATATTATTAGATTTTTTTGATCGTCTCATGCGACAACTAATACGCGAGGAAGTTTTATCTTCGTATAAAGAAAAGATTGAACAAAAAGCACACGATTATCCAGAGGTTTTAAAGGCATTATCTGGAGATCGTTCTTCTATGATTCGGAGTGCTGGAAGTGATAACTTAATCTTATCAATTGCAGTTCCAATTCAACGTTATAAACAAGTTCTCGGTGCATTGATGTTAACTAAAGGATCTAAAGACATAGACAAGTCACTACTAGAAGTTCGCATCGCCATTTTAAAGATTTTTGCAGCTGCTTTAGCAATAACAGTATTATTATCAATTTATCTTTCTGGAACAATAGCTCGCCCAATACGTTTGTTAGCCGATGCTGCAATTCGTGTCCGCCATGATCGTGGAAGACAAGAAAACATACCAGATTTTGCCGGGCGAAATGATGAAATAGGAGATCTAGCAGTTAGCCTATCAGAGATGACTAATGCACTTCATCTACGTATCGGTGCTATTGAAAGCTTTGCTGCTGATGTCGCTCATGAAATTAAAAACCCACTGACTTCAATTCGCAGTGCTGTCGAAACAACAGCAAGACTGAAAGATCCAAAACAACAACGTAAATTACTGGTAATAATACTAGAAGATGTAATCCGTCTTGATCGCTTAATAAGCGAAATTTCAGATGCATCTCGCTTGGATGCTGAATTGTCACGCGAATTGGCGGAACCCGTTGAAATAGGTGCAATGTTAAAAACCATAGCAAAAATTCAACAAAACACAGACGAATTATCTCTTCCGGATTCACCAAAAATCTTTTTAAATTTATCCGACAATCCAAATGAAATATTAATTATCAATGGGTTAGAAATTCGTTTGGCCCAAGTTTTTCAGAATTTAATTTCAAACTCTATATCATTTAGCCCACCAGGTGGCCCTATTTACATTTCGGCATATCGTAGAAAAGATAAAATTATCATAACGATAGATGACAATGGCCCTGGGTTGCCACCAGGAAAAGAAACTACAATTTTTGAGCGGTTCTACACGCAACGTCGGAGCACTGAGGACTCTAGCAACCATTCTGGACTTGGATTAAGTATTTCCCTTCAAATTATCCATGCACACAATGGCAGCCTAACTGCTAAGAATCGCATCAGCACAACCGGTAATATCCAAGGAGCTAGATTCACTGTTTGTCTGCCAGCTAGTTGACAGATCTAATAGAGGAATTCAATCTTAAAAAATGAAGCAACTACACGCAACTACACTTCAACTTAACGGCAAGGGTGTTATGTTATGTGGGCCTTCGGCAAGCGGTAAATCAGACCTAGGTCTTCGATTGATTGAGGGTGGTGCAATATTAGTTGCGGATGACCGAACAGACCTAATCTTAGACAAAAAATCACTCATAGCTAAAGCACCAGAAGAAATTATAGGTCAAATCGAGGTGAGAGGCATAGGTATAGTAAAACTTGAAGTTGCAGTTCGGACCCACTTGGCAATGGTAGTAAATCTGAAAAATACCATTGAGATCCAACGTCTTCCGAAGAAGAACACAATAGATATTTTAGGAGTCAGATTACCTTTGATAGAGATTTGCGCATTTGAGGCATCGGCTCCAGCAAAAGTCCGAACGGCTCTAATGCATTATACATAGATAAAGTAGAGATGTTGTCTTGAACAAAAACCACCCCTCCAATAAAGCTATGCCCCTTCTACTCGTTACTGGTATTTCTGGTGCTGGAAAAAGTTCAACTTTAAAATTTTTGGAAGACATTGGTTACGAAGCCGTAGACAACCTTCCAGTTTCCATGGTCCACCGTCTAATTTCTGATGGAAGTCTTCCTCATCCAATTGCGATTGGCATAGATGTACGTACCCGTGATTTTGGCTCCAAAAAATTTTTGGAAGAATTAAGTTATTTGCTGAAACATCCAGGTATAAACGTAACACTACTTTTTTTAGATTGTGACGACGAAATTCTTGGACGACGATTTGAGGAAACGCGTCGTCGTCATCCTCTTACTGAAGAACTTTCCGTCAGAGATGGCATTCGTTATGAACGAGAAAAATTAAGCCACATTCAGGAACAGTCTAGCATTATCATTGATACTTCCGACTTAGAGTTGAAGGATTTAAAGCGAATACTAGATGGACATTTTGCACTAAGCCAAAGGACTGAACCAGCAATATTTATTACATCTTTTTCATTTAGACTAGGCCTGCCTAGAGATGCCGATCTTTTGTTTGATGTACGATTTTTAAGAAATCCACATTATAATAGGGATTTACGTTTACTTTCGGGCCAAGACAATCCTGTATGTGAATACATTCAAAAAGATAAAGATTTTCAAACCTTTTTTGATAATCTTACAACCCTTATTCAACCCTTGATACCCCGCTATGCTGAAGAGGGGAAAAAGTATTTAACTATTGCAATTGGTTGTACAGGCGGACGTCATCGCTCCGTATTTGTTGCCGAAAAACTATATTCTTGGATGAAAGATAGGATGGTTCGTGTACAATTATTTCACAGGAACTTAGACAAATTGGAAAATAATAACTAAATTTTATCACTTTTCTAATTAACAGAAAGATCAATTCAATGATTGGAATGGTGCTTGTTACACACGGACACTTGGCCAAAGAATTAATAGCTGCATTAGAGCATGTAGTTGGACCACAGCCAAATATTAAATCTATCTGTATTGGCCCTGAGGACGATATGGAAAAAAGGCGCTTGGAAATTTTGGAAAGCTCAATCAAAGCAGATGAAGGAGATGGCGTTATACTATTAACCGATATGTTTGGAGGAACTCCATCTAATCTAGCTATATCAGTAATGGATAAAGCAAATGTAGAGATTTTAGCAGGTGTTAACCTGCCAATGTTAGTCAAACTAGCAAGTGTCCGAAAAACAGAATCCTTAAATAAGGCAGTTGAAAGTGCCCAGACATCAGGGCGTAAATACATAAGCATAGCATCAAAACTGCTAACATAGAAAAAAGAATAAAGCTTAAATTAGCTTAGAATTATGAAAAAAGATTTGACTGAAAATTTTGGCAGCACTACTCAAACCGTTCTACGTCGGGTAACGATATCTAATACCCGAGGCCTGCATGCACGTGCAGCAGCCAAATTTGCAACCACTGCAGGAAACTTTGATGCTGACATTCAGGTTACTCGAAATTCGCAAACAGTTTCAGGCCTGTCAATCATGGGCTTGATGATGCTAGCTGCAACACCAGGCTGTCATATTGACCTTTCTGCAACAGGCCCAGATGCAATAGCTGCACTAGACGCACTTTCGGAGTTGGTAAATGACAAATTCCAAGAGGACTAAATCTATTACTTCCAAAGAACAAATATTTCACGGATTAGGTGTAGCTCCAGGAATCGCAATCGGTATTGCATATGTTCGCCAGAGCGGCGCGGTAGACGTACCAGAAAGAAAAATTCCAAAAAAGGAAATAAATTCTGAAAAGAAAAGATTGCAGATTGCTATACGTCTCGCAAGACGACAAATAAGACTGCTTCAATCTAGAGCAACAGCTAAATCTGGAGCTAATGGAGAAGAACTAATCTATTTGCTTGATGCTTATTTACACATGTTACAGGATTCGCGACTGGTGCGGGGTGCTGAGAAAAGGATAGCAAAAGATCAAATTAACGCCGAAGCAGCTGTCAAAGCAGAAATCGCATCTATAGCTGGAATCTTTCGAGCTATAAATGACAGCTACATTGCAGCAAGAATTGACGATATTCGGGAAGTAGGTAATAGGCTGTTAAAGAATCTCACAAAAACACCCGTCCGACCATTTTCTGCCGTTCCAGTTGGGAGTATCATCATTGCTGAGCAATTAAGCCCATCAGATACTGCTCAACTAAATCCAAATATGGTGGCTGGCGCCGCAACAACAGGAGGTAGTGCCGAAGGCCACAGTGCTATCATGGCCCGTGCATTAAGACTTCCAACAGTACTAGGTGCACCTGGGTTAACGTCTGATATAAAAACTGGTGACGGGGTAATTGTAGATGGAAATGCAGGTAGGGTAGTTATAAATCCAACTCCTAAAACCATTAATACATATGAACAACTTCAAATCGAACACCGAAAACAAACTCGTCGCCTAGATCGCTTGCGTAACGTAGAAGCAATAACTCGTGATTCAGTCGAAGTAACATTAGAAGCAAACGTTGAATTACCCATTGAAATGAATATGGTTACACAAGCTGGAGCCGAAGGCATTGGTCTACTTCGCACTGAATTTATGTTCATGAATCGCAATGATGTGCCAACTGAGGAAGAACAAGTAGCCCAATTAAAGAGTATAATAAGTGTTGTTGGAAACCGTCCGGTTACAATTAGAACTTTAGATGTAGGGGCAGAAAAACCTGTAGCCCCATTACTAAAGGGTATAGACCCTAGTTCAGTTGCAAATCTAGGGTTACGTGGCATTCGACTTTCCCTTGCCAAACCAGAGGTTCTTAAAACCCAGTTTTGTGCTATTCTTAGAGCAGCAACCGCTGGTTGCGTTAGAATTTTATTGCCTATGATCTCAACAGTTTCAGAAGTACGTAAAGCGAAAAAGATTTTAAAAAAATCTGCTGAAAAACTTACCCGACAAGGATTTAAAGTTCCAGATCCCTTGCCACCGCTAGGCGTTATGATCGAAGTTCCAGGTGCAGCCCTGGCTGCTGATGCGCTTGCCCAGCATAGTGATTTTTTTGCCATAGGTTCAAATGATTTAACAATGTATACCTTGGCCATTGACCGTGGTAATGAACACGTTTCTCACTTATTTGATACTTTACATCCGGGTCTATTAAGGTTGCTACAATTTACTGCTAATGCAGCTCTGCGTGCACGCATTCCAATAAGTCTTTGTGGTGAAATGGCTGGAGACCCAAGGTACACAGCCTTGTTACTTGGACTTGGAATTCGTGAACTATCGATGGCACCAAGTAATATACCCCTAGTCAAACAGCGGATAAGAGAATTAGACTTGGCTGCTGCAAGTCATCGTGCGAGTGTAATAATGGATCAAGTTGATGCCGGAAGCATTGCCATGCTACTCGATGATTTTAATTCCTTGGCCTAGTTAGTTTACAAACAAGTTGCAGGGACAACCTCCTGCTGTTAAACCCCTTGTTTGTTTTAAAATGTATATTCTCTGAAGGAGCTCCAAATGTCTTTTGATGACTACAAAGTTGCTGATATCTCCCTAGCTGAGTGGGGTAGAAAAGAGATAGCTATTGCTGAAACAGAAATGCCAGGTCTGATGGCACTACGTGATGAATATGCTGTCGAGCAACCCTTAAAAGGTGCTTGTATAGCAGGTTGTATCCATATGACTATCCAAACAGCGGTTTTGATAGAAACCCTTGTAGCACTTGGTGCAAGCGTGCGTTGGAGCTCTTGTAATATTTTCTCTACACAAGATCACGCGGCAGCTGCAATAGCAGCTGCCAACATTCCAGTTTTTGCTTGGAAAAGCGAAACAGAAGAGGAATTCTGGTGGTGTATTGAACAAACTATAAAAGGCCCAAACGATTGGTTGCCCAATATGATTTTGGATGATGGTGGAGACCTAACCATCGTCATGCACGAAAAATACCCTCAATTACTTAATGATGTTAGAGGCCTCAGTGAGGAAACAACTACAGGTGTTCATCGCCTTTATGAAATGGTCGAAAAAGGCACACTAAAAGTACCAGCTATAAACGTTAACGATTCTGTTACCAAATCAAAATTTGATAATCTGTATGGCTGTAGAGAAAGCCTTGTAGATGGTATTAAACGGGCGACTGACGTGATGCTAGCAGGTAAACTTGCTGTAGTTTGCGGTTTTGGAGATGTTGGCAAAGGCTCTGCGGCTAGTCTTCGAAATCAAGGTGCACGCGTAGTAGTGACTGAAATTGATCCAATTTGCGCCTTACAAGCGTCAATGGAAGGATACGACGTTGTAACTATGGATGATGTTGCGTCAAAAGGTGATGTTTTTGTTACCTGTACTGGAAATATCGATGTTATTACACTTGACCATATGCGTGAAATGAAAGATCGGTCAATTGTCTGCAATATCGGCCACTTTGATTCTGAAATACAGGTGGAAGCACTACGTAATTATAAATGGGACAACATTAAACCGCAAGTTGATGAAATCGAATTTCCCGATGGCAAGCGCTTAATTTTGCTTGCCGAAGGCCGGCTAGTGAACCTCGGATGCGCAACAGGTCATCCCAGCTTTGTCATGAGCGCATCATTCACAAACCAAGTTTTGGCACAAATGGAATTATGGAAAAATTTTAAAGATTATCAAAACAAAGTTTATGTTCTTCCTAAACACCTGGATGAAAAAGTTGCTGCATTACACTTGGAAAAATTAGAAGTAAGTTTAACCAAACTCAGTAAGAAGCAAGCCGATTATATTGGAATACCAAGCAAAGGCCCTTTCAAACCAGAATATTATCGCTACTAAGAGCTGCTTTCCTTAAAGGGCTGACTTGTAAGGACCGAAACGCCCGTTTACTCTAATACTGTGTTTGATCAAATAGAAATTATTCAAGCCTTTACAACCGGCATAATTTTGTCGGCTGTGGCAAGCTTTATCCTTATTCTATGGCAGCGAAAGACCCTAAAAAATATTGAATTGGATAGACTGCGTCTTGAAGCCCTCGCTGTAAAGGGTAGAGAAATATTAGCTAATGCACCTGATGGATTAATGCTTTGGGACTATGCCAATGGCGGGTTCACTTGTTCTCGACGTCTCGCCGTTTTGCTAAATTTAAGCAATGGAGTTCAATCTCGTTATGATGACATTCGTCAATGCTTTCATGGCAATTCTCTCAAAGCTTTAGAACAAGAAGTTTCTTTACTTAGGGCTAACGGCACCCCGTTTGATATTTTATTAACCACAGGCCGTAGGCGAATCCAAGCTGTTGGGGCGAGAGCTGAAATCGATTCTAACAATATCTTAGCTGATATGGTGTGGATGCGCGATATCACTGCAACTGGAGACGGAGCTCCTGGGCAAAGAATCCCACCTGTGAATAGTTCAGGAATGAAAGACCGCCATTTAACAGCCCTACTGGATATTTTACCTTTTCCAATCTGGCTTCGGGATTCGAAGCTATCGTTAGCTTTTATAAATTATGCCGCCAAAAACGTCGCTCCCGTAGAACAGATTATGGCAGAAAGCGCTCGCAATGAAGGAACGGCTATCAAGAAGTCTGTACACCAAGGCACTAGTGAGGACGGATCGGAAAGATGGATGGAGGTCACTGAAATACCCCTAGGTATTATTGGTGATGGAGATACAGGGACCCCTGGGGGTACAATAGGATACGCAATCGATCGTACTGAGACTGAGAAACTACGAGACAAATTAAACCAAAAAGATAATACTCGTAAGGCTGTTCTAGAACATTTAGAAACTGCAATTGCCATTTTTAACAATCAAGCTGTGCTTGAATTTTTTAATACTGCATATTCCAAATTATGGTCTCTGGATAAAGCATGGCTCGACAATAGCCCTCACTATGGAGAAATACTTGAACGCTTACGAGATCAGCGAAAATTGCCAGAGGTTTCTAACTTTCAAGACTTTAAAAACAACCAACTAGAACAATTTAAAACCTTAAAAGAGACAAAAATTGACCAAATGCATCTTCCTGATGGACGTACCGTTAAAAAAAGCATCCATCTTGGTAATCAAGGGGGGTTAGTATTTATTTTTGAAAACGTGTCTGATTTATTGGAAGTTGAACGTTCGGTTAAGTCATTAAATGCAGTTCAACGAGAAGCTTTAATTAATCTTCATGAGGGGATTGCAGTTTTCGGCCCTGATGGACGTTTAAAAATCTCCAATCCAGTATTTGCAAATTTATGGGGCATCAACCAAAACGCATTGAACGAATCATTTCATATTAATAATTTTGTTGATCACATGCGTAACGTTAAATTTATTGAGGGCGGATGGGATGATTTAAGTTGGGGTGTCCATAAAGAAAAAGTAGTATCTAGACTTATGAGCCGCAAAAGCATTACTGGCACATTAGGACTTGTTAATGCTGTTGTTGTCAATTACGCCAACATACCATTACCTGATGGTGCTATGTTACTAAGTTATATAGATATAACTGATACATCACGTGTTGAACAAGTCCTGCGAGAACGTGCTGAAGTTTATGCGGAAGCGGATCAGCTCAAAACAAAATTTATTTCAAATGTTTCATATGAATCTCGTGTACCACTTACTACTATTATTGGTTTTGCAGAAATGCTTAATAGAGAATATTTTGGAAAGTTAAACAGACGCCAGAAAGAGTATGCGAAAGGAATTCTTGAAACTTCTAATGGCTTAATGGATTTGCTAGGTAATATTTATGACCTTGCATCAATAGAAGCGGGGAACCTTAAACTAAAACGCAAGCGAATAGATATACACAGTCTTCTTGTCTCAGTCCTAAATACAACCAACGATTTTGCGATTGAAAAAGGCATAAATTTAGAATTTGATTGTCCACCTGATATTGGTTGGATTTCAGCAGATGAAAAACTCCTTAGGCAAGCAACTTTTAATCTTATATCAAATGCCGTCACATTTACCCCGGAACGGGGAACTGTGAGACTGGAATCTAGACGCGAGAAAGATAGCTTAAAAATTATTGTTGCAGATACAGGTATAGGCATCACTCAAGATGAGCGCGAGCGTATCTTCGAACCATTCGAAAAAAATAAAAAACTTGGGAATGGAATGGGTTTGGGTCTAAGTATAGTTAAGAGTTTCATAGAATTGCATGAAGGTACGGTTAATATAAAATCACCACCGAATCGAGGGACTACAATCACATGCATAATACCTGCCAAGGATGATTTAGATTTTTCTTCTCCGGATAGAGTAAACTAACATGGAAGATACTTCCGGAAATAACGTTGTCTTTGATTTAAAGGATGAAGCTGCCACTATAAATTTAGCAAGAGAAATCTCAAATTTAGCCCTAACTGGAGATGTTATAGCTCTATTTGGTGACCTAGGTAGTGGAAAAACTGTTTTTGCTCGAGCTTTCATAAATGCTCGAACAATTAATTATGAAAATGTCCCCAGCCCGACTTTCACACTGCTACAAACCTATGAATTTCCTAATCCAGAAGGGATAACACCAGTTTATCATTTTGATCTCTATCGTATTGAAAGTGATAAAGAGATTGAGGAGTTAGGTATGGACGATGCATTTATAGACGGTATTTCGCTAGTAGAGTGGCCAGAAAGATTGAACGATTACTTACCAAATGACCGTCTGGATATAAACTTTACCCATGGAGATGGAGAAAATCGTAGACAGGCAACAGTGAATTTCTATGGGACTTGGACTTCGCGTAAACAGTCTATGGCTAATAAATATGGGTAAAAATGACCGACCGCCAAATCGCAATTGAACAATTCCTTAACGAAGCAGGCTGGGGAGGCGCCAAACGAGAACCTTTGCAAGGAGACGCTTCTTTTCGCCGCTACGAACGCATGGAACTAAATGGGCATAAAGCTATCCTAATGGATGCACCACCACCATTAGAAAGCGTTGATAAGTTTGTTTCCATTGCCCAACACTTAAACTCTTTAGGCTTTAAAGCTCCAAAAATCTTCGCTAAAAAATTAAAATCTGGCTTCTTAATTATTGAAGACTTTGGGGAACAAACATTCACTAAAATTCTATCAACTGCAGATAGTAAAGCCGAAACCAATCTATACAACCTAGCTGTCGATGTATTGATAAAACTACATAATTTTCCAACAAACATTGTGGCTCCACCAAACACAAAAAAATATACCGTCAGCAAGCTTTTAGATGAAGCCCAATTGTTTTGTAATTGGACGTGGGATGCAATATTTGGCGTGCTTCCTGAAAAAAAAATAATTGAATCCTATCAAGACGCCTGGAAGGCAACGCTTAATTCAATTAAGTGTCAACACAAGACGTTAGTTTTACGTGATTTTCATGTCGATAATTTGATGCTTTTACAAAATAGATCCGGAATAACGCGCTGTGGCCTTTTAGATTTCCAAGATGCTGTCCTTGGACACCGAGCATATGATCTCATGTCGCTTTTAGAAGATGCGAGAAGAAATATTGGCCTCAACCTCAAGAAAGAATTGCTTGAACGTTATCTTACTGCCTTTCCCAACCTTGAGCGAGAAACATTTTCTACTGCTTTTGCTATTCTTTCAGCACAGCGTCACGCTAAAGTTATTGGCATTTTCACTCGACTTTGCATGCGAGATGGCAAGACAACATATCTTAAACATATTCCAAGAGTTTGGCGACTTCTAGAAAGCTCTCTGACACATCCATCTCTCGCACAAGTAGCAGACTGGCTTGATTTTTATGTGCCGAAGAGCAAACGCATAGCCCCCACATTAGTAATGATAAAAAATTCTTCTTATTCTAGGTCACATTCGATTTCATGAGCAAATTAGTTCCCAAGAAAGCTATGGTGCTAGCTGCTGGTTTAGGAAGCCGCATGCAGCCGTTAACTAAAACCATACCAAAACCAATGATTACATTAGGTGAAAAACCACTCATTGATCATGTTTTAGACCGACTAGAAAGCGCCGGTATTATTGAAGTAGTAGTCAACACTCACTACCTTGCTAAAAAACTTGAGACCCATTTAGAAAAAAGAAAAACACCAAAAATTCAAATTTCTAGGGAGGAAAAACTTCTCGATACTGGTGGAGGAGTCAACAATGTTTTGAAACACCTAAAAGACGGACCTTTCTATGTTATCAACTCAGATGCTTTTTGGCTTGATGGACCGTTCGATACAATAGTACGAATGGCTGAAACTTGGGAAGACGACAAAATGGATGGTTTGCTTTTATTGCATTCTACTGTGGAAGCCTACGGTTATGATGGCATAGGAGACTTTCTTACTAATAGCAACGGGTGTTTAAATCGCCCTCTAGAGGGTCATGTTTCTCCTTGGTTGTTTACTGGAATTCAGTTGCTACATCCTCGTTTGTTTAAAAATGCCCCTAATGGAGCCTTTTCTTTAAATTATCTTTATGACAAATCTATAGAAACTGAACGACTTTACGGAACTATCCATGATGGCGAATGGTTCCACGTTGGGTCGCCCAAAGGTATAGAGGATGCCGAAAATTATCTACAGCAACGCTATGCTGGAAACAGGCCTGGAACTCGACACCGTTCATAAATAAGGATCAGTTGTTTTGAGCGCACCAAAAGTTTTCACTATTGCTGCAGGATTGCCATTTGTTGATGAGTTGGTTTCTGGAGTTATAGACCGCTTCGGCAATAATCCAGTAGAATTAGTTAAAATTAAAATTCTAGTTCCAACACAACGTTCCAAACGAAGCCTAGCCGATGCATTTCTCAAACATAATAAAGGAATAGCATTATTGTTGCCCAGAATCATAGCCTTGGGTGATATGGATGAAGACGAAATCCTTTTTAACGATGACCTGCCAGGAAATATAGCCTTACCGAGTCAAAGATCATCTCAAATTCCTGAAGCGCTGACTGGCATAGAACGCCAACTAATGTTGGCTAAATTAATCTTAGCCAAAAAAAAAATAAGCTCAGACCAAGCATCAAACTTAGGTTTAGAACTAGCCCGACTCCTAGATCAGGTCCACAGAGAACGCTTGTCCTTTAAAAACTTAGCCTCTTTAGTCCCTGAGGAACATGCCAATCATTGGCGAGAGACTCTTGAATTTCTTACAATATTAACCGAAGTCTGGCCAAAGATTTTAAAAGAAAGAAATGCCATTGACCCTGCTGATCACCGCAACCGATTGTTTGATGAACAAGTACGGTCTTGGACAACCAATCCGCCTACAGAACCTGTGATTGCAGCTGGATCGACAGGTTCTATTCCTTCTACTGCTGACTTACTCTCATGCATCGCTAGATTAAAAAATGGTTTAGTGGTTTTACCAGGTTTAGACAGAACATTGTCAAAAGAGGCATGGAGCGCGCTTAAAGAAAACCACCCGCAATACGGAATGGCGCACCTATTAAAACACATAGGGATTAGGCGCGAAGATGTAAAAGACTGGCAAGAAAAAGATTTGGGATTTGAATTAAAAACTAGATCACAATTAATTCACGCCGCCTTGACACCTGCTAGGTTTGAAATTGCTTCCTTGCCTGATGATAAAGAGATTACGAATGCATGTGAAAATATAACACGTGTCGACTGTTCTACACCCCGGGAAGAAGCGACTGTTATTGCATTAATGATGCGCCAAGCACTCGAAACGCCTAAACAAACGGCAGCACTTATAACACCAGACCGTAAATTGGCGAGGAGAGTTGCCACTGAATTAAACCGATGGAATATAGATATTGACGATTCTGCTGGCATTCCATTAGCTCAAACACCACCAGGTTCATTTCTCAGGCTAACTGCTCGCATGATCGCAGATGACTTAGCCCCCGTAAGCCTACTTGCAGCTTTAAAACATCCCTTGGCGGCAGGAGGCATGAAGACGGAGTCCTTCCGCAGCTTAGTCCGGGAATTAGAAGTTTATATTCTTCGTGGTCCCCGCCCAAAGCCTGGAATAGATGGGCTTTTAGAAGCAATTACAATTTATGACAATTCAGAAATTAAAAAAAACCAGAAATCATATGTTCGATTGACAAATTTTTTAAAAGAATTGGAAAAGATATTTAGCCCCTTAAGCCAGGCTATAAAAGGATCAAGCTTGAATTTAACGGAAGTTGTCATCCAACACATCCATCTAGCTGAAGCACTAGCAAAAACAATAAACGAAGATGGAGCTGATAGAATTTGGGCAAATGAAGCCGGAAAAAACGCTGCACTATTTATTTCAGAAATCATAAATTATGGTGATTTAATTAAAATTAATCCAAAATCTGAATATCCGGCTCTAATTCATACCCTAATGGCAGGTCGTGTGGTCCGTCAGCGATTTGGGCGCCATCCCCGACTAAAAATTTGGGGTCTTCTTGAAGCTCGACTACAGCAAGCAGACGTAATGATATTGGGTGGATTAAACGAAAATACATGGCCATCAGAACCAAAAGCTAGTCCGTGGATGAGCTACCCAATGATGCTTGAATTTGGCCTTCCTACACCAGATAGACGCATCGGCCTTGCGGCACATGACTTCACCCAGGCATTTTGTGCACCTAATATTGTGCTAACAAGATCACGTCAAGTTGATGGCACGCCTACAGTCCCATCAAGGTGGCTACTCAGACTTGAGAATTTACTTGAAAAACGAAAACCAAAAATTGAAACTAACAAACAAGAAAAGTGGCTTCAATGGGTCAATAATATTGATGCACCTAAGAAAAATTATGATCCATCCCTTGCCGAACCTAGTCCATGCCCCCCCATTGCTGCACGTCCAAAAAAACTTCCCGTGACCAGCATAGAAACTTGGCTGCGAGACCCTTATGCTATCTATGCTAGAAAAATTTTGGATTTGCCTGTCCTCAAACCACTTGATTCGGAACCTGGCGCAGCAGAATTTGGCAGCCACATTCATGAAATTTTAGACCAATTCAAAAAGAAATACCAAAATGATTTACCTGAGCATGCCGAACAAATTTTATTGGATTTAGGCAAAAATATATTCAAAAATCATTGTCCTTATCCGGGGGTAAGTGCTTTCTGGTGGCCTCGATTTAAACGTATTGCTCATTGGTTTATTGGCCATGAAATAAGCAATCGTTCCAAAGGATATAAAAATATAGGAACTGAGATTAATGGTTCTATGATCCTGAAGGGAAATAAAGGAGATTTCACATTAACTGCTAGAGCTGACCGTATTGATTTCGTTAATAACGTAGGACTTGTAATAATCGATTATAAAACCGGACAATTACCCACTGAAAAGCAAGTGGCATCTGGATTTAAACCCCAGTTATCCCTAGAAGGCGCTATCGCAGTAAACGGGGGATTTGAAAATATTGAAGCAGCCCCATTATCACAACTTATATTTATTCAATTAACTGGCAGCGGTATTGCTGGCAAAGCTAAGCCTTTAAAATTAGAAACAGAAGAAATCGTTGATGAGGCACTAGACGAATTAATAAAACTTGTTAATCAATTCAATGATGAAAAAACCCCCTATCTGTCCTCTAGGAGGCCGATGTTTCAAGACCGCTCCGGTGATTACGATCACCTGGCACGGGTCAAAGAATGGCGCGCACAACCCGGGGACGAAGAATGAGCAATAAAATCGAAACAAAATCAAAAAACACCAATGCTCAAATTATTGCGGCCAATCCAAAACAATCAGTTTGGGTTTCAGCCAACGCTGGAACTGGAAAGACTCACGTTTTAATCAACCGTATCCTACGTCTGTTAGCAAATGGCACACAACCCCACAGAATACTCTGTCTTACGTTTACAAAAACAGCTGCAGCTGAAGTTGCCATCCGACTGCGTAAGCGCCTTGGCAAATGGGCCATCATGGAAGAAAAAGAATTAAAAAAAGACCTTAAGGAAATTCTAGGTACAGACGCTTTGAATGAAGAAATAACTACTGCTCGTACACTATTCGCTTCAATTCTGGAAATACCTGAAGGTTTACGAATACGCACTGTTCATTCTTTTGCGGAATCCCTTCTCGGAAGATTTCCAGTTGAAGCAAAAATTGCACCCCATTTTTCAGTAATTGACGAGCGTCGTGCAACTGAAATTCTGACCGAAGCTCGCAACCAAATCATCGCACAAAAACAGCACCACAATATCCAACTATCCGATGCGCTGTCATTTCTTGCATGCGAGGTCAATGCAGATCGGTTAGAAAGTCTTATAAGAGAATTATACAAAGAACGAAGTCGGTTACGACATCTAATGAACAACCCAGATGGGTTAAAGGGCATGATTGCCAATGCTCGCAATGCTCTAGGTCTAACCGACGAAGATTCAAAAGAAAGTCTTATTAAAGAAGCCAGCTTAAAATTTGATGAAGATGCGCTAAAATACGCCGTTAAGGCTCTAAAGAGCGGCTCAGATACTGATCGAGATCGTTCTGAGAAAATTGACACTTGGTTGAAAATGGACCCAGCCCAACGGACAACCCGGTTTATCAAAACATATGCTCCTCTCTTCATCACAAAGAAAGAAACAGTCAAAAAACACCTAATCATACAAGAGGCACGTGAAAAACATCCAGAGGCATTAAGTATTCTGGAAAACGAAGGAAATCGCATATTATTAGTACTTGAAAAGCTAAAGGCTGTTGCAATAGCAGAAGCATCTAAATCGCTATTCACCTTCGGAATAGCTTTAATCGGCGCATATGAAGAAATTAAAACTTCTAGAGCACTACTTGATTATGATGATTTAATTGAAAAGGCAGAAGGACTACTTGAAAACAACGGTGGTGTATCGTGGGTACATTACAAGCTAGATGGCGGTATTGATCATATTCTAGTAGACGAAGCACAGGATACTAGTCCATCTCAATGGAACATTATCTCTCGATTGGCTGGAGACTTTTTTTCAGGTCTGGGGGCTAGAGATCATGAACGACCGCAAAATAGAACCGTATTTGCGGTCGGTGATGAAAAACAGTCAATTTATAGCTTTCAGGGAGCTGACCCAATTCGCTTTGGCTTGATGCGCAAACATTTTCACGATCAAGAAACCGCTATAGGCCGCGACCTATCAACAATTGATCTTGAGGTGTCGTACCGCACAACTGCAGCTATACTGGATGTCGTCGACGCAGTCTTCGCTCCTTCAAAAGCTTTGGACGGACTGACTTGGAACAATAAGGCCGTTCATCATAACTCAAACCGCCAAGGCCAGTCCGGTCTAGTCGAGTTATGGGAGGCCCTGACCCCTGATGATGTCCCAGACATTAGACCATGGGACTACCCTTTCGACAAAATAACCGCCAAAAGCCCAATAACCAGACTAGCAGAAAAAATAGCTGGGCGTATCAAAGAGTGGCTTCACAATAAAACAATACTTAAATCAGAGGGCCGCCCCATTACACCTGGGGATATAATGATTTTAGTGCCCCAAAGAAACCCTTTCGCCGAAGAAATTTTACGCGCCCTAAAACGCCATGGAATTCCTGTGATTGGAATGGACCGTCTAATAATAACAAATCACCTCGCAGTCATGGACTTGATTGCAGCCGGACGCTTTTCATTGTTACCCAACGATGATTTAAATACGGCAGTTGTTCTAAAAGGACCCTTTATTGAATTTGATGATGATATATTATTCACCCTTGCCCACGGACGATTAAAATCAAAAACACTTTGGCAAACTTTAATAGAACGGCGTGATGAAAAGCCCGAGTTCGCTCATGCTTACGAAATTCTATCAGGTCTTCTTACAAGAGCCGATTTTACGCCACCTTTTGAGTTCTATTCACAGCTACTCAATGATGAAGGCCGACGCAACCTTTTAGCTCACCTAGGATCTGAAGCCAATGAGCCTGTTGATGAATTTTTAGCACTAGCTCTAGATTTTGAACGAGATCACGAACCATCGCTTGAAGGATTTTTATATTGGCTTGAACGCGGAAAAGCAGAAGTTAAACGAGAAATGGAAGAGGGCATAGATGGAGTCCGAGTTCTAACAGTCCATGGAGCAAAGGGATTAGAGTCCAACATTGTTTTTCTTCCAGACACATGTAAATTACCTCCTTCTAGAAGAGACCCCCGCATCCATTGGAATGATTCTGAAAATACTGACAACTTCTTCCTTTGGGCCGAAAAGAAAGAATTGGAAGAACCGCTTTCACGAAAACTTCATTCAGTCTCTCGAGAGAAAATAATACAAGAATACCGCCGTTTATTGTATGTGGCTATGACCCGAGCCCGTGATCAACTTTATATTTGCGGTTGGGAAGGTAAGAAAGGAAAACAAAAGGGGTGTTGGTACGACCTTTTACTTCCAGTTCTCCAAGAAAGAGGAAAAAAAATATCTACGGATACAGGAGAAAATATGTGGCGCATCGAAACACCACAAAAAATTAAGAAAATTAAAGATAGTTCTCCTGACAAAGAACCAGAACCTAATAAAGCACTACCCAAATGGGTGTTCACGCCAGCTCCAGAAGAGCCATTACCAATTCAACCTATAGCACCATCTAAGCCAAGCGAAGAAGATCCACCGGCTCTGTCGCCCATCATAGATGGTAATATGAATTATTTCCAACGCGGTATTCTGGTACACCGACTACTGCAAAGCTTGCCTGATGTCCCTCGCAAAGATCGCGAAGATAAAGGGTACAAATTCTTAAAACGACCCTCACTAAAATTAACAGAAGATGCCCGCAAAGATATTCTCAATGAGACTCTAGCAATCATAAATCATCCAGACTATACCGATTTATTCGGACCTGGAAGTCTTGCGGAAGTACCCATAACTGGAATTATTGGTTCAGGTAAGAGTAGAACTGTAGTATCTGGACAGATTGACAGATTGCTAGTTACAAATAAAACCATTACTGTTGTTGATTATAAAACCAATAGGCCTCCACCAGAAAACGAAAATTCTGTAGAAAAAAGATACCTCCACCAAATGGCTTCTTATCGTGACTTAATAAAATCGGTTTATCCTGATCATCTAGTCCAAACACTTTTATTATGGACGGTGGGACCAAGAATCATGTTGCTAAAAAACAAAGTTTTAGATGATTATGCGCCTTGACGGAGTGTTGGGTCATGCCTAGATTGCAAACATATTTTTTAAAATTAGAATGGATTTAAGAATGGCAAAAAATATTAATGATGATAGCTTCGATACCGAAGTTCTTGGTTCGGACACTCCTGTGTTAGTAGATTTCTGGGCAGAATGGTGTGGTCCTTGTAAACAAATTGCACCAGCACTAGAAGAAATTTCAGAAGAATTAGGAGATAAATTGATAATTGCCAAGTTAAACATTGATGAAAATCCATCAAGCCCTAGTAAATTTGGTGTTCGTGGAATTCCCACACTAATTCTTTTTAAAGATGGTGAAGTTGTGGCAACTAAAGTAGGCGCCCTACCTAAAAGCAAAATAACAGAGTGGCTCGACGAAGTACTATAGGTAGGTAAAATATCTTAATTTAATTACCAATCATTTCGCAACAAACGAAGCTTAAGAAACACTTCCTTAGCCGAAGGTTTTTCTTGCATATCGGAAAATTTTTCACGTAATGCAGCTATTACTGAGGGGTTCTGCAACCTAAAAAAGGTGTTAATTTCTTTTTCCAACCCCAGAGTCGTCACCATAGCCATCGATGGATCCTGATTAGCCACCTCAGACAATAGAGTTTTAGCACGCTGATTGTCAGGCTCTCTATCAAGAGTAAATTCTAAATTTCCGGAGATATAGTCATGGCCAGGATAAATTAAAGTATTATCTGGTAGTTTAGATAATTGGTTTACAAAGCTATCAAATAATTTTTCAGGATGACCACCGTTGTGGCAATTGCCAGCACCTGCATTAAACATAGTATCTCCAGAAATTAAGGAAGGCTGATCAGTATGGGATAAAACGCATATATGGCTCATGGTATGGCCAGGAGTATCAAGACATTCCAGCTCGACAGATTTACCAACTTTAATTACATCTCCTGCAGATAGGCCGCAGTCTATATTAGCTATACTGTTTTTTGCACCTGCATGAGCAAGAAGGGTAGCGCCAGTTGCATCTATCACGGGCCCATTCCCACCTGTATGATCACCATGTTCATGTGTATTGAGTATTTGAGTAATATTCCACCCTTGATCTTTGGCTACATTTAAACATTTTTTATGATCCAATGGATCTACCGCTAGGGCTTCACCACTGTCTGGGCAAACAATTAGATAATTAAAATTACGATATGCGTTTCCGGTCCAAATTTGTTCTACTATCATACCCAACTCCTAAAACTTTATTTTTTTAAGTTAATGAATCTATCCTATTAAGGCTAGATTCTGCCAACACTTTACCTGCAAGGTATAAAGACCCAGCAATAAGTATATTTGCGGAACCAGTCTCGATCTTTGAAATGTATTTAAACGCATCAACCATATCGGACGCTGGATATGCGGAAATGCCTATAGATTGAGCATGATTGCATAATTCGCTTGCTGTCCAAGACGAATCCTCTCCTTCGATTGTTATCGTGCATAGAGAATAAATCTCATCTCTTAAGGGCTCCAAGAACTTTTTTGGATCTTTTGTCTTAATCATTCCTAAAATCAAATGCAAAGGCAAACTATCACATTTTGATGCCCAAATTGCTATTGCTTTAGCAGCACCTTCATTATGCCCACCATCCAGCCAAAGTCTGAATTTTTCTCCAAGCTTATTCTGTATATTTCCTTCTCGAATTTGCTGCAACCGACCAGGCCATTCTATATTAGAAAAGCCATTGTTTATTGCTTCATCAGAAATTACAAAGCCGTCTAAGTTGTCAAGTGCAGCTACAGCTACACCAGCATTATGAATTTGGTGTGGGCCTTGAAGACTAGGTGGAACCAGTTGATGAACTCTACCAAAGCTTTTAACGAGCAATTCGTCAACACTACCTATTATTTCCCAGTCCACAGTCTCAGCAATTATGGGAGCTCCAATTTCTGAAGCTTTTTTGATAATTACATCGTAAACTTCTGACTGTTGTTCAGCCAAAATGCAAGGCACGCCAGGTTTCAAAATTCCTGCTTTTTCCGCTGCAATATCTTTAATGCCCTCACCTAAAAACTGCTGGTGATCGATGGAAACAGGCATGATCACAGTCAACGCTGGTTTCCTAATTACGTTAGTTGCATCAAGCCGTCCACCCAGACCAGTTTCCAAAAGAACTATATCCGCAGGTATGCGGTTGAAAGCTAAAAGACCCGCACAGGTAGTGATCTCAAAAAAGGTGATGGGAGTACCCTGATTTTTGTTTTCACATTCTTCCAATAAAGTTAATAAAGATTCGTCATCAATTAGCTTTCCAGCCAACCGAAACCGTTCATTAAACTTAACAAGATGTGGCGATGTTTGAACATGAACTTTATAATTTGCAGCTTCTAGAGCAGCCCGCATCATGGCTATTACGGAACCCTTTCCATTGGTTCCTGCAACATGAATAACAGGTGGTAATGAAAAATGTGGATTTCCCAGTTTCTGTAAAAGATTTTGCACACGTTCAAGTGTTAGATCAATTAATTTTGGATGCAATAACGTCAACCGTTCAAGCACAGCATCCCTAGGATTTATCAAGATTGCGGCCCTCCACGGATAAGACTAAACGTCTTTACCAGGCGGATGTATATTGGGCAATTTCCCAGACACATCCGATAGCGTATCTCCTATTGGGAGAACTTGGGCTGCTGGCATTCGGTTGCGTAATAAAGACAATACCCGTATCAAGGTTTCGCGTAATTCTTTACGGTGAACTACCATATCTACCATACCGTGTTCATAAAGATACTCACTTCTCTGAAACCCATCGGGAAGAGTTTCACGAATAGTTTGTTCAATCACGCGTGCTCCTGCAAACCCAATAATTGCTCCAGGTTCAGCGATGGCTATATCTCCAAGCATAGCAAATGAAGCCGAAACTCCTCCTGTAGTTGGATCGGCTAGAACAACAATATAGGGTAGCCCAGCATCATGTACCTCTTGAATTGCAATTGTGGTTCTCGGAAGCTGCATCAAAGAATGGATGCCTTCCTGCATCCGTGCTCCTCCAGAGGATGGGATAACAATTAGGGGTGCATCCTGAACCACCGCTAGACGAGCTGCTGTTAACAAACTCTCACCAACCGCAATGCCCATAGAACCACCCATAAATTGAAAATCCAGTACAGCAACTACTACACTAAGGCCACTCATCGTACCGTGAGCAACCAAAAGAGCGTCTTCTTCACCAGTTTTATCCCGAGCCACTTTAAGGCGTTCTGAATATTTTTGCCTATCGCGAAATGCCAATGGATCCTCTAATGTTTTCGCAATTTCCGTTACCTTATAATCGGAATCGTCAAATAACATATCCATCCTGATCTTCGCAGCAAGTCGCATGTGATATCCACAATGTTGGCATACATACAAATTTTTTTTCAAATCACGGTGAAAAATCATCTGAGAACACTCAGGGCATTTCTGCCAGAGATTATCAGGAATTTCCTTGCCTCCACCCACTAATTTCTGGAGCTTTGGGCGGACAAAATTTTTGATCCAATTCATAACTCTAAACGTTCACTTTCTCACTTTGTTTTACACCTAAAGCTAGCTCTGAAACCAGGCACAGAACACTATCGACAAGTTTGGGACCTGGATTTCCATTGTCATCCAAGTTCTTATCAATAACCTCAACTAACGCTGAACCAACCACAGCAGCATCTGCAACTGAAGCAATTCCCTGGGCTTGATCGGGTGTATTAATACCAAAACCAACACCAACAGGAAGATCCGTTTGTTTGCGCAACCTTTTAATAGCATCTTTAACGTTGCTAAGATTAGCCGAATGAGTTCCGGTAATCCCTGCAATAGAAACATAATAAACAAATCCAGATGCCCGTCTTAAAATTACAGACAATCTATCATTATCAGATGTAGGAGCTGTAAGAAAAATTATATCAATACCTGCCTCACAAGCTGGATTCCATATCTCATCGACCTCTTCAGGCGGCAAATCAACAATAATTAAGCCATCCACACCAGCAGCTTTAGCATCAACTACAAATTCTTCAACACCATAAATATAGATCGGATTATAGTAACCCATCAGAATAATTGGAGTATCTGCATCTTGTTGACGAAACTCAGAAACCAAAGCCAGTGTCTTTTTTAAGGTCATGCCATTCTTAAGCGCCCGCAAAGACCCAGCTTGTATTGCTGGTCCATCCGCCATGGGGTCGGAAAAAGGCATTCCTAATTCAATAAAATCCGCTCCAGCATCAGCTAAACCAAAAAGTATTTCACGAGATGCGTGCAAGTTAGGATCACCCGCCGTTAAAAAAGTAATCAGACCCCCGCGTCCTTCCGCTTTCAACTTTTTAAATCGGGTTTGTATTCGAGAAGTGGATTTTACATTCATTCCACAACCTCAACTCCTAAATGCCGAGCCACTGCAAATACGTCCTTATCACCACGACCACAGAGATTCATAACCATCAAATGTTCTTTTTCAAGATCACCAGCAATTTTGGAAACGTAAGCCAGAGCGTGGCTAGGCTCTAATGCGGGAATAATTCCTTCATACTTAGTGCACAACTGAAAAGCAGCCAATGCCTCATTATCAGTAACTGATACGTATTCAACACGACCATTATCGAACAACCATGAATGTTCCGGGCCAATGCCAGGGTAGTCAAGTCCAGCTGAAATTGAATGACCATCCAAGATTTGCCCGTCCTCGGATTGAAGTAAATATGTCCTATTACCATGCAAAACACCTGGCTTGCCACCGTTCAAAGATGCACAATGCTCACCCGTCTCAATTCCATGCCCAGCGGCCTCTACACCAATAATTCTAACACAGTCCTCATCCAAAAAAGGGTGAAACAACCCCATAGCGTTTGATCCACCACCAATACAAGCCACTAATGAGTCTGGCAGTCTTCCCTCTAATTCCATCATCTGTTCTCGTGTTTCTTTTCCAATAACTGACTGAAAATCTCTTACCATAGCAGGATAGGGATGTGGTCCGGCTACAGTTCCAATTATATAAAATGTATCATCCACGTTGGCCACCCAATCCCGCAATGCTTCATTCATCGCATCTTTTAACGTTCCAGTTCCGGCAGTCACGGGTATAATTTCTGCGCCCAACAAGCGCATACGAAAAACATTAGGAGCTTGACGCTCTATATCCGTCTTGCCCATATAGACTACACATGGAAGACCAAATAACGCACAAACAGTTGCTGTTGCTACTCCGTGTTGCCCAGCACCAGTTTCAGCAATTATTCTAGACTTACCCATTCGTCGTGCTAAAAGGATTTGCCCAATTGTATTGTTGATCTTGTGCGCACCAGTATGATTAAGCTCATCGCGCTTAAAATATACTTTAGCACCACCAAAATGTTTGGTTAATCTCTCCGCATAATATAGCGGACTTGGCCGACCAACATAATGTTTCATATGATAATGAAAGTCGTCCCAAAACTTTATGTCCCCTGAAGCTTCTTTATAAGCTTTCTCAACTTCAAGAATTAGTGGCATTAAAGTTTCAGCAACATACCGACCACCAAAAATACCAAAATGTCCAGTTTCATCAGGTCCTGTGCTATATGTATTCAGTTTGTTCATTTTAATTCCAAGTTCCAGTTACTAATAAACCACAAGACATCTATAAAGGCATTGCTTTTTAACAATTTTCTAAATTACAACTTTGATGATGTAGCAAGAAAGTTTTTTATTTTAGCTACGTTTTTTCGCCCAGTTAAATCCTCAACGCCTGATGAAACATCTACAACTTGCGCTCCACTTATTTTGACTGCTTTACTAACATTTTTAGAGTTTAAACCACCAGCAAGTATCCATGGAAATTTGAATGCATTTCCAGATAGCAACGACCAATCAAAGGATTTAGCATTACCGCCAGGTCTACTTGCACTTTTCGAAGGTCTAGCATCAAATAACAAGTATTCAACATCCTCCTCAAAACGATAGGCATGGTTTAGATCTTTACGATCTTTTACAGGTATAACTTTTATTATTGGAATTTTAAACTTTTTATGAATTTCCCTAACCCGCTCAGGGGATTCATTTCCATGCAGCTGAAGCATATCAATTCCAGTCTCGTTAACTATTTTTGTTAACCATAGATCGTCTGCATCAACAACAAGACCAACCCGCTTAACTCCTTCTGGAACGTCCTTTATCAAATCAAATGCGTGGTCAATAGAAATAAAACGAGGAGACGGATGGTAAAAAACAAACCCAACCATTGCAGCGCCACCATCTAGTGCAGCAGAAATAGATTCTGCATCTTTCAACCCGCATATCTTCACATCCACAGGCATAACTATATTTCCATCTCATCAGCAATACGTTTAACAGCTTCTACCGGATTAACCGATTCAGTTATAGGTCGGCCAATAACCAGATAATCTGCACCAAATGCTATAGCATCTGCCGGGGTAACTATTCTCTTTTGATCATCTGCACTAGCCCACGTTGGACGAACACCTGGAACCACTAGCAAGATTTCATTTCCAAACGCCTTACGAAGGGAAGTGACTTCATGTGCCGAACAAACGACACCATCTATGCCTTGATTTTTAGCTAGTTGTGCCAATTGAAGTACCTGTTTTTCAGAACTAGCACCAACACCAATGGAGTTCAAATCTTTGTCGCTAAGAGATGTCAAAACTGTTACTGCCAATATTAAAGGTCGTTTTGCATGATTGTTAACTGCATTAACCGCTGCAGACATCATCTCGGCACCACCTGCAGCATGTACGTTAATCATAAAGGGTTCGAGCAAAAGAGCTGCGCTAATAGCCCCTGCCACAGTTGCTGGTATATCGTGAAATTTCAAGTCCAGAAATACTGGCATTCCAATTGATGCCACCGCACGAACACCATCCGGACCTAAGGCCGTGAAAAATTCTTTTCCGATCTTAACACCACCTACAAGACCTACAAGATTCTTGCTGATATTTAAGGCAAAATCTAAATTGGTAGTGTCGAGAGCAACAAAGATTTTTTTTGACAACATCACAATTAGCGACCTTCCAAATAAGGATTGTCTTACTAAACTCAAGTTCGTAAAACTACAATATATTTCACGCTAAATTAGACGGAAGTTTGGCTATTGCGTCTTTGGCTTTTACGCTATTTTTTTGATTTTTTTTTAGGCGTTCTTCTAAAACAAGTAGTTCACGCTCTGCCTTATTAGCCCGCCTTGCCTCATGAACTGTACGTCTTCGCGATATTAATAATGATTTCAATACTATCAGGCTACCAAACAAAAATCCTGCTGCCATACAAACTAAAGCAATACTGAACAAAGGTATCGAAAAATCCAAAATTTCTAATGGCCATAGATCAAGAACAACTTGTGTCCTATTATTAAGAGAAAAAATTATTAAAGATAGCGCCAATGGGGGGGCTACTATCCAATAAACAACCTTTGACACCAATGTTTATCCTTATAGCGCGCTTTAGTAATGATAAGACGTGATCTTAATCTACGTTATTTAGTTTTTCTCGCAACTGCTTGCCGGTCTTAAAGTAAGGAATAAATTTTTCTGTCACATTGACAGATTCTCCAGTTCTTGGATTCCTGCCTTTCCGCGCACTGCGTCGCTTAACTGAAAAAGCGCCAAATCCACGTAATTCCACTCGCTCTCCAGCTGCAAGAGCATTAGTTATGGTATCAAATATTGTACTTACTATCCGCTCTAGATCCCGCTGGTACAGATGCGGGTTGGCTGCAGTCAGACGAGCAATCAATTCTGATTTTGTCATACTACTAAAACCCCTTTTGTACCATTTTGTTCATTTACCGATTCGCTTTATATGACTATTGGATGTTAGGTTGCCAAAGAGAGATCAACCCGTCAAGACTAAGTCTTTCAGAAAAAATAACTTTTTCTATTTTCGAGTTCAATAAATCTAACCATGACATGCCATTGCTATCAATTTCAACATCTTTGATTGGCAAAGAATTTGCTATTTTATGCACATCAAAAAGCCATTTGCGAGCTTCTGCTTCAGCGCCGATAGCATCAACTAACCCCAAAGATTGTGCCTGACGGCCACTGAAGACTCTCCCGTCAGCTAGTTCCTTAACCTTATTTCGGGGTAAGTTACGTCGTTCTGAAACGATATCGATAAACATGTTGTAGAAATCTTCAACGACAGATTCCGTTGCTTTCCTTGCTGTCTTTGAAAAATTTTCAAAAGGATTAGGCTGAGCCTTTAATGGAGCACTTTTTATAACTATCGGTTTAACACCAATTTTTTCTAGCATGCTTGTGATATCTACAGATTGTAAAATAACGCCTATAGATCCAGTTAATGAGGACGAACGTGCAAAAATTTGATCTGTTGCTAAAGCTGTCATATACCCTGCTGAAGTTGCCGTAGTACCCATCAATGCTACCACGGGCTTCTCTTTGCTTACTTGGCGAATAGCCTCATATAGTGCTTCACCACCAACATAAGTTCCGCCAGGGCTATTTATTTTTACAATCAGCGCTTTAGACTTATTATTTTTAGCAACTTTTCTCAGAGCCTCGTCTCGGGCCTGATTATCAACAATGATACCTTGGATAACAATACGTGCTAAATACTCTTCACCCGATACATTAAAACGTCCGAACCCAGAGAGGATCGCAAGTACAATAGCTAAAATGCCAACTACTCTCCAAAAAGTTAAATGCCGTTTTAGGCGCCGTCTTTCAATGACCATGTCCGCATCTAGAGACATTCTTTTTTCTCCTTAAAAAAGCATTTTACTTCTTTTAGGTCTTTTTTTCTTTAGTAGCTGACACTTTTTTTTCCTTGTTTGAGTCTTTAGAAGAAGCTTTAGCCTTGGTTGCTGCTTTCTTTTTTGGTTCAGTCTTTTTCTTTGCTACCTTTTTGTCCTTAACCTCTTCTTTTTTAGCAGTTTTTTTAGTTGTGGACTTTACCTTAACTTTTTCCTTAGATTCTTTTTCTTCAACTACCTTTTCAGATTTACTAGTTGTCTTAGTCTTAGTCTTAGTCTTAGTCTTCGCCTTAGCTTTAGTTTTATCCTTTATTTCTTCATTAGTATCGCTTGTTTCCGCCTTCTTTTGAATTGCGGCACCAAGAATATCACCCAACGATGCACCTGCATCTGAAGAACCATACGTCTTCATAGCCTTTTTTTCTTCTTCAACTTCCAAATCCTTAACAGATAAATTTAGCTTTCGATTAACTTTATCAACCTGTGTTACCTTTGCATCGATCTTCTCACCAGTAGCAAAACGATCCGAACGCTGTTCAGAACGATCACGACTCAGGTCAGCCTTTTTGATAAAACCTGGTGTAGTATCATTAACGAGCACTTCAATTCCACTCACTATTACTTTTGTTATAGAGCAAGTAACAACCGTACCTTTCTTCAGCTCTTCAAGTGCTGCCCCAACCTTATCCTCTGTAAGTTGCTTGATACCAAGACCAATTCGCTCCTTCTCGACATCCACATCTAGCACCTTAGCCTTTACAATATCTCCCTTTTTGTAATCAGAAAGAGCTTCTTCACCTGGTTTGCTCCAACTCAAATCCGATAAATGGGCCATGCCATCGATCTCTCCGTAAAGACCAATAAATAAACCAAATTCAGTAATATTTTTTATTTCTCCTTCAACTTCTGAGCCTACGGTGAATTTAGAAACAAATCCTTCCCAAGGATTATCTTGGCACTGCTTCAGCCCCAAGGAAATTCGTCGCTTATCAGGAGCTGAGTCAAGTACCACCACCTCTACTTCCTGTGAAGTTGAAACGATTTTCCCTGGATGTACATTCTTTTTTGTCCAGCTCATTTCTGAAACATGAACCAATCCTTCCACTCCAGGCTCTAGTTCTACAAATGCACCATAATCAGTAATATTGGTGACACGCCCCGTGAATTTAGTGCCAGGTGGATATTTAGCCTCGATGCCCTCCCAAGGATCTATTTCTAATTGCTTTAGCCCCAAAGAAATTCTTTGATTTTCTGCATTAAATCGAATGACCTGGACATTTAAAGCCTGACCAATTTGTAAAACTTCCGAAGGATGATTAACTCTGCGCCAAGCAATATCTGTAACGTGTAACAATCCATCAACACCACCTAAATCGACAAAAGCTCCATAATCTGTAATGTTTTTGACTACCCCTTCAAGGACTTGGCCTTCTGATAAATTGGAAATTAATTCTGAACGAGCTTCGGAACGAGTTTCTTCAAGTACAGCTCGCCGGGAGACAACTATGTTGTTACGTAAAGGGTCCATTTTCAAAATCAGAAAATGTTGCGGAGAATTCATTAACGGCCCAATATCACGTACAGGGCGGATGTCTACTTGACTTCCCGGCAAAAAAGCTACAGCACCTGAAAGGTCAACAATAAAGCCGCCCTTTACACGACCAAATATCACACCATTTACACGTTCTGTCTTTTTGAAAGATTTTTCTAGTTCTGTCCATGCTTCTTCACGTCGTGCTTTTTCACGACTAAGCCTAACTACACCATCGCGATCCTCAAATCGTTCAACAAAAACATCTACGCTATCGCCTAATTTAATATCATCAGCTTCTTTAATGCCGCCAAATTCTTTTATGGATACGCGTCCTTCAGATTTAAGTCCAACATCAATCAAAACATCATCATTCTCTACAGCAAGGATCGTGCCTGTCACAACGCGTCCTTCAAAGCGGCCATCTTCCCCTAAAGATTCCTCAAGCATTTCAGCAAAATTTTCTTTAATTGCTGGTGTCAACGCTTCTTCTGCAGTCTCTGTTTCAGGAGCCATGGGTTCCTTATCCTTCTCTATTTTATTTTCTGGCCATCCAGTTGATTCCGGTGGTCTTAGATTAAAAAACTAAAAAACTGATCAGGTCCTTAAACCTGATTCTAAAATTCAGGACACCTAATTCGTTTTAATTCTCGTTTATGAAGTCTAGGGCCCTTGAAAAAACTTCATCTACTGTCAAATCACTAGTATCCAGGAGAAATGCATCTTCAGCAGGAACCAATGGCGACACTGTCCTAACACTATCCCGTGCATCGCGTGCCTTTAAGTCATCGAGAACGCGGCCATATATAGCGTCGAGCCCCCTATTCCGCAACTCTAAATAACGCCTTTCAGCACGAACCTCAGGTCTAGCGGTAACAAAAAACTTAATTTTAGCTTCAGGACAAACCACTGTACCGATGTCACGACCATCGAGAATAGCCCCAAAACTACTCCCTGGTGGATTGGTAGCAAATGCTCTTTGAAAATGTAACAAAGCCGCCCTTACCTCTGGAAAAATAGAAATTCTCGAGGCCGCATCAGCAGCTTCATCAGTTCGCAAATCTTTTGCCTCCAAATCCTCAGGCTTCAAATTTTGAGCAGCTTTAATCGCTGGAACGGCATCATTAATATCGGCTCCTGAATGGACTAAATTCATTCCTACTGCTCTGTATATAAGCCCCGTATCAAGCAAAGCAAGGTTCAAATGATCAGCAAGTTGCCTAGCAAGAGTACCTTTCCCTGCAGCAGCTGGGCCATCTACTGTAATGATCATATCGAAATCTCTTTAATGCTAGCTCCCATTCTATTCATCAAAGAAATAAAATCTGGGAAACTAGTATCAATCATCTCACTATCATCAATTATAATTGGATTTTCAGCGGCCATTCCTAAAACAAGAAATGCCATTGCTATTCTATGATCTAAAGAAGTCTTTATTGTTACACCTCCAGTAACCTTTCCGGTACTTTTAATCAGCAAGCTATCCTCAATTTCCGAAACCTTAACACCAGCTAGTGACAACCCTTCTGCAATAGCAGACAACCGATCGCTTTCTTTAACCCTTAGCTCACCCAACCCCTGTAAATGCGTTTCACCTAGGGAAAATGCAGCAGCAACAGCAAGAATAGGATATTCGTCAATCATTGAAGGTGCTCGCGAAGCAGGCACAACAATCCCTTTAAGGGACGAACTACTAACTTCCAGATCTCCAACAGGTTCACCGCCCTCAAATCGCTCATTGTATATTTTGATTTCACCACCCATTTCCTGCAACGTTTTTAATAGACCCGTGCGCAAAGGATTAAGACCAATACTTTTTAGTTTGACATTTGAGGAAGGAACTATAAGTGCTGCAACTATAATAAATGCAGCAGAAGAAAAATCTCCCGGAACTATAATTGAGTTACCCGTTAGTTCTGGTTGCCCTAATATGGAAATTTTATTTTCCCCCTTAGGAGATTTTTCTATGCTTAAGTTGGCTCCAAAATATGACAGCATTCGTTCAGAGTGATCTCTGGTGGGCTCTTTCTCAACAACAGAAGTTAAACCTTGCGTGTTCAGACCTGCTAGAAGAATCGCTGACTTCACTTGAGCAGAGGCAACCGGTAGTTCGTAAGATATTGGAACAGGTGTAACAGAACCGTTAACAGTAATTGGCAGGCGACCTTCACTTCGAGATGAAAATTGCCCGCCCATCTGACGTAATGGAATCATAACACGTTCCATAGGACGCATAGAAAGGGATTTATCTCCAACAAACGTTGTTTTGAAAGGGTGGCTAGCCATTACTCCCATAAGCAACCGCGCAGCGGTACCTGAATTACCCATATCCAAAACTGATTCTGGTTCAGACAACCCCCCTACACCACGTCCGAAGACAGACCACGTACCATCATCGCTCTTTAAAATATCAACACCTAAATTCCTAAGTGCAGCAGCTGTAGCTAAAACATCATCAGATTCTAACAAGCTAGTTATTTGCGTCTTACCAATAGCTAGGGCGCCCAATATCAGCGCCCGGTGTGATATAGACTTATCCCCAGGTACTAATATTTCTCCTGCAATTGATCCAATCAGACTAGATATTAGAGCTGACACGTTAAAAAACCCCCTTTTACGAGTATCCTATTATTGATTATCGCGCATCTTAAACATAACAATGTATAGATCAGCTCACAGAAAAAAATAAATAAATTCAGGTGTAATTTATTTTTGTTTTTGACAGAACCGATCGAACATGGCAATTGGCAGTACATATTTTTATTTGTATTCCATAGGAGGACTGTAGGGTGGCAAAACCAGAATGGGGAACAAAGCGTAGGTGCCAAAGCTGTGATAAACCATTTTATGACCTAAAGAAAAAAAATATTGAGTGTCCTAATTGTGGCGCACCCTTTGTTATAGCCCCACAACCCAAGCCGAGACGACCTACTCCATCCACACCAAAACCAAAGGAAGATAAGGCAGTTGTTCCGGCTGAAAATGAAAATAATCTTTTAGAATCGGATCTAAAGTCTACCGAAGATATAACTGCCGAAAGCATAAGCACCGAGGACATAGATAACGACATCGAAGAAACTGACGGTGAAGATGATAATTCACTGATTGAAGACACTTCTGACCTAGGTGCCTCAGAGGACGAAATACCAAAAATCGACGGAAGCAAAGATTACGGCATAGATTAAGTAAATCAATTAAAGATTAATGTTAGGGGCCGTAGCTCAGTTGGGAGAGCGCTACAATGGCATTGTAGAGGTCGTCGGTTCGATTCCGTCCGGCTCCACCAAATTTCGTTAGTAGTATCAATGAGATACAGCTGGCACCAAAGTAATCAGAAATTCTCATAAGTCGATCTGGCACATATATGGTACAGTGCCGGGAGATTTCTGATGGCTCTTACTCACGTCTAACAGGCTTCTTTTCTTCGATCCACTTAACGATACCGTCTTTAACATTATAAACCTGTTTGTATTCAGCTTGCTCGGTCAACATCTGGGCTAAAACTGCGGACCTATTGCCGGTGCGACATATGAGAATAATTTCATCGTCCGGCTTAGCAAATTTTCCGAGTGCAGTCGGAAAACTTTTAACGAAGTGTCCTTTCCCATCGAACGCGGTAAGGCGCTCACTACCCTCTACTATACCGGTTTTGCGCCATTCATCTGGTCGCCGGATATCCATGATTTTAACGCCGCGAGACAACAGCATCTCAAGTTCTTTACTATCGATATTCTGATATTTCGGAGGTGCCACTGTGAGTAATTCCACCTCAAATCGAAGTGTTGCATTCGGTGGGATAACTCCACCTGCACCTTTTGCCCCGTAAGCAAAAGCCGGAGGGATGATCAACTCGCGTTTTTCACCCGGCTTCATCCCCTCGATACCGATGTCCCAACCTGGAATCACCATGCCCGTTCCCAGGGTAAAGTTGAACGGCTCCCCGCGATCAAGACTGGAATCGAACTTTGTACCGTCCTCAAGCCATCCGGTGTAATGAACCGTAACTTTTGAATGCCTAACTGTTTTAGGACCATTACCAGTTTCAATTATTTTAGTACCGACCTCTGCCTTGCCATGACTGGCTTCAACCTTACCAGCCACACCCATCACCCCAAAGCAAATACCGGCTACTACTACAGCTAGAAATATCTTTCTCATATTTGGTCCTCTTCCTGCTGAAATCTTAGTTCCAAATTTGTTTCACATTTTTGCTAAATTAGCTATTGATTAATAAACGTATTATTGATTTTTTTAATTTAATCCGCCACCCTTATCCATCGACTTTGACAACCAGGTTGGAAGGGTAATGTAAATATCTATAAATGCACTATATTCAAGTTTAGGCCCACGAATCCGGAGACGAATCTGTTCGTTGGCTGAGACAAAGCAGTAGCCGTGTCAAGCCAGTGCCGCCAATCGGGGGGGAACGGTGGACAATTCCCCTATTTTGGCTTGCACAACTTCCTTTGAAGATGGCAACGTCACCGTCTTCAAAGTGCTCAATCGGACCCTTAAACTTTCTTTGTTCTTGTATCGCGTGCTCGGCGTGTTTGTGCGTAACCCATTCTGTCGTGGGGCCGCGATATGTAGTTACAAGGCGTGTTTTAACGGAATCCCTATGAAACTTCCAACAGGCGTCGTGACTGACGCGATTTAAGCATACATCCACCTCCTCACTCCGGGTGATGTCTGCAAATGCAATCACGAGATTATTGATGTCAGTTAGCAGTCGGTCTCGCATGCTATTCGCTCTTAAGCCACACCTGTCTAGCAGAGGGTCAAGAGCAAGCCAAAGTTCATCAGGCTTGACTAGCATACGAACGTCGGGGAGGCTGGTAGCATCCGTCTGATCAATCCAATTCTGCAAGCCAGGTGCAAGCGAACGCCGCCAAATTACGAGTTCCGTATCAGCCTCCTTAATGGCAGCAAGTCCGGCTTTCGTTTTGCAAACTCTAATTCCATTCATCAATTTAGCTGCTAATTAGGCATTTTGATCGATCTTATTTTCTTCCGTTTCTCTCAAGCCCCTAGTGCTCCAATCAGAATCTTTGCATTGTGGTGAAACATTTTAAGGTACGTAGATGCGGAACCATTTGGTCCTGAGAGAGCGCCAGGATAGAGAGTGCCGCCAATGGTCACGCCAGTCTCTTTTGCAATCTGCTTGATAAGTCGAGAGTCCGTTATGTTCTCGATAAAGATTGCAGAAATTTTCTTCTCTCGCATCTGCTTTATAAGCTGGGCCACGTCCTGCGCCGAAGCTTCCGAATCTGTGCTCATCCCTTGGGGTGCTAAAAAGGTTAAGCCATAGTCGCGCTCAAAATACTTAAAGGCGTCGTGCGAAGTTACAACAGTCCGACGATCCTGTGGAATGTGGGCAATCATCTCGCGAATCTTCTTATCAAGCCTTTCAATCTCGGCAATGTAAGCTGAACGATTTTGATAGAACGTTTTAGCATTTTCTGGAGCAATTTGCGCAAGTGCAGCAGTGATGTTATTCACGTAAATCTTAGCGTTCTCTAGACTTTGCCAAGCATGTGGATCAAACGTGCCGTGATCATGACCAGCATGATCGTCGTGATGCTTATCCTTGGAGTGCTCTTCATGCTTGTCCTTAGCATGATCGTCGTGATGCTTATCCTTGGAATGCTCTTCATGCTTGTCCTTAGCATGATCGTCGTGAGCGTCTCCTTCCTCGTAGGGGATCGCTTCTATTCCTGTGGTCGCTACGACGAGGCTTCCGTCAAAACCCGCGGATCCGACCAACCGGTCAAGCCACCCTTCAAAACCAAGGCCGTTGACAATTAAGATGTCTGCCTCGTTGACTGCCTTCGCAGCTGCAGGTGTCGGTCTATAGACGTGGGTATCGCCATTCGGTCCAACGAGTGTTGTAACGACAACATGATGACCACCAATTCGCTGTACCATGTCTCCAAGGATTGAAAAAGTCGCTAATGCTTTAATTTTTGCAGCAGAGTGCGCAGTGACAGGTAAGGCTAGTGAGACAAGTATACCAGCAAAGATTAACTTGATAGAAGTTCTGAAATTCATTATTTACCTTTTATGTAGTTTTTGATGATGCACGCCGTGCGGCGTTGGTGATAATTCCATCTACCGACCCAAATCCCAAAGATAAGGCATACCCAACACCGGCGACGAGAATGATCGCAGGCCCGGATGGCAAACTAAGATGGAATGACAGCAAAAGCCCGATGAGGCTCGACAGCATGGCTAATACAATTGAGACTAAGATTAGCCCCCCGATAGTCACAGCCCAGAATCGTGCGCCAGCAGCGGGCAGGATCATAATGCCAACGGCCATAAGTGTGCCAAGTGCATGAAAGCCGCCGACTAAATTTAGAACGACGAGTGCGAGGAAGGTAAAGTGTGTAACTGCACTGAGACCGCTTACAGAGCGCAAAAAATTTGGATCGGCGCATTCCAACACCAATGGACGAAAGACAACTGCTATAGTTAGTGTTGAAACGCTTGCAATAGTGCACAACAAGATCAAGGCTGCATCATCGAGCGCTAGTACGGTACCAAATAAAACGTGCATCAGATCGATATTACTTCCACGAGTCGAGACAATCAGAACGCCTAAGGCAAGTGAGATCAGATAGAAGGCAGCGAGACTGGCATCTTCACGTAAAGCCGTGAGACGACTAACAAAGCCAGAGAGTAATGCGACCGCCATGCCAGCTATTAACCCGCCAATAGTCATAGCACCGAGCGATAATCCTGAAATAAGGTACCCGATGGCGGCACCGGGCAATATAGCGCACGCCATTGCGTCGCCAGTAAGACTCATACGACGCAGCATGAGGAAGACGCCAACAGGGGTAGCACCAATTGAGACTGCTATACAGCCCAAGAGCGCACGGCGCATAAACCCATAATCATAAAATGGCTGAAAAAAAAGTTCCCACATTATGCGGCATCGCGCCCACATACATGTGGCGGACCTGCGCAAGCTTCACACATTTGACGGGCGCGAAACTGGTTTTCGGTTGTCAAAACTTGACTGGTTGGCCCATGGGCAACGAGCTCGCGGGCCAGCAAAAGTGTATTAGGAAAATGCGCCTTAATTATTTCGTTATCATGCAACACGGCGAGTACCGTACGCCCTTCGTTATGCCAGTTCTGGATTACACTTATCAAATCAGCCGTTGTACGGGCATCAACAGATACAAAGGGCTCATCCAGCAAAACCAAAGTAGCATCCTGTAGGAGAAGTCGTGCGAATAACGCACGTTGCATCTGACCGCCGGATAATGACCCTATAGTGCGAGATTCAAAACCTATGAGGCCCACAGCTGCAATCGCAGCATCAACCCGAGAACGACGTTTCCGGTTAAGCCACCCGAAGGGCCCTATTTCTCGCCACAAACCCATTGCGACAAGGTCCACCACCGATAGTGGGAACGACCGGTCAATGTCAGATTGCTGAGGTAGATATGCCATATTTTCTCGATCGAATGAATCAAGCAAGATACAGCCTTCTAGAGGAGTAAGCGATCCAACCACGCCTTTGAGTAAAGTTGACTTGCCCGCACCATTAGGACCAACAATGGCGGTTAGGCTACCTTCCATAATCTCGGTTTGGAGACGACTTACAGCTGGTAAACGATCATACCCTAGGGTTAGGTTCTGAAAGTCAACGGCAGGCATCATGCCCCTCCCGGCGTCAAAGTGGCCCAAAAGAACCCAGCCCAAAGGGCTATTAAAAGGAGCACTGAAAAAAATAACCGGGCACTGAGCCCAACTAAAAGGAGTTGGGACGATCTAGGAACTAACTTCATATCAAAATCTCCCAACTGCACTTGAACTACAAACGGCAAGAAAAGTTCAATCGATGGCCGGAAATCTACCTAACTTACGAGGGAAACAACGGCAATGCATGAAACAATTCGTAGCGGCCAAAACCTTATACTCATACTTATATGCCCTGGTAATATGTCTTATAGAACAATCCATAGGCTAATTTCGTAAGTGGGCATTGACTAGTAATGTTATAACATATCAGCATATGATTAATCAACGTTAATCTTACGTTCGTGTAAATCGTTATTTATCTTTAACTAGTGAGTTCAAGGCCAAATTTATTGATAATTGGAATAAATTTCGACAGCAATATCAAATCGTTATATTAAAAAAAAACCTAACAGAAATCCTGAAAAATCAATCTGGGATAGATTTATCTCACTGCCGGAAGATTTATGGATAGCTCTATCAATTATTTAAGTAAAACATTAACTGGAGGTTTGCTTAAAAATATTCGATAAAGTACCAATTCCGTCAATTGTTACCTCCACGGTATTAGTTTCTTCCTTCATTGAACCTACCCCTAAAGACGTTCCACAAGCAATAACATCACCTGGGAATAGCGTCATATCATGAGAAATCTTCGAGACTAAAAGTGGTACAGGGAAAATCATATCACTGATCTTATAGTTCTGCCTTTCAGAGCCATTAAGGACTGTTTTTACAACCAATTTTGAAGAATCTAGTCCCGTTGCTATAACTGGTCCAAATACACCAAATGTATCAAAACTTTTTGCCCGCACCCATTGGGGGAATGTCTTATCTTTTGAAATTATCTCTGAGGCCGTAACGTCATTGATACAAGTAAAACCAAAAATATAATCAAGAGCCTCAGTTTCATCTATATTGGTACAAGTTTTTCCAATTACGATTCCGAGTTCACCTTCATAAACGATTTTTCCACTATAGGATAATGGTCGTTGAATTATCTCATTAGGCCCAAGAAAAGAATTATTCCCCTTCAATAAATACAATGGTTCTTCCGGTTCAGAAACTTCTAATTTAGCTGCCAAAGAATGGAAGTTATTCCATAATGCTAACATCTTAGTAGGCTCACAAGGAGTTAATAATTTTACATCTTCTAGTGCTAGCTTTTCACCCGTTAAAGATACATTTGAGAACATGTTTCCCTCGCAGACAACAATAGTATCATCTTCAATGAAGCCAAAGCCTTTCATTTCGTTGTATTGATAACGCCCCCAGAGAGTCATTTTGTTTCCTTCATTTTCCATCATTTAACAGAAATAAATTATTATAATTTTAAAAAAAATGATTTCGGTTTTTTTTAGATACCTCAATTTACTAACACCTTATTTTTTTTCTTTAAAAATTTTAACTGATTGTCTTTATTATTCATCCGGTTTCATTATTCAACAGTTAATAGAAATTTACTTAGACCCTTGACTTAGGAAAATTTAATACCAACTCTAGAACTAATAATGGAAAATTCTTAATTTGAACTTTCCTGCAAATAATAATAAGCCAGAGCTTCGTAATGTTATAAAACTTGCTTGCATAACTTAGTGAGGAATATTTATATGGCACGTATGTCGGTATTTAATAGCCCACTCCTTTTAGGCTTCGATCATTTTGAGCGAATACTCGATCAAGCTTCAAAAGTTTCAGCTGAGGGTTATCCTCCGTACAACATTGAGCAAACTGGTGAAAACGGACTAAGAATAACTCTTGCAGTAGCTGGTTTTTCAATGAGTGAACTAAATGTTTCCTTGGAGGACAATCAGCTTGTCATCCGAGGCCAACTATCAGCCGATAACGAAAATGGTTTAGATAACGAGCAAACAGTATTTTTACACCGAGGTATCGCCTCAAGGCAATTTCAACGCAGTTTCGTTTTGGCTGAGGGCATTGAAGTTAAAAATGCCAGCCTTGATAATGGTTTGTTATTGATAGAACTTGAACGGTTACAACCAGAACCTGAAATCCGCAACATCAAAATAGAAAGTGGAAAATCAAGTGTTAATAAAATGGAGCACAAAACCATAGATGTTCAACCTGATTAAGTTTCAAGGAAACAATCAACTAATCACTCTTGCTTGAGCTCGAGCATCAGCTTGATGCCAATTGTCTAGAAGTCGTTTTACAATCACTCTAACTAAGTACATCGCAAAACGTGGATTTTGGGAAAATAATTAATCATAGCTTCATTAGAGAGAGTAAAAAGTTCAGAATCTGTTTCACAAACAGCACCTGCGCGTAGTGAAATCATGGTTTTTTTGATTCAATCCCCATACTGTAACCAATCCACCTAGGTAACCAATCATGTCGACACTTGTAAAAAATTCTAATGACATTTTTTGTTTCCTTCTACTTGCCTAAACCATGAAAAAAACACTCTAAGCCTTGGGCGCCTTTAACATTCTTACAAACATTTTAAAACTTTGAAAGAAAACCGGTTTCAGAAGGAAAAACTGAAATTAAAAATATAGTTAGTTGAAGATTTTTATCTTAAGCTTTGAACCAATAGATTAGGCAGCGTGATCTTCTTCAAATTCTGTAATAATTGCGTATAGCGCCTCTGCACTATCAGTGCCACGCAACTTTTCGCAAGTTGAATTGTCACGAAGCAACCTGGAAACACGGGCTAAGGCTTTTAAGTGATCTGCACCTGCTGTTTCAGGCGCCAGTAAAACAAAGATTAAATCTACAGGACGTTCATCAATAGCCTGAAAGTCAATAGGTTGTTTTAGTCGGGCAAAAAATCCAATTAGTCGGTCCAAGTTAGGAAGCTTGCCATGGGGGATAGCAATTCCATTACCAACACCAGTGGTCCCAAGTCGCTCACGTTCCATCAATACTTCAAAAACAGCCCGCTCATGCAAACCAGAAATTTCCGACGTGCGTCTAGCCAAATCCTGAAGGGCTTGCTTTTTACTTGTTGCCTTCAGATCCGCATTTACACCTTCTACTGTAAGAAGATCGTTAATTTCCATGCTTTTCCTTACTTCAAAAGACACGTTATCCACCTACCAGGAACTGCTAAATACCGGTAAACTAATTATACAAACAGTTAATTAATCTACTGCCCTAGTGGTATGAAGGCCGGGAAGATAATTACCAGACGTACTGAAGTCAATACATCTAATACTAGATTTTATCTCATTAAAAAAAATTTAAAATATTTCATTTTTTGTTTTTTTTCATCAAAAGCTTCATTTTGGGGATAATTTAATTTTACGACGTTGTACTGACGAAAAAATTTTCATAGATTCCCTATATTTTGCAACAGTACGCCTCGCAATCTCTATACCTTCAGCCTTCAAAAGCTCTACCAATTTATCATCTGATAAAATTTTTTTCGGTTCCTCTTTATCGATAAGTTCTTTTATCCGATGACGAACAGATTCTGCAGAAAAAACACCACCACCAGTAGCGGCTATGGCTGAAGTGAAAAAATACTTCAATTCATAAATTCCTCGGGGAGTAGCAATATATTTATTGGAAGTAACACGACTCACTGTACTTTCGTGCATTTCAATTGATTCTGCAATGTCTCTTAAAACAAGGGGCTTTAGAAACTGTACACCTTTTGAAAAGAAGAGATCTTGTTGTAAAACCAGTTCACGAGCTACTTTAAGGATTGTTGTAGCCCTTTGATGCAAAGATTTAACAAGCCAGTTTGCAGAGTTATATTGCTCCGAAATGTATTGCTTTTCCGATTTTGAATGTGCCTGACCGCTAACTTGAATATAATAATTATTATTTACCAAAACCTTCGGCAAAGATTCCGAATTTAATTCTATGATCCAACCACCACCCGATACCGGACGCATCAGTACATCCGGAATAATCGGTTGAGTAATAGTCTGATCAAACGCTAATGCTGGTTTTGGATCAAGCGCCTTAATTTCTTCAATCATATCGTGAACATCTTCTATATCTGAATTACAAATCCTGGTTAATTCTGTAAAATCTCTTTTTGCTACTAAATCCAAGTTTTCTAAAAAAGTCTGCATGCAAGGATCTAGATGGTTTTTTTCTGCAAGTTGAAGACTTAAACATTCAGAAAGTGAACGCGCAAAAATACCCGGTGGATCAAAATCTTGGAGCTTGCCTAAGGTTGCCTCAACCCGCCTAACATCACAATTAAGGAACTGGGCTACAGATTCTAAATCGCCACTAAAATATCCAGCCTCATCCAACATATCGATAAGGTGTCCCCCGATCATTCTGTCAACTGGATCTACAATATCCATAAACAACTGGGAATTTAAATGCTCTCTCAAGGAGGGTTTTTCCGAAACCGTTTCCTCTAAATTTTCCGTTAAAGGATCAAAGTTTCCACTACTATTCACGTCAGAAAAAGATGTTGAATGATTTTGATCTAATCCGCCAACTACGGGGCCATCATCTGTATAAATATTATCGTAATCAACATCTCTTGCATCATCTTCTATTTCTGCTTTTTGGGGAACGTCAAAGTCTATTGACTGCAACGCATCTAAGTTTTCTATCTCATCTCTAGAAGCTCCTTCTTCAGGAGCTTCTGCATCACGATCACCTTCATCTCGTTCCAGCATAGGGTTTTTTTCTAACTCACTCTCAATATATTCGCCCAGTTCCAGATTAGACAATTGTAATAATTTAATCGCCTGTTGTAATTGAGGCGTCATTACCAAAGACTGGCTTTGCCGTAAATCTAAACGCTGCGTTAAAGCCATAAAAAAACCCGTAAGATAAAAAATTAGATGTTAAAACGATCGCCAAGATATACTCGCCGGACATCTTCATTTCCGACAATATCGCCAGGAGCTCCCTCCATCAAAACCATGCCATCATGAATAATATAGGCACGATCAATAACTTCTAAAGTCTCTCGCACATTATGATCTGTTATCAATACGCCAATCCCACGATCCTTCAGATGAGCAACAAGATCACGTATATCACCAACAGCAATAGGATCTATGCCTGCAAAGGGCTCATCCAAAAGTACAAAATAAGGATTTGATGCTAAGGAACGAGCTATTTCCACTCGCCTTCGTTCACCACCTGATAAAGCTAGTGAGGGCGTGCGTCTGAGATGGGTAATAGAAAACTCTGCAAGCAAGGCTTCTAAAATCGATTCGCGGCGGTCATGGGATTGCTCCACAACCTCAAGTACTGCTCGGATATTATTTTCTACAGTTAAGCCCCTAAAAATAGAAGCTTCTTGAGGCAAATAACCAATACCTAGTCTAGAACGACGGTACATCGGTAGGTCTGTGATTTCTTCGCCATCTAATATGATATTACCATAGTCAGGTGGCATTAAACCCATAATTATATAGAAACATGTTGTTTTTCCAGCACCATTGGGACCAAGCAACCCAACGACTTCTCCGCGTTGCAAACTCATCGAGACACCCCTTATTACAGGACGTTTTTTAAAACGTTTTCCCAAGTTTGTAGCAACCAATCCTCTATTATGAGTGACAAGACGTGGGGGTATTTGCCCATCTGTCCTAGAAGGCTGAAGTGATTTGTAAGCTTCTGTGTCTTCTTCAGTCATAAAGTTAAATAACCTTCTTTAAAAACTACTTACGCTTTTTTTTGTTCAGCCTTAAAATGCCTTTAGCACGCTTTCGAGCCGAACCCAAATCATTAGGGCAGCTAAAAATTTTACTTACCCCGGTACCTAAATTCACTTTTGCACTGCAACCTGTCAAAACATTTTTTCCACGCTTAAGCTTAACAGATCCCGTTAAAGTAGCGATACCACTTTCAACATTATATACACCACGGTTCGCAAATGCGGTATTCTTTTGAGTAACAATTTTAACATTATCAAAAGCATCTATGCGGTATAGCTTATTCTCACCAGACTTATCTGTTTGAAAGTACGAGGCCAAAACATCCGCCCTTAAACTTTTTTTCTCCCGGACCACATAGGCATTGCCACGAGCCACTGCCATAAGTTTTTTTTCCCAATATTCTAATTGCTTATTAGCAGTAATAACGTCTTTGCCAGCAACGAGCTTAATTTTTTTGCCTGACAAAACTAAAATACCCTTTTCCAATTGATATACCGCTTTATCACCATAAGCCAATTGACCTTGGGTTTTGATTTTCACGTTTCCAATTGCATCTAAACGCCAGATTGTAGTGCTACCGGTTGAACTTTCCCGGTAGTAAGCCTGTAATTCATTAGCAAAAACACTGGCGTTACCACGTATAGCTTTAGCATTCCCTCGAGCTAAAAAGGTAAGGTTTTCCTGTTGCCACTCAATACCGTTATCAGCCAAAATTTCAATTGGCTCATTGGAACCACTACCTTCAAAATTAAGTTTCTGAGAAGCCGAAGGAAAAGAAATTATTATTCCAGCCAGTAAAATAATCCAAAACCAATTACCAAAAGTGATTTTTAAATAAACAAAATTCATTTCTTATACTGCTTTCTACCTGGATAAATCATTAGTTTTGATTTGCCGGTAAATACAATAATTTTACCCTTATCAAGCAAATTGAACCCTTGTCCTTGCAACTCACCAAACGGACCCTGCCCTGTAACAGCCTCTTTTCCCCAGGCCAAGCCCTTTTTAAGATCGACCTCCGCCTTCTTTGTTTGGAATTCATACCCCGAATCATGAAATAAATTAACAGATCCTATAAGATCAAGCGTATTTTTAGCCTCTTGGAAAACTCCATTTTTTGCTGTTAAAACAAGCCAACTTCCATCACTTAGGGCAATATCGGCCTTAGGCATTTCAAGTTCCACAGAAGGTGTTCCAAGAGTTAAGTTTCGGGCTAAATCAGCAGTAATCGAATAAGTTAGATTTTCTTTATCAATTCCTAAAAACCGAGGGTTTATCATAGATGGCTCTTCATCTTGATCAGCCGTAAGGGCAGCAAAACTAAGGCGAAATCTAAGGTCTTCAGATTGCAAAAAGGGCCAAGCAAAAATTAAAAGGACTAAAAATACAGCTACCACTGGAAGAAAGTATTTCATTCTATTAACAAAAAGGCTGTGTAGTTTATACCCTTTAGCTTTAGGACGGTTATTAACAGAAATAGTCTTTCTTTGATTATTTTTAGAAGCCTCGTAAACATCTGGACCTATTTTATCGTTTTGTCCTTTTTTCAAAAATTTTTTAAAAAGTCCTTTGCCAAACATTTTAGGCTACACCTGCGCGCAAACAATCATGGACATGTAATATCCCAACAGGGCAATCATCTTTAGTAACAAATATATTAGTTATAGCTCGAACGTTCATTATGCCTAAAGCAACACTAGCAAGCATTTCAGGATTGATTGTAGCAATATCCTTGGTCATCACTTCACCTGTTTTTTTTGTGATAAGTTCAGCATCCATATGCCGCCTAAGATCACCATCCGTGATAATACCTTGAAGTTGATTATCGGACCCGATAATCCCCAAACAACCAAAGCTCTTTGCACTCATCTCAATAAGAGCATCTGACATTAATGTGTCTGATCCAGTTAATGGCATTTTATCGCCTGAATGCATAATTTCTGAAACCTTTATCAACCGGCGACCCAATTTTCCTCCGGGATGAAGTGCATGAAATTCGTCTGAGGAAAAGCCTTTTCGTTCAAGCAACGCAACCGACATAGCATCTCCTAGCGCCAACATTACGGTGGTCGATGTCGTTGGTGCTAAGCCCATCGGACAGGCTTCTTCACAATCAGGCAATATCAGAACTAGATCAGAAGCATCAGCAAGTGCACTATCAACTCCTCGAGTGATGCCAATTAGAGGAATTTCAAAGCGTTTAACGTAAGCCACAATGTCAGCTAATTCTGTAGTTTCGCCGGAATTAGAAAGAGCTATAACAACATCCCCTTTAGCTATCATACCTAGGTCACCATGAGATGCTTCTGCGGGATGAACAAAGAAAGCAGGCGTTCCAGTCGATGAAAAAGTAGCAGCAATCTTTTGACCTACATGCCCACTTTTTCCCATTCCAGTAACCACAAGACGGCCGCTCACCCCTGCAATGACATCTAAAACTTGGCAAAAAGTTTCCCCTAGTCCATTGGCTAAGTCTTCTAAGGCCTTAGACTCGATAGAAAGCACCCGTTTTGCCGAAGCAATATCTGTTTCAAACGTGGTAGCTGTTAAATTAGATTCCAGTTTTGGCATGGTTAAGGATAAATTTCACCGATGCTCCAATTTTAAAGCAAAACACTAAGGGGTTTAAAGCGACTGTTACCAAAAAATTTAAAAACTAAATTAAATTATTTTCTACTGTAGCAGCCGAACCAAACCAATTTGAAGTCAGTATGCGCTTGTAGCGAAGTAAAAACAATATTTCCAATGATTTTCAAAAATTTATATGGCTCTTCTAATGTGAAAAAATATCTTCTTCACCCCAACCCGCTAGATCTAAATCTATTCGCGTTGGAATAAATTCAAAACAAGACTGAGCTAATTCTTCGCGTTTTTCCCGTGCCAACATTTTATCTAATTTTTCTTTTATTTTATGAAGATATAAAACATCGGCTGCGGCATATTCTATTTGTTCAGACGATAGCGCTGTAACGGCCCAGTCAGACGACTGTTGCTCTTTGTTCAGTTCCACGCCCACCAGCTCGCGGACTATGTCTTTGAGACCATGATTGCTGGTATACGTACGAGCAAGCCGAGAGGCTATCTTAGTGCAATAAACTGGCTTACATATAACACCAAGATGTTTTTTAAGAGTTGCCACATCAAACCGAGCGTAATGAAAAATTTTGATAACGCTTTTATTGACTAATAGTTTTTTCAGATTTTTAGAATTTTTATAATCTGCTTCAGAAAACTGAACCAAATGACAGATTCCATCTCCAACGGAAACCTGTACAAGACAAAGGCGGTCTCTATGGGGCTTCAAGCCAAGCGTTTCAGTATCCACGGCAACACTAGACCCAAAGTTAATTCCAGAAGGGAGGTCACCCTGGTGAACCTCAATTGATTTAGCTTTACTTCCCAATTTACCGTCTCATTCAGTTGTTAGTGCCTAGATAAAATTAATTTCCTATAATTAGGTATTAAATCCTACTAATATAGCAACATAGGAATCCTCGGGTTCGCTGTAAAGAAACATCTGTAACTCAAATTCAAGTCAACAATTTCTTTTGCCCAATTCATTTACACAAAAAGCGTAAGTTCGCCTCTACTAGAATATATGTATGATTAATATTAAGTGCTAAAAACGCCCTAAAACTTTTGAATTAAATTTATTTTTTAGAGTGTTGCTGAAAAAGTAGTGCCGAAGAGACAGGCTGATATACTCTAAATAGGTATCAGGTCAAATTACGAACCTGATTATTTTAATAACCTTAAAATTTACGTTCACCATAAATAAGAATCATTTGTTACTTCAATTTAACTACGGAGCACTGAATATGAAAAGTAATCCAGCCCTTTTCTCAGCAACCGAACTTCTTAATGCATACGCTCGAAAAACTCTATCGCCGGTAGAAGTAACGAAGGCTATTTTAAAACGAATTGATAAATATAATTCTGTTTTTAATGCATATAGATTGTACGATCCTGAAACAGCTATGATTGAAGCTAAAGCCTCCGAGATTCGCTGGGTTAACGGAACGCCTTGCGGCCTTACCGATGGCATACCGACAAGTATAAAGGACTTAGTTGCTACGAAAGGATGGTCTACCCGGCGAGGTTCACTGACAACAAGTGACATAGGGAGTTGGAAAGAGGATGCACCGTTGGTTGCGCGATTACGCTCACATGGTGCCATTCTCCTAGGAAAAACAACAACTCCAGAATATGGCTGGAAAGGCGTTACGGATAGTCCGCTAACTGGAATAACAAAAAATCCATGGAATACCACTAAAACGCCAGGCGGGTCTTCTGGCGGAGCCGCAGTAGCTGCTGCTGCCTGTTTGGGTGCACTGCATCATGGATCTGATGCGGGCGGATCTATTCGCATACCTAGCAGTTGCACCGGTATTTATGGCCTAAAGCCTACTTTTGGAAGAGTTCCTAATTGGCCTGTCAGTGGATTTGGGACATTATCACACCAAGGCCCAATGACTCGCACAGTGGATGATGCTACTCTTATGCTTACCGTAATGTCTGAAGCAGACCACAGAGATTGGTATGCACTCCCTTCAGGTGATACCGATTGGAAAAATAACATCGGAAAATCCGTAAAAGGTTGGCATATTGCTTATAGCCCGGATCTTGGACACGCCAAAGTTGATCCTGAGATCGCTGCACTGGTCAGATCTGCAGTAGACACTTTCGCAATGCTTGGAGCAAACATTGAAGAAGTGGATCCAGGCTTAGGAAATCAACACGATTTGTTTAAAATTTTTTGGTACGTGGGTGCAGCACGCATGCAAAAACCCTTGTCCAAAAACGAACTTGACCTTTTAGAACCCGACTTCAGAAAAGTTGGGGAGGAAGGTACAACCATAACATTAGACCAATACTTAGACGCAAAAAACGAACGAGAAGCAGCCGGAATAAAACTAAATCATTTTTTCGACAAATATGATCTACTTTTAACACCAACACTTCCAATAACTGCATTTGATGCAGGAATAGAAGTGCCCCGAGATTCTGGAATGGACCGCTGGACACGATGGACACCATTCTCATATCCATTCAATTTAGGACGTCATCCAGCTGCATCAATCCCCTGCGGACTTTGTTCCAATGGACTGCCAGCTGGTCTGCAAATTGTGGGGCCAATGAATTGCGATGGAAAAGTTTTAACTGCAAGCAAGGCTTACGAGGTGTGCCGACCAATTGAGCTACCAGACCTCAAAGACTGATTAATTAGCGGTAGTTTCGAATGCTAGAATTTTAGCGTGGATAAAAAAGATGATTAAATTAAAAAATACAAATTCTGAACTTTGGTAATACCAGAGGAATGGTGCCCAGGAGAAGACTCGAACTTCCACGATCTCGCGATCACTGGCACCTGAAGCCAGCGCGTCTACCAATTCCGCCACCTGGGCATCAGAGTAAACAGTGCGTAATCCTCAACCAACTGGTTGTCAACTGCTACTCAATCCGATTTTAAATAACAATCGCCATTTTAAAGCCGCTTCATAGTTGACGACGCCACTAAGTCAGTTCATATATTGAATTTGATTATTTCTCTTAAAATTCTAGGAACACATACTCTTGAACGAAACTATCGTTACTATATTTGGAGGTTCTGGTTTTCTAGGCAGATCTTTAGTCAAACGACTGGCTAGTGCTGGTTATTGCATTCGCGTTGCTGTAAGGGATACCGAAGCTGCAATGTTTCTAAAAGTGCTTGGCGACCCTGGCCAAGTGGTACCCTGGCCAACAGATATAAATCAGTCCAACCAAGTTTTTGCAGCCGTAAAAGGTGCTGATTTCGTGGTTAATCTTGTGGGGATCCTCTTTAATTCTGGACGGCAAAATTTTATAAATATCCATGAAATAGGAGCAGAAACAATTGCAAAAGCATCTAACAAAGCTGGGGTGAAACGCCTTGTACACATTTCAGCAATCGGTGCTGAAGAAGACTCTCCATCACAATACGGTCGTTCTAAAGCTGCTGGAGTTAAAGCTGTTAAATCAAATTTTCCAGATGCCAGTTTTGTTCGACCTAGCGTTATTTTTGGCACGAACGACAACTTTTTTAATCTATTTGCTGGCCTTTGTAGAGTAACACCTGTTTTGCCAATTTTTGGTTGTTCATTGATGCCTAAATTTACATTTTTTCCTAAAGATGGCCTCATAAATGTCGACATTTACGGCCGAGGTGGAACGAAAATGCAGCCTGTCTACGTGGGTGATGTAGCTGAGGCTATTTTTAAAATTCTATCCGACCCAGAAACAAAAGGAAAAACCTTCGACCTTGGAGGGCCAAAAGTTTATAGCTTTAAAGATCTTATGGAACTTTTATTAACTTTTACTGGCCGTAAACGTTTTTTAGTTCCTATGCCTTTTGGTTTAGCTAAATTTTTAGCTTGGTTTCTTGAAATCTTGCCCAAACCACTATTAACGACTGATCAAGTTAATTCTCTTAGACAAGATAACGTTGTCTCACGAAAAAACCCAGGGTTTGAAAAACTCAATATTTTACCTACTCCTGCAGAAGCAATTTTACCTACATATCTTTACCGCTTTCAAACTCCATCAAAACGAAGCATTAATAACGAGTAAAAGATAAAACCAGCTACCCAGCTTTTTTACCAAATAACTATCTAATTATTTATTAGCTCTATGTCACTAATGTTTAAAAGTTCAAACGTTGTTTTTCCCTTAGCAATTTCTTTTAATATATCATCTTCTTGACGTTGCTTTTTTTCAGACTCCACAAAAATTTTTGTTTCCAATTCTAACGGTACCACAACAACTCCGTCATCATCACCAACAATCAAATCTCCTGGCTTGACTGGACAACCGCCACATGAAATAAGGCCATCAATTATTCCTCCAAAATTCTTGTGCGGCCCTGATGGCACCTGAGCACGCGAATAAAGAGGAAAATTCAATTTTTTTATTTCATCAGTATCGCGATTTGCACCATCAATGACTACGCCAGCAATTCCTCGAGCCATTGCTGCATGTGTCATTATTTCACCCCAAATAGCTACATTTTCGTAGCCACCTGCATCAATCACCAAAACTTCACCTTCCTCCGCAAGTGCAATTGCGGCATGAGAGATACTGTTGTCGCCAACCATTCCGGTAACAGTTCGAGCTTGCCCAACAAGAGAAAGGCCTGATTTTAGAGGCTTTATTGCACTAGACATAAATTGTGTACGGTTCATACAATCTGTTGCAATAGACGTCGGTATACCACGCCATCTATCCAGAGTTTCAAGCGATAATTTTTTAAAGTCCACAGAATGTCGTTGCAAAGACATATGATTATTTCCCCATAATATTTTTTTACACGAAGGCTTTGGCATCATTTGAATTTATCTTTATCATCGACTAAAACCAGTAGAAAGAAATACTAATGTTTAAATTTTCAGCGTGGGCCAAAAATAATGAAATTAAGAGATTAAACAAAGATGCGCCACTGATCATAAAATATACTAAAGAGACCGTCCGGCCAGAAAAGGTTCCTGAAGTTGCTCTTCTCACGCGCAAACATCTAGATCACGCACATAGCAACTTTGGCACTTCTGAAATAGGCTTGAAACGCACTATTGATGAATATGAACGTCTACATAAGGAAGCCCGTCGGCAGAAGGATGAGATTTCATTAACTGCATTCACGCTAGTACTAATTTATGCACGCTCCCTGAACATAGGAAAGGATTGTTCGCCAGCAATTAAAAGTATTGACTCCTTTATTAGTGATTATAAATAAACTAGTGACACAATCTGTTTCTTATAATCAAATCAATGTATGATCTACTCTTAGCTTGAAATGTCAAAAGCCTTAAATTCTTAAAAAAAATTTCAAAACCGTTGCGACACATGTCGAGCTCCGTTAGTTTTTCGAAATTTAGGAATACTAAGGCACAATTTTAAGGAAATTGAGACTATTCCAAGTTAAAAAATACACATGGAGGGGTGGCCGAGTGGCTGAAGGCGCACGCTTGGAAAGCGTGTATACGGGAAACCGTATCGAGGGTTCGAATCCCTCTCCCTCCGCCAACCCCCTATTCGTGTAGATTTTCGTCAATTCATATAAGTATTAAAAAACAAAGCTATTAAAGGGCTTTGGTGGCGTAAATGTATTTTTATGTTCGCTGATATTCGTCTAAAGCATGTGCTAAAGTGTCTACTGGAGTGTCTACTGAAGTGTCTGTAGAAATACCAATCCTAAAACTCATCTTTCTCTGCATCCACCCACACCCCATTCGGTGAGAGAATAAATAGACAGATTAGAAGTGTGAGGAGTAGGTTTTTCATCCTAAAACCATAGCATTAAATGTGTGTTTCAGTATAGGCCAGCAAATGCAAAACGTAAGTTGACACTTTTCATTTGTCAAAAATCATATATAATTGACCGAAAAGCTTTAAAGGAACACATCCGATGTCACTTGGTAAAAAAATAAAAGAACTTCGAGAAGAGAAGCGTTTCAGCATACGAGAACTTGGCCGACGTACCAACGTGACAGGTATGCACATCTCCAACCTAGAAAAAGGAAAGACAAATG
>JAYZEZ010000003.1:0-80314 GCA_036337015.1 Pseudomonadota bacterium | reverse complement strand
GTAAATTCAGCACCTCCCATATCAGCCATAACTTTTGTTATAGCTGCTGTCAAAGTAGTCTTTCCATGGTCAACATGACCAATGGTTCCTATGTTGCAATGAGGCTTAGTGCGCTCAAATTTTTCCTTAGCCATTTTCTTTGTCTTTCACTTTCACTTTTGAATTTTTAAATTTAAAATTACTTCTACGATCAATCTTAGAAAAATCAAACTGGAGCGGGTGAAGGGAATCGAACCCTCGTCGTAAGCTTGGAAGGCTTCTGCTCTGCCACTGAGCTACACCCGCGATTCCATATACCCATTCATTTTTTCCAATTACTACAAACCTCCATCACCCCTTAACCAAAACCAGCTGGTGGAGGGGGTTGGATTCGAACCAACGTAGGCGTACGCCAACGGGTTTACAGCCCGTCTCCTTTAACCACTCGGACACCCCTCCTGCATAGCTTAAGTAATATTTTATAACCAAAGCTTTAAAAAAACAGGAAGCCGGAAAAATGTGGAATTTCAAACCCTTATCATTAACTATCAGACAACACAAAAAGTCTGCATGCTCAATTTCAATAAACAAAAAAACAGAAAGGCTTGCAGACCTCAATTTATTTGAGCAATCTAATGACTATGGTTGAGAAACACAAGCATTCTTCTAAAACTCAAAATTTAAAAAAAAACAAACATAACCGAAAAAATAAAATTTCCGGAAAAAATATTAACAGTGAATGGATATATGGGATACATCCAGTTCTAGCTGTTCTAGCTAATCCTAAACGCATTTGCATTAGAATTATTATTTCTCAAAAGACTAGTGCAAAATTTAAGGAAAAAATAGAGCTAGCTTGTAAAAATAGAGTGAAGAAACCAAGGTTAGAAAAATTAGATAAGGAACAAATCAATTCTATATTGCCTACTGGGGCTGTACATCAAGGACTGGCTATATTAGTGGAGCCTTTAAAAGAAAACTCAATTAATTCAATCATCCAAAAAAGCAACAAAAAAGAAGATTTTACTATAATTATACTTGATCAAGCTACGGACCCTAGGAATATAGGAGCAGTTTTACGATCCGCCGCCGCGTTAGGTGCTAATGCTGTGATAATGCAAGATCGCAAAGCTCCTCATCTGTCTGGATCACTTTATAAAGCTGCATCTGGAGCAGTTGAATTGGTAAAATTAATACGAGTTGTAAATTTAGCACGAACAATTAACAGTTTAAAAAAAGCAGGATTTTTAGCTGTTGGATTAGATCCTAAAGCTAAACTAACAATAGCCCAAGCCGATTTATCAGGACGGATATTACTGATACTAGGGGCTGAAGGAAGTGGCTTACGTAGACTTACTAGAGAAAGTTGCGATGAATTAGTTAAAATCACAGTTAACACAGAGTCTTCAAGCCTTAATCTTTCAAATGCAGCAGCTATTGCTTTATACGAACTAAGCCGCAAAAATTCTTAAAAGATAATATTCTTCATTTTTTTTGAGATACTTGCAAAAATCTTATTAAATTTGATGTTGATATTTTTTTATCAAATATTTCATTATTTATTAGTGTTTAAAGATAAATATATAAATAAAAATTTGCTGGCGTAGCTCAGATGGTAGAGCAGGGGTTTTGTAAACCTCAGGTCGTGGGTTCGATTCCTACCGCCAGCACCACAACCTTAGCCCTTTATAGCAAAAAATATTTAAGGTGTTTTCATGAAAAACTTTAATCCTATCATCCTCACTTTTTTAATATCTATTTTGTTCCCTTCAACAATTTATGCTGACTTCCAGAAAGGATTAGATGCGGCGATGAACAGAGACTATGTTACTGCTTTTAAAGAGTGGAAACCACTTGCAGATCAAGGTGACGCTACTCCGCAATTTCAACTTGGATGGTTATATCAGGAAGGACTTGGAGTAACTCAAAACTATAAAACTGCAATAAATTGGTACAAACAAGCAGCTGAACAAGGATATGCATACGCACAAAGTGCGTTAGGACGATTATACGAGAATGGTCAAGGCGTCACTCAAGATTTTTCACGTGCATATATTTGGTATACCCTTGCAAACCTTCTGTGGGATCCTGATGCAAAAGTTGGACAGAATAGAGTTTCAAAAAAAATGAATCAAAGTCAGATTGAATATGCAAAAAAGCTTGCACTTAGCTGTTTACAAAAAAATTACAAAGGATGTTAAAAAAAGCCATATACATCCAAAGCTTCGATTGATTTAAAAATTAATATTTATCATATGCAAAGGAAGCATCCAAACCATGACCAATAGTTTTTTGGTATCTGCTATAATATTGGCAGGGGGCGTCTCAAGACGAATGAATAAGAAAAACAAGCTGATTGCAGATGTCAATGGTACACCTATGGTTAATCAAACTGTTAATTCAGTCAAAAAATCAAATGCTATAGAAACTATTGTGGTTACAGGTCATGAATCAGAATTAATACAAAAAGTTTTATCAAAATATTCCGTAAAATTTGTAAACAACCGTAACTATCGTAATGGATTAAGTTCATCACTAATCTGTGGGATTAAAGCTGTATCAAAAAAATCAGCCGGAGCAATAGTTATACTTGGTGATATGCCTTGGGTAAATTTTAAAACCCTTAATACTTTAATTGATCACTTTAATTTAAAAAATGGTAAAACTATCTGCGTACCAATATTCAAAGGATTAATAGGTAACCCAAGAATATGGCCACGAATTCTTTTTCCAGCAATTAAAAATATCAGAGGAGATATTGGGGCAAAAAAGTTAATTGATCAGTATTCTGAAAATGTTTCTAGGATTGAAGTAAATGACGCTGCAATTCATATGGATATAAACAATGCCGATGATCTAAAATTCATACCAAACCAATAAATTTTAAAGGTTAATTAATAAGATTATCAAGGCTACAATTGAGATGGAACCAATTAAAAACAATAAAAAGGGGTGTATGGCATCTATGCCCTTTGCTTCATTAATCACAGTATTATTATTTACTTCTATCTCTTCCGATTGATTTAAAATGACGTTTTCTTTAAATTTATTAAAAAATTCACCTGCTAATTTTTTTGCGGTACCCTCTATTAACCTGCCTCCCAATTGAGCAATTTTACCACCCACTTCTGCTTTAAGTTCATATTTTAGAACAGTAATCCTGCCATCTTCTTCAAGAAATACTTTTGCTACACCCTTGGCAAAACCTGCAACTCCGCCCTGCCCTTCCCCTGAGATAGTATAACTTTTAGGTGGATTAAGATCAGAAAGGAAAATTTGTCCCAAAAATTTAGCTTTAATTGGACCAATCTTGGCGATGACTGATGCTTTTAATTCTGATTCAGAAACTTTTTCTATCTTTTCACAACCAGGTATGCATTTTTTTAATACCTCAGGATCATTTAGAGAATCATAAACTGTTTCTCTTGATGCGTTGATACGAACTTCATCAAGTAATTTCATGCGTTTTCTTCCACATATTTATATAACTGCTTTTCAAAAGCCAAGGTTTCACAAAATTAAACATATTATGAGAAAAAGGTACTTATACAATCATATGTATATGTGAGGTTACATAAATATATTATAAATTATTAAATTTAATATTATATTTTAAATGATAGTTTGCTTAATTTAACAAAAATCTTCAAATAAAAAAATTTTTATAATTCTTTCAATGGGGTAACCCCCATAACTTGAAGTCCAGACGATATAACAATTGCAACACCTTGAACTAAAGCAAGACGTGATCGCGTCAAAGATTCTTGATCAAAATTTATAAATCTTAAACTTGCGTTATCATTTCCTTTATTCCACAACGAATGAAATTGCGTTGCTAATTCATTTAAATAATAAGCAACTCGATGCGGTTCATGTGCTTCAGCAGCACTTTCAACTAATCTAGGCCAGGAAGCCATAATTTTTATAATCTCTAACTCCGCTGGATCAGTTAAAAGCCCCAATTCAGCATTTGCTAGAGCTTTGTTAGAAGCCCACCCACTTCCCCAATGATCAATAGCCGTTCGAAGTACAGAACAACATCGAGCATGAGCATAATGAACATAAAAGACAGGATTATCTCTCGATTGTTCTAGAGCCTTATCAATATCAAATTCCATTTGACTATCATTTTTTCTAGTCAGCATCATAAATCGAACTACATCTCTACCTGCATTTTCAATTAAAAATCTTAATGGCACAAACTCACCTGAACGTTTCGACATTATTACTGTTTTACCGTCTTTCTTTAAATGCACCATCTGGCAAATTTTAATATCTAGATTGCCTTTTCCATTCGTACCAGCTTCAATGGCTGCTTTCATTCTCCTAACATAACCACCGTGATCCGCACCCCAGATATCAACCATATTTACAAAACCTCTCTGAAACTTATCAAGATGATAGGCCATATCAGTTGCAAAATAAGTCCAAGATCCATCAGCTTTTTTCAGGGCTCGATCTACTGAATCACCAAATTTAGTTGCTTTAAATAAAGTCTGTGGACGTGCTTCCCAATCATCAGGAACTCTACCTTTAGGTGGGTCCAAAGTTCCTGTATAAACTAAATTCAATTCTTCAAACTTTTTAAGCACATCATCCACTGAACCTTTCTTAACAATGGATTTCTCCGAAGTGTGAACATCAAATTGGACCCCAAGGGAATCAAGATCTTCACATATTAATTCCATCATCATGGATGTTGCCAATTCTTTAATTTCTTCAAGCCAAACTTCTTCTGCTGCTTCCAACCAACTATCACCTATTTTATTTGCTATAGCTTCTCCTACAGGTTTAAGATAATCACCTGGATAAAGGCCTTCAGGGATTGAGCCTATTTTTTTTCCTAAAGCTTCACAATAACGAAGATATGCAGAACGTGCCAAAATATCCACCTGTCCACCAGCATCATTTATGTAATATTCACGAATGACATTAAACCCAGCTTTTTCTAGCAAGGACGATAAAGCATCACCAACAACTGCACCACGGGCGTGAGCTACATGCAAAGGCCCCGTAGGATTGGCCGATACAAATTCAACATTAACTTCCTTACCAACACCAATTGCAGATTCTCCGTATTTATTTCCAGCTAATAGAATTTCATTCAAACGTTCATGCCAAAAATAATTTTTAAGACACACATTAATAAAACCTGGACCAGCTATATCAGTTTTTTGAATCCATTTATTTCTTTTCAATTTTCTAGTTATCAATTGGGCTAAATCAAAAGGTGTTAATCCCACTTTTTTAGCCAAAATCATAGCAGCGTTAGTAGTCATATCTCCATGACTTAGGTCACGAGGAGGATCTACAGAAATACGATTTGTTTCTATATTTTTAGGCAAATCTCCTTCGTCAACTAACTGGTTAACAATAAGCATTAGTTCACAACGAAAATATTCAAATAAATTCATTTAAAACAAAACCAATAAGAATAAAAAAATAATTTACTTTTTAGGAGTTGATACTTGACCTACAAGCCTCAATCAACCCATCCTTCATAATTACTACATAATAGAATAATCTTGACCTGATAAAGATTCGATTGTCAGCTTATTTTTATAATAAGATTGTTAGTTCTGTATAGTGATGAAGACTGATTTAGATATTAAAAAATTTAAAATGATTTTAGAAAGCATGCGAGAAAATGCAAAAAAGCTATCTAAATCAACAACTGAATCTCGAAAACCTGTCGAGCTAGACCAAACAAAGTTTGGCAGGGTTACACGTATGGATGCTCTTCAATTTCAAGCAATGCAGCTTGAGATTGAGCGACGTCGAACTCTTGAAATTAAACAAATTGATTCTGCGCTCCAGCGAATCAATATTGGAGATTTTGGATATTGTGTTAATTGTGGAAATGAGATTAATTTAAAACGCCTAGAAAATAATCCTTTAACACCAGCTTGTATAGAATGTGCAAATTTATCAGAGAAAAACTACTCCTAGGCCAATTTATAAGTTAATTATCAATTTTCATTTTTAATGAAAATATATAACCTATTAACATATCCTATGAAGTAATTAAGTTTTTGATGTTTACTACATTGAAATTTCACTAGATATTACATCCAAACATTTTAAACTTTTTTGTAACTTGATTTACTATTTTTCTGAATTTGCAATTTACATATATTAGTTTATGAATATATATTTTTTTTGATAATAAAATATAAACTTCTGGAAGGGGCCTGTAGATATTGGTCCTAGTATTATGGTCAGGATTAATTTGAGGCACAGTACATGTTAATTGAAAATTTTTTCACTAGCCTATTCACCAATAATCCTTTTGCTGAGCTTTCAGCATCTATACCACCCATTGTCATGCAAAGCTTTGTTTTGATAATGATAGCTTTTGTAATTGGCGGAACTCTCTTCGACATCATACATAAAGGAAGCGCAAAGTATTTTTTCGATAATTTTAGGAAATCCAAAGAACAGGGTTCACAGGTAAAATTAAGCACTAAAGCTTGCATAGCGATCAACACTTTTTCTTCTGATGTTTTAACCTCTTCAGAGTTTTGTAACCTTAAACGAAGAATTGCCCATCTGCTTGGTATGTATGGATTTATCCTCAATATAGTTGCTACGTTCATGATGGTCATGTTCTATGCAACCCCGGAGACCGCAACTCCTGTCATTTGGCCTCAACTCTGGTTCGTTGGTGCTTTTATGGTTTGCGTTGGAGGTTATTGGTTTTGGTTTTTCATCCGAGTTGATGTATATGCAGAAGGATATTCTCCCTTCCGACTGGTACGTGCTGACCTTTTCATTTTATCATTATTAGCTAGTAGTACGTTTGCTCTGATTTGGGCTTATACTCAATCAGTTGACAGTAGTTGGTCTATGTTCTTCCTTGGACTTTACCTTATTGCCACAACAGTTTTGTTTGGATCAGTTCCTTGGTCAAAGTTTTCACATATGTTCTTTAAACCAGCAGCAGCATTTGAGAAAAAACTTTCAGTTGCTAATGGGTCACGTAATAACCTACCCAAACCAGCGGATAGAACTAACTCGGAAGACCGAGACCGACATTCAATGGGTCTTCTGAAAGACGCGCCCATAAGCATGGGACTTGGTATTAAGCGCGAAAAACCTAACCATTATTAAATTATTCAAATAGAACAACTTTTTTAGGAAACTAATAATATGCCAACATTTGTATATATGACACGATGTGACGGCTGTGGACACTGTGTTGATATCTGTCCTTCTGATATTATGCATATCGATACTACTTATCGACGGGCATATAATATGGAGCCAGACATGTGCTGGGAATGCTTCTCTTGCGTAAAGGCATGTCCTCAAGATGCAATCGATGTTCGTGGCTATGCTGATTTTGCGCCATTAGGGCATAGTGTTCGAGTTAAGCGTGAAGAAGATAAAGGTACTATTGCTTGGCGAGTAAAGTTTCGTAATGGTACAGAAAAAAACTTCCTTTCACCTATTACTACTAAGCCTTGGGGGAGCGCTATCCCAGAACTAGCCAATGAACCTGAGCCAACCAAAGAAATGCGAGAAAGTCAGTTGCTATTTAACGAACCCAAGTATATCCGATTTGATGACGATGGGTTGCATACTCTAAAATCTAATAAACTTAAGTTTAAAGAGGGGGTATATTACTGATGGCTGTTAAAACAATAGTTGAAGACAACATAGATATATTAGTTGTCGGTGCAGGTCTTGGGGGCACAGGAGCAGCTTTTGAAGCAAGATACTGGGGGAAAAATAAGAAGATTGTAATTGCTGAAAAAGCAAACATTGACCGTTCAGGAGCTGTTGCTCAAGGCCTATACGCTATTAACTGTTATATGGGAACACGCTGGGGTGAAAACAACCCAGAAGACCACGTACGTTATGCCCGTATTGACTTGATGGGTATGGTTCGGGAAGACCTCCTATTTGATATGGCTCGTCATGTGGATTCAACAGTACACCAGTTTGAAGAATGGGGCCTACCGTTAATGAAGAATGATAAAACCGGCACTTATTTACGCGAAGGCCGTTGGCAAATCATGATCCATGGTGAATCTTATAAGCCTATTGTTGCAGAAGCTGCTAAAAAATCAGCTGACAAAGTATTTAATAGAATTTGTGTAACGCACCTATTAATGGACGACGCTAAGGAAAATCGAATTGCAGGAGCAGTTGGATTTAATGTTCGGACCGGTAATTTTCATGTGTTTAAGTCAAAAACTGTTATATGCGGAGCAGGCGGTGCTTCCAATATCTTTAAGCCAAGGTCTGTAGGTGAAGGAGCTGGGCGCACTTGGTACGCTCCATGGTCTTCAGGTTCTGCCTATGGCCTAATGATTGAAGCTGGTGCTAAAATGACCCAAATGGAAAATAGAATCGTTTTAGCCAGATTTAAAGACGGATATGGTCCGGTGGGGGCATATTTCCTTCACCTCAAAACGTATACACAAAATGGAATTGGTGAAGAATACGAATCTAAGTGGTGGCCTAGCCTACAAGAAATAGTAGGCAAAGAATATTTAGACCCTGAAGTATCTCACAGGACACATCGTCCAATTCCAACTTGTCTACGAAATCATGCGCTAATTTCAGAGGTCAACGCTGGGCGTGGACCAATTCATATGGTAACTATGGAAGCCTTTCAGGATCCACACTTAGAGGAAGTTGGCTGGGAAAACTTTCTAGGCATGACAGTTGGTCAAGCAGTACTGTGGGCTGCCACAGACGTTGATCCAAAAAACGAAAACCCAGAGCTAACTACTTCTGAACCTTACGTAATGGGCTCGCATGCCACTAGTTCTGGAGCCTGGTGCTCCGGACCCGAGGATCTTTCTCCACCAGAATATTTCTGGGGCTATAATCGAATGATGACTGTTGAAGGATTATTTGGTGCCGGAGATGCGGTTGGTGGAACACCACATGCATTCTCATCTGGATCTTTCACTGAGGGTCGTCTATCAGCAAAAGCCGCCTGCCAATATATAGATGACGGTAAAGCTGAAGGTATTATAGTTTCAGATGAGCAAATTAATGAACGGCGGGAGCAAGTCTTCAAGCCTATGGAAAGATACAAAATTTACAGGAACGAGATCGTAGCTGGAACTGTTAACCCACATTATATATTTGCACGTCAAGGATTGGATAGACTTCAAAAGTTAATGGACGAATATGCTGGCGGAGTAACAGTCAACTACATGACTAACGAAAAATTATTACATATAGGCCTTAAAAAACTTAAACTCCTAGAAGAAGATCTTGATAAGCTTGCTGCGAAAGATATTCATGATCTGCTTCGGGCTTGGGAGTTAAGGCACCGTCATAGAACATCAGAATGTGTTGTGCAGCATACACTCTTCCGGAAAGAAACTCGTTGGCCTGGATACTACTACCGTGGCGACGCATTGAAGTTAGACGACGAAAACTGGCACGTGCTAACAGTTTCTCATCGTGACCGAAAGACTGGCCAATATACAATGGAAAAAGCACCATGTTATCATCTTGTGGGGGAAGATGAAGTACAAGAAGCCGGTGCAACCGACATTGATCAAAACGTTAAAGAGGAAACTAAAGTACTAGAGCCTGCTCAGTAAAAGAACAAAAAAACTTAAATAGTAATTATAAGAAACTTCTACTTGGCTATTAGTAAAGATCAACATTTTTAATTGTTGATCTTTACTATTTCAAAGCGGTGAGATTGCAACGCAGTGAGCAAAATAGAAAATAATATAATTGATCAAACTGACGACGAAATACTTCCAATAGCAAATCAATTTTGGAGTGAACTCATTCATTCTTCCAATAATGGAAAGTATGGAGAATTTATTAAAAATTTTTCCTACTCACTAATTAAAGGACTTAATGAAGTCGAAATAGGTAATCAATTTGTAAAAAGTGAGCTAACAAGAAATTTATCTGGCCTAGTTGATTGTCTGGGAATTATTAGGCGTGGACAACATGTAACTGTTCTTTATAGACAACGAAGCACAAAAATAGAAGGTGAATGGCTTGGTCGCTTAGTGCTAGGCTATGAAGAAGGTGAAGTAAAAATTTTTGGTGCCTCTATTTTCTGAGAATAGAACGGAACAAATATGACCAATACTATTAAAAATCAAAAATATGTTGAACTATCCTATAAAATTACAGATCAAAAAACTGGCGATGTGTTGGTCGCCGTGGAATATCCACTAGGCTACGTTCATGGTGCAAATGATATTTTAGCCCCTGATGTATTAGATAAATTAAAAGGTAAGTCTAAGGGTGATGTAGTTGAAGTTCCAATAGATTGCAATCAACTTTATGGACCTCGAGATGAAGGACTTGTTTTCACTGATTTTATTGAAAATGTCCCCAAGGAATATCATGAAATTGGCACAACGATTTCTATGCAAAATGAGAATGGCTCTACTAAAGATTTTATTGTAACCAAAATTAACGATAAGACCCTGACTGTAGATGGTAATAACCCACTTTGTGGTCGAAAGGTCATTTTCAAACTCAAAGTTTTAAACGTTCGAGATGCTACTGATGAAGAAGTAACAGCTGGTGGCGCTATTAAAGAAATACCAGATATTGGTAACTCAAATACAATTCCAATTTAACAAAGAAAATTCTGATTAAGGTTTCTTGGGTGTTTGGTATTTTTCAGTCTTCTGAAATGGCTCCCAAATTGTATCATAGCCAACGTAACCCTTTTCATCAGCTTCTTTCTGACGGGTCAATAGATAACTAGTTTTCCCATCAGGAACAATTGGACGGCCTTTTTCTTGCTCACTCATAAATCACCTATTTCTTAAACAATGTATTATAACTACTTCTAGCTAAATTAAAAATCTATATATTAATTTTATACTATATGTAACGTTTCAATTCCAATGTATTCTTTTTAAGTTTTATTATTATTTTTCAAAAACTTATCCCGTTCTGTAACATTCATTACCACCTCTTCTGTTACCTGCTTACCCAGTAAATACCACTCTTTTATACCATCTTCATATTCAATAGCCGGACCATTTTCACGATGAAGAACTCCATTTAACCACCATTGTCTAATTTCGTGTTCTTCAATCACAGCTGGGCCATCTACTCTATGCCTAAGACCATTTACCCACCACTGTTTACTGCCATCATTTCGAATGACAGCGGGACCATCGACTCTATGGTAATTACCCTGCTGATGCCATTCTTGAGTGCCATTTGATTCTATAATTGCTGGACCATCCTCACGGTGTAAAAAACCACTTAACCACCATTCTTTGGTACCATCAAAATGCTCAACAGCTGGGCCATCAGACCGATGCTGTTTACCATCTAAAAACCAAATTTTGGAACCATCGTAAAGTTCAATTGCGGGGCCATCTTCACGGTGCAATTTACCTTTTAACTTCCATTCAATTGTTCCGTCTTCCTTATTAATCTTTTCTGGTTTTTCAGGCATAATAAAGTCCGTTCTTGGTTAAATCTAATTTTAAACTAATAAAATTATAAGTGATTAATAACTATACAATCTATAAATCGATTCATAGGAAATGCTATTAATTCTTAGCTAGTTTAAATATTTCTTCTAAGAAAATTTAAACTGCAACACGAATTTCCGTCAAAAATCCCAAGCGATCGTTATATTTATGTATTTGATACAATGGTTTAGAACTAAAAGATTCGGGAAAGGCACCAAGTCTAACATCAATTGCAACACTAGGAACACAACTTACCGGCACACCCGATATTGTACCCGTGGCATCACGATGAGAATGTCCGCAAAATATTCTAACAACTTGCTTTTGTCCATCAAGAGCCCTGCCGAGCAGTGAAATAGCATCTTGAGTTTCATATTGCATAGGAAATCTTGATTCCTTTATTGTGAATGGTGGATGGTGCATGAAAATCACGGTAGGTTTACTACAATCTTCTTCTAAAGCACGACGAAGGCTTTCGGCTCGAACTTCACAAAAATTGCCCATATTGCTAGTGTCGCTAATAGTGTCTATAGCAATCAAGCGAACAGCGAATTTTTCTACAGTATATTGAAAGAATGATGTATCCGGTAAAAGATAGCGTTCTTGAGGAAAGTATGAACGTATTTCTAATCTATCGTCACGATTTCCAGCTGAGACATATAAAGGACAACTAAGTCTACCTAGGATTCGCAATGCTTCTCTATATTTTTTAGAAGTTCCGTTATGTACAATATCACCAGTATGAATAACAACATCAGGTAATGGCTTTATACTATTGATATCACTCACGCATCTTTCAAGATCTTTAATTCTAGAAAAAACTTTAGGATCATCTGGATCTAGATGGGTGTCTGAGATTTGAGCAATAATCACTTCAGATCTGCCTTCCTTTAATCAAACCGAATGATTCCTTGATAGTTTGTTTTTGTTAGTGAGATCTTTAAAATAACTTGCAATTTTTTGACAAAAACCAATCAGGATTATTCAAATTTAACTAGATCGATTCGCATAAAATTCTTGTAATACCTTCACTACTTCTGGACGACTAAATTCTGGTGGAATTTCAACACCTGCTGACAGCATTTCTCGTTGTTTAGTGCCTGAAATGTTTATGTGATGAACATCGTCATGAGGACAAGTTTTAGCAGTAGCCATACCATCACATTTAACACAAAAGAAAGTAATATCAATCTTTAAGGGGACAGTAATTAATGCTCCGTTCCAAAGGTCATCAAAAATATGTTGAGCATCAAAAGGTCCATAATAATCGCCAACACCTGCATGATCACGGCCAACGATTAGGTGTGAACAACCAAAGTTTTGACGTATCAAAGCGTGAAACAGAGCTTCGCGTGGTCCTGCGTAGCGCATCTCTATAGGATAGCCAGCTTGTATAACAGTTCCTGACACAAAATAGTTATCGATCATTGCTTGAATAGCCTTAGTTCTAGTTTCTGCAGGGATATCACCAACCTTAAGCTTGCCAAGGACTTGATGAATAAAAACCCCATCAGTTATTTCTATAGCTATTTTTGCTAAGTGTTCGTGGCTACGATGCATGGGATTACGAGTTTGAAAGGCGGCTACTTGTCTCCAATTCTTTTTTTCGAATAATTCTCTAGATTGCATGGGGCGCAAAAAAAGGTCAGGATATTTTTTTGGATACTCGCCTTCTGATAATGCTGTAACAGGACCTGATAGATTAACTTCCTTTTGTTGCAGAACCTTGGCTGCGCCAGGATGATTTTCGTCTGTAGTTAAATAAACTGTCTTGCACTCTAACTCTTTATTTATAGAATACTTCTCTTCTACAATCATAACCGCCATAGTCTCACCACTATCATCGTCGATGAGAGCTACTTCTTCACCCAATAGGATACTTTCAGCTAATTCTCTATCAGTAGATAATGTTATGGGAATTGGCCAGAACAGGTCATTAGATAATTTCATTTCCTCACAACAGCTAAGCCAATCTTTTTCACCTAAAAAACCTTTTAAGGGAGTATAAGCCCCCATAGCTAACATAATAACATCAGATGTTTCCCTACTTGTCATAGGTACTTTCTTCAAACTTTCAGCACGTTTCAACATATCAGCACGTTGCTCTTCTGCTAAAAGAAGCGGTTTTAAGGACCCACCTCCGTGTGGTGGTACAATTTCAGACATTAATTTTCTTTCAATAACGATATGGAGTTTTAAAGTAAATTTTATGGATAATGATTTAATAAATATCCCGCTGTTTAGAACGAGAGTAAATTTGAATCTTTTTATTAACTCATAGGTTAAATAATAAATCTATTTTCAATGAAAATCTTTAATCAAAATATTTAATTGTGATAAACCCTGAATTATTAATTAAGATTTTTTGAATATATAGGTATTACTTTTAACAATCTAGCCAAAATTAATGTTCATTATGATATTAACTGAGTCATCTTTAAGCTTTTAAAATATTTAGTATTTATATCCTGAGAATGTTTTTAGACTTTTGAGTTAATTATGATAATTTTGAGATTTTTTTATGACATGTATAAATATTCAATTCACTCGATTTTCTGCTTTTTACAGCCCTTTAATTTTAACAATATGTAAATTTCTAGATGAGGTAGGTCTAGATGCAAAATTCTCTATCGCGCCACAAGGAAAGTCTGCTATCGATGCATTACTAGATGGTTCTGCCCACCTAGTACAATCAGCATTATCTCAAAGACTGTTATCACTTGAAAAGGGCGAAAATCAATTAGTGCTTCATTTTGCACAAATAAATGAAATGGATGGTTTTTTCCTTTCTAGTAGAGATCAGGATAATGATTTTAGTTGGAATAAACTTATAGGAAAAAGTGTACTAGTCGATCACGGCAACCAGCCATTGGCTATGTTTAAATATGCATGCAAAAAAGCAGGCATTAATTTTAATGACATAAATATTATAAATGCTGGTAATGATAGCCAAATGGATTCAAGATTTCGTGATGGAACTGGAGATTATATTCACCAGCAAGGCCCTGCCCCACAACAACTTGAATTTGATGGTGCGGGTCATGTAGTGGCTTCAATCGGAGAAAAGATCGGAAAATGTGCTTTTTCAAGCCTCGCAGCAACCCCTGAATGGTTAAAAACTGATTCAGCAAAATCCTTTTTAAAGGCTTATAAAAAAGCACGAGCTTTTATAAATGAAGCCCCAGCTTCAGAAGTTTCTGCTGTGCTTACATGCCCTTACAACGAAAAGGCTTTATTTAATAACATCGAGCTATCCGTTTTAACTAAAACTATTGAGTTTTATCAAAACCTTGGATGTTGGTCTCCACATATAGAAATTACTAGAGCTTCTTACGAAGCAACTCTAGATATATTTGAGTATGATGATCAAATTTCTACGCGTTATTCATACGATGACTATTGTAAATCATTAGTGTTTTAAAATTAGATTTTTGAATGTTAGAGAAAAAGAACCCTTGGATTTTTCAACTTAGTTTTCTTGTACTAACACATGTAGTAGGTACCATAAGTATAGTTTCCGTTCTAGCCATGTCACCAGTAGTCATCAAGGATCTTGGTCTTAGCGCTTTAGAATTTGGTTTATTTATAACCTTTTATTATGGTTCACAGGCTATTTTTTCACTACCATCTGGTGCTCTAGTAGATCGTATTGGCGTCGGTTGGGCTCTTGTCTTTTGTCACATTATAATGATCTTTGGTGCAGTAACTTTTAGTCAAATAAGCAATTTTTATATGGGACTAATAGCTCTTTTTACTATGGGAGCTGGATATTCGATCTCTAATCCAGCTACAGCACGTGGTATACTTGAATGGTTTCCAATAGATCGACGCGCTACTGCCATGGGTATTAAGCAAGTTGGCGTTCCATTAGGAGGTATTCTAGGTGCCGTTAATGGAACTCTAGTAATTACTATAGATTGGAGCAATATAATGCTTGGTGTTGCAGTGATTGCTCTAATCAACGGATTACTGTGCCTTCGATTAACTCGTTATAGAAAAAATGTAAATAGCAATAAAAAACAAGATTTCATGATTAATTTGCTGAAAGTAGTTCGGAACAAAAATATTAATAAACTTGTGATAACAAATGGATTTTATAATTTTGGTCAAACCAATTTCTTCACATTTTTGACTTTATTTATGCGGGAGGCTGCAAACGCTAGCCAGCCAATTGCTAGTCTAGCCATTGCAATTGCACAAGGATCAAGTGTCATAGCAAGAATTGGTTGGGGCTTAATGAGCGATACTATTTTTAAAGGAATGAGAAAGAGTCTGACTGTAATTTTAGGTATACTATCAATAGCTGGATTAAGCGGATTAATAATTGTTGGTTTAACCAAGTCTATTTTTTTAGGACTCGTCCTTACTTTCATTCTAGGTTTGAGCATCGCCTCTTTTGCACCACTGATGCAAACCCTATCGGTAGAGGCAACAGAAAAAAAACTTGCTGGATCCTCCATGGGTTACAACATGTTTGGCACACATATCGGAGGTATGATTGGCCCTCCCATTTTTGGTATTTTTATAGATGCAACGGGAGGATATGGGGTAAGCTGGTTGTTAACATCGATAGCAGTATTAATAGGTGTACTAACTTTAGCTTTTGGTTTTAAAGAGATTAGACAATAAAGGTTATACGATAAATTGGTTTATTAGTTCTAACCCACCATCCCAAGTAAGTCTGCAGGCAACCCAAATAATTACAGCCAAACCTATATAACCTATATACTTATATTTATTAAGTAACCTCGCTATGAAAGTCGCACCTACAGCCATTAGTACAATAGATAGTACCAAACCAAATATTAACATTCCCAAGTTATCACGAGCGACACCTGCAACAGCTAAAACATTATCCAAAGACATTGTTAGATCAGCAATAAGTATAGTCGACATTGCCCTTAAGAATTGTCTAGAATTTGCTCTTTCATTTACAATGTTTTCGATATTAGAAATCTCTACTTTTTTGTTTGTTGAATTATTTTGAGGTTGGGAATCTTGATTTTTTGACAAATCAATCCACAATTGATAGCAAACATAAAATAGTAAACATCCGCCAATTAACTTCAAACCAGTGATTTCTAATAGGTAGAATGTTAATGCTGCCAATGGAATGCGAAAAATTATTGCTGCAGCTATTCCATAGATTATTGCTTTTTTTTGGAGATTTGGAGGCAACGAAGCTGCCGCAAGTCCTATCACAATAGCATTATCACCTGAAAGCACGAGATCTACCAAAATAATCATGGTAAACATCGCTGGATCTAATTCTATTGATGAGAAAAAATGCATATATAATATAATATACTAAATTATTATTTATCCTTTGATATCATTATGAACTCTTCAACTTCGCATGAAAAGTATTTATGACACCAAGAGTTGCAAAAAATATTGGAAGACTTTTATCAATTATCTGGTTGTTTATAATTGTTGTAATTTCTACAAAATTTGTAGGAGAAGAGAGATTGGATTTTAGGGAACAATGGTATAAAAATTGCCTTATTTCAGAAAATAATAAGACTTCGTTGAAACAAAGTCATAAAAGAAGAACTAAGAAAGACGAAGTGTGTTTTACTCAAGCAAGACAAGCGTCTTTGAGGCAAATTCCAGATTATATACTCGTTAGAAAAGTGGGACTTTGGGGCATATTACCAATACTAATTTTTTGGATTATAGGGCATAAAATTGCAAAGCGAATAAATTCTTAAATTTAATTTTTAATCTCTTTTGCCTTTTTTGTATTAGATAGATCGAGCTTAAGGGAAAGTTCCTTAAGACGCTTAGAATCAATAACTGCAGGAGCACCCATCAATAAGTCTTGAGCCTGCTGATTCATAGGAAAAGCTATAACTTCACGAATATTTATTTCATCAGCAAGCATCATCACAATACGATCAATCCCTGGAGCTGATCCACCATGTGGGGGGGCACCATAACGAAAAGCATTAAGCAAGCCACCGAATTTCTCTTCAACGACCTCAGATGAATAACCTGCAATTTCAAATGCCTTGATCATAATATCTGGACGATGGTTACGAATTGCACCTGAAGACAGCTCTATACCGTTACAAACAATATCATATTGCCAAGCTAATATTTCGAGTGGATTATTATTTTCTAATGACTCCATGCCACCTTGAGGCATTGAAAATGGATTGTGGCTAAATTCTATTTCACCTGTTTCTTCACTTAATTCAAACATCGGATAATCGACAATCCAACAAAATTCAAAACAATCCGTTTTCAAGAGCTTAAGCTCATGACATATTTTAGTTCTTGCAGAACCAGAATATTTTTCTGCATCTTTCTTTTTACCGCAAACAAAAAAAACAGCATCCCCTACACCTACACCAGTAGATTTTTTAATCGCTTCTACTCGATCAACTTCTAAATTCTTAGCAATTGGACCTTTGGCCCCTTCTTTTTCATCAAAGATTATATAACCTAATCCTCCAGCACCTTCCTCACGAGCCCAATCATTAAGCTTGTCAAAAAAACTACGTGGTTCTATTGCTGCTCCGGGAGCTGGAATAGCACGGACTATTCCTGAATCACCGATCACCTTAGCAAAAAGACCAAATCCACCATCTCGAAAGTGTTCAGTTACATCAGAGATAATTAAAGGATTGCGTAAATCTGGTTTATCAGTTCCATATTTTAATATGGAATCAGCAAAAGAAATACGTGGAAATGGCTTTTTCGTTACTTTTTTATCACCACCAAATTCTTCAAAAACCCCAGCCAAGACTGGCTCTATAGTATTAAATACGTCCTCCTGAGTAACAAAGGCCATCTCAAAATCAAGTTGATAAAACTCACCAGGGGAACGATCTGCACGAGCATCTTCATCTCTAAAACAAGGAGCAATTTGAAAATATTTATCAAATCCAGCTACCATGACAAGTTGTTTAAATTGTTGAGGCGCTTGAGGTAATGCATAGAATTTACCTGGGTGTTGTCGTGATGGAACTAAATAATCACGAGCTCCCTCTGGTGATGAGGCTGTTAAAATAGGTGTTTGAAATTCTAAGAAACCAGAATCTATCATTCGTCGACGTATTGAAGATATTACTCCATTTCGAAGTCGAATGTTTCTTTGCATTTGATCTCGTCGAAGATCAATAAAACGATAACGCAATCGAGTATCTTCACCAAATTCCTCAGTTCCTGCAACTTGCATTGGTAAAACATCAGCCAAGTTTTCGATAACGACTTCATCAATGGTTAACTCTACCTCCCCTGTAGGCAGGGCTTTATTTATAGTTTCATCTGAACGTTTAACAACTTGACCTGTAACAGTTATTACGCTTTCAACGCGTAAAGTTTCTAGAGTTTTAAATAAATCACTAGAAATATCTATAACACATTGAGTAAGTCCATTTTCATCGCGTAAGTCTACGAAAAGTAAATTTCCGTGATCTCGCATAGAATGTAACCAGCCTGATAATCTTGCTTTGGTACCTACATCTGAAAGGCGTAATTCATTACAATCGTGCGTACGATAGGGATGCATCAAAATTCACTCTCTTTATTAGAATATTATAAGGGTTAAAGGCCCTGAAGAGAACAAAATGTCAAGAAGACATAACTTCAAACTTTTTTCAATTTACATATGAGCAATTTTTATTAAGAGGTTTTTTTTAGAGTATCATCTTTTAATAGTTTCCTGAATATACTCTAGAATAACATCGGCTAAATCTTCTGCAAATAAATCGAGAAAGAAATGACCCGCATCTTGAACAATAGCTAAACGGACATTAGGACTTATATATGGTTTCATTTTGTCTGAAAGATTCGGTACGATTTTATCATCACTTGCAGCAACAACCAATACTGGAACTTTTGATCTACTTAGAATAGATGGAGTGTCACGGTCTGGATTAGATTTATAATAATCAACAAATGTATTTGCTGAAACAATTGTTTGAGGACAATACATAAAATCAACATTTTTTAATAATGCATTTCCTTGGCCGACCTTAATTAGAGCCTCTGCCCTTCTCAAAATAGGAATTAAGTTTTTATTATAACGTTTTTTGTAATCACTAGAATCTTTTCCTAATTTCCATGTTCCAGGTGCAACTAACACTGCATTTTGAACCAATGAATCAGGTGATTTAATAATATAACGCGCTACTTGATTTCCGCCTCTAGAATGACCTAATAATGTTATCGGCCCAACCCCATTATCTTTTAACCAATTTATCCAAATCATAAATTCTTTAAAATCATCAGAAACCCTTTGACGGTGTGGGCCTTCACAATTATTCATCCCATGACGATCTGTTTGTCCGTAACTAAAATTGAATGCTAAATTATTAACCCCACGCTCCAATAGCAAAGTTTGCAACGATTGCATGATTTCCATATCTTTATGAGCTAACGTGCCATGAGCCATTAAAACAACGCCATCAGCCAACGATTTTCCAGAAACTAGATTGAGATTTGCATTTAAAATTAAGTCTCTATTTTTAATTTTTATTTCTTTTGCCTGAACAGGTAAAATCAAAGAAAGAAATAAGAAATAGATAACAAAGAAACGGAGCATGCTTAAAATCCTTCCAACCTTATTTTAATGACATTCTTAAAACATATAACAGTCTTGTTAATTAACAGCTATAAACAAAAATAGTTTATTCATCTTATCCCATTCAACATTTATAAGGTCGAATATGATTACAGATACCAAAGCATTACTTGAATTCTGCCAAAGAATTAGTTCTTCAGAGTATATAACCGTTGATACAGAATTTATGCGGGAGAAAACCTATTGGCCAATACTCTGCTTGGTGCAAATAGCTGGAAAAAATGAGGCAGACTGTATTGACGCACTGGCAAGTGGAATTGATCTAGGACCTTTATTTGACTTAATGGCTGATAAAAATGTCCTAAAGGTATTTCATGCAGCCCGCCAAGATTTAGAAATTTTTTTTCATAAAACAGGTGTTGTCCCCCATCCAGTTTTTGACACTCAAGTTGCAGCAATGGTATGTGGATTTGGTGATTCTGTTGGTTATGAATCTCTAATTGCTGAATTGGTAAAAGAACCAGTAGATAAGGGCTCGCGTTATACCGATTGGACTGTTCGTCCACTAACTAAACGTCAAATAGATTATGCACTAGCTGACGTCACCCATCTACGACCAGCATATGAAAAACTATTAAAAATTTTAAATTTAAACAAACGAGAAATTTGGCTTGAAGAAGAAATGGCTATACTAGAAAGCACTGAAACTTATAATGGCAACCCACGTGAAGCCTTTCGTCGAATTAAGGCTAGAAATACATCACCTAAAATGCTTGCAGTGCTTCGTGAATTAGCTTGTTGGCGTGAGACTGAAGCACAAAATAAAAATGTACCCCGTAATAGAATATTGCGCGATGAACAATTAACAGAAATAGCTCACCACACACCAGAGTCGGTTGATCAACTTGCTCGAACTCGTGGTCTAGGAAATAGGATAGCCCATGGGGAATATGGTAAAAAAATACTTTACGCAATTAAAACAGCTCAGAAAATAAAAGAATGCGATTGTCCCAAACCTAAATTAAAAGCAAAATTACCTCGTGGTTTAGGACCAGTAATTGAATTGCTGAAGGTTCTATTAAAAATGAAATCAGAAAATTCTGACGTTGCTACAAAACTCTTGGCGTCAGCTTCTGATATTGAACAAATTGCAGCATTAGGTGATGCAGCAAAAGTAAAAGCTTTAATTGGCTGGAGACGTGAAGTGTTTGGCAATGACGCATTAAAGTTACGAGCAGGAGATTTATCAATTACTATAAAAGAAAAAAAACTTGTGTTAACACAATCTAAAAACAGCTGATTTCTTTGTTAAATTAAAAAGTTCCAGGGTAATTGCCTCCATCCATTAATATGTTTTGACCTGTAACATAACCAGCCTGTTGTGAGCATAAAAAAGCGCAATATTCTCCAAACTCTTCCGGATCACCAAATCTTCCAGCAGGATTGCTAGCAGTTTTTTTCTTAGTAAATTCAATTATATCAACACTTGCTTTTTCAGCAGCCGCCTTAAGATTTGCATGTAATCGTTCTGTTTCAAAAGGTCCTGGAAGTAAATTATTAATAGTAACATTTGCGGAAATTGTTTTACGTGAAATTCCAGCAATAAAGCCTGTTAAACCTGATCGAGCTCCATTTGAAAGCCCTAAATTTTCTATTGGTGCTTTAACAGCACCTGAAGTTATATTGATTATCCGGCCAAATTTTCGCTCAATCATGCCATCTACAACAGCTTTGATTAGAAAGATTGGAGTTAACATATTAGCATCAATAGCAGAGATCCAGGCTTCTCGGTCCCAATCTCTAAAATCACCGGGCGGCGGGCCACCTGCATTATTAACTAGAATATCTGGTTCTGGACAAGTTTCTAGGATAGTTTTTTGTCCTTCAGAAGTCGTGATATCGCAAGTGATAGCATTAACTTTTCCGCCACCAATAGATCGAATTTCATCAGCGGTAGTTTTAAGTTTTTCAGAACCTCGTGCACAAATTGTTACATCAACTCCTTCCCGTGCAAGTGAAATTGCACAACCCCTACCCAATCCTTTACTTGAAGCGCATACGATAGCTTTCTTACCTTTAATCCCTAATTCCACTGGAACCCTCCTTTTATTTTCAATCATCAAGTCAATTTTTGTAAAACCTTTCGAACTAGTGGAACTGTAATCTTGCGATGCTCTTTAAGTGTAAGTTCATCTATTTCCTGAACTATTTTACGAGCTGCCTGAAAAGAACGTTCCATACGTGATAGGATATAAAATATTACATCATCCTCAATTTTTAATTGGCGATCTTGAAATTGTTTAACTAAAACTGCCGCAATTAGAGCATCATCTGGAAAACCTATTTTTGCTTGCGATGCTGAATTCAGGCGCGATGACAAATCTTTAAGAGTAACACCCCATCGAGCTGGTGACTGTCTTGCAGTTAGCAATAAATGACGATCCGTTTCAAATAATACATTATAAAGATGTAAGATAGATTCTTGTAGTTTTCCATCCTCGTTCATTGAAATGACATCTGCATTTTCTAGGATCGCAGCAGGTGCATCCCCTAAATAACAGGGAGGCTGCTTTTCTTTAAGGTCAACTGTTTCTACAATGTATGCGTTACTCATAGCTTGGAATACCTGGGCTAAATGTGTTTTACCAGAACCAGCAGGCCCAAAAAGAACCAAGGCATTACCAGACCAATCAGGCCAAGAATCAAGCCTACTAATTGCTTCGGCATTAGGAGAGGCAATAAGAAAATCTTCTCCACCAAATGCTGGTCGATGATCAAATTTTAAAGTTAGTTGGTCTTTCTCAATCAATTGTCTTCCAAATCACCGGAATAAAGATAACTTTCTCGATATTTAGTTAAACTGAATCGAACTAAAACACCTATAATTGCCGCACCTGGAACGGCTAATAAAATCCCAGTAAAGCCTAACAAAGCTCCACCAGCCAGCAACGCAAAGATTATCCAAACAGGATGTAGGCCAATACGATCTCCAACCAAATGTGGAGTAAGAAAATAGCTTTCTGCCGCTTGTCCAATTATGAAAATTGAGCCAACTAATATAATTGATGTCCAATCAGAAAACTGAACAAAAGCAATGGCCAAACCAACTAAGAGTCCAACAGCTGCGCCAATATAAGGTATAAAAGAGATAGCCCCTGCACCAAGGCCAACCAACAACCCTGAATTTAATCCAACTACTGTTAATGATATTCCATAAAAAATAATTAGAACCATGCAAACACTTGCCTGCCCTCGAACAAACCCGGCAATTACGTCATCGATATTACGGAATTGTTGAAGAATAATCTGACGAGAACTTCGAGGTAAGTAGCTATCAACCCATTCTATGATATTGTCGTAATCTCGAAGTAAGTAAAAAGCTACTACAGGTGTAATTATAACTAGTGAGATAAGACTAAAAAAGGCTACGCCTCCTTTCCAGAGCTCACCAATTACTCTAGAAAACCATTTGATAACATCTCCACCATATGAACTAGCTGTTAACTTTAATCGATCAATTGATTCAGGTGCTAGATCTGTTTGAAGACGCTCAAGTAAAGGTAATAAATATATTTGCATCTTTTCAATTAGATCGGGCAATAAAGACGCAAGGTTGATCACCTGAGCTTGCAACAATGGTAATAGTAAAAATAATATAAAAATAACGACCATAAAAAAAATAAGGACGATCGATGTTGTCGCTATTGATCTAGAAAATCCATAATCTTCAAGCTGGTCTACTAATGGGTCAAGTAGATAAGCAATTGCTAATCCAGCAACAAAAGGCAACAGCATACTTGCTAGGGTGTTTAAAATAACCAAAAACGTAATAACACCAATTAACCAGAATAAGACCTGTTTTTCCTTGACCAATTATAATTCCTCCTAACTTAAAAAATTTTTTTAAGTCTAATGTCCTTTTTTCTCTAATTCTGCAGCTAGCCTACTCCAAGTAGTAACGTAAGCTATACCAGACCATAACGTTGTGATAGCAATGAAATATCCCATAACTCCTAGAAAAGGACCATCCTCAATATCAAAACCAAAAACAAACAGCACACCAATTGCCAAAAGTAATTGAGCTACTGTATTAACTTTAGAAATCATTATAGGACGCATAGATAATGATTGTGTTACAGTGTGAAAAACCAAGGCTCCGCCAACGATCACTATATCTCTAAATACAACTAAGATTACTAACCATATCGGTAAAAACCCTTCATGTCCTAATGTAATGTAAGTACCTACAAGCAATGCTTTATCTGCAATTGGATCAATATAAGCGCCAAAAACTGTTTCAGCATTAAAATGTTTAGCAATTATTCCATCGATAGCATCAGATAAGGCGGCGGCTAGAAAAACCCAAAAAGCTATTTGAAGGTCATTTACTAGTATCAACCATACCAATATAGGAACAGCAGCTAAACGTGCCAAAGTTATTGTATTCGGTACGTTCATTGACTTTTTTTAACTCCACTATCAACAGAGAATGCAGAAGTAAGAGCCCACTCTCCACCACCTAGTTGATAGAGCCTCAAATCTGCTTGTTCTAAAGCTAAAGCAAGTTGATCTGTATCCCCAAAAAAATGCAAATTTAAGCGAACCTCCTTTTTTGATAACAATACAATTTCAGAATTACCTACCACTGCAACTTTTTTTAGACGAGAAAGGATTGATATCCAGTCTTTTAGATTTGAAATAGAGATAGTTACTGGAATAATTCCAGAATTGTTAAATTGCATCAGATTGTCGCGTTTCCAATTATCTTCAATTAAATGAGTCATCTCAATTACAGATCTCAATAAAAGTGCCTCTACTGTTTCATTGTCCTCTTGAAAAAAATTAACAACTTCGGTTTGTTCACGTAATTTTCCACCGTAACGAGTAAAATATACTTCCAGGACTCGACGAGCCTCAGTCACTTCTAACTTTAAAGCTCCAAATGCCACTATTGCATTACTAGCTCCATAACGCTTTGCTATGGCATTTATACGTTGAATATCACCATCCAAAGTTTGTTCAGCCCCAATAGATGCAATATCAGCTAAATCCCCCAATGGTAGGACTGTAGGGACCAACCCAAAATTTTTAACTTTTGCAGACCAAGCATCACGCCATGGATTAGGGTCATCCCATAAAATCAAAGCACCTGCGGTTTGATATACAGGTAGAATAAGAACAGGTTTTGATACCGTTTCAGCAAAATTGAGAGCATGCTCATTTAAAAGAGCCCGTATTGCCTTGGATTTAAAACGAATAGAGAGTGAAGCTAAATATCGAACCGGAGAAGTTTTCTCATTTGATACAGAAAAATCATTTATAAATGTATCTATTTGATCATGTGATAATGTAGGTAAACTTTTATGTTCGTTTCTAAGCGTCAAACGCTTTAAAAGTATTTGAAAGGCTCTAATCTTTCCATCAGCAAGAGCTTCATTACGTGCTTCTGCCGCAGTTTTTGCTGTAATATCAACATCAACACCACTAACTTCAAATACATTTTTTGCCCAAGACAATTGAGAAAATGTCAAAGAAATCAATAAAATTGATGGTAAAAAACCCGACAAAATATAACTAAACCGCTGTTTGTTAATTAACAATACGCTTTTTATCAATTCAATCATTACAAATCGTCCGAGATGCATTATCCTAGCCTCGTAAAAACAGGTTCACTGCGAACAACTTACCTTACCACAGCACGACTATGGAGGAAGCTATTAGCCAAAAAAATTATAAAGTAGATGAACCAATCAAAAAAAGTACAAGTTATAAAGAAGCTGGTGTTGATATTGATTCTGGTAATGCATTTGTAGAGGCCATAAAGCCACTAGTAAAAGGTACAGAGAGATTAGGGGTTGCATCTGAACTAGGTGGATTTGGTGGCGTGTTTGATCTTAAAAGGTCAGGCTATATAGATCCTTTACTAGTGGCTGCTACTGATGGGGTTGGTACAAAACTTTTGATAGCTGGAATTATGGATAATCACAAGACTATCGGCATTGATCTTGTGGCGATGTGCGTCAACGACTTAATAGTTCAAGGGGCGGAGCCACTTTTTTTTCTTGATTATCTTGCAACTGGCAAACTTGACCTAAAAGCAGCAAAAAATTTAATTTCAGGTATAACTGATGGTTGCATTCAAGCAAACTGCTCATTAATTGGCGGTGAGACCGCAGAAATGCCCGGATTATATAGGGATGGCCATTACGATCTAGCTGGTTTTGCAGTAGGTGCCGTAGAACGAAAAAAATTAATAAAGGGTGATGCCGTAAAATACAAAGATGTGATTTTCGGATTAGCTTCAACAGGTATCCATTCTAATGGTTATTCACTTGTCAGACGTATTATTGAGAATAGTAAAATTAATTATTATGACACATCACCATTCGATAAGAATGTTTCGATAGGTCAGGTACTTTTAACACCAACACGCATTTATGTAGAAAGCTGCCTAAATGCATTGGCAACAGGAGGCATCCACGCTTTTGCCCACATTACGGGAGGGGGATTATTAGAAAATATTCCTAGGGTTTTGCCTAAAGGACTATCGGCATACATTGATCTCAAGAAATGGCCCATGCCTGCAATTTACCAATGGCTATCAAAAACCGGCAAAATATCACCAATAGAAATGATACGTACTTTTAACTGTGGCATTGGAATGGTGGTAATATCTGCTCCAGATATTGCAGACGATATTGAAAAAACATTTGAAGAATCCGGTGAAACTATCTTTCGTATTGGAAAGGTAATTAAAGAAACTGGTGAAAAAGAAAAAATATTTTTTGAAAATCTTGAAGACGGTTGGAATTTGTGAAAGTTGCGGTTCTAATTTCTGGTCGTGGGAGCAACTTACACTCTCTCATTCAAGCTTCCAATGAACCGAAGTCTGGTTTTGAAATCATTCTGGTCATATCTAATAAGAGAAATGCTTTAGGGTTAGAAACAGCAAAAGAAGTTGGAATTCCGATTGAAATTATAGATCATCGCAACTTTTCTAATCGCGAATCTTTTGATAATAAAATCACTGAGTTTATAGAGTCCATAAATGTAGAGTTAATTTGTCTTGCCGGATTTATGCGAATTCTATCAGAATCATTTATCAATCGTTGGTACGACCAAATCATTAATATCCATCCATCTAAATTACCAGCGTTTAAAGGATTAAATGTTCATCAAAGAGTTTTAGACGCAGGAGAGAAAAATTCTGGATGTACAGTACACTTTGTCAGAAATAAAATGGACACTGGCCCTATTATTTGCCAAGCTAGTGTTCCAGTTTACGCTAATGATGATGTTGAATCATTATCATCAAGAATCTTAAAAAAAGAACACATAATTTATCCTCAAGCAGTTAAGCTAATTGCCCAAGGTCGAGTAGCCGTTAATGGAGAATATACATTAATAGACGGCAAAAATATTTTTCCTAAAAACTGCTAAAAGAAATTTTTATCGAGATATTATCTTCAAAAGTTTTTTAAAAATATTATTCGGCTAATCCTTCGTTCATTTCAAATTCACCATTTGACCGTATGGAAAAATTTCCAGTTACAATAGAATCAGCATATTCTACAGTTTTAAGAAATCCGCCAAAAGGATAAAAATGAAAGTTTTCAATCAAACAATCCGGATCACTTGCCATACCTGCCGATAATCCAGTCAACAAATTATCGGGCGATTGGATTGTTAGTAGCTTTGAGAGTTTATGAGCCTGCTTGGTTAAAAACCGCATTGAATTTCCTATACCAACCAACTTTGCAAACTTAAATAATGTCTTAATCGAAGCAGGGCCAGGAATGCCTATTCGGATTGGAATATTGATTCCTTTATTTCGTAAATTTTTTTCCCAATTTAATACAGTTGTAGGATCAAAACAAAACTGTGTTTCTATATAAAGATTGATGCCTTCTTTTAAAGAAAAATCAATTTTAGCTTGAAGTGCAGATTCCAATTTTACAACATTGATATCTGGGCTACCCTCTGGATGACCAGCAACACCTACTTTACTAATATTGTACTTTTGCAAAAGACCGGTTCTTAGTATTGACATACTATCAGGAAACTCTCCTAACGGTTTGCTTACATCACCGCCAATTACCAAAACTTCGTCTACACTTGCTCGTGTAACGAACTCATATAATAAATTATCTAATTGTTTCTGATCTACTAATGACCTTGCTGAAATATGTGGAACAGCATTCATACCATCATTATTAAGTCGCTCAGCGACTTTAACAGTTTTCATTGGATCCTCTCCTGGTAGAAACGTCACATTTACTGTGGTTTTAGGAGGTAACTTGTTACGAAAACTGTTAATTTTAGATGCTACTTTAGGTGAAATTTCAATAGACCAACCTGAGGTTGCATTGATTATTTGTTGGGTTATTTCATTCATTTTATTCTTTCATTTTAAATTTTAAATGAAAACTTTTTTTATTATATAATATTAATATATAAGTTATATATTAATATTGCGAATGATTATCAATTTCATCATAAGAAAAGATAATAATAAAGTTTTATAATTTATTTTGAATATTTGAAGGGCTAGGGCGCTCTTGCGCTATATAGAGCCCGATAACTTGAATTTTTATTTTAATATATTAGCGTTTAAATACTAGTTAAAAATAATTTCTTATTTAAAAATTAACCGACTATTTCATCATCATTAAAAAAATAATTGATTTCAATAATGGCGTTTTCGGGGCTATCTGATCCATGAACAGAATTTGCCTCAACGTTTTCAGCAAATAACTGTCTAATTGTTCCATCTTCGGCATCGACTGGATTTGTTGCACCCATAACTTTTCGATTCTTTGAAATAGCTTCTTCACCTTCCAAAACCTGAACAACAACTGGTCCAGAAGTCATAAAATTACATAAATCATTATAAAAGGGTCGTTCTTTATGAACAGCGTAAAAACCTTCTGCTTTTTCACGACTAAGTAAAATTCGTTTTTGAGCAATAATGCGAAGTCCTGACTCTTCTAAACACTTATTTATAGATCCAGTTAAATTGCGACGTGTAGCATCAGGTTTAATTATGGAGAGTGTCCTCTCAATTGTCATAAAAATTTTCCTTTTTATAATTGTTATGGATAATTCGCGTTATAACTTTTAGCTTTCGCCCTTGCAAGCCATAGAAAAAGTTTAAAAAATATTTTAAATTCGCAACGCATAAAAATAAATCTTAATTCTAGTACGTCAATTTTTGGTACCACTAGAATAATTAGAAAGTTTTTCAACAAAGAATTGATGTGCAGGTGTATTAATTTTAAACTTTTGGCCAAGATCAACGACTAATCCAGAAAGCCATGGTAACTCTAATCTTTTTCCTGCGTTTAAATCATGGTACATGGAAGAATACATATCTACGGGCAAACCTTCAGCAAAAGTCATTCTCTGATTAACAAGGTCAGAAGGCAAAACAATTCCCATAGCAAGGGCTATTTTAGTAGTTTCTTCAAGCGCATTTTGAAACAATTGACGTTTCTCATTATTCATTAAAATAGGTCCTATAGGTTGACGAAAAGTACATGTGATACCAGAGAATGCTGAAAGGAAGACGAATTTTGACCAAATCACTCTATTAATATTTGTAGATAGCTCCACATCAATTTTAGCCAACTTGCAAACTTCAAAAAATTTTTCAGTTAGTGGTCTTGTTCCACCATCCCATTCGCCAAAAATTAATGAAGCCATACTACCTGTATGCACAATGACACCAGGCTCCGAAACTCTAGTTGCAATAGAAGATGACCCACCTATAACTTGCTTAGGCCCGAAAGTATCAACTAAAATATCTGCTCCGCTTATTCCATTCTGGAATGATACTAGCAAAGTTTTAGGCCCAATTGCCGGCTCAATAGCTTTTACAGCGTTTGCTGTATCATACAATTTTACAGAAAGAATGACTACGTCAACTATGCCAAAATCAGAAACTGTATCAGATACATTGATAACCTCATTATAGACATTTCCGAGTTTACTTATAACACGTAGACCATGTTTACGGATTGCTTCTAAATGTTCTCCTCTCGCTATAAAGTAAACTTCTTTATTGTACGATAATAAACGAGAACCAAAGTATCCGCCAACGCCACCGCTACCAAAAATTAAAATTTTCATAAGTTAAAAGAACCTAAACTCTATTTTAAAATGATAAATATGCCTAAATATTCAAACCTCGGAAAATCTTACTCATACATAAGAATGGCATTTTTTTATGCCGCTATCTTTACAATGATTGGTATCCACTTACCATTTTGGCCAGTCTGGCTAGAGGCACAAGGACTTTCCACAACAGAAATAGGTGCTATCTTCGCAAGTAGCGTTGGTATTAAAGTATTTTCAAATCCATTAATAACTCATTTTGCCGATCGTCAAGGTTCACGACGCCCGATTATGATCACTTTGGCGATACTATCTTTCGTCACTTTTTACCTATTCGGGCTCACTAATGGATTTTGGCAAATTATGTTAGTTACCGTGTTTTTTTTTGCTGTCTGGGCTCCTTTGATGCCCTTGGGTGAGAGCTTAGCTATGCTAGGAGATGACTTTAAAAAGAACAAACCATACGAAGAAACAAACTACGGAATTATACGGTTATGGGGGTCGCTAACTTTCATAATAACAGCTATCGGAACTGGATATATACTTACAGGATCATCTATAGATACCATCTATTATATTTTACTATCTAGTCTGGCATTAGTAGTGGCAGTAACTTTTTTTTTACCAGCTACACAAATACCTAAAGCCAACGATTCTCATTTCACCCCAATAACTGTAATAAAAGACCGTCAATTTATCTTGTTTATCACAGCATGTGCCCTAATTCAGTCAAGCCATAGTGTTTACTATGGATTTGGAACTTTAAATTGGAAAGCACAAGGATATTCAGAAATTACTATAGGCTGGCTATGGGCGGAAGGCGTTTTTGCTGAAATAATTCTTTTTATGTTTGGTGCCTTATTTGTAAAAAAAATAGGTCCGCTAAAAATGATAATCTTGGGTGGGTTTTTAGGTACAATTCGTTGGTTAATGATAGGAAAAATAGATGGCATAGTTTTTATAGTAATCCTGCAAGCTCTTCATGCGTTTACATTTGGAGCCACTCATTTGGGAGCAATTTATTTTATAAATAGAAAATTCCCTAATCATCTATCAGCTTCAGCTCAAGGAATTTATTCAACTATAGTTATGGGCGTTTCCTTAGGAATCGTAATGTTTGCATCAGGGAAGCTTTACGGAGTGTTTGGCGCAAAAGCTTATTACGCAATGGCATTATTGGCAGCAGGCGGAACCATCTTAGGTATATTTCTGTTAACAAAACGTCGATAAAAATTTTACTTTAGCTTTTCTTTAGAGCAGATATATGCGTGGCGTGATAACACAGCTTGAGCTCTATCCACCACCGGCACATCAATCATCATACCATCTATGGTTATTGCACCTAAACCAGCCTTTTCTGCATTAGCATATGCGTCTACAATTCGTTCTGCTTTTTTTATTTCTTCAGATGAAGGAGCCATTTCTTTGTTAAGTATTGGAACTACAGATGGATGAATACATGAAGCCCCTTCAAATCCAAACTTCTTCGATCGTCGAATATTTTCTCTAACAACATTTAAATCTTTAAAGTCAGCTACAGTACCTATCATACCAAGTGGTATTATGTTAGCAGCTCTTGCTGCATATAAAACCAACATTTTAGGAAGAAATAAAGTTTCTGGATCTGGCATCATACCGGTAGCAGTAGCAAAATCTTCACTACCTAGAATAGCGGCTATAATACGAGGATGAGCACTAACGATTTCATTAACCTTAAGCAAAGCAGCTGGACTTTCTATCATCACAACAAAGCTAATATCGCCGGAGTTTATTCCACGCTTTGCCTCAAGTTGTGTAACCTTTTCAGCCAATTTACAAACTTCTTCTGCATTTTCTACCTTAGGTAGCATTAAAGCACTAACACCAGGTATTATTGCAGCATCAAGATCTTCACAAAAACCCTGTTCTGAACGATTAATACGAACAAGAATATCTGCATCGTTTTGTCCAGCTTGAGCTACTGATAAATTTAACATATTTCGTGCTCGTTTTCGTTCGTGTTGAGGCACGCTATCTTCCAGATCTAAAATTATGGCATCAGCACCACGAGAATGGGCCTTATCTATAAATCGACTATTGTTGGCTGGCACATATAATAAAGAGCGCCAGACAAAAGGCATATTAAATTACTCCTCTTTCTTTAAGGCTTATTATATGATCAGAAGTAATACCCAACTCGTTGAGCAAAGCCTTAGTATGTTGACCCAATTTAGGCGCTGGAACACGAAATTTACCCGGTGTTTTTGATAATCTAGGTATAATATTATGCATGGGTGCAGTACCAACATCTTCATCGGGAAGATCTACAAGAACTTCACGGCTCTGAAAATGTTTGTCTTTTATAATCTCCCCTATATTAAAGATACCAGATGCTGTAATTTCTTCGCGACAAAAAATCTTCAAAACCTCATCTTGATCACGTTGTTTAATCCAACCTCCAAGGATTTCATCAACTAAATCTCGGTTTTTAACCCGTTCTGGATTTGAACAAAATCGTGGATCATGGATCATATCTTCACGACCTATTACTCGAAATACCCTCTCAGCCATAGACTGAATTGAAGCCGATAATGCGACCCATTTACCATCGCGCGTGACATACGCATTACGTGGCGAAGAGGTGTTGGAACCACTGCCAAGACGTTTCTTAATTGCCCCCGTTACCTTATGGGTAAGTGCCTCCGGGCCTAGCACGGAAAAAATTGGTTCAAGAAGTGATAGATCTATGACTTGACCACGCCCACCCTTTGTTTCAACTTCTCTAAGAGCAATCATAACTGACATAGCGCCATACAAACCGGCAATCATATCTGCCAAGGCCAACGGTGGTAAAACAGGTTCACGGTCTGAGAATCCATTGCGGTCAGCAAAACCTGACATCGCCTCAACCAAGGAACCAAACCCTGGCCGATCACGATATGCGCCGGTCTGACCAAATCCGGAAATTCGAACCAATACTAGTTTTGGATTAACCGAAAATAAGGTATCTGGACCCAAACCCATTTGTTCCAGTCTACCGGGGCGAAAGTTCTCAATTAAGGCATCAGCACTTGAGGCCATACTAAGTAAAATTTCTATTGCTTCGGGCTCACGTAAATTCAGCGTAAGACTTTTTTTATTTCGAGCATAAACTTTCCAATGGCAATCTATACCTTCGTCTTTCCAAGCCCTAAGCGGATCCCCCTTTACAGGAGTCTCAACCTTAATCACCTCAGCTCCAAAGTCAGCCAATTGAAGAGATAGCATGTTACCTGCAATTAAACGTGATAAATCAAGCACACGTAGGCCATCCAAAGGTCCTTTTTCATTTAAATTAAAATCAGACATTACAAAAAAGCTTTCAACTAGGATCCTGTTTTTTCCCAATCACCGTTTTTATTTTGTGACCAGTATGTCAGTCCGTAACCAGCCGCTAAATAATCCTTCCAGCGTTCACGAGCAGCATTCACAGCATTAGGATCTCTGCCATCAAACAATTCAAAACAACGGTCATATTGTGTTAAAAGACTAGACGTAGCACCGTCGATAAGAAATAAAAATTCAGCCTTATTTGAATTTTCATCAATATTCGATAGCCAAATGGGCTGATTTTCTGCGCTACCATCATTTGCAGAACCATGCGGCAGCCAAGATTGTGCATCATAGATCCATAAATATCCATTCAAGTATTCAACTTGTTTTTCGGTACTTAATAGTACCATCGCTCGCTTGCCAGCTACTAAGGTTTTTTCAAGAAGCTTTGCGAGCACATGTTCTAACTGAACAGTCTCTAAATGATAAAAGGCAATCTCGGTCATTAATCAATTCCAAAAATGCTGGCCTGAAGAGAACCTATTTTTTCTCGTAGTAATCGGAAACCAAACGATCCAATAGACGAACACCGAATGCTGTTGCGCCCTTAGGGGCAACAGGTAAATCTTTTTTTGTCCAGGTTACACCAGCGATATCTAGATGAGCCCAAGGTGTTTTTCCAACAAACCTACCAAGAAACTGTGCTGCTGTAATTGAGCCAGCTCCTCTCCCACCGGATATATTCTTCATATCAGCAATATCAGAATTAATCAGTTTGTCGTATTTGATATTTTGAGGCAACCGCCATAATTTTTCACCAATCTTTTCACCACTAGTAATAAGCCGTTCTGACAATTTATCATTATTCGAAAACAACCCAGCGTATTCATTTCCAAGAGCAACGATTATCGCCCCAGTTAATGTAGCTAAATCAACAATAAATTTAGGCTTAAAACGATTATTAGCATAATGAATTGCATCAGCTAAAACCAATCTCCCTTCAGCATCTGTATTAAGAACTTCTATAGTCTGTCCCGACATCGAGGTAACCACATCACTCGGTCGCTGCGCATTGGATCCAGGCATGTTTTCAGCAAGCCCAACAACGCCAACTGCATTAACTTTAGCTTTGCGCCCTGCAAGCGCTTTCATGAGGCCTATTACAACACCGGAACCACCCATATCGTATTTCATCTCTTCCATTCCACCAGATGGTTTCAAAGAAATACCACCTGTATCAAAAGTGACCCCCTTACCAACAAAACATACTGGTGAAGGAACCTTACCTTTTTTTGCTGTTTCACCATTCCATTGCATTACAACTAACTTACTCTCACGGATAGACCCTTGACCAACACCCAGCAATGCACCCATTCCAAGACGAGACATCTGCTTTTCGCCTAACACTTCTACTTTCAAGCCAAGTTTTAAAAGTTCTTTGCAACGTTTTGCCAATGTATCTGGATAAATAACGTTTGGGGGTTCAGTTACTAAATTACGTGTTAAAAAAACACCATCCACGACTTTATCCCGAATCCTAAAAGAAGCTCTTGCATTTTTAACGTTCTGACAACGTATTGTAATAACAGATAAAACAGGCTTTTTATTCTTTTTAGAATTAATGTTAGTGAGGTATTTATCAAAACGATAGGATCGAAGTTTTATACCTTCTGCAATACCAACAGCCATTTTATATGCAGAAAGCTGAGAATCTTCTATAGAATCTACCAAAATTGTCGCAGATTTTGAATTCCCTGCTTTAATAGAGTTAAAGATAAGACCACCTAATTCATGCATACCTTTTTCATTTATTTCGTTACCCTTCCCAAAACCAACAATCAACAAACGATCTAGTTGAGTACCTGCTGGACTTAAAATCGTTAAGCTCTGACCAGCCTTTCCTGTAAAGGAGCTTGATTTAATAGAGCGCAATAAAGCCCCTCCTGTTCTCTTATCCATTTTCTTAGCTGATGCTGTTAACTTGTTGGCATTAGAAACACCAACAACCATAATGCCCATTGCAACGGAGCCTGGTTCCGAAAAAATGATTTTCATGAATTGCCTCTTATTGGTCTAAAAAAGAAAGATGTTTTGAGCAAAGTCATTATAAGGTTAACTAATACAGGCTTATACTCAAGAAACTAAAAAATTAAACTATCACTATGATCACTTACAAATTAATGTATGCAAAATATTTGTTCATTCTTTTCTTTAACGAAGAATTTTCTACATGGCTATAGTTTAAGATGTTAATTGTTAAATACAATCTGGAATTTAGTTCATAAATTATACTTAAGTTTACAATACTTCTATAGCAGAAATATTTATCTAGTGAGATCATCTCTTTAATACTGTTCAGAAAAAAAATTAGCGATAAAACACTGAAAAATTAAACATTTATTTTAAGGCTATTTGATAAACACTAAATAGAATATGAAAATCATCAAATTTTAAACAGGTTAAAAAGGAATAAAAAAAGTGCTTAACATTGGATTAGATCTTTTAGAACAGGTTGGCGGTATCGCTAAAAAGGCCGGACAAGAAATTTTGAAAGTTTATGAAACTAATTTTGATGTAGAAAAAAAGTCAGATAACTCTCCTGTCACAGAAGCAGATAAAAGATCAGAAGATCTAATCTTACGCTCTATTTCAATGGGTATAACTGATAAATTTCCAATTATAAGTGAAGAAGCTTTTTCATCAGGTACAGCACCTGATATCAACAATGCCCCCTTCTGGTTGGTTGATCCTCTAGATGGGACTAAGGAATTTATTAACCGAAATGGAGAATTCACAATCAACATCGCCTTAATTGATGCAGGACGTCCAGCCTTGGGTGTCATACACGCTCCCGTTACCAACCAAACATATTGGGGTGCAGCAGTTGGATCCTTTTCACAATTTGGTGATGACGAGGAAAAATTAATTACTTGTCGTGAAATTTCTCCAGATGGAATTACTGCTATAATTAGCCGCTCACATCGAGGAGAGAATATTGAAGAATTTCTCTCTGAATATAACGTTGCTAATGAAACTATAGCTGGTAGCTCTCTTAAGTTCTGCAGAATTGCGGAAGGTAAAGCTGATATTTATCCAAGACTAGGCCGAACCATGGAGTGGGATACCGCAGCAGGACACGCAATTTTAAATTTTGCAGGAGGGATGATTATCGATTTAGAAGGAAACCCATTACGTTATGCGAAGGACGGATTTGAAAATCCTCATTTCATCGCACAAAGCGCTGGGGTAATAAAAAAGAACTGTTAAGCAATTGAAAGAACATCAAGTCCCCATATTAACTCCAACTGCAAGAAACATAAATGCTGCTAGCCAAGCTATAATCAAAGGAGGCTTAGTAGCTTTTCCCACTGAAACTGTGTACGGTTTAGGTGCAGATGCCACAAATGACAAAGCTGTTGCTGGTATTTTTGAAATTAAAAATCGCCCTAAATTTAATCCGCTAATCATTCATGTAAAAAATTTAGAACTTGCCCGAGAAATTGTTATTTTCAACGATTTGGCAAACCAATTAGCAAAAATATTTTGGCCGGGCGCACTAACCTTAATTCTCCCCAGACGAAATGAACGTATTTCATTACTTGCAAGCGCTGGCTTGAAAACTCTAGCTGTTCGCGCTCCTAATCATAATGTTGCACAAGCTTTACTTAACAAATCAAACTTACCACTAGCTGCACCAAGTGCAAACCAATCCGGACGGATTAGCCCTACTATGGCAAAACATGTTGCTTCTTCACTATTTGATACTAAAACAAATGGTACAGAAGTGATCTTGGATGGTGGTCCCTGTCAAATTGGGATCGAATCTACAGTTATTGACCTATCAGAGAATAAACCCACCTTATTAAGGCCTGGTGGTATTTCAGTAGAGGAAATTGAGGCAGTAATAGGGCCTTTAACTATTTCCGAAGGAATTAAGAAAGGCAATCCAAAATCTCCAGGCATGCTAGATCGCCATTATGCTCCGAACCTACCACTTCGCCTTAACGCACAAAAGCCTAATTTAAATGAAGCCTTCCTTGCCTTTGGCCCTTGTTCATTAATGGAAAGTATTAATCTCAGCCCCACTGGGAACCTAAAAGAAGCTGCTGCTAATTTATTCTCTATGATCAATGATTTAGATAGATCGCCCTTTACGGGCATTGCAGTTATGCCAATTCCAAATTATGGACTAGGACTTGCTATTAATGATCGCTTAATGCGTGCGTCTAAGCCTATTGATTAACTCTATTACACTGGCAAAACTTCAGACGAGTCATCTAATGAATCATTTGCTGGTAGTAAAAGGGCTGCAAGAAAGATTAAAATAGAAGCAAATGCTATAACCATCATTAAAGTAGCAAATCCACCTCCATCAATTAGAATAGCCTTAGCAACTATCAGCGCTAAAGCACCAATTACTAAATTAAGCATGAACTTTATTGACAAGACCTTCGCTCGCCAATGATCAGGTACATAACGAGTTAGTATGGCATCTGTGATAGGGATTTGCCCAAATACAAATGCCATAGCCAATAATGACGAGAAAAACAAAGAAAGGTCATTTTGCATTGACATAATAGCAATTAAAATAGGTTGACCAGCCGCAATAATTAATAAAACTGGTTTAATACGATTCTTATCTATAATACGGCCAACGACAAGTTGTGACCACGCCGCAATGGCATACACTATAGCAGCCAATACACCAGTTACAGCAACATTTAAACTGACAGCTGGCATGGAAACCTCAAACATTCTTGGTAATAGAAAAATCATAGAACCAAACACAAAACCGCCCGCAGCAGTTACGAGAGCTAAAGCCAAAAGTGCACGCTCCCAACCTGGAAGAAAACCAACCTTTGACTTTTCCCTTGGAGAAGATTCCGATGGCCGAATTCGCCCAGAGGAAACAAATTTAATAAAACTTAAACCTATAAAAATAGAAATTATTCCAGGCAATGAAAAAGCTAGCCGCCAATCATATTGTGCTAAAATAAAGCCAGTTATTAACGGTGCTGCAGCTACTCCCATATTACCAAATACACCGTTAGCTCCAAGTCTCCAACCAACGTTACCTCCCCCTTCAACGACCATGGCTATACCAACAGGATGATAAATAGCTGCAAAAATTCCAAGAATAGAAAGACTTATTCCTAATTGCAAAGGAGAGGCAGCAAAGCTAGCAATAATTGACGCAACTCCTATACCAATAAAAAAAACAGCAATCATCCCATTACGGCTCCAAATATCAGCTAGGTGTGCAGCTATAGGGGCGCAAGCACCAAATAAAACTAGTGCGGGAATGCCGTAAGGTATCATTTCAGCGTAAGCACCGTCCCTAGCCATACCGAAAGATAGCCCTGCACTGAATGCAGCCTTTGCAAAAATTAACATAAAAAGATGATCTACAAAATGACCAACGTTTATATATAAAAGCCTAGTTTTGGAAAAAGATGAGTTAAACATGATTCTATTCTTTAAAAAAAATTACAACTAACATTTCATATATGTTTTTATCTTAAAAACATTATTATTGTTTAATAATAGTTTAGAACTTATCCATAGAATGCGCACTTCTTTAAATCCTTCTAGATTTGACTTAATTATATAATTTATATTTATGATTAAAATGAAAACTCCTGAACATATTTTAACTACTCTAAAGGAAATCGTAGGACGGAAAGGTTGGACAAATGACGAAGATAAGATTGAAAATCACATCACAGAATGGAGAGGAATGTGGCGTGGTTATTGTGATATAGTTATTAGCCCTGTAAATACTGAAGAAGTAAGCTCCGTTATAAAGGTTTGCAATGCTTCGGGCATACCAGTAACTCCTCAAGGCGGCAATACTGGACTTGTTGGGGCCGCTGTTCCGGAAGGTGGTGTTCTTATAAGTTTAAATCGGCTTAATAGGATCCGTGATATTGACATACATAATAACACAATTACTGTCGATGCAGGTTGTGTTCTTAACGAAATTCAAATTGCAGCAGAAAATGTTGAACGTTTTTTCCCGTTGAGCCTTGGAGCAGAAGGCAGTTGTCAAATTGGTGGGAACCTATCAACAAACGCTGGAGGGATACGCGTATTACGATATGGAAACGCCCGAGATTTAGTTCTTGGGCTCGAGGTCGTATTACCTGATGGACGAATTTGGAATGGACTTCGTGCTTTGCGCAAAGATAATACAGGCTATGACCTTAAACACTTATTTATCGGTGCAGAAGGTACACTAGGCGTTATTACTGCTGCCGTTTTAAAATTATTTCCATGCCAGAAAGATTGCAAAACTGCACTTATAGCTATGGATAGCCCTAAAGAAGCACTTAAACTAATGAAAATTATAGAGACAGAGGCTAACGATGATTTAAGTAGCTATGAGATTCTCAACCGTGAAAGTATGGAGCTTGTTTTAAGTCAAACAAGCGAATTAATTTATCCATTTAATAATTTACATAATTGGTATGCACTAGTGGAATTGACAAGTCCAACTAGAATTGAACAAGAACTTGAAAGCATATTATCAAATGCGTTCAAAGATAAACTTATAAATGATGCAGTGATCGCTAACAATAAGTCTCAAGCGATTAATTTTTGGAAAATTCGTGAAGCAATTCCTATTTACCAGTCTAAATTAGGGGCTAGCATCAAGCACGATATTTCGGTGCCAGTATCAAAAGTTCCGGAATTCCTTCACCTTGCCATACAATTAGTAAGAGAAAAAGTCCCAGAAATTAAGGTGATAGCCTTCGGACATTTAGGAGACGGCAATATCCATTTTAACCTTAGCCAGCCGCCAACAAAAGAAGTTGATGCATTTCTAAATGAACGTCCAAGCCTAAATCATTTAGTATATGAGATAGCAGCTAAGTTAGGTGGAAGTTTTAGTGCAGAACATGGTATAGGAAAACTAAAAAGAAATGAGATGCATCACTATTGTTCAAAAACAGAAATTAGAGTTATGCAGAAATTGAAAGAAAATATAGACCCCAAGGGAACTATGAACCCAAATAAAATACTTTAAAAAAAAATTTGATCAAAATTCATTCTTTCAATTAAAAACCTTCCAAACAAAAGCCCTAGAAAGAACATTAACAACACTATTATCATTATGAAAAATTAATTGATTGTATTAGCATTTATATTGATTAACTCCTGACGCTGCTGTTCCTTAAATCCAACCATTACCTTCTCATTTACTAAAATTATTGGACGTTTAATCAGAGTAGGTTTATCTACTATGTAGCTAATAGCGTTGGCATTGGCACTATCAATCTCAACCTTCACTTCATTAGAAAGCATGCGCCAAGTAGTACTTCTCTTGTTTATTAAAGCGTCCCAACCGATCACATCAACCCAATATTGAATAATTTCTTTGACCAATCCATCTTTGCGTAGATCATAAAATTGATAATTTATTGATTGCTTTTCAAACCACTTAAGAGCACTTCGGCATTTATCACAATTTTTTAGTCCATAAATTATAATCACGTTCTTTGTATTCCTTAAAAATTTTATATAAACTTATTAAAATTGATGGTAACAACAATACGATGATAGGTAATTTAGATGTTAGCAATAATATCCCCTGCAAAAAAATTAGATTTTGAATCACCAACTCATCATTCTAATTTTTCCCAGCCAGAATTTTTAGAACAGTCAAAGGTTTTAGTTGAAAAGGCAAAAGGTCTTAGTCGCTCAGATTTGAAACGTGCTATGAAACTTAGCGATAAACTTAGTGAACTGAATTTTCAGCGGTTTCAAAATTTTTCAATACCTTTTACTAATGAAAATGCGAAACAAGCAGCACTAGTATTTAATGGAGACACTTATCAAGGATTAGAAGCTACTTCTTTAAAAGCTGAGGACTTAAATTTTGCCCAAGATCATTTACGAATTTTATCTGGTCTGTATGGTATCCTGAGACCTTTGGACCTAATCCAACCCTATCGCCTAGAGATGGGTGCAAGATTTCAACCGCCAGGTTATAATAATCTATATGAATTTTGGAACAAATCTATTGCACATGAAATTAATAATGTAACAAAAGACCATAAAGATAAGACTGTAATCAATTTAGCATCAATGGAATATTTCAAGGCAGTTGATCAAAATGTTCTGAATGGGAAAATAGTTACCCCTGTGTTTAAAGAGGTTAAAAACGGTGTTTCAAAAATAATTTCTTTCTTTGCAAAACAAGCGCGTGGCTCCATGGCACGATTTATCATTAAAAATCGTCTTCACGAACCAGATCAAATAAAAGAATTTAACGATGCAGGTTATATTTACAGTTCAGATTTATCTGAAGAAGATTCATGGGTGTTTACACGTGATCAAACTCCAGAAAAAAAATAAATCTATTTTTCAAATTTAATGCAAGGTTTCCATAACTATGGCCACCTACCAAGTACCTTTAGAAGACATGCAGTTCACACTAAAGGAAGTTGCAGAACTAGAGAAAGTATTATCGCTTCCTTGTTTCAGCGACGTTAATGGTAATCTTATAGATACAATTCTAACTGAAGCAGGGAAATTTGGTAGTGATGTCTTATACCCTTTAAGACAATCAGGAGATCGGGAGGGATGTCAGCTCGAGAATGGTGCTGTTAAATTACCAAACGGTTTTACAGATGCTTACACTCGCTTCATCAAAGGTGGTTGGAACAGTGTGTCCTTTAGCACCAAATATGGTGGAATGGGCTTGCCTAATCTTGTGGCTGGAGCATGCCTTGAAATTTGGCAAAGTACAAATTCAGCGTTTGCTATTTGCCCAACTTTAACTCAAGCAGCAGTTGAACTAATAAGCACAAACGGTTCAGAATTTTTAAAATCCAACTTTTTGGAAAGACTGGTTTCTGGAGAATGGACTGGCACAATGAATCTCACTGAGCCACAAGCCGGATCTGACCTATCTAACATTAGCACAAAGGCAATAAAAAAAGATGGCCAATATTTTATAACAGGACAGAAGATTTTCATTACTTTTGGGGAGCATGACTTTACAGAAAATATTATCCATATGGTTTTGGCACGTTCACCAGACAACATTGAAGGAACTGGCGGACTATCGTTGTACTTAGTACCAAAATACTTAGTTCTTAGTGACGGAAAAATTGGCGAGCACAATGATCTCAGTTGTATTGCGCTAGAACATAAAATGGGCCTGCATGCATCCCCTACCTGTGTAATGTCATTTGGTGAGAAAGAAGTTGGAGCTCTAGGGTTTCTGATTGGAGAGGAAAATCGTGGCTTAGAATATATGTTTACGATGATGAATAATGCCCGCCTAGCGATAGGCATACAAGGAGTCGGCGTTGCTGAACAAGCTTATCAACATGCAAAAGCATATGCATCAGAACGCATACAAGGGAAAATTACAGGAACTAATGGAGAATCAAATGCAACTACGATTGATAATCATCCTGATGTTAAACGTATGTTGTTATTTATGCGATCTTCGACAGAAGCGATTAGATCAATCACATATTTTGCTTGTGCATTGCTAGATCTTGCAAAAAATCACCCTAATCCAGATGAACGTTTGGCCAAACAAGACATGGTAGATTTTCTAATTCCTATAGTTAAAGCTTGGGCCTCTGATACAGGTATTCAAATTACCAATACAGCAATTCAAGTGGTTGGTGGAGCCGGTTACATCGAAGAAAGCGGTATCCCTCAATTTTTTAGAGATTTGCGCATTGCTTCTATATGGGAAGGCACAAATGGCATCCAAGCCCTAGACTTAGTAGGTCGTAAAATTGCTCGTGATAATGGAATCGTTGCTAATGAATTAATTAAAACAATGCGTTCTCTTAATTGGAATTCATTGGATAAACCTGAAGCACATGACCTTAAAGTAATTTCAAGATCTTTAAAAAATGCTATCAAATCACTGGAAGATGCTACTGTATGGGTTATAGAAAACAATAAAAAAAATCCGCAAATTGTAGCTGCTAGTGCTACAAATTATTTACAACTGATAGGAACAGTAATAGGAGGATGGTTAATGGCTCAATCAGCTATCGCTGCCTTCGAAAGGATGAAAGCAGGAGAATCAAAGCAATTCTTAAGGCAAAAAATTATATCTAGTCGATTCTTTGCCGATCACATTCTCATCCAAGCCCCTGCTCTTTCCTTTACAATTACTAATGGCTGGGAAACTATCATCGAAAATAAAAATTAGTTTACTGATTGCTAGATTATAAATATTTAACAATAGAACGTTACGCCTTGATAATTTTAACTTTTTTCACACTTTGAAATGAATTAAAAACTATTCACATAATGAACTGTTTTACAAAATACATACTGCGCCAGTTATTCATAGGCATGGTAATCGTAACGATTAGTTTAACCTGTATTATCTGGTTGTCACAATCGCTCCGCTTTATTGAAATGATTGTTAATCGTGGACTTTCAGCCGGAATGTTTGCTTATCTTACAGCTCTTCTTTTACCCAATTTTCTTGTAATAGTACTGCCGATTGCCCTTTTTCTAGTAATTATTTTTATCTACTCAAAATTAATAACAGACCGTGAACTCGTAGTAATGCGTGCAGCCGGCTTAAGTCAATTTGCACTAGCAAAACCAGCGCTAATACTAGCATTAATTGTCGTAGGGTTTAGTTATTTACTTAACCTTTATTTAGTACCTCAATCCTACACAAAATTTCGTACAATGCAGTGGGATATACGATATAATTATGCTCATATATTACTTCGAGAAGGCGCTTTCAACCAAGTAGCTAAAGGCATCACGGTTTATGTTCGTCAAAGAACTAAAGACGGCCAGTTGTTAGGTATCCTTGTACACGATCATCGTAAAAAGGATAGCCCCTTTACCCTTATGGCTACAAAAGGCGCTATGGTGGATACCGATGAGGGGGCACGTGTAATCATGTTTGATGGAAATCGCCAATCGGTTGATAGAAAAACTAATAAAATGTCAATTCTTTACTTTGATTACTACGCATTTGACTTAACCTCTACTGGAGCTTCAACGATGACCCGTTACCGTGAGCCAAGAGAACGGTCAATTGATGAATTATTTAATATTCGAGCTCTCAGTCCGGAAATGAATAATAAAGAATATGGAAAATTCATCGTTGAAGGCCATAAACGTATTGTATCTCCCTTAACTTCATTAGGCTTTGCCCTAATTGGTCTATGTTGTTTAATTGCTAGTAGCTTTAGTCGCCGCACACAAACACGCCAAGTATCTCTTGCCATTTCTATCATGGTGACCTTACAGGGAATTGCCGTCGGCCTTGAGAATTTAGTTGCTAAACAATTAGATTTAATACCATTGCTCTATATACTAAATATAGCACCGATACTTTTAGGCTTCCTTTTCATGCTACTTTGGCATTCAAGTCGTAGAAATTGGCTTGATACTTCTTCGGCATAATAGTTTCGATAGGAATAACATTGCGATTATCACCAACATTATCTTTTTATATTGGACGCAACTTTCTAGGGACCTTTGTTGCTCTATTTTTCCTATTTTTGATGCTAATTTTTTTATTTGATACGGTTGAGTTATTAAGGAGAGCTGCTACCAAGCCAGAAATTACAATATCCATGATATTTGAAATGGCACTGTTGAAGCTTCCGCATATGGCACAACAGATCTTTCCATTTGGTGTTTTATTTGGTGGCATGGCAGCTTTTTGGCGTCTTACCAGATCTCATGAATTAGTGATAACGCGTGCTGCAGGTGTATCAGTATGGCAATTTCTTTTGCCTGTATTAGGTATTGCTTTTTTTCTAGGAATTTTTCAAATAGGAGTTATTAGCCCACTGTCATCTACAACTATCACTCGTTTTGAAAGGATTGAGGCAATAAATCTTAAAGGCCTTAAAAGTTTTCTTGCTCTTTCAGAGCACGGGCTTTGGCTACGTCAATCAAACTCAAATGGACAATCAGTGGTCCATTCTCGCTTTGTACTTCAAAAAGACAATGATGTGGAATTGCGGGATGTTATTGTATTTAACTACCAGGGGAAAGATCGCTTTATAGGACGCTTAGATGCTGAAAAAGCTAGATTAGATGATGGCTTCTGGCACCTAACAAATACTTGGGTGCACACACCCGAAAATATACCTAGATTCGAAAAAGACTATTGGCTTGCAACTGACTTAACGATGAATAGGATTCAAGATAGTTTTGCACCTCCAGAAACCATGTCTTTTTGGAATTTGCCAGAATTTATAACAACACTTGAGGAAGCTGGATTTACTGCAGTTAGACATCGTCTATACTGGCACACACTATTAGCCTCACCTTTGATGATGTGTGCAATGGTGTTGATTGCGGCGGCATTTACTTTAAGATACAATAGACAAGGTGACGGTACATATGTCATAGGCGCAGGTGTTTTTGCAGGTTTCACTCTTTATTTCTTTTCTGATATTGTATTTGCTCTTGGACTATCGGGCAGCATTCCAGTTACGTTGGCCGCTTGGACACCATCAGGCGTTGCCACCTTGCTTGGGTTAGCAACCCTACTTCATTTAGAGGATGGATAGGGAAAATGAATTGCAGATTTATAATCTACTTCTTACTAATAGGATTAACCTATTTTTCGAATACTGCACTGTCTGCTTCTGAAGCTTCTAAAAGTTCATTGCCATTACAACATGAACTACCCCTTGGCTCACTATGGTACCCAGGCCCCTATAACCCAAATGCGACATCTCCAAAACCTGTAAAAACACCACTCAGCAATCCCGCCCTAAAGCAAAGAAAAATTATCCCAACTATACCAACTTTTCCAAAAACAGAACCTATTAATGCAAGCCCACAACCCGGAAAACCTTTGGGTACTTTATGGTATCCAGGCCCATACAAACCTAATGTTATTTTGGATGATATAAAACATAATAAATCTGAGGTTGAACGGGATTCAATATCTAAAAGTCAACATCAACTAACGCCGGAAGATAGACCCTATAAATCCGTTAAAAAACCTGAATCATCAAATTCAAAGGTAAGAGAATATAGTGGCGATTTTGATTCTAATATTCCAGTAAATTTTAGTGCCGATGAATTAATTTTTAATGAAAAAACTGGAGAAATTATTGCGAAAGGAAATGTCTCAATTAAAAGTAATGGGCGCCAACTAGAAGCAGATAGTTTTTCCTACGACCAAAAAACAGAAATAGTTACAGCTAAAGGAAACATACATTTTATTCAGCCCGATGGAGAAAAAATCTTTGCTAAAGAGATGAAAGTCACTGGTGACCTTAAAAATGCTATTATTAAAGGTATTGGTATAATTTTATCAGATCGATCTCGAATAGCTGCTAGTTCAGCCAAACGATTTAATGGCAAAGTAACTGAAATGTATAATGGTGTTTATTCGCCATGCGAACTTTGTCCTAAAGATCCTACAGAACCACCTTTGTGGCAGGTCAAAGCTGTTAAAGTAATTCATGACAAAAATAATAAAACTATAGAATATCGTGACGCATGGGTAGAGATAATGGGATTTCCTGTCGCGTATACACCATATCTATCTCATCCAGATCCAAGCGTAAGGCGTAAAAGTGGATTCCTTGTGCCAACGTTTAGTGGCTCTTCAGACCTAGGGTCTGTTGGGCGCGTTCCTTATTTCTTTGATCTTGGCAAGCATAGAGATGCTACAGTAACTGCTCTAGTAACAGGAGAAGGCTCAGGTGGCCTTGCTGAATATCGTCATAGATTCAGAAAAGGTAAAGTCGATACAAACGGCAGTATTGTAATTGGGGATAGTAAACACGATGTACGTGGCCACATAAATTCTACTGTTAGATTTGATATAGATAGTACTTGGCGGTGGGGTCTAGATTTTAACCGAGCAACTGATGATACCTATTTAAGACGCTACGATATTGTAAGCGAAAATAAGTTTGGCTCTAGTAGCTCTTTAAATTCTCAGATTTTTGCTGAAGGGTTTAGAGAAAGAAACTACTTCAGAGCTAATGCTTATTCATTCCAAGGAATTCAAGCGGGCGATGATTCAGATACGGACCCATTAGTATTACCTTTAATTGATTATAATCATTTAGGCAGACCCGACCGCTTTGGTGGACAAACCATACTTGATGCTAATTTACTTGCAATCACACGCGAAGAAGGAGGAAAGACAAGAAGATTTTCGTTTAGACCTGGATGGCAAATACCATTCAAAGATAATCTAGGGGGCGTTTACAAATTAACTGCCAACATCAATGCCGATTATTATCATGTAGAAGATTTACAAAGAAAGTATTTAAAAGAATATAATGGCTTTAGTGGGCGAACTGTTCCACAGGTTATGTTAGACTGGAGATTCCCTGTTGTAAAAAACGAAAGTGGAATAACACAGGTTATTGAGCCTGTAGCTGTAGCAATTTTTAGCCCGTATGGTGGCAATTCCAACGAAATACCAAACGAAGACAGTAAATCTTTAGAGTTTGATGATACTAACTTGCTTCGCGCGAATAAATTTTCCGGAATTGATAGAGTAGAAGGTGGACCGAGACTTGCTTATGGTCTCAAATGGAATGGGTTTGGTGAGAATGGTGGCAATGCTGAGATCTTTTTAGGTCAATCAGCGCGGCCCAAAATAGACGACACATTTGCAAAAGGTTCCGGTTTAGAAGACAAACTTTCTGATTTGGTCGGACGTGTTAATATATCTCCGGGGCCATATCTCAATCTACTATACCGCACTCGTTTTGATAGTGATAATTTTACCCCAAAACGCAACGAAATCTCCTTAAAAGCAGGCGGAGATGCGCTTATAGTTAATACTAATTATGTATTCATAGAAGACCAAACCGATGGTCAATTTGGTGGTCGTGAGGAAATTCGTTCTTCTATAAATTCCAAGTTTACAAGGTTTTGGAGAGGTGCAATTTCAGGGGTTCATGATATAGCCACAGGTGATTCACGTCAATTTATTGGAAAGCTGACCTATGAAAATGAGTGCCTAACATTTACTACAAATGCATCTAGAAATTTTTTCAAAGACAGAGATCTAGAACCAACCGACCAGATTACTTTCAATGTGCTACTTAAGACTTTAGGCGGATTTAATTCTGACATCTACCAGAGATGACGAATGTAATCGGGTGTGTGCATGAAAAAAATTTTTATCATTATTTTTACAAGCATTCTTATAACTACGTCTAAATTTTCTATCGCACAGGATGTTTTAAAGATCGCTGCCATAGTTAATAATCAGATGATTTCTGTTTATGACCTAAACATGCGTATTACAATGTTAATTCTTTTTTCTAGGCTACCAAATAATCCAGAAACTAGAGTGCGCATTAGGAGCCAAGTCTTACAAACTATGGTAGATGAAGAGCTAAAACTTCAGGAAGCAAAAAGAATTAGCGTAAAGATTAGTGATAAAGAAGTTGACTTAGCCCTTAGAGCTATGGAGAGAGGAAACAAACTCTCTAAAGGGGCTATAAAGAAAACTTTAAAAGAAAATAAAGTGGATATTTCGGTTCTACATAAACGTATTAAGGCAGACCTCTCATGGAAAGAGCTAGTTAACGTACGTTATGGGCCAACTGTAGTAATTACTGATGAAGAAATTGATGAAACTCTAGCTCAAATTCTAAATAATGAAGGCAAACCAGAATATCGGGTTTCCAATATATTCTTGCCTTTAGAAAATCCTGAGGATGAAAAGCAGGTCTTGGAAATTGCCAACCGTATGATTAACCAAATAAAAAGTGGTGCTAAATTTTCTACCTTAGCAAAAAATTTTTCAAAAAGCGCAACCGCAAGAAACGGCGGCGATATGGGTTGGAAAAGAGCTGGGCAGTTAGATCAAGAATTAGACAACATATTAAAACTTTTAAAACCTGGCCAAATATCACAACCAATCCGTACTATAGAAGGATATTATATCCTCTATTTAAAGGAACAACGCATTGCTCGTAAATTTGGTCAACCAGACCCAGAATCTGCCACTATTAATCTACAACAGCTAATTATACCACTTGCTAAAAATGCCGGCATAAAAGAAGTGGAAAAATCCATTAAATCCGCACAAAAAATTGGTCAAGAAGCCAGAAATTGCAAAGAATTAGGATTGGCTGCTAAAAAATTTAATTCTCCCTTATCTGGAAATCTTGGTGATTTAAAAATTAATACGCTTGGACTACAGCAAAAAAGGCTAATTCAAAAACTTCCTCTTATGAGAGCAAGTAAACCCCATAGGTCTCCTGAAGGTGTAATGGTATTAATGGTATGTCGGCGTGATAAAGAAAAATCTCAAATACTAAGTATTAGTGACCGACGTAATCGTATTGAAGCAAGTTTAAGATATGAAAAATTGGGAACTTTTACCCAACAATATCTTCAGCAGTTACGCCGAGAAGCCTTCTTGGAATCCCGATTATGACAATAGATAATTCTCCTATTCTAGCAATTAGCATGGGAGAACCTGCTGGGATTGGAGGGGAGATTACACTAAAGGCTTGGACTCAAAGTAAAAGTTTATATCCTTTCTTCATAATTGATGATCCAGAACGACTTAGAATTATTTCAAAAAAGATAAAAGTCAAAGTTCCTATTCAATCGATCAACTCGCCATCTGAGACAGTAAATATATTTTCTAAAGCATTACCAGTGTTGCCGATAGATACTGTTTCACCATTACAATCGCCAGTTATTCCAGGTAAACCTGATGCCGCAAATTCTAAAGCCGTCATTGCCTCGATCGAATTTGCCATTAAACTAATTATGGAAGGTGAGGCTGATGCGATCATAACTAATCCTATTCATAAAGACATCCTTTATAAATCAGGATTTCAATTTCCTGGACATACTGAATTTCTAGCATCTCTTGCTGGTATAAAATCAACACCAATTATGATGTTGGCTACTGATAATTTAAAAGTAGTTCCAGTTACAATTCACCAGAGCCTACGTGATGCAATAGAAACTTTGGATATTGAAAAAATAATAGAAGCAGGAATTGTAACAAACAACGCTCTAAAAAAGAATTTTGGATTGGTACATCCAAGACTTGCCGTTGCAGGTTTAAATCCACATGCAGGGGAAAACAACTCTATGGGCAATGAAGAAAGTCTTATAATAGAACCAGCTGTGAAGGCACTGAGTAAGATGGGAATCGATGTTTATGGTCCAGTCTCTCCAGATACGTTGTTCACTAAGAAATCACGAGAAAAATTTGATGCAGCAATTTGCATGTATCATGACCAGGCATTAATTCCAATCAAGGCTATTGCATTTCAGGAGGCGGTAAATATCACATTAGGTTTGCCATTCATTCGCACATCACCTGACCATGGAACTGCTTTCGATATTGCAAACACAGGCAAAGCGGATGAAAGCAACCTAATCGCAGCTATTAAAATGGCAGGCGATATTTGCAAGTTAAGCAAAAAATAGTCTGATGGATAAAAACTTGCAATATCGTACCCCCCTCAAAGTAATCATCAAAAAATTTAGTATTTTTTCAAAAAAGTCATTTGGCCAACACTTTTTATTAGATTCAAATCTTTGTTCACGCATAGCTCAATCAACCGGACCGTTAGAAAGAATCAATGTTATAGAGATTGGCCCTGGCCCAGGTGGGTTAACTCGCGAATTGTTAAACATGGGGGCTAAATCAGTTGTCGTTATCGAAAGAGATACTCGTTGCATAAAAGCTCTTGAAGAGTTTAAACCACCTCACTGCAAACGATTGAAGGTAGTTGAGGCCAATGCTCTAGAAACAAATGTTGCCGAATTAGTACCAAAGCCACGTCGTATAATAGCTAACTTACCTTATAATATTGCAACACCACTTCTCTTAGGATGGCTTAAACAAATTAACGAATTTGATTGTTTAGCACTAATGTTTCAAAAGGAAGTAGCTGAACGATTAGTTGCTAAACCTGGAAATAAAAATTACGGTCGTCTTTCTATAATTACTCAATGGCTCTGCGAAACACAACTCGAGTTTAACATTTCAAGAAAAGCTTTTACACCACCACCAAAAGTGACATCAAGTGTCATAACTTTAAAGCCACGCCTACAACCACTCGCACCAACATCCATGAAAAACCTTGAATTAGTGACAGCCTTAGCCTTTGGACAACGCCGTAAAATGCTACGTTCTAGTTTAAAAAGACTTAATATAGAATTTAAAAAACTAGGTATTGACCCAACAGCACGAGCGGAAGATCTTACAGTTAAAGAGTTCTGTTCTATCGCTAATTCTATTTCTAAGCATAACCCATTTTTCGAATAAACTTTCCTAGACCAACCTGACGATCACGCTTCAAGCGTTCAGCAGTTAGTATAGCTATTACATTTTCTATACTGGAATCAATGTCTTCATTAACTATGATATAATCATATTCACGCCAATGACTCATTTCAGAAGTCGCTTTAGACATACGTTGAGAAACCACTTCATTTGAATCTTGCGCCCGCTTCTGCAAGCGTCTTTCTAATTCTTTTATTGATGGCGGTAAAATAAAAACAGTTACCAAATCATTAGAAGCAGATTCAGCTAATTGCTGCGTGCCTTGCCAGTCAACATCAAATAGAACGTCACATCCAGCACTTAACAAATCTTCTACTGGTTTTTTTAAGGTTCCATAAGAATTCTCAAAAACAGTAGCATGTTCAAGAAATTCTGAATTTTTCACCTTTGTCTTAAAAGTTCCGTCATCTATAAAATGGTAATCTCTTCCATCAACTTCGCCTGATCGCATTGGACGTGTTGTAACTGAAACTGACATAGTTAAATTATTTGATTTTTTAAGTAAGGCTTTAGAAATCGTAGATTTACCAGCACCTGATGGCGATGATAAAACAAACAACAGACCTCTTCTAAAAATTTTATCAGTTTCCATTATCAACTTTCTACTCAATATTTTGAATCTGTTCACGAAATTGCTCAATACAAGACTTCATTTCCAATCCAATGTTAGTCAAATTTACATCTAAAGACTTAGAACATATTGTATTAACCTCACGATTAAATTCTTGACATAAAAAATCCAATTTACGACCGATAGGACCACCTTTTTTTATTATATCAGATGCAGCGAGTTCATGTGCCTTAAGACGATCAAGTTCTTCACAAATATCAGCCTTAGCCATTAAAAGAACGATCTCTTGTGACAAGCGGTCTTCAGTTAGTGCCTTAACTTCCTTAAGCAAAGAATTAATCTGATTTTTTAAACGTTCTCGAGTTAACTTTTGTTGAGAATTGGCTATTTTCCTCGCATTTTTAATAAGTCCTGAAAATACCTTAAGATGGGTTATGAGATTCCTTTTTAAACTAGCACCTTCAATTTTTCGCATATCCAACAAATCATCTAGTGCAACTTTAAAACTTTTCTCAACTTCCAAAATTAGATTTTCATGTCTCCGACCAACAAAGTTTTCATTGGTAGACTCGATTACTGAACATATAGCTAAAAGACCATCCGTGCTTAATGGTTTAGCGTCAGGAAATTGTAATTTAATTTTTGGCAGAATTTCCAAAACTTCTCCCAAAATCTTCGTGTTTAAACGAAACCTTTGCTCATTTTCAAGTTGAGAAATAACTAGATTTACATTAACAAATCCTCGTTTAAGAAATTTAGAAATAAGTCCCCGAATGTCCTTTTCCAAACCCTCAAAGCCGTTAGGCAGACGGCAACGTACGTCTAAGCCTCTAGCATTAAGGCTTTTTAGTTCCCATCTCCATGAACAAATATCCTTTTGGCCTTCTGATTGTGAAAAGCCTGTCATTGATGAAACGAACACAATGGCCTCATAAATTATTAAGTATTAACTTTTCTTTTCATACGTCCAGGTCGCACCTGCAACAACTTTAGCAATCACTGTCTACTTTAAAGAGTATATTTTTATTTTCTTTCCTTTTGTATCCTACGCCACTTTAGAACATTAAGATTATGCTCTTTAAGAGATTTTGCAAACATATGGCCGCCCTTACCATCAGCAACAAAGTACAATTCTGTACTTTTAGCTGGGTGTAAGACTGCATACAATGATGCTCTTCCAGGATTTGCAATTGGCCCAGGTGGTAACCCCTGAATGAGATAAGTATTATAAGCTGATGGGGTTCTTAAATCTGCTCGAGTAAGCTTACGCCCTAATGGTATAACACCTTTGGTCAAACTATACACAACAGTCGGGTCGGATTGTAAGCGCATACCTTTTTTCATTCGGTTTATAAACACAGCAGCGACGCGAGATCTCTCTATTGGAATTGAGGTTTCCTTTTCAACGATTGAAGCCAGAATAACCGCTTCTTCCGGAGATTTAAAAGGTAGATTCAACTCCCTTTCTTGCCAAAGATCTCTCATCAATCTTTGCCTTGCATCTATCATCCTCTGTATAATTTTTTCACGACTATCGCCAAAAGAAAAATGATAAGTTTCTGGTAAAAGTGAACCCTCCTTTGGAGGAGACGAGACTATCCCTTGGAGACCCTCAGTTTGATCCAAAATTGCTAAAACAGTTTCTGTTCTTAATCCTTCTGCAATTGTAATGCGCCTAATAACCGTTTTCCCAGACTGCAACAAGTTAAGTATTCCCTCATAACTTACACCTTTTGCAAATGCATATTCACCAGCCTTAAGCTTTTTATCGATATTTAATACTCTAGCTATTATAGAAAAGACATGTGGCCTTTCTAAAATCCCAGCTTTTTGAAGGATTTTAGAAATAGAATTAATGCCACTACCTCTCTCAATTATTATTAAAGTTTCATTTTTCAATGGACCTGGGGCTTTGAACTGGAAATATCCCCATAGAAATACAGCACTAAAAAGTGCTGACAATCCGAAGAAGCTAAACCATATAATTTTTAAATATCGGCCCATAGGCCATAGTAACCGTTATTTAAACGCCTTGAAAACAAGTGAGGCATTTGTCCCACCAAAACCAAAAGAATTAGACAATGACATTTTAACCGATCTTTCCTTTGCTTCAAAAGGAACTAGATCTATACCACTGTTAACTGAAGGATTATGAAGGTTTAATGTTGGCGGAACAATTCCATCACGAATTGCCAAAATTGAAAATATGCTTTCTACAGCTCCCGCAGCACCTAGAAGATGTCCAATCGCAGATTTAGTAGAAGACATCAAAAGATCATTGGAATGATCGCCAAATACATCTTGTACCGCTTTATATTCTATCTCATCACCTAAAGGGGTTGATGTGCCATGAGCATTCACATAATCAATCTCTTCAGGGTTTGCCCCTGCCCTTTTCAGGGCTGCTTGCATACATCGTTTTGCACCATTTCCATCTTCAGCAGGCGCTGTTATATGATTTGCATCACCAGACATTCCATATCCGACTATTTCGGCAAAAATATTTGCTCCACGTGCCTTTGCATGTTCCAACTCTTCAAGGACGACAACACCCGAACCATCACCCATTACAAAGCCATCTCTGTCTCGATCCCAAGGTCGAGAGGCTTGTTCAGGAGTATCATTGTAATTAGTTGATAAAGCCCTAGCAGCACAAAAACCAGCCATACCAAGTCTGCAAATGGCCGCTTCAGCTCCACCAGCAATCATCACATCAGCATCATCAAATAAGATGATGCGAGCCGCATCACCTATAGAATGAGCTCCAGTAGAACAAGCTGTTACTACTGAATGATTAGGCCCTTTAAAGCCATATTTAATTGAAACATGTCCCGATACTAGGTTTATAAGAGATGCAGGAATAAAAAAAGGACTAATACGACGAATCTTACCACTTTCAGCTAAAATTGTATTTTTAGCAATTTCATCTAGTCCACCAATTCCGGAACCAATCATTACACCTGTACGAAATAAGTCTTCCTCTATATTAGGTAGCCAACCAGAATTCTCAACTGCTTGTATAGCTGCAGTTAAACCATAAACAATGAAATTATCCATTCTCCTACGGTCTTTTTTTTCTACCCATTCATCTGGATCAAACAAGCCATCAGAACTCTCACCTAAAGGCACCTGGCCAGCAATTTTGGCTGGTATATCAGAAACATCAAAAGAATCAATTTTTCTGATTCCACCCTTACCAGAAATTAAATTTTTCCAGTTATATTCAACCCCACAACCTAAAGAAGTTACAAGGCCCATTCCAGTTACAACCACACGTCTCATGGAAACTCACTAAAGAAATTAAAAAGACAATAGAAAGAACCAGGATAAAAACTTAAAAGACTAGACCAGCCTTAAGAGTTTTGCGAATCGATAAATGTAATAGCGTCTTTAATGGTCTGAATTTTTTCAGCTTCTTCATCTGGTATCTCACAACCAAATTCTTCTTCAAAAGCCATAACCAATTCCACAGTATCTAGGCTATCAGCGCCCAGATCATCAATAAAACTGGTACCTTCAGTCACTTTAGACTCTTCAACGCCCAAGTGTTCCACAACGATCTTTTTCACGCGTTCGGCAACTTCACTCATAGTCTTTTTCCTCGACTTCAATTAATGTTGAAATTCAATCTTTTAATTTTTATGTTCAAGATCGAACGAAAAAGAGCCGCTAACTAACATAATTTTTTTAACTTGGCTAGTAGATAGAACTTAAAATTTAGATTTATATCATTGCCATTCCACCATTTACATGCAATGTCTGGCCATTAACATAAGATGCTTCCTCAGCAGCTAGATAAACGCAGGCACTAGCAACATCTTTAGGCAAGCCAAGTCGACCAGCAGGAATACGATTTAATAGATAATTTTTTTGCTCATCACTTAATGAATCTGTCATTGGCGTTTCTATAAAACCAGGTGCTATACAATTAACCGTGATACCCCTGCTTGCAACTTCTTGGGCAAGAGATTTTGACATTCCTATCATTGCAGCCTTGGAAGCAGAGTAGTTTGTTTGACCAGGATTGCCTGTTATACCAACAATAGAGGAAATACCAATTATTCGGCCCCAACGTTTCTTCATCATTGAACGAAGACAAGCCTTTGACAATTTAAAAGCCGACATAACATTAACATCCATGACTGTTTGCCAGTCTTCATCTGACATCCGCATGGCCAATTGATCACGTGTCAAACCAGCATTATTAATTAAAATATCCACACCATCTAATATACTATCAGCGTCCTTTATCAACTGGGCGGGTCCATCTTCTGTGGCAAGATTTGCTGGTATTACAAAAGCATTATTTCCAAGTTCTTTAGCTAGTTCTTCCAAAACCTCTATTCGAGTTCCAGATATTCCTAATTTTGCACCTTGATCATAAAGAGCACGAGCTATAGAGCTTCCAATCCCGCCTGAAGCACCTGTTATCAACGCACATTTATTACTAAGATCAAACATCAATTCTCCCTAAATATTTTTAAGCAACTCTTCAATAGTCTCCGGTGTGCCTGCTTGAATTATTTTCAAATCTTTATCGATACGACGAACTAAGCCTGACAAAACTTTGCCAACACCTATCTCAACTAAATTATCGACTCCGATACTTTTCATCGTAAGAACACTTTCCCTCCACCTAACCATTCCTGTAACTTGTTCAACCAGTAATTTTTTAATCTCTTCAATATCATTTACAATGTTTGCGGTAACATTAGAAACGAATGGAACCTTAAGTTCTGACATATTAACAGAAGTTAATTCATTAGACATTACACCAGCCGCAGGTTCCATCAAAGAACAGTGAAAAGGAGCAGAAACCGGTAAATTTATAGCCCGTTTAGCACCACGTTTCTTCGCTAGTTCAATGGCCCTATCAATTGCAGCAATTTCGCCAGATATCACTACCTGCCCTGGTGCGTTATCATTAGCTGCTTCACAAACTCCATCTTCAGCTGCCTCGCTGGCAATGGAGACAATTTCTTCAAGGTCAAGACCCACAATCGCCGCCATACCACCTTTACCTAATGGGACAGCTTCTTGCATAGCTAGTCCTCTAGTTTTAAGAAGACGTGCTGTTTCAGAAACTTCAAAACAACCTGACGCGGCTAAAGCAGAATACTCTCCTAGTGAGTGACCTGCAACGCACGTGGCTGACTTTGATACGTTAATTCCACCTTCGACTGATAGCACTCGCATTACAGCAAGACTAACAGCCATTATGGCTGGTTGTGCATTTTGAGTAAGGATAAGATCCTCTTCTGGCCCCTCAAACATAAGCTTCGATAGGTTTTGATTAAGAGCATCATCTATTTCCTCAAAAACTTCTCGAGCAGAGCTAAAGGCCTTAGCGATTTCAGATCCCATACCCACATTTTGACTTCCTTGCCCAGGATAGATAAAGGCGACCGACATTTAAAATAAACCCTCCTTTAAAAGGAATTAATTAATAGGCAGGTAAAACCATCAATTGCAGATCTGTCAAGGTTTCAAGTTTCTAGGTACTTGCTTCAAGTATGATAACATGTATAGTTCCGGCGCTTTAAATAGCTTCCTGCCAGGATGGTCCTGGCTATGCTGGTGTTAATCACTAGTTGAGAAAATCCTTAGGGAGAAAAAGAACGTGTCCTTCTATGAAAATGTGTTTATTGCACGCCAAGATGTTTCTTCGACTCAAGTTGATGGCATGATTGAAACTTTTGAAAAAATAATTACTGATATGGGTGGTTCTTTACCTAGAAAAGAGCTGTGGGGATTACGCACTATGGCTTATAAGATAAAGAAAAATCGAAAGGGCCATTATGTTTTTTTAAACATTGACGCTCCGAGTAAGGCGATTCATGAAATGGAACGTCAAATGCAACTGAATGAAGACATTTTAAGATTCTTAACCACACGTGTTGAAGTTCTAGAAGAAGAACCAAGTGCAATAATGCGTGCTAAAGAAAGGGGTGATGATCGTGAACGACAATATAACCAAGACGATGATCAAGACTTTTCTGAAATGCAATTAGTTGGTCCCGAAATTCTTCAAAATATTGAAGAAGAAACTGAAACTTTTGAAGATGAAATGGAAAATGTAGATTCCGGAGTTATTGAAAATACTTTAAAAGATTTGGATTCTCCAAACACATCTGTGGAAGACGTTAAAATTGATGACGTGAAGGAAAACATTGAAGGAGAAACTAAATGACACCACCTTATGGAGATGGTGACAGAGTAGATCACGAGCGAGGATCTGGTGGCTTTAAACGCCCAGCATTCTTTCGCCGACGTAAGTCTTGTCCTTTTTCCGGTCCAAATGCACCCAAAATTGACTACAAAGATATTAAACTACTGTCACGATTTACCTCAGAACGAGGCAAAATTGTACCAAGTCGCATCACTGCAGTTTCAGCAAAAAAACAAAGAGAACTTGCAAGGGCTATTAAAAAGTCACGCTTCCTTGCTTTAATGCCTTATTATATCAAATAGTCCAAATATTCATAAGATTTTGCACAAGGCAAATACGTTAGGGACGGCTTAGAGGAAATCATAATTAGCTATGAATAACAAAACTTTGATCGCCGCCAGCGCCGGCGTTTTTAGTGGCTTTGCGGCAACTGCATTCATTAATCAAACACCTGGCGCCATTATTCTTGTATATATGGCAGACTTGCCCCTGTTCTTAACAGGATTTGCCTTTGGATCTCAAAGCGTTTTGATATGTGGACTGGCTGGTTTCATAACCGTAAGTTTGTTAGGTGGAGGATTGGCCGCTGCAATGTTCATTCTTGTTCAAGCAATACCAACCTGGTTAGTAACACGCTTAATGCTGTTGCAAAGACCTATTTCTGTGATTGAAGGAGAAACTGGCACTAAATCTAAAATCAATGAGGTTGAATGGTATCCAGTTGGTGATTTAATTTGCTGGCTGTCAATCATTGTTGCTGGATTACTCATATTCGCATCATTAACTAGTGTAGTTGGCGGATATGGAAGCCTTTCTAGTTTAATTTCAGACAATTTATCCCAAATCTTACAATCAATGACTCCTGAATGGAATTCTGATCAACGTAAGCGTATTGTTGATCTGATGGTACCAATGTTTCCCGGTGCCATGGGAGTTTCATGGCTAATAATGACAATTTTTAATGCTGTTTTAGCACAAAACATTTTATCTAAATTTAATAAATCTATTCGCCCAACACCTGAATATGTAGACTTACAGCTTCCACAATGGATTTCTTGGCCTATAGTTGCATCATGTGCTTTAGCCTTGTTGGGAACAGAAGAATTGGATTATACAGGCCGCAACCTAGCTATGATCCTTTCTTTACCTTTATTCTTTCTAGGTCTTACAGTGGTGCATACGTGGACCAGGGGATTGCAAAGTGGGGGTACAATTTTGCTAGCTTTCTTTTATTTTGTTTTAATATTGTCAAGTTGGACTACTCTAATAGTAGCTGGATTAGGTCTTTTAGAATTATGGAATGGAATTCGTTTTCGAATGATAGATTCATCAAAAAAAAATGATTTATTTTAACACTTAACCTCTTGGGCAAAGCCCGGAGTAATGGAGCTCTAATTATGGAAATTATTTTGTTAGAAAAAATTGAAAAGCTTGGCCAGATGGGTGATATAGTCCAAGTTAAATCGGGGTATGCACGAAATTTTCTTTTGCCTCATGGCAAAGCGTTAAGAGCAACTGAAACTAATAAAAAACACTTTGAAGGACAACGTGCCCAACTTGAGGCTGACAACTTAAAGAGTAAATTAGAAGCTGAAAAATTAGGAAAAAAATTAGAAGGATTATCTATTACCATAGTCCGTCAGGCAGGCGAAGCAGGGCAACTATATGGTTCCGTGAACGCAAAAGATATTGCCGGTAATGTTACAGCATCTGGATTCACAATCAGCCGCCAACAGGTTGAGCTATTACACCCTATTAAAGCTCTGGGTCTATATGACGTACAAATTACTCTTCATCCAGAAGTTTCCGTTAAAGTTTCTGCAAACATAGCTCGATCAATTGAAGAAGCCAAAATCCAGGCCAAAACTGGTGAAGCGGTAGTTTCTAATGTGGAAAAGAGTGATGATATTGAAAAAGTTGATGAAAAAGTTGAAGAGGTTGCATTACAAGCCGTAACAGAACAAGCTGAAAGAATTTTTGAACAAGGCGCTATACCTAATGCAAAAGAATCAGTAGAAAAAAGCCAAGAAACTCAGGAAGAAGAAAACAATATTCAAGAAAAGGAATTGGATTAAAAGTATCTATTCCAATCTGTCAATTACTTCTTATACACAGAAATCGTTCTTTATCCCCGTAATTCCCAGTATCACTTTAGTTGTATTTTCCCTAGTTTCTTCGTCATGGCTCTGACAACGCAAACTACACCTAATGGGTTGCCCCCTAAGCTAGATACAAGCAGTGAATCTAGCAATATAACTGAATCAAATAAATTACAGTCATTTCGTACTATGCCTCATAATTTAGAGGCTGAAAAAAGTCTACTTGGTGCAATTTTTGTTAATAATCGTGCTTATGAAGCAGTATCAGAATTTCTTTACGCTGAGCATTTTGCTTATCCTCAACATGGACGCATTTTTGAGGCTTGTGCAAAAATAATTGAACGAGGTCAGATTGCAGACCCAATCGTTTTAAAACGATATTTTGAAACTGATGAAGATTTAACTGATATTGGTGGCCCCGCCTACCTTGCCGAATTAGCAGCAAGTGCTGTAACAGTTATCAACGCTGGTGAATATGGAAATGTGATTTTTGACTTATTTTTAAAACGAGAACTAATCTCATTAGGAGAAGTTGTCGTTAATGATGCCTACGATAGTAAAGTTGAGAGTTCCGCCAATGAACAAATCGAAAAGGCTGAGCAAAGTCTTTATGATTTAGCAACTTTTGGTGATTATGAAGGTGGCTTTAAAGCTTTTAAAGAATCGGTAATATCAGCTATTGAAATTGCAACTATTGCCCATAATCGACAAGGTGGGCTAGCTGGAGTAAGCACCGGTTTCAAAGATTTAGATTCCCTCCTAGGCGGCATGCATTCTTCAGACCTAATTATCCTTGCTGGACGACCTTCAATGGGGAAAACTGCTTTAGCAACAAATATCGCTTATAACTCAGCCAAAGATTATTATGAATCAGAAGGAAGAGAAGGTGGTGTTGTAGGATTTTTTTCACTAGAGATGTCTTCAGAACAACTAGCCAGTCGGATTTTATCAGAACAATCAAATATTTCATCTGATAGGATGCGCAAGGGAGAGTTGGCTACAGAAGAATTTAATCGATTATCAGCAGCATCTACTACTCTACATCAGATACCTATCTTTATTGATGATACTCCTGCGTTAACAGTAAGCGCACTAAGAACTCGCGCCAGGCGACTTAAACGTCAAAATAAATTAGGACTTATAATTGTTGATTATTTACAATTAATTTCTGGAGGTAATAAGTCACGAAACGATGGAAGAGTGCAAGAAGTTTCAGAAATAACACGTGGACTGAAAACACTAGCAAAGGAGCTTGAAGTTCCAGTTGTTGCATTATCGCAATTATCACGCGCAGTAGAACAACGTGATCCGCCAAGGCCGCAATTATCTGATTTACGCGAATCTGGATCCATTGAACAAGACGCCGATGTAGTTATGTTTATTTATCGTGATGAATATTATTTAGATCGCAAAAGACCAAGTTATCGTGGTGATGAAGATGAAATTGATTATCAGCGTCGTTATGAAAAATGGGAAGAAACAAAAACAAAGGTGGCAAACTTAGCTGATGTAATAGTTGCTAAGCAACGTCACGGACCGATAGGTGATATAAAATTACACTTTAATGGTGCGTTTACTCGATTTAGCGATCTTGATTTACAACATGAGCCCGACCGCTAGAAATTTTATTTTTTTATGAAAAACTTTATCAAATCTGAAAATTTAACGTCTTGTAAAAATTTAACAAATACAAAATCTGGAGGCATACTAACTATTGACCTAGATGCCTTAGTTGAGAATTACCATATACTTACAAATCAATTAAATGGCACAAAACCGTCAGCAGTTGTTAAAGCTGATGGTTACGGTCTAGGTGCAGTACCTATTGCATTATCCTTGATTAATGTAGGTTGTAGCATTTTTTTTGTCGCTAATTTAGAAGAAGGTATAAATTTACGCGATGGTCTAAATGAGAGTAAAATAAAAGAATTTACTGCAATTGAGATACACATCTTAAGCGGTTTAATTCCTAATACGGAAAATATATATGATGCCAAAAATCTTATCCCAGTCCTTGGTAGTATAGAAGAAATCTATAATTGGAAAACTTACTGTCAAAAGTTAAATAAAGCACTACCTTGTGATATTCATGTTGATACCGGTATGTGTCGCCTAGGTTTACCACCTAAAGAATTAGCCATTATAGAAAAAGAACCAAGTCGAATTGAAGATTTGAACATCAATTTAGTCATTAGCCATCTAGCTTGTGCTGACGAACCAAATCATGAGAAAAACAAGGAACAACTGATAGCTTTTAATCAAGCAAGAAAAACCTTGCCAAAAGGTCGTGCTAGTCTAGCTAATTCTTCTGGTATATTTTTAGGTCCAGAATATCATTTTGATCTGACTCGTCCAGGAGCCGCACTTTACGGTATAGAACCAATACCAGGTCAAACTAATCCAATGAAACAAGTTGTTAGATTACAGGGTAGAATTGCGCAAATTCGTGAAGTTGACACCCTACAGACCGTTGGCTATGGTGGAACTTATAGCGTAGATCGAACAGCCCAAATAGCTACAGTTCTAGTAGGTTATGCAGATGGATATTTTAGATATCTAAGCAGCAAGGGGATTGGGTATATAGAAAACTTTCCAGTTCCTGTTGTAGGGCGAGTTTCCATGGATTTGATTACCATAGATATATCAAATGTTCCAAAAAATTTATGCCCAATAGGTGGATTAGTTGATCTAATCGGACCGAATAATACAGTAAACAAAATTGCAAAAGATGCAGGAACAATTGGGTATGAAATTATGACTAATCTGGGTAATCGATTTCATCGATATTACAAAAAAGACAATCAACCAGGAAATACGTCATGATATCTCGATTGGTACAGGCATATGAAAAAATAGTGCTTAAAAACCCCAAGCTTATTCTAATATTTTTGTTGTCAGTTCTTATTTTTTTTGGATATCACACAAAAGATTTTAGATTGGATGCATCTGCTGATTCTTTAATGCTGGAAGATGACGTTGACCTTAAGTTATTTCAGAAAATTCATGATCGATATCCTAGCAACGAATTACTTATAGTTACTTATACCCCCAAAAAAGATCTCTTTTCTAAAACATCTTTAAAATCAATTAGACAGCTAAGTGATGAACTAAAAAAAGTAGCAAGCGTTGATTCAATTTTTTCAATACTAGATGCCCCTTTGTTTGAAAACTCTGAAAAGCCTATAGAGGAATTAATTGACAATTTACCTACTCTTGAAGCTCCTGACATCGATGTCATAAAGGCTAAAACTGAAATTTTGAACAGTCCCATATACCGACAACTCATAATAAGTGAGGATGGTCGTACTACTGCTTTGTTATTGAGTCTAAAAGAGGACCCTGAATACAATGAATTACTTAAATCAAGAAATAAATTACGCGAAAAACGCCGCAATGCAGAAATTTCTATAAAAGAGGAGAAAAACCTTAAAGAAATAACATTAAAATATGACCAAATTCATGAAAAAATAAACAACCAAAGACATTTTGATATCGCACAAATTAGAAATATTCTGGAACTATATCGTCAAAAAGGAGTTTTATACCTTGGCGGTGTTCCAATGATCACAGTAGACATGATCACATTTATACGAAATGACCTTGTTGTCTTTGGCGGAGGAGTTCTTGCCTTTCTCATTGTAGTATTAACAATTATATTTCGTGAATTTCGATGGGTATCACTACCACTTATCAATTGCTTCTATGCTGGTTTGATTATGATAGGGGTTCTGGGATTAATTGGCTGGAAAGTAACAGTAATTTCGTCCAATTTTCTTGCGCTTATGTTGATCATAACGATATCTATGAATATTCACTTAATTGTTAGATACAGACAGCTTCAAAAAGATTATCCAAATTACGATCAGTTTGAACTAGTCAAACTGACCATTCATAAAATGGTCAAGCCATGTTTTTATACAGCATTAACAACAATTATGGGGTTTAGCTCTCTTGTAGTTAGTGAGATCAAACCAGTCATAGATTTTGGATGGATGATGAGCGCAGGTCTCTCAGTAACATTTATAACCTCATTTCTATTATTTCCAACTTTGTTATTGGTTTTAGGAAAATCCAGTAAAGAGTTAGTTACAAATGGTGAACGATTTCTATTACCAAAATATCTAGCGAAACTCACTGAAACGCATGGCAATAAAATTATATACTTGGCAATTCTATTAACCATCATAAGTGTAAGTGGAATTAGTCTTCTACGCGTCGAAAATAGCTTTATTAATTACTTCAGTGATAATACAGAAATTTATCAAGGACTTAAGCTTATTGATGAAAAGCTTGGGGGTACAACCCCATTAGAAATACTTCTTAAATTTGAAGATAATAAAGTTGATGATCTCAAACCAGAAGACCTTGAAGGTTTAACTCCAGAGGAGATTCAATTAGAGCGAGAGTACCTGGAAACACTAGCTAGTTCACCTGAGCTATGGTTTAACGCATCTAAAGTTCAACGTATAAAAAAAATACATGATTATCTAGAAGGACGACCGGAAATAGGTAAGGTCTTATCACTCGCTTCATCCGTAAGAGTGGCAGAAAAATATGCAGATAAAGAATTAGATGGAATGGAACTCGCAATTCTTTATAAAAAATTGCCACCTGAAATAAAGAACATTCTCCTGGATCCCTTTGTCTCAATCAAAGATAATGAGGCTAGGCTGATGGCAAGGGTATTGGATTCAAAACCAGATTTACGCCGTAAACAACTGCTAGAATCAGTACGTCATGATCTAATTAAAAAACTAAAATTTCAAGAAAAAGATATAACCGTTAGTGGCCTACTTGTTCTATATAACAACATGCTACAAAGCTTGTTCAAATCGCAAATTAAAACTATCGGTGTCGTAATGCTCGGTATAGCGATTATGTTTTTGGTTTTATTCCGTTCCATAACTTTATCGGTGATTGGTATTTTGCCTAACCTCCTAGGAGCAGGAGTTGTCTTGGGTGTAATGGGTTGGGGAAAAATACCAATGGACATGATGACGATAACAATTGCTGCAATTACTATAGGCATAGCGGTAGATAATGGAATTCATTATATTTACCGTTTTAGGGAGGAATACGCTCTTAGTAACAGTTATATAGATACACTGCATGTTTGCCATTCTAACATTGGCAAAGCTGTTTTTTATACAACCCTCACTATAATTTTTGGTTTTTCTATATTGATGTTTTCAAACTTTATACCAACGATTTATTTTGGGTTATTAACTGCCGCTGCAATGTTGATTGCCCTTTTAGCAGCATTAACTTTACTTCCAAAGTTGATTTTACTCTGGAAACCTTTTAGCTAAAAACAAAATCGATGATGATTGAAAACAAGTAAAGTATTCCAACTATGGATATAGGGAATTCTAAAACAGGCATGCTCTTGATGACCGCTGCTGCCGCCTCGTTTACGTTGATGAATGTCTTGGTAAAACTAATTGGTCCTGAGTTTCATGCAATACAGATTTCCTTTATACGTAATTTAATAGCAGCTTTTGTACTTTTGCCGCTTTTACTATATTCAGGTGGAGTTAAAGTCCTAAAGACCCAACGATTTGGTACCCACTTTTGGCGGGGATTTTTAGGAGTAACCGGTAATATTCTATATTTTTTTTCATTTCAAATGTTATCCGTAGGATATGTGAGCGTAATTTCCCAGGCCGTTCCAGTATTTGTAGCAGTAATGGCTGTCTTTTTCTTAAATGAAAGAGTCGGTCACCGGCGTTGGTTAGCAATAATAATTGGGTTTATCGGTGTTATAATTGCTATTAATCCTTCTGGGACAATTGAGATAGCCTCTCTGATTGCAGTTTTAGCAACAGTACTTTGGGCCGCTACTATACTACTTGTAAGAAGCCTCGCTATTACCGACAACCCATTTACTATTGCCTTTTACTTTATGGTCATTGGAACAATTTTAGCTGGGGCATTACAACCATGGTACTGGCAAGAAATTCCACTTAATAGATTATGGCTATTTATTGGAGTAGGTCTCGCTGGTGCAAGTGGTCAGCTTCTAATGAGTTATGCTCTCAAATTTGCAGAAGCCTCTATAGTAAGTCCCTTCAACTATACTGCTATTTTATGGGCAATTATTTTTGACGCCATTATATGGGGGTTTTTGCCAACTTGGACAACTATAGTTGGTGCAACTATAATAACTAGCGCTGGAATTTATATCTTTCGCCGTGAAGCTATTATTAAAGGAAAGGAAAAACACATAGCTTAAAATTAATTTGATTTTTAGAATTGCCATTAACAAAAGAATCGATTTAAAAAAAACAACGTTAACTTAATTAAAGTGATGAAAGTTTTTCTACGCAATTGTACTTTTATTAGTTAATGATTTCCAAAAAACTTGTAATTTCAGTCTTTTTAACCCGATACTATAATTTTTATATAGATATCTTGAATTAACTAAATAAATTCCTTAAACGAAATTTATTTATCTTTACTATCCTTTGGAGGAATCTTGGCTCGCAAAGCCGTTAGATATGTTTGTAATGAATGCGGAGCATCGTCGTCCAAATGGCAAGGTCAATGCGAGGTCTGCAAAGAGTGGAATACTCTTATCGAGGAAACCACACCAATAGTCACGCCTAAAGGACTGAGCCCACGAAAAGGTGTAAAATTAGATTTCCAAAGTTTAGGCGGTAAAACCGAACAACCGAATCGTCAAATCAGCAATATTAAGGAGTTTGATAGAGTAACTGGTGGAGGAATGGTTTATGGGTCGGCGCTCCTTGTAGGAGGTGATCCAGGTATTGGTAAATCTACTTTATTAATGCAAATAGCTGCACAATTATCACTATCTATTAAGACAGTTTATATTACTGGTGAAGAATCCATAGACCAACTTCGCATTCGAGCTAGAAGGCTTGGTGTTACAAATTCTAAAATCGGATTAGCTTCTGTGACTTCTGTACGCGATCTTGTTACATCTCTAAGTGATACTAATAGCCCAGATCTTGTTATAATTGATTCAATTCAAACTATGTTTGTAGATAATATAGATTCAGCGCCAGGATCCGTATCTCAAGTAAGAACTTCTGCGCAAGAATTGATCAGACTTGCTAAAGACAAAGGATTTACGCTTATTCTTGTTGGCCACGTTACTAAAGAAGGCCAAATAGCTGGGCCTCGTATTCTCGAACATATGGTTGATACAGTTTTATATTTTGAGGGCGATCGTAGCCATCAATTTCGGATACTTCGTAGCGTTAAAAATCGCTTTGGAGCAACTGATGAAATTGGAGTATTTGAGATGACTGGTAGAGGGTTAATAGAGGTTTCTAATCCATCTACTTTATTCTTAGGAAACCGTGAAGAAGATGTTCCCGGATCCGCAGTCTTTTCTGGGATGGAAGGGAGTCGGCCACTTTTAGTGGAGATTCAGTCCCTAAGCACGCCGTCCTCACTAGGAACTCCCCGTCGTGCAGTTGTCGGATGGGATTCTTCTCGCTTAGCAATGATAATGGCTGTACTTGAAGCAAGGTGCAGTATAAATCTAATAAATATGGATGTTTTTCTCAATGTTGCTGGTGGTTTAAAAATTAATGAACCAGCTGCTGACTTATCTGTTGCAGCATCACTTATCTCCTCTTTTAGCAAAATAGCATTACCTAAGAAAACAATAGTTTTTGGTGAGATTGGATTATCAGGAGAGATAAGAAGTGTTCCACAAGTTAATGCACGTCTTAAAGAAGCCTCCAAACTTGGTTTTACAGATGCGATCATTCCCACTACACAACGTACTACCAATAGTCAAAAAAAGGTAAAAATAAAAACAAAGCAAAGTGGGCTTACAATCAAAGAAATATCAAAATTAGAAGACCTACTTTCACTTTTTAGAATGTTAAATAATGTAAAGAATTCTGAAAAACTAGAAAAAAATTTACTGGAACAAAAGCATGGATAATTTTGTTGCAGATGCCATTAGTCCCGTCGCAACTAGGATAAACTATCTGGATATTGGCATTGGTCTTTTGTTATTACTTTCGGGTATTTTTGCCTACACTCGTGGAATAGTTCAAGAAACCCTATCAATCGCAGGATGGGTTGGTGCTATTTTTATAACAATATACGCATTTCCTTACCTAAAGCCCTATGCTCAAAAAATTATAACTATTAAAATCGTAGCTGATTTCGCAACTGGTATAATAATTTTTATAACTTCATTATTGTTAATATCTTTATTCACTAAGCGAATATCTAAAATTGTTAAAAATAGTGAACTCAATGCAATTGATAGTTCTTTAGGATTTTTGTTTGGCCTTGCCCGTGGAGCACTTATTTTGATAATCGCTTACATAGGTTTACGAACGATCTATCCTGATATCAATCAACCAGAATGGATCAAAAACTCACGATCTATAAGGCTTATAAAGCCTGGTGCAGAATTTTTAGTAGCATTGATTCCTGAAAGCCTAAATGTCTTAACAAACAAAAATGTCATAGATAATGGGAATTCTAATTTCTCAGGGAATGATATAAACAGTTTGATGTTGCCTCGACCTAAAAATTTAGATACTAGGAACAAAGACACCGGCGGCTACAGTAAGAAAGAACGCCAACAAATGGAGCGACTGAATGACAGTATCCAAAAAAGGTAACGGTGCAAAAATTTCTTTAAATCATAACCATATAAGAATGCCTGAGGAAGAATGCGGAGTATTCGGTATATATGGAATGAAAGATGCAGCCACACATACTGCCCTAGGATTACATGCCTTACAACATCGGGGGCAAGAAGCTGCAGGCATAGTTGCATATGATGGTGAACAATTTCATAGTCACCGAGCATTAGGCCTTGTAGGAGATAATTTTAATTCAACTGAAACCATGACAGATCTAGTTGGCAATCTTGCAGTTGGGCATGTTCGTTATTCAACTACCGGAGGGACTGTTATGAGAAATATTCAGCCCTTATTCGCAGACTTTAAGTTTGGAGGGTTAGCTATTGCACACAATGGAAATCTCACCAACTCATATCAAATCCGTCATGAGCTGGTACAAAGAGGTTGTATATTTCAATCTACAAGTGACACCGAAACCATTATTCACCTTATTGCTATCAGTGAATATGGGCGTGTCGTTGATCGTATCACTGATGCTCTCAATCAGATTAATGGAGCCTATTCTTTAATAGCAATTACACAAAAAAAAATGATAGGGGTACGTGATCCAAATGGTGTGCGACCATTAGTTTTAGGTAGACTTGGAGATGCTTGGGTTTTGTCATCTGAAACATGTGCGCTTGATATAATAGGCGCTAAGTTTGTACGCGATATTGAACCAGGGGAAATTGTAATTATTGATGAAAAAGGGTTACACAGCATCAAGCCTTTTATCAAAAAACCTAACCGATTTTGTGTTTTTGAATATATCTACTTCGCAAGACCCGATAGTATAATGGAAGGTAAAAACGTATATGATGTACGTAAAAAAATCGGTTCTGAATTAGCTCGCGAAAGCAATGTTGAAAGCGACCTTATCGTGCCAGTACCAGATTCTGGAGTTCCCGCAGCAATAGGATATTCTCAAGAATCAGGTATACCTTTTGAATTAGGCATTATCAGAAACCACTATGTTGGAAGAACTTTTATAGAACCTAGCGACCAAATCCGACATTTAGGAGTTCGCTTGAAACATAACGCAAATGCCACTCATTTAAAGGACAAACGTGTTATTTTAGTAGATGATTCCATCGTACGTGGTACCACGAGTACTAAAATAGTAGAGATGGTCCGTAATGCTGGCGCTAAAGAGGTCCATATGCGGATATCTAGTCCACCAACGATTCATTCTTGCTTCTATGGAATAGATACACCTCAGAAAAATGAACTCTTAGCCGCTCAATACGATATTGATGCCATGACAAAATATATTGGAGTTGACTCTCTGGCCTTTATTTCAATCGATGGATTATATCGAGCGTTAGATTTGAAGAATAGAGATGAAAAAAAACCACAATACTGTGATGCATGTTTTAGCGGAGATTATCCTATCCAATTGACGGATTTTGAAAACAACCCAAAGCAACAGCAATTATCGTTGCTCGATGAACATAATTAGCCTGAGGAAATAAATGCGCCTTAAAGGTCGGATTGCTCTTGTAACAGGTGCATCGCGTGGTATCGGCGCTGCTGTAGCTATCCGTTTTGCTCAAGAAGGCGCTCATCTTATTTTATCTGCAAGAACAAGTGGAGCGCTTGAAGAAATTGACGACAAAATTCAAAAGATAACAGGTGAGCCAGCAACACTAGTCCCCATGGATTTGACTGAATTTGATGCTATCGACAAATTAGGTGCTGCAATTTTTGAACGCTTCAAAAGACTCGATATTCTCGTCGGAAATGCTGGACAACTTGGCAATCTAAGTCCCTTGGGTCATATAGACCCAAAGGTATGGGATAGAGTAATGTCAATCAATGTCACAGCAAACTGGCGGTTAATACGTTCCATGGATCCTTTGCTGAGAGCTAGTAAAGCTGGAAGAGCTGTTTTTGTATCCTCAACTGTTGGGCGAAAAGCACGAGCCTACTGGGGAGCCTATGCAGTTTCAAAAGCTGCATTAGAAATGACAGCATTAATTTATGCCGCTGAAATGGATAATACTAGTGTAAGAGTAAATCTAATTAATCCTGGTGCTACGCGAACTAGTATGCGAGCCCAAGCCTTTCCAGGTGAAGACCCATCCTCCCTTAAATCACCTGAAGAAATTACAGATTTGTTCGTAAAATTATCTGAAACTAAATGTGTGCTTAATGGAAAATGTCTGCAACCCACTGATTTTTGACATATTTCTAAAATTTACAAGTTATAAAGGTCACTCAATCTGTTTAAAAGAACGTTTAAATTACTAAAATTAAAAAAATACTTTTTTCCTTTTGAGCAGTCTATATTTTAAAAATTTAAAATTATGATTAATAAAGAATACAACTTTTAATATGACATTTTCAGATTTTATAGGTTCAGACCCTAAAAAAATGATAGAAAGATAAACTAAAGAAATTCTGACTTAACAATTGATTATATAATTATACATCCTTTTTAACCGGCTATATTCATATGTCACCTCTAAATCAAGATCCATGCCTTTTAACCCCCGGCCCTCTAACCACTTCAATGCAAACCAAAAAAGCCATGTTGCACGACTGGGGATCACGCGATGTCAATTTTATTAAGACTAACCAACGTGTCATGACTGAATTATTAAATATTGCAAATGGTAGTAAATCTCATATATGCGTTCCACTACAAGGTAGCGGAACTTTCATTGTCGAAGCTGTACTTTCAACATTAATACCTAAGAAAGGTAAGGCTTTAATTCTTATTAATGGTGCTTACGGCCAACGGATGGTGAAAATTCTTCAATACGCTAGAAGAAAATTTGTTAAATTAGAAACACCAGAACATACGACACCAAATCTTAATGAAATAGAAATAACATTAAAAAAAGACCAAAGTATTAGTCATGTTCTAGTGGTATTTTGTGAAACTACATCAGGGATACTAAATCCCATCGAAAAAATTGCAAAGATAACTGAAGAGAATGGAAGAAAGTTAATAATTGATGCAATGAGTGCTTTTGGAGCCATTGAATTAGATGCAAGAAAAGTTTCTTTTGATGCTATGATGGCTTCTTCCAACAAGTGTCTTGAAGGGGTGCCAGGACTTGGTTTTGCTATCATAAAACAAAAAGCTATAGAGAATTGTCAAGGTAATGCACATACTTTGAGCTTAGACTTATTTGACCAATGGACATCTATGAAAAAATATAACCAATGGAGATTTACACCCCCTACGCATGTTATTTTCGCCTTAGATGCAGCACTTAAACAGTTCAAGATTGAAGGAGGAATTTCAAGCCGCAATGCACGGTATAAGGAAAATTCTCGTATACTTGTCGATGGTATGCGGGCACTTGGTTTTGAAACGCTACTACCAGATGAATTGCAAGCTCCAATAATAGTGACTTTTAAAATACCCGCAGATAAAAATTTTAAGTTTCAAGATTTTTATGAATTACTAAGTAAGCGGGGATATCTAATTTATCCTGGGAAATTAACAACCACACCAAGTTTTCGCATTGGTTGTATAGGTAAAATTAGCGCGAAAGAGATGAGGGGGGCAATCAAAGCTATAAAAGAAACTCTTAAAGAAATGAAAGTTACCAATACTGCTTCCAACTTAAGTTAATGCTTTAAATCAAAAAACTCACTTTTTATGAGAGAAGCATAATTTTAGTAGAGGTTTTCTTAGAAAAAAAATGATTAAAATTTAATTTACGGAGTTATGATCATTTCGGTCAATACGATTACGACTTACGTTAGAATCTGGTCGATCATAACAAGTTACTGATCCAAGTGTCTTATAACAAAAAATGTTTTGCATTATCTTAGGCTCGTCTTCCTCACAATAAGTTAGACCCTTCTCTTTTCGAATTAGAGAACAGTTCTTACCACTGGTAAAAGACATAACATGATCTTCAATGGTCTTATCAGTGCCAATTACAACAGCACCCTGCAACTGAGTCATGCCCGGAAAGGCTGTACAACCTTTTAGGAGAAACACAAAAGCTAGCAAAAAAATAAACCGCATAGCTCCACTTCCAGTTAATAAAAGTATAATATGGTCTATGTAAGTTAAAAACCGGTTAAAATATTTTATTCAATTGATGCTAATTTTTAATAGAAAAGTCCTGTAATTTATCATGGTATCACTAAAAACACCGATCTGTGATTTTAGCTTTAAAGCTCAAGACTTCAGCTTAATGGGTGTCGATGGGGAAAAATACACGCTCAACAAGATCAAAGGCACAAATGGTACGCTCGTAATGTTTATTTGTAACCACTGCCCTTATGTAAAAGCAATACTTGAGCGACTGGTCTACGATGTAAGGGCATTGCAAGATTTGGGTATTGGCGTTATAGCGATAATGTCTAATGATCAAAACGAATATGAGGAAGATTCTTTTGAAAATATGAAAATAATTGCAAAAAAGTATAATTTCACTTTTCCTTATACAATAGACGAAACACAGGCTACGGCTAAAGCATATGGTGCCATATGCACCCCCGATTTTTTTGGTTTTAATAAAAATTTAAAACTACAATATAGGGGCCGGCTAGACGCTTCAGGCAAGAATTCCGCACCAAAGGATTCACCACGAGAATTATTCGAAGCTATGGAAAAAATTTCGAAAACTGATTATGGTCCTATCGACCAAACCCCATCCATAGGTTGTTCCATTAAATGGAAATCGAACGATTGATAAATTAGACAAGCTATTGCACAATTGCCTTCTAGCCTTATGAAGACTATTTTAATTTTTTTGAATTCACCTTAAAAATTTTCTAGTTAATATTAAGATAATTATGGAGTTTATTAGTGGCCGAAAGAACAGATGATGCGATTCTATTTGAAGAGATTGATGATGAACTTCGCCAAGATCAAGCAAATAAGTTATGGCAAGCCTATGGCAAGTACATTGTTGCCCTTTGTATAGCCATCATTCTCAGTGTTGGAGGATATCAGGCGTGGTCACATTTTACTATCCAGGCTCGTCAAGAGATGGGGGAACGCTTTGCTGCAGCTATAACTCTCGCTGCGGAAAATAAGACTGAGAATTCTATTATTGAGCTAGCCAAAATCATCGAAGATGGGACAGATGGCTATAAAATTTTAGCACGATTTTCACAAGCGCGCCTCCTAGTCCAACAGAAAAACTTTACTGGTGCAGTTGAAGCCTATAAATCTTTAGCTCAAGATAAGTCCTTAGACACCCTTTACAAGGATCTTGCAATTATTTTCGGAGCCTTAGTAGAACTAAATATTCCTAATCAGGATTTAAAAAAATTAAAGGAAAAATTAGAAAGTCTTTATGAAGAAAGCAACCCCTGGCGATTCAGCGCGAAAGAAATTACCGTTATGATTAATCAAAAAATTGGTGCAAAATTAGAATCAATAAAGCTCTTAAATAGCCTTAAAGAAGATCAATTAGCACCTAAAGGAATTAGAGCAAGGGCTGAGGAAATGTTATCTGCGATGGGTAAATGATTATATATGGTCTAGAATTTACTTAATGATGAAATACTTGCAAAAAATATTTATTCGATTGTTTCACAAGCTTTATATCTTTAAAGCCTGTTCTGTTTTTATTGTTCTCACCAGCTGCTCTCTGGTAGATCAATTTAAAGATGGGAATAAAGACCCTATTTTAGAAGGGGATCGAATTTCAGTACTTTTAAATCAACGTTCTTTAAAACCTGATCCAAAACTTTCTAAGGATCAGATACTCCTTCCTGCTCCAGAAGTTAATAAAAATTGGCCACAAGCTGGTGGCTTGCCGAGCCATGCAATGCATCATATAAAAGCTGCCGATTCAATTTATAAAATTTGGTCGGTTAATATTGGAGATGGGTCCGAAGATGAAGAGCGACTAGCGGCATCCCCAGTTATAGCAAATGGACGAATATTTATTATAGATTCATTATCAGTAGTTAGTGCATATAATACTAAAAATGGGCGTAGGCTTTGGGAAAGAGACTTAACACCAGATGAAGAAGATGAAGGCCATATTCCAGGTGGAATAGCATATTATAATGGCCTTATTTTTGTTAGTACCGGCTTTGCTGAAGCCATAGCATTAGACGCCAAGTCAGGCGTAGAGGTTTGGAGAAAAAGGATTTCAAGCCCTGCACGTGCTGCACCAACATTGCGTGGTGGGCGAATGTTTATCCTTACTGTAGATAACAAAATTTTTGCATTAAATGCTAAAACTGGTGAAAAATTATGGACACATTCTGAAGCAGCTGAATCATCAAGTCTCCTTGGCAGTGCAAGTCCGGCTGTAGATGAAGGTGTAGTTATAGTCCCATATACTAATGGAAATTTGATTGCCTTAAAGGTTAGCAATGGCCGAATGCTATGGCAAAACAGTCTTAGAGCCTTCAAACGGACTGATGTTTTGTCCAATTTGGCACACATAAGGGGTAGACCGGTTATCGATAGAGGCAAAGTATTTGCTATTAGCCATTCCGGTCTAATGGCAGCGTACGACCTTCAAAAAGGGCGACGTATGTGGCAAAAAGAAATTGGCGGGATAGAAAGCCCTTGGGTGGCAGGTGATTATATTTTTTTACTAACTAATGATATAGAAATTACTGCTATTTCTCGAAACAGTGGTCGTATTTACTGGGTTCGCTCCTTACCCAGGTACGAGGACCCTAAGGATCAAGAAGATCCAATTATTTGGACTGGTCCAATACTCGTCAGTGATCGATTAATTGTTGCTGGCTCGCATGGTAAGGCAATCGCAGTTTCACCATATACTGGACGCATACTTGGTTCTGTAAAGCTCCCCGACGGTGTCTCAGTTCCTCCAGTAGTTGCCGCAGGTAGTATTTATTTTCTTTCTGATGATGCAGAGTTAGTGGCATACCGCTAAACATCCAGCCAGAGCGGGTATATATCTATGACTTTTACTGTAGCCATTATTGGACGCCCCAATGTGGGAAAATCAACTCTATTTAACCGTTTGATCGGAAAACGTTTAGCTATTGTCCATAACTCTCCGGGTGTTACCCGTGACTGTAGAGAGGGAGATGCAAGTATTTCAGATATGAAATTTACCATAATCGATACAGCAGGTCTTGACGATTCAAAAGACGATAGTCTGCAAGCGCGTATGCATCGACAAACAGAACAAAGTCTAATTGAAGCAGATGTAGCTTTATTTTTAATAGATGCACGTTCTGGCGTAACTCCACTCGATAAATTTTTTGTTAGCTGGATGCATAAAATAAATACACCAACCATATTAATCGCTAATAAATGTGAAGGCGGGGCTGGGCAAAGCGGTCTTTCAGAGGCCTTTAACTTGGGCCTTGGAAGTCCCATTCCACTTTCCGCTGAACATGGAGAAGGACTAAGTGAATTATATGATGCTCTAACGCCGTTTCGTAACGATAAAGAAAAAAATCTAGAAATAAATACTTGGAAAGAGAAACCTTTGCAAATGGCTATAGTTGGTAGACCCAATGTTGGCAAGTCAACTATGGTCAACGCATTATTAGGACATGAACGAATGTTGACTGGTCCTGAAATGGGTATCACTAGGGATTCAATATCTATTTCTTGGAACTTTAATAACCATGCAATACGATTAATTGATACAGCTGGCATACGTCGAAAAGCTCGAATTAAGGAGAAGCTTGAAGGACTATCAGTTGGAGATACCCTACAATCAATACGTTTTGCTGAAGTTGTAGTTTTAGTTTTGGATGCAAAATATGGCCTAGAAAAGCAAGACCTGACTATCGCGCGTTTAGTAGTAAAAGAAGGTCGTGCTTTAGTTATTGCTGCTAATAAATGGGATTCTGTTAAAGAAGAAGAAACTGTCCTAGACCAAATTAAAAATCGATTAAGCACTTCTCTGCCTCAAGTAAAAGGCGTGCCATTCATAACTTGCTCTTCTTTAAAAGGTCGTGGGTTGGAAAAACTTCTACCAACTGTAATAAAAATTCATAAAATATGGAATCGAAGAATTGAAACCGGAGAGATTAATCGATGGCTTGAAGGAATGGTTGAAAGTCATCCGCCACCTATAATTAAAGGCAAACGTTTAAAGTTACGTTATATTACCCAAGTAAAATCGCGTCCACCAACATTTATCATTTTTGCCAGTCAAAAAAATAGTATTCCTGATAGTTATACCCGTTATCTTATTAATGGCCTTAGAGAGACTTTTAACCTTCCAGCAGTACCAATTCGAATATTTTTACGCACTAGTAAAAATCCATACACACCAAGTAACTAATTCTAAGATAGATTTTCTAAAATTTCATCGGTACTGCAGTAACTACGTGTTCAAGTGACAAAATTTTTTGCAATAATTTGGAAGGTATTTCCCCATCTGTTTCAATTAAAGCTATAGCATCACCACCTTGGTTAGATCGACCTAAGTGGAAAGTAGCAATATTTATTCCAGCATTTCCTAGCAAAGTACCTAATTTACCAATTAAACCTGGCTTATCTTTATTAGTAATATATAGCATATTTAGGCCTAATTTTGCATCAATGGCTATCCCTTTAATTCTAACTAATCGTGGCATATCATTAAAAAGTGATCCACTGATCGAACGGGTTTGAGTCTCAGATTTAACAGTTAAAGTCATTAAAGTTTGAAAGGTGCCCGCATCATTTGAACGAATCTCTTTGATATGTATATCTCTATCTTTGGCGATAGTGGGTGCATTTACCATATTAACACCTTCCATCTGTGGTAAGAGTAACCATTGCAATACTATCGCCGTTAAAGGTCTGTAATTTAGATCCCCACATAGTCCATCAAAGGCTACAGTTACCTCTTTTATTGCCGAATTTGTAGCTTGTCCGGCAAAACTTCCCAGTTGTTTTGCCAACAATAAATAAGGTTTTAACCTAACTGCTTCTTCTGCAGAAACAGAAGCCATATTTAGAGCATTTGTTACTGCTCCAGTATTAAGGAAGTTTGCAACCTGCTCAGCTACTTGTTGGGCAACTTTTTGCTGAGCTTCTATTGTCGCTGCGCCCAAATGCGGTGTAGCGATTATGTTTTCCATACCAATTAAAGAGCTCTCCTCAGCTGGTTCACTAGCAAAAACATCCAAAGCAGCACCAGCTACATCGCCTTGATCAAGCGCAATCTTTAAGTCTTCTTCCACAACTAAGCCGCCTCGAGCACAATTAATGATATGCACTCCTTTCTTCATTTTTGCAAAAGTTCGTTTATTAAGAATATTTCGCGTGGCATCAGTCAATGGAGTATGCAAACTGATAAAATCGGAACGTTTCAATAGATGATTTAATTCTACCTTTTCAACACCTAAATCCTCAGCTTTTTCTATAGTTAGGAACGGATCATAGGCAATGACCTTCATTTTTAGCCCTTGTGCTCGATCAGCAACAACACTACCTATATTACCACAACCAATTATTCCAAGCGTCTTACCCATCAGCTCAACACCCATAAATCGAGACTTTTCCCATTTCCCCTGATGGGTTAAAGCGTTAGCTTGAGGAATTCGTCTAGCAATAGATAGCATCATTGAAATGGTATGTTCAGCTGTAGTGATTGAATTACCAAAAGGGGTATTAAGGATAGCAATGCCGCTAGCAGTTGCTTTTTCAATATCAATATTATCAACTCCGATACCAGCCCTACCAATTACCTTTAAATTTGTTCCAAATTCAATAATTTTTGATGTTACCTTCGTTGATGAGCGTATAACTAAGCCATCATATTTATGGATAATTTCGCCAAGAGCTCTCTCGTTTAAATCTGTGATTACATCCACTTCAATACCAGATTGTGTTAAACATTCTTCTGCTAGTGGACTCATCTCATCAGAAATAAGAACTCTAGTCATTACTGTCCCCTAATTTTTTAAGGACGCCCCAACCCCAATCCAGCCATGGAAATAACGCGTTCAAATCGGAAGTCTCAACTGTAGCTCCATTCCACAACCGGATACCAGGTGGTGCTGCTATATGGTTTGCTATATCAAAACCTACACCTTCTGTATCAAGTAGAGATGAGAGACTTCGACCAACATTATGACGAAACCTATCATTTTGACTGTTTATCCATGGATCAACAATTTTTAAAGTTATAGAAGTTTTCGAACGAGCACTTTGATCTTGCGCAAGAAAGTCGACCCAATTTGATGAGTTAACCCAATTAAAAGTTGCTGTAGAATTATTTTCAATTCTATCTATTAACCCCTTAAGTCCACCAATAGAAGATGCCCATTTTAAACTATTTAATGCATCCTCAACACACAGCATAGATGGTGTGTTGATGGTAATACCTTCAAATGGGGCCAAATCTAATTTTCCACCCTTTATCAAACGAAATAGCTTAGGCAATGGCCAAGGTGGAGTATAATTTTCAAGACGTTCAACAGCACGAGGACCCAATACCAGCATTCCATGAGCAGCCTCTCCGCCCATTACTTTCTGCCAAGACCAAGTAGTCACATCAAGTTTATCCCAGACAAGATCTACAGCAAATGCTGCTGATGTCGCATCGCAAAAAGTAAGGCCATCACGATTGGCATCAATCCATTTATCATCGGGCACACAAACCCCAGACGTGGTTCCATTCCATGTAAAAACAACATCACGAGCAAAATCAACCTGATTTAAATCCGGCAACTCTCCGTAAGGAGCTTCGATAATACGAGTGTCATTAATTTTTAAGTGGTCAATAACATCGGTAGCCCACGTATGACCAAAACTATCCCAAGCCAGAAGGTCAGCTCCCCGTGCACCTAACATAGACCACATTGACATTTCCATAGCCCCTGTATCTGAACCAGGAACGATTGCAATATGATGGCTAACTGGAATTTTTAAAATATCACGTGTACGTGTGATAATCTCTTTTAGCTTTTCTTTTCCTCTAAAATGACGATGAGAGCGACCTATAAAAGCATCATGTAGCGTTTCAAGAGACCATCCTGGATACTTCGCACATGGCCCTGAAGAAAATCTGGGATTTCTCGGACGAATGTCCGGTTTTTGTAATGGTTTCAAAGTATTTTCCTTTCCTTTCAGAAAGGTCGCATCCCGTTGGGAGGATGTGGCCCGTGCTTTTTATAAAGCTAGGTAAAAAGTGGGTCAAGTTTACAAAAAAATAAAATACAAATAAAAATTGTTTAATAATTAAAAAGTGAAGTTAAAAGGACGCATCTATATATGACTTGCATTTTTAATTAATTAATTGTCAGAATATTCTAATTTTAATTATTACCTGAAATAGTAGACATACCATCATAAATGATAGATGTATTGGCAATAAATCTATTTTATATAAATAA
>JAYZEZ010000002.1:0-196825 GCA_036337015.1 Pseudomonadota bacterium | reverse complement strand
AAATTTAAAAATTAATATTAATAAATTACTTGAAAAAATTGTATTAAATTTAATCCCCATTATTACACCAACAACATCTACTACAACCTTACTTATAAAATAATTATAGATAGTATTAATATTGAAAAAAATTTTTCTATGTCTTTAAAAATGAAAAGTTCAAAATTAATAGTTCGATCTTTAAATGGGGAAAAATTAAAAAGACCTCCATTTTGGTTTATGAGGCAAGCTGGTAGATATTTACCAGAGTATAGAAAAATTCGACAAAAATCGAAAAATTTTCTTGATTTTTGTTATACACCAGATTTAGCAGTAGAAGTTACATTGCAGCCATTAAGACGCTATAAAATGGATGCTGCAATATTATTTAGCGATATACTTGTTGTTCCTGATGCTCTTGGCCAAAAAGTAGAATTTATAGAAGGCAAGGGTCCACTATTGGATCCTCTTCAAAGCGTTAAAGATTTTAATCTTTTATCCAGTGAAAACTTTCATAGTCATCTATCTTCTGTTTATGAAACAATTTCAATTATAAAACGGGAGATATCCTCAGAAACTGCTCTTATTGGATTTTCTGGTGCACCTTTTACTTTAGCTGTTTATATGATCGAAGGAATGGGCGGTACAGATTGTACGCGTATTCTAAGATGGGCTAATGAAATGCCTGAGGACTTTCAAATTTTAATAGATTTGCTTACAGAAATAATCGCAGAATATTTAGTAAAACAAGTTGATAGCGGAGCTGAAATTATTCAAATATTTGATAGTTGGTCTGGTATTTTACAAAAAGAAAATTTTTGTCGATTTTCTGTAAATCCTATACAAAATATTTTAGGAAAATTTAAAAAAGTTTATCCTAATATTCCAGTTATAGTATTTCCACGTAATGCAGGAACTTTAACTAAGACATTTATTAAGGAAACAAATATAGATGGTATTAGTTTAGATAAGAGTAATTCTTTAGATTGGATTGTTAAAAATTTACAACCTTATATCACCGTACAAGGCAATTTAGATAATAAAACCCTGGTTACTGGAGGTAAAAAACTCAAAATGGAGACGATAAAAATACTCAAGAAACTAAATAATGGTCCATTTATATTTAATTTAGGCCATGGAATATTACCAGAGACACCACCACAAAACGTTGCCATTTTATCAGAACTTATTTTAGGGTGGCCAGATACAGAGTTTCAATCCCTTTGATGAAAAGGCTTGCTGTTGTCGTTTTTAATCTGGGTGGACCTGATCAGTTATCTTCTGTCAGACCCTTTCTGTTCAATTTATTTAACGATAGAGCTATTATTAATTTACCTGGTTTTATAAGAACTCCTTTAGCCAAATTTATTTCTTGGCGAAGAGCTCCTATTGCTCAAGCAATTTATCAAAATATTGGTGGTAAATCTCCATTACTTGAAGAAACAGAAGCTCAGGCGGCTTGTTTAAGTAAGAAAATTAAACATTTAGCTGATGAGGTTCAGGTTTTTATATCAATGCGCTATTGGCATCCTTTAAGTGAAAGTACAGCCTTGTCTGTAAAATCATTTAATGCTGATAAAATCATATTGTTACCTTTATACCCACAATTTTCTTCAACAACCACCGGTTCTTCCCTAAAGGATTGGAAACTAGCTGCTAATGCAGTAGGACTAAAAAAACCAACTTTCGGGGTATGTTGTTATCCTTGCGAAGAAAATTATATTAAAGGCTTAACATCATTAGTAAAAACGGCCTTTAAAAGTGCTGAAGAACAAGTGGGTGATCGAACAGCTGTAAGAATTCTATTTTCCGCCCACGGTTTACCAAAAAAAATCATTAAAAATGGTGATCCTTATCAATGGCAAATAGAGAAAACTGCTATGGCTGTTGTAAATTCCTTGAAAAAAACGCTCGTTAGAAAAAGTTTTGATTGGGCAGTGTGTTATCAAAGTCGTGTTGGGCCCTTAGAATGGATCGAGCCATCATTAGAATTTGAATTAAGCCGAGCAGGAAAAGATAAAGTTGGTGTGGTTGTGGTTCCTATTGCATTTGTATCAGAACATTCAGAGACCTTAGTCGAACTTGATATAGAATATCGTGAAAAAGCCGACATATTTAATATTCCGGCTTATATTAGAGTGCCAGCTCTATCAATAGAGGAAAATTTTATGAATGGTTTGGCAAAGATTATAGAAACCAGTGTAAAATCAACCGATGAAGTTTATTGTCAAGCAGAGCAACATAAATGCCCGCCTCAACATAGTTGTTGTCCTTTGGAAAGAATCTGATTTGGAGAGTTATGAGTATGTTAGGACTTACACCTGACGTTTACCTTTGGATAAAGGCACTGCATATAATCAGCGTAATTGCTTGGATGGCCGGACTTTTATATTTACCTCGATTATTTGTTTATCATGTTGATGCCGCAGTTGGCAGTGAGTTGTCGGAAACTTTAAAAATTATGGAGAGAAGGTTATTAAAGCTTATTATGAATCCTGCTATGATTTTTTCTTTTTTGTTTGGCGCTGTGTTACTACTAGATTTAAATAAGGATGTTTGGCAAGATTATTGGCTTTATTATAAACTATTTTTGGTATTTTGTCTTTTAAGCACCCACATAGCTATGGCAAAATGGCAAAAAAACTTTGTTAATAATAAAAATACCCAATCTAAAAAATTTTTTCGTATTTTAAATGAGGTTCCAACAATTTTAATGATTTGTATTGTAATTTTGGTTACACTGCGACCATTTTGAAGTATTCTTCGTTTGACAGTTTAACATAGTTTCGTTAATGCTTTATAATATTGTCGGTTCCGACTTTTTTTCACTTCCTATCCTTACACGCTATTTGGTCTTTCAGCCCAATATTATAATTAAAACTTTCCCCCTAATTTTAAACTTATTAAGTCGTGATAGTTAAAGATTTTAACATTTATCTAATATATAAAATATGAAAACTACCTAATGAATCTTCAAGAACTTAAAGAAAAATCTCCCGCGGCTCTTTTAGCATTTGCGGAAGAATTAAAAATTGAAAATGCGTCTTCACTGCGCAAACAAGATATGATGTTTGCAATCCTGAAACAATTAGCAGATAACGAAGTTTCTATATTCGGTATTGGGGTACTTGAAGTACTGCAGGATGGTTTTGGATTTTTACGAAGTCCAGAGGCAAATTATTTACCTGGCCCAGACGACATATACGTTTCGCCCAGTCAAGTGCGTCGTTTTGGTTTAAGAACAGGAGATACTGTTGAAGGTGAAATTCGCGCACCTAAAGATGGCGAGCGATACTTTGCACTACTTAAAATAAACCAAATTAATTTTGGCGATCCAGGTGATGTTCGTCATCGTATAAATTTTGATAACCTAACCCCACTTTATCCTGATCAACAATTGATCATGGAACAGGATAATCCGGAGCTCAAGGATAAAACGGTCCGAGTTATTGATTTAATATGTCCTATTGGAAAGGGTCAGCGAGCTTTGATTGTAGCCCCTCCTCGTACTGGCAAAACCGTAATGTTACAAAACATCGCGCAATCGATAGCTATAAATCATCCTGAATGTTACTTGATTGTACTTTTAATTGATGAGCGCCCTGAAGAAGTTACCGATATGTCGCGTTCAGTTAATGGTGAGGTTGTTAGCTCGACATTTGATGAACCAGCAGCTCGTCATGTTCAAGTTGCTGAAATGGTTATAGAAAAGGCCAAACGTTTAGTAGAACATAAACGAGATGTAGTAATTTTACTGGATTCTATTACCCGCTTGGCTAGAGCTTATAACACCGTTGTTCCATCGTCTGGAAAGGTGCTAACTGGTGGTGTGGATGCGAATGCTTTGCAGCGCCCAAAACGTTTTTTTGGTGCGGCACGTAACATCGAAGAAGGAGGTTCATTAACAATCATTTCTACAGCATTGATTGAAACCGGATCTCGCATGGACGAGGTAATATTTGAAGAGTTTAAAGGTACAGGCAACTCTGAAACTATTTTAGACCGTAAATTATCAGATCGACGAACATGGCCAACGATCGATATTACAAAATCTGGTACACGCAAAGAAGAATTATTGGTTGATGAGGCCACATTATCAAAAATGTGGGTTTTACGACGTATTCTTTTGCCCATGGGCGTAAGTGATGCCATGGATTTCTTATTAGAAAAACTTAAGCACTCAAAAACAAATTCTGATTTTTTTGACTCAATGAATACTTAAAAATTAAGTAAAATTTTTAAGGTATTAGAACAGTCGAACCAGTGGTATTTCGTGCTTCAAGATCACGATGAGCTTGTTCCGTTTGTTCTAGTGAATAGGTTTGGTTAATATTAATTTTTACGTGACCATTCTCCACTACATCAAAAAGTTCGTTAGAACATTCATTTAATAAATCTCTTGTTGCTGTATGTGTTGCAAGTGTTTGACGTGTAATATGAAGTGATCCACTAGGGCCAAGAGATGCTATATTGAATGGATCTAATGGGCCTGATGCATTGCCAAAGGAAACCATAAGACCGAATGGCCGCAAGCTTTTAAGTGAGTCATCTAAGGTTTGCTTACCGATAGAATCATAAACTACTGGCACGCCCTCACCATTAGTTATTTCTTTAACCCGCTCAGGAACGTTTTCATCTCGATATAAAATTGGATAGTCACAACCATGAGCCTTCGCAATCTCAGCCTTTTGTTTTGTTCCAACACATCCAATAACTGTTGCACCAAGATACTTAGCCCATTGACAGGCAATGAGCCCAAGTCCACCAGCAGCTGCATAAATTAAAATTGTATCTCCTGGCCTTACTTTATAAGTACGATTGAGCAGATAATAAGCTGTCATACCTTGTAGCAGCATTGCAGCTGCTGTTTTATCTTCAATGGCATCGGGTATCTTAACTAAACGTTCTGTGCCCCAAATACGTTCTTCACAATAGCTGCCTAGCCCCATGGCATAGGCTACACGATCTCCAACTTTAAAGTCTTGGATGTTTGCACCCACCTCTTCAATGATACCAGCTGCTTCCATACCGAGAGTTTTTGGCAAATTACCAATAGGATAAAGCCCAGTGCGTTGATAAATATCTATATAATTTAAACCTATAATGTTATGACGCAATCGAACTTCATTAGGCCCAACATCGCCTAAATCGACATCTTCGTACTTAAGAGTCTCTGGCCCACCATGTTCATATATACGAATAGCTTTCGTCATTTTCTTTCCTAACTATTTTTACAACTTAAATTTTAAATTAATTTATAGAATTAGACTTTTTCTAAACATAATAAATAATTCTTAGTTTTTATCCCGCCTATTGCCGAGAACCCACCAAGTTCACCATTAGTTTTTATCACTCGATGGCAAGGTATGATAATTGGTATTGGATTTTGACCACACGCATTACCTACCGCTCTTGGTGAACTATTGGCAATGATTGCAATTTCTTTGTAAGTTTTTGTATTACCGTATTGAATCTGCTTTAAATAAAACCATATTTTTTTTTGATAAGTTGAACCCATGGGAGCTAAGGGTAAATCGAATTTTTTGCGTTTAGCATCAAAATATTCATTTAATTGGTTTTTAGCATTTAAAAGCAAATTTGTTTTTCTTTGTAGATTACTACTGTCACCTTTCCCCCACTCCAACGCAACTATCGCCCCATCATCTTCAAAAAGCGTTATAGAACCAATTGGGCTATTCATAGATAGGTAGGCCATAAGGGGATCTATTATAAATTAATATTTTCCTTGTAAATAATGTTGAAAGCAATGATTTAATACTCAGAATTATTTTTTACTGTTGTGACTAGATACTATTTGTTAATTAATAAAATTAAAAAAGTGACAAGGCTTTTTATTAAAATAAATATTTTTTCTGATTCAGAGAGTTATTATTAAAGTGACTGATAACATTAACGGTCAAACGCAATATTATAGTTATCACGTTTTTTTCTGTACCAATAAACGTGATGATTCTAACCCACGTGGCTGTTGCTATGTCAAAGGTTCTTCAGAACTGCGAGAATATATGAAGAATCAAGCGAAGAAAATGGGTCTAAAAAAAGTTAGAATAAATTCAGCAGGTTGTTTAGATCGTTGTGAATTAGGACCGTCACTAGTAATTTATCCTGAAGGTATTTGGTATACCTGTGCTTCAAAAAAAGACATAGACGAAATATTAGAGATTCATATACAAAATGGACATCGTGTAAAAAGGCTTATGATGGACACTCCTTAAAAAATTAATGATTTCATCTTATTTTGCTTCACATACAATTTTTGCACTATCTAGTGCACGTGGCCGTGCAGGAATCTCGGTTATTCGTGTTTCGGGGCCACAAGCCAAGCAGGCTCTTTTGGGGCTTATGGGAGAAAATTATAAACTAAGTCTTCAATCCCCACGCCGTGCGGTTTCAACTCGGATCAAAGATCCAATTACAGGAGAAGTGCTCGATAATGGACTGGTAATTTGGTTTCCTAGTCCTGCGAGTTTTACAGGGGAAGATGTTGTAGAACTCCATATTCATGGTGGTTTAGCCGTTATTTCGGGTGTTATGGAGGCGTTAAAGAATATAAATGGTTTCCAAATAGCCGAACCAGGGGAATTTACACGCCGTGCGTTTGAAAATGGTAAGATGGACCTTACATCTGCAGAAGGATTAGCTGATTTAATCGAATCTGAGACGGTTGCCCAAAGACGGCAAGCCTTGAGACAATTAGAAGGTGAATTAGGTAAAATTTATGATGCTTGGCGTCAACGTCTATTAGGAGCGTTGGCACATAGTGAGGCGTCTATAGATTTTGCAGATGAGGATTTACCAGACGATATAGAGTCTAAAGCTTTTCTAGAGATTGTATCGCTTGAAAATGAAATTGCCAATCATCTTAAGGATAAACGGCGTGGAGAAAGATTAAGAGAAGGCGCTTTAGTCACTATTATTGGCCCACCAAATGCGGGAAAATCTAGTTTGTTTAATCTTATTGCAAAACGAGAAGCTTCAATTATTTCAAAACAAGCTGGAACCACCCGTGATGTAATAGAAGCATTTTTAATGTTGGATGGCTATCCAGTTACTTTTGCCGACACAGCGGGTCTACGCGATGGTGGTGATGCAATCGAAGTTGAGGGAATTCGGCGTGCTAGAAAAAAAGCAGAAAATTCAGATTTAAAAATAGCGGTTTTTGATATTAAAAACTTGCAAAAACTAGATTCTAAAACACTAGAATTAATCGATTCTAATACTTTAATTGTGATTAACAAATGTGATCTTGAGAAGCCCAATACACCACCTAAGATTAAAAATCAGCCTGCTTTTGTTATTTCAGCCTTAACAGGAATCGGTGTAGATGAACTGATAGATGCTGTAACCAAACGCATAGTACATAAAATGGATGTAAGTGCTTCTCCCGCTTTGACCAGAGCAAGACATCGTGAGGCCCTGGAAGATTGTCGAAACGCACTTGAGCGTTGTTTAAAAAACAAAGACTTATCTTCTGAACTTGCCGCCGAAGATTTACGAATTGCCGCTCGGTGTTTAGGACGAATTACAGGCAGTGTAGATGTAGATGATGTTTTAGATTTTATCTTTCAAAATTTCTGTATTGGAAAATAAGGTCGATACAAATATTTTTTCACGTGAAACATATGAACAAGTATAATAAATTAAACGCCGATTAATACTTGGGATTAATTGACATAACGTATGGCGAAATTTACATTTCGCTAAATGAAAGAATTAAAAAATAATTTTGACGTAATTGTAATCGGGGGCGGCCATGCTGGTTGTGAGGCAGCCGCGGCAGCATCACGAATGGGCGCTGCTACGCTTCTTTTAACGCATCGCATTGAAACGATTGGGGAAATGTCATGTAACCCTGCAATCGGTGGTGTGGCAAAAGGTCAGCTGGTTCGTGAAATTGACGCACTTGATGGAATTATGGGTTTGGCCATTGATAGATCAGGCATTCAGTTTCGCACTTTAAATAAATCTAAAGGGCCAGCCGTGCAAGGCCCTCGAGCGCAAGCTGATAGGAAGCTTTATCGTATCGCTGTACAAGATCTGATGTTCAAACAAAAAAATTTAGAAATTTTCGATGAACCTGTTGAAGATTTGATTATAAATTATGGCTTCAATCAGGCGGGCAAACAATCTAAATCTCGCGTGATAGGCGTGCGGACAAGATGTGGCAGAGAAATTCATTCAAAAGCTATAGTTGTTACAACTGGAACTTTTTTACGCGGAATGATCCACATAGGTAATACTTTAATCCCGGCAGGGAGAATAGGAGATAAGCCTTCTGTTGGATTAGCCTATACATTCAAGCGACTAGGCTTTTCACTTGGCCGTTTAAAGACCGGAACGCCACCTCGTTTGAATGGTCTGACGATAGACTGGAATAAACTTGAAATTCAGCATGGCGACACCCCCCCCCAGCCATTTTCTTTTATGAACAAAGTCATTAAAGTGCCACAAATAAACTGCCATATAACGAAAACAACACCTGTCGGACATGATATAATACGTAATAACCTTAATTTATCCGCTATGTATTCTGGAAAAATTACTGGGATTGGACCGAGGTATTGTCCATCTATTGAAGACAAGGTCGTTCGTTTTGAGTCTCGGCAACATCACCAAATATTTCTGGAGCCAGAAGGCTTAGATGTTAACACGGTTTACCCAAATGGAATTTCGACATCTTTGCCCAAAGACGTTCAATTAGAATTTTTAAAAACTATTCCAGGGCTTGAAAAGGCAGAAATGCTTCAAGCCGGATACGCGATTGAATATGATTTTATTGACCCAAGAGAGCTTAAACCAAGCCTTGAGGCAAACCGCACAAAAGGACTGTTTTTAGCTGGTCAAATAAATGGCACCACAGGCTATGAAGAAGCTGCGGCACAGGGATTAATGGCTGGAATTAATGCTGCGCTTGTTGCGGCCTCACTAGGGCCTTTTATTCTTGATCGTGCGGATGCATACATTGGTGTTATGATTGATGATTTAGTTACTCTCGGTGCAACAGAGCCATACCGTATGTTTACCTCACGAGCTGAATATAGACTTCAATTGCGAGCGGACAATGCAGATCAACGCTTAACTAAAAAGGGGGAAAAGATTGGTTGTGTGGGGCAAAAAAGAGCGCGACTATTTGAAAAAAAATCAACGGCACTATCTGATTGTACCAAACTTTTGGAGAGGTTAAAAGCGTCACCTAATAATCTTAAATCCTTCGGCGTACAAATTAATCAGGACGGAGTAATAAGAACAGCACGGGAGCTGTTGGCTTATAACGATATAGATATTCATAAACTTTCTGCAATATGGCCAGAAATTCATAAAATTCCGAAGGAATTACAACGTCAACTAGAAATTGATGCTAGTTATATAGGATATATCGAGCGACAGAATGCTGACATTGAAGCCTTTCGTCGAGATGAGGCCCTAGAATTTCCTGATGATTTAGATTTTGACGTTATTTGTGGTCTTTCAAACGAGGCGCGAGCTAAATTGGTTGAGGCACGCCCAGCAACCCTAGGTGCCGCTTCTAGAATTTCCGGAGTAACTCCGGCTGCTCTAACTATTCTTTTGGGACATGTTCGCCAACCACGCCGTATTTCTTCATGATAAAAGCTTAGCATAAAATGTTTCACGTGAAACAAATATAGCTATTGTAATTAAAAAGTTGTTTGGGAAAATGGCATTTAAAAGCAAAAAATTATGTTAACTCCTGAAAAATTTCAATATATTTCCGGAGCCTCAAACGAAGATATGATACGTCTAAATATTTTTGTTGACCAATTAAAAAAGTGGCAATCTAAAGTAAATTTAGTTAGCAATGATAGTTTATTTGATGTTTGGCGTCGTCATATATTAGATTCCACGCAACTTATTCCTTTTATAGACCCAAATTCAAAGAATATAGCTGACATTGGTTCTGGGGCGGGGTTTCCTGGGATGGTGTTAGCCATTTTTATGCGTAAAACAGAAACCAATATACATTTAATTGAAAGCAATGCAAAAAAGTGTGCCTTTTTAAGGGAGGTGAGTTTAGCAACTGAGGCCAATGTCATTATTCATAATATAAGAACCGAAGAATTAAAGGGCCTTTCTTGTGACATAATTGTTGCTAGAGCGGTTGCCTCTGTTGAGAAGCTTTTGCAGTTTGCAACCCCGATATTAGATAAGAGGGGGATCTGTTTATTTTTAAAAGGTAAAAAATGGAGAGATGAATTGACGCGAGCAAAAATAAATTGGATTATGAAAGAAACCGTGATTAAGAGTACATCTAATTCAACCGGGAGAGTTCTTAAATTGGAAGAAATCAGTTCTAATGATTAACACTAGAGAATCTTCTAAGAACCTTCGCCCATCGCGGATTATTTCTATCGCAAACCAAAAAGGTGGAGTGGGTAAAACTACTACCACGATTAATCTTGCTACGGCGCTCGCAGCAATTCAACAGTCAGTTTTAATTGTAGACTTAGACCCTCAAGGTAATGCTAGTACAGGTCTTGGCATACCAAGAAGCAAGCGAGAATGTAATTCATATCATGTGCTTATAGGCGAATCCCGTGTTTCGGAGGCAATACAAAGTACAGAAATTCCTGGTCTTCAAATTATGCCTTCAGGCGTTGACTTGTCAGGCGCAGAAATTGAGCTCGTTGATATGGAACGCAGAGAGTTTCGATTGCGTGAGACGTTACGTGATGAAGCTAACGAATTTGACTATGTGCTTATTGACTGTCCACCAGCTCTCGGGTTGCTTACGATTAACGCGCTCGTTGCCTCACAAGCAATTCTTGTTCCTTTGCAATGTGAGTTTTTTGCTCTCGAAGGCGTTAGCCAGTTAGTTAACACTATTGAACGAGTTAAAGGAGCGTTTAATCCTGATCTTGAAATACAAGGCATTGTTTTAACTATGCACGATAAGCGCAATAGTCTATCTGGTCTTGTTGCAGATGATGTGCGCGAGCATTTTGGTGATAAGGTTTATAAGACTGTTATTCCACGGAATGTGAGAGTTTCCGAAGCCCCATCTCATGGTCGTCCTGTAATAATATATGATTTGAACTGTCCAGGTTCTCAAGCGTATCTTAGTCTTGCAAGCGAAGTAATTCATCGCGAAAGGCGACTTAACTTATGACATTAGAAAAAAAACGGAAAAGTTTAGGACGCGGCCTTTCTTCATTATTAGGGGAAGACGTTAAAGAGCAAATTGGTCTTGGTTCTGCTAATGGAACGCGGCAAGTTCCTATTGAAAACCTTAAACCCGGCCATTATCAACCACGCCACGGTATGGATGATATAAAAATTAAAGAATTAGCACAATCAATACTTAAAAATGGGATAATTCAACCTCTTTTAGTGCGTCGCATTTCAGACAGTAATGCAAGCTTTGAAATAATTGCTGGTGAACGAAGATGGCGTGCAGCACAAATGGCTAAGATTCATGAAGTTCCTGTTATTATTAAAGAATCAACAGATCAAGAAGCCTTAGAATTAGGTTTGGTGGAAAATCTTCAGCGCCAAGACTTGTCGGTTTTAGAAGAAGCAAAGGGATACCAACGCTTAATAGAAGAATTTTCTCATACACAAGAGGAGCTATCTAAAACTGTTGGTAAAAGCAGAAGCCATGTAGCAAACATCATTAGACTTTTGAGCCTTCCTGAGGCTGTAAAAAAATTACTTGAGCAAAACAAACTATCACCTGGCCATGCCAGAGCTTTGTTAAATACACCTGATCAATTAACAATAGCTAAGAAAGTGGTTGATCAAGGGTTAAATGTACGACAAACCGAAAAGTTGGTAAAATTAAAACAAAAGGAAATTGCTTCTCCTAAAAAGAGAATAATTAAGGATGTTAACACCATAGCTCTTGAAAGGGACTTAACAAATCTACTAGGGCTTAAAGTCACAATAAAAATTAATAAGACGGGTGGAGCATTAACTATTGATTATGAAACCTTAGATCAGCTGGATGAAATTTTGTCACGTGTAAATAATGGTGGCGCTTTAAAAATTGATAAAAATGCAGTTAAATCATCTTTCAATTAAGTCTTTTATATATTTTAACTAACTTAAATTACGAGCATTTTGCGCTATACGCATTAAGGCACGATGGCATCCAGCGTTACTTGGAAAACCATTAGATTTACAATTTAATTCGGTTTTGGTAATTAGTTCGAGAGCTATGTTAAGGTTTTGCCGTTTCCATTTATTCACTTGCAAGCGAAATTGAGGTTTATATTTGAAGATTATGGGTGGACGTATTGTTGCAATTGCTTTTTCAATTGGTAGACCACTCTCAACCCTTCCAATAACAAGGTGCAAATTTTGTAGATGGCGTTGCACAGCTCTTAGTATACTGACGTTATTTGTGCCGATCTCAAAGGACTTATATAACAATGTATCAAGAGCTTTTAAATTACCATCAGCCATTGCATAGACCAAAAGATCCATAGAGTTTGCAGCGCTGTCACCAATACAGGCTATAACATCATCAATAGAAATTTTACCCTCATGTTTTTTGTTTGCAGTTACATAAAGTGCGAGTTTTTCTAATTCGCTACGTGTTACAAGTCGATTAGATCCAAGATTACTGGTGAGAAAGGATAAAACATCCCTTGAGACTGTTAACTTAAAATGTTGAAGAGTTTCTTTAATTACAGATTCTAACGTATTAGCATCATCTTCATAACAACCAATGGCAGCGCCTACCTTTGAGTTTTCAAATAGCTTTCTTAAAGAAGATCGAGGCGTAAGATTACCAGCTTCTGCAACAACTAGTGTATGATTACTAGAGCTGGATAAAAATTTTTTAAAAATATCCGAAAGGGCATCATTGGCGTCAACAACACGAATAACTTTTTTGCCAGCACTAAAAGACAATTGAGAAGCTTGATCTATTAAAAGGGGAGGATTTTCTTTAAGTTCTGCTGGTGTAAGCTCGTTAACTCTAAAGGGATCTTTCAAATCTTCTATAACTGACTTAGTTATGTGCTTCGACCTTTCTTTTACTAGACCTTGGTCCGGGCCAAAAAATAAAACACCTAAGATTTTTTCTTGGGGTTGCTTTAAAAAATTAGAAATACGGGATCCAGAAATTTTCATTTCTAAAATAATTCACTAGTTATGTATACGCGAAAAGTAGAACCCTAGCTGATTATGTATAGATTGACTGACCTCAAGTAACCCACGAGTTACAGCATTTTTTTTAACGGCAAGGGTGGCATACTCAGTATCCAGTATATTATAACTGACAGTAATATTAGACGTTCCAGAATAAAGAGACTTGTTATCTTTAATCCTGTTTAAATTAAATTTAGTGCTAACTGTTAAATTAGCACGTGTTGCAAAAGCGCTTTTGCGAACTGCCAATGATGTTGTGTTTTCAGAAAGCTTAATATTTAAATTATAAACTGGTTTTAATTTGCGCCCAGTTGGATTGAGCGCAAATAAGAGATGGTTGCGAAGGATTTGTCCATTTCTGTTGGGAATTTGATTTATTATGATTTGGGCAAATTCTGGAAAACTCTCCCGATCCCCGCTATTATATACAGGCTGGAATCCACACCCTTGTGTAGCAAAAAGAGCAAAAACGTATAAAATTTTTTTAAATAACGACATTTATAATCCGATTCGGAACGACGATAATTTTACGAATATTGTTTGACCCGATAATAGTTTTAACATTTTCTAGATTTAAAGCCATTTCTTCTGCTGTTTTATCATTGCAATCCTTAGGCAATTGAATTGTTCCGCGTAATTTACCATTTATTTGCACCCCAACAGTCATGTTTTCTTCCACTAGCATTTCTGGATCAGCCTGAGGCCAAGGTGTGTCAACCAAAAGCGTTTTGTAGCCTAAAGTATACCATAATTCTTCTCCCAGATGTGGTAACATTGGACCAATGAGGCATATTATAGCTTCAAGACTTTGCCGGCGCACCCAATTAGCATTTTCTTCTACGTCTGAGAATGCTTCCAGATCATTAGTGAATTCTCGTATTCGTGCAACTGCTTTATTAAAATGAAATTTGTCAAGATCTTTAGAAACGCCATCAATCGTTCTATGAAGCTTTTTGAACATATTTTGAGAATTCTCGCTTAGTATCCCTGGGCGGGTATCGTTTAAATTTGAAATAATGTTTTTTGACTGATTAACCAATCTCCATAGTCGATTAACATAACGCCAAGCTCCTTCAATTCCTGAATCAGTCCAGTCTAAATCACGTTCTGGTGGACTATCTGATAGCATAAAGAGTCTAGCGGTATCAGCGCCATATGTGTCGATTATAGTTTCGGGATCTACAACATTTTTTTTTGATTTGCTCATTTTTTCTGATCGGCCAACTAAAACTGATTTTTTAGATTCTTTGTATTGATCTGCTTCGTGAGGGAACAGCCAGTCACCTTCATTATTTTTATATGTTTCGTGGCAAACCATTCCTTGGGTTAAGAGGCCTTCGAACGGCTCAGAAATATTGAGGTATCCGATTTTCTGTAATGCACGAGTAAAAAAACGGGAGTATAAAAGGTGAAGAATAGCATGTTCAATGCCCCCAATATACTGATCTACAGGTAGCCAATAGTCGGCATCGCTTTGTTCGAATGCGCTGTCTGCTTTAGGTGAACAAAAACGAGCAAAATACCAAGAAGATTCAAAAAATGTATCGAAAGTATCAGTTTCTCTTAAGGCTGCTTTTTTACATAAAGGACAGCAGACTTTTTTCCATGTAGGGTGATTTTCAAGTGGATTACCAGGAAAATCAAAATTTACATCATCGGGTAATTCAACTGGCAACTCCTCTTTTGGTACTGGAACCGCACCACATTTATCACAATGAATGATCGGAATAGGACATCCCCAATAACGTTGTCTAGAAACACCCCAATCGCGAAGACGAAAATTTTCAGTTGCTCTACCCGAACCTTCCTTTTCAAGTATTTCTATAATGGTTTTTTTGGCATCATCTATATTAAGCCCATTTAAAAACATTGAATTTATTAAAACTCCATCTTCAATGAAGGCTTCGTTTTTAATCATATAATCATCGTGATCTAAATCTTGGGGAGCAACAACCGGTATGACGTCCAACCCATATTTTCTTGCAAAATCTAAATCTCGTTGGTCATGGGCCGGGCAGCCAAAAATTGCACCAGTCCCGTAGTCCATTAAAACAAAGTTAGCTATGTAAATAGGAAGAATTTTTTCTTTTAAAAAAGGGTGATGAACATTTACTCCAGAAAAGACCCCTAATTTCTCTGCAGTTTCAATAGAAGCTTCACTAGTGCCTAAGCGGCTGCATTCAGCAATAAAAGTTTGTAAATCCGGATTTTTGTCACTTAACTTTAATGCAAGGGGGTGATTTGGTGAAATTGCACAAAATGAAGCACCAAAAATAGTGTCGGGCCTAGTCGTATATACTTCAAGTTTCTGATCACTGTTTTCGATTTTAAAATAAATAGTTGCGCCCTCTGATCGACCTATCCATTTTTCTTGCATCAGACGAACTTTATCAGGCCAGCGATCTAAGGGCCTAAGACCATCTAAAAGGTCCTTGGAAAAATCAGTAATTTTTAAGAACCATTGAGAAAATAAACGTCTTTCGACATCCGCGCCTGATCGCCAACCCTTGCCATCAATTACTTGTTCATTTGCTAAAACTGTATTTTCTTTTGGATCCCAATTAACCCAAGACTCCTTTTGATAAACTAATCCAGCATTAAGGAATTCCAGAAAAATTTTTTGTTCGTGTCGGTAATAGTTTTTATCACAAGTTGCAACTTCACGTGACCAATCATAAGACAATCCCATTGATTTCAGCTGATTTCGCATTGTTGAAATATTTTCATGGGTCCATACTGTAGGGGGAACCTTATTAGCTATAGCCGCATTTTCTGCTGGTAAGCCAAAAGCATCCCAACCCATTGGGTGAAGCACATTAAAGCCTTGTGCCCTTTTATACCGGGCAACTACATCACCTAATGTATAGTTACGCACGTGCCCCATATGTATCCGACCAGAAGGATATGGGAACATTTCTAAAACATAGTATTTTAATTTAGTAGGATCTTTTTCAACCTGAAAGCTATGGCGCTGTTCCCATATGGATTGCCACTTAGATTCTGTTTCCTTGAAATTGTAACGGGACATTTTAATTAAACGAACTCAATTATAAAATTTTTGATTTGAATTCTCTTGGCTATTTTTTGCCCAGGCTAATTCATTATGGTATGGAAATAAAATTTTCATTTAGCTAAAGAATTTTTTGTGCCAATTAAAATTATTCATTTTTAGACTGATTGCGTAATTGTCTTGCTCTTATAAGAATTGCATCCTCTATTTTAGTGCCTGTTTTATCTGGTATGCCAGAGTCTTTCCAATTTCCTAATCGGTCTTGTACTTGACGAAAGGCGGAAACTCTTATTCCATCGGCACGGAGCGTTTTATCCAAAATATAAACATTAAGTTTAAATCGCTCATTAGGGGCTTCACTGGGAGAATACCAGTCGGTTATTATTACACCTCCAAAAGGGTCGGCAGAACTAACCGGCATAAAAGCGATAGTATCTAAAGATGCTCGCCATAAAAAACTATTAACCCCCAGCTCTCCGCCACCTGGCTGCTTACTACCGCCTCCAAAGATGTTATCTAGGCCGCCCTTGCCGAAGAGTGTATCCCTTTTGGTGTAATCAATTTCATCAATAGGTGTTTCATCATGATAGTCTGCTTGTGTATTGTCTTCTTTATTCGTGTTGCTACCGCCGCCTACATACTCGTCATACATTCCGCAACCGGTTAATGACATGATGCTAAGGCTAAAAAACATCACTAATAAAAATTTTAAATTTAGTTTATTAATTTTCATAAATTAAAAATACATCCCATTTTTTAATATTGTAGGTATTTTTTCTTATAAACTCCAGAAGGCTTTTCTTAAAAATATCATAATAGTAATTTTTTAATATTAGTCAGTGTTTGTCTATAAAAGCACTGATTCCAGCTATTCCTTGTATGTTACTGTTTTTTAGTCGCCTAGCATTAGTTTGTGTTACTCCACCTAAGGCATAAACTGTAAGAGGGCTTTTTTTGCACCAAGCAGTAAATTTAAGCACGCCTAATGGGGGTGCGTTAGGATGTGAGTTTGTTGAAAAAACGGGAGATAATAATGCTGCATGAGCACCTAATTTTTTAGCACGGATCAATGCTTTTGGTGAATGAGCGGCTGCAGTTATGAGCCAAGTTGGTTTTCTCCAGTTTTGCCATGTCCAGCTACAATGTTGGGCCATAAATTCAGGGATATGAATTCCCTGAGCACCAACCTTTGTTGCTAAACGAATATCTCCAGAGATTAAAATTTTGATTTTTTTCCCTCTTGTTTCATTGATAAGACGAGTCGCTAATTCAACACGAGTAGGATCTTTATAATGGCGTAGAATAACAGCACTTCCGGATGGCAAGCAACGTACGGTTGGAAAAGGGTCTTTCTGTCGACTTTCGTCAGTCATAAAAATTAGTTTGGGTAGTGCCGTGCTTTTCATCAGTTAGTTAGATACCTTTAATTATATTAGCCTGTATTGTTAAGTAAGTTTTTAATATTCTCGCCTTTAAATTTAATAATATGGCGGTTACTTTAGAGGCAAGGAAGCAAAATTTAAAAGATAAAGAAATTAGCAATGAGTTTGAATCCTAATAATGATATATCAACAGCACTAAATAAAATTGATGATTTAGTTAACGAGGCTTTAATTTCTTCAGGACGTAGTGTTGGCTCTGTAACCAAGATTGCCATTTCTAAAAACCATTCTGTTACAAGGGTGCAAATGGCCCTAGATGCAGGACATAGGGTATTTGGAGAAAATAGGTTGCAAGAGGCTTTGGACAAATGGCCCCCCCTAAAGGAAAAATTTAACGATATTGAATTGCATTTCGTTGGGTCTTTACAGGGAAATAAAGTTGCTCGTGCAGTTAAGACCTTTAAATATATTCATACAATAGATCGTGTAGATATTGCCCGTAAAGTTGCCAAAGAAATGGATAAGTCTGCTTGTAGGCCGCATTGCTTTATTCAGGTTAACACCGGAGAAGAATCTCAGAAAAGTGGTGTTCTTCCTAAAGAGGCGGATTCTTTAATTACTGAATGCAGGGATAATTTAGATCTTCCTTTAATTGGCCTTATGTGTGTTCCACCTCAGGAGGAGGAAAGTGCTTTGCACTTTGCTTTTCTTAGAGAAATTGCAAAACGTAATGGATTGAAAAATTTAAGTATGGGAATGAGCGCAGATTTTGAAACAGCAATTAGTTTTGGGGCGACTCATATTCGCATTGGGACAGTTGTATTTGGAAATCGTCCAATTGAAGAGGCTCTGTAAGCATTTAAACTAGCGACTTACTGTTTAATTGTTCAGATTTAAAATGTTAATTGTTGTTAATTTATTACAATCAGTAAGTAACAATAGCAAATCCTCTAATTTTACTGCAATACAGCCCTCTGTTGGACTAAAATCTGGTTGAGCTACATGAAGAAAAATAGCACTACCATAACCAGGTTTAGGCGGATTATCATTTTGACCTAGCTCAACAATAACATCATAAACATGATCATCGCGCCACAATGCTTCGTGTTGGTAACGATAAGGGCGTTTAATTAGCGTATTGTAAGCTGGATCGCTTGGGTCGTCTGACCACCCATCTTGTGGCTCAAGTGTTTTAATGGGGAGAGCTGTTTTCGGTTTTCTTAAGCGATCTGCTCTAAAAAAAACTTGTCGCAATGGAAAAATTCCAGCAGGTGTTGCCCCATCCCCCTCTTTTTTGTTGAGCGTGATGCCATTTCGGCCTAATGCACATTGTACATTTTGACTTTTCCATCTTAAACATTTTTTAGAACATACTTTAATTTGCATTCAATTTTACCAAAAACCCAATAACAAAACCTAGCTTCTATCGATTTGGCTTTTCCCTGTCACTATATTTTCCAAGCGCTGACAACATAGTATCTGAAAACCAATCCTTATCTTTTAATATTATACTATCTGTAGCTTGTGGCACTTGCCTATTTCTGGCTGTATTGTTGGGCATACTGGGCGGAGATTTTTGGGGCATGTAGTTCTTTATTCTATTTTTTTCTGGAAGCTGGCTTTGCAAATTAACTTGAAAAGCCTGTTCTTCCTTAGAGATGCTTTTGTCTGCAAAATAATTATTTTTTATTGTTTTAGGAACGACCGATGTTAATATTTTTGGACTTTCTTTAAATGGTATAGCGGCTATAGATTTTGCTTTTCTATAAGAAATTTCTGCTCTTGCCCACTCGCTAACATTAGTAGTGTGTACATCTGGATTAGTAGATTTGTAATTAATGTGGTGTTCTGCTCCAGAAAATTTTTTGGATGGAAGATCATTTATATTAGGTTGACGATAAGCATTCTCTGCCATAGCCCAAGCCGTCACTGGATCAATTGATTGTTCTGTATCTGTAATTTTTACTTTGCTATGCAAATGATTCGGATTTTTTAATTTTGTTTGATTTTCCGACGTAATTTGAGCAATTTGTGTAGAATTGTTTGAATCGGGTTCAATTTCTTCTGTTTTTTCGAATAATGCCATAACATGTTCAGGAAGATCTTTGCCTGTAGCTTCATCAACTAAAATATTAGCTAATGCAGAAACAGTTCCAAGGGGGCCAAGAAAAAGTGAACTGCCTAGTACTTTTGATGCCGGGCTTATAGCATCACCCGTTATTTCGCGATATAAAGTACCAATTCCGGGTATGTGATGTAGTGGATTAATTATATCGATTAAGTCGCTAAATTTAGGTCCACCATATTCAAAAGCATTAAAATCTTCACTAGTTTTTAAACTGCGAGTTTGCGGTTTTTTGTTAGTGGTAGCTTCTGAAGAGGCTATAACTAATTCAAAGCTCTTGTGCAAAGAATACTCGCTTTGTCTGATTGTATTCATTTTTAAAAACTGTTCCGCTCTTAATTTGCTTTATCTGTGAGACTTAATATAAGCAAAATCAATGCCAGAACATTTAAGTATGTTAAATCAATAACTTATTTTTATTTTTCTTATTAAGATTAATTAAATTTAAAATAAATCGGCAATAAATACCAAAATTTAAGATGAAATGTGATTAAGTGAACTTTAAGATTTGTCAAATTCTTTATGATTATTAAAATATATGCCCACTCCTAGAAACCTTTGTACTTAAATAATGTTCATTATGCTCATTGGATGGAAAAGTATGCTGAACCCTCTCTACTACAGAAATACCGTACTTAGTGAGTCCCTTTACTTTATCAGGATTGTTGGTCATTAAACGCACTTTTTCAAAACCCAACAAACACAATATTTTTGCAGCAGGAAGATAAACTCTTTCATCAGCATCAAAACCCAGTTGTTCATTAGCATCAATCGTATCAAATCCCCGATCTTGAAGTTCATAGGCACGGAGTTTATTAACTAGCCCAATACCTCGTCCCTCTTGTGCAAGGTATAATAATATTCCGGATCCTGCTTCAGCGATTTCTTTTGTTGCGCCTTGCAGTTGATCGCCACAATCACAGCGAAGACTTCCCAAAAGATCACCAGTAAAGCATTCTGAATGAAGTCGTGTTAAAACGGGCGTGTTTTTTTCAGGATTACCAATTACTATTGCTAAGTGTTCAAGGCCGCCATCTATGGGTCGAAAAGCTATGATTTTTGTATTTTCATTGTTAAGTAATGGTACGCGAGCAGAGCTCACTTCCTGTAATGTTCTGGCTTGAACGTTGTCATATTGAAAAACATCACCTGCATCTATAAGGAGAAAATCATGTCGAGCACACCAGGCTGCTAGGTCATCAGCTTTTGGATCTATAATTTCTGCTGTGATAGCTGCCGGTAATAGCCGAGCAAGTTTCGTAATTGCTACAGCGGCGCTTTCACAGTTATAAATTGGTTTTTTATGGTTTTTAATGGTTAGGGAGGAAATGGCACCTTTTGATAAAGGTGATTTAGATAAAGGATCAGCTAAATTACGGATTACCTCAACTGAAAAATTTTTTTTCATTGTTAGTGATATAATTTTACCAGTTGTTTTTTTAAGTCCTAAAACAGCAGCTCGACGGGAGGTTATAGAAAGTCCCGGATTAGACTTGCTAGAAGTGTTTATTTCTTTAAGTGATTCGGAGGTTACAGCTTCAGCAGCCTGCACGAGAGTAGCAATTCCACCTGCACCCCTAATTGCAATCAATCGTCCACGACGCAGTTCAGATATTGCACGGTCTACTGAGAGCAAAGAAACGGGTTCTCTGGAGGTGGGCATTGATAAATGTTCAAAAGGTTTTTTGTTAATAACCATAATTTCATTATTTATAATAATTAGTTAAATAAAAAATTTAAAAAACATATATTAAGTGGGTATTTATACTAATTTGAATAAAATTAAAGTGATTTTATAATAATGATATAAAATTAAGACTATGTGAGAAAATGAATATTACAAATGGCAAGAGGATTTTAATTTTTGATGAGGAATCAATCCTCAATGATATACTTGGCGAACATCTTAAATTTCATGAACAAATATTGATTGCCTCCATAGAAACTAAGGCGGGAGTTTTAAGGAAAGCAAAGGATGAATTTTTTGATATCATTATAATAAATAGTGGCCCTTCCGATGCTTGCGGCCTAAATTTTTATAACTTGTTACGCTCAAATGGCCTTACCTCACATATTATCTTGCTGACTTTTTCTAACACATCATTTGATAGCGACATACGGGCTGAAGCCTATACCATCGACCACATCACTAAGCCATTTCGTTTAGGTTTGCTATTAAACAGAATACTCACTCACTTTCGCCAACAGGAGTTGGGTGAAAATTCAAGCTATAATATAGGTCCCTATAATTTTCAGCCAGTTAATAAGCTTTTAGTTAATAGAAATAATCTTAAAGAAATTTATCTTACTGATAAAGAAACAGCTATTTTAAAGTACCTTTATAACACTTCAGAAAGTGTTATCAGCAAAGATGTTTTGCTAGATGAAGTGTGGGGTTATAATGAGGGTGTTACAACCCACACCCTGGAAACACATATTTATAGATTGCGACAAAAAATTGAAATTGATTCAACCAATGCTAAGATTTTAGTCACTGAACCCGGAGGCTATCGTTTAGTGCCAAAATAATTAATTTAATTCCAATCTTTTTGCATACGAACAACGCCTATTTTTTTTTGGGCTGCATTAAAAATAGATTGTTCTGGCAAAATTTTTAAAACACCTAGATAGTTTAATATAGCTAATATCGAAACTTCTGCTGCACGTTTAGCCCCATCTTCAATTTTTATTGCGATACCAAGACCTAATTTTGGAAGAATGCTGGCATAAACACCTTCTGCGCCTGTTTTAACAACTAAATCTCCCTTTCCTTTTTCAATTATTAAGGTGTCGAAACGTTGGGGGCCTGCCACTAAGTTTGGATAAGTAGTCATTGCAGAAATCACTCGTTTTGCTGCGTTAGTACGCGAAGTGTTTAAATTTTTTGGATCTGCCATTTGGGCAAGCGCTGTGGCTAATGCCTTAAGAGGCATACCAATCACAGGGATGCCACAGCCGTCAATACCTCTTGGTGAATTTAAAAGTTCAATATTCCCCATGTCACTAAGAATATTTAGCAAGCGCTTTTGTACTGGGTGGCTAGATCTAGTGTACCCCTCTATATCTTCGCCCATGTAAAGAGCTGTTGTTAAAAAGCCTGCGTGCTTACCGGAACAATTGTTATGAATCGCACGAGGTGATTTTCTGGCTCGTACTAAATCATTATCAGCATCGCGGCTCATGGGATTATGACCAGCGCATTCTAAATCAGTAGAACTTAAACCGATGCGTTGAAGCCAATCGCATACCAATTTCACATGAAGATTTGTTGCACTATGAGAAGCGGAAGCAAGTGCAAGCTCTGTTTCTTTAACTTGCAAAGCATCAGCTGCACCGGTTTCTATTATTGCCATTGCTTGTAAAGGTTTGATTGCGGAACGCGGATATATTAATAAATCTGAATCGCCCCAAGTATATAATATTTGGCCTGCTGAATCGGATACAACACAATGTCCACGGTGTTTGCTTTCAACCATATCTCCACGAGTTACTTCGATAATTAACGCATTATTAGTTACCATCAGTTATCAGTTCCATTCGAGTAAATAGTTGGCAAGAGGTTAAAATCATTTTATGAAAAAAATAACGAAAATAATCTATAATTTTTTATTTTTGCTGATTGCTATAAACTTTAACTTTCCTGTTGTAGCAAAGGAGGCAAAAAATTTAGGCGTTTTTGGATCTTGGGAAGCTTTTAGTGAGCTCAATGGTAAAAATCTTTTTTGCTATATTGGCGCATACCCTCAAAGATCCCATGGAAATTATAAAAAAAGAGGAGAGAGCTATATGCTGATAACCCACCGGCCAGCAGAGAAAAGTTTCGGCGAAGTTAGCATTAAAGCGGGTTATCAATATTTAAAAGCATCAGAGGTGGCTGTTGTTATTGAAAAAAACGCCTTTAATCTTTTTACTGATGCTGGCCATGCATTTACTCATAATAAAAAAACAGACATTGCTCTCATTGAGGCTATGAAACGAGGAAAGCAAATGATCGTTAAAGGAATTTCTTCTAGAAAAACAAAAACAACTGATACTTACTCTTTAAAAGGTTTTTCGGCAGCATGGAAAACTATTAACAAAGCTTGTAAGTACAAATAAGACTAGGGTAATTTTGTTATGAAAACGGATAAATTAAAAGAAAATCCTGGAAATTTTATCCGTGATTTTATTGTCGAAGATATTGCAAAAAATCGTATTAAAGAAGTCGTAACACGCTTCCCCCCAGAGCCCAATGGATATCTGCACCTTGGACACGCAAAATCTATCTGCTTAAATTTTGGCATTGCAGCTGATTTTAATGGGCGGTGCCACCTTCGGTTTGATGACACCAATCCAGCAAATGAAGAAATAGAATTTATTGATTCTATTATTGAGGATGTTCGATGGTTGGGATTTGAGTGGGGGGATAATTTACATTATGCGTCGGACTATTTCGAAACTTTTTATGCATGGGCGGAGCATCTTATTGAAACGGACAACGCTTATGTTGACGATTTATCTGCAGATGAGATTCGTAAATTTAGGGGGACTTTGACTAAGCCTGGACAAGCTAGCCCTTTTAGAAAGCGAGAGCGAAAAGAAAACCTTAAACTATTTCGTCTTATGGCAAAGGGTGAATTTGGAGACGGTGAAAAGGTGTTGCGTGCCAAGATTGATATGTCTTCGGGCAATATAAGCATGCGTGATCCAGTTATTTATAGAATTTTACATGCCGAACACCCTAGAACTGGTAAAACTTGGTGTATCTATCCGACTTATGATTTTGCACATGGTCAGTCTGATGCGATTGAAGGCGTTAGCCATTCACTTTGTACGCTTGAGTTTGAGGATCATCGACCACTGTATGATTGGCATATAGAAAAATTGCCGGTTCCAAGTGTACCACGTCAGTATGAGTTTGCCCGACTGAATATGACATATACGGTGCTTTCGAAGCGTAAATTAACTCTTTTGGTAGATGAGAAGCATGTGGGTGGTTGGAATGATCCAAGGATGCCAACTATTGCGGGCATGCGTAGACGTGGTGTCCCTGCTGCAGCGATACGGGACTTTTGTGCCCGTATTGGTATTACTAAGGCGGCTAGCACAGTTGAGACTTCTTATTTAGATTATTGCATTCGTGAATCTTTGAATGAGATAGCGATTCGCCGTATGGGTGTTTTGGATCCACTAAAAGTAGTTATTGAAAATTATCCTAGTGGCAAGATTGAAAAACTATTAGCTAAAAACCATCCTAAAGATGAAACACGCGGTAATCGAGAAATTCCATTCACTAGAGAACTTTTTATTGAGCGAAGTGATTTTATGGAAAATCCGTCAAACAATTTCTTTCGGTTGGGGATAGGCCGCGAGGTTAGGTTGCGATTTGCTTATTTTATAACCTGTACAGAAGTCATTAAAGATGTTGATGGAAATATTATAGAGCTACGTTGCATATATGATAAGGACACTAAAGGTGGCAACGCCTCTGATGGGCGCAAAGTAAAGGGTACAATTCATTGGGTTTCAGTAAATGAATCTTTAACAGCAGAAGTTCGTTTATTTGATCATCTATTTAAAAACCAAGAACCGGAATTGAGTGGGGATGAATTTTTAAAAGAAATCAACCCGAATTCTTTAAAAATTTTAGAAAATTGTAAATTAGAACCAAGCCTTTCTAAGATTAAATTAAACGAAACAGTTCAATTCGAACGTCAAGGTTATTTTTGTTTGGATATAGATAGCACAGAAAATAATTTGGTTTTTAATAGAACTGTCGGCCTTAGAGATACTTGGACAAACCAGAAAACAAATGATTAGACAGTCATGTAGTGTAATATATTGTTAACTTAAAAATTTAAATTTAAAACCCTGTTAACTAGAAAATTATAGAAAGATTAGGTATCTAATAATAGTTTCCTATAAGATTTGATAAAACACCTATCACCTAGTCTTTATCGTAGTATTTTTCTAAAAAAAGTCCTATGTCTTAACTCATGGTTTGTGCATTGAAAAATTTAATTGGCTTAGATCGCGAAGAGCTAAATCAAGAAATGCTTGATTTTGGAGAGAAAGCGTTTCGTGCAAAACAGTTATGGCATTGGATTTATCATCAGGGCACAATTGATTTCTTAAAAATGACCACCTTGTCGAAGTCTTTTCGAACTAAACTTTCCAATCATTATTGTTTAGACCGGCCTAAAATATCCTGTGAATTTAAATCTATTGATAAATCACGTAAATGGTTATTAAAATTTCAAGATTCTCATGAGGCTGAATGCGTTTTTATTCCAGAAGATGATCGAGGCGCACTTTGCATTTCTTCTCAAGTAGGCTGTACCCTTAATTGTTCTTTTTGCCATACAGGAACACAAAAACTAGTACGCAACTTGACGGCACAAGAAATTGTTAATCAGGTTATGCTAGCTAGGGACACTTATTCTGAATGGCCGAGTGGTTGTAAAGATAGACTGCTAACAAATATAGTTTTGATGGGTATGGGAGAGCCGCTTCTCAATTATGACGAAGTTGCAAAAGCACTTAAAATAATTATGGATGGGGATGGCCTCTCAATTTCTAGGCGTAGAATTACACTTTCCACCTCTGGAATAGTTCCGATGATAAAGCGTTGCGGTGAGGAGCTGGGGGTGAATTTGGCAATTAGTCTTCATGCTAGTACTGATGAACTTCGAAATGTTCTGGTTCCAATCAATCGTAAGTATTCAATAAAAAGTCTTTTAAAAGCTTGCCAGGCATATCCTGGAGCCAATAATGCTAGGCGCATAACTTTTGAGTATGCCATGTTAAAAGGGATTAATGATTCGGATGCTGATGCTAGGGAGTTGATTCGTCTGGTAAAAAATATTCCTGCTAAATTTAACTTAATACCGTTTAATCCATGGCCAGGCACAGTATATGAGTGTTCTACTTCTAAGACTATTAATCGCTTTTCCAAAATTCTTAATGATGGTGGATTATCAGCACCGATACGCCAGCCACGAGGCCGTGATATAATGGCTGCATGTGGGCAGTTAAAATCCTCAAGCAAACGTTTTAAGAGCATATCTAGTAAAAAAACAAATCTCTCACTTAAAAACATAGCAACTGTTAGCGCCTAGATTTAAGGACCACATACAATGGACCGTGAAATACTTCTTATAGTTGATCCGATGTGTTCATGGTGTTGGGGCTTTTCTCCGGTAATAAGCAAACTTTTTGAAACATATGGAGATTCTGCGCCTATCTACCCAATCGTTGGTGGGCTCAGACCCTTAACCTCTGAGCCTTTGAATGATCGTGCAAAAGAAGAAATCAACCAACATTGGAATCATGTTCATGAGGCAACTGGACAACCGTTTGATTTTTCTTTTTTTGACCGAAAAAATTTTATTTATGATACAGAACCTGCTTGCCGTGCTTTAATAACTGTTAGGTTTTTACAGCCTAAACGTTCTCTAGGTTTTTTAGAGATTCTGCATAGGGCGTTCTATGCAGAAAACTGTGATATCACGGAAGTTCAAAATTTGGCAATTCTTGCTGAATCGGCTGGTGTTAAGAAAAGTGATTTCAAAGAACTTTTTCCAACTCGTAAAATGATTTATTTAACAGCCAGTGATTTTTTTAGATCACAAAGCATGGGTGTTTCCGGTTTTCCAACTATAATTTTGAGGGCAAATGAAAAGCTTAGGCTTTTAAGCGCGGGCTACCAGCCCTTTAGTGAAATAAAACCGCAAATTGATGTTTGGTTAAATTCTAAAAATGAGACTGACCCCAATATTGGAAGCTCATTGTTAAAATAATTAAGTTAAAAAACTTACCAACCGTTACACCTATCCCAATTATCAACGATTTCTGTTCCACCGTCGATCACCTTGTATGAGCTATACGCCGCGGCCGTCATACATATGTGATTTGGAATTACCCGAACCTTAGATCCAATCGGCAAGAAATCAAAGGGCAATGGATTTTTGCTGACGACAAGTCCGTGCTCTTGATGAACAGATTTTACAAAAAGATCCGATATTGGTTCACCTGTCTTTACGCTACAAATACGCCCATATCCACAATCTTTATTACCATTGAAAGCTTGCGTGGCCCGATCTTTTGAAAGCGCGAGACCGCCGGCGTCTATATATAATTGATTGTCGCTTTTGCGATGGGCAATGACTGATGCCAAAACTGTGACTGCAATTTCATCAATCTTCCGCGTGCCTAGTCCGGCATGAAACATATCACCAAACATATGTACTCCGGGCCGAACCTCTGTAACGCCAGCTAAATTGCGCGCAAACATCACACAAGGAGTTGAACCAACACTTATAGTGTGGCAGGTAAAGCCCTTTTTTTGCAATGTCTTTGCTGCGCTAACTACTGCAAAACGCTCATCTTCTGCTATGTTCGCCATAGCTCTTTTTGTTCGACAGCTATAAGAGTGACCAGCATGAGTTAGAACCCCTTCCAAGGCTGCTGTTGGTGCTGTCTGGAGAATGCTTGCAATTTTTAAAAGTTCAGGCTCATAAAAAGAAATTCCAGTACGGTGTTCGCCACAGTCTATTTCGATCAGTACTTTAAAACAAAGACCTTTAGGAAGTTTATAATTGGCGATTGCCATGGCAACTTCTGTATTATCCGTTATTAGTTTAAGATCTGCCCCTTTAGCAAGCAATGCAGCTGCTCTATCTAGCTTTGTTGGAATTATACAGGCGGCAAAAGTAATATCTAAAAAACCATTTTTAAAAAAGTATTCGGCCTCTGATAAAGTAGCAACCGTGATTCCCCCTTGATTTTGTCTTACAGCAAATCGAGCAACTTCAGCTGATTTTGCTGTTTTCATGTGAGGCCTAAGGTTAACCCCTAGTTCCCTAACCCTTACATTCATAGAAGAGATGTTACGAAGTAGTCGGGCTTTGTCGAGAATAAGGTCTGGAGTATATAGTTGTTCAATTTTCATATATGGATTTTATGCTCTTCCTTTCTCTTGCTCAAGAATCTGTTTTGCCTATACTCTGCGCTCTCATAATAAAATAAATTCATAGGTGTTATAAAAACATAAGGTTAAGTTCTATGAGAGATAAAATAAAAAAAATTGTGCTCGCCTATTCTGGAGGCCTCGACACCTCAGTTATTCTTAAATGGCTAGTTGATACCTATGATTGTGAAGTTGTTACTTTTACAGCAGATCTCGGACAAGGTGAGGAATTGAAGTCGGCTCGGGAAAAAGCAGAATTGTTCGGTGTTAAGGAAATTTTTATTGAAGATTTGCGAGAGGAATTTGTTAAGGATTATGTTTTCCCAATGTTTCGAGCTAATGCAATTTATGAAGGCACTTATTTACTTGGAACGTCCATTGCTAGGCCTTTAATAGCTAAACGGCAAATTGAAATTGCAGATCAAGTAGGCGCTGATGCAGTTGCTCACGGTGCAACAGGTAAAGGTAATGATCAAGTGCGATTCGAGCTTGGCTATTATGCCCTGAATCCGAATATAAAAATCATTGCTCCCTGGAGGGAGTGGCATTTGAATAGTCGTACCAAATTAATTGATTATGCTCAAAAAAATCAAATTTCTGTACCTAAAGATAATACAGGTGAAGCGCCCTATTCTACAGATGCTAATCTTTTGCATATAAGTTATGAGGGAAAAGCACTGGAAGACCCCTGGATTGAGCCAGATGCAAAAATGTTTACTCGTTCAGTGGCACCTGAAGATGCACCCAATGAACCAACATATGTTGAAATAGAATTTAAAAAAGGTGATCCAGTTGCTGTTAATGGAAAAAAATTATCACCAGCTGCGATTTTAACAGCATTAAATGAGCTAGGAGGTAATAATGGTGTTGGGCGAGAAGATATCGTTGAAAACCGCTTTGTTGGTATGAAATCGAGAGGTGTTTATGAAACCCCCGGAGGTACGGTATTATTTTATGCTCGGCGGGCTATGGAGAGCTTGACGCTAGACAGCGGTGCAATGCATTTAAAAGATGAATTGATGCCACGTTATGCGGAAACTATTTATAACGGTTTTTGGTTTTCCCCTGAGCGAGAAATTATGCAAGTTGCCATTGATAAAGCTTCTGAAAATGTAACTGGTACGGTAAAACTAAAATTATATAAAGGTAATGTCACAGTTACGGGCCGAAAATCACCTGTAAGCTTATATTCTCAAGAAACAGCCACATTTGAATCTGATACTGTTTATAATCAATTTGATGCAGAAGGTTTTATTAAACTCAATGCTCTAAGGCTAAGACTTGGAAAAAATATTGAGAAAAAGTAAATTTATATAAATAACTTTTATGCGTTTAATTCAGTGAACGTTTTTAAAACCTAATTTTTTAGGTAATGGAGTGAAAATAATTGATTTTCGTCTACCCAAGTCTTAACGGAGAAAAAACCAGCGTTTTTAGCGAGAGATGTAAACTCTTCTGTATAATATTTATATGAATTTTCTGTGTGGATGGTCTCCCCCTTATTAAATGAAAACTCAAAATTCTGAATTTGTACCATCTGTTTTTTTAGGCTTTCTAAATAAAGTTCAATACGACCTTCAAATTTATTATAAACGACTTTGTGGTTAAAAGCAGCCACGTCAAAGTTTCCGCCTAGTTCATGATTAATTCGTTTAATTATATTAAGATTAAAGGCGGCAGTTACCCCAGCTTTATCGTCGTAGGCATTAATAAGAGTTTTTGTGTCCTTCTTTGTATCTACTCCAATAAGAAGACCACCGCCCTTACCTACTGTTTTTGCAACTTCTTTTAGGAAGCTAATTGCGTCGTCATGATTAAAATTGCCAATAGTAGATCCAGGGAAAAAACCCACGCATCTATTGTCCTCAGTATATATCTGCTTTGGCAAGTCCATAGTTTTAGTAAAATCAGCCACATGAGGTAAAATTTTAAGCCCCTTGCATTTGGTTGATAAATTTTCAGCTGATTTTAGTAAGTGCTCTTCTGAAATATCTATCGGTATGAACAATCGAGGTTGTTCAAGGGCATCAATTAAAATTTTTGTTTTTAATAGTGAACCACAACCATATTCTATTAAGCAGATGTCCGAACCAATATAATCAGCAATTTCTTTACCATATGAATTGAGCAAGGCTATTTCTGTTCTTGTCGGATAATATTCCTCAAGGTTGCAAATATCATCAAATAGCTTAGAGCCACGCTCATCATAAAAATATTTACAATTTAGTTGTTTTTGATTTTGACTAAGACCCCAAATTACATCTTCTAAAAAAACCCGTTTTTCCTTTTTTAAAACCAAAGGCTTTAAATTTAATGCCATACTTTTGGTGTCCTAAATAAAACAGGTGAGGTGATTTCAGTAAAACAATTGATTAATTAAAAGTTTTTTTATTCATAAAATTTAATTTCACAAATAATTTTTTCAATTTAGAATTTGTATTTGTAGTTGATACGCCCATATCTTTTATTATTTCGGGTTTTTTTAAAGAAGTTTTTTGTATGTATTGTAAAAAAATAAAAAATATAAATCCATAAATTTAGGATTATTTCTATCTGAATAAAAAGTTTAATTTTTCATTTGTTGTTAACTGGAGTTGTACCTTGATAAATGTACTTTTTGTTTGTCTTGGAAACATTTGTCGCTCTCCCACTGCTGAAGGTGTTTTTAGAGACTTGGTAGAGCGGGAAGGCCTTTCAGATAAAATTAGTATAGATTCTGCTGGTATTGGTAGATGGCATGTTGGAGAACCGCCAGATTCGCGTGCGACTTCGGCAGCTAAGTTGCGTGGAATTGATATTTCTTTACAGCGTGCCCGTACAGTTGAACAAAAAGATTTCCGACTTTTTGACTATGTTGTTGCTATGGATCAAAAAAATCATCGCGAACTAAGCTTGCTTTGTCCTGTTGGGCAAGAAGATTGTTTGCATAAATTTTTACAATTTGCACCCAATCTTGATATTACCGATGTTCCAGATCCCTACTACGGTGGTGCTAAAGGCTTTGATGACGTTCTTGATATGATTGAAATTGCATCTATAGGTCTTCTAGATGATATACGAAACCGATACCTATAGAACCGTAAGTTTTTAATAATGAGTGAAGCCTTAAAAGAGATTATAACTGAAATTACTGGATATGAGCCTGTGCAATTTCGATCAATGGGTGGAGGATGCGTAGCAGATGTACGTGAAGTAATACTAAATAATGGCCAGACTGTAGTTGCTAAGATAGGTGATTCAGGAGCAAATCTAAAACTAGAAGGTTTTATGTTAGAGTACCTTCGCAATCCTGGCGGATTACCAGTGCCAGATGTTCTTTATGCTGAAGATGAGCTGTTGTTAATGAGTGAGGTACAGGTTGCCGGCGGATTGTCTGGGACAGCACAGGAGCATGCTGCCGAACTTTTAGCAGCGTTGCATGGCGTAGTTGCAAGCCATTTTGGATTTGATTGTGCAACAGTTATTGGTGGCTTATATCAGCCGAATAAAAAAAATGAGAACTGGGTTTCTTTTTTTCGTGATCAACGTCTGATTTATATGGCAAGAGAGAGCTTAGAAGCTAAACGGTTACCCATAAAATTGATGGGTCGCATTGAGAGATTTTCTGAAAATCTTGAGAATTGGTTAGATAATTCAGCAAAACCATCCTTAATCCATGGTGATATGTGGGGTGGAAATGTTTTGAGTTATAATGGAAAAATTTCTGGTTTTATAGATCCAGCGATTTATTATGCAGATTCAGAAATTGAACTCGCATTTTCTACTATGTTTAATACTTTCGGCAATGAATTTTTTGAGCGCTATAGCGATCTTTGTAATATTCGGCCAGGATTTTTTGAGGAACGAATCGATATTTATAATCTTTATCCCCTACTCGTTCATGTTAGGTTATTTGGTGGGGGATATGTTAGTTCTGTTGAACGAACGTTAAATCGGTTTGGTTTTTAAACCCTAAAATATTTTTTAACCACCAAAGGGATAAACTGGATGGCCAGGAATATCAGTTTGAACTGACAGTAGCCCGCCGGCAAGATTTTGTGATGACAAATCATCTGCTTCTATATTTTGGTAAGCAGTTGTAATAAATATAGTTTTCATATCTTGTCCACCAAAAGCGGGCATGGTTGGTTGAGTTACAGGTAAAAGTATTTCTCGTTCAATGTTACCGTCAGGCATGATGCGTACTATTTTGCCACCACCATAAAGAGCTGCCCAGTAGCCGCCCTCAACATCCATGGCTGCACCATCCACACTACCCACTTCATTTCGTCTGTAAGAAAATAATTCTTTTTTTTCCGATCTGATCCCAGTGGCGAGGTTAAAGTTATAAGTGTAGACCATATTACTCCTAGTATCAGTATGATACATAACTGTATTGCTTGCATTCCAGGCTAGGCCATTAGGTATTCTTAAACCATATTCAACCTGTTCGGTTGTTAAGTCAGGGTTAATTCTATAGAAGGCACCTGTTGGCTGTGTTGCATCAACTTTATTCATGGTGCCTAGCCATAAGCGCCCTTCGGCATCACATTTACCGTCATTGGCCCGATTTTCTAAAGTATCTTTTTCAAGATAGGATAATAAACTTAATTTTTTATTTGCTTTATCAAAGCTGTAAATGCCGTCTTCTAAGGCAACAATCAGTCCACCACTAGCACGTAAGGCAATCATTCCCACTGGACTTGGCATGTCCCAGTGTTTTGTTTTTTGAGTAAAAATATCTGTGCAAAGAAGTTTGGGGCCAAGAATGTCCACCCAATAAATACAGTTGTCCTCTTTAGACCAAACTGGACTTTCTCCAAGACGTGCTCTGTAATTCGTAATACATTGCATTTACTAAAAACTTCTCAAAATTTCAAATTTGATCTAAGTCGATTTTTAAGGAGATGGGTTGGAATTACTTTTATGAATTAAGTCTATATCTTTTATTACTTCATCAGATAGAATTATATTTTCGGCGTTCAAATTGGATATAAGCTGTTTTTCAGTGGTTGCACCTATTATATTTGCTGTTAAAAATTTTTGAGAATTAACAAACGCAAGTGCCATTTGCGATGGTTCAAGCCCATGTTTTTTAGCAAGCAAAACATAAGATTCAGTTGCTTTTATTCCCGCCGGCTTAAAATAGCGTACGAATTGTGGAAATAACTTATGTCGCGATTTTTCAGGTAAATTTCCATTTAAATATTTTCCAGTCAAAGCGCCGAATGCAAGTGGTGAATAGGCTAAAAGACCTACATCCTCACGGATTGAAACTTCTGAAAGTCCAACTTCAAATTGGCGGCAAATCAGATTATAAGGGTTTTGAATAGTTGCTATTCGAGTTAAGCCTGTTTGTTCAGATATATTAAGAAATTTCATTAATCCCCAGGCGGTTTCATTAGAAACGCCAATGGCTCGAATTTTCCCTGCTTTGACTTGTTGATTAAGTGCATCCAGCTGTTCTTCTAGAGGTGTGATCTTTTCATTTTCCTCGGTATGGGAATAACCAAGTTTACCAAAGTAATTAGATTTTCTTTCTGGCCAATGCGTCTGATATAGGTCTATGTAATCTGTATTTAAACGTTTTAGACTTAGATCAACTGCTTCTGAAATTTGTTTGTGAGAATAGCTTAATTCACCCCCACGAATATGTGATCTTTGATCGCTTGGTCCTGTAATTTTTGTAGCAATAACTATTTTATCCCTGTTATTGCGAGCAAGTAACCATTCCCCAATGATTTTTTCAGACATCCCTTGCGTTTTACGACGACCAGGGAAGGAATAAGCTTCAGCTGTGTCAAGAAAGTTGACGCCATGATCAACGGCTAGATCTAGTTGTCTATGAGCCTCTATTTTTGTGTTTTGCTCACCATAAGTCATGGTGCCAAGGCAAATGCGGCTAACTTTTATTCCAGTTCGACCCAGTTTATTTATTTTCAAAGCGTTACTTTCAATAGAATGTTTTAATTTAGATTTGGTATTTTATTTAGTATAATTTCAAAAACAAAGGCCATCATTAATTAGGCACTAAAAGATTTAATTTTATTGTCTAAAGAAAAAGCGTTAAAACACCAGTATAATTATACACCCGATTGTTGGACACCTCACCGTTTCCGAAGAAGCCAACGAGCGGAATATTACCCATGAAATTTCGAATAATTGATAGTTCTTTACCTTCATCACCAAATAAATTTGGCCCGCGTGCTATGCAAGAAAAATAAATTCCTCCTCGTGGCTCTTTGTTCAGACGGTTTTTAAGGTTTTTTAGCATTTTTATCAGGTCTTTTTCAGCGCTTTTTGGGTCTCGGCGTACAAAAATTATCCGGTCTCCGGCTTGTATATTTTCACTAACTGCCAACCAACCACGATCTGTATCAATTCCGATCAAATTACGAACAATGTAATCTCCTGTATCAGTGCCCTCTATGGGAAATGCTGCGTGGATGTAACCAGAAGTTTTTTTGAGATCATGCGCTAGCAATTCTCCAATATCGTTTTTAAATACATCCAGTGCGTTATTTCCATTAAGGCCAAAAATTACGTTATCTAGACAATCTGAGACAACATGTGCTGAGCCAACAGGAATGCAGCCTTGAGATAGTCCAGTAGCAACTTTTATATTTGAAGTAAAAAGGGCACCTGAAACACCGCTGCCAGTTATATCTCCAGCGATTTGCTGTTGACCACTTCTTGATGCTGTGAAACCACCAACTATGAATCCAGAAATAAATCCGCCTAAATCTTCAATAATTTTTGCAGATTTTTGGTTATTTGGGTCACAATGAATAATTCCAAATGGAGGAGCCTTGGTTTCAATCCATTTTAAAGTATCTTCATTTAAATCTTCAATTTTGTCCAAGATGGTAGGAAAGACAAAAAAATCTTGTTCGGGCAATCTAGCAACCATTGCTACGGCTGCGGGACAATCAAAAGATTCAGCTTCTGTTGAACAAACACCAATCCCTACAGTTCCTATCCATTCGTCTATACCAGTAGTTTGGCGTAGATGAGAAAGAATTTGATCCATATCATTTGAAATAAGATCAGTTACATACAAAACACCTAATAAAGCCTCTCCGGGTTCTTGGGTTAGATTTTCACCGCTAATTAATCCATGCACTAGCGCTCTAGCAATACTAGACCAATCTTCGGCATCGGAATGTGCGTATTTAAAGTATTGCATCTCCCAACCTTCTTTTTATTCTACTTTTTACATTGCGGAACAAGTTTCATCAACGAAGGATATCAAATCTCTATTGAATATATTTGGTTTTATGCCATATATAGGCTTAGTAAATTTTATCACCATACTGTAAACGATAGGAGCTCCTTATGGCTTTTGGACAAGACCAGAAATTTTCGCTTCGCACGAGTGCGGATAAAACGTATACAACCACGATTGACGCTGGTCTTCGCGAGTATATGCTGCGTATCTATAATTATATGGCATCGGGACTAGCGCTGACTGGTATTATAGCATATGTAACCGCTAATATACCGGCGATTACGGGTTTGATGTATACTGCTGGACCTAGTGGGTATCTTGAACCAACAGGCTTAGCTTGGATTGCTATGTTGGCACCGCTAGGTTTTATTCTGGCCCTTAGTTTTGGTATTAACAGGATGAAGGCTTCAACGGCACAAGCCGTTTTCTGGGGGTTTGCTGCTGTAATGGGATTATCGCTATCAAATATTTTTCTAACATATACAGGGGCGTCAATAGCGCGCGTATTTTTTATTGCAGCGGGAACTTTTGCAGCAATGAGCCTTTATGGCTATTCAACCAAGAAAGACTTGTCTGGTTTGGGCTCTTTTTTATTTATGGGCCTAATTGGAATTATAATTGCTAGTGTTGTAAATATGTTCTTACAAAGTTCGGCTATGCATTTTGTCATATCCGTACTAGGGGTTTTAATCTTTGTTGGTTTGACAGCTTATGACACCCAGAAAATAAAAAATATGTATTCAGAAGTTGATGGTTCAGAAACGGCTTCAAAAAAGGCAATTATGGGGGCTCTAACCCTATATCTTGACTTTATCAATTTATTTTTGATGTTACTCAGGTTGTTTGGCGAACGTCGTTAACAGAGTTAAGGTTTGTTAAAACCAACACGTTTGGTATAGCCTGTAAAGCTGACGAAATCTGATAACGTGCCAATTGCTAAAGTGGTAAAGGTTTTTTCTTAATTACTTCTTTAGAATTTGGTGCGTTGCTGTCAAATAGGAAGTTAAAACCGTTATTGCAAATTTATACACTTTACCTCTTTGGAAGTGCTCATGAGCGTAAAATGCCCTGATCCGGAAATGCTGGCAAGGGTATATTATTCTCTGCGATTAATTAGGCGTACTGAAGAAGAGATAGCCCGCATCTATCCTTCGGATAAAATTAAAAGCCCAGTTCATCTATCAATTGGACAGGAATCCGTGTCGGTTGGTGTATGCGATGTCCTTGAAAAAAATGATATTATGTCGGCAACCTATCGTGGACATGCTGCCTACCTTGCAAAGGGTGGAAATTTAAACCAAATGTTTGCAGAGCTTTATGGCAAGGGTACGGGTGGAGCTGGTGGAAAAGCAGGGTCTATGCACCTCATTGATATGAAAGCGGGTGTTCTTGGCATGTCGGCTGTTGTTGGAACAACTATTCCTGTAGCCGCAGGATATGCCCTTGCCTTAAAACGTGAAAATTTAGGTCGGGTCACGGTTTGTTTTTTTGGTGACGGCGCGACTGAAGAAGGTGTTTTTTCAGAAACACTAAATTTTGCATCTCTACATAATCTGCCGATTTTATTTGTTTGTGAAAACAATGGTTTTGCCATTCATTCGCCTTTATCTAATCGTTGGGCAAAGGAGGCCTTGTGTGAAAGAGTTAGCACTTATTCTATTTCTACACATGAAATTAGTGATGGCGATGTTTTTGCAATTCGTCAAACCGCTAAAGCTGCGTTGAACGCTATTCGCTCAGGCGAAGGGCCACAATTTATGGAATGTAAGACGTATCGTTGGCGCGAACACGTTGGCCCAGGGGAGGATTATGATGAAGATTATCGTTCTCGAGACGAGCTAACTTTTTGGCAGAAAAATGACCCATTAACTACCACAGCAAAAATGCTCACAGATTTAAAACGTCAAGCTATTGATATTGATATAGAAAAGAAAATTGCCGAGGCAGTTAAATTTGCGGAAGATAGTCCGTGGCCAGATTCAAAGGAGCTTTTCAGTCATGTCTACGCAGACTGATTTAAATGTTAGAATCCTGAGTTATGTCGATGCATTGAATGAAGCAGTCGAACAAGAAATGGAATTGGATGAAAACGTTTTTGTTATTGGCCTTAACGTTGATGATCACAAGGGGATACAAGGAACAACACAAGGTTTATTAGAAAAATTTGGATCTGAGCGTGTGATGGATACACCTCTATCAGAAGATGCGATTACCGGTATTTGTATTGGTTCGGCGATGGCTGGTATGCGCCCCATTCATGTTCATATACGCATGGATTTCTTACTTTTATGCATGAACCAACTAATCAATATGGCTGCTAAGGCGCATTATATGTACGGGGGGCAAACTAAGGTTCCAATGGTTGCTCGGTCTATCATAGGAAAATCATGGGGCCAGGGTGCTCAGCATAGTCAAGGCTTGCATTCCATGTTCATGCATGTTCCTGGCCTTAAAGTTGTGGCGCCTACAAATGCCTATGATGCGAAGGGGTGTATGATGGCTGCCATTCGAGATAACAATCCCGTAATATTTGTTGAACATCGTTTATTATATTCAACCGACGCTCCAGTGCCAGTGGATCCATATATAGTTGATTTTGGGAACGCTCGAGTTGTTGGAGAGGGCTCAGATATAACGCTTGTTGGCATCTCCTATATGCTTATAGAATGCTTGGCTGCCAGAGATTTGCTATCTGAAGTTGGTATTTCTGCTGAAGTCATTGACCCAGTATCACTTATGCCTTTGGACATAGATTCCATTGCAAGTTCTGCAAAACGAACTGGAAAACTACTCGTAGTTGATAATGCATGGACTACTGCTGGAGCGGGAGCTGAAATTGTTGCTGCTGTGTGTGAACAGGCAAGTTTGTCGTCGGTTGGTCGGATGGGCTATGCTTCTACGACTTGCCCAACAACTCCCACGTTAGAAAAACTTTTTTATCCAAACGCCGCTTCGATTGCCACTCGAGCCTTTTCAATGGTTCGTCCCAAGGAAAAACAATGGAAGCCAGATGTTGAACCAATTCTGCCGCATGAAGTAGCCTTTCGAGGTCCTTTTTAGATGTTTTGGGAACTTGCAGCCGACACTTGGGGGCGAGAGGAACGTGAAGCTATCGAGCGTGTATTAGACAGTGGTCGCTATACTCTTGGTCCTGAAGTTGAAGCCTTTGAGAAGGCATTTGCTGATTACCATGGTTCTAAGTATGCCATTATGGTTAATTCTGGATCTTCGGCCAATCTTATTGCAGTTGCCAGCTTATTTTATTTAACAACCTCTCCTCTATTGCCAGGAGATGAAATAATTGTTCCAGCAATTTCTTGGTCGACCACTTATCATCCCTTGCAACAATATGGACTTAAATTACGTTTTGTAGATGTTGAAATAGATACTTTAAACATTGATGTCTCACAGTTAAAAAATGCTTTAAGTCCAAAAACACGGGCGATCTTTGCAGTTAGCATTCTTGGAAATCCTGCGGCTCTTGATGAAATTCGATCTTTTGCAGATGCAAACGAGCTTTTTATGTTTGAAGATAATTGTGAGTCACTTGATGCAGAATTAGGGGACAAAAAAGCAGGCACATTTGGCGATATAAGTACTTTCAGCTTTTTCTTCTCCCACCACATTTCTACTGGCGAAGGCGGTATGGTCCTAACAAACTCTATGGAAATAGATGGCCTTTGTAGATCTATAAGAGCCCATGGTTGGGTGCGCGATGTTCCTAAAGATGCAAAGATATTTCCTCCTGGTGAGGATTCATTTGCGGAGGCTTATCGGTTTGTCCTGCCTGGCTACAATGTGCGCCCACAGGAGATTAATGCAGCAGTTGGGTTAGAGCAGTTGAAAAAACTACCTAAGATGACAGCTCAGAGACGCGCTAATCTAAAGCTATTTCAAGATTGTTTTACAGGTCATAAAAATTTTATAATTCAACGTGAAAATGGAAAAAGTTCATCATTTTGTTTTCCTATGATTGTGCGGCCAGAATCTGGTTTAGATAGGACAGATGTTTTTGCTCCTTTGAAAGAAGCTGAAATAGGATTTAGGATGGTAACTGGAGGATGCTTCCCTCGCCACGATGCGATAAAATATTTTGATTATGATATTGTAGACCAATTAGCGAATGCTGATATTGTTCATGATCAAGGGTTTTTTGTTGGCAACCATCCTTATGATCTAAGTCAACAAATATTAAAATTACGTGATATATTAAACTCTCTTTAAACAAGCAGGAAGCCCTTGAGCTCATGACAGATGGAAAAAATATTCTAATTACTGGAGGTGCAGGTTATCTGGGCTCAGTTTTAACACCAGTATTTCTTCATGTTGGACATTCAGTGACTGTTTTAGATAATTTTATGTGGCGCCAGTCTAGCCTAGCAGGCGTATGTCACCATCCACGGTTTAATTTAGTCAATGGAGATGCTAGGGATAAGAATACAATCAAAAAATTAATTAATGATGCTGATATTATAGTCCCCCTTGCAGGCCTGGTTGGGGCTCCATTGTGTGATAAAGATCCCATTGCAGCTACTAGTACAAATTTAGATGCCGTATTAATGTTGCTTGAGATGTTGAGTTCTGAACAGTTGGTAGTTTTGCCAAATACGAATTCCGGATATGGAATTGGAGAAGATGGTAAATTGTGCACAGAGAATTCGCCATTGAATCCAGTTTCGCTTTACGGTCGGGACAAGGTTTCTGCAGAGGCTGCCGTAATGGAAAGAAAAAACTCTGTATCATTTCGTCTTGCCACAGTATTTGGGATGTCGCCACGGCCTCGTATAGATTTACTGGTTAACGATTTTGTTTATCGTGCAGTTTTTGATCGCACTGTGGTGTTATTTGAAAGTCATTTTAAGCGTAACTACATACATATTCGGGATGTTGCTAGGGCATTTTGTCATGTTTTTAAAAATTTTAATGATATGAAGGGCCAGTCGTACAATGTTGGTTTGTCAGATGCTAATCTTTCTAAATTGGAGCTTTGCAAAAAAATAAAAACACATATACCTAATTTTTCTTTTTTAGAAGCACCCATTGGAGAAGATCCTGACAAGCGTGATTATATTGTGTCTAATGAAAAAATTGAGGCCACGGGGTTTGTCCCAAAATATTCATTGGACGATGGTATTATAGAGCTAAAAAAAGGCTATCGGATGATCCGTAATTCAACTTATTCTAACGTTTAGTTATTTTGATGGTTTCTCTTTTGGACTGCTTAAAGAACATCGATATTGTGATTTTGGCTGGTGGTCAGGGAACGAGAATTAAAAATACACTAGGAAACACACCAAAGCTACTAGCGCCAATTGGCAATAAATTTTTTTTAGACTTGTTAATTTCTAGACTAAAATATTTTGGTGTACAGCGTGTGGTGCTATCCCTAGGTTATTTAGCGGAAAACATTTTACAATATATAAATTCTAATCCGCCTGATGGGATTGAAATTATTATCAAAGTTGAATCAAGTCCTTTGGGTACTGCAGGTAGCATAAGATTTGTGCGTCAGCAGATTAATACAAACCCTGTATTGATTATGAACGGAGATAGTTTTTTTTCCGCTGACTTATGTAAATTTGTTCATTCTTTTAAAGCAGGCAGTCAAAAGGCGTCGATTCTTTGTTCTAATGTTGATGATACAACGCGGTTTGGTCAGTTGAAAATTTCTAGTGATGGAAAAGTTCAGGCCTTTTGTGAAAAAAATCCTAAAAAAACTGGGCCTGGCATAATTAGCACCGGTATTTATCTGTTCTCTACAGCCATGCTTGAGACAATTTGTCATATGCCTGGATCATCTTTAGAGTATGATGTTTTCACAAAATTGCCATCTTGTACACTCGCAGCTTTTATAGGGGAAGGCATCTTTATTGATATTGGCACTCCGGAAGATTTTGAGCGTGCCCCGGAGCTTCTAGCGCCTTTTATTTAAGCCTTTATGATTCATGATAGACAAACAAATAAATAAAGTTTTAAAAACAACCAGTTCATCCAGATATAGTCATATGTGAACGAGAGATTCTTTCATTGTTTTGGGTATTACCGCAAGAGATAAACTGATAGCATCCCATTACACGTGGCATGTTGTTGCAGTACGACTTCACCTTCTGTTCACAGGTTGCCTTACTCACTACTGAAGATGGATATTATTGGGATAATCAGGTGGTGCCGCTTACAAGATTCGAACTTGTGACCCCAGCATTACGAATGCTGTGCTCTACCAACTGAGCTAAAGCGGCATACCCACCTAATTTCTATATACTCTAAGGATTTCTTGTAGTCCAACTTGTTCACATAAAAGAGAGGCCTTTAGGTGTTTTTAAATTAAAGTAAAGCGGTGTCACCGTCATAGGCGGTTGCAGACCAGCTATTTTCTGAGTTTAATGGCTTCTGCAAGTCTTGCCTTAAAGCTTTATAATAGAACGGGAATACTGCCATGGACCGTGAGAATGGTTTATGTTTTAGAACTTGGCTGCGTAGGGTTTTGTCCAAACCGATAATTTCAAGAACATCACACCTCTTTGCTAATCCATATTCATATGCAGCAGTTAGTAGTGCATCTATTATAGCGGGGTCATTCTTGGAAACAAATATATCTGCAATCTTTAATCTTTTGAGTCCTATGTTTGGCACGTCTTCACGAACGACCACGGCATAACCGTTCAATTCACCCTTAGTTTTATGACAAATAATTCGAGTTTGCGCCGATGATGAGCTAAGCTTAAAATACCAACGCAGCGTTTCAGCGTTTCTACAAGATAAAAATTGGTCTGGTAACTCCTTTATTTTTTTTAGCCATAGTTGATCAAAACTAAGATCAATATCATTAATGGTTTTTATCGTAATTCCATTAATAATTGAAAAAGGCCGTTGTCCTCCTAATCGCATTCGAGCATTTAAAGCCACTGCTCCTAATATACCAAAAAAATTAGCAGCCAAACCACCGTAGCCTTTTTTTCTTAGTCCAGCGCGTAAAAATGCGCTTGCATTAAGCACCCAAAAAAGGATTTTTTCATAATCTGGCTGTGGAATTGCAGAAGCACCAAATTCAAGGCATCGTTTTCCAGCAGGAGCGTTGGCAGATGAAATTAGCACTACATCTGCACTCCTTTGATTAAAAAAGGCCCTACACAATTGGTCTGTTTGATTTCGATAGGCTTTGTGTACTGCCCAGGCACGGGCGCTTGATACACGAACAGGCGTTCCGTGAAAATAAGAGACTTGAGGAATGTTTCCAAAAAATCCAACTAGGTTATTTGCATCTTCTAGAACCCACCCTAGTTCCGGGGTGTTGCCATGATGCTTTAAAGCTGGGTTGTTGCGCCATAACTCCTCCCAATGTAACAAAATATTATCTTTTCCTTTAGGCATGCTTAATCCCAATTCCACTAGGAATTCAGTGATTGATAAAGCATCATCCAAGGTTGCATTTCGTAATTGGGCCCTTAACGAATTTGTCATGATGAAAAAAAGTATTTAAGCTGATAGTTGTCCCAACCAGCTAACAAATGATCACGCTTTATTATCATATCTGACGTTCCCTTGTGCATTGAGCCACGTTGGCCTGTTAGAAAAGATTTGTATCCAATTTCTTTTGCCATTTTAGGATGATTTTTGCTAAAAAAATCCTTTCCTTCAATTCCATAGGGGCAACAAAAATGATCGCATGGACGCCCTAGTTTTTCCTCAATTATTTTTTTAGACCCCTTTAATTCTAACCTTGCCTCATCATCGGTTAAACTTGCTAAGTGGGCATGATTAATTGTATGGGAGCCGATAATCATACCGGCATCTGTCAAGGCCCGGCAATCGTTCCAGCTCAAAAATTCCATAAGTCGATCATTGTTCTTATAAAAGCCTAAGAGTTTTTTTTGGTCAGATTCAATCGAAGTTCCGATGTATCCAGTGACTATAAAAAATGTTGCAGTAGCTCCTGCATCCAGCAATAAAGGCGCCGCATTTGTAGCCCAGTTTTTGAACCCATCGTCAAAAGTTATACAAAAATAATGTCCATCTATAGGATCGTTGTTAGTCAGGAGTGTAACGGCGTCATTGAGACTGATGAATTCACCCAAATTAGCCATGTATTTCAATTGTCGTTCGAATCCCTTACGCTCATCATCAAAGATGTGATGGTAATAAGGAAATCTTATGCCAGGTTTATTTGGCGTTCTTTTATAAGAAAGCAATCCTATCAATCCATTCCTCAAAATTGTTCGTGTGCGAATGGAAATTGTTTCATCCTTAACAAATTCTCGATAAGTTTTTATAGGCGATACTTTGTTTTCCAACTTCTTTTAATTCCTTCATGTAATAGAAGTGTTTCACCCTAGTTTTAGTCAGGCGATTTTTGGCTTTTATTTTTTTTATTAATTTTTGTTGCTTTTATTTTTTCAACGACTTGATAGGGCTCTCCCCATCGAAAGCTGTCAAATTTTTCACACTTACCGCAAGTGGCTGCCCAATAATTAGAACTATTTCCACAATTATTGCAGATCCAAATTGGATCAGCATTAGCTTGAGAGGCCTTAATCAACCAATCGTGAGCACTAACATGATCTGCATTTTCTTTTTTTTCTAATTCTGCCATCATTCGAAACACTCGACTGGCTGGGGATGTATTTTTCTTCATAGCTAATTCTAAATATTGGCGCGCCTTTCCCCACAACTTGGCTTCAATTGAATATTGGGACAAGGCGATTAAACTCTCTATATGGTCGGGGCACTTACGTGTTAATTTTTTAATTACTCGTACTTTATCAATAGATTTGCTAGAGCCACAGGCATTCAAATATGAAATTATTAATTCAGGATGTGGGCAAGTTTCCCACGATTTCTCGATTAATTTTATAGCCTTGGACGATTTTCCGTCTTGAATCCAATCTGCTGACAATTTGATTATGGCCGGGATAAAGTCAGGTGCTTGCTTAATGCATTTTTGTAAATAGTTTTTGGCGGAGATTAAATCTCTCTTATTCCGGGCTTCTTCTGATAATTGATAGTGGAGTATTGCTTTTTGCCGCTGTGCTGTCTTAGAATCCATAAGCTTTAGTTTTTCTAGATCTGAAGTAGAGACTTTTGCATCTAGCCATTTTCCATTACTAATTTGAAGGTTACACATATCATTAGCGACCCAAGTGCTTTTTGGTTCAAGGCGATGCGCGCGCCTTGCTAAAGTCAATGCTTCGATTTTATCACCACGCTTAATAGCTTGATTATACAGTCCTTTAAGGCCAAGAAACTTAGTGTCGGATCGATTGACCATAGCATTAAAGTATTTTATGGCGGCACCCTCGTCACCTCGCATCTGTGCTGCTTGTGCTGATACTAGCAATGTAAGAGGTGGCTCATTTAACAAATTACCAGCAAGGGCTGCTTGTTGCTGTGCCTCATTTGCATCACCTGCAGCAACGGCTACCATACCTCGGGTTAAAGCCCTATACCCGCGTTCACGACGTTTAGCTGCCCAACGCGCATGTATTTTTTTTGGAGATTTCTTTAAAAATAGAATAAATTGGTAAATTAATGCAATGGCTAATGAAAAGATGGTAACCAAAATTAGTAAAACTGCAAAAGAAGTATCGATCCGCCACCCGGCCCACTCTAATGAAACTATACCCGGAAAATCTGATAAAGTGATCGCTGCCCAAATAAGGAAACCAACAACAACAAAAAAAACAAGCGAGCGAAACATTCCAATTAGTCCTTGCTAGTCTTAGGCAAAGAGAGTTGGGAAATAGAATGAATGTAAAGAGAGTTAATAGCTTTTTGGGCATCCAAGTGATTTTTAGCGTCAGTTAACCATTCTTTCGCTGTGATTTCAGCCTTACTATTTATGGAAAGGCCCTCCAATAACGAAACGGTTGTTTTTATATTATTGGCTTTTAGCTCTGTTTCTGCTGATGCCACAATCGTGTCAATTGAGGTGTTATTTCCTTTTCCATCGATTCTTCGCCAACTCACGATTGAGGATAATTTATTTATAATTCGTGATTGCCAACTAGAATTGTCAACAAGACGTGAAGATTGCACAATTTTGCCAGCTAATTTAAAATAACGCTTTTTTAAGTTCGGAAGAGAAAAAACACCAGTCTTAGCGTATTTTGTTAATATTATAAAAGCAGCTTTACCGCCTAGATGATTCCCAGAAATTTTATTTAATTCTTCAAGCTGCTCGTTAAAGGGGAGACCAGCATCTATGGTTTTACGTAAATTTTCTGTCGCTAAAACAAGCGATGCTTTCCCACTTAATGAGTTGTTTTTATCGACCACATAATTTTTCGCAAGATTTTCAGATTCTATTATTTTAGGCTTTGCTTGATTTTCTTTACGCTTAATTTCGTCTTCTTTGATTTCTTTAATTCGCTTTAGAAGGACGCTTAAATTTGCATCATTTTTTTCAAGTATTTTTAAACGATCATCAAGAGTGTTAAGTGTAGCATTATCAATCGAATTTTCAGGCAGTGGTGTTGTAGTTTGCGCTAGTCTCTTCACTTCTGTTACTGCCTTTTCGATAGCATTCATACGATCCATCAAAGCATTTATAGAAATTTGCAGTTGCCGACGTTCTTTGGCTAGTCTTACACTTGAAATTTCTACGATCTTTTTAGATGCAGGCTTAGCTTCAGGTTTTTGAAATATTGTGCTCCATTGATCTTTTGTGAAATAGGGCTTGATTGCAAAAGACCAGTACGGCCAACTAAAATAACCTCCCATAATCAACAAGATGGCACAAATTGACAGTATGGGTTTTTTTAAATTTGTCTCATTAACATTATTTTGGATTTGAGAAGATACAAAATCTGAAATACTATCTTTTTGTTTTTCTGTCTTTTTTACAAACGGCCCATCTTTTTTATTTTTAGGTTTGTTTGATCGAGTGGTAGAGGCGCTCCGTTTGGGAGCCGTCTTTTTTACTGCTCCTTTGGACCTTGATTTGGATTTTGGGGACTTGCTCATAAATTTTCCAAAAGTTTATCAATTGTAATGGTTTAAACAGATTAACAGGTTAAACTAAAACTCGGGAAAAAAAATTATATTTTGATTTGTATAGCCTAGAGATTTGATTAACTGTTTTTCTTAATACTAAATAGCAAGGCTTTACTATTAGGTTTTTCCGCGACAATTATCTTAGCCCAAGGAACTAATGTCGCAGCTGTTGAAACGGCTTTACTTAAGCAGAAGGCCTTGATGGGCTGACAATTGTCTAAAAGATTTGAATTTTTTACAATTTGGCAAAAAATTGATGCAGTACGGGGGGAAAAAAATAATACGCCGTCAATATCATTTTTTTTGAGTGCGATATTTGTCTTGGTGCTAAAATTTTTTACAGCCTTAGCATCATATAAAATTTTTCGTCTTGTAACAAAACCGGCAGATCTTAATGTTTTAGCGAGATCACCCGTCCGGTATGATCCGGCTATATGGACTAGCGGCCCATCGGTTGGGCTTAATTCTTTTTTTACCATCTTTATTAAGGCTTCAACATTACCGGATGCACTGCGTACGTTTGTAAATCCTAGTTTATGTGCCGCAATAGCTGAAGCATCTCCAACCGTACATATTAGGATATTTCTATCTTTATACATTTTTGCGAGCGCTCTAATGCCATTAGCGCTAGTTATAAGGATAGCTTGTATCCCTGATAACTTTAAATTTGTCGTTTTTAGTTCCCTTATCTCCATTAATGACTCTATGCTCGTTTTATGTCCTTGCTTATCAAGCGCCTGTGCTAGTGGTTTGGCATCTTCAATGGGTCGGGTTATTAATAGATGCATATTAAGTCTTAAATTCAGAACCAGCGAGACGTAGCAATTTCATGCCAACATGAGCCCCTATGGCCTTTGCCTCTATTGCTGGGCCGACTTTTGAAGCCTTAAATACTTTACTACCATCTTCGTTTGCAAGTAGGCCTTTAAGGTTCATTGTTCCGTCAAGTTTTGAATCTGCAAGACCGCCGATTGGAGTACGACATGATCCGTCCAAGGATTTTAACATAGCTCTTTCCGCTTCAACGCAGAGCCATGACGTTGAATGGTTAATTTTTGTAAGCATAGTTAAGATATCTGCATCTTCGTTTCGACAGGTTATACCTATAGCCCCTTGGCCAACTGATGGTAATATTATATCGGGATCTAAAATTTCTGTAGCTATATTCGCAATTTTAAGACGTTTTAGACCTGCTAAAGCTAACAACGTGGCGTCAACATCGCCATCCTTCAATTTTTGTATGCGTGTTTGTACATTTCCGCGAAATGGCTTAACAACCAGGTCTGGTCGACGCCTAAGAATTTGAGCTTGACGCCTAAGTGAAGAGGTTCCAATGATGGAACCGGAAGGTAAGTCATCAATACTTTTAGCTAATTGAGAAATAAAAACATCACGAGGGTCTTCCCGTTTTATTACTGCAGCAAGTGTAATGCCGTTTGGTAATAAGGTTTCTAAATCCTTCACGGAATGCACTGCTAAATCTATTTTATCACAAATAAGGGCTTCATCTATTTCCTTAGAAAACAAACCCTTGCCACCAATTTCCTTTAGGGGTTGATCAAGAAATTTATCTCCGGAAGTCTTAATAGTTTTGATAATTGGCATTTTTCCGTTATCCATTAACGGCTCCACTGCGCACAAGCGCTTCTGAACTTCAGTTGCTTGAGCTAGGGCTAAAGGACTACCGCGAGTGCCAATGCGAAGAGGTTTTGGATCTGACATAATTTCACGTATTTTGATTGATGCTGCATACAGATTAAAGTTTGATGTAACAAACGTAAAAGGGTTTTACAAACGCAAGGAGCGGCAAGAGCCGTTACAAGGACTTAATATGCTTATTTTAGGGCTAGAGACAAGTTGTGATGAAACAGCAGCAGCTATTGTTACAGAAGATAAAAAAATTCTAGCCAATGTAGTATTTTCTCAAATTGAAGATCATAATCCATATGGTGGTGTTGTTCCGGAGATTGCTGCACGCAAGCACTTGGAGTTTATTAATACTGTTATTAAGCAAGTTTTAAGTCAATCTGGAATTAGCCTTGACGACATTGATGCCTTTGCAGCAACTGGAGGTCCTGGTTTAATAGGGGGTCTTTTAGTTGGAATCATGACAGCTAAGGCTTTCTCAATAGTAAAAGAAAGACCCTTTATCGCAGTCAATCATTTAGAGGGACACGCTTTAACTGTACGACTTATAGACGACGTAGATTTTCCCTATTTATTATTATTAGTTTCTGGAGGGCATTGCCAATTACTGATTGTTGAAGGCGTTGGCTCTTATCGTCAACTTGGGACTACTATCGACGATGCTTTAGGAGAGGCTTTCGATAAAACAGCAAAAATGCTAGGCCTGGGACTTCCTGGGGGACCGGCAGTAGAGAAAAAAGCTATTAGTGGCAATAAAAATTGTTTTAAATTGCCACGTCCTATGAAGGGCCGCATTGGCGCTGACTTTTCTTTTTCTGGCCTGAAGACTAAAGTTCGCCAGACAATTGAGAACTTGCCTTCAGGTGATTTGAACGATCAAGATGTTGCGGACTTGTGTGCCTCCTTCCAATCTGCTGCCAGTGATGTTTTAATCGATCGAACAACTAATGCTATTGATATGTTTAGAAAACGCTACGACACAACTTCTTTCCCCGAACCGCACCTTGTAGTTTCAGGAGGAGTGGCTGCCAATCATTTTTTATGTAAGGAACTCAAATATCTTGCAAATGAAAAAGGATTTAAATTTATTTCTCCTCCACCCAAGCTTTGTACAGATAATGCTGCAATGATAGCGTGGGTAGGAATTGAACGACTGCGTTTGGGTGATGTAGATGATATTAGATTTAAGGCCCGTCCTCGCTGGCCTTTGGATACTAGAAGTAATGATCTGGAATAGCTTTTAAGAATGAAACGGATTGGTATCATAGGAGCTGGTGCTTGGGGCACTGCGTTGGCAATGGTTGTAAAACGTGCTGGTCTAGATGTTATAATTCAAGCTCGTGAAGCTAATGTTGTAGAAACAATTAATAAAAAAAACAAAAACCAGCTATTTTTACCTAATGTTGTACTAGATCCTGCAATAAGGGCAACAACTGATATTATAGAAGCGGCTAGTGGCGTGGATGCAATTTTGTTAACTGCGCCCTCGCAATTTCTTCGTGATGCTATTAGTAATTTAAAAAATGGAATCGCAGATGGAGTGCCTGTGGTTATATGTACAAAGGGTATAGAAAATACCAGCTATTCTTTGATGAGCGAAGTTGTTGAAGATGTGTTGCCTGGTTCACCTATAGCTGTTTTGTCGGGACCAACCTTTGCAGCAGAAGTAGCAGCTGATAAGCCTACAGCTGTTACATTAGCTTGCAGGGATTCAAAAATTGCAGCACGGTTGTCTGCTGCTTTGGGGACGACATGTTTTCGTCCTTATTGGTCTAATGATACAATAGGAGCGCAGATTGGAGGTGCCGTTAAGAACGTTTTGGCCCTAGGTTGCGGTATTGTGGAAGGTCGAGAACTTGGCGATAATGCCCGAGCTGCATTAATCACCCGTGGGCTAGTAGAAATCATTCGATTGGGTCTCGCTAAAGGGGCAAAAACTGAAACCTTAATGGGATTAAGTGGTGTCGGAGATCTAGTGCTGACTTGTAATGCCATGCAGTCACGAAATTTTTCTCTTGGTGTAGGCCTTGGTCAAGACAAGCCTCTACCTGATTTAATGAAGTCGCGTAATTCGATAGCTGAGGGCGTTTCTAATGCATCCTCAGTTAGTGAGTTGGCTCGCAATCTAGGTATTGAAATGCCCATTTGCTTTGCTGTAGATCAAGTTCTAAATCATGGTGCTAACATAGATGTTGCCATCCAAACCTTATTATCGCGCCCTGTAACGATGGAAAATGAGCATGCTTAATAAGCCGAAACGATAGGGTATTTGGAATAGAATAAATTCACTTAAACTTTTGGCGAGGGATATCTTCTATGCATTTTGTAATTTCTTGTATTGATAAGACGGGCCAACCACAGCTTCGTCAAGCAACACGACCAGAGCATTTAAATTATTTAAATAAACATGAAAAACAAATAGTTGCAGTTGGCCCAACGTTAGATGGTGATATGCCTGATGGTAGTGTCATTATAATTGAACTTGATGACTTAGAGGCTGCACAGGCGTTTGCATTTGGGGACCCTTATTATAAGGCAGGTGTATTTGAAAGTGTCTCTATTAAAGTTTGGAAAAAAGTTTTTCCTAGGGATTAAATCAATGCAACCCTTATGTTCTATAGCTGAAATCCCAGATGGTGAATCTAATGGGTTTTCTACTGAGACTTCGGACGGGAGGTTCAAGTATATAGCTGTGCGGCAAAAAAATGAAGTCTATGTCTATAAAAACACTTGTCCTCATACCGGAATGCCACTCGATTTCAAGCCAGGAAAATTTCTTACTAATGATGGCAAATTAATTCAATGCTCAACCCATGGGGCAAAATTTTGTATTAAAAGCGGCATTTGTATTTCAGGGCCCTGTAAAGGGGATCGTTTGGTTTCTGTTAGTACGGCAATTAAAGGTGATAAAGTTTTTCTGATTGAAGCTAGTTAATATTAATTGTTAAATTGCTAGTTGTTCTAAAAATTTATAAAATAACAGTATGCCTCAATATTGGTTGTTAATTAACAAGGGGGCTTGTCATTATAGGAGAGGATAACGTTATGAGTGACAAAACTCTTTACCCGGTTCCAGAACATTTTATTTCTCAAGCCAATATAAACGATGACCAATATATTGAGATGTATAAACAATCAATAAAAGATAATGATGGTTTTTGGCGCAAACAGGGGGAACTAATTGATTGGATCAAGCCCTATACAAAAATTAGTGATGTTAATTGGATTCCGCCAAATGTCTCCATTAAATGGTACGAAGATGGAACCCTAAATGCATCGTATAACTGTATAGACCGACACTTAGAAAAACATAGTAACAAGACAGCGCTAATCTGGGAACCAGACAATCCTGATGAAAAAAATATTTTGGTCACCTATAAGGAGCTACATGGACATGTTTGTCGTTTAGCTAATGCAATGAAAGAGCTGGGTGTTAAGAAGGGTGATGTCGTCACTATTTATATGCCCATGGTTCTTGAGACCATTTATGCCATGCAAGCTTGTAATCGGATCGGTGCCATTCATTCTGTGGTTTTTGGAGGTTTTTCACCAGAAGCTCTTTCGGTACGCATTAACGATTGTGATTCTAAATTTTTAATAACAGCTGATGAAGGAATGCGGGGAATGAAGCCTATTCCGTTAAAGCAAAATTCTGATGCTGCTGCTGAAAAGTGCCCTGGTTTGCTGAATATTATTGTCCTTAAGGCAACTGGTGGAAGCGTCAAAATGACGAAGGGACGAGATGTCTGGTATCATGAAATTATAGCAAATGTTTCGGATGATTGCCTGCCTGAAGAAATGAATGCTGAGGACCCACTTTTTATTCTTTACACTTCTGGTTCAACGGGAACTCCTAAAGGAGCTATGCATGGTACTGGGGGCTATTGTGTATATGCCATGCTGACTTTTAAATATGTGTTTGATCATAAAGAAGAGGATATTTACTGGTGTACAGCAGATGTTGGCTGGATAACTGGCCATTCCTATGTTTGTTATGGCCCAATGTTAAATGGAGCAACCCAGGTAATTTTTGAAGGTGTTCCAAACTTTCCAAATGCTTCTCGATTTTGGCAAATTTGTGATAAACATAAAGTGAATACCTTTTACACAGCCCCCACTGCAATTAGGGCCTTGATGGGAGCGGGTAATGAATTTGTTGCCAACACGAGTCGTAAGAGTATTCGTCTCCTTGGTACGGTTGGAGAACCGATTAATCCAGAGGCTTGGAAATGGTATAACGAAGTTGTGGGCGATGGTCGTTGTCCCATAGTTGACACCTGGTGGCAGACAGAAACTGGGGGCATTATGATAACACCACTACCGGGTGCTACGGCAACAAAGCCAGGATCAGCAACAAGGCCGTTTTTTGGCATTGAACCTCAATTGATGGATGATAATGGAAACGAAATTATAGGCGAAGGAGAGGGTGCTTTAGTAATAGGACGATCATGGCCTGGGCAAATAAGAACTGTCTATAAAAATCATAAAAGATTCATGGATACCTATTTTTCCACTTACAAAAATAAGTATTTTTCATCAGATGGTTGTCGGCGAGATGCTGATGGTTACTATTGGATAACTGGACGTACTGATGATGTGCTTAATATATCCGGACACCGTATGGGGACCGCAGAAGTTGAAAGTGCCTTAGTTGCACACCCTAATGTTGCTGAGGCTGCTGTGGTTGGTTATCCACATGAAATAAAAGGACAGGGAATTTATTGTTATATTACTCTGAATGCAGGCACTGAAGGTACGGATGACCTAAAACAGGTTATGGTAAAGCAGGTACGGCAGGAAATTGGTCCAGTAGCAACACCTGATCTCATTCAATGGGCGCCGGGATTGCCAAAAACCCGTTCTGGTAAAATTATGCGAAGAATACTTCGCAAAATAGCAGAAAACGACCACGCTAATCTTGGTGATACTTCCACTTTAGCTGAGCCTGCAGTCGTTAAGGATTTGGTGGACAATCGCCAGAATCGGTAAAAGCTTATTGAATAATAATAAAACTTTAAAAATCTATAGCGCGCCCCTTACGCTCCCAATCACCATAGCGAGTAGGATCTAGGCCTTTAGGCCCCCCTATTTCAGAACTGTTTTTTTCTACGGGCGTTCTTAAAATAGAAATGAAGTACGTTGTACTAAGTAATATTGAACTTAGCCACCAGCCTTGCCATATCCCAAAACTAATACATGCTAATGAAAGGGTCGTGGTAAACATTCCAAAAGACAAAGCCTGGTCCAAGCGAAGTAGAATTTTATGTTTAATATAACGAAGAATTGTAAGTAGAATTCCGAGACCAATTAGAGCACCTACAGCACCTAACTCTAACCATAACTGGAGTACGGCATTATGGGGATGGAGGGGTATAGGTTCATACATAATCTGATAGGCAGCTTTATTTGAAAGCGAAGATGGAAAGTTGTACTGGACGCGATCTTTTGAGCTATACAATCCCCTTGTTGCATCCAAGCCACTGCCTAATAAAACTTTTTGCTTTATATGAATGACTGTATTTTTCCAAATTAAAATACGGTGAGCTGATGATGGAGAAAACCATTCTAAATTTTTGTTAGGTTCCAAGGGGTTTGGAAAGAGTCCTGGTATTAATGGGGCTGTTAAAATACCGATAGTAATTACCAGACCTAACACCTTTGGAATCCAACGAGGTTTATAAAAAGCTGCAAGAAGTATGATTAATCCGACAGCAAAGCTTAATTTTACTGCGTCTGCATAGGTAAAAAAAATTAAAATTGCCCCAACTATTATAGTTGGGAAAAAAAGTTTAAGTGGAAACCTTTCTTTTAAAACCAATGCCCATGGAAAGAAAAACAATGCAGTTGCAGCCATGCCTGAATTCATAACAGGTGTAGAATCGCCATAAACTGAAAAAATAAAAGTAGAATAAGATGGAACATCAGGATTTTTTAAAAGGGCAAGATTTAAATTTAAAAATCGAGCAAGCCAAGCGTCAGTTGTGAACTCAATTGCAATTAGTGTGAAACCTAAAAATCCACCAAAGAGCAGGCCATTTTGGAGAACTTTTTTTTCTTGCTGTCCGAACGACTTTCCTATGCTGAGTAAAATACTACCGCCTAGGAAAGTTATTGATAAAGTAACTCCTGTTTTTAGAGTTTCATCAGGTGTAATTGACCACAGATAAGATACAAGTGACCAGCCTACTAATATTAAAAGTGCATAAAAAATGGGTCCGGAAATATTGGGAAATTTTCGATTCTTGTAAATCTGTTGTAAAAGACAGAATACGATAGCGCTTGCAAATAAAGGAGCAAGGCCTTTAGAGGCAAAAATTCCAATAGGAATATATAAAATTGCAGTTAAACCAAGAATGTGGCCGCAATGTAAAGAATATCGTTTTTGATGTTTCAAAATTTGGTTGTTCTATTTTAAAAATTAATTATTCAATTTCAATCAAACTAGCTACGAATAACCTTTAAGCCAAGACTTTCCGATTAGTATTTTTGGATCATAACTAAAAATAAGCTTTAAAAAAAACTTAAAAGGTTGCGGAGCAGAGCTTGCTCGGGCATGACTTCATTTATGAACGAAAGTAAAATCAAAAAATCCTCTGCTCGGAGTGTAGCTCTTGATTTAATAGCAGCAGTCTTGCAAAGAAAAACACCCCTCGATAAAGCGCTTGCAAGCAATTTAGATTTAGCAATGCTTGAACATCGTGATCGAAACCATGCGCGTGCAATAACGGCGATGACTCTAAGGAGATTAGGCCAAATTGATGCTCTTATCGATAAAATGTTAGAACGGCCACTAACGCGAAAAAACATGGGTGTAAAAAACATTATTAGGATTGGAATTGTTCAATTGCTTTTCATGAATACTGCTCCACATGCAGCAGTTAATACATCCGTTCAATTAGCAAAAAATCGTGGATATGGAACTCATAAAAAACTTATTAATGCAGTATTGCGACGAATTTCTCGCGAAGGTAAAAAAATAATCAAGAATCAAGATGAAGCCCGATTAAATACACCTGACTGGTTATGGAGTGCCTGGATTAAAGCTTACGGTGAAAAGCTCTGCCGTAATATAGCGAAGGCCCATTTGTTGGAAGCTCCCTTAGATATAACCGCACCTCTTAATAGGGCTCTCTGGGCTGAAAAATTAGACGCTAATATTTTATCTACGGGAACTTTGCGTCGCCATTCTGGCGGTTTGGTTCATGATTTACCGGGCTTTCAGGATGGGGCTTGGTGGGTTCAGGATGCAGCAGCAGCTCTTCCTGTTAAATTGTTGGGGAACATTAAAAATAAGCACGTTATCGACCTCTGTGCTGCACCAGGTGGAAAAACTGCACAACTAGCCCATGCGGGAGCGAAAGTCACTGCTGTTGATCGTTCAGAAAAACGTATAGAACAACTTAGAGAAAATATGGCCCGACTTAAATTGGATGTTGAATTTATTACCGCTGACGCTACTCAGTGGCATCCGGATAATCGTGTTTACGCGGTTCTATTGGATGCGCCATGCTCTTCAACTGGAACTATAAGACGTCACCCAGATGTAATGCAGTTGAAGCGACCAGAAGAGGTGCTAAAATTAGTTAGCGTTCAAAAACGTCTATTAGAAGCAGCTATAAAAATGGTTCAACCAGGTGGGCTAATAGTTTTTTGTTTATGCTCTTTGGAGTTGGAAGAAGGTCCAGCAATAGCACGGTCTCTAAAAAATAGACCCAAGCTTATAAAGCACGTTGCTATCACACCTAAAGAAGTTTCAGGTTGTAAGGAATTTATAAACGATGATGGTGATCTTCGGACTCTGCCGTGCCACTTTAGCAAACATGGAGGTATAGATGGATTTTTTGCTACGCGATTTCAAAAGCTTTAATTATTAAATTTTTATAGTTTTATAGGCACCCTTTACATTTGGTGAAAGTCAAGGGTAAACAATTAGATCGAAGGAGTTGTATTGATGCCAAATAAATTAGATTTACATGAACGCATAGAACGAGAAGATGCTCCTGCAACAGGAAGTGAGCGTGGATTTGGTATCGTATTTTCCATCCTATTTTTAATTATTGGTTTGTATCCCTTGATTTATGCTTTGCCTTTACGAATGTGGGCTTTAGGGGTATCGGCATTGTTTTTAATTTTAGCATTTTTTTTACCAAGCATACTTAGTCCTCTGAACCGAGCCTGGTATGTTTTTGGCTTAATGCTACATAAGGTAGTAAATCCCATAGTAATGTGCGCATTGTTTTTTTTTACTGTTACACCAATCGCTTTGCTTTTAAAGATTTTTGGAAAGGATCCTTTGCAAAGGCATTTTGATTCAGTTGCTAAAAGCTATTGGATTGAACGAAATCCGCCGGGTCCTGAACCGGACACCATGCGGCAACAATTTTAAGAATTTAATTTTAGGAACCAAAACATGCACTTTATCAACGAATTTTGGATTTTTTTAAAATGCCGAAAAAAATTTTGGCTACTGCCGGTTATGCTTATGATGGCTGTTGTTGGCGGATTAATAGTGCTAAGCCAAGGATCTGCCGTCGCTCCTTTTATCTATACAATTTTTTAAGCGGAGGGGCTCTTGCATATTCTCGGTGTAAGCGCCTTTTATCATGATAGTGCTGCTGCTTTAATTAAAGATGGGCGTATTGTAGCTGCAGCTCAAGAAGAACGATTTACTCGAAAAAAACATGATGCAAGTTTTCCAACAAATGCAATAGATTTTTGTCTGTCTTCTTCGGATCTAAAATTAGAAAATATTGACTTTGTTGCCTTTTACGACAAACCTTTTCTTAAGTTTGAACGTCTTTTAGAAACCTATTTGTCATTTGCGCCCAGGGGTTTCCAATCTTTCAATATGTCCATACCGCTTTGGTTGCGAGAAAAGTTATTTCAGAAGAGCTTGCTCCGTAAAAAATTTCAAAATTATGATCCCAACTTTGATTGGAAAACCCGGTTGTTATTTGCAGAGCATCATTTGAGTCATGCAGCTTCAGCTTTTTTCCCATCACCTTTTAAAGATGCAGTAGTTTTAACTATGGATGGAGTTGGTGAATGGGCGACAACATCTGTAGCAAAAGGAATAGAAAACAACCTTAAAATGATAAAGGAAATACATTTTCCTCACTCTTTAGGACTCCTTTATTCTGCTTTTACCTATTATCTTGGTTTTCGTGTTAATTCAGGTGAATACAAGGTTATGGGGCTTGCACCATATGGCACCCCTGTGTTTAAAGAGCTAATACTTAATAATTTAATGGATTTAAAGGACGACGGAAGTTTTAGATTAGACCAGTCCTATTTTGACTATTGTACAGGTCTTCGCATGACTAATTCAAAGTTTGACGAATTATTTGGCGGACCACCTAGATCTGCAGAAGTTTTATTAACTCAGTATCATATGGATTTAGCAGCCTCCATACAGGCTGTCACAGAAGAGGTGGTTCTGAGATTAACTCGTGCGCTTGCTAAAGAGACTCATGCCAAGAATCTTTGTCTAGCTGGCGGTGTGGCATTGAACTGTGTTGCTAATGGCAAAGTATTGCGTGATGGTGCTTTTGAAAATATTTGGGTACAACCCGCGGCTGGGGATGCTGGCGGGGCTCTAGGAGCTGCTTTGGCCGCCTATCATCTATATAAAAATCAGCCTAGAAAAATAGGTGGTATAGACAAAAAAAGAATTGATTTTATGTCAGGCTCCTACCTGGGGCCTTCATTTAAACAATCAGATATTGAAGAACGACTAGTCAATGTAGGGGCTAAATTTACGGTTTTTGAGGATGACGCTTTGATTGTTAGGACTGCAAGTGAACTTGCTAAAAGCAAGGCAGTTGGTTGGTTTCAGGGGCGCATGGAATTTGGTCCACGTGCGCTAGGTGGGAGGTCTATTCTTGGGGATCCGCGTTCACCCGAGATGCAGAAAACTTTAAATATGCGAATTAAATATAGAGAATCTTTCAGACCATTTGCACCATCCGTACTAGAAGAAGATGCATCGGATTGGTTTGATATTAATGTAGATAGTCCTTACATGTTGATGGTTGCTAGTGTAAAGAAAAAACATTGGCTTTATATGAGTGAGGAAGAAAAAAACTTATTTGGAATTGAGAAACTAAATGTATCAAGATCTAACATTCCCGCAGTCACACATGTTGACTATTCTGCCCGGATTCAAACTGTTCACGTAGACACTAACCCCCGTTATCATGCTCTCATTAGCCAATTCAAAAAAGAAACGGGTTGTCCACTATTAGTTAACACTTCATTCAATGTGCGAGGTGAGCCAATCGTATGTACGCCAGAAGATGCTTGGAACTGTTTTATGGGGACTAATATGGATGTTTTGGTTGTTGGGAATTGTTTTCTTTTGAAAGAGGATCAAAATTCCTCTTTAAAACGTAATTATAAAGACGCGTTTGAACTGGACTAATTTACTTATGAAACCCTCTATTGTTCCTGTAATTCTATCTGGTGGGTCTGGGCAAAGGCTTTGGCCCTTGTCACGCGAAATGTACCCTAAACAATTATTAAACATCCTATCTGATCGTAGCCTGCTTCAGGAAACAGCGTTGCGGTTAAGTGGCCCCATTTTTTCTGAGCCGCTATTTATTTGCAATGAAAGCCATCGTTTTATTGTAGCGGAACAATTGCGTGAAGTTGGAGTAGTGCCAGGTTCGGTTGTTCTTGAGTCTTGTCGGCGCAACACTGCTCCAGCAGCTACTCTTGCAGCGTTGAAATTACTTAATGAAGATCCAAATGCAATTATTCTTCTTGCTCCTTCTGATCATTCCATCGGAGAACCAAATGCCTTTTCTGTTGCAATAGATACAGGACTAGAGGCTGTCAAAAGAGGAAAAATAGTTACATTTGGAATCAAACCGAACTATCCAGCAACAGGTTATGGTTATATTAAAAGGGGTAATATAATTGATGAATTAGAAAACTGTTTCGCTATTGATAGTTTTGCTGAAAAGCCTACTGCAGCTAAGGCAAAAAAATATATTGCACAAGACAATTATTATTGGAATAGCGGCATATTTTTATTTTCTGCTAAATACTTTATTCAAGTCATAGAAGAGCTGCATCCAGACATCGTTAAGGCGTGTAGGCGATCTGTTGAGAACGCTAAAGATGATTTTGATTTTTTTCGTCCCGATAGTGATGCCTTTAAAGCTTGCCCATCTGAATCAATTGATGTCGCAGTAATGGAAAAAACAACAGACGGTGCAGTAGTGCCGGTTGATATGGATTGGCATGATGTTGGATCTTGGAAATCTCTATGGGAAATTAGTGATCAGGATCAAAATTCTAATGTCCTGATTGGTGATGTTGTAGCCCACGACACAAAAGGGTCATATCTAAGAAGCGAAGGACCGTTGTTGACTGCGGCAGGCATTGAAGACATGGTTGTTGTTGCCACTGACGATGTCGTGCTAGTTGGACCAAGGACAGCAAATGAAGAAATTAGGCCTTTAGTTGAAAAGCTTCAAAAGATAGGTCGAGAGGAAATTTCAAATCATCCCAAAGTTTATCGTCCTTGGGGCTGGTTTCAAACTCTTGATAAAGGCCGTCGCTATCAAGTTAAACATTTAATGCTTAAACCTGGCCAGAAGATTTCCCTGCAGTCTCATAAACATCGCGCTGAACATTGGACCGTTGTTACCGGCACAGCTAGAGTGACACGGGGTGATGAAACAATTACTCTGCAAACTGATCAATCAACATATATACCACTTGGTACAAAACACCGATTGGAAAACATCGGTGAAAAAGAACTTAGTGTTATAGAAGTGCAGTCTGGAAGCTATCTAGGAGAAGATGATATTGCACGTTATGAAGATCGTTACGGGCGAGACTAGATTTCCATTCGTTTTAAAGGTGGATCAAGATCTAAAATTTTCCACATTCCCTTTAAATCTACGATCAGCCCGTTGGGCTTAACCATGGTTGCTATATCTTCACTGCTAAGCGCAGTATAAACATCGTGACGTACAGCACCGATAATACAGTCATAGGCATTTAAATCATCTAAGTTTTCTAAAGGACTTAAGCCAAACAAGCTTTTAATTGCATTAAAATTTGCAACGGGATCATGAACATCCACTTTATGACCTTGTGCATTTAACGCATTAATTAAATCCATCACCTTTGAGTTTCGAAGATCCGGAATGTTTTCTTTGAAAGTTAACCCTAAGACCAAAATACGTGCTGGCACGGATAAATGCTGAATATTTTTAAGATGTGAATAAATTTGCTTCGCAATAAATTTAGCAAAGCCGTCATTTATCTTTCTTCCTGCTAGGATTACTTCAGGGTTGTGTCCTGTTTCAAAAGCCAGATGAGCTAGATAGTAGGGGTCGATCCCAATGCAATGACCGCCAACGAGTCCTGGTTCAAAGTCAAGAAAGTTCCATTTTGTCTTTGCAGCCGCTAGAACGTCGTGAGTGGATAGGCCCATAAGATTAAAAATCATTCCTACTTCATTTATAAAGGCTATGTTTATATCGCGTTGGGCGTTTTCTATTACCTTAGCTGCTTCAGCAGTTTTTATTGATTTAGCAATAAAAATTCCACCAGATGTAATTGTTCCATAAAGGTTAGACAACGCCTTAGTTGTTTGTGAAGTCTGACCAGCAACCACCTTAGTGATTTTGTCAATCGTATGCTCTTTGTCTCCGGGATTTATTCGTTCGGGCGAATAACCTAGAAAGAAGTCCTTACCAGATTTTAAGCCAGATGCATTCTCCAATAAAGGTCCGCAAATATTTTCGGTTACACCGGGATAAACAGTGCTCTCTAAAACGACCGTTGCGCCCTTTTTCAAGACTTTCCCAATAGTTTTACAAGCTGCAAGCACATGACTTAGGTCGGGACGATTTTTAGAATCAACTGGTGTAGGTACGGTGATAATTAAAAAATCCGCGCCACTAATTTTTTTTGGTTCATTTGTAAGATAATAATTTGTGCTTTCTAGCTCCTCTTTTGAAACTTCTCCCGTTATATCGAAGCCATTTTTTAGCTCTGCGACCCGAGTTTTGGACGTGTCATAAGCAATGACGTTGTTGTGGCGTGCTAGAGCCAACGCAAGCGGCAAGCCAACGTAACCTAAGCCTATAATAGCCACGGAAGAAGATGCCAATTTTTTACCCCAAGTTAATAAGATGGAGCTTGTCTTAGACCACTCTTTGCAATTGTCAACTATAGCGTCAATCTATTGAAAGCCTATATATAAGTTCTGAAGGGATATTCTATAATATTATCTTAAAACTAGATGATTATAGAAGCAGAATAATTTCTCTTATATTGACACTAAGACGGTCAAATGCCAAATACCTGAATTTTAGTATTTCATTTAACGACTAAGTTTTACTACTTAGAGGTTAATGAAAACTTCTCTTGAATTTTTTTGTCTTTTTTTGTTTAAGAAAAAATTTTTAATTTTTGGAAAGAAGTTGGTTAGAATTTAATGCCTAAAAAAATATTAGTCACCTTAGGTCCATCGTCTTTAAAAAAAGATATTATATCCAATTTTGAAGACCTTGGTATATATTTGTTTAGAATTAATCTATCACACACCCCCCTAGAAGTGGTTGCTCCTACTATTAAAAAAATTCGAAATTGGACCCAAGTTCCCATTTGCCTTGACAGCGAAGGTGCACAACTCAGAAATCAGAAAATGAAAAGTGAAGCTGTTTTGTTTAATGAAGGTGATGAGGTGTGCATACATTTTGAACCTGTATTGGGCGACTCTAAAAACATTTCTTTTACCCCAAAGGGTATTGCCAAGCAGTTTGTGGTAGGCGATGAGGTCAGCATTGATTTTGATCACGTCAAACTCAGAATAATAGAAACTAAAATGGACAAGGCATTAGCCCTTGTTGTTTCTGGTGGAAAAGTTGGCAGTAACAAAGCAGCTGACGTTCCCAGAGATTTAAACTTTGATTCTTTGACCAGTAAGGATTGTGATGCAATTAAGTTGGGCCTTGATTTGGATGTTAGGCATTTTGCCCTTTCTTTTTCTAACACTCCTGAAGATGTAGATCTTATGCGAACCCTTTGTGGTTCTAGTTCCAAAATCATTTGTAAAATTGAAAGCCCTAGTGGACTTGCTAATCTTGACGGAATTATTGAGCGAGCAGATGAAATCCTTATTGATCGTGGAGATCTTTCTAGAAAAATATTGATTGAGAAGGTACCTTTTCTTCAACGCCAGATTATTTCTAGTGCTCGTTTGCAAAAAACCCCGGTTTTTGTTGCTACAAATCTTTTGGAATCCATGGTGACAAAAAAAACTCCCACTAGGGCGGAAGTTAACGATGTTGTAAGTACGCTATTAATGGGTGCTGATGGTTTGGTGCTTGCGGCAGAGACTGCCATAGGAAAGTTTCCTGTTGAGGCAGTCACCATGATTAGAAAACTGATAGATGAAAGTGAGGCTTGGGCACCAGACAGTTCCCTTTCTGAATTTATAGGTGTTTAAAAAATAGAAGCTGCGATAAATCAGCATTTATTGTTTGAATGACTTTAACTTCCTTAAAAAGGCCCTAAGAATCTAGCTTTTTCCCAAAACCTTTTTAAAAATTTGGATTGCAGGATCACCTATGGTTGTTTTGCGTAGGGTTGATAAAAAATAGGCGCGAAAGACTAGCCGCCAAGAAAGCTTTTGGATATATTGCAGGAAAGTTACTTTGTGTATTTCATTTAATTTGGTTGTATTTCGCGGTAGGGATTGATCTATTGGGTTGCGAAGTTTTTTTCCGCGAACGAAAAACATGGTGTATAGAAAATCTCTAAACAGGTCATTTCTTATATCATAATCACCGGCTCCTGGGGATGTGAAGCCAGATCCATAAATTAGCCTTTCCACAAAGCCCTTCTTTTCTTTTTTTTCTATACCATCGTAGGGTCTTAGCATTTTTTTAATTTCTATTGGCACATCTTTTAAGGAGTTCGGATCGAAGCACTCTCGGTTATTAGCCGCTGGCCGAGTGTTTTTATTGACAAAAGCATAAATTATTTGGACGTTGTCATTACTAGTAAGGTTTTCTGCACGTGAATGGTCAATATCTCTATAAAATAAATATGCATCCCCTGCCTTGCCAGTCATTTGCACTTCATTTGGTTGGGCGTCGTTTATATTTTTAATTGAAAATAAAGTTGGTGGTGTTCCGAGGTGTCTCCTAGGAAGAGCGGCTGTTCCTCCGGCATTTTTTCCAAGATCATTTAACAGCACTGTAAGCCCGATATCACCATGTTGATCTTTGTGAAAGTAAAATCTCTCGCTTTTGGCTCTTGCACGACGAACTGTTGCTCTATCTAAGTAAAATTCTTTTCCTAAGAGTTCATCGAGTACATTTTGTAGTTCGGAATTCATTAAAGGCAATAAAGCGCTTTCGCCTTCTAGTGTCTGGATTGGCAAAACATCAACGTCTGTTCCCAGTCCGACCAGACGAGTTTTGTCTTCGATTTCACCAGTTCGCTCGTCACGACCATAGGGGGCATCATAAAAGGCGTTATGCACTGTTTTTTGGATTTCAGCTAAAATGTTTTTGGGCACAAAGTTAGGGATATGAACAAATCCTTTCTCATATAAGTTTGATAAATTTTCTTTTAAATTAATGGTCGACATCAAAAACGTTCCAGCTTTCAGTTTTATTTCTAAGTTTCAAGGGGAAGCTGATATTTATCACGAAAACATGTATTGTAATGAGGGTGCTTGAAGTCATGAAAATAAAAGATTTCCTTGTTCCATTTCATCGTCACTTTACGCAATTCCGAGAGCATATGATATGGGGCAATTTTCATTGTATCGTGTGCGGTATTAAATTCTTTTATAGCACACAATTCTCCTAGGAATTCATTAGTTCCAGAAATATCATCAAAATGGCAGGCAATTCTTGGCAGCCGGTTTTTAGATTCTGTTTCAAAAATTTTGAATGCAGCTTTGGTTGAAGAGTAATAATCTACGTCAAAAAATATACAACCAATAGGTGCGGGGCTATAATTTTTATAAAAACTTATCACTGTATCATTAATGTTACCTATAATGAGCTTAGCAGTTATTAATTGTTGTTCTAAGGCATCACGGTCCATCTTGTAAAATCCTTCGCCCCAAGTATAAAGAATATCTCTATAATCATTTGAAGCGGGCATGCCTACACCAGAATCAAAACCATAGATTTCACAGTGGATGCCAAATTCTTTTTCAATCTCTTTTGCATGGTATTCGATGTTAATCAGGCCATTTCCGCCAGCAACTCCAAACTCAATTATAGATATTTTTTTAAGTCCTAAATCTATAGCCATCTTAGCGGCTTCTATTATGCAATATGCATATTGTGGACGAACTACTGCATCAATGGAGGCTCGGTAGGAATAAGGTAAAACATGAAAATTACGTAAAAGCCGTCTTATCAAGGCAATACGCAATGGGTGTTGATGAAGGGTAATTCTTTCAAGTATTTTGTATAATTGAAGCATGGTTTAAAATGGACTCTACAATTAAAATTCTATTGGCATCGATTGTCCAAAAAAATTATATTACTAAACCTTGAAGTTTTAAGTTTTGCTTTTGCGATAATATAAAGATTTATCAGATAAAACGCCATTTCCCAAATTGTCAAATCAGTACATGTCTTAAAGCAATCTTCAATAATAGCCAAAGCTTTTGATTCTACTTATCTTCTTGACGTTCAGATAGTGAACATTGTAGTGTTCGTTTATTGAACGCTATAAAAAACAAATTTGTCAAAATGTCGCAAGCGCTGCAAAGTTTTAGTTAGTAGCTCTTTCATTTAAGATCAACTTGTCCGGGGCGTTGAAGGCTAACTGGTCATTTATTAAGGTTTAGTTTTTTGGAAAAAAATGTCAACAATTCACCTGATTTGGATAACGAGGCCAAAATAACTTTGGGTCTTTTAAATGTTGTCCACGGTAATTCTGAGACTTCGCAAAGATCAATGGCAGGGGATCTAGGAATAGCGCTTGGCTTAGCTAATGCGTATTTAAAGCGTTGTGTTAAAAAGGGTTTAATTAAGGTTAGCCAGGCGCCTGCAAATCGATATGCATATTATTTAACTCCCCACGGTTTTGCAGAAAAAAGCCGATTAACTGCAGAATTTTTATCAGAATCTTTTAATCTTTTCCGTCGAGCTCGGTTTGAAAGTGCAGAACTATTCAATAAATGCCAAAAACAAGATTGGTATAGAATAGCTCTTTATGGTACTGGAGATTTGACGGAAATAATGACGCTATCTGCCAAAGATTACCCAATTGAAATAACGTGTATAATTTCTAATGATACCAGAACAAGTGATTACCTTGGAATTCCAATTGTTTCGAAAATACCTGATTCTAGCGAAGTCGATGCCATCGTTATTTGCGCGATAAATAATTCACAAACTGCATATGAAAATGCCTGCACTATCTTTCCTTCGGATAAAGTGATGGTTTTTGGGTTTCTTGGTATTTCAAAGTCCTTAAAATCTTTGCAGAGGAAAGAAAAGTGACTTACTGGTGTGCTGTAAAAACTCATACTAGGTCTGAAGATAAAGCTGCATTCCACTTAAAACGGCAAGGTTACGACGTTTTCTTGCCAAAATATTTAAAAAGACGTAGCCACGCTAGACGTGTTGATTGGGTTTCTGCCCCTCTTTTTCCAAACTACTTATTTGTTACCATTGATCCCAATACCACACCCTGGTGGTCAATTCGTTCTACTGTTGGGGTTGGGTCCCTTATTTGCTTTGGTGAAATGCCAGCCGCAGTTCCAACAAGTATTATTGCAGAAATTAAGGCTCGCCAAGATGAAAAGGGAATGGTGATGTTGAAAGCTGGCTGCAATTTTAAGCCTGGCGATCGCATACGGATAATTGACGGCCCACTAAACGATGTAGAGGGTCTATTTGAACACCTAACTGATAAGGATCGTGTTACCGTGCTGCTTAACTTAATGGGACGGGAGGTTAGGGTGCGGACTCAATTGGAAACAGTTTACGCCTGCTAGTAAGTCGTAATTTGTTTTTATTATCTAGAATTTATCCGGGTGAGGTTTTCACCCGGACTGCGGTAGCATGAAATAAATTCAATAACTTAAATTATAGCGATTCTAAAAATTTTATTTTATAAAGCTCTAATATATTCTTGAAATGACTGCTTATTTAGAAACGTCAAACCCTCTGATGTCCCGTCTTCTTGGGCGGACACAGTCGCTTTTTGCAGAAGATTTGAATTTGCGAACGGCCGATTTAAAAGAAGTTATAGAGGGACGGAAATTAATGATTGCAGGTGCAGCGGGATCCATTGGTCTTGCGTTTGTCAAGCAGGTACTTCTATTTCGTCCGGCTGCTGTTTATCTTATTGATCCAGATGAGAATGGCTTGGTGGAAGCCATACGTGACTTGCGCTCTTCATCCATTGTAATGCCCAATGAGTTTTATTCTTTTTCTATAGGTATAGGAAGTGATGAATTCGAATCTTTTGTGCAAAATCAAAGCACTTGTGATTATTTTATTAACTTTGCTGCACTTAAACACGTCCGCTCTGAAAGGGATCCGTATAGTTTACTTAGAATGATTTACACGAACCTTCGGGCATTGAGAGATGTATTACTTATGTCACCAACGCTAGGTTTTAGCCATATGTTTTCCGTTTCAAGTGACAAAGCTGTCAACCCAGCCAACCTTATGGGAGCAACGAAGTTGCTTATGGAAAAGCTTTTATGGTCATTTGGGGATTGCATTAATGTTTCGACGGCGCGATTTGCTAATGTTGCATTTTCTGCAGGTAGCCTACTTGACGGTTTTGAGCAAAGATTAAAAAAAAATCAACCACTGGCTGGTCCAAAAGATATTATGCGGTATTTTATCTCACACGAAGAAGCAGGACAACTTTGTTTGTTAGCTTGTTTTCTTAGTAGCAATCGCCAAGTTTTTATACCCAAAATGACTTGCGATGAACATTTAAAGTCTTTTCAAGATATTGCGGTTAAATACTTAAATTACAATAATTTTGTGCCTAAATTTTGTTCATCTGAAGAGGAGGCTAAAGAAGTATTAGTGGGCGATAATAATGAGTGGCCGATTTATTTTTCAAAGTCAGATACATCGGGAGAAAAATTCATTGAAACTTTTGCTGAGGATGACATAAAAGTTGATTACAAAAAATTTAAAGCTATTGGTCTTATCAACGCCGATCCTATTGAACGCTCTTTTTTAGATGAATTTTTTTATGAAATTGAAGAGTTGAGGGCTAGCGGATCACTAACCCTCAATACTATTGTAGACATCGTTGAAAAGGCAGTGCCAGAATTTGATCATGTAAAACGGTCTCGAAATCTTGATCAAAAAATGTAGGCCAGAAATTTTTTTTTAAACTAAATATGATAAAACTCTCTCCTGATGCCATCCGAGATGTTCTTGCTACAGTCTTAACAGGCCCCGTCGGTTTACATGAGCCTCAATTTTTTGGAAAAGAATGGGAATATGTTAAGGATTGTTTAGACTCTGGCTGGGTTTCCAGCGTTGGTAACTATGTTGAAAAATTTGAGGGGATGTTAACCGATTTTACCGGGGCTAAATTTGCAATCGCAACTGTGAATGGGACTGCCGCCCTTCATTCTTGTTTAATTCTAGCAGGAGTTGAGGCTGGTGATGAGGTTGTGATGCCATCACTAACTTTTGTTGGAACAGTTAATGCAGCGGCTGGAATGTATGCTATACCACATTTTGCTGATGTTGAGGAACGAACGCTTGGCTTAGATCCTTTCAAATTAGATGCTTATCTTAGTTCAATCACTGAAATTTCTGGAGACAAATGTCTTAATAAGAGTACAGGAAGAAAAATTTCTGCTTGTATACCAGTGCATACTTTTGGCCACCCGGTTGATTTGGATCCACTTAATGAGGTTTGTAAGAACTATCACATTACAATGATTGAAGATGCAGCTGAATCTCTTGGAAGTTATTATAAAAATACGCATACTGGCAATTACGGCCTTGTTTCAGCTCTTAGCTTTAATGGCAACAAAACTATAACTACAGGTGGTGGTGGCGCAATATTAACAAATGATCCTGATTTGGCAGTTCAAGCCAAGCATTTAACGACAACTTCTAAATTAGCACATAAGTGGGAATACCGTCATGATCAAATTGGCTTCAATTATAGACTTCCTAATATTAATGCAGCCCTTGGGTGTGCTCAAATGGAAGTATTGCCTAAATTTTTAAAGCAGAAACGTAAATTAGCTAAAACTTATGCTAAGGCTTTTTCCCAAATAGATGAATTGTATTTTTTTTCTGAGCCTGATTTTGCAGTTAGTAATTACTGGCTTAATTCCTTATTATTAGATCCTAAGCAAGCTGGTTTGAAAGATGAAATCTTAAGAGTTATTAATGAGAGTGGGTATATGAGCCGTCCAGCATGGACGCCTATGCATCAATTACCTATGTATAAAAATTGCCCACGTATGAATGTGAGTGTATCAGACGATATATATCGAAGGCTAATTAACATTCCATCTAGTCCGGGGTTAGTATGAAGGCAGTTTTTATTGGCTGCGTTGATATGTCATATATTCTTCTCGAGCGTTTATTGGAATTAAACGACATTAAAATTGTGGGAGTTATAACTCGGGAGGAATCTAGATTTAACTCTGATTTTAGGTCTCTTGAGCCGTTGGCAATTAGTGCAAGAATACCATGTTTTAAAACCAAAGATAATTGTGATAAAGAAATGTCGGCTTGGGTGCGCGGTGTTTCTCCAGATGTTGTGTTTTGTTGCGGCTGGTCTTGGTTGCTGAAAGGTGAAATGCTCTCCATTCCCAAGAAAGGTGTAATTGGCTTTCATCCAGCCCTGTTGCCGAAAAATCGAGGACGGCATCCAATAGTGTGGGCATTAGCGCTGGGCATGAGAGAAACTGGGTCGACCTTTTTCTTTGTGGATGCACATGTTGATTCCGGAGATATTGTTTCGCAACACAAAATCATCATTTCAGATACTGATGATGCAGAAACTTTGTATACGAAAATTAAAGATGTTGCAGTTGAACAAATTAAAGAGGTTGCTCTAGGATTGGCTAATGGGACCTTAAAGCGTTATCCGCAAAATGCTGCCGAAGCGACGGTGTTAAGAAAGCGTAGCAAGAAGGATGGGAAAATCAACTGGGCTTTACCTGTTTCTGAAGTTTACAACCTAGTGCGAGCCCTTGCACGACCATATATAGGCGCACACTGTTTTTATAATGATCAAGAATTTAAAGTCTGGAAAGCAAAGCCTTTTATGGTTAATGCAACTAAAGTAACGCCTGGAAAAGTTCTGAATGTTGAAGGTAATAAAATTACTATACAATGCGCAGATGGAGCATTAACCCTCTTAGATCATGAAATAAAAAATCTACCAGTTGTAGGAGACATATTATAGGAACAGTTATTGTCATTGCACCCCATCCGGATGATGAAACTTTGGGTTGTGGCGGAACTTTGTTGCGTCATAAGGCGGAGGGTGATTCCATACATTGGGTAATTGTTACTGATATGAAGGAGGGGAAGGATTTTTCAAAATCTCGAGTTAAGGCACGGGAGTTAGAAATTTCTAATGTCGCTAAAGATTTCAATTTTGATACGGTTACGCGGCTTGGGTTTTCACCAAGTGGTTTAGATTTGGTTCCCTTGTCAGAGATCATTTGCAAAATAAGTAAATTTTTTGAATCAGTTCGTCCTGAAACCGTATACCTGCCATTTCCTGGAGATGCCCATAGTGATCACCGCAAAACTTTTGAAGCGGCAAGTGCTTGCTGCAAGAATTTTCGCCATCCTTCTATTAAAAAAGTAATTGCTTGTGAAATTCCGTCGGAAACTGAATTTGGTTTGGATCCTGAAGAAGGTGCCTTCCGCCCTATGCTTTTGGTAGATATTTCTATTTATCTAGATCATAAAATTCGAATTATGAAAAACTATGCTGGCGAAATGGGGGCATTTCCATTTCCGCGCAGCGAGGAGTCCATTCGGGCTTTAGCCTCTTACCGCGGGAGCCAAGCAGGTTGTGCTGCTGCTGAAGCTTTTATGATTCTTCGGGAAATTCGCTGATGAGCCTTATAGTTCTCGGTGCTGGAGGACATGCTGGAGTTCTGATTGATGCCTTACAAGCTTCAGGAAAAAAAATCATAGGAATTACTGACCCCAACCCCGAAACGCATGGAAAGGTTTTCTTTGGATTACCAGTTTTGGGAACAGATGATGAGGTGCTTAAGTATAAAACTAATGAGGTTGTTTTAGTCAACGGAGTGGGCTCGATTCAGACTGACTTTAGAAGAAAAGAAATTTTTGAACGCTTCGCTGAGTCTGGCTATGCCTTTGATTCTGTTGTTCATCCCAGCTCTGTTATAGGTGCTGGAGTAAAAATTTTTGACGGTGCACAAATTATGGCGGGGACCATCCTGCAAACTGCATGTAGTATTGGAAAAAATACTATCATTAACACACGGGCAGCTGTAGACCATAATTGTGTAATTGGTTCTCATGTTCATATAGCGCCAGGAGCGATATTAGGCGGCGCTGTTTTTGTTGGCGATTCTGCACATATTGGAACAGGTGCTGTAGTCTTACAAAATATTCAAGTAGGAGATGGTGCTTTAATCGCGGCTGGTGCAACAGTTATTTCTGATGTTGATCCTGGCGGCCGTGTTGCAGGGATTCCAGCAAAATATATGCGATGAGAAATTAACTGTGATTGCCATTTTAACTACAGTTTACCCAGCCGTCGTTCCTTTTTTAAAAGATTTTTTGCAAGGCATAGAAAGTCAAACTGACAGTGATTTTATACTATGCATTGTAAATGATGGTGTTGATGGACTGAATAAAAAATTATTTGGGCACAATTTTGATGTTTGTATTTTAGAAGCATCTGGAACACCAGCAGCGCTCCGTCGCGAAGGAATTGATTGGGTTGATAGGGAGGGTTTAGAATGGATTGTATTCGCAGATTCTGATGATATTTGCTCTTCTGATAGAGTGGCCCGCACCCGAAGTCTTAAAGAAGGTGTTGACGGTCTTTTTAATGATTTAACTTTTTTTAAGGGAAGCCCGACGGCAGGACAATCTTTGTTATCTGGGCGATTTAATGACGGCGATTATGCAAGGTCTAGTGATTTGATCAATGGAAACTTCCTTGGTCTAACAAATACAGTCGCTAGAACCAATTTGTTAAAATGCTCAGCTTCTCAAATACCTGAAGATGTAATTGCTTTTGATTGGGCTTTGTTTACACGTATGGTCCTTGAAGGTGCTGTCATTCGTTATGTGGACGGCAGCCCTACATTTTATCGTCAACATAGCGGTAATATTACTGGATTAAAGAATATCTCAGATGCACATGTATTTGAGGGCGCATGCATAAAAGCACGTCACTATGAGCTATTTAAATCCTATGGGAAGCCATTTAACCAGTTAGCTGATGATTACATTATTCTAGTATCAAATTTACATAGTGATGAGTCATTTTTACGAGATTACTGCAATGCTGTGCGCAAGAAATCTCTAGAATACCACCTTTGGTGGGAACCTATAAAATTGCCAAAGGAGCTTGGGCTTTGAAAATTGGAAAACACGAGATCACTCGCGATGGGGCACCTTTCATTATCGCCGAGATTGGTGCTAACCATAACGGTGATTTAAATTTAGCAAAAAAACTAATTGATGCAGCACTAGAAGCGGGTGCCAGTTGTGTTAAATTTCAATCTTGGACAAAAAATACAATCTTCTCTAGGGAGGTCTATGACAATGATAAATTTTTGTCTGATGGACGGGATGAGACTAGGACAGAGGATTTAGAGGATGTAGTCGAAAAATATAGTTTGTCAAAGAGAGAACTTACAGAACTAAGCGCATATGCTTCTGGAAAAGAAATTGTTTTTTCTTGCTCTGGATTTTCATTTGATGAAGTGGACTTCCTTGTTGATGACTTAAAAATTCCTTTCATTAAAATAGCGTCAATGGACATACCCAACTTGCCATTTTTAGAATACATCGGTGCTAAAGGTGTTCCAGTCATATTATCTACCGGTTTGGCTTCAATGGAAGAAATTAAAGAGGCAGTTGACACCTTGACAAATGCCGGAGTTGTCGACCTTGCCCTGTTACATTGCATTGCTAACTACCCACCAGATGATGTAGATAGTAATCTTCTTAATATCAGAATGTTTGAAAAGAATTTTCCTTCAGTCCTTATCGGTTTTTCTGATCATTCTATTGGAACTGCAATTCCTTTAGCTGCCATTGCGCTGGGTGCGCGAGTTATAGAAAAACACTTTACCTTAAATAAGGATATGGAAGGGTGGGATCATGCTATTTCTGCAGATCAAAGTGATCTTTTAACAATTGTTAGTGAGGGGAGGCGAATTTCTGCTGCCCTTGGAAGTAAAGAGCGTAAAGTTACTGAAAAAGATTTAGAGATGCGCGTTGCTTTCCGACGTTCTATTGTAGCCTCACGATTCATTAAGGCTGGAAAGGTTTTTGAGCGTGCAGATATAGATTTTAAACGACCAGGTCGCGGCATTCCGCCAAATCAGCTTAATACTGTGATAGGACGTACTGCTATACGTGACATTATTGCTGATGCAATAATCGAAGAAGATGATTTTGAAAAAAAATCCTAAAATTGGCGCACTAATTCCTGCTCGACTTAGTTCTGAGCGGTTGCCGGGGAAACATTTGAAAGTAGTTTCAGGTAAACCCATGATTTATCACCTGATAAACCGAATTGCCAAGTGTCGACATATACGAAAATTAGAAGATATCGTTGTTTGCATTACTGAAGACTCTACTGATGATCCTCTTTTCTCAATTGTTCGTGAATGTGGGGCTAGCGTATTTAGGGGTAGTCGTTTTGATATCATACGACGGTTTCATGATGCTATGAATAATTATAAATTCGATATGGTAGTGCAAGCTAACGGTGACAACCCATTAACAGACACACTGTATATGGATGCTGGGATTGAAGCCTTACTCTCAGATTCAAATATTGATGTTACTACTTGTAAAGGACTGCCTCTTGGCATCTCTTCTACCTGCTTTACTCGCGCTGCAATGAATAAAGTCTTGGCAGCTTATCGCACCAAGAAAAATGATACAGGCTATGTTATGTATTTTACGCGTACAGGTTTATGTAATCACGTTGAAATACTTCCGCTTGATCCAGAGCATGTTTTAGTTGAAGCTCGTCTGACCTTAGATTACCCAGAAGACCTAGACGTAATAGAAAAAATTTTTTCCGCCCTATATCGCCAGGGTGAAACTTTTGATTTAAACGCTGTTTTAGATTTTATGCGTCGAGAACCTGCGGTGGCGAAAATCAACAACCGTTTGAATGCTAATTATGACAAACGCACTCGTGATTTGTTAAACCTTGAGTACCAAGCTCGCGATGGTTCTATTGCACGAATAGAGTATTAAAATTTATGATAAATAAAATTAACCAAGGCCCTTCTGTTGGGGCTTTGCCTGAACACTTTGTCATTAATAGTGATACTGACTTATTAGAGTGCCTACGTCGATTGGATAGGACAGGGTGTCATGTTCTAGTTTGTATTGAGGATGGTCGAATCAGTGGCGTCGTTAGCGAGGGAGATATTCGCCGTGGACTTTTAAATGATATGTCTTTGGACCAAAGGGTTGAGCCATTGATTAATAAGAATCCCGTTGTTATCACGAAGCCTTTTGAACCAGAAGCTGTAATTGCCTTGATGCGGAAACGAATGATTGACGGAATTCCAGTTATTAACAACGAAGGTGATTTTGTTGAGTTTCTAACGCTTGCCTCTCTTCTGCGTAGAAAAAATCTTCCAAATACAGCTGTAATAATGGCGGGTGGGATGGGAACTCGGTTACATCCTCTGACCTTGCAAATGCCAAAGCCACTGCTTCCTGTCGCAGGCCGGCCAATGATAGAGCATATTATTGAGCAATTGTCCGATGAGGGTATTAGGCGATTTTTTGTTACAACTAACTATTTAGCTAAAAAATTTCCCGAAATTCTGGGGGATGGTAGTCATTTAGGCGTTGAAATTTCCTATATTTGCGAAGATAAGCAATTAGGAACACTTGGAGCACTTAGTTTAATTGACAGAAAAAAACTTTCGGAACCTATAATAGTTACTAACGGTGATGTTCTTTCAAAATTAAATGTTTCAGATTTTTTGCATCACCATTCTGAAAGTGGAGCCTCTTTAACAATTTGCGTTAAAGAGTATAATCATCGAGTTCCCTATGGAGTGATAAGCATTAAAGATAATGCGATCATTGGATTGGACGAAAAGCCTGAACAAACTTTTATAGTTAATGCAGGTGTTTATTGCATAGACCTTGACGTTTTGAGTTTGATACCTAGAAGCCGCCCCCTGGACTTTCCAGATTTTGTTAAGCTTCTTGATTCAAGCGGGCATTCTATGTCCTCCTTTACGTTTGAAGGGTACTGGCGTGATATAGGTACCATTGAAGACTACAGCCATGCCAATATTGAGTTTCGTGAATTTAGTTCTGGCAGCGATTAATTTTCTGTGAAGGTTTTAATTTTAATAAAACAACCTTTGGTGAAACGAGATTTTAATCGTTATGGAATCGAGTTTTTATTAAGCAAAGGCCATGAGATTACCATTCTTGACTTAAGTGACCTTGTGCATCCAGAGACACCGAATGATCGAACTGAAGAAATAAATGATTCTAGGATAGAGCTTCGAAAAATTGGATCGCAAAAGCTTTTAAAATTTGAAAAGAAAACCTTTAGTGGGAATGACTTGATCATAAATTTGATCCAGTCTTTGGGGGTTGAATATTCTACGTACATAGCCTTGAACATGATTGCAAAATCAGGAACACCTTATTTGATTTTTGCGCCTTCCGTTTACCCGGGGGCCATATGGGAAAGGGGCGATAGGTCAGGGTATAAGACTTTTCAGGACTTTTGGTTAAGATTAAAAACAATGAATATTTTTAATTCAATTCTTTATCGCCTGCCCAGACAATTTATAGGAATACGGGAAGCTGATTACATAGTTTATAATGGCAATGCTAGCCATATGAAAAATGAACTCGTAGGTGAGAAAACAACACCAATATTTGCTCATACAATGGATTTTGACTTATTTCTTGATAAGAAAAATTCTAGTTTTGTACAGGAAAATATTGCCGTTTTTATAGATCAGTCCTTGCCAGATCATCCGGGATTTATTTCCTTGAAAATTGCTGGCAAGATTAATGCGGACGCATATTATAGAAAATTAAGAATGGTTTTTGACGCTATAGAGGATCATTTAAATTTAAGGGTTGTGATTGCGGGGCATCCCCGGTCAAATCGAAGGAAAATTCAGACCGCATTTGGAGATCGGGAAGTTTCTTTGGGGAAAACCGTAGACCTAATTGCTAAAAGTCGTATTGTTTTAGCTCATTATAGTACAGCTATTGGAATAGCAGTTTTGTTTCAAAAGCCAGTAATGTTGCTGGCCAATAAGGAAATGTATGATCTGCACCCTAAATATAAGTATGTGTTTGAAAAATTTTCAAATGTTTTAGGTGTTCCTATAAATTATTTTGATGAACCTGATGAAGTCGACTTTTCAAATTTATTATATGTGAACGAAAAACTTTATGAAGGCTATATCAATGAATATTTGAAAGCGTGTGGCTCTCCCTCTAGGAATTTATGGGAGATAGTGCACAATAAAATAGGCTTGAAAAATCTAGGGCCGTTGAATTAATAATCACATGTCATATTCTCGGTTAATTCCCTGCATTTTGCTTAAAAACGGACAAGTCGTTCGTAGTCAATCGTTCAAAATTCATCAGATAATCGGTAATCCGATTAATACTATTTCCCGGCTGTCTAACTGGAATGTTGATGAGATCGTTCTATTAGATATTAGTATAGACGACAATCACGATCTTCGCCGCGATGATAAGTATGAACGGTATAATAGCACGTCAGTTATTAGCTTGTTAAAGCAAATTGCTGATGTTTGTTTTGCGCCACTTGCTTTTGGTGGGAGGATCAGGTCTCTGGAGGATATAAGAGAGCGATTATCGAATGGAGCTGATAAGTGCGTAATTAACAGTCAGGCACTAGAAAATCCTAAATTTATATCCAAGGCAGCTGAAAGATTTGGATCGCAATGTATTACTGTCAGTATTGATGCACTTAGACATAAAGATGGAAAGCTTGAGGTTTTTTCAAAGAATGGCTCGCATCCAACTGGTATAACGCCAGAAGATTGGGCGTGTGAAGCAGAAAAAAGGGGCGCGGGTGAGATTTTCCTTAATTCTATTGATAGAGATGGTAGCGGAGCTGGATACGACCTCGATTTGATCAGAAGTGTGACTAGTGCGGTAAAATCTATTCCTGTAATTGCCTGCGGGGGTGTTGGGGACTTCAATCATTTTCCGGAAGGCATTACTAAAGCTGGTGCTTCTGCTGTTGCAGCAGCCAACATTTTTCATTTTCGTGAAGTCAGCTATCCAATAGCAAAGCAAGCTTGTTTGCAAAATCAAATTTCAATGCGCGCGATTGAGTTGGACAGCCCATGGACATCTCGAGATCCAATTTATAACTTTAAAAAAGAAAATGAACGATTAAGTAAGCGCATGAGGAAGGCTAAAACATCAAAATTCAAAGCCAATAGCCGTATTTATAAAAACATTACCTGGTGTTCTAAGTGTGTTTATCCATCTATAAGCGCAACGCCAATGGAGTATAACGATAATCAAGTTTGTATGGGCTGTAGAACGGCTTCTCAAAAAGAGAAAGTTCAAAAAGAAGAATGGAATGACCGCAAACAGAAGCTAATTGATCTGATTGAAAAAAACCATTGTCCTTATGGGAGTCAATATGATTGCGTTATTCCTGTTAGCGGTGGGAAAGACAGTTATTTTCAAACCCACTATATTAAGAATGTTCTCGGTTTTAATCCATTGCTTATAACGTATTATGGTAACAATTACTCTGATGTTGGCGAACGTAATTTGCAAAGAATGCGAAAAGTCTTTGATGTTGATCACATAATTATTCGCCCAGAGATTGAAATTTTAATAAAACTTAATCGTTTAGGCTTTAAAATTCTTGGTGACATGAACTGGCATGCGCATATGGGTATCGTTTCGGTTCCTATGAGAATTGCTTTGGAAAAGAAGATTCCCATTGTCATTTGGGGAGAAAACACATGGTCCGACTTGGCTGGTCAGAACAGTATGAGCGATTTTTGCGAAAGAAATTACCGCCATCGTCTTGAGCACGATTTAAGGGGGTTTGAATGGAACTATATGATTGGCTTTGAGGGCTTAAAAAAGGATGATCTTTTTCCATATTCTTATCCATCTGATGCTGAAATGTTTGAGTTAGGTTTGCGCGGTGTTCATTTAAGTGACTATACCTACTGGGAAGCTAACAAGCATGCTGAGATGGTTGTTGAAAAATATGGCTTCAAACGTGCTGAAAAATCGTTTGATCGGACTTATCGCAGAATATCAAACCTGGACGATATTCATGAAAACGGCGTTCATGATTATATGAAGTGGATAAAATTTGGTTATGGCCGGTGTACGGATCATGCTTCTAAGGATATAAGGGCGGGGATTCTCTCTCGTGATAAGGCAATTAGCTTAGTTAAAAAACATGACCATGTTAAACCTCAGGACTTAGATCGTTGGTTGAAGTATACTGATATGACAGAAAAAGAATTTGATGCCATTGCAGATACTTTTCGTGACCCTAGAGTTTGGAGATATGAAAAAAGCAGTTGGGTAAAGGATAACATTTGGGATTAATATATAATGCAGGCAACTATGTTGTTTGTGCATTTAATTAAACATAAATTATGTTACTTTTAGACCAAATCAAACATCGTTGGACTGGCAGCATAAGTTTTAGAAAGCGACAATTCCAAGCTTCTAAAAACCAATGGATTTGGAAGTGGCATAGAAAGGGCGATTTAGAGATAGGAATTTTGCAGCCATTCGTTCGACCTTTCGGATTATCCTTCGATAAAAAAGGAAATGCATTTGTAGCTGACTTTGATGGACACCGCGTTATTAGATTTTCACCAAATTGGGAATTTAGTGGTTGGTTAGGTCATGCTAAAAATACCAAACAGCAAATTAATGGATGGTCTAAGGAAAAGGGCTTGGCGGTTGAAAGTGCTAAGCCGGGCGGATTTTCTCGACCCCATAATATTACTTTTGATCGAGATGATAATATTATAGTGACAGAGCTTACCAATGCTCGATTGCAAAGATTTTCTGAAGATGGTCGGCATCTGGGATATATAGGCGAGGGTGAAACTGGCTCCCCCCCGCTTAAAGGTCCCGTAACTTCATGTTACTGCGATGATGGATATCTATATGTGACAGATTTTTTAGGACATTGTTTTCATCGCTACACGCATGATGATCGCTTTGTTGATTGGATGGCTATATCAGGCGGTGGTTTTTCTTCAACTGGTTTGCCACCTAAGGAACGTCAGCCAAACCAATTTTTTAAGCCGCATGTGGCTCGTTTAAACAAAGATGGTTTTATCTTAGTAGTAGATACATTAAATCATTGTGTTATCAGGTTTGATTCTAACGGAAGCTATGCTGGTTGGATAGGCGCTAAAATTGGAGGCGGCCTAACTGATGGATGGGAAATGGGGGGTCACGCAAAAATTAGCTCCGAGCCGGGTGGATTTAAGAACCCCTCTTCGCTTCAGTTTACTCCTGATGGCCAAATGATCATTGCAGAATCTTTAAATAATCGAATTCAAAAATTTAGCAATGATGGAAATTTTCTTGGTTGGATTGGTGAAAAAGATGGTGGTGGTGTTACCATTAGTTGGGAAAAGCAGGGGTTTTCAAAAATGGGGAATAAGCCGGGAGCTTTTAATCATCCTTTTGATGCGGTATTGCACAATGATGTGCTTTACGTTGTCGATACTGAAAATGGAAGACTTCAGGCTATAAGAGGCCTTTAATCAGGAATGCTTTTAAATAGATGAACTTAAAAAACATACCCCATCTTTCTCATGTATTTTAAAAAGTTATTAAGAAGGTCAAGGCCCGCACCCTGACTTTTTTCGGGATGGAATTGTAAACCAAATACATTATTTTTTTCAATTGCTGCTGTTACTTTTTCTCCTCCATAATTTATTGCGCCCGCGACATCGTTGGGATCATCGCAAACCAAATGATAACTGTGAACAAAATAATATGAGCGGATTGTGCCTTCATTTACAAATAGCTCTTTAGTATCTTCAACGTTAACATCGTACCAGCCAATATTGGGCACACGAAATTCGGGAGTGGTTGGCTCGAGTTTGCGAACGCTCCCTTTGAGTAGGCCCAAGCCATTATGAAAACCATGCTCGTTACTGTTTTCTGCAAGTAGCTGCATCCCGAGACAAATACCTAATAATGGTTTTCTTTTGGTAAGAACAATTTGTCGTAGGGGGTCTATTAAGTCTTTTTCTCTTAACACTTCCATGGCCTTGCCAAATGCGCCAACGCCTGGCAACACAACTACAGAAGCATCTGCTACATCGGTTGGGCTAGTTGCTCTTACGATTTCAACACCAATCCGTTTAAATGCGTTTTCTAAAGAATGAAGATTCCCAGTCTCCATATCAACAAAAACAAATTTTGACATCTTTTTAAATTCGCTACTTTCAGTTTCTGACTTCAGTTATAACGGTCTTTTTTAATATTCCATTAATTTTTTATGGCAAATAATACACCAATTCTCATCACTGGTGGCGCAGGCTATATTGGTAGCCATGTTGTACTTGCGCTTCTGGACAGCAATATCCCAGTGGTAGTTATTGACGACCTCTCAACGGGTCAACGTGACTTGATACCCGACGGTGTTCCTTTCGTTAAAGGGCATATCGGCGATACTGATTTAATAAATAAAACGTTAAATGAATACGATTGCAAATCAGTTATGCACTTTGCTGGATCAATTATCAATCCGGAATCTTTTAAAATACCCCTTTCGTATTACTCAAACAATACCAGTGCTAGCTGTGATCTAATCAAGGCTTGCGTACACAAAGGGGTTGAAAATTTTGTATTTTCATCATCGGCTTCTGTTTACGGCGAACCAGAAAATATACCGATTTCCGAATCGGAGCCTACAAATCCTATAAGCCCCTATGGACGTAGTAAGTTGATGACCGAATGGATGCTTTCTGATGCAGCTATTGCGTCGCCAATGAAGGTTGCTTTGCTCCGATATTTTAACGTTGCAGGCGCGGATCCTGAAGGTCGTAGTGGACAAGTCGGACCCCCAACACATTTAATAAAGATTGCTACTGAGGCAGCGCTTGGCTATCGAAGGGGGGTGTCAATTTTTGGAGACGATTTCAACACCAGTGATGGTACCTGTCTTCGTGACTATATTCATGTTACTGATTTAGCAGATGCCCATTTGTTAGCCTTAAAACATTTGATGGAAGACGGTAAATCCATTGTTCTTAATTGTGGTTATGGACACGGTCACTCGGTTAAAGAAATTATAAAGGCAGTTGAAAAAGTAGCATCTGTATCTATTGAGACCACTATAGCCCCTCGTCGAATTGGTGATGCTGCTGTTTTGGTGGCAAACAATGCTAAGATGCTGTCGCTACTATCGTGGTCTCCTAATTTTGATAATATTGAATTAATGATTCGAACCGCACTTGATTGGGAAAAACGTTGAAAACTACGGCTATAATTCCCGCCCGCATGGGGTCATCTCGGTTTCCGGGAAAGCCACTAGCTAAGATCCTGAACAAGCCGATGATCGAGCATGTTTATAAAAGGACAGCTATGTGTAAAGCTCTAGATAGTGTTTATATTGCAACGTGTGACCAAGAAGTCATTGACGCAACCGAATCCTTTGGCGGTAAAGCTATAATGACTTCTGATGCTCATGAACGAGCCAGTGATCGCACAGCTGAAGCTGTTTCTAGTTTAGATGTTGATGTAGTTGTTATGGTTCAAGGCGATGAGCCCATGTTGAATCCACTTATGATCGCCGAGGCTTTGATGCCTTTTGAAATTGAACCTGAAATTCCTTGCGTCAACTTAACAAAACGTATTGACAATCAAGTTGAATTTACAAGCCCTAGTACTATAAAGGTTGTGACCGATATTAAAGGTGACGCACTTTATATGTCACGTCAAACCATTCCAAATAGTCCAAACGGTGATGTATCTAAAATTATAGCAATGAAACAGGTATGCATTATACCGTTCAGACGAGATGCTTTGTTAAAGTTTTCTTCGTTAGACCAGACACCTTTAGAAATTGCTGAATCAATTGATATGATGAGATTTTTAGAAAATGGCATTCCAGTACGTATGGTGCCAACAAAATTTGAAACTCAAGCTGTTGACACTCCGGAGGATTTGGCTCGGGTCGAAGTTCTTATGCGCAAAGATTTGCTGACTGCAACATACTAATGGAATTTTATAAATTATGACATGGAAAGTCCTTGTTACCGCCCCCTATATTTTGCCAGTGCTGGATGATTTTAAAAATTTTTTTCAACAAAACAATATTGAAATCATCGTTGCTGAAGTTGAAGAGCGTATGGAGGAAAATGATTTATTGCCACTGATTGGAAATATTGATGGTGTTATTTGCGGAGATGATAGATTTACGGACAAGGTCCTTGATGCGGCGCCAAAGCTTAAAGTCCTAGCGAAATGGGGGACCGGCATCGATTCTCTTAATAAAGAAGGAGCAGAAAAGCGCGGGATTACTATTTGTCGTACCCCAAACGCATTTTCTGAACCAGTAGCGGATTCAGTTATGAGCTATATTCTTAGTTTTGCTCGCCGCGGACCTTGGATGGATAGTCAAATGAAGAAGGGGATATGGGAAAAAATCCCTGGTTTTGCGCTTAACGAATGCACTATTGGAATTATTGGTGTTGGGGATTGTGGCAGTGCTGTTTTGCGACGAGCTGCTGGATTTGGCCCTAAGTTATTGGGTAACGACATACGATTTTTAGACGATAACTTGATACAGACGCTTGGAGTAGAAATGGTATCGCTTGGTGAGTTGCTGGAGCACTCAGACTTTGTCACTTTGCACTGTGATCTTAATCCAACATCACATCATTTAATTAGTTCAGAAGAATTTAGAACAATGAAGAATTCTGCAGTACTTCTGAACTTAGCTCGCGGCCCAGTTGTAGATGAACTAGCTCTTATTACAGCATTGCAAGAAGGTGATATAGCGGGCGCAGCATTAGATGTTTTTGAGCAGGAGCCTCTCCCAAAAGACAGTCCTTTAACAGGCATGGATAATGTTATGTTAGCCCCACATAATTGCAATGCAAGTCCGAGGGCCTGGGAGGCTGTACATTGGAACACAGTTGAGCAGTTGTTGGCAGCCTTGAAAGCTACTTTATGAAGCGTAACGTACAATCAATGACCGTTGAAACATCAATTATAGTTCGGACATTTAACGAAGAAAAACACCTTGGCAATCTTTTCGATGGATTTGATAACCAAACTTATCGTGATTTTGAAGTCATTGTTGTTGATTCTGGATCCTTCGATCGAAGTCGTGAAATTGCAGAGGTGCGTGCTGATAGGCTGGTTCGCATCAATAGCCATGATTTCACTTTTGGTTATTCACTTAATCGAGGCATTGAAGTAGCTAAGGGACAATTTGTCGTAATAGTTTCCGCACATGTGATTCCGGTAGATCGGTGCTGGTTGGAAAAGCTAATCACTCCCCTTCGAGACAAAAATACGGCTATGTCTTATGGAAAGCAGAGGGGTGTAGCATGTTCTAAATATAGCGAGGCAGAAGACTATCGGCGCATATTTGGAGCTATTCCGAAGATAGAGAATCCATCTAATTTTTCTGTTAACAATGCTAATTCCGCTATAAAAAAAGTTTTATGGGATCAACTGGAATTTGATGAAACACTAACCGGTCTTGAAGATATTGCATGGGCCAGGTATTGGATGGAACAAGGCTACCAAGTAATCTACGAGCCCAATGCTGCTATTTATCATATACATGAAGAAACATGGCGTCAGGTACGTCATCGTTTCTATCGTGAAGCTGTTGCGTATAGAAGGATGGGCCTAAAAGGCCGCAGTGCAATTCCGCTGGAATTATTAAAAGAAATAGGAAAATTATTTGGTGATTTTATCAGTGCTGCCAATAATAGAAAAAATCCAGTGGCTAAAAGATTAACTTTTGGCCAACGAATTCGAGAAATCATATATTTTAGAATAAATATGAATTACGGTGCCTTAAAAGGTCTCATCGAAAAACATCCGCTTGATACAAGAGAGTCACGCGAAAAAACTTTTTTTGACCGTCGGGTTAAGGGCGTCGTGATACATAAACCAAAACAAGCAGCATTTGAGGAAATTGAACTTCCAGGAATAAAACCCGGAGATGCGCTTATTAGGGTTTCCCACGCGGCTATTTGCGCTACTGATATAGAAATATTTAATGGTACACTTGGTTATTACAAGAATGGAATGGGCAGTTATCCTATTATTCCTGGTCACGAATTTTCTGGTCGAATTGTAAACGTTGGCCAGAATGTTACGGGCCTTAATGAAGATGATCCTGTTGTAGTCGAATGCATTCAGAGTTGTGGAAGTTGTAGCGAATGTTTATGTGGAAATTTTATAGGTTGTGTTGAGAGGTCAGAACTTGGTGTGTTGCGGCGAAACGGAGCCTATGCAGAATATATCGTGGCGCCCGCTAAGTTTGTACATAAATTACCCTTGAACATGGATCTACGCGCTGCAACATTGTGTGAACCGCTAGCTGTTATTCTTAAAGGCTTACGACGTGTTAATCTTGGTCCTGTTTCCGGTGCCGAAAAAGCAGAAGAATGTTTGGTTTTGGGATCAGGTCCGTTGGGTCATATGTGTGCTTTAGTTCTAGCCTATCAAGGTCATTCAGTAACCGCATTTGACAGGAATCCTAAACGACGGATGCTATTTGATGGAACTACAATAAATACGATAGATGATCTCAGCGAACTTCATAAATTTAATATTATTGTAGAAATTACAGGTGATCCCGGAGTTCTTAATCGCGCTCTTAATGAGAGCCCAGCTAATGCCAAATTGCTTCTGTTAGGGCTGCCTTATGGCGAGCGTCCTTTCTCCTTTGAGACGGTTGCAGCATATGACAAAACCGTTACTGGATCAGTAGGTAGTACAGCAGAAGATTTTAAAGCTGCAATTACACTTTTGTCCGAACTACGTTTAGAGCCTTATTTTAATTGCCCAATGGCACTCGAGGACTTTCAGTTGGCTTGGGAAAAAAGCCAGCAAGGGAATGTTTTGAAAGTAATATTGGACGTATAAAAATTAGGGCTTAAGGCCTTTGTTGCTTTTATTATTGAAGTTCTGAAATACAGATATTTTTAGGGTATAACTAATGTCTAAGAGAACGCTTTCAAACCGATTATTTGCGATTTTTGTGAGAAGTCTACAAAAATTATTACGGGCTTTGATGCCAAAGAAATTTTATTGGAAGTTTTTTACCCGGCTTCTTGAAACTTTAGACATGATATACACTATTCCAGTCGATAAAAAAATTGTGCGGTTTTATTGCGGTGGAGAGTTAGCTCAATATAGAGCGGAGACACTTCTCACTAAGGAACCATATATGATTGAATGGATAGATGGCTTTAACTCGGATGATGTTTTATTAGATATTGGTGCAAATATTGGGGCTTATACTATTTATGCATCGGCGGTAAGGGGAATTCGTGTAATTTCTATAGAGCCTTCGACAGAAAATTATGCAAATTTATGTAGAAACATTCGAGAAAATAATGTTGGCCACCTTGTTTATCCATTTTGCATTGCTGCCAACGATTGTGAAGAAATAAAGACATTATTCATGCATTCTGGTGGATTAAAGTCAGGAGGCTCTGGTGTGATTTTTGGCACCGACCAATTGACTGATGAGCAAACACTAGATACTCAAAGCACACAACATTCAGTTGGTTTTTCAATGGACAGTTTAATCAAAACTTTTAACTTGCCTTTTCCGACTAAGTTAAAAATGGACATTATTGGAACGCAGGGGAAGGTTATAAAGGGAGCGAAAGGTTTGTTGAATGACAATCGCATTCGTTCGATCTTTCTTGAAATAATGACCCCATTTAACAAAGCGCAGTCTAAAAATATCTTTAAAGAAGTTGAAAGTGCTGGCTTCATTTTAGAGAAGCAGGTTAGTAGGATTGAATATTTTTTTACAAAACCCCCTACCCAATAGTAGTCACTGTAAACGTTGATTAATAGTTTTAGATAACTTCACGACAGTCCTAAAAAATTTTTCTTTTTAAATTATGAAAATCATCATTAACGTTAATGAGTTTACAGTTTTTCACTTGTTGATAATGGCTACTTTAGGTAGAAAGCCTTATATACTCGGCATTGATCCTGTTATTCCTGCAACCCGCTCTGGATTGCAATTAATTTCTAATTGGATTGTAAAAATTGGACGAGCAAATTGTATTATTGATTTATGTCCAGAATTAAAAAATGAATGGGACTATCCGACGCGGGTAAATTTTTATGACATCTACTCCGAAATAGAAGATTGGCAAGACCGACATTACCGATTTTCTGAGGTGGAAAGCTTAGTTTCAAATTATGCTAGGGCATATAAAATTATTGTCTGCAAGCATGTAAGTAACAAGCGGTTGTCAGTGTTGTTAATTAAAAAAGCTGTTACTAAAAATTCTGTGTTAATTTATGGACTAGCATCTGACGCTGTGGAAATGCTGGAAGTTTATTGCTCAAAAAGCTTTGTTCCTTTTATTAAGGCTATGCGCGCACCGTGGATTTTGGTTAATTTTATGATTACAATTATTTTTCAAGTGGCGGCCATTAGTTGGGTATTGTCTCGAACACGCTTTAAAACGCCTCAAAAGCATAAATTTTTCTTTGCTGCAGATTACCTCGAAGATATTCGAGACGTAAATATTTACCAAAACATGTTAGATGGAGGGCCTGTATTATTGGTGCGAAGATTTCCAGAAGCCGACACCAATAAATTTGAAGGCCTAGAATCTTTTGCTGCCTGTAATCAAAAAGACGGACTTTTTGGTTTATTGGAAACCTTTGAGACTATAGGTTTTATTCTTAGAGATTCTTTTCAATTGTTTTGCCACTTCTATAAATTGTCCTCAAGCCTATATTATCATATTGGCGCGCTGCCATTTAGGCGGGCAGTATTACGCGGATTTTTTAATCGCTATCGCCCTAAATATTTTTGGGGCCGAGATGATTATAATGTAGAACATACACTTCGGCGCGATGAACTTAATCGTGTTGGTGGAAAGTCATTTGGCATTAATCATGGAACTATCGTTGAATGTTTAATTTTAGGCGAATTCCGATATATTAATTTTGATCACTATTATGTTTTTGGGCGGGGCATTTATTGTCCTGAAATGCAAAAACGTTGGGACAAAGATATGAAGGTCATTCCTGTAGGAAGTTTTGGTGCAACTAGAGAGGACTACAAGCTTCGCTTTGCGCCTCGACCTCCAAACATACTTTTTTGTGTTGGTTTTTTTGTTGTGCTGGAGGAGTGTATAAAGCTTGTGCGTGCCGTAGCTGAGGAATTTTCAGAGCGAAGGATATTACTTCAGCTAAAGCCTTTTTTTGTACATACGAAAAGTGGCCAAGAATTTGTCGCGGCGTGTAAGAAGGATATTTCCAATATTGAGTTCATTGATTTGCCGCCATCACAGTTATTTTCTCAAGTCCAGTATTTATTTTCTGATCCGTCTTCAACGGTTCAGGAGGCCATACAGTTTGGTTTAAAATCGTTTTGTATTGACTTGTTGCCTCACCAGAAGACCGGTATTTTTCGAGAGTTTCCAGATCTTTGTGTTTTTTCTTCAGAGCAGGCAATTTACAGGATAAAATCCATTGAAGAAGGCAAATGGCATTATCCATTGGATAAATATAGCGATTTAGTAGATCTTTCAGGAAAAGTGTTTATTGATAAAGTAAGAGAAGACGTTGGCTTGTTAGCAAAAGAATCTGCCATCCCATTAATTCAAAAAAACGTTATCTAAAAGAACTTGAAAAGTTCTTAAGCCCACATAGATATACTTTAAAGAGGAAAAAGTGGCTAAACCAAGATTTTTCAAACATCCAAAAGATTTTAGGGTACTGTTCGTGTACCCTAATCTTCAGATGAGCGCCTTAGCTCCGCAGGCTATCGGTTATTTGTCTGCCATACTAAAGAAAGAGGGCTTCAACGTTGATTTGTTTGATAGCACCTTTTATCAGTCTGAATTTGTCTCAGATTCTAATAAAGAAAAGATGATTAATTCCAATGTTCAACCTTATGATTGGAAAGAAAGAGGAATCCAGCCTAAAGAAACTAACATGGTTGATGATTTTCTTCGTAAGGTTGAAGATTATCAGCCTGATCTTTTAGCATTTTCTGTTGTTGAGAATACTTGGCGTTTGGCAGAGGCTCTAATAAGCTCTGTTGATGCAGATATCAAAACCATCGTCGGTGGGGTATTTGCGACCTTTGCCCCTGAAATTGTTATTTCCACTTCAAATGTTGATTACGTTTGTCGTGGAGAGGGAGAGCTGCCATTGCTCAGGCTATGCCAGGCTTTGGCAAAAGGTGATGATACCGTAGCGATTCCAAATATTTGGACTAAGGTTGATGGGACTGTTCAAAAGAACTCCATTGGAACGGGTATAAAAATGGACGATTTACCTTTTCCTGATTGGTCTATTTTTGAGGAGCAAAGCTTGTATCGCCCTATGCAGGGCCGCATCTATAAAACACTGGGTGTAGAGACACAACGAGGATGTCCATATAAATGTACGTACTGTAATTCACCGTCCAATAACTATCTTTATAAAGATGAAGGTGCCGGTAGTTTCCATCGTAAAAAGTCTGTTAAAAGAGTCGCTGAAGAGCTTGATTTTATGGTTAAAACTCAAGACCCGGAATTTATTTATTTTGTTGTAGACACTTTTTTAGCTATGGGAGATCGAGAATTAGAAGAGTTCTCTGAGATGTATCAGAGCTTTCAGATACCTTTTTGGCAAAACACAAGAGCTGAAACTGTTAATGAATGGCGAGGTGAGCATCTAGAAAAAATGAATTGTTTGCGTATGAATATCGGCGTAGAGCATGGTAATGAGGAATATAGGGCAAATACCCTTTTAAGAAAGGTCAGCAACGAAAAAATGCTTAATGCATTTAGATCCGTTGCAGGGCGTAAGTTTACAACTGTTGCAAATTCTATTATTGGTATGCCCGGAGAAACGCGAGAGTTGGTTTTTGATACTATCGAATTCAATCGCCAATTGCCGAAGGAAATTGAAGCCTCTGGTGCATTTATTTTTACTCCCTATCATGGCACACCTTTACGAGAAATAGCTATTCGTGAAGGTTATCTAGATGCTAATAGTGTTTGTACTTTAGGCACAACACAGGGGAGCATTTTGGATATGCCACAATTTTCGGCAGATGAAATTCAAGGGATGTGTAGAGTTTTTAGTTTTTATGCTAAAATGCCTAAAGAGCGGTGGCCTGAAATAGAAGTAGCGGAATCATTTTCAAAAGAAGGTGAAAAAGCATTTAAAAGAATTCATGAGGATTTTTTGAAAAATTATCGTCGTTCAACTATTGACCCAAAGGATGCAACTTCTTTTGATCTGGTTGGCGGTGTCCAAGATTGGTCAAAAAGCAAAAAACCTAATCCTGATGACTTTACTGATCTTCATGGTTAAATAAATTGTCATTCTATTTTGATCCCGATATTCCTCGTAAATCATCCATACTTGATAGTTCTATGGCTAAAGATACGGCTGCTGTGCCTTTGCCTTCCTTAATTGAAATATCTGTAGCCGGATTATGTAATCGAGCATGTGCTTTTTGTCCTCATAGTGATCCCGACTATCCCAGTGTTAATGCTTTTATAGATCCTAAATTGATTGATAAACTTACAAAACAATTAGGCGAGATTGGCTTTAAGGGCTTAATTCTTTACTCTGGTTTTGGAGAGCCAATGTTGGATAAAAAAATTTTTAATCACATTTCAACGACACGGCACAATTTGCCAGATGCAAGAATTGAGTTAATTACAAATGGAGATCCACTCAATAAAAAACGCCTTCTTCGACTGTTTGCAAGTGGGTTAAATACTGTTTTGATAAGCGTATATGATGGTGAGGCTGAAATGAAAGAATTTCAAAAACTATGTGCTTCATCAGGCCTTCGTGATGATCAATACGTGATACGTCCCCGATATCTTCCACCTGAAGATGACTTTGGTATTACTTTAACCAACCGAGGGAGCGCCATGGCTAATGCAGAACATTCAAGGGAGACGCCAGAAAAAGCCTTACAGCAGCCATGTTTCTATCCTCATTATATGATGGTGGTGGATTATTTAGGAGACGCATTACTATGTCCGCACGACTGGAACAAACTTAACGTGCTTGGTAATATTAAGACTCAAAACTTTCAAGATATTTGGACTTCTGAAAGACTTAATTTCACTCGCTCAAATCTAGCTGATGGCAATCGCTGTGATGCGCCATGTAATAGTTGTGATGCTAAGGGTACTTTGATGGGTAAAAAGCATGTTCAAGCATGGAAGCGCCTAGCTAAAATTAAATCGATCGATGAGCAACAACACAACTAACCAGCCAGTAGCTTTACCTCGCGCTACCCTTGCCAATAAATTGCTTGTTCGACCAGATTGGACGGTGGCTATACGTAATACTGCTAATGTTATTGCATTGGATAAGAATGAGACTACAGATCCAATATTTAAGGAACAGTTAGCCACAATACTGTCTACAATCCCTGTTCACGCAGTCACTGAATATCCAGAATGTGCGCCCTATTACCACTTTCTAGCGCGGAAACTAGATATCACGCCTAAAAACTTATTATTTACTCATGGTTCAGACGGTGCAATTCGCTTTGTTTTTGAAGCTTATGCATCGCATGGCGATATAGTAATGATGACAGCTCCAAGTTTTGCTATGTACCAAATTTATGCAAAAATTATAGGTGCCAAAGTTATTGAACTAAAATATGAACCGAGCGATATAGGTCCGACGTTAAATATTCAAACTATATGCACTGCAATTGAAAAAAACAGGCCCAAGTTATTTTGTTTGCCAAATCCGGATAGTCCAACCGGCACAATTTTTTCTCTTGATGAATTAGAAAGTATAATCGAAGTAGCAGCAACTGTGGGCACCATTTTTCTTGTTGATGAAGCATATTTTCCATTTTCGGATGTTACTGCAATTGGCCTAATTGATAGGCACTCCAATCTAGTAGTAACTCGGACATTTGCAAAAGCTTGGGGGCTTGCAGGGCTGCGCTTAGGTTTTGCTGCTGCACATCCAGATTTGATTTCTGTTCTTCATAAAATTCGCCCAATGTATGAAGTGAATGGTTTTGCCTTAAATATTATGGAAAAAATACTAGATCACGAAGATTGGGTTATGGCTTCTGTTAAACGGGCAATTGAGGGAAAAAATTATTTTATTAATCGTATGAATGATATTGGATTTTATACTTTAGATGGGGCTGGCAACTTTTTGCATGTAAAATTTGGTAAGCATAGTAAAGCTGTGCACGCCGCTCTTGACGGAAAGGTTCTTTATAAAAGAGACTTTAATGAGTCTTGCCTTAAGGGTTATAGCCGTTTTTCTGCAGCACCGGAAAAAATTATGTCATCTGTTTCAGATCTTATTGAAGGTGCGTTGGTATAACTTCTTAAATTTATGATCGAAACTTATAAAAAGTTATTTAGTTTTTTAGATGAAACGTCTAAGCGACATTTTTTTTATTTTGTCCCGCTGTTATTAACAGCTTCACTTTTTGAGGTTGTCAGTATCGTTTCGATCATCCCATTGTTAGGAGTTGCCTTTGATAGCAACGAAAAATGGGCGGACACTATTTCTTGGCTATCAATTTATTTCGCAGATATGGATAAAAGACACATTCTCTATTTTCTATCGTTCATTTTTTTAGGCCTATTTATTTTTAAAAATTGTTTTATTCTAGCTGTCACTTACTTCATTACTCGTTTTACATTAAATAACCAGGCTCGCTTTCAGCAACTGATGTTTCAAATGTATGCTCATCAGCCTTATCCATTTCATCTCAAACGTAATTCAGCTGATCTTATTCGTGATCTCGCAAACAGTATTGGGACCGCATTCGAAGGTCTACGCTTAACTATGGTTCTATTGATGGATGTTCTACTTTCTATTGCGGCTTTTCTAGTGTTGTTAGTTGTTGAGCCGAAAGCCTCTCTTATATTTAGCATCGCTTTAGCTATACTTGGCTTTATTGTTTTTAGGTTTTTGGCCCCTATATTACGCCGGCTAGGAGCTCGTTCGTACAGGGTTGAAGGAAACGTTATAAAATCTATCAATCAGGTATTTGGAGCAATTAAGGAAATACAAGTTCTTAATAAACAGAACTTTTTTCTTCGTGGTTTTGCTTCAGAAACCAACGATTTTTCAAAAATAACAACTTTGAGTATAACAGCCAAACAATCGCCACGTTTGTTTATTGAAGTGTTTATAGTTACTGGATTTCTTTTGTTTTTTGCCCTGCTCTTTGAAATGCGTAATACCATGGAAGAAATTTTTACCACGGTAGGTTTGTTCGGTATGGCAGCCCTTCGTTTAATGCCGTCAATTAATCGCATCCTCAGTGGTATGAATGAAATAAAAGAGCGCACGGCATTGGTTCATTCAATTCACGCCGATTATCGAGATGGTTTAGATGTAATGAATACTACAGAGGCCGATACAAATCATTCTGATATGATTTACGATAAAGACATCCAAATAAATGAAATTTGTTATCATTACGAAACCGAATCTGGAGGAAAGCCAGTTTTAATCAATATTGATTTTAAAATTTTAAAAGGCCAATCTATTGGAATTGTTGGTCCGTCTGGATCTGGAAAAACAACTTTAATTGATCTTATTTTAGGTCTTCTTAGTCCGGCGCAGGGAGAAATACTAGTCGACGGATGCGATATTCTCAACAATACTAATGGATGGCAGAAACGGCTTGGTTATGTTCCCCAGCAAATTTATCTTATTGATGATACAGTGAGGCGTAACATTGCATTTGGTGTTGATGATGTTGTTATAGATGAAGAAAGGCTTAAAGTTGTTATTCGTATGGCTAATTTAGAAAATGTAGTTGATGAATTGCCGCAAGGCTTGGATACAGTGCTTGGTGAACAAGGAATACGTATTTCAGGTGGCCAACGACAGCGTATAGGAATAGCCAGGGCACTATACCATGACCCTGAAGTAATCGTTTTCGATGAAGCAACTTCGGCGTTGGATAGTGAGGCTGAAAATGAAATATCGCAGGCAATTCAGGGGCTTGCACAAGAAAAAACTCTAATCATTATTGCACATAGGCTAAGTACTGTACGTATGTGCGAAAAATTGATTTTTCTTAATCGAGGTAGAATAACTGATATTGGAACATTTGACGAACTAATGGAAAAGAATAGTGATTTTCAACGCATGGTTGAGTTGAATAACATATGTGGTGAACTTCCTGCTTAATATGAGGTTTGCTGTTTCCAACATTGGTTTGAGGCCGAATGATCATCTGGGCGATCTTAAATTTCTATATGAAATGGGATTTGAGGGGCTGGAAGTGGCTTTAAGTCGGGTTTTTTTAGGAGATTGGAACAACCCAAGTGCCCACGAAGTCGAGGCTTATCGGCATGGAGTTGAGGCCATGGGATTATCTATAATTGGTTTACATTCTCTGTTCTGGGAACGACCAGAGTTTTCCATGTTCGGCGATAAGGACGTGATTTCTAAAACCCTTGATTTTCTTGTACAGCTTTCTGCCGTGTGTCGTGATTTGGGTGGAAAAACATTAATTTTTGGCTCGCGGACTGCACGAACTAAGGGACAACGAACCAAACATGAAGCTAATGTAGAATCAGTTGAATTTTTTGATGCGCTATGCAATCGCATTGAAAATCATGGAACTTGTTTTTGTATTGAGCCCCTTGAAATAGAAGTGGCTGACTACGTGCACTCTGTTTTGGATTCACAGGCTATTGTTCAAGCTGTTAATCACCCAGCATTGCAAGTGCAAATTGATATTAAAGCCATGGCCTTAGCTAACGAAGTTAAAATTGAAACTTTTGAAGCGGTTAGCAAAAATTTAGTTCACGTTCATGCAAACGAACCAGGGTTTAATATACTTGGAACGTCTGGTTTAGTTGACCATGCAAAAATTGGTGCCTTTCTTAAGGACATATCCTATGACGGCTATATTTCTATAGAACAAAGGATGATAGATAATGAGGACCCGCTTGCTGGTATTAGAGAAAGCGTTAAAGTTTTGAAAAAATATTACGTTTGATTTTCTTTGATAGCTTTAATTATATATTCCCCTTAAAAGTCATAGCTATTTAAGTTCACCAAATTATTTGGAATTTATTAATGATTTTAAAAAAATCTATAATTATTTTTATTCGGAAATGCGATGTTTAAAAAAAGGTCTGCCATCGCACTAAAGTTTTTAGTTTCAGGCATTTTAATCTGGATTCTGCTTGCTAATATTAATTTAGAATCTGCTTTAGACAAATTAGTTGATGTAGAAAAGACAATGTTGATTGGAGCAATGGTTGTGATCCTTTCGCAGGCAATAGTGTGCGGCTTGAGATGGGAAGCAGTTTTGTTAGCAATTGGGCGCCCCCTTGGTTTTTTGAAAGCAGTTCAGTTTTCTTTAATAGGCTCTTTTTTTAACCAAGCTCTGCCATCAGCGGTTGGAGGTGATGCGGTGCGTATGTTTAAGGCATATAGACAAGGAATTGGGCTTCGGAGCGCTGTTAATGGTGTTCTGTTGGAACGGGCAGTTACAGTTGTAGCATTGGTAATCTTAGTTGACGCGTTACAACCATGGTTTGAGCCCCGAGTTGAGGGCTCAATGATGGCAATGATTCTTCCTGGCCTTATTTTGGTTACTTTAATTGCCATTATAGGTCTTGCTTTATTGATGTTACTGGATCGGTTGCCGAAGGCTTTACAACGCTGGCGTTTGATTAGGGGCCTTGGAAATTTGGGCGTTGATGCGCGGAAATTGTTTTTGTCATTGCATTTACTACGAGCAATGATTTGGGGTTTTGTGACACATCTCAATCTTTCGTTTGGTGTGTTTCTTCTGGCAGTTGGGCTATCGTTAGATGTGACATGGTTCGATTGTTTGATTCTTATGCCACCGGTAATACTTGTAATGACATTGCCGATTTCAATTGCTGGCTGGGGTGTGCGTGAAACTGCTATGGTAGCCTTCTTCGGACTTATAGGCTTACCTGCTGATGAAACAGTAGTGTTATCAATTTTGTTTGGTTTAACCTGTATTGCAATGTCGATACCAGGTGGAATTGTTTGGTTGGTTACTCGCGATCAAGGAGAGGGCATGGACTATAGGACGCCTGATAAGGAAACATTGAATCTTTTAAAAACAGAAAAAGCAGTGAAGTATAGGATCCCAAAAGTTTCTGAAAGGCCTACTAATGACATCTTTTGAACGCCCAAAATGGGTTCCCGTTATTAAAGATGGCACACGTATTCTAATTATTGGGGCTTCAGGGGGGCTTGGTCAGGCACTTGTGGACATGCTGCTATGTGGTCCAAATTGTATTATTGGTGCACATGGTTCTAGCAATCAGAATCCATCTAACGACAAGAGAGTGATTCACCTAACCCAAGTATTTAACACTGAATATGATTGTAAAAACTTAGTAGATGATTTTGTTAAAAATGTTGGTGGAATAAATGCTTTAGTAATTTTATCCGGCGGCATTCATTTTTCTGGCCACTGGAAAGACATGCCTGCTGAGGCTTGGGAAAAAGACATAGCTGTTAATTTAAACCAACCATTTTTTCTAGCCCGTGCGGCTATGGAGTATATGAAGAAACAAAATAGTGGTGGTCGAATTTTGCTTACTGGTACCGAATCTGCACTGCATGGTGGATCTGCTCAATCTTTTCCATATGCTGCTTCTAAGCGTGCTACTGAATGTGTTGTTCAGGGGTTGGCCCGTGAGGGTGCGCCGGATGATATTTTGGTTAATGGTATAAGATTTGGATATATTACTAGCGGGTTTCATCAACGTTGGCATGGGAAAAGCAGGAATGATTTGCTCGAACGCGCGAACATGATTCCGTTAAAACGTGGAGGGAGTCCAGAAGAGGCGGCAGCGCTAATGATTTATCTTTTATCGGATTGGGCTAAATTCATCACAGGTCAGATGATCCCGTTGACTGGTGGAGATTGGCTTTAAGCACAAAGGAATTGTTATTAATTTTTAGCTTTGCGCTTGAGTTTAAGTCCGAGTCTTTCGCCGGCATATTTGTCTTTAACTATGGGTCGCCACCAAGATGAATTATTGAGGTACCAAGAAACTGTGCGCTTAAGTCCTTCATCAAAATTTATCTTAGGAACCCAAGAAAGTTGATTTTTTATCCGAGATGCATCAATCGCATAGCGTAGATCATGTCCTGGCCGGTCTGCAACGAAAGTAATGAGTTCATGATAACTGGTTCCATCTTTGCGGGGATGGTCTTTGTCAAGGATGCTGCAAAGGTTGTTAATAAGGTCAATATTTTGGCGTTCTGCTTGACCGCCCACATTAAATTTATCACCGGGATTTGCCTTTAAAAGTATAGTCCAAAGTGCGCGAGCATGATCTTCAACATGGAGCCAATCTCTAATGTTTTTTCCTTGTCCGTAGACAGGAATTAGCTTTTCATGTAGAGCGTTTAACAAAACTAAAGGAATTAATTTTTCTGGGAATTGGAAAGGTCCGTAGTTGTTGGAGCAATTACTTAAAAGAACAGGCAGGCCATATGTTTTACCCCAAGCTCGAACAAAGTGGTCAGAAGCCGCCTTGCTTGCAGCGTATGGTGAATTTGGCCTATAGGGCGTATTTTCATTGAACAGCCCTTTGTCCATTAGTGAACCAAAGACTTCATCAGTGGAGACTTGTAAAAACCTAAATTTATTTTTTTTAGTGCCTTTAAGCCCATTCCAATAGGCTAAAGTAGCTTCAAGTAGGACGTATGTTCCTGTTACGTTAGTAGCTAAGAATTCTGCTGGACCATCAATTGATCTATCAACATGAGTTTCAGCTGCAAGATTTACAATTGCATCGGGTTGAAAATCGTCCAAAGCTTTTGTTATGCTCTTGGAATTCCGGATATCTATCTTCATAAATTTATATTTTGGATTTTTTTCAATAGCTGCCAGGGAAGCAATGTTAGCAGCATAAGTTAAGATATCTATATTGAGGATAAAACATTCTGTTGTTTGAATTAAATAGCGTATAAAAGCAGAACCGATAAATCCAGCGCCACCAGTTACGATGATACGTAAACCCCTGTTATTTTTGTTTACAGGCATATTTAATTTCTACCTTTCAAAGTAATTAGCAGGTATTAAATACCCTTAATTATACTATCCTTACTCAAAAGAAATATGGCAACAGAAAATCATAACTTAAAAAGCTTCTCGAATCATATGCAAAGTTCGGTTAAGTATCCATTAGTTATTCACAAGATGAATTTAAGCGAGCTAACCGCTGAGAAAGGATAATGGCATGAGTGGCAATGTTGAATTGAGCGTGATCGTGCCGGTTTATAATGGAGCCAAGACTATAGAACGGGTTGTTGATCAAGTTATGGCTTTGCAAGTTAAGGGAGGACTTGAATTAATCTTAGTTAACGATGGCAGCACTGATGACAGTGCGTTTGTTTGTGATAAGCTAGTTAAAGCGTCTACAAAGCCCATTAAATTTGTAGATTTGGCGCGCAATTTTGGTGAACATAATGCTGTTATGGCTGGATTAGGAGCTTCTGTTGGTCGATATGTAGTAACTATAGATGATGATTTACAGCATGATCCGGCAGATATTATTGACCTGTACAGCCATTGTCGGGATAACGAGTTTGATATTAGCTATACCTTTTGGGACGAAAAGAAACATGGCATTATCCGTAATTTAGGTAGTTATCTGACAAATAAAATGGCCTCTATCATCATGGGCAAACCGAAGGATATTTATTTTTCAACTTTCAGATGCATGAGTCGTTTTTTAGTGGATAATATTTTACAGTATGAAGGCCCTTACCCGTACATTGATGGCCTGGTTTTGCAAATCACTGACAAAATTGGAAAATTAAAGATCATCCACCACCAACGCGAGTTCGGGAAGAGTGGCTATACAACTCGAAAACTGATCCGCTTGTGGCTCAATATCTTTGTAAATTATTCAGTTATGCCACTCAGGATTAGTACTTTTATTGGTATAGTGCTTAGCTTCTTAGGATTGCTCTATACAATACGTGTAATTACTATTCACCTAACAAATGGCACTCCTGAAGGATGGGCATCTTTAATGTCGATTGTTCTCTTATTTTCGGGAACACAGCTAATTGTATTAGGTGTTATTGGTGAATATCTCGGGCGAATTCACCTTACCAATAATCGTAAACCACAGTTTGTAATCCGGCGGACTATTGTATCAAATGCAATTAAAAGGGAAAATTAGCCGCTATGTCTCATCGGCTTTCTAATCAGTCAATAAGGCGAAAAGGTATTATATTAGCGGGTGGTAACGGCACCCGATTATTTCCGTTAACTGTTGCTGTTTGCAAACAGCTTTTACCAGTTTACGACAAGCCAATGATTTTTTATCCATTGACCACGTTGATGCTAGCCGGCATACAAGAAATCTTGGTTATTTCAACAAAAGAGACGGTTCCCTTACTTGAACGCTTGTTAGGTGATGGTTCTCATTTAGGTCTAGAAATTACTTATGCTGTGCAGCCTAGGCCGGATGGCATTGCAGAGGCTTTAGTTATTGGTGCCAGTTTTATTGGAGATAGCCCAGTTGCTTTAATACTTGGCGACAATATTTTTTATGGAGAAGGGTTGCCAAAAACACTTCAAACCATTGCCGGAGATGAGACTGTGGCAACCATTTTTGGGTATCCTGTTGCTGACCCTGAACGATTCGGTGTTGTTACTGTGAGTAGTGATGGTCAAATACTAGACCTTATCGAGAAGCCGGAAAATCCAAGCTCAAATCTAGCTGTTCCGGGATTATATTTTTATAACGCAGATGTTGTGGAAGTGGCCCGCAATATAAAGCCAGATTTGAATGGCGAAAGACAAATTACTACTGTCAATAAGAGTCTTTTAGACCAAGGAAAATTGAGAGTAGAAATTTTAAGCAGAGGATGGGCCTGGCTTGATAGCGGCACTCCGGATTCTTTATTGTCGGCTGGTACTTTTGCTCAGGTTTTAGAAGAAAGAACGGGTCTAAAACTAGCAAGCCCTGAAGAAGTTGCATTTCGTATGGAAACAATTACTGCTGCACATGTCCGTGTTCTTGCAGATAGTTACGGCGATTGTGACTATGCTAGGTATTTAATAAATATGCTAAAACTGGAGCACAAGTGAGCGTTCAATTCTGGAGCTATCAGTCTGAATATTTAGAGATTAGGGATGAGATCCTTCAAGTCGCTGACGATGTTTTTAAGTCTGGTTGGCTAATCCTAGGTGAAAGAGTTCTGGCCTTTGAGGCAGCTTGGGCAAAATATTCTGGTGTTACGCATGGCGTAGGCGTCAACAGTGGTACAGATGCTTTGTTTTTAGCCCTCAAAGCTTTGGGCGTTGGTTCGGGGGATGAAGTAATTACAGTTGCTAATACTGCAATCCCAACTGTCTCCGCCATTGAAAGTACCGGTGCAATTACTAAATTCGTAGATATTGAGCCGGATACGTATCTAATGGATCCTAAAAAAGTAGAAGCCGTCATTGGGCCAAAAACACGTTGTATTATTCCAGTTCATCTTTATGGCCAATGTGCTGATATGGATGCAATTAATGATATTGCCAGAGAGCATAAACTGACTGTTCTTGAGGATTGTGCTCAAAGTCATGGTGCTAAAATGAACGGAAAAATAGCCGGTTCATTGGGAGCTGCTAGCGCATTTTCATTCTATCCGACAAAGGTTTTAGGCGCCTATGGAGATGCCGGAATGGTTCTCAGCTGTGATAACGATATTGCTGAGAAAGTTCGGCGGCTAAGGGCTTATGGTATAAACGAGATTAACAATGCGAGTGAGCATGGCTATAACTCTCGCTTAGATGAATTACAGGCTGCAATCTTATCGATCAAACTACCTTTTCTCGATGGCTGGATTGCAGAACGTCAGCGGTTGGCAGATGTGTATTCGAAATGCCTTACTGGTATACCGATCAGTTTGCCATTTGTCGCAAAAGGTAATCAGCACGTATATTATGCTTATGTAGTTCGTCATCCTAAACGTGCTCAAATAATCAAACGGCTTGAAAGTGAGGGCATTCAAGTTAACGTCACGTATCCACATCCTATTTCTTTAATGGAGGGTTACAAACATCTAGATTATAAAGTGGGAGACCTCCCCGAGACTGAGCGTGCTTGTAATGAGGTCTTTTCCTTACCTCTTTACCCAGGACTGACTGAAGAGGGTCAAGATGAAGTTTGTCGAGTATTAAGAGATGTCGTAAATGAATTTTAATCACTTAAATGGTAAGAGGTTTTACTAAATAACTAAAGTGGACGACGAAATATTGCTTTGGTGTAGCCGGGCGTTGGTAGCTTAATAAGTATTGAATCAATACGAATTAATCGAATGAATTTCATTAACGGTTTAATTTGAAGATAGTCAATCAACTTTCCAATTGTTGCCCACTGTATATCCTTAAAAGAGCGTACTAGTTTAAATCCAAATTCGGAGTGTGCGCTAACAAAAGATTTTGTAGTCCACAACCCAATGATTGGTGGTCGATAAAGCCAAAATTTGTCTTTTTGAACAAACTCAATTATCGAATCTGGTTCTACATAGTTTGTTAAATAGTGGCCACCTGGTTTTAATAGACTAAAAATTTTAGAACCGACCTTAACTGGTTCTAAAAAATTATTAATTGCACCGTATAAAATTATTACGTCAAATTTTTCGTCGCCAAAGTCATGATCCAGTATATCCGAATGTATTAGATTGATACCGTATCGTTCAAATGCTCCTTTGACCATAACCTCAGAAAAATCAATACCCTTAGCGTCATGACCTGAATCGATGGCTTTTTTTATAAAAGCACCATAGCCGCAAGCTATTTTTAAGATTTTTAATTTATATCCTGGCTCATATAATGATTCGACTTCGCGCAATCGATATTCAGCATTTTTTAGGCGCGTAATTTCTTCAGCGTCATAGTCTATATATCCCACGAATTTTACATCTTCTGTTGTAGCTTTAAAAAAATTTTCTGTTGTATAAAAAGCTTGCATAGAATCCCAGTCAGGTCGTGGGTCTTGATAGACGGTTTTGCACTTAAGACATGTAACAAATGTTAAGTCACCCTGGTCAAATTTTTTAACCTTATGTCTCAATTTAGCATTGTCCGAACCGCATATTGTGCAAAATGCTTTTTCAAAACTGAATTTGTTTTTAGGGGGAAGCTTTTGCATGGCAGTATATCCAAATTTAAAATTAATAAGCTGTGGATCGGGAAACGTGGGATTGTTTTTGAATTTACCTAAAGTCAATTAATATCAGGTGGCCTAGAACCCTTGGGAATAGAACAAAATCTGCCAAAAACAAAGAAAAAAAGTGGTAGAAAGGAACGTATAATCTTAGATATTTGAATTGGTGAAATAATACCCATTAATCGACCGGTTGCTTGTGAAATTTTAATCCATAAGACTTCCTTCGATTTTAACGGCGAACTCATGTAAGAATATCCAAAACTCTTTAAGGTTTCACCCGCAAGTGTGTTGAATAAGGAAATTTCACCGGAAGAAAATTTTGTTTTCCACTTTTCTTTATTATTTTTTTGTACAGGTAAACCTACTAGTTTATGCGTTCCTTGAGAAGAATTTGCTTTCACGAGAGGGCTATTAGACACATCAATGGGTTTTTTTAAGGGGATGATACCAAGAAATTTTTCAATTTTTTCAAGTTCACGATTTGGGTTATCTAGGATGTCCTCATAACGAACTTGGTGGTATCGGGTAGAATTTTTTTCTCCCCATGATTTATAGCCCTGGACGTGTCCTTGCCATATACGAGCACCTTCTGCCAAATTATGAGGTCCATAGTAAACTCCAGTCCATGATAGCGCTACATCGCGACCATCTCGTACAATATGAATGACGCGAGCCTCATCAAATATTTTTGGTAGGCTATTCATTTTAGGGCAGGTGTAAAATCCAAGATTGTACCCCCAGCGATTTCCCTGATGTATCAAAGCGAATTTTTGGTGAGCCTGGGAAACTAAAGATGCAAAATCATAAGATTCCGCAAGTATATCTTTAAAAAACGGCTGCGTGCATAGCAAGCTGCTTTTTAGTGCGGCGCTATTATCTATTCCTGTGAAAGCATATATCTTAACACGTAAAGCTTCATACTGATACATGGCTTTTAAAAGCCGGCATCGATTAGAATGGTTCGATAAATCACCCCAGAGCCATTTAAATGAATCAAAATGTGATACTAGATGTGTCAGAAGTGGAAAGGCAATTCCATAACGTTCTAAAAGAAGCCGTTCCAATAAATGACTTCCGGCTCTTGGTGAGCTAAGTAGTAATATCAGGGGGTATGGCGCCCCGCTTTTATTAGTCATAAAAATTTTCCATTTAAGATGTCGTTTGTTTATGCCCTTGTGTTTATCTTTGCAATGCTAAAAATTTAGGAAACTCTTGTCTAATTATTACAAACCAACTCAAATCCTAATTGCAACTATTTCAATAAGCGTTTTAATAGTAAGTCTTTTTGGATTTCAAGGAGAGTGGGTTCTTTTTTTTGATTTATTTTCTCACTTTCGAGTGTACTTAACAATTTTTAGCTTATTTCTTTTTATTATAAGTCTAATTATTACAAACCAATTAGCTGTTTATTCTTCGATTATTTCATTAGCTGTTAATTTTTTTCCAGTCGCTCCTTATTTATTTGCCCCCCAAACCCTTTCTTATGAAAGACAATTCAGGTTAGTAACAGTCAATTTGTGGGTCTATAATCCAGTTAAGGCTCCTGCAATCAAGTTTCTGAGAGCAAGTGATGCAGATGTAATTGTACTCAATGAAGTTTCTCCAAGATGGGTAGAGCCTGTAAAAACGCTTAAAGATATCTATCCTTTTCAGTACTTCCGCACCGATTGTTATGAACGTGGTCATTGTCAAATGGCTCTGCTTTCGAAGGAGCCATGGAATGAGCTGGTTTCATCCAAGAATGAAGTTAACATTCCTACGTTTATTTTGGCGCGATTTACTCGTATGGAACGAGAATTCTCAATTATTGGAACACACCTAATTTATCCACTTGCGAAGGGAACATCGGCACTTCAAGCTCGACAAATTCATTCTCTCTCAAAAATCGTTAATAATGAGAAGGGAGACTTAATCCTAACCGGAGATTTCAATTTTTCTCCTTGGTCAGTTCTACATAGACGATTGATCAGTGAAACCAAATTAAAACGTGCTGAAGGGGGGATCTTGGCATCTTGGATCTCAAGGTCTCTTCCAATTAGGCTGCCAATCGATCATACTTATTTTCGTTTTAATCAAGGATTTGCTCACATGTATTTAGGGCCAAACATAGGGTCTGATCATTTGCCAGTAGTGACAGATGTTAATCTAGGTGATTTCTAATTGATTGAATCATTAGGTGTTAAATCATTACTTTAAATAATCATTTTAATTATGAATGCTAACTTGAAAACGGTTTTTTGGGAAACAACACTTTAGGGAAATGTGGCCGGTGAAAAAACTTTCAAATAAAAATAATCGGCATGGTTTAGTTGTCTGGTTTACTGGGCTTTCTGGTTCAGGAAAAACTACCATTTCAAACTTAGTAAAGGATGATTTGGAAAAGGATGGTTTGCAGATTTTGGTTCTGGATGGAGACGATGTAAGAAATCGATTGCATAAAAGTCTTGGATTTAGCAAAACCGATATCATCGAAAATAACCATTTAATTTCTAAGATATGTTTTGTAGAACGGCTTAGCTATGATGTAATTATGGTTCCAATTATTTCACCGTATCGTGAATCACGAGTTGCAGCTTGCAAGCTACTATCACCAAACTTTATGGAAGTTTATATTTCTGCTGAGATTTCGGTGCTTGAACAGCGAGATACGAAAGGTCTTTATACCGCTGCAAAAAATAAAAAAATTAATAATCTGATAGGTTACTCTGCTGGGGCTCCATACGAACCCCCTTTAAATGCTGATATAATTTTAGAGACGAGTCATAAAACTATTGATGAAAGCTCTAGGGCTTTATACGAGAAAATAAAAAAAACCTTTACTTGTGTCCCACTCGGGAAAAAAGATGTAAAATATGGAATTTGATCAGAATATCTCATCCATACCAATAGAAATTGAACTGCAATCCATTACAAGTATGAAAAAAGGTTCTTTGGGCGTTGCAGAATTCGAACAACATGTGCCTTTTGAAGTGCGCCGGATTTTTTATTTTTACGACATGCCCTCAAAAGTTTCGAGAGGCGGACATGCTCATTTCAAGCAACGCCAATTTATTATATGCTTGTCGGGCCACGTGATAGTAAAAACAGAATTTTCTAAAGAGAAAAAAATCTTTGCTTTAGACCGGCCTTCTAAAGGCATTTATTTGCCACCAATGACTTGGGTGGAAATATATTTTGAGGAAGCTAATAGCAACGTACTAGTCCTTACTTGTTCAGTTTACGATGAGAGTGATTATATCCGTGATTATGATGAATTTTTAAATTTAAAGATTAAAACTGACTTGTAGATTTTAATTAGCACTATTCACACGATAGAGTAATTTAACGGCCTTTGTTTTTGGCGGTATTCTGACAGCCATGTGAATTTCATTTGCTGGAATGATTTGTAGAAATGAACCATTTGCTTCTGCTATCCAACCTTTGATTGGAGATTGATTTACTACTAATACGCCACCATTCGGAGCATATGTTTTTATGCTGAATCCACCCTTAATTTTTTCGGCGCCAAGAACTTTCATTGTATAAGTTTTTAAAGGAATTAAACCGTCTGCTTTTTTAATAACAACACCGCCTAATGAAGCAAACTTTCTTATATGATTAAAAAAACATTCTTGATTGCATTCACTTCCTGCAATAACCACTTTTGATGCTGGATAAATGCGTGGAAGAGCTCCCGATACTTCATAAACGAAATGTTTTCCAGGACTGAATATGCGTTTGAAACCATATATAAAAAAATCAAAAACATCTCCAAACATTTCGGTTCGGTTTATCACCCATGATTTTTTGTCTGGTTTTACAATTTCGTTGATCAATGCTGAAGATAGCGGTAACGGGCTTATGATATGACGAACATTTGCAATGGCAAGCAACTTGATGTCAATAGCTCTATCTAGATTATAGCTAAAACCATCCCAATGCTGCCAGTCGAGACCAGGCCTTGTTGCAGTCCTACTCAATTCTAATTTCTCACGTTTTATGGCTTTCCAGTAAGAGTTCCAAGAAAGTGGGTTTAGTTGAATTGATCCGTCAAAAGCTTCTAAACCATACACACCTGCAATGACATTTGGGTGTGGTGCATCTGCAATGGAAATTACACGGTACGCTTGTTTAGGTTTCCAGGTTGGATTAGTTAGATTTTTAAATCCAAAGACGCTTGATTGTCCTCCAAAGACAATCCATTGTGCTGCATTGATCAACTTACTATTTATGTGGAAAGCTAACGTAATAGAGAATAAGAATATTAGCAGCTGGTTCGTATAGCGCTTAACTGAAATTGATTTTTTTTCTAAAAATGGTAGTGAAAAATTGTTAGAAATTGCAATCGTCCTAGCTAAAGATACAAGTGCTATAGAACCAAGGGCTAGGCGCATGTAAGCATGTTCAACTTTATTCAGATAACCAAAGCCCAAGATTTGCCATGGCATTCCTTTAGCTATGATAAAAGCTGTAACAAACCAGACCAAAGCCATCAAGATGCGGTTTGAAAAAGATTTTTTTTGAAACCTAGCTAAAATTAAAGCTGCTAAAATACCTGCGGAAGCAGTAGGGTAGTTGAAAAATAGGTTAATAGATTCTTTAAGGATTTCGAAAAAATCTACAACATGTAATTTATAGTCAAAACCACGAGTGGTCGAACCTACAAGATAGCTTAGACCTGTTAGTACTTTAAACCAGTTTGTAAAAGAAGCTGCAATATGTAATGCGATGCTCAGGAAAATCCTGGCAGGGTTTCCACCAACCAAAATGAAACTACCAACAACTGCAACTAAAAAGGCAGGAAAAACTTTCATCGGCTGTGCCAAGGCAAATAAAAAGGATGAAATAAAGATTAAAATTAACCATCTTCGGTTGTTATTTTGGTTGATGCACGCATAAACTGCTAGTGGGATAGCAGCAAAACCAGTTTCGAATTCGAGACTATAATTAAGCAGATAAATGTTAGAAACTGGATAGATGCTGGCAATAATAGCTGCGACTTTTTTGTTGGCACCTGCCCTGCTAGCTAAGAGAAAACTTCCAATGAAACCTATGGAACCAACAATAAATTTATGGAATAATATAGCTAGCCAGGGCGGAAATAAGTCAAAAAGAGTGCGTCCTAAAGAAAATAATATCCTATCAAACAAAAGACTCGCATTTTGACCGCCCCCAAATTCTTGTGCAAATCCGCTTCCATTGTAAATATTTGCAAGATAGTAAAAAGCAGAAGCATAATAGCTATCTGATTCTTTGCCGATAAATGAAAATGGGCCAAAAATATAAAATTCAAACGCATATATAATCATAAAAATAGCAAACACTTTTTGTGTGTTTGCCAAAGTGTCAGATATCGTTGAATTTGATCGCATGAAAAAAAATGCAAGTATACCAATTACAGAAGAATAAAATGGGATTAAACTAGGAACTGAGGACATAATACTTCGATTTTTAGAAATAAGTTATTTGTGAAACCTGAAAAATTTAGTATCTTTTTAAGATTATATATCAACATTTAATATGTTGCTTTTAATTTAAAGTGACTAGTGTTTTATTGCATTTTAGATAACATTTATTATATAGACTGTATTGAATTATAGTTAAGCAAGGAAAACCTACTTGAAAATTGTATTTGCAAAAATTCATGATGCTACAAGAGACTTGTATCTTACTAGTCTGCAATATCCAGTGAATATTGCTTATCTGGCTCAAGTTTGTATTGATGCTGGCTATGAGGTTGAGATGTGGGACTTTTGTTTAGAAGAGTTCTCAGAAGAATATTTAATCGACAAACTAAGTAAATCGAAGCCTGATATTCTTGGACTATCTTGTGTAACTTCAGCTGTTATAAACGGACACAAGCTCGCAAGCATAGCAAAGAATGTTAATTCTGACATTCTCACTATTGTAGGCGGAGTTCACGTTACTGCTCTTCCAGAACAAACTTTAAATGAATTTCCGAACTTTGATCTTGGGGTTTTAACCGAAGGTGAGGATATCATCCTTGAAGTCTGTGCGGCTTATGAAAAAAAGGTCTTCCCAAAAAATATACCAGGAACAATATACCGTGAGAATGGAGAGATTGTTCGCCCACCAGCACGCACCGATTATCCCGATGTGAATTTAATTCCTTACCCAAATCGTGATTTAATTCCTTTGGAAAATTATGGTGCCAAGCACACCATCAGAGGCGTTTCTAGGGATGTTTGGCGCGTAATTGAAGTTGATTCTTCTCGTGGTTGTCCCTATGCATGCACATTTTGCAATGTTGAGTTAACGCATGGAAGGAAGACACGATTTCGCACTCCGGATAATATCTTAGGTGAAATTGAGCAATGCGTTAAAACATTTGATACAAACTTCGTTGTCTTTAATGACTCAACTTTTACAATCCGTAAAGATCGAGTGCAGGAGATTGTAAAGGCTTTGCCTGGAATTGGTATTGAAGGTTATTCTGTTAATGCCCACGTCAACACAGTTGATGAAGAGATGTTGCGAACACTTAAGGACACAGGTTGTTATAAAGTTATGTACGGAGTTGAATCGGGCTCAGACAGGGTTCTGCGAGAAGTAAAAAAGAATTCTACTCAAGATAGGATTCGAAAAGCCATCAATTTGAGTAAAAAAGTTGGCATACCTCAGGTTGAAACAACTTTTATTATTGGCGCTGACATACATGAGACAGAAGAAGATGTTCAGCAGACAGAAAACCTTATTTGCGAACTTTCTCCAGATATACTTGGACTTGGTATTATAACCCCATTTCCAGGGACTGATCAATATGTTCAAATGAAGCAATTAGGGCTTTTTGAGGATGTTACCTGGGATGATTTTTTAATTTTTTGTGAGACCCCCCCACCATGGCGTACTGCTAATTTTTCAGCAGAAGAGCTTGTTGAAGTTCGGAATCGCATCCTAAAGAAGTACATCTGGAGCCCCCAGTATGTTCTGCAAAAATTACGAAAAGTTCGTTCATGGGCAGAGCTTGCATATTATGCAACCATGGCGAAAAGTTTCTACAAAGTTGTTATTCGCCACGCTCAATAGGAATCAATTTTTTTGATTACTTTCTTTTCTTTATTTAATTCATATTAGAAAGTAAATTTGATCAACAACTCTAGGTTGGTTTATTTTTTTGACCTCAATTAACCTAAAGTAAAAATGATTTTAAAAATTAGTTTTAATAGGTTTTGTTAGGGTCTTTGAAAAAGATGGACACAATAAAAGAGCTTCTCATCTATATTGTCGTTCGAAAGAAGTTCATACTTTTTCCTTTAATATTTGCATGTTTATTTATTGGTGGGATTTTATTGCTAGGTTCGAATCCTACGATCTCTCCCTTCATTTATGCACTTTTTTAGTTGTCATCCTTTTTAGTATAAAAAAATTTTGGGATTGGATCTTAACGCAAGTTACAGAATCCGTGCTAAAATTGAACTAAGATTAAAATGAAAAAATTATTCCGTTCAATTTTACTCATTGTCATGACATTGGCTTTCACTGGAATTTTAGGTGAGGCTTTGTTGCGCTTAAAAAATAGTGATCAGAAAAATTACGTTATTGAGATGTGGCGTTATGCAAATGATTTAAAAATAATTTCAGATGATCCAGATCTTGGGCATATTCACAAATCAGGGAAGACGGCAAACCTCCAAGGTGTTGAAATTTCTATTAATAAATTTGGTATGCGAGGTCCAGAAATTCAGCTTCCTAATCCAAATAAAAAAACGGTTCTTTTGCTTGGAAGCTCTATTACCCTTGGTTGGGGCGTTAAGGAAGATAAAACTATTCGTGCAGTTCTTGAAAAAGAGCTTGGAGCAAAGTTTCAAGTTTTGAATGGGGGAATTGGAAATTATAATGTAGCTAGAAGTGTAAAAAATTATGAGCAGCGTTGGCGTCATATTGTAAAACCAGATTTCATAGTACTGCATTTTTTTATTAATGATGCTGAATATTTACCTCCAAGCGTGGAAAATATTTTATTTCGACATAGTCAACTTGCCGTAATTCTTTATCATATTTTTTATGGCCTTATTCAAGGAAGTTCAGATATTTCAGCATTGGTTACGCACTATAAAAAAATCTATGAACCAAATTCACTTGGTTATAGAGAAATGTTATTAGCGTTGGACCGTTTAAAGCAATTAGCTGATGAAGATAACGTGCAAGTAATCTTGGCTATGATCCCAGATATTCACCAATTGCAAAATTATCCATTTAAGTTTGTGCATAAAAAAATGCAGAACCTTTCAATCAAACGCGGCTGGTTATACGTTGATTTTTTAGAGAATCTAGGCATGTATGAAGGTCCTGAGCTTTGGACTATTCCTGGTGATCCACATCCTAACGGAATAGCGCATCGTTTAATGGCTAGACAACTTTCTTCAATGTTTAAATAACAAATTCTAGGCGAGGAATGCTCTTTCATTCACCTACTTTCTTAATTTTTCTTTGCTTCTTTTTAGCCGGTTTTTTTTGGGTTAGAGGAGAGGGAAAGGTAATATATACCTGTATCGCTAGTTACATTTTTTATGGTTGGTGGTACCCCCCTTACGTTATTCTATTGTTCATCCTAACGTTATATGCACATTTTTTTGCAAAATTTGAATTACCTTCACTTGCGGCACGTGGTGCTATCGTTGCGCTTGGCCTTTTCCCGCTTGGGATTTTTAAATACAGTGATTTTGTTTTTAAAAATCTAGAAACATTTTTAGGAATTCCTGTGCCATTCTCGGCAGACTGGGCTTTGCCAATCGGGATTTCTTTTATTACTTTTACTGCAATAGCATTTGTACTTGATTCACAGCGCAATCAGGCACCAGATTCTCCGAATTTTTGGCATACCGGCTTATTCATTTCTTTTTTCCCACAATTAATTGCCGGTCCAATCTTGCGGGCAAGTGAATTAATTCCTCAACTTTCGCGAATTAAACTGTCCTTTGTGGATATTAAATTTGCCTTATTGTTATTTTCTTTTGGTGCTTTAAAAAAAGTTGGTATAGCAGATCAGATTGCTCCATTCGTAGATAAAATTTATTCAAGCACTACACCAATAAGTCCAGGAGATGCTTGGTTGGTTCTATACGCTTTTTCCATTCAGATTTATGGAGATTTTAGTGGTTATACAGATATGGCTTTGGCCTTAGCTGTTTTATTGGGTGTTGTATTGCCAGAAAATTTTAATAGTCCATATTTGTCTTCATCCATACGTGAATTTTGGACTAGATGGCATATGACACTTTCGCGATGGCTACGAGATTATCTATATATTCCACTTGGCGGAAGTCGAGGAGGCACTTTAGGTACTTTTATAGCTGTTTTGCTAACTATGTTACTAGGAGGGCTCTGGCATGGAGCAGCCTGGACATTCATTGTATGGGGGCTTCTTCATGGTGCTTTGATTGTTGTGGAACGTCTGTTAGGTATAAATAAGTTACCAGAAGGTAGGTTTGTTTGGATTAGAAGATTCTTTATATTTCATTTTGTCGCCTTTACTTGGATACTATTTAGAACGCCAAGTTTTGAACGTGCCGTAGATATTTTTAGTAGTTTTGCTTTGCCAGTAGATTTAAATTTTCTATTTTCTGCACCATTAATTCCAATATTAATTATTGCAACTATAGCAATACATAAATTTGACACAGTTCAACACGTTCGCAATTTTTCAGAATACTTACCACATAGTGTTTCAATTCCACTTAGTATTATGGTTGTCTTGATTTGTGCAGCCCTATCTGTAAGTAATCCGAGTGCTTTTATTTATTTTGATTTTTAAAAACTTTTATGTCTAAAAAATTAACAGTTCCAAAATCAGCTATATATAAAAAAATTCCATCATGTTTGGCAGTGCTAACAAGCTTGAGTTTGATCTATTTCTTGTGGCACCCTTCGGCCAATCCAAATATATTTATATTTTCGTATTTTCGTCTAATTGCGATAATACTTTGCCTTTCTAGTGCTTTTTACTTCCTGCTATCTTTAAATTTTAAAGTGCTTTTAGGCATCAATAATTTGATTTTTTATACCATTGTATTTGGATTAGCTCTCTCGGAGCTTTTTTTACGATTGAATCCGGCAATTATACCCGACAACCAACTCAGCTTGTTGCCTTTTGAAGCTGGACAGCAATTAGCTAATAAACGTGGTCTCTTTACCCCCAGCAATGTTGTTGGCAAGGGGACCCTGTTTCATATGAGGCCCGGTGTTCAACTTCCAGGGAAGCCTTGGATTACAATAGATAAAAATGGATTTTACAATAATGTTTCATTAGGTAAGAGTGTAGATGTTGTGCTTCTTGGTGCATCTGTCTTGGATGCACGGGCTGCAAAAATTAATATTGCTGATATGTTTTACGCATCAGGTTCTAGTGCTTACTCATTAGCACAAGGTGGACCTTACGGTCCTTTTCAATTTCATGAGGCTTACAAAAAAATTATAATCAATGAAAATATTTTTCATCGATATGTGGTTATTCTTATAATTCTGCCCAACGAATTCAATAAAATCCACCAATATAAAAGAGTGACTGCTTCTGGAGGAGACTATCGTGATCTATTTCAGGTTTCTTTGACACCGGATATTATACCTTCATCCGTTTCTCCATGGACTTTGTCTATTATAATGAAGTTATCAACCCGGTTCCCTAATTTAGTTTCAAAATTTAGACATGCCGCAAAACAAGAATATGCTAAAGTAAAATTTCGGGATAGAGCACTAAAGATACCCGTATCAGAACTTATTGTTCCGGAAGCAACAGAGCGTTGGCAAGATCTTGGAGAGGCATTAGGTCGTATCTTTAAAGATGCAAACAGTCGAGGAGCAAAGCCACTCGTCGTCTATTACCCGCTTACTCCAGTTCTTTCTGTTCCATTTTTGGAGGGCCACAAAGAAGCTAAGGAAAAATTAACTGAATATTATGAAAATACCGTTGCGCAACTTGAGGCATCTGTGCGTAATTTGGGAGGGGAATTTCTTGATGTAACTCCTAAAATCCGAAAAGCTCAATTCGAACAGGATTTAATGGTAGCTCCCGGAGAATATCATCTTAATCAAAGTGGTGTAAAAGTTCTATTTTCCGTTATCCATAAAAAACTAACAGAAATGGGTCTTAAATTAAATTAAATCGACTTAATGGAAGATCTTTACTAAATACATTTCTATCATCAAATAAAAGATTTAATCTATCTTTATTTTTTTCATACTTATTTTTGAGTGCTCGACGTGATAATTTATCAGCAGGTTTGTTATTAGTACAAATAGCATCGGCGAGGCGAAGTGATTCCGGAGCCATTTCTGCCATTCGAAGCCGATGGGCTAACCATTCATTGAGATAAAGTTTTCGTTCACCGGCATTCGTTGGGGGAAACATTTTAGGCAAGATATCTTCCTGATCGCGAATAAGAACATGGATGCCATTTAACCATCCACACCTATGTTTTTCTTTTTCCCGTGATGTCATATTTGCTGGGTGAGCTGGTGAATAGGCATCAAACAATAATTTAAACTCTGGGTGTCCCAATAAGAAATCTTTAGTTGACCAGCGCACATCTGGATAATTAGCATCATCTACTACAATTACCGCTCGTTCGTGCAAATAAGGTTTTATCAACATTAAACAAACCAATTGGCTTCTGTAGTCATGGGGGCCATCTATAAAGAAAACACCAACTTTTTTTGCACCCAAATAATCATTAAGTCCCTCAAGTGCCTCCTCAAAGTCGGAGTCAATCAAGGTTGCATTTTTAGCATTAAATTCATGCAATCGGTTGCGGACTATGGTTTTGTTTTTTTCTTCAGGATCAAGGGTTGCAAAATTATCAATACCAAAACAAGGTAAGTTTGGAGCTGCTAGTGCAGTAGCAACTAAAGTAAGGCCTTGAAAAACGCCTATTTCCAAATAACAAATATTTTTTTCTTTTGCTAATTGTTTAGCCAACCGTTGCAACAAACCTACGGTCATCAGTCCTGAAATACCAGTTAAACCATCAAGCTTGGAGTGAGTTAACATACCAGCTTTCTCTGTATTTTTGATTAATTTAAATACATCTTCTATATGTTTATGATTTGCATTTATTGCTTTAGCCACTTTTTTTTGTCTCCTGCTTTAAAAGGTCTAGCCGACCTTGCCACAGGTTTGGCTTTAACAAAAGGGTATCGAGTAATGTCCTTTCTGGGATGTTTTATATGAGTGTTATACTTAGATGCTCTAACGCGGTGCCGGGATCTTCAGCTTTTAAGTATTGGCTTGCTGTAGGTGGAACAACTTATCTTGAAAATTTAGATAAAAAGTTGCCTGGATTAGAAAAGCGATTAGAAAAAGCTTTTGTTGTTGAGCGCAAAAATTGGTGGAAACTAGGCAAAGCATTGTCGAGAGACAACCATGGTGACATTGCTCATATGCCAACTGCAGGCTCTTTCGGGTCTGACTTTGGTATTATGTTAGCATGGACGCGATTAGTGGAAGACTTGGCAAAAGAAAATTATGCAACGCTAGTTATATGCGATGATCCGTGGTTATTTCGACAATTATCAAAAATTAAGGGTGTTAACGCCAGCACACCACCATCTCTATTATTTAAAACCCTTAAGTATTTTTTAAGAGGATTTTTTTCTCGTGTTTACACTACCTTTCGTAATGCAAAGGCTGCTTGCTTATTTTCTTATAATCGAGATGGTATGAAAACTGGAGAAAGCTGGCTTTTGGTTTATGGGCATCCAGAAAGTAATGCTAGAGGAATGGATGCTTATTTTGGAGACTTGATGGATCAACATAAGTCTCTTAAGCGTGTTTTACATACAGACTGTTCAGTTAAACGGGCTTTTGATCTTACAAAAGATGGGCGTACGATAAGTTTACATGCCTGGGGAAGTATTTGGTTTGCTTTTTCGCTTTTGTTTTGTCGCTGGCGGCCTGATAAAAATTATTTAATTGGTTCATATGGATGGCTAATCCGACGTGCCGTTGCAATTGAGAATTCTGGCGGCAGTCTTGTGATGAATCGCTGGCAGGCACATTGTCAAGAGCAATGGATTAAGATTGCCAAACCTAGTCGTATCGCATGGCCATGGGAAAATCATGGTTGGGAACGCAATCTATGCCGCGTAGCAATTAACCGGAGTATTAAGACGATAGGATATCAGCACACTGTAATTGGTCCACATCAGTTTAATTACGCCATTTTTACCAATCATGATGGCATAGCAAGTATACCTAAAATAGTGGTTGCTAATGGGCCCGCTTACTTTGGTGAGATGATTGCCTGGGGTATACCAATAAAAAGATTAGTAATTGGTGGTGCATTTAGATTTCCGCGATTTAAAAATGACCTTTACGATCCACAGGGTCCAATATTTGTGCCTTTATCAGCTATTTCTGATGTTGCTTATGCTCAGTTAAATGTTGCCAACATGCTTGCTTCAAAGGGTAGACGTGTTTTTATTAAGCCACACCCTATGTATCCTATTGATTTTTCTGAGAAAAAAAACTTAATGATTACAGATCGTTCATTAGCCAAACAACGAGGTCTTTCAGCAGTTCTTTATTCCACGGGAGCTTCTGGTCTAGAGGCGGTTTTGATGGGAGTGCCTGGTTATCGTCTAACACTGGACAATCGAATTGCCATAGATGTTTTACCTGAAGGGGTCAAAACAAAACCAGTTACTGTTTCTGATGCCACTGAGGTTATTCTTGCAGCTAGCGCAAGTCATTCTGTTGTAAATTGGGATAAAATTTTTAGTGATCCGGATATAGAGCTATGGGAAGCTTTACTTTTCGGTGATTTTGAAGGCCTTAACCAACAGCATAAGGAGACCTAGTAGATTTGATGCAAATTAAACCTTTAAATGTTGCCTTAATAGGTTGTGGTCGCGTTGCAGGACACCATTGTCGTGCTATAGCAGAAGTTGATGGCGTAGAATTAGCTGCAGTTTGTGATCTTGAAATAGAAAAAGCAGATGCTTATGGAGACGAATACGGTGTTCCATCTTATGCGAATTATCACGATATGTTTGACGGCTGTCCAAATATTGATATAGCGGCTGTTATAACTCCAAGCGGTATGCACCTTGAGCACGGCCTAGAAATGTTAAGTGACTATTCCAAACATATAATTATGGAAAAGCCAACTTTTATGCGACCAGAAGACCTGAAAATTGCATATTCCATAGCCGATAATGCTGGTCTTGAAATATTTCCGGTTTTTCAAAACCGATACAATAAGGCTGTAAAAAGCGTCAAGAAAGCAATTGAAGACGGTGTTTTGGGGGAAATTCGAATAGTTTCTGTGCGCGTCCGGTGGTGTCGACCGCAACGATATTATGACATGGCCCCTTGGCGCGGTACGTTTTCCCATGATGGAGGTGCGTTGACTAACCAGTCTATTCATCATGTTGATTTGATTCGCTATTTTGGAGGCGAAGTTTCACAAGTTAATGCTCAAATGCGTACAATGGGTGCTAAAATTGAGGTTGAAGATACCGTTGTTGCTACAATGAAATTTTGTGGAGATGGGCTAGGTGTAATTGAAGCAACAACCGCAGCGCGCCCTGATGATTTTGAGGCCTCAATTTCAATTGTTGGCTCACAAGGGCTGGCTCAGATAGGTGGGATCGCTGTTAACGAATTGCAGGTATTTACACCCGACGAGCAAGCCTGTTGTTTAAATTCTGAGGATTTCCAAGGAATAAAAGGGGCTGGGGCTGTTTACGGCTACGGGCACAGCCTTATGTATCGTGATATTGTATCTTATTTTAATGACGGTATGGTTTTCCCGATTAGTCGTGAAGATTGTCTTGGTACCCTGAAACTATTGCATGCATTCTATCGATCCGATGAGGAAGGTGGTTGGGTCGATGTTGATAGTAAGAATCAGTCAAGTCGTTTAGGTCGACCTGATGACTCCATTTCAAACCTTTATAGGACGCCTGTTCGATGACAAAAAAACTAAAAGTTGGAATTGCAGGGTATGGTGTTGTTGGAAAGCGACGAAGGGCTGTTATTGATGCTCTAGATTGTTTTGAAGTGGTTTGCGTAAGTGATCGCCTGTTGGGTGATGGGTTTTTAGATGATGGAGTTCAACATTTTGGGGATTATAAAAAACTTTTAAAGCAGGATTTGGATATTTTATTTGTTAGTCTTTCCAATGATATAAATGCTGATGCAACTATTAGTGGATTGGAAAGAGGTTTGCATGTTTTTTGCGAAAAGCCTCCAGGAAGAGATGTTTCTGATATTGCTCGAGTAATTGCCGTTGAAAAAAAGCGGCCAGAATTAAAATTAAAATATGGGTTTAATCACCGCTACCATGATTCCATTCGGGATGCCCTTAAAATACTTGATTCTGGTGATTTGGGTGATGTTATCAATATGCGTGCAGTATATGGAAAATCACAATTGATAACATTCAACCAAACATCTTGGCGAACGCAACGTGCTCTTGCAGGCGGGGGTGTTCTCCTGGACCAAGGAATTCATATTGTTGACTTGTTAAGGTTATTTGCGGGTGAATTTACTGATGTATATAGCTTTATTTCTAACAGTGTATGGAAACATGATGTTGAAGATAACGCTTATGCATTAATGCGTTCAGCCAATGGAATGGTTGCTATGTTACATTCATCGGCAAGCCAATGGCGTCATCGCTTTGGTCTTGAAATCACCTTAACAAAAGGGGCATTAAATATGGCTGGGATTTTGTCAGGATCAAAAAGTTATGGTGCAGAAACTTTAACCGTTACAAAAACTACAGGTGATGACCGTGGTAGTCCTGAGGAGGAGGTCCGTAATTACGAGAATGATCTTTCTTGGTCTGATGAGGTTGCCGAATTCGCTGATACGGTGTTAAAAGACACCCCAATAATTAATGGATCTTCTAAAGATGCCTTAAATACTATGAAATTAGTTTATAAAATTTATTGCGCTGACCTGGATTGGAAGACAAAGTGGGGCCTTAGTGATGAGGTGCCAGTTATTTAGGTTTTTTAAAATGAAAAAAAATATTCCCAATGACGCCGCCTAAATTAAACGATCGAAAATTTGGTATGATCTTTGCCGTTGTATTCATCATCATTACCATTATTGCATGGTTTGCCTTTGATATTTTTTTAAATTGGGCAATTATTTGCGCCGGAGTTTTTTTCGTTTTATCAATAATAATCCCTAGTATTTTGATGCCACTTAATAAATTGTGGTCAGTCCTTGCTAGACGAATTCATTTATTGGTTAATTTTATACTTCTAGCTAGCTTTTTCTTTCTTCTAATTTTACCATTTGCATTAGTTATGAAATTATTCGGCCGTGATTTTTTGAGGCGAAAAAGGCAACCAATCACAGCAACTTATTGGCAATCGGTTACACGCCATACAGACGATGCCACACTTTCAGATATGTTTTAAGTTTAAAATTAAAGATTAAATTATGCTTTCCCTACTCAGCCAGCTTATGAAATTTATGCGTGTTTATAAAAAATTTTGGATGGCGCCTATTTTAATTGGCTTAATTGCATTAGGTGGTTTGTTGTTAGCAGCCCAAAGCACATCTATTGCACCATTTATTTATGCAATTTTTTAAGAAGGTCCTATTTTTTCTATGATTATTCTTGGCCTTTCAGCCTTTTACCACGACAGCGCTGCAGCTATCGTACGCGATGGGGTTATAGTTGCGGCTGTTCAGCAAGAACGTTTTTCACGAAAGAAAAATGATTCAACATTTCCAGCCAACGCTGCTGCATATTGTTTGGATGCGGCAGGTGTAACATTAGATAAAGTAGATTTTGTCGGATTTTACGATAAACCATTGCTTACTTTTGACAGATTATTAGAAACATATCTTTCTTTTGCGCCTGCGGGCCTTGAATCCTTTATTGAAGCTATACCAGTATGGGTTAAGGAAAAAATCTTACAAAAAAATCTTATTATAAAAGGCTTAAATGATTTAGATCGTGGCACACTAGATCCAAATAAAATTCTATTTGGCTTTCACCATCATTCACATGCAGCCAGTGCTTATTATCCTTCACCATTTGATCGAGCTGCGGTTTTAGTTATGGATGGCGTAGGGGAGTGGGCAACAACATCTTATGGCGTTGGCAAAGGTAGTGAATTGACATTAATTGATGAAATCCGATTTCCCCATTCATTGGGCATGTTGTATTCGGCTTTTACTTATTATCTCGGTTTTAAAGTTAATGATGGTGAATATAAGGTTATGGGTATGGCTCCGTATGGAGAGCCGAAATTCACTGATTTGATCCGTAAAAATCTTATAGAAATTCGTGATGATGGGTCTTTCCATTTAAATATGAATTATTTTAATTATTGCACAGGCCTGACGATGACTAATGATCGGTTTGCTAGCTTATTTGGCGGCCCTCGGCGTGATTCGTCAGAACCTCTTAGTCAAAGGCATATGGACCTAGCAAGGTCAATACAAGATGTTTTAGAAGACGCTGTACTACTTCTGGTGAGATACCTGCATGAAAAAACAGGTGAAAAAAATCTTTGTTTGGCTGGTGGTGTCGCACTTAACTGTGTTGCTAATGGACGTATTTCGCGTGAGGGTCCTTTTGACAATATTTGGATACAACCAGCAGCTGGAGATGCGGGGTCCTCCTTGGGCGTCGCACTTGCTATAGCTAATGCTAAATCTGGCGGAAAACGGCAACCTAAAATCAATTCTTTGGATTCCATGTGTGGAAGCTACCTTGGCCCAAGTTATAGCGATACTGAAATTAAGAATACTCTGGAATCATATAGTTCCATTTTTACAAAAATGGAAGACGGTGATTTATTTTTGTATATCGCCAAACAGTTAGCTGATGAAAAAATCGTTGGCTGGTTTCAGGGTCGCATGGAATTTGGTCCTCGCTCACTTGGAAATCGTTCTATTCTGGGGGATCCTCATTCTCCAACAATGCAACAAGTTCTTAATCTAAAAATAAAATACCGGGAGAGTTTCAGGCCATTTGCCCCAGCAGTTCTATACGAAGACGTACAGGAATATTTTGAACTAGACACTATCAGTCCATATATGCTTCTGGTATCTCATGTAAAATCAGATAAGCTTTTGGATTTAAGTGCTGATGACGAGGCAAAATCCGGTTTCGATAAATTAAGTGTGATCCGTAGTGATGTGCCAGCCATTACCCATGTTGATAATTCAGCACGCGTACAGACAGTTCACATAGAAACCAATCCTCGGTTTCACAGGCTATTAACAAGCTTTAAAAAAGAAACAGGACGTGGTGTTTTAGTCAATACTAGCTTTAATGTGCGTGATGAGCCTATCGTTTGTTCGCCAGAAGATGCGTATAAGTGTTTTATGGCTACAGAGATGGATGTTCTGGTTCTTGAAAATTATGTATTACTGAAGGAACAACAGTGAAGAGTGAAATTTTGAAACCCTCTAGCAGTCCTCCAATGGTGTCAAAGCGAGTACTGTCGTGTTTAAAAGCACCCGGCGGAAGTGATGATCAAGGTCTAGAGCTAGTCGATAATGGGTTTTATTGTCCTGATACAGATGAAACTTATCTCAATATTGGTGATGTTTCATCATTGTACTCACCCCCCGAAGGCGAAGGTGAAGAAGTAACGGCACGTGTTAAATCTTTTTATGAGGAAACTCCTTTTCCTAATTACGAGGGCCTAGAGGAATTTGGGGAATTGGTTTCTAAAGGAAGTAAGAATGCTTTCTCTGCAAATCTACTAAAAGCAATTGGTTTTAATAAGACAGTTCTGGAATGTGGTTGTGGAACAGGTCAATTATCCCACTTTCTCCAGCTTAACAATAATCATGTTTTAGGAATTGATATGTCTCTAGGCAGCCTCAAATTAGCTGTCGAACATAAACTAAGAAATGATTTAGCACGAAGTAGCTTTATACAGATGAATATTTTTGATTTAGCAGTTCGAGATGAATCTTTCGATGTTGTTATATCCCATGGTGTTTTGCATCATACCTTTGATGCACGTCGTGCTTTTTCTGCCATTGCTCGAAAAGTTAAACCAGGTGGCATCATTATGGTTGGTTTATATAATAGCTATGCCCGTATACCAACTTGGATACGGTCTAAACTCATTGGTTTGACCGGCGGTAAAATTGATTATGTTGTTCGTAATCGCATTCGTGACGTTCGCAAAGCTGAAACCTGGATTAAGGATCAATATTACAATCCGCATGAAACCTGGCATTCCATTGGCGACATACAAATGTGGTTTGATGAAAATGAAATTGATTACTTAAATTGTTCTCCAGCTATACTCGGCACCGACGGAGAAGATGCTGAAATTTCAGGCGATTTATTTCGTGTGACTGAACCTGGAAACTCATACCAACGGTTAGTAACGCAAATTTCATGGCTTAGTTCCATTGCTCGTGAAGGGGCGTTATTTGATGTTATTGGAAGAAAAAGGAGCCATCCTTATTGAATAATCCGACAAATGAGCGCCATACTTATTTAGGAATTATTTTTGCCCTTTTAATTGGGATTGTCTGCTTGGGATTAGTCGCTGAAGTTATCCTTCGCTTGGCTATGCCTCATTGGCAAGAATTTTACAACGGGCGCTTTATGCGTATTCTTAACGTAAAAAATCATGGTTTAGTAGCAACCGGCATTCCCGGATTTGATGGATATTTTTCTCAAAACAATGGTGATTTTCGCGTTCGATTACAAATAAATGATTTTGGTTATCGCAACACAAAGCCCATTGAAAAATCCGAAGGAAGCATTTGGTTTGTTGGAGATTCTATGGCGTTTGGATGGGGAGTAGAACAAAATGAAATGTATTCTTCTCTCGTTGAGAATATGCTTAACTTTCCAACATTTAATATTGCTAGCCCTGGTACAGATGTTTGTGGGTACCAAGCATTACTTGCTAGAACACTTAAACATGCTAGTCCTCGGGCCATTATCGTTGGGCTTATTCTAGAAAATGATTTAGCTGACTACAATTGCCTCTCAAAAAAAGGCCAAACATCTTCTGAAGTTGTTCCAACTATTTTTGATAGAAATTTAATGAATATCAAGGGTTTAAAGGTATTTTTAATCCAGAATTCTGCTTTGTATAATTTTTTAGCCGTTAGCTTAAAGCGAGTAAGGTTTATAAATGAAATGTTGATCCAATTTGGGTTAGTTGCGCAAGGGCATACCTACAGACCAGCCAACATCGTAGCAGGTTTTGATAGGGTTATTAATAAGACGGCTACAGAATTAATCAATTTAAAGTCCCAGGTTTCGACAAATACTCCCTTTGCTGTTCTCATTGCACCCGCACGGTTTGAAATTAAGGATCGAGATTCAGTTTTCCAAGAAATACGCGAGAAAATGGTTTATGCGCTTGCCGAACGTAATATTTCTGTGATTGATCCAATCAAAGAATTTCTTGATGCCGGTTTTAAAAAAACCCACTTTGCCCATGATGGCCACTGGTCTGCTCTAGGTCATAAGATCGCAGCTCAAGTAACGGCTGATTGGTTGCGTAGTCAAAAAATTGATAAATGAACTATGACATGACGCCAACTCCAAAAATTCTTGGATTTATTCCAGCCCGTATGGCAGCTAGTCGATTTCCCGGGAAACCTTTAAAAAATATTGCAGGACGTCCTATGTTAGAGCACTGCTATTTACGAGCTTACATGTACGGAGGCTGGAATGGATTGTTTATAACCACATGTGATAACGAAATATATAAATTTTCTGATAGCAATGATTGGCCCGTTATAAAAACCGCTGATACTCATACCCGTGCACTTGATCGTGTTGCTGAAGCAGTAGAAATATATGGTGAAGCAGTTGACGAAGATATCATAATTTGCGTTCAAGGTGATGAGCCCCTTCTGGGTCCTGACATGATTGAAGCAGTTATTAAGCCCTTCTTTGATGACTTTAGGGTGGAAGGAACTCTATTATCTGTACCAATACTGGATGAAAGCACTTTTTTAAATCCTGATATAGTTAAGCTTGTCCACGACATAAAAGGTGATGTTCTCTTTACCTCACGCACGCCTATTCCGTATTCATTAAACTTTTCTCCAGAAATTGGAGCTAAGCGGGTTGGTGGCATATTTGGATTTAGATGGCATTTTTTAAAATGGTTTACGAAGTTGCCCGAAAGTCCTCTGGAAATTGCTGAAGCATGCGATTCGAACCGTATATATGATAATAATCGTCGACAGCGGATCGCTCCTGCTCCTATACGCCCTTATTTTTCAGTTGATAGTCCAGAAGATATCGCGCGAGTTGAAGCTGTTATTAAACAGGATGCATTGTGGGGGCAGTACTGAGTATTGTTACTGGTCAAAATGCCTTAGAGGCTTTAGCTGCACTAGCGAATGTGCCCGAATTAACTCGTTCGGTTTATTGGGAGGAAGAGCTCGAGAATTTTCTAGTTTCAGCAGATGGGCAAGTAATCGGTACAGCGGCACTTGGTAATGCATCAGCGAGAGTTTCAAGATTTCACAAAATTGCTCATTCTATATTACAATGGCCCCTTTTGTATTTGGCCAAAGAGTTTTCCCAACGGGATGATTGCCTTCGGCTGGGTCGTCGCATCGTTGAGGACCAGAGCCGCTTATTAACTTATGATATAGTTCGCCAAATTTTTTCCCTTGCACTGATTCGCAATTATATTGATATGGATTCATCAGCTGGTTGCAATTTAGTGATAGGGGATGGATATGGTGTGTTTACAACTTTAATCGCTCTTTTTGTACCGCAACAGAAAATTATTTCTGTAAATTTGACGAAGCCTTTGCTTCTGGACCTTGCTTATTCTAGTAAAGTGATTCCAAAATCTAATATAGCATTGGTCAGAAATAGTGATGAGTTATTAGAAGCTTTCTCAGATGAAAAAATTCAAATTATTGGAGTTCGTGCTGATGATGCAAAGTGTCTAGTTGAGGTGCCGATTGGATTAGCTGTAAATATTGTGTCTATGCAAGAAATGGATCCACCCGTAGTTGAAGAATATTTCAATTTGCTTCGTAAAAACAAGTCTAAAAAAACGGCTTTCTACTGCTGCAACAAGCTCTATAAAAGGCTAGCTGATGGTGCTGAATTGAAATTTAATGATTATCCATGGCAACCAGGAGATGAAGTCTTACACGATAGCATTTGTCCTTGGAGTCAGTGGTATTATGATAAAATACCACCATTTTGGCATTATAGAAAAGGTGAAGAAAGAATAATTTGGCATCGACTTGCCTATTTAGAAAAGGATGCTATGTGACAACAAAACCGTTCGATGCATTAATTTTTGATCTTGATGGAACCCTGATTGATTCTGTTCCTGACATTTACGCTTCCTTAAATACTGTGTTGACCGAAATTGGGTGTCGAAAGTTGACGTTAGAAGAGATCAAGGAAATGGTTGGTTGGGGTGGACGGGTTCTTGTGGAAAAAGCTCTAGAAAGGACTGGTCATGTTGGAGTTGAAAGCGATGTGGAGAAAGTTCTTGAAAATTTTCTAATTACTTACTCTAAAAATCCTAGCACTTATTCTAGGGTGTTTCCTGGTGTGTTATCAGCGCTTGAAAGGTTTAAATCGATCGGTATTAGCATGGGTATTTGCACCAATAAGCCGACAATGACAACCATGCCAGTTCTGAAAGCATTACAGTTAGATCATTTTTTTGACGTAGTTTCTTGTGGTGATGCTGTTCCTTACAGAAAGCCAGACGGCCGTCATATTCTTTTAGTGCTAGAACAATTGGGTGTCACAAAACAAACAGCTGCGATGATTGGAGACTCTGAAGCTGATATAGAAGCAGCTATTGCTGCTGGAGTACGCTCAGTAGCGGTAACTTTTGGTTATTCTCATAAACCTTGTGAAGATCTTGGAGCAGATGTGCTGATTGATAAGTTTGATAATTTAGAACAGGCATTGCAGAGTATTGCACCTCCAACAATTTTGTCATGACTCGAGTAGTAGTAACATCACGGTCGTTTTCCAGACATCCAATTCTACGCAGAGAATTGCTGGAAATCTATCCAGCTTCCGTTTTTAACGATGATGGACTGTCGTTAAAGGGAAATGATTTGGTTGCTTTTCTATCAGGAGCGGAAAAAGCGATTACCGCACTTGAAAGCCTAAATTCTAAATTATTTTCTGCCCTACCAGAACTTAAAGTACTGTCTAAATATGGTGTTGGATTTGATATGATCGATCTAGATGCAATGAATCGAGCTGGTATCAAATTAGGTTGGTTTGGCGGTACAAACAAACGTTCTGTTTCAGAATTGGTCATAGCATTTGCGGTTCAGCTTTTGCGCCATATACCCCAAGCTTCAAGTGAAGTTGTAAATGGAATTTGGCGACAGCATATTGGACGACAGTTGTCACAGCGCACCGTTGGTATTATTGGTTGCGGTTATGTTGGTAAAGACTTGGCAATTTTGTTACGTGCGTTTGGTTGCAAAGTGCTTGCCTTTGATATCATTGACTATTCAAATTTTTATTCTGAATATGAAATCGAACAGTCAAGCCTAGAAAATCTTCTCAAAAACTCAGATATTGTAACGTTGCACTTACCAATTGATGATAGTACTAGGAATATTTTGTCAGCCGAACGATTGGCTTTAATGAAAAAAGATGCAATTTTGATTAATGTAGCACGCGGGGGCTTGGTTGATGAAGGTGCTTTGAAATGGGCACTTATGAATGATCGGCTAGGTGGTGCAGCATTAGATGTCTTCGTTATTGAGCCACCTCAGGACTTAGAACTTTTAAAGATTCCTAATTTTATTGTCACACCTCATCTTGGTGGAAGTGCTGAAGAAGCTATCCTTGCTATGGGCCGTGCTGCCATCAAGGGCCTAGATGAAAATCAGCTACCTGAAAAAGGAGTTTTTCCAAAGGGTTATTGAGATTTTTTTGCAGGCTTTTTTGCTGAAATAAACCAAGCGAAGCCCATGATGCGACCAAGTATGCGCTCAATTTGCGATTGGATTGGCCAAGGCTCTCCATAAACTAGATATCCACCAGGATGCGTTCCGTAGTGTTTAACTTGCCATTGTCGGTAAAAGCGACCTAGTTTTGGAATTAGGTAAAAATAAAATTCACCCTTTCGAAGACTTATGCTCTTAAATTGTTTAAACAATTGACGAATTTCTTTGTTGTTATAACAACGGGTTATTGGATTCTTTATCATTTGGCTTTTCCTGCCCCCCCATTCAGTTGCTTGTCCAAGCCAGTTTTTATTAAAAAATAGTGCCCCTTTTAGAATTCCAACACAAAGCCATAAGTTGACCCAGTAATGCCACGAGCTTTTGCAGTATAGCATCATAACAACTTTTCCATCTGACTTGAGCACTCGAAATACCTCATTTATGGCAGCTTCCGTATCATTGGTATGATGTAAAACTCCGTTTGAGTAAACAATATCAAAAGTCTCTGAAGAGAAGGGTAGATTTTCAGCATCGCTTTGAATTGCCAAACAATCTGTTCCACCAAGAATTTTGAATTTATTTGCCGTCGCTAAAGAACGTTCTTGAGTTATATCAATAGAAGTAACTGATGCTCCATGTCGGGCAAAAAGTGCAGAATGACCTCCAGCACCAGAACCAATCTCTAGAACTTGTTTCCCCGCCAAATCATTTAGCGGCATTTCTATAACTGCTAAGTGTTCGCGAAGCCGGAACATTTCTTCAAGTGCATCGATAGCATCAATTAATTGTTCACGGGAAACGTATTTGTCCGTTTCACTATAAAGAGATTCATAAAGAGAAGCCCAAAAGTTCTGAATGTTTTGTTTGTTTTTCATTAAAATCATGCCAAAGAATAAACTGCAAGTTAACCCATAGCTAGTCGCAATTACTTCTAATGATATTTTCTAATTTTATACGTAAGCTTCATAAATTAGCCAGTGACCAAGTTCTTCGACAATGGTTGCTTTATAGACTGATAGGCCGTGTGAGTGGACCTTTGGATTTTACTCCTCATTTTCCTCCATACTTAAACGAAGTATTGTTATCAGACCTTCAAACAAGAATATTGCCCGATAATTTTCAGGCTCTTTCATCGACATTGCCTCAAGGATCCATTGAACTACCACTTCCAGGATTAAATCTCAAAGTAAATCCCAATGAAGAACAGGAAATCTTCCAGCGTTCTTATGATGATATTGAAGTATTATTAGCATTACATCGGTTTTCTTGGCTTCCACTCTCTGGAAATAGCGCCGAAGTTTGCAATTGGGTTCAGGCTTTATGGAGTGTTTGGCGAAAAAATTTTGGCGACACAGATAAAGACTGGGCTTGGCATCCATATACGGCATCAGAACGCGTTATCAATATAATTGATTTTGCAGAGCAGTATGGTTTGCCTAATCCTTTAGATGATACAAAAGTGATTTTGAAACGGCATGCCGAACTAATTTTTAGACAACTAGAATATTTTGGTGACCATAATACCTCAAACCATCTATCTAACAATGGACGTGGTTTGTATCGGCTTGGTTTGGCACTTGATATACAGTGGGCAATTGATGCAGGATTTAAAATTTTAGAACACGAGTCTAAACGCATTCTTTTGGAATCGGGTGTATTGCGTGAAGGGTCTAGCCATTATCATTTTTTGATAGCCCGAAATTTCACTGACGTCTGGTTAGCTGCCCGCCGCTATAATCGAGCAGAAGAGCCTATCTTAAAAGGAATAGCTAATAGGGCGTTGGCGGTTGTTGCACGACTAGTATTACCAGGTGGGGTGCCTTTAATTGGTGATATATCCCCTGATTGCCCGCCCGAATTTTTACTTGGGCTTTCAGGAAATAAAACAGGCTGGGTTGCTAGATTGAGTGATGATGACAGACAAGCTGTGTTGGGGCTGATAAATGATCTACATCCTATTGATAGCCAAAAATTAGCAATTGATGGTTGGCATTGTTTTTCTTACAGTCATTGGGCAGGGATTTGGCACTGTGCCCCTAAAGGTTGGACTGAGGCTCCCGGTCATGGGCATCAGGATATGGGAAGTTTTGAATTACATTTTGATGATATCCCGGTGATTGTAGATCCAGGAAGAGGCGTGTACGGTGAAGATAAATCTGCAGCTTATTACTGTTCAGCTGATGTTCATAATACCGTAACTGTATCCGGGTATGGACCGTATCCTCCTAATAAGCCGTATTACGATGATGCTTTTCGTGCACTCATTTCAGGTGGGTTGCCAGAGATCTTCAGTCGGCATGACAAGGTCTGTCTTTCGCATAACGGATTTCAGCATTTAAAGGGTATAGGAGGGCATATTAGGCAATGGAAATTTTCCGAAAATAAAATGCAACTTTTTGATAGGATTCAAGGAAAAGGCAATCATAGGATATTTAGGAGATTTATTACTCCTCTTAAAGCTGAGAAGAAAAGTGATGGAATCTTACTTACCCATCAGGGAAAATCTGGTGTCCAATCCTTCTTATTACGCACTTTCAATTCATCTGCTGTCATTTCGGAACTGCCACTTTGGCATGCCTATGGAAAGTCTTTCGACGGATTTTTAATAACCTTTTCTGACGAAACTGCTTTGCCTTGGTCAGGTGAAGTAAACTTGGAGGTTATCTAAATATGTGTGGATTGGCCGGTTTGTTCATACCTAAAAATTTTGAGCCCATTGAAATGGATATGGATGCCATGTTGAGTGTTATGACACACCGTGGTCCGGACGGAGAAGATCGTTTTTCTAGCTCAGACAATCGATGTCAAATTGGTTTTAGACGACTTGCTATCATTGATCCTGAAACAGGAGCGCAACCACTAAAAGATTATGATGAACGCTTAGTTTTAGCTGCTAATGGTGAAATTTTTAATTATCGTGAATTGCGAGCTAAATATAAAAATTACCCTTGGAAAACAAAGGGAGATGTTGAAACTATTCTTCCGTTAGTTCATGACAAAGGGAATGCTTTCGTTGATGAACTTAATGGGATGTTTGCGTTGGCACTTTACGATTCAGCTTTGCATCAATTGACACTTGTTCGTGATAGATTGGGTGTTAAACCTATGTATTGGTCAGTGCTGCCTAGTGGATGTGTTGTGTTTGCATCTGAAATAAAGGCTTTGTTTGTATCTGGCTTAGTTCAGCCAGCTATAGATGAAACCGCTGTTACAGCCTATCTAACTCACGGATGGGTTCCAGGACCAAATACCTTGTTTACAGGTGTAAACAAGTTGCTTCCTGGTCATCGTCTTTCTATTAATTCTGAAGGAAAAATAAGTATTGACTCTTACTGGCAACCAAAACCAGCAACAAGTGTATCTGAGGACGTAAAATCAATCGAAGAAAATCTGATTGATCTCTTGCGTGATAGTTTGCGCTTGCAATTACGTAGTGACATGCCTGTAGGTGCATTATTGTCTGGCGGTGTAGATTCTGGATTGATGGTAGCCTTAGCAGCTGAACAGCTTACAGATCCACTAAATACGTTTACTGTAAGTTTTGAAGGGGCTAATTTTGACGAAAGTCCATACGCTGATTTGGTGGCCAAACGATACGGCACTAATCACACCAATATATCTGTTCCTGCTGGAGATGTTGCGAGACATTTACCATCCTTAGCGTGGTATGCAGAAGAGCCCTTATTTGATGCCGCTATATTACCAAATTATCTTATTAATAGAGTATTATCAAATCACGTTTCTGTTGTTCTCAATGGAACCGGTGGAGACGAATTATTTGCAGGTTATGGGCGTTATTTTTGCTTGCCAGTAGAACGTTGTTATCAGAGGTTTCATAAATCTCTAAGAAAAAATTTTTTTGAACCTATTGCATCAATCATCTCACCGATGACAGCTTGGCGTTTAAACCGAGCAGGATTATTTGATGAAAACAGGGGCGAGTATTTACATGCTCACACCACTCAATTTCCACAGCCGATGTTGAAAAACATCGGACATCTCAATACACCTTTGCAAGCATCTCAGCGTAAGCTTTTCGAAAAATTTCAATTAGATTTTCCTTTCGATTCTCAAACGGCGATGCTTGCGGCTGATATTGGAAGTTACTTACCTGAAGATTTGTTGACTTTGCTTGATCGCACTACCATGGCTTGTAGCGTTGAAGGGAGAGTGCCTTTTTTGGATCACAGATTGGTCGAAGCAGCGCTTGCTGTACCGTCTAACATCCGCACACCTGGAGGCAACCAGAAAGGTCTTCAAAGATCCATTGCTATGAAATACCTACCCGAAGTGATTTTAAATTTACCAAAACAAGGATTTTCTTCTCCAGTTCCGGTTTGGATGAAAGCCGGTCTTGCAACGATGGCAGAAAAAATACTTAAACGTCCCGAGACTTTAGATCGGGGTTGGTGGACGAAGGCGGGTGTAAATCAATTGCTTAAAGATACTGATCGTCATGGCTTTAGGATCTATACGCTATTGATGCTAGAATTATCAGTCCGCGTGATGGTGGAAACACCAATAGGGAAAAAAGCTCCAACGGACGGGCTAGAGGCTTATATTGATGAAGCCTGAAATTCATTATGAGTTTGCAGATGTTAGCGTTATTGTTCCTGCTTTTCAGGCTTCTGACACTATTACCCGCGCCTTAGTTAGCATTGCTGAACAAACACTCAAGCCAGTTGAAGTTGTGGTTGTTGATGACGGTTCTATCGATGACACTTTTGAAATTGCAAAAGCCTTCGGCCCTCATATGAATGGAATCAGGCTTCAAGTCTTTCAGAGTAAGAGTAATAAGGGTGCTGGCGCCGCACGTAATTTTGCAATAGAGAAGTCCTCAGGAAGTATACTTGCGTTTCTTGATGCGGATGATGAATGGCTTCCAAAAAAACTTGAGCGTTCATTAGCCTATTTGGTGGATAGTGATTACTCTTTTGTAGCACATAATTACTGGACAGGTGATGGGGATGATTCCATTCATTGCGATTGTGAACGAAGGTTTCGTGAGGGCAATGATGCATTTGTAGCATTATATCGTAAGGGTTACATACCATCGTGTAGTGTCGTGGCTCCTCGAGAACAAGTAATTGCTGCTGGTGGATTTGATCCCACTTTGCGAAATGCTCAAGATTTTGACTTCTGGTTGGCTATGACACGTGATTCTGACGCGACTTTCCTAGTTTTTGGCGAACCGTTGTTGCGATATCACATGAGTAATGATGGGATTATGGGCCATACTGCACGGCGCTTGGAATGCTGCTTAAAAATTGCTCGAAGATACATGCCTGATTTGAAACATCGAACCAATTTTGCTCTATTCAGTGTTTGGTTTCGGATTGCTGCAATCTATTTGGAAGCAGTGTGCGCCTTCGGTAAGAAAGGGCGGTTTATATCTATGATTTTGACAATTATGGCATTTCCTTTGTCTTTGATAAGAATGACCGGGTGCTATTTCTTTCGAAGCTCAAATCCAAGAGGCAAATATTTAAAGTTATCTGATAGCGAGAAAGGCTGATGAAAAACTTTAAATTAATTTGCTGGATTTTATGGGCATGGGTTATTTGTGTTTTTGTTGGTTATATTATCCAATTTCAAGGCTTTGTTGACCCGGTGCTTAACGTTTTGGGTGTTTCGTGATGCCATTATTAGTCGTTCTTGCCAATGTGACAGCTGCGCTTGGCTTTGGTGCGATAATTTTGAACTTGCTTGGCCTTGATAAGGATATGAATTCAGGTGAACACTGGACACTTTCATTTGCTATCGGTTTTGGTGCACTTGGTTGGTTGGTCTTTCCAATTGGTGTAGCCGGACTTTTATCTGTGGGAATTATTTGGCTTTTATTGCTGTTGGGCTCTCTTGGAATTTTTCTTTTGTTCAACACTAGGTCTTTAGTTCTCAGCAATAATTTAGACGCTATAGGTAATGTGCTATTAATTTTTATTTTAGCAGTTCTATTTCTAGATCTTGCGGAGGCTTTAGCTCCTCCTGCTGATGCCGATAGTCTCGCTTATCACTTTAATTGGCCAAAAAGATTTATTTCTACTGGAAATATTTCATTCATACCCCAGGCTTGGACCGGCGCCGTGCCAATGTTGGTTCAAATGACATATATTCCACCTTTAATTCTTGGTGGTGAAACGGCGCTAACTCTTTGGACTATGGTTGTTAGCTGGATTACTGCAGCTATGCTGTTTGTTTTTTGTCGTCATCATTTATCAATTAATTGGTCACTTGCAATTTCAATGATCTATCTAACAATACCGGCTGTGGTTTTTGGTGGTGGTAGTGGCCAAGTTGAGCCAAAGATGACTCTTTTTGTTTTGGCATCAGCTTGGGGTTTGGGCCGGTCGTTGAAAACGGGACGTTTGTCGTTTGCAATTTTGACTGGGCTGTCCGCGGGTTTTTTTGCTGGAGCTAAGTATATGGGCCTGTTGTTCGTTGCGGCAACAGGAATGGCTTTACTTATTCGACATGGTGGACTTCGCCCGATCTTTTTTTCTGCTTTGGCATTTGGATTTGCAGCTGTATTTGGTGGGTTTCAATGGTATGCATGGAATGCTTTTCATACAGGCGATCCTATATTCCCAATGTTTTTTGAATGGTTAGGACATGATGATCTAAAGTTTTGGTCAGCGGATTATAGTATATGGTTTAAAAAAACTTTACGGCTTTTAGAGCGTGACGTTCCGAGAAGTTTTTGGTGGCTAGTAGGGTATCCCTTTAAGGCCACATTTGATCCGTTAGTGTTATTTGAAGCTCGGCGCACCGGCTTCGGCCCCTTTGGAATGCTTGTTTTACCATTTGCTGTACTGGGGATATGGAAATTGCGGACTCAAATTCTTAAAAGTCGCCTGTTTCCCTATGCAGTGGTTTGCGCCTTGTTTTACGTTTTATGGTTCTTTACAGGATCTTCACAGAGGATACGTCATCTTCTTCCTGTATTACCACTGTTCTTAGTTGTAATGTCGGTAGCGGCGATCCGATTTGCTGACTTAGAGGTTCTCCATAAGCCGTTGTTTGCAGCTGTTGGCACTACCTTGATCTTACAGTTTTTGGGGCATGGGATCTTCAGCCTTAATTATATTAAACATTTTTCTAAAGATAATAGTCGTGATGAATTCTTGTCCAAAAATGTTCTGAATTATGAAGTTGTACCTTGGATAAATGCCAACCTAGGAGCAAAAGATCGAATCTTTTTAAGTGAAAGACAGGTTTTGTATTATTTAAAAGTTCCATATTTTTTTGGATCGCCTAATGTTCAGGCGTTAGTAGAGCTTCGCAAGGGTAGGATGAAGCCAAAGACATTGTATCGTCAATTGAGATCTGTAGGAGTTACGCACGTCTTATTACACAAGAAATATAGATCAGATGTCGACTATGAAAAAAATCCTTGGATTCTTCTACAAAAAGGCGGTTGTTTGTCGAATCGGAAAAAGTTTCAACTTAGAGATTTTAAATCTCGAACCTTGCCTAATTTGGGAAAAAGCGAAAAGGAAATTGGAATTTTTACACTCAATACTACGAAATGCTTATATTTATAGTAGTTCAATTTTCTCTAGTGTAAAAAGTGACTAGGAATTACATTTTAAGAGTTGTGTGAGAGCGCGCGCTGGACAACTCTAATTCAAAGCAGTTGTTTTATCTTTATTTAAGCTGAGAGGTATTTCTATATATAATGACTTTTAAAACCCTTTCCGTAGTAGTTCCCTGCTTTAATGAAGAAAATACCCTAGAGGTTTTAATAGGGCAGGTACTTATTGCTGATAGGTGCGGCTTGAATTTAGAAATTATAATTATAGATGATAAATCACAAGATCGTTCACTAGAAAAAGCCTATGCGTTGAGTGGCGATCATAAAGAGATTAAAATCATAGAGCATGACGTCAACCAAGGTAAGGGTGCGGCTATGCGAACCGGCTTTGAAAATGTAACGGGTGATATCGTTATAGTTCAAGATGCCGATCTGGAATATGATCCAATGGAATACCCAAAATTGCTTGCACCAATCATTGATGGACAAGCAGATGTTGTTTATGGATCACGTTTTGTTGGTGGGGATAGCCATAGAGTTTTGTATTTCTGGCATAGTGTTGCCAATCGATTTTTAACCCTGTTATCTAATATGATGACTGATTTAAATCTGACTGATATGGAAACTTGCTATAAAGTGTTTCGACGTGAGGTCTTAGAACGGATTAGACTAGAAGAGCCTAGGTTTGGGTTTGATCCTGAGATTACAGCTAAAATTAGTCACCAAAAACCAACTCCACGTATTTACGAAGTAGGCATTAAATACAATGGACGCACCTACGATGAAGGTAAGAAAATAGGCTGGCGTGATGGTATTAGGGTTATAGTTAGTATTATTCGTTATAATTTATTCCGGTAGGTAACGTCCTATTGATACAGAAAAAATTCAATAAATTTAAGATTACCGTTCTGATTCCAACATATAATGAGGACGGAACAATTATCGAGATCCTCAAAGCCGTAAGTGAAGAAGTCATTGAGGGAGTTTTGTTTGAAATTATAGTTATTGACGATGGCTCAACCGATTTGACGGTGGAGCTCCTAGAAAAAAACTCAACTCTATACACGAAGCTAATAAAGCGTAAAACAAATGGTGGAAAGGGTGCCGCTGTGAAGGACGGCCTTTTGCAGGCAACGGGTGATTATATTTTATTTCAAGATGCTGACTTAGAATACGATCCTGCTGAATACGAAAAATTACTCAGGCCTATTATTCAATTTGATGCTGATATTGTAATGGGAAGTCGTCTAATAGGATCTCCATGTACCCGTGTGTCTTATTTCTGGCATAAAGTAGGAAATCGTCTCATTACGTTTATATTCAATGTACTAAACAATACTACTTTTACTGACGTATATTCTTGCTTTTTAATTTATCGACGGAAACTTGTGAATCCTAAAGACGTCATAACAGAAGGGTGGGAACAGCAAGCGGAGCTCTTATCTCGTGCCGTAGCTAATGCAGACAATATTTTTGAAGTTCCTATTAGCTATTTTGGTCGAACTTATGACGAAGGTAAAAAAATCAAATCCTACCACGCAATATTTGTGATTTGGACAATTTTCTTGAGGCGTTTTTTTAAGTAGTAGAGAAAACTATACCTCAGAAGCATTTAATGATTTTTGAAAATAATCAAAACTAAAAGGTTTCCTAGTGAACAGACGTCTTACCAAATACTTTCCGTATAACAACCCATCTTTTAGGTGATCTTCGATAAAAAAATTGAAATTTTGTGTTCTGAAGCGCCATTTTGCAATCGGGTGATATAACTTAAAACAGGTCCTTAGCAAAGCCGATCCGCCGAATTTATAACCAACGTTCTTGTTATGAAAATAAGAGGTAAAATTTATTGCTTCTAGCTTACGTGTTAATTCTGGGGAGGCCCATCCACGGTATTTTTTGGTCCACATATCAAAATCCATACTTTCCCATTCTTCAAGAGTTTCTGGATTTTTAAATCCGATATCTATGGCATCATAATAAAAGGGTGTCCCCACGATAGGCATGAAAGGAAATATTAAGCTGTAGCAGTTTGGGTTATCACGTTCTAATTCCATTGCGAACTTAACTGTGTCCATAATTTCTTCTTCAGTTTCACCAGGAAAACCAACAATCATAGTATACTTCACTTTGATATCATATTTAGCTAGTTTAAGATTTGACTCTCGCATTTCGTCGAGAGTTTCAGCTTTATTCACTAATTTTATGACGCGCTCGTTTCCAGATTCGATGCCTATTTCTAAAGAATGGCAGCCCGAATCGTAAAGAAGGTCCCACTGATCATCAGTTAATTTAGAAAGAGTATCTGCACGAATTCCTAAAGTGCACCAACCGATATCTCGGTTATATTTTTTGAGTCCCTCAAGAACTTCAATGAAACGGCGTTTTGATCCAGGAAAATAATCATCTTGGAAGTATATCATTCTTATTCCATGTTTTGTATATAGATGATCAACTTTTTCTAGAACCCGTTCAGCAGAAAACCCTCGCCATTTTCCTTCATTGAGTACTGGATCAGAGCAAAATTTGCAACGGAAAGGACATCCGCGAGATGTATTCATGGTTGCTGATTTGCGTCCATCTTCTGTAAAAAATACGTTGTAACTATCCATGTCCAAAAGGTCATAAGGTAATTCGGGGAGTGAATCTAAATCCCTAATCACATCGGCACTCCCATTTTTACGCAAGACCATGTAGCTACCTTCTTCGGTGACAGTTTTTAATTCCACTTCACCAACATTAGAGCGCATGACCCCATCTTTTTCTTTGTAAACGATGCCTCTCAGACCTTCTAAAGATTTTCCATCGCGCAGGTGTTCGTAAAGTTCGCAAAAAACTAGATCTCCGTCACCTACAACACAAAAGTCGACCAATGGATGTGAAGCCGTTTGTTCGGGAACCAAGGTTGCGTGAACACCACCCCAGCAAATCGGTATATCTGGATAGCGTTTTTTTACTAGTTTTGTGACTTTAAGTGCATATTTGATTTGCTGCCCAGTAATTGCAGTTAATCCAATTAATTTAGTCTCTGGACCGACAGCCTCATCTAATTCTCCTTCAAAATCAGAAGTTACTCGCTGATCGATAAGACTGACGTCATAGCCTTTATCTACAGGTACAGCTGCCACAGCAAGTAGTCCCTCTGGATGACGCACTGACATTTCATCCCAAGTTCCTGTATAAGGCTGTATTAAAATCATGTCGGCCAAAAAAACTCTCCTAACTTCATCCTTGCTAATTTAAGGATAGTTTAAATTGAGACATCGGTTACAATTTTTAAACACTAGCTTCTATAAATATTTTAAATAATTTTCAATATTTTTATAGAAGAAAAATAACATCTATAAACACTATACCACTTTATCTAGGATTAAGTTATTTAAATATGAACTTGTTAAGAATTTGCAATGACAGTAGTTAAAATTTTTTTACAAAAAAATATTGTTGGTATTGCCTTAGGTACCGCCATTCTTTGTGTTTTGCTCATGGCAGTGAGGAGTTATTACTCCATATCTTTTCATTTGCCGCTACAGCTAATGACAAGCGGTGCTGAATATGAGTCTCTTTACGCTGTTTGGAAATATATTAATGGGTTAACGGTTTATGCTAATCACAACCGCATTCCTTTTGCGGGTTCTTTTTATAATTGGTTTTATTACTTTTTTTATGGAGAAATTACAGGTGCAATACTTGATGTTTTAATGCTTGATGATGCGTGGCTTCCAACGATTACTCGGCTCATTACCATTATAGGTGCTATTTACGGAGCATTTATTTCTTCTAAAATATTTTGTTCATTTTCTGGTGCCAATAAAAATTTTACTAATAAGATAGGCCTTGCTTTAGCAATTTTGATTTTTTTAGGCCCTTTAATGGGGTTCTTTGGAATTGCAACTCAGCCAGATATTTGGGGCTTTGCTTTTGATGTAACAGCTATTTATTTATTCTTACGGTTTTACGAAGAAAAACCCTTAATAGGGGTCGTTTTATTTTGTGTATTTGCGTATTTTGCATGGGGATTTAAGCAAATTTTCGTTTATTCGACTGGTTCGGTAGGATTATTTTTATTATTCCGTAGGGATTGGGGTAATTTATTTGTTTTAACTTGTCTATCTTTGGCAGGTTGGAGTGCAACACTTGGATTAGGAACAGCACAATATATAAAAACTATAATTTTGTTTGGTGGCTCAACTGTGGCTTTCGATAGCGCTCAATTATTACGTAACTTGTGTAATTTTGCGATCAAGGTAATACCAATTTTATTGGGCCTTTTTGGTTTGATGATGGTAATTATCCATACTGGTAAATCAAAAAACTTATTTCAAGAAGTACGAAATAGCCTAGAAAAAAAGGGATATAAGCCACACCTTGGACTATCTTTGTTAGGTATTTTATTTACAGGCATTATAGTTATTCCTGCTAGTTCTAAGTTAGGGTCTGCAGAAAACTACTATTTTATGCTGAGTTTTTTTCTCAGCCTTTTTCTTTTGTCTCTTATATTTTGGGTAGAAAAAATGGTTGAATTGCCAGGTGACATTTTATGGCCCTTCGGTTTAGGCTGGTCGTTGCAAGGATTAGCAATCTGCCTAGTTTTTTTGGGGGTTAATGGAGTAATATCTAAACGACCTACACATGAGTTTATAACTCAGGTTCAGAATTGTTTAGTTAAAAAAAATTTACCTCAACCCTTTTTTATTTCAGACCAGTATCTGTCCCTTCCTTGGGTGGTTCCGGCTAAACAGCATTTCGTTATTCAGACTAATTATCGCTGGGATAAACCTGGGGGTGTTAAAATGGAAGGGGATGGGGTTGGCGGATTGATTGATAAGGGCTATTTTGCTTCTGTTATATTGTCAGGAGAGACTTTTGATGGCTCTGATCTTCAGCAATACCGAAATCGAGAGGAAAAATGTGGCTCCTATAACATCTTTGATCGTATAAATGTTAATAAAAATTAATTGATAAATTTGAGTTTTGGCTAATAAAATTATGAATACTAAAAGCGAAATAACGATTTTAACACCAACATATGATGACTGGAAATCTGTCTTTGTTCTTCTTAGTCAGCTTGATGTTGTTTTAGAAGCCGATGGATTGATAGCTAATGTAGTTATTGTAGATGATGGGTCTCCCGATTTTGTTAATACTCAAGACTTTCAGTCGCTTTCTTTTAAAGCTATTCAAGAAATTGAAGTTGTCACTCTTACTCGTAATATTGGCAATCAAAAGGCACAGGCTACTGGTATTGCATATGTAGCAGAAAAAAAGGATTGTGAAATTCTTGTTATCATGGATTCAGATCTTGAAGATCAGCCTAAATATGTTTCAGATCTAATATCCGAGGTAAAAAAGACAGATAGGGAGGTTGTTTTTGCTGCACGTACACAGCGTTCGGAAGGGTTGGCTTTCAAAGCTTTTTATAAAATATATAAATATCTCTATAAAATATTGACCGGATTACCTATTTCCATAGGAAATTTTTGTGCAATACCCGGCCGGTTGATAAAACGAACAGCTAATATTTCAGAAATTTGGAGTCACTTTCCCGCAGGAATTATGCGTGCACGTATTCCATATCGTACAATACAGGCCACTCGTGGTGAAAGACTATTCGGGAAAAGTAAAATGAATATAGTTTCACTGGTGGTTCATGGTTTTAATGGTATTGCAGTGCATGCTGATACAGTTGGAGCACGGGTTGTGCTTTCAATTTTTGGTATTGGTGGGTTTATATTGATAATTTTGCTATTTACTGTTGTAAAACGATTTACATTTGAATTTTTTGTTGTCGGTTGGACATCATTGGTAGTTATTATTCTTGGAATTGCAGTAATTCAAGCGTTTATGGCGGCTATATTCATGGCCTTTGTTATTATCTCAAGCCGCAACCAACGGGTAGTCATTCCTGCAATAGATTATAAAAATTATATTTTAGAAAAAATTCGTGTTTATCCATCTTCCTAATTCATAAAAATAACTTAAGAAAGATTTTGTATGCGGCCTTTTAAGATTTCGCCCATTACCGAAGAAGAAAAAGAGACTTGGCCAAGTGATGTTCTAGTATCACTTGAAAAACCGTTTATTGATGCGCGAGGTAGGATTCAACCTATAGTGGATATGATGATGATGAGTGCCGTAATCATTGAATCCAAAAAAGGCTCTCTTCGTGCTAATCATTACCATAAAACAGATTGGCATTACTGCTATGTTTTATCCGGTTCTATTAAATATTATCATCGTCCTACAGGTAGTGATGTAGAGCCTAAATGTGAAATGGTTAATGTCGGTGAAATGGTGTTCACCCCTCCAATGGTAGATCATGGTATGATTTTTACAGAGGACACAAAATTTTTAACCCTATCTCGGAATCCTCGTGATCAAAAAACTTATGAGGCGGATGTAGTTCGCGTTAATCTACTTAATAAGGATGGATTAACTTCATGGACGCCGGAAGAATAACTGCATAATGAGTATAGAAGCCTGCCGTCGGCGAAAAACTTGCAGGCTATGCAATAGCTCAAAATTGGTCTTGGTTCTTGAATTAAAGCCAACACCTCTTGCTAATGCTTTTGTTAAGAATCCCTCAGAATCTGAGCATCAGAATTGTTTTCCGTTAGATGTTTTCTTTTGCGAAAATTGCGAGCATGTCCAGCTTCTCGATGTCGTTGACCCTTCCATACTATTTAAAAATTATGTTTATGTCTCTGGAACATCTCCATCCTTTATTAAACACTTCGAAGAATATGCAAGCTCCATTATAGATCGTTTCTCTCTTAATTTAGAGAGCGTAGTTATCGACATTGGTTCCAATGATGGTACCTTATTATCTGCTTTTCAAAAAAAAGGAATGCGGGGTTTAGGTGTTGATCCTGCTTTAGAAATTGCAGCCCGTGCAACAAATTCGGGCGTTGAAACTATTCCTGATTTTTTTTCTGTTGATTTGGCCAAAATGATTTTGGCAGATAGGGGGAAAGTTGCCGTTGTAACGGCAAATAATGTTTTTGCCCATGCTGATGACTTAAGGGGTATTGTTGATGGAATTCGAATATTGCTTGCGCCGAATGGCGTATTTGTTTTTGAAGTTTCATATTTAGCGGACATCATTAAGAATAATTTGTTTGATACCATTTATCATGAACACTTGGCCTATCATTCTGTAAAACCCCTAAAAAAATTTTTTTTAGAAAAAGGGCTGCAGCTTTTTAGTGTTGAAAAAGTTGCATCCCATGGTGGATCAATCCGCGGAATGGTAGGTCTAGCTAATGGCCAACATATTTCTGATGGATCAGTCGATTCATTTATTGCAGAGGAGGAAATAGCAGGTTTGAATCGTTCCGAAACGTACAGAAGTTTTGGCAAAAATATTGATGTTTTAGGCCAACAGCTCAAAACTATTATTAGAAATATAAAAGAAGAAGGAAAGACACTTGCTGGATTTGGTGCTCCTGCTAAAGCGACTACTTTAATGTATAATTTTGGCATCGGCCTAAAAGAAATTGATTTTATTGTAGATGATAGCCCCCTTAAACAAGGCTTGTTTTCACCCGGTACACATATCCCTGTATTTCCAACTAATGCGATATATGAGCGTAGACCAGATTATGTTATTATTTTAGCTTGGAATTTTGCCAAACAAATAATTGAAAAACATTCCTCCTTTCTTGATGGAGGTGGGTGCTTTATTGTACCGCTACCAGAAATAAAAATTTTTAAGATGTCTGTACAACCCTAATAGGATTACCATGAACGATTATTTGTTGGCATCTGATATCAATGAAATTGTTACAAGGATAGGTGATAATGCTATTGCATTGTCTGGCAAGACGGTAATGCTGACAGGCGGTAGAGGGTTTCTTGGGCGCTATTTCACAGAGGTTTTCGCAAGATTGAATGATACGGTCCTTGATGATCCATGTCAGGTCGTTGTGGTAGACAACTTGATTACCTCCGGAGAAGTAGGATCTAAAATTATAGAAACCAAACATACAACTTTTTATGAACATGATGTCATAAAGCCTTTGAACTGGGTTGGAAAAATTGATTTTATTGTTCATGCTGCAGGCATTGCCAGTCCATACTATTATCGAAAATTCCCCTTGGAGACTCTAGAAGTTGCTATCACGGGGACAAGAAATATGTTGGAGTTGGCACGAGAACATCAGGCGCGTATAACTTTTTTTTCTTCAAGTGAAATATATGGTGATCCTGACGCTGGTCATGTCCCAACGCAGGAAAGTTATCGTGGCAATGTGGCGGCTCAAGGACCACGAGCTTGTTATGATGAAAGTAAACGTGTTGGTGAGACACTATGTTATATTTTTCACGAAAAGTATGGGCTAGCAACAAATACTATTAGACCTTTTAATGTATTTGGTCCCGGTATGCAGGAAACAGATTATCGAGTAATGCCTAATTTTGCTAATCGAATAAAGGGTGGAAGACCCTTAAACGTATATGGTTCTGGTACTCAGACACGAACTTTTTGCTACATAACTGACGCTATGGATGGTTTTTTGCGGGTCATAACTTCAGGTGTGCCTGGCGAAGGCTATAATATTGGTAATCCAAATCCAGAAATATCTATGATTGATTTAGTGGGGAGAATGGAAAGCGTTTGCGAGAGAGGTCTAGAATATAATGTAATTGAGTACCCGGATAGTTATCCATCCGATGAACCGCTTCGGCGTTGCCCTGATATTACTAAGGCGAGGCGTCAAATAGGGTATGAGCCGAAAGTTAATTTCGATGATGGCTTAAAACGGTTTATTGATTGGTCCAATACAATTTATACCGGCGAAGCGTGAGCAAATTCAATGACACAAACCTTTTGAAATTAGGCCTGATTGGTGCAGGACCTTGGGGCCGTAACTATATCGCAACTATTGCTAAAATAAATGGTATATTTTTAGCCCGTCTAGCAAGCAGTAATCCGGATAGTGTCAAGCTTGTTGATCCAAATTGCGTCATAAGTGAAAAATGGGAACATGTTATTGACGATGAAAATCTAGATGGTCTAGTGATTGCCTCACCAGCTGCCACTCATACTGAAATAGCTTTAGCTGCGATCAATAAGGGTTTGGCGGTGCTAATTGAAAAACCCATGACTTTGTCAGTCGCTGATGCTGAAAAGATTCTTACTTCTGCAAAAAGAAAAGAAGCGATAGTGATGGTAGATCATATTCATCTTTATAGTGCTGCCTGGGAGGTTCTTCAGCGGGAAGTAGCAGAACTTGGCGTGATTAGGTCTATGAAGGGAAACGCAGGGAAATGGGGGCCACTTAATCCTAAAACATCTGTTTTGTGGGAGTGGGGGAGTCATGACGTTGCCATGTGTATAAGTTTAATGAAGCAAGTTCCGGAAAAAGTTTCTGTTAAACGCATTGAATCTAGGATAGGCGGAGAGACGCTAAACTTGTCTTTAGACTTTGGAGATGTTGACGTAAGTCTAACAATTAGTAACTTATATGAGAAACGAAAAAGATCATTTTCTGTCTATTTTGATAATGGTAAGTTGATCTATGATGACATTCTCAAAAGTAAAGACAAATTAAGGTTTAAGACATCACAAAATGATCTAGATAGAACTTTTAGATTGAACACTATTGCACCGCTTGAAAGATGTGTGCTGTCATTTCGAGATTTAATAATACGTGGTTTGCCTGAATGGAGTGATGCTACACTTGGGCTTCAGGTTGTTAAAACACTTGCACGTATTGAATCATCACTCTGATTTAAATAAAAACTTTCATTATAAGATGGCGCGTCGTAAAAAACCTTTGCGGCGCTCTTTTTTTTGTTGATAGGCGTATTTCACGATACAATTAAATATGCAATGGATACCTTTAATTGTTGTTGCGGTTTGTGTTTTTGTTGGCACCCTTGCCTTAACAGGTATTGTGCTTAAATTTCTCCGTTCGCGCGCCATACTTGACTATCCAAATCAAAGATCTAGTCATTTGATCCCAACTCCTAAAGGTGCTGGAATCGCTGTGATCTGTTGCATCTCTATAGCTTGCATCATTGTTTCTTGGTCAACTCCCATGGAAAAAACTGCTTTTACTATAATTCTTGCGGTTCTGACTTTAGCATTGTTTTCTTGGTTTGATGATCTTAGAGGCATAAGTCCCTTGTGGCGATTATTGTTACAAATTTGTGCTGTCGCCTTTGTAATATTGATGCCTTGGTCATCACCAAGTTATGAAATGAATATCTTTAACGAACTTTTGCCAATTGGATGGGGATATTTTGTAGTTGGTCTAATTTGGGTATGGTTCATAAATTTATTCAATTTTATGGATGGCATTGATGGTATTTCTGGACTTGAGATGGCTACTATTGGAGTCGGCATTAGTCTCGTTGTTTTGTTAGCTGGGTTGACACCTTTACTAGGTCTATTGGGAGTTATTGTTGCTGCTTCGGCACTTGGCTTTTTAGTATGGAACTGGCATCCAGCTAAAATTTTTCTTGGTGATGTTGGAAGTGTTCCATTAGGGTTTCTGCTAGGTTGGTTGTTGTTGCAATTAGCAAATCATGGACAATGGGCAGCAGCTTTAATATTGCCATTATATTATTTAGGTGATGGAACCCTTACCCTTATTATACGGATAATACATGGTAAAAAAATTTGGCATGCCCACCACGAACATTTTTATCAGCAGGCAGTATCACGGGGCTTTAGTCATGCAGAAGTAGTAAAAAATATTTTTTTAATAAACGTATTGCTGATAGTTCTAGCTACTATCTCTGTTATAGGATGGGGTTGGCAATTGTTGACAATAGCTTGTGTAATAGTTTCGTGGTTACTGTTTATCCTGAGCACTAGGAATGGTCCAGGAAAGCTCTAAAATGTCCATCCCTTTAAAAATCCTATTTTTATCTGAAAATTTTCCGCCTGAAACTAATGCAGCGGCTACTCGTGTTTTTGAACGTGCTTGTTATTGGGTTGATGCGGGCCATCATGTAACAATCATTACTACAGCGCCTAATTTTCCGGATGGAAAAGTATTTTCTGGTTATAAAAATAGTTGGCGGCAAGTCGAGAGCATATCGGGCATACGAGTTGTTCGCGTAAAAACCTTTATAGCACCAAATCAAGGTATGATTCGCCGTACTCTAGATTTCCTTAGTTTTATGGTGACTGGCGTTTGGTTTGGTTTGTTTGAGGCTAAACCTGACGTTGTTGCTGCTACTTCTCCTCAATTTTTTACAGCAGTTGGTGGTTGGATTTTAGCTAGATTACGTCGGGTTCCATTCATTTTCGAGCTTGGAGACTTATGGCCGGCATCTATTGTTGCAGTCGGTATTTTAAAACCTGGATTTATTTTATCGGTGATAGAAAAACTAGAGTTAAATCTCTACCATCGATCTGAGGCAATAGTCTCTTTGACACATGCGTTTAAGGATAACCTGGTTATGAGAGGTGTAGAGAGTAATAAGATTGCGGTTATTCCAAACGGCGTTGATCTTTGGAGATATGGCTTGCACGATCGAGATAAGGATTTGTCCATGAAGTGGAATTTAAGTGGCTATTTTATTGTTGGATATATAGGCACTCATGGTATGGCCCATGGATTAGGCAATGTCTTGGACGCTGCTGAAGAACTAAGGAACAATGACCAGATACGCTTTTTGCTAGTTGGGGCAGGTGCTGAACGAGATAAACTTATGTTTGCTGCAAAAAATAGAGGCTTAAAAAATGTAATTTTTATACCGTCCCAAACTAAGTCTTCTATGCCTGCAGTATGGAGCCTTTGCAACATAGCTTTAGTACATCTAAAAAAAGACCCACTCTTTGCAAGTGTCATTCCATCAAAAATTTTTGAATCTATGGCTATGGGACTTCCCATTTTATTAGCAGCCCCCGAAGGAGAGGCCAGTAAAATCCTTTCGAGTGAGAAAGCTGGTCTACATATTCCAGCAGAAGATCCAAAGGCGCTAGCTGATGCTATTGAAAGTCTCTTTAATGATCCTGATGGATTAAAGGAATTAGCGGATAACAGCTTTTCTGCTGCTCCACGTTACAGTCGTGAAATGCAAGCTCATCATATGATGACAGTAATTCAACTAGTGGTTCAAAGACGTGGCAGTGAGGTAGGAGATCATTCTTTGGATGAGTTGGGGGATAACTCATGAGGGTTTTGGTAACTGGAGCCACGGGCTTTGTGGGCCGTTACTTGATTCCTGAGTTAGTCAGTGCTGCTTATGAAGTTGTTATTTGTATCCGCCAAGTCCCTATAAAACCATTTCCACCGAAAGTAAAAACTTACGTAGTATCAGACATTGGTCCTGATACTGATTGGACAGGGGTATTAGATAAAATTGATGCAATCATTCACTTGGCTGGGCACGCCCATGTTTTAGATGAAAAATTAAAAAAGGAACAAACAATTTACAATCGGATTAATACTGCTGGAACAGAGAAACTTGCAAAGGCAGCCGCACGATCTGGCGTTAAAAAATTTATTTTTTTGAGCACTGTAAAGGTGATGGGAGAAGAAACAAAAAAAACACCGTTTTCTGAAACGATGCCACCTAACCCTATAGGTGCTTATGGGAAGTCAAAACTAGCCGCTGAAAACGCAATGCTTCATATTGCAAAAGAAACTGGTTTAGAAACAGTTATTCTTCGACTGCCACTTCTTTACGGACCTGGAGTAAAGGCCAATATGTTGAATCTTTTAAAACTTTGTTATTTGAACGTACCATTGCCGTTAGCTGGTATCAAAAACCAGCGTAGTCTTCTATTTGTTGGTAATTTAACGGATGCGATCATTAAATGCCTTGAGAGTAAAATAGCTAATGGACAAACGTATTTTGTTCGGGATGGAGAAGATTTGTCAACATCGATGCTTATACGTATTGTCACCAAAGCATTTAAAAAGCCAATACGATTATTCGCGGTTCCCAATTCTCTAATACGTCTGTTCGGGCGAATATTAGGAAAGGATTCGACTGTTGATAGATTGTTATCAAATCTTCAAGTAAATGATGATAAAATTAGAAGTGAACTTGGGTGGAAGCCACCTTTTAAGATGTTACAAGGAATAGAAGTGATGGCGAATTGGTACAGAAGTAAGCGGAAATTCTAAAATGCATGACAGTAGTTTAAATTCATGAAATTAATTCATCGTATATCTAGCCGCGGCCTTATAGTTTACGCCCACGACATTTTTATGTCTGGCATAGCTTTTATTCTAGCCATGTACCTTCGCTTAGGAGACAATCTCCAATACTATGCTAGTGATACAATGTATCAGGCGACTTTTTTATTCATTGCCATTTCAGCGGTCGCTTTCTTTTTTTCTGGACTATACCAAGGTGTTTGGCGTTATGCATCGATAAATGACTTATTAGCAATCACCCGCGCTGTAACTCTAACAGTGCTGGTTTTTTTATTGATAATGTTCTTGTTAACACGCTTTCATAATTTGCCACGTTCGGTAATTCCTATTGCTTGGTTTTCACTTATGGCATTGCTTGGTGGCCCAAGGTTTATTTATCGTTTATTTAAAGATAGACAGTTTAATTTTTTATATGATCGAAAAATTGATAATAGTATAGCTGTTTTGCTAGCTGGAGATGGTGATGGAGCAGAACTTTTTATTCGTGGTTTAAGAAGATCTTCAGATGCTAATTATTATGCAGTCGGCTTGGTTTCAGAAAATGCCCGACGCATAGGACGTAAAATTCATGGTGTTGAGGTCCTTGGTACGATTGACGATCTTGATGATGTTGTCAAAAGTTTAAATAAAGATGGCATTAGACCACAACGTTTAATTCTCACTCGTGACGATATGAACGGAACACTAATTAGGTCTCTTCTAGATCGCGCTGATAAATTAGGCATGACGCTTGCCCGTGTTCCTCGAGTTACTGACTTTAAAAGTGGAACTGAGGAAAAGGCGATTATTAGACCAATTGCAGTTGAAGACTTGTTGGGAAGGCCACAAACCACCCTAGACCGTGATGATATGAAGGCCTTAATTAATGGTACACGGGTACTAATAACCGGTGCTGGTGGCAGTATTGGATCTGAGTTGGTGCGTCAAGTGTGTGCGCTTAATCCTTTGGAGGTTATGCTGCTAGACCATTCTGAACATGCTCTTTATTCAATAGATAGAGAGACCTTGGAATCCTGGCCGACGGTTATACGCCACGCTGTGATTGCTGACATTAGAAATGCTGTAAAAATTCAGAATTTATTTGAGTGTTTTCGTCCAAATTTAGTATTTCATGCAGCAGCTATGAAACATGTTCCACTAGTTGAATCAAATATAATTGAGGGAACATCGATAAATATTATTGGTACTGTTAATATTGCTAATAGCTGTATAAGCACCGGTGTTGGGACTATGGTGCAGATCTCTACTGATAAAGCTGTTAATCCAACTAGTGTAATGGGCGCTACTAAACGGGTGGCTGAGAGTTATTGCCAGGCGCTGGATCTGCAAAGAGGAGGCAATGCTACAGATCAAACACGGTTTGTAACGGTGAGATTTGGGAATGTTCTTGGTTCAACAGGTTCAGTGGTCCCATTGTTTCAACGACAGCTATCTGAAGGTGGGCCTATAACAGTCACACATCCTGAAATGACTCGATTCTTTATGACTGTAAAAGAGGCTGTAGAGTTGGTATTGCAGGCTTCGACTCTTGATAGCCCCTACGATAATCGTGTTGGTAAAATATTTGTTCTCGATATGGGTGAGCCAATTCGCATAATAGACTTGGCAAAACAAATGATACGGCTAGCAGGTTTAAAGCCCGAATATGATATAAAGATAGATATCATTGGAATTCGTCCTGGAGAAAAATTATTTGAGGAAATTTTTCATGGCACTGAACCTCCAGTGGCAACTCAAAGTCCAGGTATTCTATTAGCGACACCAAGACCTGGAAATATAGAAGATTTGTCTATTTCTCTAGCTGATATTGAAAATGCTTGTAAAAACAATGATGTTGTAAAAGTTCAAAGCATTCTTCGTAGCTTGGTTCCTGAATATGACACCAAGTTTGACGCGATAAAAAAATCAGTAGTAAGTAAATAATTTACAAAGGATCTAGATAATGACTGCCATTCGCCGTGCTTTAATTTCAGTTTCTGACAAAACTGGTCTTGAGGAGTTTTGCATTTACTTGGCGTCAATTGATGTTGAGATACTTTCTACTGGGGGTACAGCCAAGACACTTCGGAGCTTAGGAATTAAGGTAAAGGATGTATCTGAAGAAACTGGGTTTCCAGAGATTATGGATGGAAGGGTTAAAACACTTCATCCTAAAATTCATGGTGGTTTATTGGCTATTCGTGATAATGATGCCCACCAGAAAGCCATGATCACTAATTCTATTGGCTTCATTGATTTGTTAGTTGTCAATCTTTATCCGTTTGGAGAAACTGTCGCTAGTGGAGCTGAATTTTCAAAATGTATAGAAAACATTGATATTGGAGGTCCCGCTTTAATCCGTGCGGCAGCCAAAAATTTTAAATATATTACTGTAGTTGTAAACCCTAAAGACTATAATCAAGTTGTTGATGAAATGAAGGCTGAAGGTGGTTCAACCACCATTGATTTTCGCAAACAACTTGCTGCACGAGCCTTTGCACAAACTTGTTCCTATGACACTGCTATTGCAAACTGGTTCTCTGAAAAACCAGAAAATTTATTTCCCCCTCACATAATATTAAGCGCAGAACGTAAACAATTTTTAAGGTATGGGGAAAATCCACATCAGCAGGCAGCTTTCTATATTAATCAAGAAAAACGTCCCGGAGTTGCAAGTGCGGAACAAATACAAGGGAAAGAACTCAGTTACAATAATTTGAATGATACAGATGCTGCATTTGAACTAGTTGGTGAATTCACAAATAAACCGGCTTGTGTGATTGTAAAGCATGCAAATCCGTGTGGAGTAGCGCAAGCAGACACTTTGGTGGAGGCGTATAAACGAGCCCTTGCTTGTGATACAGAGAGTGCTTTTGGTGGAATAATTGCAACAAACAGAATGTTAGATAGTGAAACTGCTACTGAAATTGCAAAATTATTTACCGAGGTTATCATAGTGCCAGGAGTTGAAGATGGTGCCAAAAAAATACTTTTAGAGAAAGAGAATCTGCGACTATTAGTGACTGGGGAAATGCCTAACCTGGAAACTGAAGGTGTAATGCTTAGGAGCCTTTCTGGAGGCTATTTATTACAAAGTAGGGATTCAGCCGTTACTGAAGGTGAATTAAGAGTTGTTACAAAGCGTGCGCCTACTGCCTCTGAAATGTTAGATTTAACCTTTGCTTTTACTGTTGCAAAGCATGTTAAGTCTAACGCTATAGTGTATGCTAAGGGACTAACTACTGTTGGTATTGGCGCGGGCCAAATGAGTCGTATTAATTCATCGAGGATTGCTTCATGGAAAGCCGCCGCAGCAGCAAAGGTAGCAGGACATTCTGAAACTTGGGCTAAGGGTTGTGTCGCGGCTTCGGATGCCTTCTTTCCATTTTCAGATGGTTTGTTAGCGATAGCTGAAGAAGGTGCAACAGCAGTTATACAGCCTGGTGGCTCTTTGCGTGACGATGAAGTTATCGCAGCTGCAGATGCTGCTGGATTGGCTATGATATTCACTGGTATGAGGCACTTTCGTCATTAAGATTACCATACTTGTAACAAAAATTAATCGCAGTTTGAATTATTCCGTTCTCCGGATGGCATCCTTGTTTGACAAAGAAGAGCGTCTGTTAGATTGATTTCTTTTAAATCTGCACCTGTCATATCGGCGGCTCTTAAGTTGGTTTTAAAAAAAATGGTACCCTTTAGAACAGCCTTTTTAAGGGTAGTTTTAGTTAGATTAGCATTAACTATGTAAGCACCTGTTAAGTTTGCTTTATTTAGGTTTGCCCCCTTAAGGTTGGCACCATACAAAACAGCACCCGTCAAATTTGCCCCTATTAATTTTATATCTTTCATTACTGCGCCTGTTAAGACGCTACGCCGTAGATCGGCACCATTTAAATCCACGCCGGATAAGTTTGCTCGGCTTAAATCGCAATATGGACAGGATTTTGTCTTCTTTAAATACTTGAGGTGTCTTCTTAGTCTTTCTGTTTGTGAGAAGGCAGTTGTCACTGAAATTTGTGTTTCAGTAGAAATTTCAGCCTCTAGAATGTGAGAAGTTAACCCTATAAGCATTAGAGTAAATCCAAATAGTATTTTTTTTTGAAAGTGATAAGGAATAATAAAGCTCATTTTTATGTTAAAATTCTAATTGTTTTATATTCATCATGAGGTTGCCATCTTGCATACACAATGTAATACAAGGTTAACATGAAAAATTTAAAAAATAATATATGGACTTGCTATGAGAGTTGCTAATCAAGACATCCTGCTTCATTGTCTCTCGCTGACAATACTCTTCTTGTTTGCTGCATTTCCATCATTCTACCATGGCATCTTTCGGGATGCACTTCTTAATGCTGATATGGATATAGTTTCCGTTTATCAAGCACTACTTATCATTGCTGGGGAACCTTTGCTTCCAAATTCGCATACTGGTTATGCGTATTTTATTTCTTTGGCTGGTTGGTTTAAAGTTTTTGACTGGCTTAATTTAATTTCTATTGTCGATTTAGAATCCTTAAAAGGATCTTCTAATTTTAATCAGAACTTTACACAACTTATTATTGCCGGCCGCTTGTTTTCAGTTTTTCTTGCCTGCGTGCTTGCAGCACTAGTTTATGCTGCTGTGTGGAGTTTTTACCCTTCTAGAGTTCAGGCACTTTTATTGTGTATAGTATTGATTGCTGGTGGTGGTGGCATCCCAGCTCAATCGGTAATGATGCGAACAGAGTTGCCTTCAATGATCCTAATTTTTTCAGCTGCTTTGGCAATAATTCGAGCAACTCGAGCAAATTACAACCAAGCTATAGCGCTTTTACTTTTGGCTGGATTTTTGGCACATGTCTCTATGATGATTAAGGTGCAAAGTATAATAGTACTAATTTTTTTACCTCTGTTAGCGATAGTTTTTGGTTGGCAGTATCGCCATAGGGTTGTGTCAGCCCCCTCTAATCTTTTATTATCAATGGTTTTGTTTGCAACATTGATTATATCTTTTCCAATGATTAAAAATTTCATTAATTCAATTCCCGCAGAAAGTCTTGGGGTCTATCAATTTTTTATTGCTATTTCAGTTTTCTTTTGTGCTCTCATTTATGGATTTTTTAATTTACATGATGTGCGGCACGGCATTATTGGATTTTCTACTATTACTATTGGTTTTTCTTTAGCTTTTGGGCTTTTCTTTATTTTTGAGGATTGGTGGACAGTATTTGGTGTTTTTAATTTCCTTGAAATAATGTCTGTTCATCTTGCCTCAATTCCAACCGATCCTTCTCAGGTTTTAAAGGATATAAACCAACCAATACAAATGGAGAAATTGTCGCTAGAGGAGCTGAATTTTCAAAATATTTTTACTAAACTTTCTAATATTCATGTGACAATTGGGATAGGAGAATTTTTAACAGAACGTTTAAGAAATTTGGATTATCCATTTGCTATTTTTTATGTAGTGGTGCCGGCATGCATACCTATTCTGATTTTGAAAAATAAATTTAATGAAGCACTAACAGTTAGTTTCTTGTGTTTTATGGCAGGTATGATTGTAGTAATTTTTTGGATTGGGCGAGGTTTTTTTAATTTTTATTATAGTATCTATGTCGAAGCTTGGATTATTGTTGCTTTGGCAATAGCCATGAAAGGCTTATTACCTTTGACCTTGGCTTGGAAAAAAAGTTTTCGTTTTTTTGGTCAGGCATTTGTTTTAATCGTTATGGTAGCGATAATTGGCATTAATGTTCAATATCGAATTACAGATCCTAAAGCCGCTAATCCAGTAATTGAGAAAAGTGCATGCTTTATTCGTGGATTAACGCCATTATTTTATAAAAATTTTGATGAATATTGTGGAACGTAATGAGATGGATCCTAATTACTCTAAAAGGAAAGATGATTTCCAACAGCATGCAGAAAAAACAGCACATACACGTGATGATTGGATTGAGAAAAATCAATTTTATTATGAAAATGATTACCGTTATATGCGTTTTCTTGTCCCCGAAGGATTGCGTGTGCTCGACCTTGGGTGCGGTACAGGGCGTTTGCTTTATGAAGTGAAGCCTAGAAAAGGTGTAGGTGTTGATCTTTCTCCAGAAATGATTATGACAGCAAAATCAAAATATGCTGAATTTGAATTTTTTGTTGGAGATGCTGAGGATCCAAAATTTATAAAAGAACTTAATGGTCCTTTTGATATAATTATTATATCCGATACGATTGGTTCGTTATCAGATTGTCAATTGGCACTTGAGAACTTACATCCGCTATGTTCGCCTCAGACACGTATAATAATTGCATACCATTCAGTTGGTTGGGCACCTATTTTATTGGCTGCCCAGTGGTTTGGATTAAGAATGCCGCAACCTCAACAAAATTGGCTTACGACTGATGATATAGTGAATTTACTATATTTAAGCCGGTTTGAAGTTATCAAGCGTGAATGGCGGCAACTAATTCCAAAAACATTATTTGGATTTGGCAGTTTTGTTAATCGCTTTCTAGCACCCCTGCCTCTAATCAGGCGTTTTTGTTTGCGAAACTATGTAGTTGCTCGCCCAGCTCCGTATCAAATTCAACAAAAAAGGCCCCAATCAGCTACCATACTTATACCGTGCCGTAATGAACGAGGTAATATAGAATCAGCTATTAAGAGAATTCCAGCTTTTTGCAAAGACATGGAAATTATTTACGTTGAAGGTGGTAGCAGTGATGGCACGCTTGATGAAATTAAGCGAGTTATTAAAAAATATTCCAAAAAAGACATTAAAGTTTTAGTCCAAAGGGGTGTTGGCAAAGGAGATGCGGTGCGCCTAGGTTTTGGTGAAGCACGGGGCGAAGTGCTTATGATATTGGATGCGGACTTGACGATGCCACCCGAAGATCTTCCTAAATTTTTTAAAGCAATAGCATCAGGCCAGGGGGAATTTATAAATGGCTCTCGGCTTGTCTATCCAATGGAAGATGATGCAATGAGGTTTCTTAACCTTGTTGCCAATAAAATATTTTCTTGGCTTTTCACTTGGTTATTAAATCAAAGGTTTACTGATACTCTCTGTGGGACCAAGGTGCTTCGTAAGTCCGATTACGAACTTATAAAGCAAAACCGAAGTTATTTTGGTGTTTTTGACCCTTTCGGTGATTTTGATTTGATATTTGGAGCCGCTAAATTAAATATGAAAGTAGTTGAAGTTCCGGTTCGGTATGCGGAAAGAGTTTATGGGGAAACACAAATTTCAAGGTTTAAACATGGCTGGCTTCTTATAAAGATGGTAATTTTCGCTTTTCGCAAATTGAAGGCTTTTTAACTATGACGGCTGAGGTGTTAAATCAACACCGAATAATATGGGAAACAAAACCTGTATTACGAGCAATCTATTCCCATTATTATAAAAAAATAATTTTCTGGTGCAAGAAAGGGCGAAGCCTTGAAATTGGTGGTGGATCTGGAAATTTTAAGGAATTCAAATCCGATGTTGTTTCTACAGATATAGTTAGATCACCTTGGATAGATGCAGTTGCCGACGCTCAATCGCTACCTTTTCAGAAAAGATGTTTTTCCAACATAGTCATGGTTGATACATTACATCATATTGAGCAACCACGTCTTTTTCTACAAGAGGCTGAGCGGTTGCTTGAAAAAGGTGGTAGAATAATTATGATTGAGCCAGCGATAACAATTTTTAGCAATCCTTTTTATAATTTTTTTCATCAAGAACCAGTTGACTTAAAAGCGGATCCTTTAGCAAAAATCCTGCCGGACCCGGATCGCGACCCCTTTGAAGCAAATCAAGCTATTCCAACAATTTTATGTGGTCGTGAGTTAGATCGTCTAAGTAGATTTTTCCCAACTTTGAAGCTTAAAAAAGTCGAAAAATTTGATTTTTTAGCTTATCCATTATCTGGAGGGTTCCGCCGCTGGTCTTTGATCCCATTATGGAGCGTACCCAGTTTGCTTAAACTTGAAAATTTTTTATCTCCCATCATTGGAAGCTGGGCCGCTTTCAGAATGCTAGCTGTATTTGAAAAAATAGATTAATTTTTGTAGAATGTTCGAATGGCGATCTAAAAATTGCGATCTAATATCTTAGTGCTATCCATGTGACTAAGTCGTAAAAACTGTGCGAGGATATGCATTAGACTTTGATGAACATCCTCTATGAGGCCATAATTATCTGCATCAACATGTAAATTAATGTCTGCTATATCTGCAGACCGGCCGCCCTCAAATCCAGTAAAAGAAATGACTTTAAGTTTTGCCTCCTTAGCCCACTTGGATGCACGAACTATATTTTCTGAATCACCTGAGCAAGAAATAGTAATTAAGATATCTTTTGGTTCTGCAAGGGTCTTAAGTTGATAAACGAAAGCGTCATCATAGCTAAGGTCATTAGCAATGGCTGTGATCATTTCAATGTTTGTTGATAGAGACACAACTTTAGGTCTGAGGATGGTATCAGTCTGACCGCACTTGGAATGGTCACAGGCTAGATGATTGGATATTGCGGCGGATCCACCATTTCCACATACATACACTGTTGCTCCCCGTTTATACGCTTTGTCAAGAAGGACGAAAGCATCAGCTAACAAGTTCATATTTACGGACTCCTGCACCATCTTTACTTGTCTGAAATAAGTGGTTGCAAAGTCTGAAATATTAGTAAATTTTTCATCTGGAAATGTCATGTTTGCAATTGTCCGGTAAAAACTCCGAAGGTTCAATCCCTGAGCAGTAAAAGTTAGTTTAATTTTTTTTGCGAATTTGAGGAACACCTGCTAGCAACGCTAGACCTAGAGCAAAAAATAAAAGAATTGTTGCCATTCCAGCTCTTTGGCTATTAAAGGTATTTGTTACTAAGGCTAGTATGGCCGGCCCTAAAAAAGATGTAGCTTTGCCGGAAAGTGCAAATAACCCAAACATTTCAGCTCGCATTGATTCGGGGGCTAAGTGCGCCATCATTGAACGGCTAGCAGCTTGAGTGGGGCCCACAAAGATTCCAAGCGGCAAAGCAAAAATCCAAAAAAACAATTTTTCTTCGGCAAATAACAAAGCACTGCTAAAAAAGAGCAGGCCACTAATTGCGATCTGAATAGTGCGTTTTGATCCGATCTTATCATCTAGCCAAGCGAACCCAACCGCACCCATTCCAGCGGTAATATTTATAGTTATTCCAAATATTATTAATTCTTTAAAGCTCATTCCAAAGGTGCCAGCAGCGTAAATGCCGCCGAAGGCAAATAGCGTGTTAAGTCCATCTACATAGAACATTCGAGCTAGTAGAAATTGAATGATATAACGAAATTTTGCTGCTTGACGGATCGTGCTTAAAAGCTTTTTACACCCTTTTTGTATAGCTTTTGTCGCGGCTAGATCACTAGGTGAATCATCTGGTGTCCATAAGAAAAGTGGAAATGCAAATAATACCATCCAAATTGCTACTAACGGTCCAATTGCACGTAAGTGTTCATACGTTAATTTATTAAGCCTAAAAATGGGAGTGTCGGAATTAACTAGCACTATAAGTGCAAAGCCTAAGCAAACTAAACCGCCTGCATAACCAAGTCCCCAGCCCCAGCCTGACATTTTTCCAATTTGATCCTGAGTGGCAAGATTAGGTAACATTGCGTTATAAAAAACCATTGCCATTTCAAAGGCGTAATTGGCACCACCTACTAATATTAATGCTAGAAATACAAAGGCTATTTCTGGTTTTACATGCCATAGTAACCCTGTGAGTATGGCGCATAGAACTGTGAAAAATAAAATCCAAGGTTTTTTCCTTCCAGTATGATCGGAAATTGCACCTAATAATGGTGCCGATATAGCTACAGCTAGTCCAGATATACTGAGTGCCCAACCCCACTGACTAGTGCCAGAAATTTCATCATTGGCAACGATTTCTGTAAAATAAGCAGAAAAAATGAACGTAATAACTACGGTTGGAAATGCGGAGTTGGCCCAATCATAAAAACACCAGCTAAGCTTGCCTAATGGATTAATTTTTAATTTAGCCACAGAACTAATCTGACTTTGGGGAAAAACTATCGCTACTAACTCGGTTCCAGTAAACGTTAAGTCTAGGATCTTCGCATTCTTCGCCATTAATCAAGGCGTTTGGTAGTACTTTTGGAAATAACTGGTCTGCTAATAATATTTTGCTAGACGAAATTCTGCGAACTATATGCCTGCGATTGAGCTCGTTTGGATGTTTAATTCCTGTAGCCTCGATCATTTCTTTTACGACATGTAAAGTATTATTATGAAAATTAAAAACTCTTTTTGCCCGGTCCTCAATATCTAATACACGGTATCTCTTCGGATTCATTGTAGCAACTCCTGTAGGGCAATTACTTGATGCGCAAGCTAGCGCTTGGATGCAACCTAAGGAGAACATAAAAGGCCTTGCCATATTACACCAATCTGCACCTAGGGCTATGTGTCGAATTATATCATAGGCACTAACAATTTTACCAGATGCTGCTATTTTTACACGGTTCCGTAAGCCTGATCCAATCAGCGTATTATCTACGTAAATTAAGGCATCAGTAAGTGGGCAACCTAGTCTGTCAGTAAATTCCAGGGGAGCTGCTCCAGTACCGCCCTCTGAACCATCTACTGTGATAAAATCTAAGTATTGTTTTTTTTCGACCATTGCTTTTACAATAGCGGCTAATTCCCATGGGTGACCAAGACATAACTTGATTCCAACAGGCTTTCCGCCTGATAAAAACTTTAACTTTTCAGCAAAATCTAGCAAGCCACTTGGAGTTGAAAACTCTGAATGGTACGATGGTGATATACAATCTTTACCAACTTCAATTCCACGGATTTCCGCTATTCTTTTCGTGACCTTTTTTCCAAGTAGCATTCCGCCATGACCAGGCTTGGCACCTTGGCTAAGTTTTATCTCAATCATCTTAACTTGATCATTGGTTGATTTTTCTTTGTAAAGTTCTGGATCGAAGCGGCCGTCTTTTGATCTGCAACCAAAATATCCAGTTGATATTTGCCAAATCAGATCACCATGACCAGCTAAATGAAAAGGGGAAATCCCGCCTTCTCCCGTATTGTGAGCAAACCCCCCCATATTTGCTCCTGTATTTAATGCTTGAATTGCAGGCGGAGACAAGGCTCCAAAAGAGGTGCCAGATATATTGAGTATGGAGGGTTCGTAAGTTTTATCACCCTCACCAACACTCACTCGGAAGTCTTGCGAATCTAAGTGAGTTGGAGAGATTGAGTGATTGAGCCATTCGTGATCTTCGTTATACATGTCAAGTTGTGACCCAAAAGGTCGAACACTAGCAAGTTCTTTTGACCTTTGGTAAACAAGGGAGCGTTGTATTCTAGAATACGGTAGTTCATCACTATCTGATTCCCAGAAATATTGTCGTAATTCAGGTCTGATGTTTTCAAAGAAAAACCTGAAGTAAGCTAAAAGAGGATAATTTGCTAATACATTTGAACGTTTCTGAGAAAAATTAGAAATTCCTATTAATGTTAAAGACAAAAAGACCAAAAAAATAGGAATTAGTGGAAAGTATACTGCACTAGCTACACCCATAAGAATGGTTGTAAAAAATGAATAAAACAATGCGGAATAACGTCCACAAACCCAATCTATTAGAGTGTGCATTTGCTGTCCCTTTAATATTTCAGAATTCACGAATTTATATACTTATGACATTATACATAGAAGAAAAATATTTTGTATAAATGTTGCATTATCTGAAGCGTAAAATTGATTAATCTCCTGCTTGACTTTGTGCCTAGTTGAGTTCAATTGATTAATAATGAAAAATTTTAAAATCCTTTTTGATCAAATGCGGCAAAGGCTCCAGAAAGGAGATTTGATAAATCCCATTGAAGTGTCAGTCTCTAGTGAATGTATAGGGGGTTTTAAGAGTAAAGTCTCCATACGTGACTTTGATATAATTATTGATCAACCAAAGAGTTTTGGTGGATCAAATTCTGGCCCTAAGCCGTCCGAAATTGCTCTTGCTGCACTCGCGTCTTGCCAAGAGGTCACTTATCGACTGTATGCTGATGCTCTTTCAATTCCTCTAAATGGGGTTCGCATCGAACTAAAAGGGAAACAAGATTTACGCGGTTTTCTTGGCTTGGACACTAAAATAAATGCTGGATTTCAAGAGGTTAAAGGTACGGTTTATCTTGATAGCAGTGCGGATGATGCCGAACTCGAAAGACTTAGAGAAATAGTTGAGCTTCATTGTCCTGTCTTGGACGATTTACGTCGGCCTGTTGATGTTAACATTAAAATGTGTCGAGACCTTATAGCCTCGAGTAAAATAGATACATAAAGTTGGCAACAATTTTCTGCTATCATAAAGAATCTAGTATTTCTTTGCGCTTTGCAGTTGCTTCTTCAGGTGTCAGTAAACCCCTATCAAGTAATCTTTTAAGCTTATCTAATCGTTCTTCTATTTTATCAGTCATTTCTTGAGCCGAAGTTTTGATAGTAGGAATTTTTTTAGCTATTTTGAATTTGCCATCTTCCCAAACACCTTCTGTCACTCCTCCATTTGAATGGGTGGCAGTTCCTTTCCCATGTTTTTTACCATTTTTAAACCCACCAACATACTTGCTCCCATCAGCATGTGTGAAAGTGCCATGTCCGTGCCATTTCCCATCATTGAATTCCCCTACATATTTGTTTCCATTCGCATGATAAGCGGTGCCTTTCCCGTGAACACGGTTATTATCAAACTCACCGACATATTTGTCACCATTAGCATTGGTAACCGTACCCTTTCCGTGTAGTTTGCCATCCTTGAAGGCACCTACGTATTTATTGCCATTAGCATGGATGGCAGTACCTTTTCCATGTTTCTTGCCATCCTTGTAATTGCCTACATATTTACTCCCATCAGCATGTGTAGCGGTTCCGTATCCATGCCATTTTCCATTCTTGAATTCACCTACATATTTACTTCCATTGGCATGGGTATAGGTTCCTTTTCCATGAAGTTTACCATTTTTAAACCCGCCTATATACTTGTCCCCATTTGCGTGTGTTACGTTACCATTTCCATGCCATTTTCCATTCTTAAATTCACCTACATATTTACTTCCATCGGCATGGGTAAATGTCCCCTTCCCATGTTTTCTATTATTTTTCCATTCACCTACATACTTATTTCCGCTTTTGGCAAAGTTATAAGTTCCCTTCCCGTGTTTTTTCCCATTTTTCCATTCACCGACATATTTATTCCCTTCTGCATGTGTAAATTTACCATTCCCATGCCTTTTTCCATCTTTGAATTGGCCAATGTACTTATCTTTGTTGGCATAAGTAAATGAACCATTGCCACTCTTCTTTCCATCCAAGTAACCACCGACGTATTTGTTTCCATCGGAATGAATAAAAGTTCCTTGTCCATGCTTTTTATCATTTTTCCACTCACCGATATATTTGTCTCCATTTTTAGAAAAGGTATAATTTCCTTTTCCATGAAGTTTACCATTTTTAAAATCACCAATATATTCATCGCCATTTGAAAAAGTATAAGTTCCCTTCCCGTGTTTTTTTCCATTTTCCCAATCACCTACATATTTACTCTTATCAGCATGAGTAAAGGTACCTTTCCCATGCTTTTTATTATCTTTCCACTCACCTACATATTTATCTCCGGTCTTTGGAAAGGTATGAGCGCCAAAACAGTTTTTCCAAGGAGAAGTCGATCGACTGCTTTCTTTTGAACAAGGAGGCAAAGCAGAGTTTTTAATTACACAGCTACCTAGAAAAATGGTGATAATTTGGACGGTGATTAAGGAGATTATGTTTTTCATGGTAAAAGTGTAACAGAAATTCTTTTAATTTAGTGAGGAAAGTCTCAAGGGTTTAAAATGAAACTTGAAATTTTTAGTTCTTTGGGCTCTTAGTTAATGCCCATTAATAAACATAATTATAATCTATAATAGCTTTTTGTCGTTTGTTAAAATTGAAAGATAAACAATCCATGTTTTTTGTGAACTAAATTTAAGGGGGGCCAGCAGAAATGTGCTAGCCCCTTGAAATATGGAGCGGGTGATGAGATTCGAACTCACGACTTCAACCTTGGCAAGGTTGCGCTCTACCCCTGAGCTACACCCGCAATTTTAAAAATTAGTGAACTGATAATAGACTTTGTTTTGTGGTTTACAAGAGTACTGTTCGTTTCTTTATATGGCTATGGATTTTGATTTATGATTGAAAAATGTATAGGCAAGGTTGCCAGGCGCCATTTGATTTTCAAAGAGGGGTTGCGCAAAGAGGTTTAAAACGCCATTTATGTTTTATAGGCTTATGAAGTTTATTTTAAGAGATATAAAGTTAGGCTGTTTTTTTACTATGGTATCTAAGCTAGGTTATGCGAACTTATTTTTGCCAATTTAGTTAGGAGAAATATAAGTTGAAAAAATTATCAATTGGTTTGGAATGGAACGAAGAATGAACCAAATGTTTTCCGAAGAAATTGAAGTTTCAACCACATCTGCAACAAGTTTAATAAAAGATTCTGATATAGCTAATTTTGCGGCTGATGTGATTGAATCTTCTAAAAATGTTCCGGTGATCGTTGATTTTTGGGCACCTTGGTGTGGTCCTTGCAAACAACTGGGGCCAGTATTAGAAAAATTAGTTAACGAAGCCGGTGGTTTGGTGCAAATGGTGAAAATCAATATTGATGAAAATCAAGAATTAGCTGCACAATTGCGAGTTCAGTCTATTCCAGCAGTTTTTGCCTTTAAAAATGGTCAGCCGGTAGATGGATTTGCGGGAGCATTGCCTGAAAGTCAAATTAAGGCCTTTTTAAGTAAGCTTACGGATGGTGCTCAGACACCATTGGAGGCTACTTTAGAGCAAGCTCAAACATCCTTCGATGAAGGTGATTTTCAGACCGCTAATGCAATTTATGAGCAGGTGATACAGCAAAACCCTGAGGATCCGAACGCCATGGCTGGGTTGATAAGGGTGTTCTTAGCTGAAGGGAAGGTGGATCAGGCACAAAAACTAGTAAAAAGCTTGCCGCCTGGATTGGTGTCAAACCCTGAAATAAGTTCTGCAATAGCACAATTCGATTTAGCCCAACAAAGCGAAGGTCCAAGAGATCTTCAGGGGTTGCGTGAAAAAATTAACCTTAATGAAAATGATCATCAGGCTAGGTTTGACTTTGCTATTGCTCTTTATGCTTCAGGCCAAAATGAACCCGCAATCGATGAATTGTTGGAGCTATTTAGACGTGATCCTAACTGGAATAATGATGCTGCTAGGGGCCAGTTGGTTAAGATTTTCGAGGCACTTGGTGTAATGGATCCAATTGTTGTTGAGGGACGCCGTAAATTATCTAGTATGTTATTCTCATGAATAAAAATAGTCCGATATTATCAAATGATCTGCCGATTTTTCCACTTGCGGGCGTTTTGTTGCTGCCTACTGGAAATTTGCCGTTACATGTTTTTGAACCTCGTTACATCAACATGATAACTGATGCTCTGGGATCAGATCGCATGATTGGCATAGTCCAGCCTTGCCAACCTTCTGCCGTATCTTCAGCTGGATCAGTTGGTGACCTTGAAGCTGTTTACAATACTGGGTGTGCGGGGCGAATTACCGATTTTACAGAAACCGATGATCACGGGTTCATGATTTCTTTGAATGGACAGATAAGGTTTAAAATAATGGAGGAGCTGCCATTGCGACGTGGCTATAGGATAGTCCGAGCTGACTATTCTGATTTTCTAAATGATCTTGAAATTGATTTAGAAAACGACAATCAATTTGGTTCTAGAGGAAGAGCAGGTCAGGAACGAATTTTATCAGTCTTGAAGAATTATTGTTCCCTTAAGGGAATCGAAGCAGATTGGTCTGAGCTAATAGAATGGCCTGAAACAGCTTTGGTTGCCGCACTTTCAATGATGTGCCCGTTTGGAGCGGGTGAAAAACAAGCTTTATTGGAATGCGCTGAACAAAAAGAACGCACTGATCTTTTAGTAACATTAATGGAAATGGCAGTTTTTGATGTTGCCGACCGGACGGATAAGGGCCCAATTTATGGAATAACTAGGCACTAAAAGGAATAAAGCTTTGAGCACACAATCAGTAGATCCAAAATTACTTGAAATACTCGTTTGCCCAATGACTAAAGAGCCACTGGTATATGATCGAGGTGCCAATGAATTAGTCTCAAATAAGGCAGGTCTGGCTTTTCCTATCCGAGATGGTATCCCCATCATGCTTATCGATGAAGCACGTGTTTTGGATGATGAAAAGTAGTGTGGGGTCTTTTTTACAGGCGTTTTAAAAAATGGAGATTCTTTTAAATGATTGGAAATTCTTTAAACCCTTATGCGCCTCAACATCGTCCTAAAGAAATTCGTCTTAAGAGCAAAGAAAAGATTCTTGAAATAGAATTTGAAGATGGCAAATGCTTTTCTTTAACCGCAGAACTGTTGCGTGTTGAAAGTCCATCAGCGGAAGTCCAGGGTCATGGCCCAGGACAAAAAACCATTGTTTCAGGTCGTCGACATGTAGGTATTTTGGAAGTTGTTCCAGTCGGCAATTATGCAATACGTATTAATTTTGATGACCTCCATGATACAGGAATTTATTCATGGGATACATTGTATAATTATGGTGAGCATCAAAATGAATTATGGCAGGAATATCTTCATTCTTTAGAGGTAAAGGGTCTTAGTCGTGATCCTTAAAATGAGAATTTTATAGAGGCTCATTTCGCATTAGTCTTGGCAGGTCTCCCACTAGTCCCATGGCGTGGTGCATAAAGAACCTTTTTAGTGGTGGTAATTTGTTAACTAGAGACATTCCTGTATCACGTGCAAGCCTGAGAGGTTTGATATCATTTGAAAACAACCTGTTCAGGCCATCGGTCATTGCTAACATTAAAGTGTTGTCAAAGCGTCGCCAACGCTGATATCGCTCAAGTGTTGTTCTATCTCCTATATCAATTCCCAAACGGTATGCATCCATAATTACCTCAGCAAGGGCAGCAACATCTCTTATGCCCATATTAAGACCTTGCCCTGCAATTGGGTGCATAGCGTGTGCAGCATCACCAATGACTGCTAGGCGCTTTTCAATAATTTTATGAGAGAATTGCATAGAAAGTGGGTAACACCATTTTGGCCCAACGACACTTACAGCTCCAAGAAAGTCACCAAATCTTTTTTCTAGTTCGACTTTAAATTCCGCATCGTTTAGTGCCATTATAAAAGGTGTCAAATCAGAGCGCTCTGTCCAAACAATAGAAGATTTTTTTCCTAGATTTTTCCGATCGCCTTTTAATGGAAGTATGGCAAAAGGGCCAGCTGGTAGAAAATGCTCATTAGCTATAAAATCATGGCTTTTTTCATGTGAAACTGTGCAGACTATTCCAGATTGCTTATAAGGCCAGTTTGTAACTTTTATGCCGGCCTGTTGCCGGGTTATTGATCCTCGGCCATCGGCAGCAACTAAAAGGCTGGCCTTGATTTTCTTTCCACCTTCTAAAGTAGTTTCAACGTTATGACTATTGCGCTGGAGGGACTTAATTTTAAAAGGGGCTAATAAAGTTACAGATTTGAGATTTCCTAATTTTTTAAATAGAGCCTTTCTAAGGTTTCTGTTTTCCACCATATATCCAAACGCTTCATCGCCTGTTTCTTTGTGGTTATAATGTAGATATTGCAACGAATTATGTTCTGATACCCTGATATCCAGTATTGGCGCAGCCTCTGATTCTAAAGCCCGCCATAAATCTAATTCTTTTAACAGACGATATGAAGCCAAGGCTATTGCAGATACTCGGCCGTCAAAATCTGCGCCAAGCTTAGAAATTGGATCTACGACGTCAACAACACAAACTTTGAGACCGGCCCTACCTAAAGCTGTTGCCAAAGTAGCACCAACCAGACCAGCGCCTATAATGAGAACATCAGTTTTGATTATATCTGAATGTCTTTTAGGTCCCGGGAGGCTTGATTTTTTTAACATAGAGGTAAGGTTCTAATTTTAGGTAAGGTTTGTCCAGAAGTGTTTATGATTAATATTTAGGCTTTTATATTTTGATGCTTAAAAAATATGCATCTAATAAAGTTTAAACGCATTTATTTATTTAATATAAATTACTCAACTCATTGTAATAAAACAATAATTAACTTTTTTCGCTAATCTGGCACGGTCTTTGTAAGGTTAAGATGAAATAAATAATTTTTTTAAAAATTTTTTTAAAAAATAGCATTGAGAGGAAAATAGATGAGGACCGTTATGGCTATTATTCAACCATTCAAATTAGAAGAAGTCCGTGAGGCACTTACATCTCTAGGGGTAGAAGGTATGACAGTATCTGAGGTAAAGGGTTATGGACGACAAAAAGGACAAGCTGAAATATATCGAGGAGCAGAATATGAGATAAATTTTCTTCCTAAATTAAAAATAGAGGTAGCAGTTAATGATGATGTTCTTGATAGCGTCATTGAAGCGGTCTCTAAATCAGCAAAGACCGGCAAAATTGGAGACGGTAAAATTTTTGTTCAACCTTTAGAAAAAGCAATTCGGATTAGGACAAATGAGACCGATTCAGAAGCGTTATAGGGGATAAAGTAATGCAACACATTAAAACTATTTCTAAAAATATTGGCCTTGCTCCAATTGCACTTTTTTTGGCTACGGATCAATGTTTTGCTAGTGAGGCAGCTAAATTAGATTCAGGTGATACTGCATGGATGATGACGTCTACATTATTAGTATTAATGATGACAATACCTGGTGTAGCTCTATTTTATAGTGGAATGGTAAGAAAAAAGAATGTTCTTGCAACAGCAATGCAAAGTTTTGCAGTAGCTTGTGTTATGAGCGTTTTATGGATGATTGTGGGTTACTCACTTGCTTTTACTGATGGCGGTGCAATTAATTTTTTTGTTGGAAGCCTAGATAAAGTATTTTTACATGGAGTGGGTGTGAATTCCCTATCAGGAACTATTCCAGAAACTGTATTTATGACTTTTCAAATGACTTTTGCGATTATAACTCCAGCTCTAATTACTGGAGCATTAGCTGACCGTATAAAATTTTCTTCGTTATTGTTATTTCTTAGTTTGTGGATGCTTCTTGTTTATGCGCCAATTACTCATTGGGTTTGGGGAGGTGGATTCCTTGGCGATGCTGGCGTCTTGGACTTTGCAGGAGGTACTGTTGTGCACATCAATTCTGGTATAGCTGCCTTAGTGGGAGCAATGGTTCTTGGTCGTCGTCATGGGTATGGTAGTGAAAACATGGCGCCTCATAATTTAGTATTAAGTTTAATAGGCGCTTCTCTATTATGGGTCGGCTGGTTTGGATTTAATGCAGGTTCAGCTGTTGCTGCCAATGGCAGTGCTGGTATGGCTATGGCAGTTACACAGATTGCAGCTGCTGCTGCAGCAGTATCTTGGATGATCATAGAATGGATTTTCCGTGGCAAGCCCAGTGTTCTTGGTATTATATCTGGTGCAGTATCAGGACTAGTAGCAATAACGCCGGCTTCCGGATTTGTTGGACCGTCTGGGGCGCTGATGATTGGACTGTCAGCAGGTATTACATGTTATTGGGGCGCTGTAGTTCTAAAGCATAAGCTTGGATATGATGATACGTTAGATGTTTTTGGCGTCCACGGTATAGGTGGTATAACGGGAGCTGTATTAACAGGCGTATTTGCAGTCGAAGCAATTGGAGGAACACCAGGGTTATTGGAAGGTAATGTTGAGCAAGTTCTTGTTCAGATAGAAGGTATTGTCGCCACAATTATTTATTGTGCTATAGCCACCTTCTTAATATTAAAAATCATAGGATGTACCATGGGTCTTCGTGTTGATAAGGAAACCGAGATTGGAGGGCTAGATTCCAATTTGCATGGAGAAACTATTCAGTAAAAATACTTATGACTAAGAACGTAAAAGCTAGGCACATATTTATGTGCTTCGCTTTTACAATTAATAACTCCATTTTAAAAATATACAGCGTAGGTTTTCTTTTAAGCCCGCCTATTAAGATTATGTAAATATTGATCATGTATTAGTTTTACATGGTTCAAACGATGCAAATTCTTAGTAACCGCGATTCGCGCACTTATAAAAACGGTTCTGCTTCAAATAAAGTTTTACCAGCAGGAACCTTGAATTTTTTTATACGACGTTTTTATGAAGCGATAGGTATGTTTTTAATTGCTTCGGGGATAGCCTTGGCCACAGCAATCATTACTTATTCTTCAAGTGATAACTCATTAAATAGTGCTGGATCTGGAAATATTAGTAATTTACTGGGCTTGGGTGGTGCATTTATTAGCGATTTTGTTCTTCAAGTTTTTGGAATTGCAAGCTTATTGCCTGTTTTAATAATGAGCGTATGGGGTTGGCGTCTGGTGATTAAGAAAGGGATTTCTTTAATTTGGCTGCGTTTTTTATGTATGTTAGCCGCTTTGATTACATTTTCTTATATTTTAAACTTAGTATCAATCCCAGAAAATTGGCCTTTAATCTCTAAATTAGGTGGAGTTCTAGGAAGTTTTGTTCATGAGAATATAACTAACTTGAGTGTTTTATTTGAATTTAATTTAATAATAACAACAGCGTTTTTATCAATTATTGCATTCGGCTTGCTCGTTTTTTCATTAGGCCTATCTATGCAAGATTGGCAAAAAATTGGACGTTTAATTTTATGGTTAATACTAGTTTTAGGGGAAGGCATTAGACAATTTATTTTTGTTTTTAGAATTACGTTAGAATGGATAAATTCAATCTTTTATCGGAAACAAGTTCGTACTGATGCAGAAAATCAGTTTGATGACGACATCAATTTTGATCCGATTCCCGTTGGAAAACAAAGGGTCATACGAAAAGAAGATTCACAATTACGAAATGGGCTTGTTACTGAGAAAAAGCCGCGTTTGAAGACTAGTCGCAAAGCTGTTTCTGAAAGGCAAGGAAAACTTAATTTAGAATCTAATAAAGATTATCAAACTCCTCCGCTAGATTTTCTCAATGCTGAGCAAGAAAATAAAATTACAGAAGCTATTAATAAGGAAGCTTTGCAGCAAAATGCAAAGTTTTTAGCTGGCATTTTAGAAGATTTTGGGGTTAAGGGTGAGATTGTCAAAGTTCGGCCTGGTCCAGTTGTTACCCTTTATGAACTGGATCCCGCCCCAGGTACTAAAACATCTCGAGTCATTGGACTTAGTGATGATATTGCTCGTTCAATGAGTGCAATCTCTGTTCGCATTGCAGTAGTTCCTGGACAAAGCGTGATTGGAATTGAGCTTCCTAATTTAAATCGGGAAATGGTTCATTTAGGAGAAATACTATCTTCACATTCATTCGAAAAGGCTCCTGGAAAATTGCCTCTTGCTCTTGGAAAGGATATTGGAGGTTCTCCGATAACGTTAGATTTGGCAGGCATGCCGCATCTTTTAATAGCGGGCACTACTGGATCTGGTAAATCTGTCGCTATGAATACGATGATAATGTCGCTACTTTATCGGTTACGTCCTGATGAATGTAAGTTCATAATGATAGATCCTAAGATGCTAGAGCTATCTGTATATGAAGGAATTCCTCACCTTTTAACGCCCGTAGTCACCGAGCCTTCCAAAGCTATCGTTGCTTTAAAATGGACTGTCCGAGAAATGGAAGAGCGCTATCGTTCTATGTCGCAAATGGGTGTGAGAAACATTTCTGGTTATAATGCACGCTTATCAGAAGCAACTAGGAATGGAGAGATCCTTACTCGAAGTGTGCAAACTGGATTTGACGAAGATGGAAAACCAATAATGGAAGAGCAACCTCTAGAAATGGAACAACTTCCATTCATTGTTGTGGTTGTAGATGAAATGGCTGATTTGATGATGGTCGCTGGTAAAGATGTAGAAGCTGCTATACAGCGTCTAGCACAAATGGCCCGCGCTGCTGGTATACATCTATTAATGGCAACACAGAGGCCTTCGGTAGATGTTATAACTGGAACTATAAAGGCTAATTTTCCAACACGTATTAGTTTTCAAGTTACATCAAAAATAGACAGTCGTACAATTTTGGGAGAACAGGGAGCAGAACAGCTTCTCGGACAAGGTGACATGCTTTGCATGACTGGTGGTGGTCGTATTAGCCGTATTCATGGACCTTTTATTTCAGATGATGAAGTGGAGCGTGTAGTGAATTTCCTTAAATCTCAAGGGGAGCCTGAATTTATAGAAGATATAACCCATGAAGAATTCACTGAGGGCTTTTCAGAAAATAATAAAGGAAGTTCTATCGATGACTTATATGATGAGGCAGTTGCATTAGTTGCGAGGGAAGGAAAAGCTTCGACGAGTTTTATACAGCGTCATTTGCAAATAGGTTATAACCGTGCTGCACGCATTATTGAAGAAATGGAAAAGCAAAGCGTCGTTAGTTCTGCAAATCGAGTTGGTCGACGAGAAGTATTGATTGATCACCACGCTAGCTAAAAACGAATTTATGGTTTGAAACTATTTCCAAGGCTTTACCCCAAGTATTTCGTTAGATAATAATCTCTCATAATGATTTTAACTACTTCAAATTTTTTTTCTTTCCCTCTAATACGTTTTGCTACAAGACTTATTGTAATTACATCTTTTTGTCTTACATGTGTTTTTTTCTGGGTTTCTAATTCTGAGGCCCAGAATAATTCTACTTCCTTTGTTAAAACAAAAGGTTTGAATAATTTAAGTCAGTCAGAAATCACAGACATTTTTCGAATACAAACTTATTTGAATTCCATTAGCACGCTGACGGCTAGGATTTTACAAATTTCTTCTGATGGAGGTTTTTCTGAAGGTACTTTGTCATTAGCCAAGCCAGGTAAAATGCGTCTTGAATACGATGATCCTAATCCAATTCTTTTAATTTCCGATGGAACTCATCTTGCTTATTATGACAAGGAACTTGAACAGGTAAGTTATTTTGACCTTCAGTCCACTCAGGCTGCAATTTTATTAAATAAAAATATTTCCTTTTCATCTGGAAAAATATTAATTACAGCTTTTGAACGTGGCCCAGGCGTATTTCGCCTCACTCTTACTAAAGGAAGTGACCCATTAGAAGGTACCATTACAATAACTCTTAGTGATGCACCGCTTCATTTGAAGAAGTGGAAAATCATAGATTCTCAAGGTATAATAACTAGTGTTTCCTTAATTAATCCGAGTTTTGGGCTGCCATTAAAATCCAGTTTATTTAATTTTGAAGAACCTTTTAAGGATCTTGAAAATCAATAAGCCGAAATTTTACATTGACTAAAAATTTCACATACATAGTTAAGTGGAGTTTTTTGGTTGTGTTTCGCGAAATTTTTCCATTTTCTTTCGAATTATTGGATCGCCAAAAACATGTTCCGGCAGATCTTCTTTAGATCCACCAGGGCGTAAAGGGCGAGGCTGAAATCTACCTAAAGACTTAATTCGATCGTACATCAAGATAGCGCCTGCAACACCAACATTGAAACAGAATTGACTAGGTATCTTTACTATAAAATCACACTTGTCTGTTATTTCAGTGCTTAATGACCCTCTTTCTGGTCCAAGTATATAAGTGGCCTGTAGGGGATGGCGAAAGCTAGGTAATAAAATGGCATCATCTGCCAGCTCAATGCCTACTATGGTGCAGTCTGAAGGCACTATCATCGAGGTCACATTGGGAAAGCTGAAAAAAGGTATGTGACCTGGTGCATCTGAAGTATCTGACTTGTTTCCATTGGAACGTAAATAGTTAGCAGCGATAGTAAACACGAAGCTGGCATTGAAAGCATGTGCAGTTCGAAATAGGCTGCCAACATTCATCTCCTTTGAAGCACCTTCAATACCTATGCTAAAATACCCGCGCATTGTAATTTATTTCCTTATTATTTTTTTATGAATTATTTTTGTCTAAATTTTTAAAAATTCTTTCCATAGAATGCGCTAATTCTATATCTAGTTTAGTTATACCACTTGCATCGTGGGTAGTAAGCTTGACTCGAACAGTTGAATAACTATTTGACCATTCAGGGTGGTGGTTTAATTCTTCAGCTTTTTCAGCTACAAGCGTCATGAAATCAAATGCTATTTTAAAATTAACAAAATTATAGATTTTTTCAATTGCATCTAGATTTTTGACGCGCTTCCATCCTTCAAGTTCTAGAAGCGCACTATCTATCTCTTCTTTTAAAAATTTCTCCAAAATAATATTCCTCATCCTTATATAAATTTTTGTCTATTTTCTATTTTTGCACCCCAAGGATAATTAGTCGCTTAAAAAACTACCAGTATAAATTTAAGAAATTTTTTCTTTTTAAAATTATAATTGAGTGGTTAACTTCAAAAGATTTAATAAAGACCAAAGAGGATATCATTAATATATTTAACTTGTTACGTAATTCGCAGGTTTAATTTTCATAGAATAAGGGGCTTTACACATGGAATGGCTCGATCGTTATTTTGAAATATCTATTAAAGGAAGCAATATTAGAACAGAGCTTTTAGCTGGGTTGGCTACTTTTTTGACGATGGCATATATCATTGTTGTAAATCCTGCTATTTTATCAAAGGGTGGAATGGAATTTGGTTCTGTTTTTGTAGCAACAATTTTTGCTGCTTTTGTTGGAACAATGATTATGGGAGCTTGGGCTAAATGGCCTGTAGCTCTTGCACCTGGTATGGGTCTCAATGCATTTGTTACTTTTGGAATTGTACTGGGAATGAAGCAGCCATGGGAAGTTGCCTTAGGGGCTGTATTTTTAAGTGGCTTATTGTTTCTTTTGATTAGTCTAACGGGATTACGTGAATGGGTTATTAATTCAATTCCTAGATCTTTAAAGCTAGGAATTGGTGCAGGGATTGGTATGTTCCTTGCTATAATAGGTTTAAAAAATGCCGGAGTTGTTGTTGACAACCCAGCAACGCTTGTTGGTTTGGGTGAAGTTACAAGTCTTCCTGTTATCTTATTCACGATCGGGTTTATATTGATGATTGCTCTAGACAGATTGCGTATTCCGGGTGGTATTGTAATTGGGATAATTTCGATTAGTGTTGTTGGTTGGATTTCAGGGATTACAGAATTTTCTGGTATCATTGGGCCCGTTCCTAGTATTGAACCAACCTTTTTAAAGTTGGATATTTCGGGCGCATTAACGTCAGCACTTATAGGAGTAGTTTTTACACTTTTATTTGTTGATTTTTTTGATACTGCTGGGACACTTACAAGTGTGGCTAATATTTCCGGGAAGATTAGTGCTGATGGAAAAATTGAGAATATAGGACGAGCAGTTTCGAGTGATTCAATTGCAACGATCATTGGCGCTTTATTTGGCACGTCTAACACGACATCATATATAGAAAGTGCAGCTGGTGTAAAAGAGGGCGGGCGTACAGGTTTAACGGCTGTGGTTGTTGCATTTCTTTTCCTTCTTTGTCTGTGGTTTGCCCCACTTGCTAAGAGCATCCCGGCATATGCAACAGGGGCAGCTTTAGTATTTGTATCCACGCATTTTATGCGAAATATGATGGATATTGATTGGAATGATGTCTCCGAATATGCACCGGCAATTCTAGCCGCAATATTAATGCCGCTAACGTTTTCAATAGCTAATGGTATTGCTATTGGTTTTATAACCTATGCCATTGCTAAATTGGTCAGCGGAAACATCTCTAATACAAACCCGGCTGTATTGCTCGTCGCAATCTTGGGAGTCATGTATTATGTTTTTGGGTAATCTATGAACGATAAAATTTTTATCGGTGCTCAGGAGCTTTTAGAGGATTCATATAGACTTGCATATAAGATCTTGGACGATGGTTTTAAGCCAAACTATATTGTTGGAATTTGGCGTGGCGGAACACCTATCGGGATTGCAGTGCAAGAGCTACTAGACTATCGCGGGGTTCCAACCGATCATATTTCTATACGCACATCATCGTATAAAGATATTAAAAATCAGGATGACACAATCCGTGTTCATGGGCTTCACTATATAATTGAAAATGCAAACGTTAATGACAAACTTCTTATTGTTGATGACACGTTTGATAGTGGTCGCAGTGTTGATGCCGTAATACAAACTATTAAGAAACTCTCACGTGCAAACACACCTGGCATTATAAAAGTAGCAACGGTTTATTATAAGCCAACTATGCGCGTTGTAGGTTTTGAACCAGATTTTTTTGTTCGCACTACAGATAAATGGTTGGTCTTTCCACATGAGTTAAAGGGGCTTAGTGATAAAGAAATTCTAGAGTACAAACCTTTCGCACTTCCTCTGTAGTGTTTATAGATTTGTTGCAAATTTACAGACTGTTTTAAGGATGGTTTCAGCTGAAGAACTATAGGGAGGATGCGTCCAGTCCTTATCTGGTAAATTATCAGACAGACCAATCCCTTTGCCCATGGGTTTTTTGTGCCAAGAATAATTCAAGATTTTGTACCTCAACATCCTGCAATCGCCTTTGTAATATACTTTTGTAGATAACGTTTCATGATGTTTGTCTTGACCTAGATCACTCTCAAAGCAAGATGCTTGTTTTAAATAGTCTGACAAGTTCCAAAAAAACACATAGCCATTCTTTTTTGTTATCTTTTGAAAATCTATGTAGAAGGTTTCCCCCTCCAATCCCTTAGCTACTTTTACCCAGTCAGCAAAACCGTTTGATGAAAGTGTAGTTGAGATTAAAATAATTATGTAGGGAGATAGATTTTTCATTGTGCTATTGTAGCAGAAATATTTTTTGCTGGAATACTAGAATTAATCAATAGATATTATTTGTTTTAGGGTTGGCTTAGGATAGAGATGTTCCGTGATTTTAATAAATTTTTTGTTTTTATTCTTATACTAGTCGCTATAGGGATTGTTATTCTTTGGTATCTAGATACTTTCTAAAGATATTAGCTCCATAAAGGATCAAGTGTTTTTCACTACTTGTTTTGAAAAATTATACCAAAGCAATTTTGATATTTGTGCTGTTGTTAAGGCCATCCTTGCGCAGAATGGTTGGTAGAGTTACGTTCTTTGCTAATTTTTAACTTCTAACAGGTAATCTATTATGATGGTAAACCCTTTTGTCTGGCTCGTTATTACAGTTATAGATCTATATATCTGGATAGTTATTATAGGAGTTGTATTGAGTTGGCTCGTGGCCTTTAACGTAGTTAATTCTTCAAATCGCTTAATTTATATTATTGGTGATTTTACACATAGATTTACAAACCCGGTTTTACGTCGCATTCGACAATATATACCTAATATTGGCGGCATGGATATTTCGCCAGTTTTGTTGCTTATTTGTTTAATTTTCTTGCAACGATTAATCCTCTGGAATGCGTATTAGTTTCTTTGCGCTTGATTTTGAAAATGAAGTGTCAAGCTTTTAATTTGCAGTATATTTAAATAAATTAATTCTTATTTTATCAAAATTGCTTTACTAACTTTCCAACCATTTCATAAAAAAAAACTAATTGCCTCATAGGAAAAGCTAATTAGACATATTTTTTAATTTCGTCTAAATCAATCTGCTATTCGAAATTGCTAAAATTAGAAAAACATTGCAGTTATATTAGTTCTAATTTCCCAAATTGAGAAGAGTGCTCCAGTTAGTATTTTTTATTAAATACAAGAGGATTTATGAACGAAGCACAGATAATTGATGGCAAAGCAATTGCTCTACGTATTAGAGAATGCGTTGCTGTAGAAGTTGAAAATCTTAAACAAAAAAAAGGCTTAACTCCGTCATTGACTGTAATATTAGTTGGCGATGATCCTGCAAGTCAAATCTATGTTAAATCTAAGGAAAAGCAGGCTAATGAAGTTGGAATGATTTCAGATACCATTCGCCTTAAAGCCGATATCACTGAGAAAGATCTCTTAAGGTTAATTAACAAGCTCAATTCTGATATTTCAGTTAATGGAATCTTACTACAATTGCCACTACCTGAGCATATTGATGAGGGTAAGGTAATTTTTGCTATTGATCCAAGTAAAGACGTTGATGGGTTTCATTTAGTCAATATTGGGCGGCTCTGGACCGGAACTAAAGCATCAATTCCATGCACACCCTCTGGATGTTTGCAATTGTTAAAAGAAACTCTTGGAGACCTAACTGGTAAACGAGCTTTGATTTTAGGACGTTCTAATATTGTTGGGAAACCAATGGCTGCATTGTTATTGAATGAAAACTGTACAGTTACAATTGCTCATTCTAGCACAATAGATCTAGCAGATCGCTGTCGTGAGTCGGACATTTTAATAGCTGCAGTGGGTCGCCCACAAATGATTCCAGGGGACTGGATCAAGCCAGGAAGTACTGTAATTGATGTTGGTATTAATCGTATAGATGCATCTTTAAATGAAAAAAATATTGATGGGAAACCAGCAAAACAATTAGTTGGCGACGTTAATTTTGAGGAGGCTAAATTAGTAGCGGGTCATATTAGTCCAGTCCCGGGTGGTGTTGGGCCAATGACAATTGCGAACTTGCTCCGCAATACAGTAATTGCTACGTGTTGGCAAATGGGCATTGATGAACCAAATCTTTAAGTATCAGCCATTGAGCTAATACGTTTGTGATGCTAGAAGCCCCTTAATGAATACAAATCTTGACCAAATCCGTAATTTTTCCATTGTTGCTCATATTGATCATGGAAAGTCAACTTTAGCAGATCGATTAATACAAATCTGCGGGGGACTTAGTGAAAGAGAAATGTCGGAGCAGGTCCTCGACTCTATGGATCTGGAACGTGAGCGAGGGATTACTATCAAAGCACAAACAGTGCGCCTGACCTATAGAGCTCAGGACGGTAAGGATTATCAGCTAAATCTTATGGATACCCCTGGACATGTAGATTTTACCTATGAAGTTAGTAGATCGCTTGCTGCTTGTGAGGGGTCTTTGCTTCTTGTCGATGCAACACAAGGCGTTGAGGCACAAACCCTCGCTAATGCTTATCTTGCTATCGAAGCTAATCATGAAATTATACCTGTTTTAAACAAGATAGATCTTGCTGCTTCTGAACCAGATCGTATTAAACGCCAAATAGAAGAGGTTGTAGGTCTTGATACCTCAAATGCTATAGAGATTTCAGCTAAAACCGGGATTGGAGTTGATGAGGTATTAGAAGCACTCGTTACGACTTTACCACCCCCATCAGGCGATGCAACTGCAACACTAGCAGCCCTTCTTGTTGATAGCTGGTATGACCCATATCTTGGTGTGATGATTCTCTTACGTATTCATAATGGAGTTCTCAAAAAGGGTGCAAAAATTCGTATGATGGCATCTGGAGCAACTTATCAAGTTGATAAAGTTGGTTTTTTTGCGCCAAAGCCTACTTATATTGATGAGCTAGGTCCAGGTGAAGTGGGATTTATCACGGCAGCCATAAAGACGGTAGCAGATACCCAGATCGGTGATACTATCACTGATGATAAAAACCCTGTAGGCCGTGCGTTAGAAGGGTTTAAGCCTTCAGTACCAGTCGTTTTTTGTGGCCTTTATCCTGTCGATGCTAGCCAATTTGAAGATCTTCGAGATAGTCTTTCTAAATTACACCTTAACGATGCCTCCTTCCATTTTGAGCAAGAAAGCTCTGCTGCACTGGGCCTCGGATACCGATGTGGATTTTTAGGCTTGTTGCATCTTGAGATCATTCAACAACGCCTTGAAAGAGAGTTTGATCTTGATCTTATTACTACTGCTCCAAGTGTTGTTTATAAAATACATACTAGCGCAGGAATTGAAAGAGATCTGCATAATCCCATTGACATGCCTGAGCCAACTCAAATCGATTTGATACGCGAACCTTGGATCATCGCTACTATTATTGTACCTGACGAATATCTTGGTGCTGTACTTACATTGTGCACTGAACGTCGTGGCGAACAGCTAGAACTAACATATGTGGGTTCTCGTGCAATGCTTCGTTATCGTTTGCCGCTGAATGAGGTGGTCATTGATTTTTATGACCGCTTAAAATCTGTTTCTAGGGGTTACGCTAGTTTTGACTATGAATTAACAGATTATCAAGAAGGTGACTTGGTGAAAGTATCAATTCTTGTTAATTCAGAACCTGTTGATGCACTTAGTTTTATTGTGCATGGCAGCCATGCCGAAGACCGAGGTCGTGTTATTTGTGATAAGCTAAAAGAGCTTATTCCACGCCAACTATTTAAAATTGCAATTCAAGCTGCCATTGGTGGAAAAATCATTGCACGATCTACAGTTAGTGCTATGCGTAAAGATGTGACCGCTAAATGTTACGGGGGTGATGTTTCTCGCAAACGAAAGCTGTTAGATAAACAAAAGAAAGGTAAAAAGAAAATGCGCCAATTTGGTAATGTGGAAATTCCTCAAAGTGCATTTTTAGAGGCGCTTAAATCTGATAATTAGCGTTCTTCACCGTTTCTTGAGTTGTCTGCTAAGTGTTCAGGGTCAAAGGGCTCATTTAAAAGCTCTGGATCGCTATTTATGTTATTGAAGTCAATGCTGTCATGGGTTTCTAGATTTGGGCCTTGATATTTTTCATCTTCACCAAAGCCGGCTTCTTTGGCTTCTGCTGCAAGCTTATCATAAAGTAGAAAACTTTCTTCTTGTCTTCTTATACTTTCTGCTATTTCAGGTGTTAGTTCCTTGTTGGGCCTATTGAACCAGGCTAATAGGCCACCAGGGAGCCCCAATAAAAGCCACGCAGGAAATGCTAGAAGTCCAGTTAAAATTGGATTCCACAATACAGGTGAAAGACGCTCAATATGGATTTGGGCAACAACTAACTTTCCAGGCCATATCGCGTATATCAGATCAAAAGCTGATACGAAGCCACTTCCTCCGCCGCGAGCAAAATTACGGGGAACTACATCCGCCGCTCCAGCGAAGAATGCAAGAATTAGTAAAATAAATCCGATATAATATAGAAACTTCATACCTAGACAGCATAACCCTTTTCAGTTCTTTATACCGCAATTAATTTATTATAAAGACATTATACTCTTGATATTTTATTAAATTTCGCTTTTAACCCACTATTATGATTGCTTTTTTTGAGCATTTTAATGCTTCGAATAGATAATGTAACTTACCGTGTTGGCGAAAGAGTGATTTTAGATCGAGCCTCGGCAACCATAAGCCGTGGTCATCGATTAGGATTAGTTGGACGTAATGGATCAGGTAAGACGACTTTATTGAATATGATAATCGGAAATCTAGAACCGGATGACGGCTCTTTAGAAATATCGCCACGATATCGCATTGGCGTCTCCACCCAAGAGGCTCCAGATGATGAGGTAAGCCTTATAGATACGGTTCTTAAAGCAGACAAGGAACTAAATTTCTTAACAGTTGAAGCCCAAACCGCTACTGATCCAAATCGAATTACTGAAATTCATAGTCAACTTAGAGATAAAGATTCTCACTCAGCACCGTCTCGTGCAGCTAAGATTCTCGCAGGTCTAGGGTTTAAAGAAGCAGATCAAAAAAGATCCTGTAATGAATTTTCTGGGGGGTGGCGTATGCGCGTGGCCTTAGCTGGGCTGTTATTTAGTGAACCCGATCTATTACTACTAGACGAGCCTACAAACCACCTAGATTTAGAGGCTAGCTTGTGGCTAGAGGATTATCTCAATCATTATTCTGGCACTATTCTAATAGTTAGTCATGATAGGTACCTTTTAAATAGGGTGACTAGGGAAATTTTGCACTTGGAGAATGGCAAGCTGAAACACTATCAAGGTAATTATGATCGTTTTGAAGAAAGCAGACGTATACATCTCGAATACAATTCTAAGGCACGTGTAAAACAAGACGCACAGCGTGCTCATATTAAAAAATTTGTCGAACGATTTCGTTATAAGGCAACCAAAGCAAAACAGGCGCAATCTCGCATGAAAATGTTGGATCGATTGAAGCCCATACCTGAAAATCGTGAAGAAGAAAGTGTTACTTTTTATTTTCCAGAACCGATCTTACTAGCACCTCCACTTTATACCGCTGAAAATGTCGATGTTGGGTATGAAGGGAAGGCAGTTTTGAAAGATTTGTCTTTCCGACTAGATATAGATGATCGTATTGCTCTTCTAGGTGCAAACGGTAATGGCAAGTCAACATTCATCAAGTTACTTGCGGGAAGATTGTCACCGCTAACTGGAAATATTTATAAATCTGGAAAATTACGAATTGGTTATTTTTCTCAACACCAAAGCGATGAACTAGACTTTTCAGTAACGCCGCTTATAGAGTTGGGGCGTCTTCGAGAAAATGATACGGAACAACAGCTCCGTAATCAATTGGGTCGATTTGGTTTTACTCAACAACGCGCTGAAACAAAAATTGAAAATTTATCGGGTGGTGAAAAAGCTAGACTTTTATTTGCCTTAATGAGTTGTGAAAGCCCTAACATTCTTTTACTTGATGAACCAACCAATCATCTAGATGTAAACTCTCGCCAAGCTCTGATACAAGCAATTAATGCTTTTGAAGGTGCTGTTATAATTGTTAGTCATGATCCACATATTATTGGATTGACAGCAGACCGATTTTGGTTGGTTGAAGAAGGTAAAGTAGGACCCTATGAAGGGGATTTACAGGATTATAGATCTATGCTTTTAGATCGCCGGAGATCAAGACGAAAAGATGAGGATAAATTTAACAGTGGAAAAGACAAGATTGGTCCAAGCCCTAACAAAAAACAAAAGCGTCAAGCTTCTGCTCTTTTTCGAAAAGCATTAACAGAAAAAAAGAAACTTTTAAACCAAGCAGAAAAAAAAGTGCTTGATTTGGAAAGTTTAAAACTTGATTTGCAGAACGCACTTTCCAGTCCAGAAAATTACAAAAAAAATGATGATTTAATAGTTATACAGAAAAGGTATTCTCAAATTGAAACGGACATAAAGCTTGCTGAAGATGAATGGTCTGCGGCATTAGAAAAATTTGATCAGTACTCTAAAGATCATAAACAAGATGACTGATGAAACTATCAATGCTGAATTTTGGATTATGGCATATGTTAGGCGCTGTAATGCAGATGGATTACCGGCTATGGTTGTTCATAGAGGAGATAATCGTGGAGGAACGCTTTTACTTAAAATCAATCAATTTGAGTTGGGCTGTAAGGTGCTTACCCAGGCACGTGACCTTGATGGGGTGAAGAAATGGTTAGCGGCCTTTTCCGGTAAATTGGTAAAGGAAGTTGATGCCGATAACTACATCAGTCGAGCTGTAAAACGTGATCCTGATTTATGGGTAGTAGAAATTGAAAGTCCTGATGGCATCCACCCGTTTGAGGGGGATGAGTTTTAAAAAAATTCGGAGAGATGTAGTGTATTACAAATTAATACTATTAATTTTTACCACCAACTTATTTTTTACTACAAGCCAATCTTTAGCTGATAAAATTTATGTTGATCCAATTGGGCTATATGGCGATGAGATATATTTTGACGTTTTACGTGAAGAGGACAAAGTAGGTTTTCATAGAGTTAAGTTTAGCGAAGAATTAGATGGTTTAAAGGTTCAAATTAATTTTAAAATTGAAATAGATTTTCTTTTCCTTACTGCTTATCAATTTAAATATCAATCAGAAGCAAAATGGGCTGATGGCCAGTTAGATCAGTTAAAAATAAAAGTAGATGACGATGGGGATGAGTTTGAGCTCACAGCAAATCGTCAGAATAATTTAATTCATGTCGTTGGTACAAATGAAACTTTTAAAACAACATCACCCTTGTTCCCAACCAATCATTGGAATGCAGCTGTTCTAGGTCAAACTCGTGTTCTTAATACGTTAACAGGAAAAATTAACAATGTTTCTATTTTATCAAAAGGCATTGAAACCGTTTCTACTAAGAATGGTCCTATAAAAGCAACACGATATGTTTACAGTGGCGATCTTGATAATGAGGTCTGGTATGACGATTTGGGAAGGTGGGTAAAAATGCGTTTCAAAGCTAGTGATGGTTCGACAATTAACTATGTTTGTAAATCTTGTCAGAAAAAAAATTTTGAAAACAAATTCTAATGAAGTTTAGTGAAAAAAATCGTGTGGTATGGATTACAGGTGCTGGCAAAGGTATTGGTAGGGCACTTGCAAAAAGGTTCGCTGCTGATGGTTGGATAGTAGCAGCAAGTGCGCGAACAGAAAAAGATCTTGCCTCACTTAAATCTGAATGTGTTACTGGTAGTATTTTTTGTTTTCCACTAGACGTGACAGATCAAGCAGCTACTTCTACCATATTTGGACAGATAGTTGAAGATATTGGTCCATTATCTCTTGTGATACTTAATGCCGGCAACCATATACCGATGACAGCTAAAAATTTTTCTTCTGAAACCTTTAGAACTCTTATTGAGACAAATTTCATGGGAGTTGTTTACAGCTTAGAACAAGTAGTTCCAATGTTTTTAGAGCGTAGAGAAGGGCATATAGCTGTTGTTGCATCCTTGGCGGGGTATCGTGGGCTACCAACATCCTCAGCCTATGGTGCGTCTAAGGCTGCCTTAATAAATATGTGCGAGGCATTAAAGCCAGAATTAGATCTGGCAGGAGTGAAAATCAGTTTGATAAATCCAGGATTTGTTGAAACGCCACTAACTGATAAGAATAAATTTTCTATGCCATTCTTAATTCCAGTAGAAGAGGCCGTAGATGCAATAATTGCGGGCTTAAAAAATTCTGCATTCGAGATTTCTTTTCCCCGGCGTTTTTCTCTTGTTATGAAAATACTTCGTATTTTACCACTTCGAATTTACTTTGCACTCACACGGAGAATGATCTGAAGATGAATGAAATCCATAATCGTTATCGAGAGTATCTAGAAACGCTAAGCATGGAAACATTACCATCACTTGCAAGCTACGTACACTCCGACGTTCAGTTTAAAGATCCATTTAATGATGTTCGTGGAGTTTCCGCTATGTACAGGATTTTTGAGGAAATGTTTGAAAAGATTGGTAGCGTAGAATTTAGAGTTGAACACCTAGCAAGTGATGAAAATATTTGTCTAATGGCTTGGCGTTTTGAAGCAATGCTTAGAGGTGAACCATGGAAATTTCTAGGTACTAGTATAATCACATTTTCTCCAGATGGATTAGTAGAAAAACATGAAGACTACTGGGATTCTGCCAATGATTTTTATAAGTACTTTCCAATAATTGGTTGGGTTCTAGAAAAACTAAGGTGTATGGTTTCCGTACATTAATTTTTGATGAAGGCTATAGTAACAGTTCCCAGCTCTAATCCTAACTTGCTAACTTTTGCTCGATTTAACAACACTTTGGACGATTGTAGAAACATCCAGTCATTAAAATGGACCGGAATTGTATTTGTGCCAACTTTTAGGTTCATATTGTACTGCCAGTTTAAAGCATTTCCGTAGGCTTTTCCTTTAGCTGTGCCTAAAACATCTTCTGCTCGACCTATATAAGTATGCTTGTCAATTTTTTTAATTATCCAAATGCGCTGATCACGCTCGCCGTCATTGTAAACAAATTTTTCATCTAATTTTAATTCATCACCATCCCATGTGCCTTTTATATTTACAGAAAACTGGCGACGCACATATCCAAATCTGTCTTCAAAAATACCCCAGGCCTTAGTTTCTCCTAAAAAAAATTTTTCCAAAACAAATTGTGGAAGAGTGTTTTTGAAATCTACAGGTTTCATTTGCGCGCAACCGTTTAATGCCAAAAACGCAATAAAAAAAATACTTAATTTTTTGCTCATGATGTATTTTACCTTTTTATTTTGTGTTTTAAATGAGAGCGCTTCAAACTCTGAGTGATGATCCTATGTTTCTTTTTATTGATTGGAAATCGCCAAATTAATACAACAGCTGAAATTTTAATTAAGACTGGCGCGAGTGAGTAGATAGCCACTAAATAATTAACGCCATCTGTTGTAGGATCCTTCGGATTAAAACCAAGAGCTTCCAAGCCGGGAAGCGCTAGCCCAACTGCTATTGCTAAAGATAATTTTGTGCTCATGCCCCAAATGGCAAATTGAACACCCGCTCTTTCTTCATTAAATCGCCAGCGATCGTAATCGACAACATCCGCCTGTATTGCTGGTGGAAGAGCAAGATCCGCTCCTAAAGCCATGCCTGTAATTATACAAATAGTTGCAAATAATTTGAATGATTCTGGTGGTATAATAGGTACCGTAATGAATGCAGCAGATGCTAATATCATAGCCCAACACCAGGCTCGGTGTTTGCCAAAAATACGGCTTAAATAAATCCACATAGGGATTGCGGTTACAGCAGATAGAAAATAGATAAGGATGAAAAGAGGTCTGATTTCGTGATTAGCACCTAGACCATGCTCTAAATAAATAAGGAATAATGCTGCGGGAATCCCATTGGCCAAACCATTAATGAACCAGGCAGAAAGTAATAATAAGAATGGTTTGTTGTAAAAAATAGTTTTTAGGTTTGATATGTACACTGTTGTTTTGAGTCTTGGGCTCACTACTCTCTTTTTACTTTTATCTGGAACCGTCCAAAGCATGATTGGAATGGAGAAAGCACCAAGACCTATAGCAAACCAGGAAATTTTAATTAAGGCCTCTTGTTGGTCCCAACCTAAGCTTGGAGCTATAGCAGAAATTGCTCCGGTGAATAGAATGCCGATTAAGGCTGATCCTTCTCTCCACGATGTAATACGAGCCCGCTCATTGTAGTCTCCACTTAATTCCGCCCCCCAAGTTAAATAAGGAACAGCCACTAGTGTCCAACCCGTATAAAGGACAATGCTCCAGCATAATAAATAGCTACTATCTATTACAGGGGGGGGATTCAGTACCTTTAAAAGACCTGCAGCAGCAATAATAGAACCTAAAGCTATCCATGGCTTACGGTGCGCACCACGAAAATTCAATCTATCGCTTAAAATACCAACTATGGGATCGCTGACTGTATCAAATATCCTGGCTGCGAGTAAAACAAACCCAACAGTAGCTAAACCTAGACCAAATTTAATGCCATAAAGGGCTGGTAAATGTATGTAGACTGGTATTGTAGGTAATGCGATAACAAAGGCGGGTAATATGTACGCCAGAAGCACACGTAACGACAGCTTAATGTGAGCCCTGTCTTTCATTCCCGTTCAATTATGAACTGGCCAACGTCAATTGCGCCTCGATCAAATCCTACTTCGCAGTAGCAAAGATAGTATCTCCACATTCTATAGAAGCGCTCGTCAAAATTAAGTTTTTTTATTTCTGGCCAATTAACCTGGAAAGCTTGATCCCAACGCCTAAGGGTTTCGGCATAAGACTTGCCGAAAAAAAACGAATCCGTAATTTTAAGCTTTGCTAGAGAGATGGCGTTTGCCAGTGCAAGTTGGCTTGGCAGCATGCCACCTGGAAAGATATAACGTTGAATAAACTCGGGGTTATTGCGATAAGTTAAGTATCTATCATTATCAATCGTTATTATTTGAAGAGCGGCCTGTCCATCAGGCTTTAAACAGCGCGCAATAACATCGAGATAGGTATGCCAATACTCTTCACCTACTGCCTCAAACATTTCTATAGAAACAATTTTGTCGAAATTCCCTTCGACGTCACGATAGTCCTGCAAACGAACGTCCACTTTATCGGATAATTGTAAATTTTCTATACGTGTTTTTGTATAAGCAGCCTGCTCTTTTGAGAGCGTTATACCTACCACCTTACAATCAAACTCTGCTGCAGCAATTTCAGCAAATCCTCCCCAACCGCAGCCAATTTCCAAAACTACCTGACCAGGTTTTAAATTTATTTTTTCTGCTATGCGAAGATACTTCCGGCGCTGAGCTACTTCTATTGTTTCGTTGAAATTTTTAAACAAGGCAGATGAGTAACTCATGCTTTGGTCAAGCCATTTGCAATAGAACTGATTTCCTAGGTCATAATGAGAAGCTATATTTCGACGACTTCCAGTAGGAGTGTTTTTTCGTTTTCTATGCCGGATGCGGTCTAAAGTTCGTGCAATGCTAGTTTTAACGTACACTTGCTTTAAGGCAGTAGCGTTCACATCACCTAAGTGTAGAAGTTTTGCCAAATCAGTTGTATTCCAGTCGTCAGCCATAAAACTTTCAGCCATACCTAGATCTCCGTAGAAAAGCATCTTTGGCAATAATCGAAATTTTTTTATTTTTAAAAAAGCTTGGGGGCCAGGCTCTATGCCAACAAATTCAAGACAAGCCCCTGAGGGAAATTCAACGGTTAAACGTCCTTTATGAATTTTGGAAAAGTATCGTGAAACTATTAATTCAATTATTCCCCAGTGATTTCGGATTTGTTTGGGGCGAATCTGTCCATTAGGACTTTCAAATGAGGTTCTCATGATAAATTTAATGCCGTGTTGTATTTACTGACACAGTGCTACTATCAACTGTTTGACTTGCGGGCTTATGAATGAAGATTTTTAGTCCTTTTAGCCATAGCTGTAGTGCTTCGAAGTGGATTCCAGCAACAATTTTAAACGTTAATAAAGGAAATCTTAGCAGGCATGCTGCCAAGACAAATTCATTGAAGGGTTTTTTCTCACCAACAAACGATGCTGTCAACAATGGACCATCCGAATCTATATGGCGGATAATGGTTTTTATGTTTTTTTCAGGAGGAATTATTCGAAAGTGATATTCGCCATTCATGTCAATAAAGGGTGAAACATAAAGTTTTTTAGAACAGTTTTGCCGAATTGTTTTGCCAGATGATTTATTAACAGGGATTACGTAGGTATGCCGTTCTTTATAGGTATTGCAAACCTCATATAGGATCGCTACTAAAGTATTTTTTCGATCGTAACAAAAAAATATACTGATGGGATTGAATACAAAACCAAATACGCGCGGATAACATAATAGTCGTATGGGACCCCCATCTGGAGACAAACCAGCATTTTCCATGTGATTTTCAACCCATGGCCGTAAAGTTCCATCTGTTAGAGGACCGTGATCCCGGTCAAAAAATGCTAATGGAGCCCAACAGTTGTAACCAAATAGCTTCAAACGATCATCCAAAGATGACAGTTCATCAATATCAAGAAGCATAGAGAAAACTTTATAGAGTAGTCGATGTTTTTTTGGGCGAACTCTAATATGAATTACGTTGCCTTCGTATATAGCTGAATTCAATCTCATTCTGTGGTTCCTAGAGCGTTGTTTTGGAGATGAAGACGTTCATTTTCATTGGCTACTTTCCAAGGCCTTTTTTGTCCACCAAGCTGTTCAGCAACAGCCAGTCCGGACTGCAATCCATCTTCATGAAAGCCATATCCAAAATAACTTCCACAATACCAAGTGCGTCTATGGCCTTGAAGGCTCCACAGATTTTGCTGAGAAATAAGAGCCGCTTGATCAAAGAATGGATGTGTATAGTCAAACTCTTGTATAATGGATTTTTCTGAAGGTTCATGTGTTGGATTTAAGGTTACAAACAGTGATGTAGTGTGGTCAAGTGATTGTAAGCGGTTCATCCAATAGGTGACGCAAAGATTGTTTGATGCATTATTTTTTTGTCTTTCAATGAAGTTCCAGCTCGACCAGGTACGCTTTCGTATTGGCATAAAAGATCGATCGGTATGTAGTACTGCACGATTTTGTGTATATCGCCAAGACCCCAGCAGTTTTTTTTCTTTTTCGTCAGAATCTGAGAGTAACTGGAAGGCTTCGTCTGCATGTGTTGCGATGACGACATGATCAAACGATTTTGCTTTATTTGCATGATCTACGATGGTGATTTGTTCATTCTCTCGTTGCACAGACTTTACCCCACAAAATTTAATGCAATCTGCAAATGATTCTGTGATTTTTTTGACATATTCTTTACTGCCGCCATCAACTGTTCGCCAGTTAGGCCTATTTTTTAATAAAAGGAGACCATGGCTTTCGAAAAATCGAACAAATGCTTGGGCTGGATATGCTTCTATCTCAGAGGGTGAAGTTGACCAAATAGCTGCACCCATCGGTAACAAGTGGTCGTTTATAAAGTCTTTTGAGTAATTGTTCTCGAAAAGATATTGTCCAAGGCTGTAATCAACCCTCATGGGCTCTTTTAAAAGCTCAGGTGCTTCACGATAAAAACGCATAACGCCCGATATCATTTGCCAAAAACGGGGTCGGATGATGTTCCTACGTTGTCCAAGCAAACCATTTATACTTGTACCAGAATATTCTAAATTGCCATTATTCAAAGATACTGAAAATGACATCTCGCTAGCTTTCGTTTTAACACCTAATGTATCAAACAATGCAATTAAATTTGGATAATTCCGATCATTATATACGATGAATCCGGTGTCCACTGGTGTTACAATTCCATCAATTGAAGTCTCAACAGTATTAGAGTGCCCCCCAATCCTTGCCTGCTGTTCATAGACTGTGATCTGATGTTGTTTTGATAACAACCATGCTGCCGACATGCCAGCAATGCCGGTGCCTATTATTGCAATGTTCATAGGCAGTATATTTTTGTTAGATTGGGTGAAGTTCAATTTTGATTTCTTTTATAAATTTAATTGTTTTAAAATTGATGAATTAATTTTTATTAAATTTTCTAGCATGTGACAGTTGATTTAAAACTAGTCTGGCATAAGCTTTCTCTTTTGCAAGCAACTCGTCGTGTGTTCCAATTTCTATTACTCGACCTTCATCAAGTACAACGATTAAATCTGCGTTTCGGATAGTCGAAAGACGGTGTGCAATAACGATCGTTGTACGCATTGTTGTTAACTTTTCTAATGTTTTGTGAATAGATTGTTCGTTTAAAGCATCTAAATGCGAAGTTGCCTCATCTAAAATCAAGACAGGCGAATCTTTAAGAAACGCTCGAGCTATTGCAACCCGTTGTCGCTGCCCTCCGGAAAGACGCATACCACGTTCACCAACTTTAGTATCTAAACCATCTGGAAGAGAATCAATAAAACTAGTCAATGAAGCCTGTTCTAAGGCTTCTAATAATTTTTTTTCATCAGCTTTTGGATTAGCAATTAAAATGTTTTTCCGAAGAGTGTCGTTGAAGAGGTATGTGTCTTGTTCTACAAGGGCTATTTTTTTACGCAATTCATCGAGTGAATATTTGCGTAGGTCATGTCCGCCTAGGTATATGGAACCATTTTCTGGATCCCAGAATCGCATTAGCAAATGTGCAACAGTGGTTTTGCCAGCTCCTGAGCGACCGACTAATGCTAAAGTTTTGCCTGCAGGTAAAACAAAACTAGCATCATTCAATGCCTTATGATTTCCCACTTCGTATTTAAAGTCGACATTTCTAAATTCTATAGGTAATCCGTCAAAAACATTTCTTAATGCAGGTACGCCATTGCCGTCTACAACAGGGATTGCTTCTCTATCAACCGCATAAAGTCGGCGTGTTGAGCCAAGCGTGTCTGCTAATTGCCTTCCAACATTAGAAATTTCTGAAATCGGTAAAAAAGTTGCCATAGAGAGTAAGGTTAACAACGGTAAAATTCCGCTTTCAAGTTCTCCAGCATCTACTAATCTAGATCCTGTTACAATAACTGCTAACCCACCTAAACCAGTTGCAATTTCTAGAAATGTTGTCTGTAAAGTTAGGTCGCGAAAAAAAGGCAGACGAACAAAATGATGGTTTTTTGTTCGTGCAATGAGCTCAGCACGGCGTTCAAAAGTTTGTTTAAAAGCGAGCAATTCGCTAAGACCTTGAATTGTATCAACTGCATGTGCATTAAGTTCCCCTAAGGCCTCTCTTGCGCGGGAGCCTAGTTTATCGATTCTGGTACGTAACATAAATGGACTAACTGCTACAATTCCAAGGAATGGTCCAAGTGCCACTGCGAGCTCCCAACTAAAGTAAAAAAGTGTGCTTATAACTAAGCTCGGAATTAGGATTGCAACGAAGGCTGGTGCCACTGTATGCGCAAAGAAATATTCGACAGTTTCTACGTCGTGGGTAGCCATCGCAACCATATCACCAGTTCGTCTCCGCACCATATAAGCTGGAGCCAATTTATCGAGCTTTTTGAAGAGAGCAATCCGCATTTCTGCAAGAAGGCGAAAAGCCATATCGTGAGCAATCCAGGATTCAAACCAATGAAAAATACCTGCAACTGGAGCAAGAACAGCTAGAAGGATCAAAAGATCTATGAACGGCTCTCCTGTCTTAACAGCTCTAACTGCTAATGCACTGACTATACTGATTCCTATGAATGCAATTACCCGTGTAATACCAAAACAGAAGGTGACGAATAATTTTCCCTTGTAAGGTAAAATGTGTTTTAAAAGCTCACGAATTGCCTTAGCCCAACCAATCCCCTCAGCCTTAATAATAGCATCAGTTGATGAAAATTGGGTCTTGTCTTTGTTATATACCAATTGTTCTGCAGGCATCTGCAAACTATCACTATCAATCTCGCGAATATTTTTTTCAGTGTATTCTTGATCTTGTGCTGCCATTAAACGTTGGTAAAAGCCGTTTTTATGCATCAATTCGTCATGGGTACCAATCTCCACTATTTTTCCTTTCCTTAAAGTAAAAATTCTATCAGAACTAATGAAACTAGAAAGGCGGTGTGCAAAAATAAGGGTTGTACGACCCTCCATCAGTTTATCGAGGGACTCTTGAATGATTGCTTCGTTCTCAGCATCAACTGCAGATAAGGCTTCATCTAAAATTAGTATAGGAGCATCACGCAATAATGCTCTTGCTATAGCGATGCGTTGGCGTTGGCCGCCAGATAGTTTGATACCACGCTCACCTATAACGGTATCAAAACCGTCTGGAAGTCGTTCAATAAACTCCTGAGCATTCGAAGCTTGGCAAGCTGCTATTATTTCTTCTTTTGTGGCATTCGGGTTGCCAATTCTAAGATTTTCATTCACTGTTCCGTGAAACAGATAAGTATCTTGGCTTACAACAGCAATTTGGGAACGAATATCATCGAAAGTAAGTTCTTTTAAATTATGGTTGCCAATTTTCACTGCTCCCTGAGTGGGGTCATAAAACCGCAATAGTAATTTTACTATAGAGGACTTTCCCACCCCGCTCGGTCCCACAAACCCGACTCTCTCACCCGCCTTTACCTCGAATTTAAGGTTATCAAGGGTAGTTTGGGGTCCACCAGGATAGGTGAAACTAACATTTTCAAAAGTCACTGTTGGATCCAATTTGTTAACCGTATCTACACCTGGCTTTTCTTTAACGATTGCTTTTGAGTCGAGTATGCTAAAAATTGTTTGGGCAGATGCTTGTGCGACCATGCCATTATGCATTAACGAACGCATGTCACGGAGCGGCCGAAACACCTCAACACCTAGCATTAGGATTATGACAAGTGAGGAGAGCTCCATACTATCGTCAACTACACGAAATGCCCCAAGAGCAAGTGTTGCAGCGGCGCCAACTGCAATTCCAGTATCAGTAATTCCTCGTGCAAGTGAGTTTGTTGCCAGCACCCACATAGTTGATTTAAAAAGGTCATGAGCCTTTTGCCTAAGTGTTTCAGTACGATTGCGGCTTTGCCCAAATGCTTTTAAAGTTGCAAGTCCCTGTATTGCATCTAAAAACTCTCCGGCAAATTCTTTATATGCACGTGAGCGGTTGAGACTATTTTTTTTATCCCAATTATGGAATACTTGGGGTGCAATCAGGGTTACCAAGGCGGCAGCAAGCATGACAGTTGCTACTGGAAAATCCAAAAATGCAACAACCCCAAAAATTAAGAAAGGCGTAATCGCTGAAATGATCAGTTGAGGTAGATATTGACCAAAATAAATTTCCAACTGTTCGACGCCATCAATCATAGCGAGTGCCGCATCACCTGTGCGCTTTAGTCCAAAATGGGATGGGCCAAGCACCATAATTTTATCAAAGATTATGGTGCGAAGATGCAATTGCACGTACGCCGCAGTATTATGCGCAATCATAGTACGTAAATATTCAAGGCCACCACGTGCTATTATAACAGTTGCAACACCTACTGCAGGTAAGACCAGTTGACTTAGTGGGATGCCCTGGAAAATAAGTGCAATGAGCCAGCCTAGTAATGCTAGGCGCAAGATACCAAAAAAAACGGCTAGGACACCTACTAATACTGCATTAAATATTCGCAATCGAAATCCAGCTGTATATTCCCATAGTCTCAAGTCAAAATACATATAACCTCTGTTAGTTGCTTACATCAATATGATGAGTTTAAAAGTTCGGTTTAAGTTTTTACGAACAAAAATGGATGATTCTTGTATTCTACATACAACAGTAAAGTGATATATTAAGTAAGATGATTTTTATTCAAATTTAACAGCTTGAACGGGGCATTCGTCAGCTGCTTCTTTAATTTTTTTCTCAAAGCTAGAGTAATCTACGCCTTCTATAACGGTATTTGAATCGACGATCTTGAATACTTCTGGGCAAGTTCCTTCAGCTAAGCCACAGCAAATACAGTTTTCTTTATCAATCCAAACACGTTTGATAGACATTTATATAACTCCATACTTCTCAAACTTAATCTAATTTTCTGCCCAAAACATACACAGACTTAAATTAGCATCATAATAGTACTTATAACGAAAATTATTAGTTGTTCCATACTGGAATAAATTCCATGAAAACGGAATATTTCTGTTAGCGTATACTAATATACACTAATTTTGCTATAGTTTTAGGATGAAAACACTCACCCTTCTCATAACACTTGCTATCCCATGATCGAATTTTGGTATGTCTTTTTGTCGTATTTGGCGAAGTTTTTCCTTCTTTTTGGGTGTTCTATAGCTTGTGCTTTACTTGCAAAATTTAAAGGAAGGTCTGTAATCGGCTTTTTCATATACGGCCTTATACCAATAATTGGTTTTATAGGACTATTACACTGCTTAATAATGAAAAATGAGAACAAAAAGCCAAAGTGGATGGATAGTAACCAATAAGAACGGAAAGAAAATTAGTGACTAAGTGAAAAACCTACTCCACATATTCACACTGTTATTCTCAACAGTCGCATTCACTTTTAGCAGTTATGCTGATTGGACGAAGGTTGGTAAGAATGTTATCGGATCTATACAATATGTGGATTTTGAGAGCATCAGAAAAAAAGATGGATATGTTTATTGGTGGGAATTGTACGATTACTTGAGAGTAAAAAAATCTGGTATTTCTTCTGCAAAGGTATTTGTCCAAGGCGATTGCAAACAGTTTCGATATAAGAATTTGAGTTATTCCCTTCACAAGGAACCAATGGGTGGGGGTGTTGGTGAAATTCCAACTATTTCAAAGCAACACAGAGTTTGGAGACATCCTTCTCCTAATTCAATTGGTGAACTTACTTTAAAATCTGTTTGCTCAAAGTGAACTTAACAAATCAAGGAATGACGGAAGGAGAGGGCAGAAGACTTGGAAGAATGAAAAGCTTCTTATATAAGAAGTTCAAAGATGTTCCGTTCAATGAAAAGTTACTAGAATGGATTAAGGATCATTCAAGAACCTTATCATCAATTGGAAGGTTATCATCTCGTGACCATTCATTCCAAGAGCCAAAGTAGTTCCTAATTCTTTTGAAGCCAGCTTCTTTAAGGGCTACGTAAGTATTAGATGCCCGAGCCCCTTTAAAACAATAAATGATAATATCATCGTCGGGAAATAAACCTTTTTGGGCGCACATTTCACGAATTTTATCATTTGTTTTAAAGTGAGGAATTTTCCCATCGCGCTCTAAAAATTCGTACCATTCTATCCATACTGCACCAGCAATACGACCTTTTCGGGGTGCAAAATCAATTCCATAAGGCGATGAGCTTTTTCCAATCCATTCAATTTTATCTCGATTATCGAGTAGTTTAACTGAATTTGGATTTTTTAAAGCTTCAATCATTTCATCTTTAGTTGCTAAGATTTCTACATTTGGCTTTACTAAAAAAGTGGTCGGCGTTGTTTCAACTGGATCAGAATCTACTGAAAGTCCCTCATCCATCCAAGCACTATATCCCCCATCCAGAATGCCTACATTATCATGACCTAAGTACTTTAGTAGCCAGTACCCTCTGCACGAACCGCCGTATCGGCTGTCATAAGCATCTTCATAAATAATGGCAGTTTTTTCTGGAGTAAGGCCGATTTTCGAAAAATGATTACTAAATGTTTCGTGTAGCTCTTTAAGGCCTTCCGGAGTTGTCATGGCAAGGTAAAAAAACACATCTGGAACACTGACAGCACCGGAAATATGTTCTTCTTCATAATCCTCTGGATCTCTTATGTCTATTACAATGCAATTACTTCCCTGCATCATTTCGTTTAGTTCAGTTGGAGTATATAATATTTTTTCATCCATAGTTTTTCCAATCCCTGCTTCCATTGTTTAATTTAAAACAGCGTACGAATTTTTATGGTAACACTTAATTAGTATTGATAAATATAAACTAATTTTTAATAGAAGATCTTTATGTAAGCAGAGTCAAGTCTTCTTAGTATTTTGTAAAAACTAATTGGATGAGGATGTTTTTTTATAGCCAGTAAAAAGTGATAAAACATGGTGCTCTGCCCTTTGACAACTTATGTGACAACGGTTTGAGACTGTGTTTTAGAGATGTAACCTATTGAAATTAAAGGGGGATTGGAGAAGATTGGGGAGGGTAAAGTCCTCCTACAATGGCAGTATACTAGGCTTAAATTACATATGTTTATTCTTACCCACAGTCATATCCATACTTTAAACCAATCTCAGCACTTAAATTAGCTCCAGAATAGTACTAATAACAAAGACTATAAATAGCTGTAAAAACTTCGGTTAAGTTATCGATCTTTTTTAATTAACGCTGAGGATAGATCTGATTTGGCACTTTTTTATCCTTTGTGGGCCTGGAATTTTTTCATAGCATCTAGGTATTTTTGCATTTTCTGCCATTGCTCAGGTGATAAGTTTTTTGCAGACCTCAGAAAGTTTGGAATAACAATTGGGTTCTTTTGAATTACATCAATAACCACAGGGTCAACAAGACCTGCAAGGTGAAGCAGTTCATCCGTATCCGATTCTAAAGTTGCGGCGATCCTGCTTACCAATTCTGGGCTGGCATTGACCTTCCCTTTTTCTAGATTGGAAATGTGCATGCCCGTCACGTCGGTGCGTCGACCAAGCTCTCGTATACTAATACGCTTCTCTTCTCGAAGTTCTTTTATTTTTTTCCCAAGTGACATCGTTTTTGTTCCTTTGGAAAGAATTTTAGAATATTATGCATGATTTATTATTTAAAATGTATATTGTCAACTTACATTAATATAATTGATATATATGCCTTTCATGTCGTTACGTCATCCAAGCTCTCGTATACTTATTTTATTTTTTTATCGAAACTATTTGAATTTTTTCTCAAGTGAAATCAAAATCGTTACATTAAAAAGCTTCTTAGATGATTTAGTATAATTTTCATAAATGTATAGTAATAGCTTACAAATAATAGTGACAGCTTGCAAAAAACAATTGACGACCATGTCTGTCTCGTCGATATGTCGTTCTGTCTCTAGAGAGTTGATTTTTCTTACTTTTCGAAGGTATTTTATTTTCCAAGTGACTTAATATGCGTTCCTTTTGAAAAATTCTCAGAAGCTTATTTATAATTCTATAAAATGTATATCATTAGTTTACAACATATAATTGATTTGCATGCCCGTCAAGTTGGCACGTTTTTCAAGGTTTTGTATTCTGATTCGTTTTTCTTTTCGAAGGTCTTTTATTTTTATTCCAAGTGATATCGAATACGTTCCTTTAGAAATCTTCCCAGACAATTATATATGATTTTTAATAAATGCATATTGACAACTTACAATATACTTTTGTTAGCTTATAAAAAATTAGTTTTAGGACCTTCTATTTCCTTCTACGCAAAGTGAACTGTAATCTTCATCACACCTCTTAGATCTTAATATATCTATTAGCGTATACTAGCATACACTATTTCTGCTAGGGTTTAAGGATGAGAAACCTACTCCTCTTCAAAATCCCAATAATCTACGTTTACATTTGTACTCAATAAAAAATATAAAACTTAAATTGGTTTCATTCATAATTCATAAGATAAACTTCAGATATGACTTTTTTATTTCAAATCCTTAAGCGGTCGGGGCCATGGGTGTTATCGTGCATAATATGCATAATTATTACTTTGGCTGGCCTTGAAGTAATGTTGCGTAACAATTTACCACTATTTACTGGGAATAATTTAACTTATTTAAGTGTGCCGATTGAGATCTTGCGAGAAAATGCAGAAGAGGAGGGTGGGTTTAGTAAAAATAATGTGGTGGGAGAGGGGCCTTATTTTAAATTCAAACCATTTAGTAAATTCTCAAAAAAGCCTTGGGTAAAAATTGATAACTATGGCTACCGCAACGCTGTTTCTCATGAAGATGGAACGGACGTCGATATTGTTATTTTGGGAGACTCAGTAGGCATTGCAGTGGATGCACAGCATGATCTTGGCGATAATTTTAGAGATCGTGGCTACTCAGCAATTAACCTAAGTATCAGCGGCCACGGTCCATTGCACTATTATGAGTCTTTGGTCCATCTCATAAATAAAAGAAAGATTCACCCAAAGATCATAGTGGTGAGTATTTGCATGACCAATGATTGGATGGACGCCAAAACATATGCTGATGATGTTAGAAATGGCAGCAACTACATTGATCGAGTAGCGGCAAGTCAAAGACCTTTCCCACGACTATTTGGTGGCGATATTCCCCGATTTACCCGCTCATTTTATAGTATTCGTTTTATTTATAATCTCTTTTATAATTTTAGGTTCAAAAAACGTAATTTAGATAAAAAAACTCAAAAAACACATTACGATAGTAATAAACTCGTTTTTTTTAATCTTCCGTATCCTTATGATACTACGACTGAAACTTCTATAGATTTTCCGTATTATATTGCCCCTGATGAAGAAGCGGTAAACGTCGCTCAGGATTTCAGAAGAGAAACCAAATTGTCACACGTATACCCATTTGTAATTAAAAAAAAATTCTGGAAGTTCTTTTACCTTGGCATAAATGGTTTGATCGAGGAGGCCCAAAAAATTAATGCTGACGTAATTTTGGTCCCCGCTCCAACAGGGGGGATCTTGTATCTGCCCTATATCCGAGACAACGTAAGTCTTAAGAAAGCTACTAAATTCTTTTTTGACAGAACTATCTATAACCTAACTCGTTATTTTGATCGTCCAGGAGTATACGTTGCTGATATTACAACTAGCTTAGTATCTGCGGTAGGGAATAAAAAAATTACTGTTGAAGTTCCAGACTATCATCTGTCAACTGAAGGTGTGAAAATAATGGCAAAAAGTCTACTTCCTAGAATCGATAAAATTTTGCTCAACAAACGTAAAAAGTTAGATCAAAATAAAGACTAAATTTATTCTTAAATCAAAGTATGAAAAGCCTACTCCTCACACTTCTAACCTGTCTATTTATTCACTCACCGAATGTGGTTACAGGTGAGATGTTAGAAAAAACAAGAAAAATCATAGCATACGTTGATACTCAATTGGCTCATGGTCATAAAGATAGGAGTGGAAGGAGGAGGGATAGAAGTGCTGATATTAAACGTTTGAAGTCCCTAAAGCCTTGCAATGCTTGTAAAGCTATCGACGGTTTTGTGTCGATTAGCGAAATTTCTAGTGCCGTGCGTATTATGATTGGCAAGTCATTTAAGGTTGAAAAATCAAAAGCTGTCGCCATTCAGCGATCCAGGGGGGCTATCGAAACCGGTCTTGAACCTAATTTTATTGATGGTGCTAACTGTCCAGAAATCGATAGCGAAAAATGGGCGATAGATTATTCCCATAAACGCCCCTGGCCTGCTATTCATAAAGGCATTGATATACCTCAACCTAGAGGAACGCCAGTTTTAGCGGTATCTAATGGGACGGTAGTTGGGAAATTTAAAAACAAAGGAAACCGAAAAGGTATTGAAATTATGCTAAGACATAGCCCTGAACAAACAGGGCTTCCTTTTTGGTCATACTCACAATATACACATCTATTAGAAATGTCTCCTCTATCCATTGGTCAAACTGTTAAAATTGGCCAGAAAATTGGTAAAACGAGCAACACAGGACTTATGGGTCGGAGGATTCGCCGCGATGCGCTTCATTTTGCTATTCTTTACAGCAAGCAACCTGAATGGTCTAATGATGGAGTATTTGTAACGCCTAAAGGTGGGTATTGGATGGACCCAAATGCATTTTACAGGTTAGAACCTCCATATGATTCAAAGTCCATTAGAGCGTTACCCGATAAAAATAAGCTAGTTCCTGTTCCATACATAAAAAAAGACGGATCGTTTGTGCCAAAAAACACAAAACGAATTTGGCCTTATCCATGCGAATAGCCGTTTGACGGACAAATATGAGACGAGCTGGCGGAGGGAGAGTCCTCCTACAATGGCAGAAAACTAGGCTTAAATTACATATATTTAATTCTACAGACACCTCTACAGACACTTGTGACTGATCTCAGCCCTAAATTATTTCAAGTTTTATGTGGCTTAACTTCCAACCTATCAACAGCCAGACGTGCTTCTTGCGCAGTTTTTGTCGTAATATTTACCAGCAGCACCCTCGAGTTTTTTGAGGTAATCTCTTTTTTGTTTTGATGAATATGAAGTAGAAGATTTAGATGAACGAGCTTCATCATGAATTGGTGATTTTCCTATGATGATTAAGACTATCGCAAAAGCAATCCCTACCCCCCAGCCAGCAACCTTGGGCGTATTATCAAACAAATAAGAATGTTGCCTCTTAAATTTTTTGTAATCGTCCGTATACTCGTCATCAGAGGAAAACTTTTTTCCAGTTACTTCCTCAAATTTTATCTTTTGGCGAATAGTTTGTTTTTCTTCCTGATTCCAAGTTACAAACGCCCCAAATCCAATCGGGCCAAACATAATTAACAAAATAACCCACACCCAATGTTGGAACGAGAGGAATATGCAGATCGCAAAAATTATTGCTGCTATAATATATTGTTTATTTAACTCTTTAAGCCTTCTGTACATTTGATACCCCGCTTCCCAAAGTCCACTAAGATACTAAGACGTTTTCTCTACTCCTTTAAACACCAGTACTTGATTGCAGTACCTAAATTAGCTCCAGAATAGTGCGAATAACAAAGACTATAAGGTGTTCCATATCTGATCCCCATAGAGCTTAATATATCTATTAGCGTATACTAGCATACATGATTTCTGCTAGGGTTTTAGAATGAAAAACCTAACCACCACACTTTGCCTGACTATTGTTGTGCTTCTTGGGAGTATGGGTGTGTCTTGGAGTGCAGATTTACAAAAGGGTCATACTGACTACGAGTACACTTTGATCTCTGGTCAAAACCAATG
>JAYZEZ010000001.1:0-116782 GCA_036337015.1 Pseudomonadota bacterium | reverse complement strand
TTCGTCTTAAGGCGTGGGAGAGTAGGTCGCTGCCAGGTCTTCCAAGCAGATCAGCTTTAACTAAGATGTTTCAAAAACCTATTTATTTTTAAACAAACGGCGCACCAGCCTAATCGCCGGGGCGCCTTTTGTTTATAAGATTTTTAGCGCGGGGTGGAGCAGTCCGGTAGCTCGTCAGGCTCATAACCTGAAGGTCGTAGGTTCGAATCCTACCCCCGCAACCAAATATTAGCTCGAAACATCAATGTGTGTTGCCACTTTGAATTTTGAATAGCATTATCTCCATATGGTTTGGATTGCAGGTGCAGACGGATGTAAAAAGGGTTGGTTCCGGGTGTCGTTGAAAATTGACACTTTTGAATTTCGTTATGATTGTGTTGAGAGAGCATGGGATTTACTCGAATCTGCTCCTTATCCAGAAGTCCTAGGACTAGATATCCCTATTGGCTTAGAAGAAAATAAAGCGCGTGAGTGCGATAAGGAAGCACGGAAATGTTTAGGTCGGCCGAGGAGTAGTAGTGTTTTCCCATCACCGATCAGACCCACTTTAGTAACTGAAAGTTATGATGAGGCATGTCGGAAATCAAAAAAATATTTGGGCAAAAAAATTCCCATTCAAACCTATTGTCTGTTTCCAAAGATCCGTGAAGTGGATGGACTTCTTCAAAAAAACAAAATGCTTTTAGATAAAGTGATCGAGGTGCATCCGGAAGTTTCGTTTTGGAAATGGGCTAATAAACCAATGGAATATAACAAAAAGACGCGAGAAGGTAAGGAAGAAAGGCTTAAGCTGGTTAATGATACATTCAAAACAGACGTTTTCGGAAATGCACGAAAAGAATTGAAAAAAAGAGGGTTGTTAAAACAAGACGTTGCTGATGATGATATTTTGGATGCATTCGCTACTCTTTGGACGGCGCGTAGATGGAAAGAGGGAAAAGCTTTATACCTACCCAAAGCCCGAGTGACGGATAAGGCTGGTTTGCCGATGCAGATAGTTTTCTAGGGAAAATTTTAGGAGTGTTGCCAGATTCGTCACTGGCTATTACGATGCGGGCATAACAATAACCTTCTTTCAAGCTTTAGTAGCTGACAGAGAGAAGTCTTAGCTAATAACTATAGCGATTTAAGTGGTAAGAAGGTGTATGGAAATCAATATAACCATCATGGTCCTACTATCAGCTATTCTTCACCCAGTGTGGAATGCTATGATTAAGAAGGATCCTTGCCCAGAAGGCGCCTTCGCTAGCAATGGCACCATGCTACTTTTTCTTGCTGGAGCCCATACACTGATTGCTGGATTTAATTTTTTTGCAATAACTGAAATTTGGCATCTTTTGGCTATTACAGCGGCAGCAAAGCTGGTCTACACGATTTCTCTTGTAACGATGTTGCGGTTGGGTGATCTCTCCGTTTATTACCCAATTGCACGTTCCTCTCCGGCGTTCATAGTTCTAGTCAGCGCACTGTTCTTAGGTGTTTGGTACACGCCGTTGGCACTTGCCGGTATTGGTATGGTTCTAGTAGGGGCATTTTGGTTGCAATATAAGCGTGGTGCCCGCTTCCTAGATAATCCGAAAGTCCTGATTTTTGCATTGGTGGCGTTGGTTGGATCTGGCGTTAACTCAATCGCCGATTCTTTCGCTGTGCAAGTGGTGGAACCATCAGTGATCTTTTTCTGGACCTTCGTTTTTACTCTGCCAGGATTTATAATATTCTTTTCTCTTTTTGGCAGAGAAAGAGTGAGCATACACAGCTTGTACCCATGGGTTAGAAACCCTTTGCCCTACATTAAAATCGGAGTAATTTGCTATAGTTCTTATCTTCTCATCCTTCTTGCCTACCAAAGTGGAGGTGAGGCTGCGGTTGTGAATTCCGTACGCCAGGCAGCAATACCAATTTCGGTAATTATTGGTGGATTTTGGCTGAAGGAGGCAGATATGTTGCAGCGTATCTTGGCCTCGTTATTATTGTTTGCTGGCATCATTGTTATAGTACTACCACACTAAACTGTGACCATCGTCACACCTAAAGATAAAGTTATTTATATCTTGTTTTGATTTGGTAGTTTGTTTTTTAAATCAGGCTTCGGCTTCGATCTACGAATTATGATGTCCCCATTTTTCATTATTTTTGGCGCTTCATACTGAGGTACAGTTTTTAGAATTAAGTTTAGCGCATCGATAATCATCTTCATACCACCTTCAATCAATTTTTCAGGTGATTGTTCAGATTGCTTGCCTTGTACTCGTTTTAATTCCGATGAATTAGCAGACGTTACGTTAAAGAGAACGCATGCCAAGAGAAAAGTCGTGAGCATGTTCTTCATTAAATTAATATCCCTGGTTTTAAACAAGTCTTCGTATAAGATTCTTCTAATGTAACGGCTATCACTTCTCAGAAGTACTCTTCTGGATTCATAATGCTAATTCTGTAATATTTTTATCTTCTGTTATAGTGGAATTATGAAAAAAAATAGAATTCAGAGAATTGTTTCCGATTATATGTTTTTTGCTGAAGGCGCCAGCTATATGGGCGGGCTCGAACAACGGCCAATTCTAGCCAAATCACAAGGACGTACATATACGGATACTAATGGTAAGGAATATATCGATTTCCAGTCAGGCCAAATGGGTGCAGCTCTGGGGCATCAACATCCTAGAATGGTTAAACGCATTACTGAAACTTTGAAACTGATGATGCATTCTAGCAACACGATGTTGAACGTTCCGCGGTTGCAGCTCCACGAGCGTCTGGGCAAGTTGCTGCCAAAGAAACTGCAGCGTTCATTATTTCTGGTATCGGGTAGTGACTCGATTGAAGCTGCGGTCGATCTTGCACGCAAGTATACAGGTGGTCTTGACGTGCTTGGCTTTCATTCAGGGTTGCACGGTTCAACTTCTTATCTGACGCGATCTCTATCTTTCAACTGGAATAGACGAAAGCACGCAGTAGTCGCACCGGCTACAACTGCTATTTTGGCACCCTATTGCTATCGTTGTCCGCTTAGCCTTGAGCCTAATTCATGTGCTTTTAAATGTTTGGATGTCAGCTTGGAGTTAGCAGATGCTAATTTCACAGGTAAACCAGCGGCAATGATTGCGGAACCCATTCTCAGTGCAGGTGGTGTTATCGTTCCCCCAAAGGGCTATTCAAAAAAATTGAAGAAGGAGTTGGAGGCGCGCGGTATGTTGCTGATTTTTGATGAGAGTCAGACATGTCTTGGCAAGACCGGTAAATTGTTTGGCTATGAACATGAAGGCGTCATGCCTGATATTATTACAATTTCCAAACATTTTGGAGGCGGGTTACCAATTAGCGCCGTTTGCACATCGACTGAAATTGCTACTAGGGCCTCCAAGAACGGTTACTTTGCAACCCGTTCGCATGCTACTGACCCGCTACTTTGCGCTGCTGGGGAGGAAAGCATAAATATCGTTGTTGACGATGATTTACCAAAACGAGCACGTCATATCGAAAAGCGGATCAAAGAGGCTTTCGAAGAATTTGCTAAGGAGTATGAATTGATAGGCGATATTCGCGGTCGTGGTGTGTTAATCGGTATAGAACTGGTTGAAAATCGCAAGACTAAGGTGCCGGCCAATACCGCATTGTCGATAATTTTTGACTATTGTGAGTCCAAAGGCTTAATTTTTCAGAAGCGTGGATCACGCCAGATGCTTAATGTTATTCGCTTAGTTCCGCCAATGACTACGACCGATAAGGAGCTAGATCAAAGTCTTTCGATCTTATCCGACGCCTTGAAGGTTGCGAGTAAAAAGTCTTTTAAATAAAATTCGTTGTGCATAGTAGGGGTGGCTGAGCCAGAACTCCCAATCTAATATTTAAGCCGCACTCATCACTTCTAGTACATTTGTAATCACAAAGGCCTTTATAAAATAAACTTTATAGGCGAGACATCATCGATCATCAGTTGGTGTTATTATCTTTAATTGGAAATCTTTTCAACAGAGGTAATTGAGTGAGAATAAAAATAAGGGTCAGACCTATGAGGCCGAATACCTTAAAATTAACCCAAAAGTCAGTGCTTTGTGTGCGCCAGACTATTTCGTTTAATGCTGCTGATAAAAAAAAGAAAAACGAGAAGCGTATCGTTAAAATCCGCCAGCCTTCATCTGTTATTTGCCAAGCACCTCCCATTAGGGATTTTAAAAATAGACGTTTTATCAGAAGGCCGGAAATTAGGACCGTGCCGAAAATGGCTTGAATAATTGTCGGCTTCATTTTGATGAAGGTTTCGTCTTGAAGCCAGAGAGTTAGGCCGCCAAATACACCGATGATTCCAGCCGTGATTAGCGGCATCATCGGAATTCGGCGTTCCACAATATATGAAAGGGCAAGAGCTAATGCGGTGGCGATCATTATTGAAGCCGTGGCAACAAACAAATCCGATAAGTAGTAGGCTATGAAAAAGGCAGCTAGGGGGCCATATTCGACTACCGGACGCAACCAGCTAGGGGTATGTTTTATTTCTGACATATTATGTTTATGGGAGAAGTGTCTTCGAATTTCAAGCTGGTATTTTAAAAATAGTTTCTTGAGATTATAATTTTTCTTTCAGTGTTTTTTTAATGGAGGCAAGCTCTTGACGGACGTCTCCTAATTCTTCACGAATATTCTTTGAAAGTTCCTCTGTTGTTTCTTCGTATTGGGTTGCCTCACCTTCTATATGCTGTGTCTGCATTGCGTCAACTATAATGCCGATAAACAAATTTAAGATTGCAAAGCTAGTTATTAGAATGAAGGGTACGAAAAATATCCAAGCCGATGGGTGTACTTCCATAACTGGACGTACAATCCCCATAGACCAACTTTCTAATGTCATTATCTGAAATAGAGAATACATGCTTTCGCCAATGGTGCCAAACCATTGTGGATGTGTCGTTCCATATAAATTAGTCGAAATTACTGCGCCAATATAAAATACGAGTGCAATTATTGCTCCTACACTTAACATGCCTGGGATTGCTGTTATTAGAGCCTGAACAACTCGACGCATTTGCGGAACAACTGAAATTAGTCGAAGAGTTCTAAGGATGCGGAGCGCCCGCATGACAGAAAGTTCATTGGCAGATGGCAATAAAGCAATGCTAACAATCAAAAAATCAAAAACGTTCCATCCGTCTTTGAAAAAACCAACGCCTCTGTATTGAAGTTTACCTAAAATCTCAATTGTAAAAATGCCTAAAACTAACATATCAAATTTATGTAATACTTCCCCATATCTCATCATTATTTCCGGGGATGTTTCTAGGCCTAGAGTGATCGCATTGGCTATTATGAGAACGGTGATAAACCGCTGAATCTTGGAGCCTTCAATCAGATAGCAAATTCTTTTACGTATACTCATGAATTAAAAAAATTTATTGATTACAGTTTTGTATGCGCAAGATAGCGTACAAATAAATTCGTGCAATGCTAAAAACAAAATACTGAAACTTTAGAAAAGTGTTGCTTGAAAAATTTTATCTTAATGATGTAAAGATTAACTACTTAATCTTACGACTTTGTAGATAATTTTTAATTTGCTTGGCAATCATCATATGTCCTTGTTCTGAGGGATGGGGATCAAGTGGAAGGAATAAAGGCGCTTTAGATTTTCTAATCTTGCTAAAGTATGGGGTTAGGTTTTTATATGGCAGACCTAATTCTAAAATATGTGGTTCAAGAATAGCTCCAGCTGATATATTTGGAGTAGTTTTGATATTGAATTCTTCTGCCCAATCAGAATAATAAATCTCTTCTTGAGAAGGTAGATAAATAACCTCAAGGGAGATATTCTTAGAATTTAAGTTATCTCTGATTCGTTTGAGAATTACTATTGTTGATGCTATCCCAGCCGTTTTGTTTTTTAACCAAGTCTCCAGATTTTTGAATTCAGATAGATCCATATTTCTAGAAATATAACGTTTTGAAACGTGGTCAAAAAAAAGGTCAGATGCGTCTAGATCAATAGTCGATTGAAATTTTTCGCCTAGAGTTAATTGACGATAAGTGTCAAATAATGATGATAAAAAATATGACTTATAGTACCAGCATCCGGGCAAATTTAATTTTTTAAGATTTTTCTGCGTGCTGAAAATATCATACCATTTTTCATCTGGGCAACTGTCATAGTATGAATGTGAAACTTCTTTGGCTCTTCTAATAAATGGCTCATCTCCTCTTGCTTCATGACGAATTAGATCAGGTAAGTTTTGGTCAATGTCATTTCTATAAATGGCTAAAAGAACATGTTTGACACTTTTCGTGAAAACAAATTCTTTAAGTAGAACCCATTGTTCAACAGTTGAAGATCCGCCCACTGCTAAATTAAAAATTTTATAGCCATAATTCTTATTTAATATGGATACCCAGTCTTTGTGGGGTGCAACTTCAGCACCGCGTGTAAAAGAGTCACCAATTGCGACAATTTTAGGAATAGCTGAACTTCGAGGTGGTAATCCTCTGAATAACCTACTCAAATCTTCATAATGATGAATATAGTTCCATTTGTTTGGATATGGCATAAAACGTGGAAATTCACGAAAAAAAATCTCAAATAGAAGAAAGAGAGTAAATACTGTAATTATTAATAAAACTAAGTTTTCAGTTGAATATCTTATTCTTTTAATCAATCTATTTTCATTTTTCTTTGAATTATATTCTAAATTATCTTCTGCTTCTGACATGGCAAACTCGTAATTTTTCAGCTGAATTAGTTTTGCTTAATTCCTGAATCTTTCGTGGCAGGCAACACAGGTTTCCTGAGTTTTCTGAAAAGCCTCTAGCAAAAGTTTCTTATTCATTTTTTTTGCAGCTGCCATCATTTGTTTTGCGCCATTTTGTTTGGCAACAGCGAATTGAGTAAACAAAGAAAAATTTTCCCAAATTTCATCGCTTGCTGATGATGAGTTATTGATAGAAGCTCCAGAGCCTTTAGGAAAATATTTTAACATGGTATTCGCCCAATTTTTTATAAACTGGGCATTCTCCCATGCTTGTTTGTAATTAGACTCTGAAATACTTTTTTTTATTAAAGTCATATTTACTTCAGCTTTCTGCATATTGTTTATTCGCCAAGAAATATCGAACTCTGAAGCGTTTATTGGCCAGCTAAAAATGCTTAGAAGAGCAAAGAGTAAGACGTGACGTTTAAAATCCATAAGAGCATTAGGGTAAATCTGGAGATTTTGAAATGAAAAATATTTACAGCTTTTAAATTCTTGAAGCTCGGTCCAGCAAACAAGGTTTTTAATCTTAGTCATTGCTGTCGCTAAAGCGCTAGTCATCACCCAATTTATTCCATCTCTTTCTCAATTTAATATATCAAGAATCAAATTAGCGAAATCATCAAAACCTTCCTTCATCAACCAACCAACGAAAACGCCAGTGGCGAACTGAATGTCAAATAAGAAGTTAAATAACCAGCCAGCTGTGAATAAAACTAGCGAATATAAAAATCGTACCATTTCGATCCCTTTATTCGATTGTCATTAAAAAATAAGCTGTTTTTTCTGCAATAACTTAATTTAATAAAATAATAAATAATTAAGAGATGTGAGGACTTTTTCTTTTAAAAATTATTAGATGGTGGCAAATTAAAAGAATAAGGGTCTGCGACAAAGCCGCAGACCCTAGCGTATGCTTAAGTTTTTTTAAAGTTATTATAGGTTTTTTCTTCCCATCTCTTTTGCAATGTGATCTGCTTGGCGTATAGCTAATGCGACTATAGTAAGAGTAGGGTTTTCTGCAGCTCCAGTAGTGAACTGACTTCCATCTGAGATAAACAAGTTCTTAATATCATGAGTCTGCCCCCACTTGTTAACGACCCCATCACGTGGGTTTTTAGACATGCGATTAGTGCCTAAATTATGGGTTGAAGGGTATGGAGGGGTTGGGAACGTACGGGTTGCTCCAACCGCTTCATAGACTGCGGTTCCTTGTTTATATGCATGATTACGCATTGCGATATCGTTAGGATGATCGTCAAAATGAACATTGGGTGCAGGTAAGCCAAATTGGTCCTTAACGTCATGATTTAGGCTCACACGATTTGTTTCTTGTGGCATATCTTCACCAACTAACCACATGCCAGCCATATTCTCATAGCTGTCCAATGCCGTTGCAAACTCTCGCCCCCAAGAGCCTGGATCAAGGAATGCAGCCATGAACGGCAATCCAATGGAGAGAGTCTCCATTTCATATCCGCCAACAAATCCACGAGAAGGATCATGTCTAGATTCATCCGTGATAATTCCCGCCATGGTAGTGCCACGCCACATTTTCACAGGCTTCTCGAAATTTGCATAAACCGAACCAGTCATATGGCGCATATAGTTTCGGCCGACCTGACCAGAAGAGTTTGCGAGTCCATCAGGAAACTTGCTACTTGCAGAATTCAGAAGAAGTCTTGGGCTTTCAATTGAATTTCCGGCAACGCAAACAATCCGAGCTTTTTGCATTTGTTCTTTACCATTTTTATCTGCATATACAACGCCGGTAATTTTACCAGATCTGTCATGCTCTATTCGAAGTACTTGGGATTGCTCACGTACTTCAAGATTTCCAGTGGCTTCACCACGAGGTATATCGGTATATGCCGCTGACCATTTAGCACCATATTTACAACCTTGGAAGCAGAAGCCTACTTGTTGGCAAGATGTACGGCCATCATAATCCTCTGCATTAATAGCCATACGACCAGTATGGACGTATTTGTACCCAAGCTTTTTAGCTCCTGCCTCAAAAACCTTAAAGTTATTGTTACCAGGCAGGCCTTTGCGACCCCCCGTTCTTGTGACACCTAACTTGTCCTCTGCTTTCTTATACCAAGGAGCCATCTCCTTTGAATCAATTGGCCAATCCAACAAATTGGCGCCCGAAACAGCGCCATAGTTTGTTTTTGCCTTCCATTCATGTGGTTGAAAGCGAAGTGAGGCACCCGCCCAATGGACAGTTGCTCCACCAACGGCTTTTACGATCCAAGTTGGCAATCCAGAGAAATCGGTTGCTACCCGCCAATCTCCACTAGTTGTTCTTGCATCCAACCATGCTAATTGTCCAAAACTAGCCCATTCGTCGTTTATATAATCTTCCGGCAAATGGCGCTTTCCAGCTTCAAGGGATACAACGCTGACCCCTCGCTGAGCTAATTCATTTGCCAGGACGCCACCACCGGCGCCGGTGCCGATAATAACAACAACACTATCGTCATTTTTCTTAAAAGGTGCAGTCATTTTTTTTCCCCTCTAGAGCCAGTTAATATCATCGAAGCCGCGATCAATGTAGCCACCCTTCGAGTAGCTTTCGCCCTCGTATCCAAAGAGCGGCCAAACGGTCTTCTGATTGTAGAGACCTGTAATCAAGCCTCCGCGGACAGTTTGAAAAAATTTACTTTTTTCTAAAGAACGCAAGACATCAACACGGTCTCGCTCCCAGCCCATATCAAGATAACTCTTAAAGCCTTTTTTGCGAGCAGCGGCATTCAGCGAAGAAATACCTTCCTCAACACTCGCTGCTTTTTTGGCATCGTCATAACCCTTGACTGCAGTTACGTAATATTCATCACCTACGTGATCATGTGGGTAAATATCACGTGCCATTTGAATTAGTGTCGCCATGGTGCTTGGCTTAAGATGTTTAACTTCCAAAGCCCAAGCTGCGTTGTTTGCGGCAACAAAACTTCCTCCGACCGCAAAAGTAACACCCAGTGCAACACTTTGTTTAAGTAAAGATCGTCTTGTCATCGACGTACGATCAAGTACATCCGTCATTATAGTTCTCCCTTCCAAAATTTTAATTTAAATTGCCAGTTCTTGATGACCAGCTTAATATTATAAGATAAGCAATGTTATCTACTGATAGTGCCCATGTCTTTGAAGCACTTCAATTTTGTAACCATCTGGATCTTGGACAAAAAAGAATTTGGCTATCAATTCTCCATCTTCTTTGAATTCGACAATGTCTTTAGGCATCAAGCCTTCTGACTCGAAACGCTTGTGCTCTTCATCAATATTATCGACAACAAAGGCTACGTGACCGTAGCCATCGCCGTGTGTGTAATTTTCTGATTGATCTTTGTTGATGGTCAGTTCTATTTCTTGGTCGGTCTCGTCACCGCGCATATAAACTAGTGTGAAAGTTTCTTTGTCGAGGCGGCGTGAAATTCGCATTCCAAAGGCTTTTTGGTAAAAAGCAACAGACCGTTCTTCTTCCAAGACACGGATCATCGTGTGAATTAATTTAGACATTTCCCCCTCCCAAATACTCGCATCTATAGTCAGCCATTGATGCAAGCTCAGCAATTTTATAATTTACAGCTTAAGTCAAATGCTTAGTCAACAAAAACTTACATAAGAGAAATCAAATAAAAGAAATTTGGTCGTCTTTCTCTAGTTTTTTTAAGTATTTTTAAGTAATTTTTTTAATCGAAATACCCATAATATTAAGATGATAGTTATTAGGGGATGGATGATTACGAAAACCCAAACGTTAAGTTCTTCATAAGTAATGCCCATCCACTTGCTTATATCTACCAACATTTGAACACACCACCAGTAATATCCCTTGATAAGTTCATCATACATCTTCTATCTCCAACTCCGTGCTTCATAAACATTAGCCTTTTTCAATAAAAACCTTAAAAGACTTTTCCTAGTAAATGGACGAGAAATTCTGGGCAATGTATATCTTTTTAAATAAAGGCTCGAGAATTAGGTTGTTTTCTTATAAACCATATTAGTCAAAATATCTTAAAGTCATTTCCTTGAAAATAGAGAGCATATGAGCAAAAAAAACAGGGTAGGCAAAAATAAGAATTATGTTCAACCTAAAAAAAAGGTTGAGACTTTACAGGAATTATTCGAAAAATCACACCAATATATGAGTAACGGGAATTTTGACAAAGCTAGACCGTTGCTTCTGAAAATTCAAAAATCTTCTCCGGATTTGCCGGGAGTTCTTCACTCACTTGGAATCATAGCTTTAGAGACGAACGATTCTCCCAAGGCCGTTGATTACTTTAAGCGAGCTGTACAAATAGCACCTGACGCGGCTGAGTTATGGAATCTCTTAGGAGCTGCTTTGCAAGCGACAGAACAGAGATATAAAGCGATAGAGGCGATGGAAAGAGCGGTAGCTCTTGATCCAAATTATGCCAAAGCGCATTTTAATCTCGCAAATTTACTTAATGAATCTGGGATAATTGATAGAGCGGATCACCATTTCAGAAAAGCTATGATTGGGATGCCTGATGACTTCACTGCACATATCACTTTTGCAGAATTTCTGATTAAAAATGCAGTGCCACGTGAAGCACTAGCTGTGCTTGAAAATGCTTGTAAAATTGAAAGTAAAAATACCATAGTAAATTTTCTTTCCGGAAAAGCTTGTGCCAGCCTAGGACTACTCGAAGAAGCACTTCTGAATTTTTATACAGTAGTAAAGCAGCATCCGGATGAATCTGAAGTTTTTGAATTGCTTGGTGTCGTTTTACAGGCATTACAAGCTAAAAATTACAAAGAATCACAAATTGATCACATAGATTTGGTTAGATTAAGAACGTTATTGCCTTTCTCACCTGAACCAGATCTCCTTAATTACTGGTTTGATAGCCTTTCGGGCTTGCAGACAGATGACAGTTTTAAAATTGCAACAAAAAATTTTCCTCATTTAGAGGATGAGACTGTGAAGTTCTGTACTCAATCTTTGAATCTAAAAAAAGAAAGAACCACACCTGAAAATTTTATTGCTTTACTTCATTGGGGTAGAAGTGGTTCTGGTTTCTTGCATAGTCTTGTTGATGGACATCCTCAAATTTCAACTCTTCCAGGTCATTACTTTGCAGGTTTTTTCAGTAAGGACATGTGGAGACTAATTTCTTCATCGAATGTTGATGAAATGATTAAAAATTTTATTGAGGTTTATGAGGTTCTGTTTGATGCGACAGCAAGATCTCCTCTGGGGTTTGGTGCGACAACACATATAGGCATTGATGAAGGCTATACGCAGATGGGAGAGGATAGAGATGGAAATCTGCAATTAGATAGGGAAGTTTTTGCACTTAAGCTAAATGCCTTATTAAAAGAGAATGAAAAGGTCGATAGGAGTACTTTTTTCAAATTTGTTCATAAAGCCTATGAGCATGCACTGGGTCGAGTTGGAGACTATACTCATATTTTCTATCATATTCATAGTCCTGATAATTATGGTTTACTTAACTATCTCAGACATTTTCCCGAAACAAAATTATTGATGACAGTACGCGAGCCTGTTCAGAATTTAGAATCATGGATTAGTACCGCAATTGATGAAGCACAATCCTATGAGAGAATTATATATAGGATAGTTGGTTTTTTTGTTTTGTTTAATCAAGCAATTTTTTCTGAATTCCCATCGCGCGGGATTCGGCTGGAGGATCTGAAACTCAAGACATCTGAAACATTGACCTCCCTTTGTAACTGGTTAGGGGTTAAAAATGCGGATTCTCTAGGCTCTCCGACATTCCAAGGTTTGAAGTGGTGGGGAGATCTAAGTACAAAACGTTTCGGACGTTTGCAGCCTGTGATAGGATTTCACGAGGACGAGTTTGAGCCTGAATTAGATCCGATAAAGCGTAAAATTGGTTTTTTATTTAGTGAACGTGATCAATTTATTTTAGAAACGCTTCTTTACCCTTTTCGTGTTCTTTATGGTTATTTACCAGAGGATGATCTAAAGTTTAGAAGCGATTTAAAAACTATACGTCCAATGATTTCTGAACCGTTTGAATTCGAAACCAAATTTAGCAAGAATTTAATTCTTGGTGATGTTGACCTGATGCAAAATGCCAGCAGTATTTTTCTGCGAAAAATTCTTTTAGATAGGTGGAATGTTTTAGATTCTGAAGGAACCTATTCTTATATGATCCAGCCTTTGGAAATATAAATCTTATAAATATTACTAGAAAACTTTTGAGCTAAGTTCAAAAAAATAGGGCCAGAAAAAAATCTGGCCCTATAGTATTATCCAAACAATCTGGAAACTTTTAAAGTTTAGATTGAAATTATTGGTTTTAGGAGAACATATCGGCTGTCATTCCATTATACCAATCAATCGATTCCTCGTACGTTGTTTTGCGCGTTTCAGCACTTTCGCCTGTCTTCGAAATAAACTTTGATACAACATCGATTTTTTTATCACCGGCTTTATAACTTGCACCAACCTTAATTCCGTCATCAGGTGCAATTAAGCTCCAGCAAGTATTTGAGTAACGAGCAGGATATACTTTACCTCCTACTAATTGACCACCAATATGATTGGCCGCAACCTTTGCTTGGCTATTAGCTGAAAAGCCTGATTTAGGCATTGATTTAGCTGTTGAAGCATCTCCTAGAACATAGATATCTGGATTTGCCTGTGTTGCCATGCTACTTGGGTCTATTGGACACCAGTCACCATCGTTGACACCTGCCGACATTGCAATTGCTCCAGCTTTTTGTGCAGGAATAACACACGCAGCATCAGCCTTGAAAGTATCAAGGTCTGTTACAATTTCCATCTTGTTGGCATCTATATTTTTGATCCCTCCATGTGTTTTTGGATCAATCCATTCTATCATACCAGAGTAATGTCTGTTCCAGCCGTCCATAAACAATCCTTGTTTGGAAAACTTAGGCTTGGGGTCCAAGACTATGATTTTGCCCCCTGGATTGTGTGTTTTAAGTAGATGCGCAATCATTGAAACCCTTTCATAAGGCCCAGGAGGACAACGATAAGGGTTTGTTGGTGGAACCATTACGAAAGTTCCACCTTTTTTCATGGCTAAAACTTGTCGCTTTAATAACTGTGTTTGTGTCCCCGATTTCCAAGCATGGGGCATCTTTGATTGAGCTTCAGCTGAATAACCTGGTACGCTATCATATTTAAGGTCGATTCCTGGTGAAAGCACCAATCTATCGTAAGAGACTGTTGCTCCTGATGCTAACCTAACGTGCTTTCCTTTAGCATCAATTGAAGATGCCCAATCATGAACAACATTGACACCATTGTTAACTGCCAAACCATAATAATTGTGACCTATGGAACCATAATTCCTAAAGCCACCAAAATATAAATTTGAGAAGAAACAAGTATAATATCGTTTTGAAGCTTCAATTAGAGTTACGTCAAGTTTGCCCCGGTGATTTTTTGCAAGATACCTCGCAGCTGTTGCACCTCCTGCACCACCGCCAACTACTACAACTTTTGGTTTCGCAGAAAAAGCTATATTAGGAAAAGCAACGCCTCCAGCAACTAAAGAAGCAGCTTTCGTAAATTGTCGTCTCGTAATCTTTTTCATTTAGCCCCCCGATTTATTCGATTTTTAATAAATAATTTTTGTATGGCATTCATTTTGAATTGCTAGGAGTTATTATATTGATAATTAATCTTAATTGGAAAATGTTTTTTTACTTTAGTGAAGAAAAATATGCGGCTAGGGCTTTGATTTGTTCTTTATCTAATGCTTTTGCAATCATATGCATTATTGGACTAGCTCGTTTTTTGTCCTTGAATTCTTCAAGAGCTGTAACAATGTAGTCAAAAGATTTTCCATTTAATGGAGGGATTCCAGAAGAAGATGCCTTTGAACTTGTATGACAAGCTTTGCATTCAGATGAGAGGTATTCCCCATATTCTTTATCTGCACTTTGTAGATTTGTAGGAATCATAAAAATTGCGATAAATAAGATCAGTTTTATGGAAAGTAATTTAAAAATATATTTTAACATTTCAAATTGCTAGTAATCAGCCCTTCCTTAACAATTACAATTTTTCATTATACAGTAAAAATTATATAGAATTGTATTAAAAAGTATGACTGACAATCAAAAAAATGTACTAGAGACAGAACTTTTACCTTGTGGGTTAGACCCAATCACAGGTTTTTATCGTGATGGCTACTGTAATACTGGGTCCGTTGACATTGGGACTCATACTGTTTGTGCCCTGATGACGGACGAATTTCTTTTATTTTCTCAAAGCAAGGGTAATGACCTAATAACTCCGCGTCCTGATTATGGATTCAAGGGGCTGAAGGCGGGAGATTATTGGTGTCTATGCTCCCTTCGTTGGGAAGAAGCTAGGCAGGCGGGTTGCGCACCTCGAATAAAATTAACTTCAACAAACATTAAGACGCTAGAGCTCATAAAACTTGAAACTCTTAAAGAATATCAACTAGACTTAAATTAGATTAATTGTAGCTTCTGTTAGAAGCAGGGTAAATTCTCTTAAGAATTTTGTATCCCTTTTCTTTGACTTGAATTTTAAATTTGAAAAAAGCAAAAAAATAGTTTTTAAACACTGTAAATTATAGTTTTTTATTATTAAATATAACTTGATTAGATTTTTTTAACCTCGGTGATTTGATCACCCAACATCATCTAAAGGAGTTTTTTCTCAATGAGGATTCTTTTCGTTTTCTTGATTGGTTTGTTCTTAACTGAAGGAGCGATGGCTGGAACCACTACTGTTGAAATGCTTAACAAGGAAGGCAAAGAAAAAATGGTGTTTTCCCCAAAGATCGTAAAAGTTGCGGTCGGAGACAAAGTATTATGGAAATCAATAGATAGGGGGCACAATGTCCAGTTTATAAAAAAAGGGGTGCCGAAAGGAGTCGGTAAGTTTAAGTCCAAAGTAAATAAAGATGCTGAATATACATTCAAAATTCCTGGGATTTATGCCTATTGGTGTACGCCTCATAAAAATATGGGAATGATAGGTTTTGTTATTGTTGGAGGAGACACTTCAAATTTAGATCAAATCAAAGCTCTAAAGTTTAGGTCCAAGTCTAAAAAAGTTGCTGCTGCTTTAATACCGCATCTCAATTAAAACGTCTAACTTATCACTGATAAAGCCCGTTACAATTTTTGTTGCGGGCTTTTCTTGTTTAATAATTTGAACAGTCACTTTCTAAAATAACATAATAATGATTGGTTAATCTAGGGTGGATGCAAATTGAGATAATGAGTGAACTTTGGAAAAAAATAATTAGCTTTTTTGGAGGAGAGGGGAATGAGTGTCAAAAGCTTAAGCAACTAGAGTTTGATCTGAACAAGATAAAAAGTGACAATTTAAAAAAAAATTTTAAGAGAATTTCAAAATCTAGAATTGATTATATAGAAACTTCGCTGAATCATAAAAAAATATTTTTAGAGGCTTTAGGAGATGTTGAGGAAAGTCTTGTTCTAATATCTAGTTGGAAAACTAGCTACGTAATGAATTCTGAATTTGAGGAATCTTTTCGATCTTGTATAGCTAAAGGCATTAATATTTATGTTGGATATATAAATAGCCAATATAATTATGAGGTGGATGAAAATCTGGATGCAAAGAAGAAAATTAATGAATTACAAGCATGGTGTTTTCGTGAATATGGTCAAGATTGTCGAATGCACGAGATTAGTGAACCAAAACAAGCAGCTACATTAATTGTGGATGAAAAATATATTATAATTGGCAATTGCGAAAACGATAAAAAAAGTTGGATATTTTTTGATAGTGAATTTGTGATTAGTGAACGTAATACGATCATTGGGAATTTTGATGGTCCGCAAGAGTTGACGCGAAGGAGATTATTAAAAAGGGTATTTCCAGGAACACTAATTTAATTTTTTTGGTGAAATAACGCTAATAAAACTCATTATGAAAATTTCACATTTTAGTTTTAGCTTAATTTTAAGAAGAATCTAGGGCCTGCTTTAGATCTCCCAGAATATCGTTAATATGCTCTATACCAACTGACAAACGAACATATCCTTCGGTCACGCCAGTTGATTGCTGTTCTTCAGCAGTTAGTTGTGAATGGGTTGTTGATGCTGGATGGATAGCTAGCGATCGGGCATCTCCAATATTTGCTACATGATAAAACATTTTGAGTGCATCTATAAATTTACGGCCTGAGTCTTTTCCTCCTGTCAGTTCAAAACCAACTAAAGCACCATATCCACCATTGAGATATGTATCAGCTCGGCGCTTCAATTCACCTTCGCAAAATCCAGCATAAATGACATTTGATACTTTATTATGGGATTTAAGGAATTCTGCTACTTTTTGGGCATTTTCACAGTGTGCTCGCATTCTTAATGGAAGCGTTTCTAGACCTTGAATAAACTGAAACGCACTTAATGGGCTCATGGAGGCTCCCAAATCTCGCAATAAAATTACACGAGCACGAATTATATAAGCAATTGGACCTAAAGGTTTTACAGCTTCAGTCCAAACTGCGCCATGATAACTTGGGTCGGGTTGATTAAGCGTCGGAAATCTATCTTTATTGCCTTCCCAATCAAATTTTCCGCTATCCACTATCATGCCACCGATAGAGGTGCCATGACCCCCAATGTATTTGGTCGTGGAATATACTACTATAGAAGCGCCGTGATCGATTGGTTTGCAAAGAATTGGGCAGGCAGTATTATCCATAATGAGAGGGATGCCAAGTTTTTGACCAATATCGGCTACTTCTTTTATTGGAAAGACATTTAATTTTGGATTTGGTAATGTTTCTGCATAATAGCAACGAGTACGATCATCGGTTGCATGGAGAAAATTCTGAGGATCACTAGGGTCTACAAAGCGGACCTCAATGCCTAGGTCATTCATCATAGTATTGTTAAATAAATTCCAGGTGCCACCATATAGGTCTGTAGACGCAACAAAATTATCTCCAGAGCGTGCTAAATTCATAATAGAGTAAGTCGAAGCTGCCTGACCAGAGCTTACTGCCAATCCTGCGACGCCACCTTCTAGCGCAGTAATACGTTTTTCAAGCACATCATTGGTTGGATTCATTATACGCGTATAAATATTACCAAGCTCTTTAAGTGCAAAAAGGTTTTCTGCATGTTCGGTATTTTGAAATTGATAGGAAGAGGTTTGATGGATAGGCACAGCAACGGAACCCGTGGTTTCATCACTCCTAAATCCGCTATGTAAGACGATCGTTTCTGGATTTTTACTGTCGTACATCAAATTACCTCATTTCTAGAAATTAATAACAATTTCTTACTATAGCCCAAACGAATACATTTATGAAGAAAATCCAGTATTTTTAATTTTTGCATATAGTCTGATTTGATTTTGATAAATAGTTTAATATTTAACAACATAGTAATTTATAAAGCTTTTTTAGGTAGAATTTAGTAAATAGTAGAAAGAGATGAAAGATTTTCTTCCACAGTTGAGCCCCTCAAAAATGTTAGAGCTAGGTGTTTTTGGAGGCTGGTATTTTGAAGGTAAAATTGATGAATACCCTGGTGAATGGTTTAAGAATGCAAACTTAAGCGATGATGGCTTTGACGTTTCTTTAAATTGTTTCAATATACGGTCTGGTCTTTCACGAGAAGAGTGGCAAGCTAGGGGTTGGATAACTCCAGAGGATCCATTAGGTTGGTTCCAATGGTATTGCCGATTTTCTATGGGACGGAGAATCACTGATGTTGATCAATTGCAAATTAGACGTTGGAAAGCATTTGGACCCCGACACATAGGGGGCATCCGCGCTAATTGCGAGCCAATTAACTTGGATTGTCGGCGACGACAACGTCAAGCCCTTTTACAATGGGCTTACGATCCATTCATTTAACTTAGGTTTAGAGTATTTGGAAAATGAGAATACAATCTTCAAATTTTACTAGTTTGTCTGGTTTTGTGGCGCTCTGTCTATCAATTTCAGCCATTGGTGGTGCGGTGACGCATACGTCTGTAAACACTTGGTACCAAGAATTAGAAAAACCGACCTACACGCCACCAGATTGGGTATTCTCGCCAGTTTGGATATCACTGTATTTGATGATGGGTATTTCAGCTTGGCTTATATGGTTGAATGCTGATAGCAAAGCTAGGCGTTACCCACTAACAGTGTTTGGGGTTCAACTTGTTCTTAATTTGGCATGGTCTTTTATTTTTTTTGGAGCGCGTGCAGTTGGATGGGCGTTTATTGAGATTTGTTTTTTATGGATAGCCATTGCTGCAAATATACGAGTATTTTGGCAGGTTGATAAATTAGCTGGATGGCTTTTAGTTCCTTATATAATGTGGGTTACATATGCGGTAGTTTTGAACGGAGCAATCTACTCACTTAATTAGAGGGGTTATCCTTTATTTGAATAATAGCAAATTGGGCCATCCACTAACCTTAAGTGAATATAGTACCTTATCATGTTAATTGATGATTTTTCGGACCAAGGCTTAATCTCAAATTTAGGCACAAAGTGGAGAAGTGTAAGCGATCAAGTTATGGGGGGAATCTCCCAGTCTTTTGTGTCCCAAACCTCCTTTAGTGGAAATTCCTGTTTGCTTCTGACTGGGGAAGTTAGTCTGGAAAATAATGGCGGATTTATTCAAGCAACACTGGATCTATCAAGAACAGGTCATACATTTGATGCCTCATCATACGTTGGTATTAGTTTCGTAGTTCGTGGCAATAATGAGCAATATTCAGTCCACCTTCGAACTATTGATAGTATTCACCCATGGCAGTCCTACCGGGCTCATTTTTTTGCTGGTAGGGACTGGGAAACAATAGATCTTCCTTTTACAGTTTTCTCCCCACATCGGCTTGATGCGCATCTTGATGTTAGTAGGCTGCGACGTATTGGAATTGTAGCAATCGGACGCTGCTTTTCTGTAGATTTAGCTTTATCTGAGGTTAGGTTCTTATCTAAAGGATAATAATGGCATAACGATGGAACTTTTTATCTATGTCCTAGGTTGCTTTAAGGTTATAAAAAACTTAACTTTAAAGAGTGAATACCCTACTTTTATTTAAAGATTGCCTATAAGGTGATAGCTGTCACTGACTTCAGGTTTTATACCGTTGTATAATGGTTTGTTTTATTTGTACTATTGGGGGGCAAACCTATCGCGAATGACGCTAAAAATTCGTTAGATTTTGAGGAATTAGCTGATTTAGCTGATAACTCAATTACTATTCATCAGCTTGGATCTGCTGGTGAACAGATAGTTATTCCTGGTGACGCTTGGTTTTTACGTGCTGATTTTGATCGTTCTGGTTCAGATTTAAACTTGATAGGTCCTGATGGTCAAAAATTAATTTTACGCGATTACTTCCTGCAAGAACATCCTCCAGATCTAACAACAACTGATGGTGTGGTTTTGAGAGGCGATATTGCTATTCGTTTAGCTGGTCCTCAAGCACCAGGTCAATATGCTCAAGCAGGCTCGGTGGCAGGAAAGGTGCCGATAGGTACCATTGATACTGCGTCTGGGTTAGTGGAGGTAGTCCGTGCAGATGGTTCTAGAGAAAAAATTAATCAAGGCGATCCTTTGTTTCAAGGTGATATTTTAGAAACAGGCGCAGATGGTTCTATTGGAATTGTTTTTGAGGATGACAGCACACTTTCGCTTGGCGAAAGTGGGCGTATAACTCTAGACGAAATGGTCTATGACCCCGTTCAGCAAACTGGAAGTGGAAGTGTTTCTTTGCTTCAGGGGGCTTTTACTTTTGTTAGTGGTCAAGTCGCTAAAACAGATCCAAATGCTATGGTTCTAAATACACCAACAGCAACGATTGGAATTCGTGGCACTGCTAGTGGAGGTAAGGTTGATTCTGCTGGTGTCACTACTGCTGTTTTGTTGCCAGAAGCTGGCGGTGTTGTTGGAGAAATGACAATTGGGAATGGATCAGGTAGTCAGACAATTAGTGCATCTGGGCAGGCAATAAACATTGCTAGTTCTACACAAGCACCTTCCCCTCCCTTTGTCATGACACCTCAACAAATGGGGCAGACTTTTGGAGGGGCACTTGCTGCGCTTCCTAACGCTGCACAAGCTGTTTCTCAAAATGTAGTCACTGGTGCCCAGCAGGGTCTACAGCAACAAAAAGTTGCTCAGGCTAAAGCGCAGGAGGCTAAAGCCGCTGCTTCGGAAGCAGAAGCCAGTGCTGCGGAAGCCGAATCTGCAGCTTCAGAAGCAGCCGCTGCCGCTGAAACAGAAGCAGCTGCTGCAGCAGAAGCTTCAGAATCCGCTGCCGCAGCAGAGGCAGAAGCAGCAGCAGCTGCAGAAGCTGCTATTGCTGCAGAAACGGCTGCTAATGCCGCCGCAGCTGAGGCAGAAGCCGCTGCCGCTGCTGCCGCTGAAGCTGCCGCAACAGCAGAAACTCCTGCAGAACAAGCAGCTGCAGAAGCTGCTGCCCAGGAAGCTGTTGCCGCAAGTGCTGCTGCTGATGAGGCTGTTGCAGAAGCTGCTGCTCAAGAAGTTGCCGCAGCTCAAGCAAAAGTTTCAGCCGCTGAGACAGTAGCAAATGCTGAAGCTGCTGCTGCTGCCACTGCTAAAGCACAAGCAGCGGTTGCTCAGGCAGAAGCTATCGTAGCTGCTGCTGAAGCTAATCTTGCGAAGGCAGTTACTGAAGTTGCTCAGACAGAGTCTGAAGCACTAGCAACTAGTGATACTGGTGCTGTTGCCGTTGCAGCTGGAGCTGCCGGGATTGAAGTCCCAGGTGCTGCATTGCTAGTTCAAGCTCAACAAACTATCGTCGCAGCTGAAACTCAAGCCGAGGCAAAAGCAGCAGTGGCTGTTGCAAGTGAAGCAGCAGCTAGTGAAGCTGCTAATATTGCACAAAATGTTGCAGCTAAGGCAGAGGCCGCTATTGCTGCTGTTGATGCTGCTCAAGCGGAAGCTGCTCAAGCTCTTGCAAAAGCTGAGGCTCTGGGGGTTGAGGGATTGGCACCAGGCCCAGAAGGAGAAGGCCCAGGCCCAGAAGGAGAAGGCCCAGGTCCAGAAGGAGAAGGCCCAGGTCCAGAAGGAGAAGGTGAAGGCCCAGGACCAGAAGGAGAAGGCCCAGGTCCAGAAGGTGAAGGCCCAGGACCAGAAGGAGAGTTAGGACCAGAAGGAGAGTTAGGACCAGAAGGAGAGTTAGGTCCCGAAGGTCCTGGTGGTCCAGAAGGAGAGTTGGGACCTGAAGGCCCCGGTGGTCCAGAAGGAGAGTTAGGGCCAGAAGGAGAGTTGGGACCCGAAGGTCCCGGTGGTCCAGAAGGAGAAATCTTAGAACCGCCCGGTGGTCCAGGCGGCCCGGAAGGAGAGTTTGGCCCTGAAGGACCCGGTGGTCCAGGCGGCCCGGAAGGAGAGTTTGGCCCTGAAGGCCCTGGTGGTCCTGGAGGCCCGGAAGGCGCATTTTTAGAAGGCCCTGGTGGTCCCGGAGGCCCGGAAGGCGCATTTTTAGAAGGCCCTGGTGGTCCCGGTGGTCCTGAAGGCGCATTTATAGAAGGCCCTGGTGGTCCCGGTGGTCCGGAAGGAGCATTTTTAGAAGGCCCTGGTGGTCCTGGTGGTCCTGAAGGAGCATTTATAGAAGGACCCGGTGGTCCTGGTGGTCCGGAAGGAGCATTTAAAGAAGGCCCTGGTGGTCCCGGTGGTCCTGAAGGAGCATTTATAGAAGGACCCGGTGGTCCCGGAGGTCCTGGAGGAGGATTTGATCCCGGAGGTCCTGGAGGAGGATTTGACCCCGGGGGTCCTGGAGGAGGATTTAGCCCTGGAGGCCCTGGAGGAGGATTTAGCCCTGGAGGAGGATTTAGCCCTGGAGGTCCTGGAGGAGGATTTAGTCCTGGAGGAGGATTTAGCCCTGGAGGTCCTGGAGGTGGATTTAGCCCAAGTGGACCATCTTTCTTTGGTGGTGGTGGAGCTATGAGTGGATTTATGTCTTCATCCGTTTTTTCTGGTTCAGGAATGTTCTCCCCTGCAAGTGACCCATACGCCCCTGGTATGTCAGGTATGCCAGGCATGTCAGGTATGCCAGGCATGGGGCCTGGACCCGAGTCTTTTTCTATGTCGTTTGATGCTAAAACTTCTTTTACTTTTGATGTTAAAACTTCACCTGATTTTGGATTTGAAACTCACTATCATGCTCCTGTTGCGATGGCTCATGGTCTCACTGTTTTTGCAGATTCTCTAGATCATGTTCATGTCGCAGGTGAAGTAACGGCAAGTCCGGAAGATACTGCACTCGCTAACTTAATAGTGGATAAATTTGCTGAAGGCCTTCCCGGAATAGTACCAAATCATGGATCAGTAGTTTTTATGGCTAACCTTTCTGGGGATAGAGCTTCAGCAGGAACCTTTAACAGTCTTGATTTTGGTACAACGGGCGGAGTTACTTACTCTGTAGCAAATGGAGTAATGTTCTCAAGCGGTGATGCAACGCCTCCCTTGTCCAATACCTCAACATCTTATTCTACAGAAGCGGGTGGTGCTAGCGGCATAATTATGGGTAAGAATACCACCGATATTTCCTTGTTAACCTTTAACTTTACGGTACCACCACATGCAGAAGCTCTTGCCTTTAAATGGATGTACGGTACAGAGGAATATAATGAATATGGTGGCCAATATACTGATATTGCAGCTGTTTTCGTAGATGGAATAAATTATCTTACTTTCCCTAATGGTCGAGAAGTCGAATTTCTTAAGTCTACTGGATCTGGAGCAAACGATGACCCAGGTACTGGTGGCTTCTTTTTTGATAATACCTCTGGTACGCTTAATTTAGAATCCGATGGAATCACCAAACCTGACTATTTAGTCGGTCTTTTGGACACCAGCCTTACTACGCATACTCTCCAGGTTGTTGTAGGCGACACTGGAGATACTGCTGTGGATAGTGTTCTAGCACTCGAGCCAATAGGTGTGCTCGTTCCTGGTTCTGCCAATAGTGGCGCAACTTTGGCTTCCGAGTATACATTAGGTACTAACAATGTTGACAATATGGTTGGAAATGGTGATAGAGAACAATTTTACGGTTTGGATGGTGACGATGTTATTAAAGGTAGGGGCGGTATGGATAAGCTATTTGGCGGAGCTGGCGCCGATACTCTCGATGGCGGAGCTGGAGCCGACCTGCTAGTTGGTGGATCAGGGTCTGATATTTTCAAATATCAGGCTACTTCAGATGGTTCGACTACTACAATAGGTGCTGACAGAATTTTAGATTTCAGTAGCGCAGAAGGTGATAAGATAAATTTGAAAAGTAGTGGTTTTGGTAATATTTCTTCACTAACTGAAGGTACAAACTATGTAGAAATTTCTTGGGCTGGTGCAGACCTTGGGGTTCTAAAAACTGCTTTGGGTGATGGTACAATTGATGGATTGGCTTCTAGTGCGCCGAATAATATAGCAGATGATACTGATTACATTGCTTTCTTAACATTTACTGATACTCATGCTGCCAGTGGAAACGACTCTGCTAATTTTCTCTTGTATGATGAAGATAATACTGGTTCGAATGGCTTAATAGTTTTAGCTGATATGGACCTTACCACTGCATCTGATATTTCGACTGCTGACTTTAGTTTTTCTTAATCGCGATGTTACAGCGATTTATCGAATTAAAATTTACTGATTAGTAAATCAATAATTATTAGGAGGGGTGCATAGTGTCGGTACCGCATCTTCTTGTACACACATTGCAAGATACAGTTGGAGTAGTCGTTGTAGAAGGCGTGAAAAAAAATCAAATACTGACCGGTTGGGTTATGGAGGGCAATAAGACCATAAAGATTAAGTGTCTTAAAGCTATACCAATTGGCCATAAAATAGCCCTAACTACTATCAATAATGGCGATGCCGTAATTAAGTACGGACATGACATTGGTAAATGTGTATCTGCCATTTCGAAGGGCGGCCATGTTCACACTCAGAACTTGAAGACTAAAAGGTGGTAATCATAGCTAAAAGTTTAAAGAAAATCGTTGCAAAAAAGTCTTTTTCTAAACGCTTAAACAAATCTCAGCGTGTGAATAAGAGGCCAACCTTTTTGGGATGGCGTCGTGAAAATGGCCGAGTTGGTATTCGTAATCATGTCATAATTTTGCCCTTAGATGACTTATCTAATACTGCATGCGAAGCTGTTGCTAATAATATAAAGGGAACTAAGGCAATACCCCACCCTTATGGTCGTTTGCAGTTTGGTGAAGACTTGGAATTACACTTTCGTACTCTAATCGGTACAGGATCTAACCCTAATGTAGCCGCAGTGGTTGTTATTGGTATTGAACCACAGTGGACTGGGCTTATCGTTGATGGAATTGCTAAGACCGGTAAGCCTGTAAGAGGTTTTGCGATTGAACAAAATGGTGATCACCAAACCATAGCAGATGCAAGTAGAGTCGCAAAAGAACTCGTTCAGGCATCTTCTGAATTGGAAAGGGAGAAATGTTCAATAAGGGATTTGTGGGTTTCGGTAAAGTGTGGCGAATCTGATACCACTTCTGGTTTAGCCTCGAATCCTACGGTGGGTAATTTTATTGATAAAGTGGATACTTGGGGTGCTACTACCTGTTTTGGAGAAACTTCGGAAATTACTGGTGCAGAACTTAATTGTGCAAAGCGAGCTAAAACCAAGCACATTGGAGCTAAGTTTTTAAAGACCTGGCAGTCGTATAATGACGATGTAATTGAGCAGTTTAAGACAAATGACTTGTCAGATTCACAGCCAACAAAGGGAAATATTGAAGGTGGCCTCACTACAATAGAGGAGAAAGCATTTGGCAACCTGGAAAAAATTGGAAAAAAGGCTAGTTTTATTGATGTGCTAAGGCCTGCAGAAACTCCTCGCCGAGGGGCTGGGTTATATTTTATGGATACATCTTCAGCTGCGGCAGAATGTGTAACGCTTCAGGCGGCAGCTGGTTTTGTAGTGCACTTATTTCCAACCGGTCAGGGAAATATCATAGGCAACCCAATTGAGCCTGTGATTAAGTTAACTGCCAATCCCAGAACAGTTCGTACTATGGGCGAACATGTAGACCTAGATGTTTCCGGAATACTTCGTAGGGAACTAAGTTTAAACGAGGCTGGCGATGCTCTGATCGATATGACTATTCGTACTTGTAATGGGCGTTTGACTGCAGCTGAGGCGTTAGGTCATAACGAGTTTGTGCTAACCAAACTCTACCGTAGTGCATAAGAGATTAAGTCTTGACAAATATCAGCCTTCAGGATCTTCGAGGTTTGGCGAAGAGGGTATTGTTAGCGTCTAAAACATCTGAAGAAAATGCAACGTCTGTTGCATCAGCTTTGGTAAAAGCTGATGCCGATGACATACCCTCTCATGGGATATCACGGCTTCCGATGTATGCGGATCAAAGCAAGTGTGGAAAGGTGGACGGATTTGCTGAACCAATTGCAACTAAACGTAATGGCGCTGTGGTTCACATAGATGGGAGATGCGGATTTTCTTATCCGGCTATTGATTTGGGGCTTTATAAAGCATTTCAAATAGTAAAAGAAACAGGTGTTGTTGCTCTTGCTATAGGCAACTCATCTCATGCTGGCGTAATTGGACATCATGTGGAACGCATTGCAAATCTTGGGCTAGCGGCTATCGCCTTTGTGAATACTCCTGCTGCAATTAGCCCTTGGGGAGGGAGCAAACCACTATATGGGACTAATCCTATCGCGTTTGCTTGTCCTAGGCCTGAAACTTTTCCTTTGGTTATTGACCTTTCAATTTCTAAGGTTGCGCGTGGAAAAATTAAGCTTGCTAAAGATAAGGGAGATAAAATACCTGATAATTGGGCAAGAGATGCTAATGGTCAGCCAACGAACGATGCGAAGGCTGTTATTCAAGGTGGTTCAATATTGCCAATAGGAAATGCAAAGGGGGCAGCCTTGGCTCTAATGGTGGAATTAATGGGAGCAGCTATGACAGGTTCACAATTTGGTTTCGAGGCTTCATCTTTTCTTGATACAAAGGATGGTCCTTCAAAAACTGGCCAATTCTTTTTTATATTTAAACCTGAGAACTTTGGGGGTGATGGTGTTTTTGCCCGGATCGAAACTCTTATTAAAGAAATCAATAACCAGCCTGGAACGAGAATACCTGGTCAGCGACGTTTTGAAACCCGAGCCATAGCTGAGACTCGGGGTGTGAATATACCTGATATTCTACTAAGAAGTCTTTCTCTTAGGGTAGAATAGATTTGCGAAATGAAATTATTAAGATTCTGCGCAAGTCAAAGAATTATAAAGTTAATCTAACAGATGTGGCTTAGGTTTAACTGTAACAACTTTGTCTGGATTCATAATGTTTTCGGGATCGATGGCATCTTTGACTAATTCCATTAGGTCTTGTTCGACCAAAGATTTAAAACGCTTTAATTCATGTTTTTTTAGGATGCCGATACCGTGTTCAGCGCTAAAACTACCACCTAGTTTCATTGCTATTTCATGGATTTTTGTTGAAAGTGGCAATGTGTGGGAAAGAAAATCATCGTTTTTAATATTAAGAGGTTGGGTTAGATTGAAGTGAATATTTCCATCGCCAATGTGTCCAAAGGCTATCACTCTCACTCCTTTTATTTCTTTTTTTGCAAGTTTGGATGTCAAGCTTATAAATTCTGCTATCCTTGATATTGGGACGGACACATCATGTTTAATACATCCGCCTGCGCACTTCTGTGCTTCGGGAATGCTTTCGCGTAACTTCCAAAGTTTTTTGCATTGTTCACCGCTATCAGCAATTACCGCATCTAGTACACACCCTTCATCTAGTTTTTCAGATAGCTGATTTTCCAATGAACCCTTTATATTTTGCTTAGACTGACTTGAGCTAATTTCTAATAACACATACGTATCATACGGTTTAACAAACGGATCACGTGCATTACTGATGTGCTCTATGACTAGTTCTAGAGAAGATCGGTTGAAAAATTCAAAACTTGTGATGCTGCCTACTATTTTGCTCTGAAGATTTGTTAAAAGCGATACGGCAGCACTTGAATTTGGTAAAGCAACGATTGAAGTAATTACTTGCTTGGGAAGAGGGAAAAGCTTGATTACTGCAGCAGTAATAATCCCCAGTGTTCCTTCAGATCCAAGAAATAGGTGTTTTAAGTCATAACCAGTATTATTTTTCCTTAGAGCCCTAAGCATATTGAGCAATTGACCATCAGGTAAAATGACTTCAAGTCCAAGTACTAAATCGCGTGCATTACCATAGTGAAGGACTTGGGTGCCGCCCGCATTAGTTGCCAAATTTCCGCCAATTTGGCAACTGCCTTCAGCTCCAAGACTTAGGGGAAATAGCTTGTTGGATTCTTTTGCCTTGGTTTGGATATCAGACAGAATGCAACCTGCTTCAACAGTCATGGTATTGTTGATAGTATTAATCTCTCTAATACGGTTAAGGCGTGCGAGAGAGATGACGACCTCCAAGCCATTGGGATTAGGTATAGATCCACCACAATAGCCTGTATTGCCACCTTGTGGCACGATGCCTATTTTCTCTTGAGCACAAATTTTAACTATCTTTGCTACTTCAGCGGAATTTTGAGGCTTTAGTATTATATTGGTTTTGCCATGAAATAGATTGCGTTCGTCGCTTAAATATGGAGCCATATCATTACTGTCATCAAGCCAACCTTTTTCTCCAACTACAAACTTTAGTTTTTTTAGTATGCTTGGGTTGAGTGAATTCACTATTACCTACCAGTAGCTAAGTGAATCGTAAAAAAGGTTTCTTAATTGTTTTAGATCAGGGACCAAAGGTGAATTGAGTAATAGCCGTTGCTGTAAAAATGCCTTTTCAGATAAAGTATCAAGATCGCTTTCTTTATATCCGATTTCACTATTTCCATTTGGTATGCCTGTTATACGCATCATTTGAACTACTTGGTCTGCTAAAATATTTCCAGCCTCATTAAGTTTTGCTCCTGATATATCCACCCCCATTGCCTCTGCAGCCTTTAAATGTCGCTCTGGACAGGCAGGTCCAGTATACCTAAATACTGCGGGCGCATTGACTATGACAGAGATGCCATGAGGTACGATAGGGTTATTTGTCGGCCAACCTGATGCTTGAAATTTGTTGGTTAATCCAGCAACAGCATATGACATTGCATGAGGCAAATGGCAACCAGCGTTTCCAAAGCCAATACCGGCTAGCATTGAGGCAAACATCAATGCTTCAAGATTCTCTGTATTATCATCATTGTTAACGGCAGAAATTAAATTTTCTCCTATTAATCGTATAGATTCATGGCATGCTAAATCGCTATATGGGTTTGCACCCTGTCCTAAAGGTCTAAGGTCTGGATTTTCGGGGGCAGGTCGTTGACTAAAGGGCCTTGCCGTTAGGCTTTCAATTGCATGACTAAAAACATCAAAGCCATTGGCAGCGACAACTGGTCGTGGGAGGGTAGTCAGGGAGTTTGGGTCTAGAATTCCTAAACTTGGTTTTAGTCGAGCATTGGCAATGCCTGTTTTAGCTTTTAAGTCTAGCATATCGCAAACGGCAATGCCGGTGCATTCTGACGCTGTGCCAAATGTAGTTGGACAAGCTATATGAGGTTTTAATGGGCCAGGCACTGGTTTAGCACTTCCAATTGGCGCATTTATATAAGCTAAAAAATCATCTGGATAGGTTGAATACAGATTTGCGGCTTTGGCGGTATCTATTACAGATCCACCTCCAACTGATGCAAATCCATCAAAATTACCATTTATAGCGAATTGAATTGCGGCCTTAAAAGAACGATCTGTTGGCTCAATTTCTATTTCATCGAAAATGGTTACATCGATTTTAGCGACCTCAAGTGACGTGCGTGCTATTTCGGTTGGTTGTAAATTACTAACTACGGGGTCTGTAAACAGTGCTATTCGAGATATATTCTGTGAACGAGCATCTTCTCCAATCTCAGAAAGAGAGCCGGCGCCAAATTTTATCTTTGGAGCATCAACGGTAAAAGCTTTATCTCCACCAACGAAATAGCCATAGTATGGGTCAAGGGTCATAGGGAAAACTCGAAAAAATGTAAAAAATTTATCTAGATTTTGAAATTTAGCTAAAGTCTTTTTCTTGCATATTTATTTGATATTATATAAGCAAAATCATTAATTTTGAATTTTTTTGTATTTCAATAAATGGTATGGAAACGTTAGGGAATAAATTCCTTAATCCAAAGTTATTAGGAAAAAAATGAAAAGCTTTTTGGTCGAAAAAAATTTAGTAGTCCGCCAAGGAACTCTTGGCGCTGGGTTGGCAATTATTATCTCTTTTTTATTTATTTTTGGACATCCATCCAAGGTTAATGCAGAAGACTTTAGTAATGGTGCTAAGGCATTTATTAATTCTATAACTCAAGAAGCCATCACTACTTTAACAGGCAAAGATATAACAAAGAAAGAACGCGCTCGCCTATTTCGTGCATTTATGAACAAGCATTTTTCTATAAAAGGTATTGCTAAATTTGTCGTTGGTCGACATTTGCGCAAGGCTTCAGATCAAGAAAAGAAGCAATATTTTAAATTATTCGAAGACTTAATGGTTGCCACTTATTCGGAGCGTTTTGCTAAATATTCGGGTGAACAACTATTGGTGAAGAAAGCTGTAATGCGCAGCAAAAAGGATGTGATAGTTCATTCTACTATGGTAAAAGTAGGCAGTTCTGCTCAACCTTTGAAAGTAGATTGGCGAGTTCGCAGTAAAGGAGAAGGCTTTACTATAATCGATGTGATGGTTGAAGGTATTTCCATGATCATGACTCAAAAATCAGAGTTTAGTTCTTTTCTGAAATCGAATAATGGTGAGTTTAATAAACTTCTCATGGAATTAAAGAAACGAGTAGATGATTCTTCAAAAAACAATCAAGTTACCGCTAAGTAAATCTAAAATCTAGAATGTTATGAATAGGAAACCCGAAACTAATCGCTTCGGATCCGATGAACATAATATTGTATCGTATGGGTCTGTTGAAACACCATCTGGTAAAGATCAGGATTATGAAAATTTCCCAGTAGGATCCTTGTTGTTGGGAAAAAATCAGCGTAGACATGTTGCCCTTTTCTATTCATTTGCTCGTGCCATTGACGATATTGCTGATAATCCTAGTCTTGATGCTGAAGAAAAGGTGCGACGTCTTGATGGCTTTGAATCTTCAATATTGGGTCGTGAATTAAGCGATCCTGCTTTTCAAACGGCACATCGAATGCGGGGTAGTCTGGATGAAACTGGGATTACTTCAGCGCATTGCATTGATCTAATCTCTGCATTTAAGTTGGATGCGACGAAACTACGTTACAAAGACTGGGATGATCTCATGTCATACTGCAATTTATCCGCAGCGCCGGTGGGGCGTTATCTCATTGATTTGCATGGGGGGTCCCAGTTTGACTATGGTCCATCAGATGCTCTCTGTAATGCGTTGCAGGTAATTAACCACCTACAGGATTGCAAAAATGATTATAAAGTTTTGAATCGAGTTTACCTTCCTGGTAACTGGCTTTTTGATGAAGGAGTTACTGTTGAGGACTTGGCTCAGACAAATTCTACGATTGGATTGCGTAAAGTTTTAGACCGTTGTTTGAACGAAACTTCTTCGCTATTGGTTGAGGCACATATGTTGCCAAACGGTTTAAAGAGTCGTCGGCTAGCGATGGAGTCAAAGGCAATAATTGAAATTGCTAAACAATTAATCATACGTCTTAAGAGGAGGGATCCACTTGGATCAAGGCGAATAACATTGAACAAAGCTGAATACTTTTGGTGTTGTGTTAAGGGCGTAGTTCTTACGTGGTTACCTTTGTGACTTATGGAAGTCTTCCCATAGTAATTGTTCCGTTGATGGTTTGGGTGGGAATGCTAGTTTTACGTGGTGGGTTTTGGCGTGCGGATCAACGTCTTGAATTTACGCCTACAGTGCAAGCATTTAAAGATTGGCCTGAGGTGATTTGTGTAATTCCTGCACGTAATGAGGCGTTAACTATTAGTAAAACAGTAATGTCTTTGATGGATCAAACCTATCCTGGGAATTTTAGTATTATTGTGGTTGATGATAATAGTGAAGATGGTACATCCATTATTTTAAATGCCATTGCTAGGAGGCCACGTTTTTTGCACGTAGTTTCAGGAAAGCCAATAGAACAAGGTTGGTCGGGCAAGTTGTGGGCCGTTCATCAAGGGCTAGAGAAGGCTAGGAATGTTGCTCCTGAAGCATCTTATGTACTCCTGACAGATGCTGATATTACTCATGACAAAGATAGCTTGCTTCGTTTAGTAATTAAGGCAAGGTCCGGTAACTTAAACCTGGTTTCACTCATGGCTCGGCTTCGTGCCGATAGTTTTTGGGAAAAACTTCTAATTCCACCCTTTATATTCTTTTTTCAAAAATTATATCCTTTTTCATGGGTTAATGACCCTAAAAGGGCAACAGCTGCGGCGGCTGGGGGCTGTATGTTAGTCCGTCGATCTGCGCTTGATAGCATTGGAGGAGTAGAGCCTATTCGAAAGCGTTTGATTGATGATTGTCAACTTGCGCAATTGCTGAAAAAAAAAGGGCCTATATGGCTTGGGCTTACTAATCAGGTTGTTAGCCAGAGATCTTATGACAATCTTCATGAGATCTGGAATATGGTGGCACGAACAGCATTTGAACAAATAGGAAATTCTTTTATTGCCTTAATTGGTACTGTATTTGCTATGTTCACAATTTATCTTTTGCCGCCTATAGTTACTTTTAGCTTTTTATTAGGCGGTCCCCTAGAGTTAGTAGTTGGTGGACTAATTTCTTGGGTTTTAATGATTGTTGCATTTCAGCCAACATTATCTTTTTATAGATTCTCATTAGCCTGGAGCCTGTTGCTCCCCGTATCTGCTTTCTTGTATACCTTAATGACAATTTCTTCGGCAATTCGATGTATGAGAGGTAGGGGAGGTGCGTGGAAAGGCCGGCATTACATGACTTAGGTTCAAATAAGATGAATTCAGTTACGATAAAATCCGAAGTTGATAGCTCCAAATATATAGAAGAAGTCGTTAGAAATTCTGGGTCGTCTTTTTATTGGGCAATGCGAAACTTGCCAAAAAACAAGCGTCTAGCAATGTTTGCTATTTATGCATTTTGTCGTGAGGTTGATGATCTTGCTGATGAGGTCGGTAAGAAGGAAGAAAAGCTTTATGGTTTGAGACAATGGCGTGATGAGATTGAACAAATGTTTTGCGGTCGCCCTCGCATTGCTATTTGTCAGGCGCTTATGGGGCCTGTTAAGGAATTTAATCTAAAGAAAGATGATTTTTACGCTGTTATTGATGGTATGGAGATGGATGCATTGGATAGCATTAGAATATTAGATATGGATGAGCTGATTCTTTATTGTGATAGAGTAGCTTGTGCAGTTGGTCGCTTGTCTGTGAAAGTTTTTGGGTTGGATGATAAAGTTGGTACGGATTTAGCTTTTGAACAAGGTCTAGCTCTACAATTAACTAATATTCTGCGTGATCTCGATGAAGATGCTAGATCTGATAGATTGTATATTCCTCGTGAGTTACTAGAAAGCTCAGGTATAACGGGTGATGATTTAAGCGCAATATTAAATCACACTAAATTTGAGAAAGTCTGTGAGAATATATCCAATATTGCAGAGAAACATTTTTATAGAGCAGATCAATTGGTTGCTGGTTGTGATAAAAAATTAATTCGTCCAGCAATTATGATGTTGGAAGTCTATCGAAGCATATTGCAAAAGCTTAAAAGGCGAGGGTGGAAGGACTTATCTAGTCCAGTGGGTCTTAGCAGATTTCAAAAATTATTTATTGCCTTTCGTTATGGTTTTTTTTGATGGTTGGAAGGACCCACATTATCGGTGGTGGTTTGGCTGGTCTGGCAACAGCAGTAAGTTTAACTAACGCTGGTAGAAGTATCAGTCTTTATGAGGCTTCCGGAAATTGTGGAGGACGCTGTCGTTCTTACTTCGAGCCAGCGCTTGGGCGGAAAATTGATAATGGCAATCATCTAGTGCTTAGTGGTAATAGAGCAGTTCTAAACTACCTTGATACTATTGGTGCCAAAGAGGATCTGCACGGTCCAATGAATCCATCATATTCATTTTTTGACCTAAATTCTGACGAAAGTTGGACGGTTAATCTTGATGCTGGTTATTTGATTCGCGCCATGTTCTCGAGGGCTGGGCGTGTACCAGCTACAAATCGTTACGATTATCTAAAGATTTTGAGACTTATATGGACTGGTGATGAAACTACGGTTACTCAGTGTTTTGGGTCCAATAATGTTCTTTTTAAGCGTCTTTGGGAGCCCCTGGCATTGGCTATTTTAAATACTGATGCGAATGAAGCAGCAGCCTCATTATTAAAACCAGTTTTTAGAGAAACTATTTGGAAAGGCGCGAAAAGTTGTCGACCCTTGATAACAAGGCGAGGGTTAAGTGAGACGTTTGTAGATCCAGCAGTTAAATTTTTGAGTTCTAAGAATGCAACAATTAATCATAATACTCGATTGCGTTCATTGAAAATGCGGCAAAATCGAATCACTGCATTGGAATTTAGTACTGGAACTATTCATCTAGTTGAAGGAGATAGCGTTGTTCTAGCAGTTCCTTCAGTTTCTGCTGCTAATTTGGTAACAGGGCTTAATGTCCCAACAGAGAGCCGTGCTATAGTAAATGGTCATTTCAAACTAAATAGAACTTATGACGACCTATCTTTTCTTGGATTAATTGGGGGTACATCGCAATGGTTATTTATTCGTGGTGACGTCGTATCCGTTACAGTCAGCTCTGCTAATTCCTTAGTTGGGAAGCCTGCTGAATTTATAGCTCGTATCTTATGGGGGGAAGTAGTGCGCGCTTTGAAATTAGATCTCAGTCAAGCTGGTAGTCAATTGCCACCGTATAGGATTGTAAAAGAGAAACGCGCTACTTTTGCGCAAACACCAAAGCAAGTAAAAAATCGACCTGGTATCCGAACTAACTGTTCGAACCTGTTTTTGGCTGGTGATTGGATCAATACTGGCTTGCCAGCCACTATTGAAGGGACTATTCGATCTGGAAATGCAGCATCTAAAACTGTTTTAGTTTCAAGTCATTAGGCTTGATTTGCTTATTAATTTCTGCAACAAGAACAATCAAAGCTTGGCATTAAGGAGCTGGAGCTAAGAATTTAATTTGTTGAGATGGCGTATCATTTTTAAAGTTGGCTAACATGGTTAAGCTTGAACTTGTATCAACGCAATCAGAGGAAGCTAAATCTCCATCTGAATCTAACCTCAATAAAATTGACGAGGTCGTAGAGGAAGTTCGCACGTGGCTAGCGGGTTGTCAGGCAGAAGATGGTCATTGGGCTTTTGAATTGGAAGCTGATGCGACAATCCCATCTGAATATATTCTACTTAATCATTTTTTAGATAAGATTGATGATGAGGTAGAAGGAAAGTTAGTTTCTTATCTTAAGAATACGCAAGGTGACCATGGCGGTTGGCCTTTATTTCATGATGGTGAATTTAACTTAAGTGCATCGGTAAAGGCTTATTTTGCTCTTAAATTGGCGGGAGAGAACCCTGACGAGCCGTATATGCGTTGGGCTAGGAAGGCTATTTTGGAACACGGTGGAGCGGCTAAAGCTAATGTATTTACTCGCTTTACTCTAGCTTTATTCGGACAGGTTCCTTGGCGTGCTGTTCCAGTAATCAGAGTAGAAGCCATGTTGTTACCTAAGTGGTCTTTATTTCATATCTATAAAGTTTCTTATTGGTCACGAACTGTGATGGTGCCTTTAAAAATTCTAGCAGCCCTTAAACCCAAGGCGCGTAACCCTCGTGAAATTGGCATCCCAGAATTATTTGTTATACCGGCTAACGAACAGCGTTTCTTTATGACTAATCCAACCGGAACATGGTTGGGGTATATGATGTTGTTTTTAGATCAAATTTTCAGGCCTATTGAGGCAATCATGCCAAAAAGATTAGAACAAAGGGGTATTGATTCAGCCATGAAGTTTATCATAGATAGGCTTAACGGCGAAGATGGTTTGGGGGGCATTTTTCCTGCTATGGCAAATGCGTTGATGGCATTTGATGCTTTAGGGATTTCTGACACCAGTAACGAATATATTACCTGCCGTAAGGCCATTGATAAGCTTTTAGTGCTTCATGACGACTGGGGTTATTGCCAGCCTTGTTTATCTCCCGTCTGGGACACAGGACTGGCAACTCATGCCATGATGGAAACCGGTTTATCTCAATACGATAAAACTATTGAAGAAGCAAACGAATGGCTTTGTGAGCGACAGATACTTGAGGTTCGAGGGGACTGGGCAGAAAATCGTGAGGATGTACGTCCGGGTGGTTGGGCTTTCCAGTACTGGAACGACTACTATCCAGATGTTGATGATACTGCTGTTGTGGTTATGTCTTTGCATAGAGCAGATCCAAAAAAATATAAAAAATCCATTAAACGTGGTGCACAATGGATTATTGGTATGCAGAGTAAAAATGGTGGTTGGGGAGCTTTCGACGCTGATAATGATCATTTTTTTCTCCAGAATATCCCATTCGCTGATCATGGCGCACTCCTTGATCCACCCACTGCCGACGTAAGTGCTCGGTGCATAAGTATGCTGGCACAATTGGGATACAAAAAAACTGATCCTGTTGTTATTCGAGGGCTAAATTACTTGCGAGAAACTCAGGAAATTGAAGGTTCTTGGTTTGGTCGTTGGGGAAATAACTATGTCTATGGAACTTGGTCAGCACTTTGTGCTTTTAATGCAGCTGGAGAAGACATGAACGCACGCCATATTCGTCGTGCAGTAAAATGGCTAAAGTATGTTCAGCGCCCAGATGGTGGTTGGGGTGAAGATTGTTCAACGTATTGGCAGCACCGCCGTGATGAGGTTAAAACAAGTACCCCATCACAAACATCATGGGCCTTGTTGGGTTTGATGGCAGCTGGTGAAGTGGATAGTAATAGTGTTAAGCGGGGTATAGAATACCTTCTGAATGCTAAGCGTGCAGGTGGTAAATGGCATGAGGAATATTTTAATGCTGTCGGCTTTCCTCGGATTTTCTATTTGCGCTATCACGGCTATAGCTCATATTTCCCGTTGTGGACGCTTGCGCGTTATCGAGAGCTTAAAAAAACAAATTCAAAATTTCCAAAATTTGGACTTTGATTATATGCAACGTCTGGGAATCATCACCGGACTAGCACAAGAATCAGCATGTTTGGATGTCTTTTCAGTAGATAAACGTCCTGTTGTGAGATGTGCTGGTGCGAGAAGTGAGCGTGCTGGTAATTTAGCAAGAAAGCTTGTTAACGACGGATGTCAAGGACTTCTGAGCTATGGGATGGCAGGTGGATTAAGAGAAAACTTACCACCAGGTAGCATAATTATAGCTCCATTAGTAATTGGGCCGAGTGGAAGTGTATTTGAGACCTCAAAGGTATGGCTTGATCGAATTTGTCTTAAAACAGGTTCTGATGATACCGTTATCATCGCTCCTATAGCTGGTACTGAGAATGTAATTAATTCAATTGAAGAAAAGAAAAAACTTGGTCAATCCACTAATGCTGCGGCTGTCGATATGGAAAGCTATAATGTTGGTGCTGTTGCAAAAGAAGCTGGAGTTCCCTTTATGATCATTCGAGCTATTGCTGATCCCTTAGGAAGGACTGTTCCCGATTGGGTCCTTGGTAACATTTCAACGCATGGAAATACCAGATATTGGGCTATGTTAGCTGGCCTAGCGGCCCATCCTTTGGATCTGTGTCGCTTGGTTCGACTTAATAGTGATAGCAGAATGGCACTAAGCTCTTTACGCAGTATTGCTAATAGGCTTGGGCCCTTGTTTGCCCTTGAGTAAAGTTTCTTGCTCAATCTTTTTTTGAGTTAATGTTTTGACAAGTCCCTCAAAAACAAATTCAGCTGGCCGCTGATAATCAAGTGAGATTTCTGGCGCCATTGGTTTTTCAGTTTCAATACCCCTTAAAAATACACCAAGGGCTTTTAAAGGGTGTTTCATTACATCATTAACGGCAGTCGACTCGTATCCACAATGTACCATGCAATCTGCACATTTCTCGTAGCGTCCTGTACCATAGTCGTCCCAGTTGGTTTCATTCATCAGAGCCTGAAAGCTATCAGCGTAACCTTCACTCAATAAGTAACAAGGTCGCTGCCATCCAAATATATTACGAGTCGGATTGCCCCAAGGCATACAACGGTACTCTTGGTTTCCTGCAAGAAAATCCATAAAAAGAACAGACTGTGAGAATTGCCACTTGTTATTATTTTTAAGTTTGAAGATATCTCGGAATAACTGCTTGGTTTTATTTCTTTTTAAGAAATGTTCTTGATTAGGAGCTCGTTCATAAGCGTAACCAGGCGAAATAGTAATTCCTTCGACCTTGAGGTCATTGGTTACAAAGTTGAAGAAATTAGCAGCTTCATCAGGAGACATTTGATCAAAAAGAGTGCAATTCACGTTAACGCGAAATCCCTTTGCTTTGGCTGCGCGAATAGCAGAAACAGCACGCTTAAATACGCCTTTTTGGGAAACTGCATGATCGTGATGTTCCTCTAGACCATCTAGATGAATAGAGAAAGTAAGGTAAGGCGAAGGCTTAAATTGTCCTAGTTTTTTTTCTAGTAACAATGCATTGGAGCATAAATAGACAAATTTCTTACGTTTAACTATACCATCGACTATAGCAGAAATATCCTTATGAATTAAGGGCTCTCCACCAGGAATTGATATAATTGGTGCACCACATTCATCAACTGCATCTAGACATTCTTGAATACTTAGACGTTTATCTAGAACGTCATCTTCATAATCAATCTTACCACATCCAGAACATGCTAGATTACATCTGAAAAGAGGTTCTAGCATTAATACTAAAGGAAATTTTTCATTTTTCTTCAATCGTTGCTTAAAGATATATGCCCCTACGCGCATTTTTTGAATTAAAGGAATTCCCATTTTAAGCAGTCCTCTGATTGCTTACGGCATCTTTTAATTCACGTGGTAATTTGAAAGTGATGTTTTCTTCCACTCCATCAAGATTAGTTAGTTGAACATTCCCGAAGTCACTTAGACGAGTAATTAATTCCTGGACCAACTCCTCTGGTGCTGATGCACCGGCAGTAATACCTACAATGTTGACTCCATCCAACCAAGTGGCATCCAAGTGACTCGCATCGTCTATCAAGTAGCTCGGAACATTAAGCTCAGTACCAATTTCGCGTAGGCGGTTAGAATTAGAACTATTAGGTGCACCAACCACTAATAAAAGGTCTACATGTTCAGCAAGCTCACGTACGGCTTGTTGGCGATTTTGCGTGGCATAGCATATGTCTTTAACATCTGGACCGACAATACCAGGGAAACGTTTTTTAAGAGCCTCAATTATCTCACGAGTCTCATCAACGCTTAAAGTCGTTTGTGTTACGTATGCTAATTTTTTTGGATCACGCACCTTGAGACTAACCACATCTTCAGATTTACTAACTAGTAACACACCACCTGGAATACGCCCTTGAGTTCCTTCTACTTCTGGATGTCCTTGATGACCTATTAGGATAACTTGTCTATCCTTTTTAACCTGATTTTGCCCTTCTTTATGGACCTTTGATACGAGGGGGCAAGTTGCATCTATGATTGGCAATCTACGAAGTTTAGCTTCATTCTCAACTTTCTCAGCTACACCATGGGCGCTAAATATGGTTACTGCCCCTTTAGGTACATCGTTGACTTCCTCGACAAATACAGCCCCCTTAGCACGCAAAGTCTCAACTACTCTTTTATTATGTACTATCTCATGGCGCACATACACTGGCGGACCGTGCAATTCTAAGGCACGTTCTACTATTTCAATAGCTCGTTCTACACCAGCGCAAAAGCCACGTGGGCTAGCTAACCATACATCAATATTTCTTTTAATTTTTCGTGACATGATGGGACAAACTAATAATGTTCTCTCGAGCTAAATTGGAATTCTCTTGTAAATAATACATTATATAAAAGTTTTTTACCTTTTTTATTATATATAATCCATATTTAAGATTTTATTTCGATTAAAGTTTTAAGTCTATCCCCCTATTGCTTTTTAAGGGATTTTTATGATTTTAGTTACGGGTGCTACAGGATTTATTGGATCGGCGGTTGTAAGGAAGTTGATCAGCCGAGGTTATGGCGTACGAGTCTTAGTGCGAGCTACGAGTGACCGAAGAAATCTTAATGGATTGGATGTGGATATTGTTGAGGGGGATCTGTTGGAATCCGATACTCTTAAGCCTGCGTTGGAAGGTTGTTCGGGATTATTCCATGTAGCTGCTGATTATCGTTTATGGGTGCCTAATCCAGAAAAAATGTTTAAGGCTAATGTTTCAGGTACTAAAAACCTGTTGATGGCTGCTAAGGAGTGTGGAGTTGAACGAATTATATATACTTCTTCTGTCGCCGTTCTGGGTAATCTGCCAGGAGATTTATCAGCTAACGAAACTACACCTGTGGCATTTGGCGATATGGTAGGGCCCTACAAACAATCAAAATTCCTTGCAGAACAAGAGGTGGATAATTTAATTGCAAGCCATGAATTAGATGTTGTAATTGTTAATCCATCCACTCCAATTGGCCCCCGTGATATAAGGCCAACTCCTACAGGCAAAGTTATAGTAGAGGCAGCATCTGGGCGAATGCCAGCCTACGTAAATACTGGATTGAATATAGTGCATGTAGACGATGTTGCTGAAGGTCATCTGCTTGCGTTTGAGGGAGGTGTAGTGGGTCAACGATATATATTAGGCGGTGAGAATATTTTGTTTAGGGATTTGCTTTATTTAATTTCCAAACTCACCAACAATAAAGCCCCTCGTTTAAGATTGCCTGTAAATGCAATCTTGCCATTTGCGTTTATGGCAGAAATTTGGGCACGGTTAGGTTTCTGCCAAGAGCCATTTGCAAGCGTTGATAGTTTGCGAATGGCAAAAAAGAAAATGTTTTTTACTCATGAGAAAGCTGGTAGGGAACTGAACTATTCCCCACGCCCAGCTAAGCAAGCTATTATAGATGCCATACAATGGTTTAACGGTCACAATTATATCATATAGGTGCATCTTGCTCTATTAGTTTTTGGATATTATTAACATCTTAAGTAACGTCATTTAAAATTGCTTGGAGTAATTTAAAAGATGAAGGTAATCATGCTCGCTGCTGGCATCGGGCGGCGCCTAAATGGCGAGGGTAATGACCACTTGCCTAAAGCTTTGTTACGTTTTGGCGGCAAGTCTCTTCTTGAGAGGCATCTAGAAACTTTGCATAGTTTTGGTGTTGAGCAAATGGTAATTGTTGTTGGTCATCGAAAAGAAACTTTAATAGCTGAGTCGGCTGACGTTATCACTAGCAATTGTCTGCCAGAAAATTTTGTAAGCTTTATTTTTAATCCCCGCTATAAGGAAAGTAGTCTTTTGTCGTTAGGAATGGCTGATAGTGTTCTACGTGAAGGAGAGGAAATAGTGTTTATGGATGCAGACGTTCTGTACCACCCCGAATTGATACGACGCATCATAAAATCATCACATAAAAATTGTTTTTTAATGGATCGAGGATTTGAGTTTGGTGACGAACCTGTCAAGGTTTGCTTAAGAAGTGGGGAGATAATTGACTTTGGTAAATCGGTTTCTAAAGATTATGAAATAATTGGTGAATGGCCAGGTTTTCTTAAAATTTCTCCTGACATAGCTGGTAAAATTGCTGACTCAGTCCAAAGTCATATTAAAAATGATGTTGAATTTGTTGACTATGAAGTTGCCATGCGTGATGTGCTTATATCAGAGCCAGCTGGTACGTTTGGTTATGAAGATATCAGTGGCATTCCTTGGACAGAAATCGACTTTCCCGATGACGTAATCCATGCTGCGAAGGTTATCTTTCCATCAATACTGAAATTTGATACAGACGTTTTGACAGGTGATTAACAAACACCCCCTTAAATTGGATCCTCTTTAAACTCGGTATGTATACTCTTTAAGAGGATCACGGTCTATATCAGGAGGAAAATTTTTATGTTTATCAAAGTAATATTGAGCCATGTGATCACCATCTGATGCACGATTATAGGTTGTAAAATAAATTCGCCTTGTAGTATCAGTAAAATTAGGAGCTGATTGATGTGGCGTAAAACAATCGAAAAAAACTATATCTCCTGGGCTTGTAGGGTAAGGAATAAACTCCATTTTAGCTAGGCTTTCTTGGCTTAACGGTTCCCACGATTTATATAATCCTTGTTTGTGGTGTCCTCCACATATTTCTATACAACCATTTTCTATAGTTGCATCATCAATGCTGACAAGAGCATTAACAAAAAAATTTGCATATGCATCCCAACCAGCCTGAGAATCTTGGTGTGGTTTAAAGCCGTCGCCACCAGGCATCTTAAAATTAATTTTTTCCTTAAATAAAATACACGGCTCACCAAGAAGCTGAGATACTGGATCTTTAAGTATATTGCTTAATTCAGCGAAACCCTCATGATATGGAGCTATATTTTCAATACGGTTTATTAGGGTTCTACCGTCACCTTTAAGACTTTTTTCGTGATAAACCCAATGTTTTCCAGATTCTTCCGGTAGTGAAGTTAATTCTTCTATCCAATCATTAATGCAATCAACATCTTGAGCACTGAATCCTTGTTTTAAAATACAAAACCCGTCACGCTCGAACGCCTTAATGTTTTCAGTGCTCAGAACTGGAGGTTTCAGCATTACTTTTCCTAAATCCTAAAGGTGTTAAGTTTAGTTATTTTAACATAAACTGTGTTGCAATTTGCTTCAATTACTTCATTTTTTATCTAAATAATTTTAGGGATTTTTAAATCATTATTTTAAATTATACAAAATCTTGGATAAATTAGAAAAATCATAGATATCAGGCTCCCTACAAGGATTGGAAATATATAGGATGAATTTTTAATAAATGTTAGAGAATTTTTGTATAATTTTGATAAAAATGAGATTGGATAATTAAATTGGTATGTCAGCTTTTTTTTATGATATTTTAAAATAATAATATTAAGGATAAATTTCATGGACTATAGTCTTTTGCTGTCTGGGAACTTATTTACACATGAGCCATAATACTTGGATTCATGTTTTAGTACGTAATAGTGTTGTTAAACCACTAGCCAGAACTTCTGTGAGCCCAAATCAACTGACTGCTTTACGTTTTTTCACAGGAGTTGCAGCAGCTATGTGCATAGCTGTTGGCCCCCAATGGCATGCCATAGGGGGGGTGGTTTTTTCTGTTTCTGTCCTATTAGATCGTGTGGATGGCGATCTTGCGAGACTGACTAAAAGCACTAGTCATTTCGGACATCAATTTGATATGATTTCTGATGCTGTTTGTAATTTTCTGATACTTCTTGGATTGGGCATAGGCCTAAGAAATGGTTACTTTGGAACATGGTCAACACTTATGGGGGGTGTTGCCGGTGCGTCAGTAATTGCTATTTTATGGATAGTTATGAAGATGGAAGGGATTAATGGTGAACGTGCAGCAGAGCTTCCAAATTTTTCAGGCTTTGATGCTGATGATGCGGTCATACTAATTCCAATTTTTCTTTGGTTAGGATATGCCGAAGAGCTGCTATTTACCTCTTGTATAATAGCACCTTTAGTATCGATTCTGTATTTAGTTATGTACCTAAAAAGCGTTCGCTTAGCGGAAGAAAAATAAATTTATAACTGTCCATAAGCAATAGATACCAGCACAGATGCCAGCAGCGATAAAGAAGGGGAGTAAATATCCAGCCCAAGTGATTGGTGCGATCAAATAAATTCCATCTTCTAGCTCAAATCCTGCAAATCCTGGATAGCCAACTGCATCTTGATCATTCTCTGGATTTAGATGTTTATCCAAACCTAGATTCGTGAACATTGATATAATAGCTGAAAATGCTCCCGTTGCAGCTAGCGCAATAGACCAATTGCCAAGTTCGGTTTTATAAAATCCAATTCCTAAACAAATGAATAGGAAAGAGTAGCTTAGCCCTCCAGCAATGTAATCAAGGTAATATCCAAAACGTGATGTCATACCCTTCTGTCGAGCAAGTTCACCATCAAAATGGTCTAAGAATCTTGCTAATACAAAAAGTCCAACGCCCCAATTTGTACAGACCATATTGCCTAAAGTTAACATTGCACCACCAATGATTGCCAAAAATAGAGAGAGCAACGTTAATTGATTTGGTGTGATGGGCGTTTGTGCTATGTGAACGACGAGTTTACGGGCTATCTGTTGATCCCACGGAGTGATTTTCATGAAATTTTCCTATGTTTAAGGGATTAGTCATAAAAAGTGTTGTACGTTACCTTCAATGTCAAGCTTGTGAATTAATGGTAAAAATATATTGCAGAGTATATTAAGGGCAGCATTATGTTGAATAGGATTACTAAAGCCTATCTTAATGGCCTGAATCTTTGGACTGGTGTTATTACTCGTTATGCCATGTGGGTAGTAATCATCTCAGTTTTTTTAAGCCTGTGCGCTGTCATATATGTTTTCCAAAATGTCCGCATAAATACTGATACTGGAGATATGTTATCATCAGACCTTGAGTTTCGTCGACATAGTGCAGAAATTTCGAAGGCCTTTCCTCAGTTCTCGGATAATTTAGTTATAGTTATTGATGGAAAGACTGCGGATGTTGCAGATGATGCAGCTAGGGAATTAGCTGATTATCTTAGTGCACACCCAAAATTATTTGGTCGCGTAATAGATACAGCTGGGAGTAAATTTTTTCGTCGAAATGGACTTCTTTATTTGGATTTAGATGAAATTTATCAAATAAGTGACAGCTTAGCTGATGCCCAGCCATTGTTGAGTGCTTTGTGGCATGATCGTAGTATTGTTGGTTTTTTGAGTATACTGAGCTTAGCAATAGACGAATCCCTCAAAAAAGAAAAAGCTCAACCTATAGAAATTTCTAATGTTCTTGAGGCAATGAACAAAGTTGCTCGAGCCCAGGTTCATGGGGAGTGGGGGGATTTGTCGTGGCGAGAATTAATGATGGGGCCAGTTAATCCAGATGATGAAATTGATTATAGGCGTCGAATTTTATTAATACAGCCCCCACTAAATTTCTCTTCACTATCACCTGCTTACACGGCAATGAAGGGTATAAGGAATGCAGTCCATCATCTTGGCTTAACTCATATAAATGGTGTGCGTGTTCGATTGACAGGCTCGGCTGCATTATCGCATGAGGAACTTGAAAGCGTAAAAGAAGGGATGGGGATTGCTGGAATAGTGTCTTTGATTCTAGTAATTGGCCTTTTAGGATTGGGATTACGTTCGAAGTGGCTTGTCTTTGCGACCATAATGACACTTTTAATTGGCCTTATTTGGACTGCAGGGTTTGCAATATTAGTGCTTGGAACGCTTAATCTAATCTCAGTTGCGTTTGCGGTTCTATTTATAGGTTTAAGTGTCGATTTTGGTATTCATTATGGGCTTCGATACCAAGAAGAAGTTAAGGCAGGTTTTAATCATAAAGAGGCTCTTTCTAAAACTGCAAAAAATTTGGGAGGTACGCTTACTTTATGTGCGTTTAGTGCTGCTATATCTTTTTTTTCATTTTTGTTAACCGATTACAGAGGGCTTGCTGAATTAGGTCTAATTGCTGGCACCGGAATGTTTGTGGCTTTATTTTCTAATATTACTGTATTGCCAGCCATATTGACTATTTTACCATTTGACAGAAATATTATAAAAAAAGTTGAATTTAGTAGCAGTTCAATAGTCCCTTCCTTCACGCGTCAATATAGTCGTATTATTTGTATAATAGGACTTGTCATTGGTGTGGCATCAACTATGGCTTTGCCAAATGCCGAGTTTGACTTTGATCCGATGAATTTACGCGATCCTAGTAAGGAATCTGTTGCTACAATTCTTGATCTAATGAAGGACAATCAATCTAGTCCTTATTCTGTTACCATCCTTGCTAAAGATTTAATTGAAGCTCAGCAACTAGCAGTTAAGTTAGAAAAGCTGGATCTAGTCGATAGTGTTAAAACTATAGCTGATTATGTACCAGTTGATCAGCAAGAAAAACTTCAGATAATTTCTAATATCGGCCTTTTTTTGGGCCCCTCGTTTGTACAAACGAGTGCTATTAAAACTTACACACAAGTTGATCGCGAAATTTCGATCAAAAATTTTATTAATAAGCTAAAAGTTCTTTCTAGCCAGTTTGAAACAAGTCTTGATGGTCAAGCCGCAGGTAAACTTCATAAGTCAATTTATGACTTATTCAAGGTGCAAAATTCTGATTATGATGCTGTTGGGGCAAAAATCGTAGAGTTTGAGACCCGACTGTTAAGAGCCTTGCCGGGACAATTGGATGCTATTAATCAGGCCCTGAAAGCAGAGCTGATAACCTTAGATAATTTACCTCGGGAGATTCGTGAAAGTCAGATTTCACTTGATGGAAGAGTGAAACTAGAGGTGTATCCTAAAGAGGATCTTCGAAATAGAAAATCTCTTGCTCGATTTGTTGCCGCCATTAGAACTATCAGTGTTCGTGCTTCTGGATCATCTGTGGTTATTCTGGAGGCCGGTAATACTGTGGTTAAAGCATTCTGGCAGGCAGGAGCTATTTCTTTGATAATAATTTTTATGTTACTTTTATTTGTTTTGAGGCAATTTCTAAACGCTATTTTGGTATTTATACCTTTGGCATTGGCGGCTTTGTTAACCGTTGCAATTTCAGTACTTTTTGGACTACCTTTTAATTTTGCTAATGTTATTGTTTTGCCACTATTATTTGGAATTGGTGTAGCAGGAGGCATTCATTTAGTAATGAGAGAAAAAGAGAAAGGCTATGAGGCATTTAAGACTTCAACCCCTAGAGCAATATTATTTAGCGCGCTAACAACTATTGGCTCGTTTGGTAGTATTGCTATATCAGCGCATCCAGGGACTTCTTCGATGGGGATTCTTTTAACTATTTCTATTATTTTATCATTATGTTGCACACTTATTTTTCTACCAGCATTAATGGTGGTTGTTGAGAAAACATTTGAAGTTGATCAATAATTTAAATTGAGTGAAAATTTTAAAATATTTTTATTTCCCTTAATTAGGCATCTTTCAAGACTAATTACTCCTGTCTTGTTAAGGTTACCTGTTTCGCCTAATCAAATCACTGCAGCTTCCCTAATAACGGGATTAGCATCGGCATGGTTTGTGATGAAAGGTGATTTTTTTTTCGACATTATAGCTGGATTGTTATTTATAATCACATATGTGCTAGATAATTGTGATGGTGAAGTCGCTCGCATTAAGAAACAGTGTTCTTCATTTGGAATGCGATTTGATTCGTTTGTTGATTGGGTGGTACATTCCGCCTTATTTACTGCTATGGGTTACGGGTTAGCTGATCGATTTGTTGATGACATTTGGTATTGGCTGGGTATAACAGCTGCGATTGGCGGTACTATAAATTATATTATCGGTTTTTATATAGATGTCCGTGAAATAGCAGAAGCAGAAACACTAGAAGTCTGGGAAGAAAGAAAAACAGGGGCAACCTCTCGTAAACCAGAGGGATTAGGAGACTGGTCATTGTTTGTTTTTCGTGAGCTGATTCGTGCTGATTTTTGTTTTATTTTTTTAGGTTTTGCAGCCTTCGATTTGCTTTGGATATTGGTTCCTGCTGGTGCAATCGGGGCACAGTTTTATTGGATATCCCAGTTATTTCGTGGTGCTAGTGATTTTCACGTATAGAATTATTAAAGTTCTAAGAAAAAAGGGAAAATTAATTCACTCAATTAATAATTGATCAGCTTTTTTATTAAGGGTAGCAATCAATCCATTTAAACCGTCGGTTTTTAGAATTCGTCGGTATTCGGAACGGCGAATCGCCAATTCGCTAATCCCATTATTTAGAAGAACGTCGATGATCCGCCATTGTTTCTTTATTTTTTGAGTTACATATGTGATGTTTATTGGTGTTGTTTCTGGTTTAATTATTTGAGTTTTCACAAGAATTGTATTCTGTGGCCCGACTTTTTCGCCTTTAATTAGAAAAGATTGCCCTGAAAAACCATCAAATTGAGAGGCATAGGTACTTATAGAAATATGGGTGAAAGCTTTTACAAGTTGTTTTATCTGTTTATCGGATGCTTTACGCCAATAAGATCCTGAAGAAACTTGGGCCATTAAAGGGAGGTGAAAAATTTGCTCTATTTCTGGAGCAATTTTTTTATATCTTCCTTTAACTCCAAGTTTTTTAGCATTTTTCATAGTTGATAAAAGGACTTTGTGGAAAGCGTTGACGATCTGGTTGGGTTGAGTTTCTGTTGCCGCAATAGCAGTTGAATAAATTAGAACACTTATAATAAGAAAAAGCCTTGTAAAATGATTTCGTAAATTTTTCATCATGTAATTCTTGTCACAAATTTGGCGTAATCATTTACGCCTATATATCCACATTGTTATTAGAATTTACTGCGATAAAAGTTCAGAAGCTTTGTTGTTCAAAAGCTTAATAAGGCTAGGAACTCCACCGCTTTTTAAAGTTTGCTTGTACTCTGATCGGCGAACCAATAATTCACTAATGCCCTTATCTACAATTACATCGATGATTCTCCAGCCAGATTTAAACTGACGTGTTACATAGACAATACTAATTTTCGACTTATCAGATTTTATCAGTTCAGTATCAACCAAAGTAGTTTTTTGCGGTCCTTTTTTTTCTCCTAAGACGTTGAATTTTTCTCCACTATATCCACTAAATAGAGCCGCTAAAGTCATTATACTCATTCTCTGAAACGCATTCACTAGATCTAGTCGTTCAGTTTTGGCAGCTTGTCGCCAGTAATTGCCAGATGCTATTTGTATCATAAGTGGGAAATGAAAGGCTTTCTGGACGTTTGGAACTAAATTCTCATATCGTTGACTAATATTGGTATTTTCTGAATTTTTCATAGTTTCAAGTAAACTACTTTGAAAACTACGAACAATCTCTCTGGGCCCTGAGGAAGCGTCAGATAGGTCTGTCGAACTTTTTGCAGCTATGGGGAAAAGAAAAATAAAAAATAGAATTAATAATAGATTGGTATGCTTTTTGGTTTTGTTCATTTTAAATTGACTCAAAAAAATTAATTATCCATTTACAGTAAGGTAATTTTAATCTTATAACTTTACCATAGTTTTTTTTAACTTTATTCTTTGTTAGTGTAATATTAGATAGTAAAACTATAATAGAAAAAAAAGGTGGTTGCGGGAGAGTTAAACTTAGCCTAAAAACTTAAGTAAGGTTTTATTAAACTCTTCTTTAATTTGGTAAAGTATAATTATATTTATTTTGCAATTATTAGGAATTCTGCTCGATGGCTTTTCTAAAGGTTAAATTATCACAAGTTTTAATTGTTTTATTAATGTGTGGTGTTTCGTTAGGTGTAATAGCGCCCCCATATTCTCTTGCTGCTGAGCAATATTCTATACAAAATTATGAAGATATAGTTTTGGTTAATCGATTAACCATTGAAGAGAAAGATATTGATAACCTTTCTTATTCTAGGGACATTATTGAAGTAGCCGCTAATAAAGAAAATTCAGAGGGTAATAATGATCCGCTGGAAAGAATGAATAGGATTATCTTTGAATTTAATGAAGGCCTTCAGGATTATATGTTAAGACCAGTAGCTAATTTCTATAATAAACACGTTAACGCTACGGTTCGTTTAGGTATTGGAAATTTCTTATCGAATTTATCATCTCCAATAATCCTGGCTAACGATTTGCTTCAATTTAATATTGATCGTGCAATTACAACTTTTTCGAGAATGTTAATTAATACAACATTTGGGATTCTGGGATTAGCAGATGTTGCAACAGAGTTAGGAATTGAGAGGCACAAAGAGGATTTTGGGCAAACTTTAGGTTCCTATGGCGTTGGAGAGGGGTTTTATCTAGTGTTGCCTCTATTTGGCCCATCCAATCCTAGAGATGCCATTGGCAAGCTATTCGTGGACACATATTTTGATCCAGTAGGCCATTATGCCTCTCAAGATATAAATTGGGCTATTACTGGTGGGAGCGCAATAGATGAATATTCGGGTATTGTTGATGAGCTTAATCAAGTTAAAATGACTTCCGTAGACTATTATGCTGCTATCAGAAGTTTGTACCGACAAAAACGTAAGTCAGAAATTAGTAATGGATCTGAACTTGAATTGCCGCCAATACCAGATTTAGGTTATGATACAATGCCAGAGAATTTTACGCAGTCACTGGCCGGACGTTAAATTATTTATGGCCTAGGTCGGATCTACTAGTATTTTTGCTATCGATTTATCTTAATTTTTATTAATTAAAACATGTGCTTGCATAGAATCTGTTTGACTTTTTGTTAAAAAGGATGCAGATTCTTAGTTGACAGTGCCTGAGGGGCTGTTGAAATTTTAGTCTGGCCAAGTGGTAGACAAAAGGCGTATTGCTTCGATTGGAGGATATGACCATATGCGATAAAACGCAAAAGTGCGTTTTTATTTTACTCCTTTTTTAGTGTCGCCAGTGCCAGATTTAAGACGATATATGCGTCGTAGGTCTTGGTTATGTTTGTGAAAAGATGGCTTAGGCCTCAAATGTCGGTAGTTGAATAAAAAGGAGATAAATTATGACAGCGTTGTCAGTACCGATGGTTCCAGTAGAAGGTGGATTGTCAACATATTTTCGTGAGGTATGGGCCTTTCCCATTCTAGAACAGTCGGAAGAACAAGAGCTTGCTAGGCGTTGGCGTGATGATGGCGATACAGATGCAGCACACAAGCTTGTAACGTCACATCTTCGGCTTGTTGCTAAAATGGCAATGAATTACCGTGGTTATGGACTTCCTGTTGCGGACCTTGTTTCAGAGGGCAATATCGGTCTCATGAAAGCTGTTAAGAAATTTGACCCTGAATTAGGCTTCCGTTTGTCCACCTATGCTATGTGGTGGATTAAGGCTTCTATTACTGAATATGTTTTGAAATCTTGGTCAATGGTTAAATTGGGGACTTTAGCATCACAAAAGAAATTATTCTTTTCGTTACGTACTATTAAGAGCCGACTAAATATTTTTGATAGCGGTGAACTAACTCCTGAGCAAGCTGAACAATTGTCTGAGGCGTTAAATTTTTCATCTGATGAAATCACTAATATGAATCGAAGACTTTCTTCACGTGATCTATCTCTAAACGCCCCCTTATCGACAGATGAAGATGGATTAGAATTTCAAGATACATTGGTTTCTCATGGTCCGACTCCAGAAGTCCAGTTTGCTGAAGCTGAAGAAATTTCACACCATAGTGAAATTCTTATGCAAGCAATGCAGGAATTGCCCGAAAGGGAACGTGAAATCCTTGCGGAACGACGTCTTAGGGATACACCTCAGACTTTGGAAGCGCTAGGCGAGAAATATGGAATTAGTCGTGAAAGGATTCGCCAACTTGAGGTCCGTGCCTTTGGTAAAGTACAGGCCGCAGTTAAGGCCGCAATTATTGATTAAGTGGACACGTAGCCCCTGCTAAGTTTTCTTGATGGACGGACTTGGTTGTTAATATATGGCGTAAGGCAGGTTTTTCTGTAATTACATATAATGCATGATTGTACTTTTTACAGATTATGGTTTTAACGGTCCTTATTTAGGACAAGTAAGTAATATCCTAATTCAAGGTGCGCCCGATGTACCGGTTATTAATTTAGTTGCTGATGCACCAAAATTTGATCCAAAAAGGTCAGCATATCTGCTTGCCGCACTTCATGATGAATTTCCAATAGGTACAGTTTTTTTTGCAGTTGTTGATCCTAGTGTTGGTGGAACACGTGAACCTGGAGTTCTAGAAGCTGATGGGAGATGGTATGTGGGGCCTGATAATGGACTTTTTGAGCTCATAATTAGACGGGCAAACCGTCAGCCACGGTGGTGGGAGATTATATGGAGGCCAGATCGACTGTCAGCAACATTTCATGGTCGTGATCTATTCGCCCCAATTGCAGCTCGTCTTGCTTGTGGAGATACTCCAGACAAGGAACGTGTTAAGGGGAAGTATTTTAGAAAAAAAACACTTAAAAACATACGTCGTCTGGAATGGCCGGATGATCTTGCAGAAATCATATATATAGATGATTTTGGCAATGCCATAACTGGATTACGTTTTGATAAAGTTCCTCGTCAAGCTGATATTTATATTAATAATATAAAGTTACCACGTTGTGAAAAATTTACGGATGTTCCTAGAAAAAAACCATTTTTCTATAAAAACTCCAATGGATTATTAGAAATTTCCGTTAATCAGGGGAGTGTTGAGGAGATATTAGAAATAACACCTGGAGTTAGTCTTTGTATAAGAAGTCTTAGTTAAGTGTTTAAAATTCGATCAATGAAGATCTTAAATTATGGATATTTAAAACTACTTCATTTTTAGTTCTGGTAAGGATTCTTCAGGTTTGTTTTCATTAGCAATAGCTTCCAATTCAAATTGTTCTTGCTCCCGTTTATCTAACATTGCCTCATAATCTGCTTTTTCCTCTAAAGACATAGGATATACACGTACAGTAACACGTCGGTTCGCTGCCATGTTTTCAGTAATTTCTTCGCCATCAGGCCCACGATTTGGAGCCTTTGGTTTGGTATCGGCGTAACCGGTTGCTCTCATGCGTTCGGGATCTAATTCTTGGTCAATTAATAAGCGGATTATTCCTGCAGCACGAGATGCTGATAATTCCCAATTAGATGGATAACGAGGAGTGTTAATAGGGATGTCATCAGTGTGTCCTTCTATTTCAATAGTATAAAAGAGATAACGAGGAGCTAGAAGGGTTTGTGTCATTTTTTCTATTACTGGTATTGCCTCTTCTCTCACATCCGCGGTTCCAGGTACGAAGAAAGCTGAACTTGAGAGCTCTATTACTATCCCCTTTTTATCAGTTTCAACCTTAACGACTTGGTCGGCTTGCATGTTGTAAACAACATCTTGTACATCTATTCGTAGTAACTGTATGGGGCTTGTTGAATCTTGTCCGGTAAGATTACTCTTGATAGCATTAGCAGTTGTTTCAAAGGCTGGCATGTCGTATTCAGCAAAGGTTAGGAGCATAACCATAAATGCCATCAAAAGTGTGATAGCATCGGCATAAGTTACTAGCCAGTCCTCCTTCTCTTCAATTTCTTCACCTGTTTCTGCATCTATCGCCATTAAAATAACCTGCTATCTGAAAGAAACTAATTATTTAATTTAACTTTCTTAACTCTTCATCTTATCAATATCAAAATGGATAGCTGGATCTAGATAGCTATTCATTTTATCTTGAATGAAACGCGGGCTTTTCTTATCAGCTAATAAGACGAGACCTTCAGCAACAAGGTAATTTCTAAATTTAATAATTGATTCTCTTTGCTGAATTTTTACCGCAGCCGGAAGGAACATGATTTGTGAAAAAATCACACCATACAGTGTTGTGCATAGTGCGACAGCAAGACCAGCACCCAATGTTGCAGGGTCGCCACCCATGCTACCAAGCATGATGATGAGGCCCACTAATGTGCCTATCATTCCAAAAGCTGGAGCACCTGCGCCCATTTTTTTAATTATTTCTACCAATACTGTATTTCGACCATAGGTGGTCTCAATAGTATTATCTAAGCAACTCCTTACTTCTGCACCAGTATAACCGCTAATCACCAGTTCTACCCCAAATTTAAGAAACTTATCACCTTTAACGGTCTTTTTTGCTTCACTCTCAAGCGCTGGAATGCCATTTTTCTGAACTGCATAAGCCCATTTGATAATGCGCCCAACTTCGTTTTTAAGAATACCCCGGTGAAGTGCAGGAGCAGCAAAGATTTTAAAAATAGATTTGAATGCCAACATAACGTATCTAGGCTCATATGAAATAAAAGTGGCAGCTAGTGTTCCACCAACGACCATGACAAAGCTGGAGACACTAACAAAAATTGCATAATTGTCTGTTGCAGTGAAAATTGCGCTAAGAAATAGCATAACAGCGGCTAGAAAACCGATAATCGTTGTAATTGACATGCCTTATTCCTGTTCCAAATTAAGATGCTGACATTATTGAATACAGACTAAAACCTTTTGTAACAATTGTTTTTCAACATAATTTCTTTAATATTTGTATAAAATTATAGTTTTTAAAACCTTAAAAAGAATTAATTGATTTTAATTTTTTAAGTTATTTATTAATAAAATAATTAAAATTTAATTTTGGAACATACTTTTATTTCTAAGGATTAAGTTTAGAGCAGTTAGAAAGTTGCTTGACCGGGAAAGCATAGATCGTTGTAGTAGAGAAGTAGCAATGTTATTTCAGTGGCATTTATGTCAGAAATGTTAAAGTTTTTGCTTTGTAAAAGTTAATATGAAATTTTTTTCTTTAGGAGATCTCTTGGTATGCTGAATTTCTTTCGTTCTGCCTTTAGTTTTGAGCGTATAATAGGGTTATCGATGCTAGCAGGTTTCCTAATGTTGTACCTAGCTGAGCCCTACCCAGTTCAATTTCTACGTCTTAAGACCTTTGACTATTTTCAACAATTGAAACCACGTGAGATACCACCTCCTCAAGGCAAACCCGTCACTATTATTGATTTAGATGAAAATAGTCTAACTGAAATAGGTCAATGGCCTTGGCCACGTGATGTCATAGCTAAAATGGTTCAAAATTTGATGCAAATGGGTGCAGCACAAGTTGCATTTGACGTGACTTTTCCCGAACCTGATAGAATGAATCCATCAAGCATAGCCGATGATATAAAGGGGCTTGATGAAGAGACGAAAGACAAGCTTCGTGCTATTCCCAGTAATGATGAAATTTTTGCCGAAGTAATTAAGAAATCTAGAGTGATTCTTGGGCAAACAGGTTATTGGGAAAAAAGAGATGCTGATGAAATTGCGCCACCGCCGATTAAGAAATCTATTGCCTTAAGAGGTGCAAAGGGAGCGCCAAATCCAAGTATTTGGTTAAGTTCTTTTCCATCTCTGGTTCGTAACGTGCCAGTTATAGAAAAGTTCGCATCTGGACATGGTATATTCTCAATAATCCCCGAACGTGATGGTATCATTCGTAGAGTTTCGACGATGTTCAGATATGGAGATGATATATATCCAGCACTATCTGTGGAAATGATGCGCACTGCTTTTAACCGTAGGACCGTTCAGTTGCGTTATGATGCGGCAGGGATTAAGGAAATTGGTATTGCATCTAGAAGACAGTTTCCACCAAATGGGTTAAAACTTAAGACTGATTCCAATGGTCGTGTTTGGCCTTATTTTTCAAAAAGTGACCAATCTAAATATGTTTCGGCCAAGGATGTCTTGAATGGTACTGCTGACCCATCCTTGATTAAAGGTAAGTTAACCATTGTTGGGACTTCAGCGGCCGGACTCCTTGATATTCGTGCAACGCCGGTAGATCCAATCATTCCTGGAGTTGAAGTACATGTTCAGTTAATTGAGGCTGCGATGCACAACCTCTATCTTTCGCGACCTGGCTTCTTTGTCGCTGCAGAGCTTGCTCTAATATTACTTGGTGGTTTAGCCATCATTATTCTTGTTCCTCTAGTCGGTGCTAAATGGGGTATGGCTGCATTTGTTATAATAGCTGCTGGTTCTGGGGCAACATCTTGGTACCTATTTGCAGGCCTAGATCTCTCTATTTTAGGCCTTAAACTTCCAGGTCGAATGTTGTTTGATGCTGGATATGCTATTATTTCTATTTTGTTTATGTATATGACTCTTACGTATACTAGCTATGCACGCGAAGAAGCTAGTCGCCGTCAAACCCGTGATGCGTTCTCAAAATATCTATCACCCGATATGGTAAGCCGTGTTGCAGAAAATCCTGGTGAGTTGAAATTAGGTGGAGAAAAGCGTGAACTAACACTATTATTTTGTGATGTGCGGGGTTTTACCACAATTTCTGAACAGTTTGATGCTGAAGGTTTAACATCATTAATTAACAAATTATTGACTCCTTTAACAAATGTGATTCTAGAACGTTCAGGTACGATAGATAAATATATGGGTGACTGCATTATGGCGTTTTGGAATGCGCCCCTTGATGATGAGGACCATGCCTTTAATGGCTGTAGTTCTGCATTAGCTATGCTTGGTGAAATGGGTGCGTTAAATGATCGCCTAGAGATAGAAGCTAAGGAGGAAGGTCGAAAGCACATTCCTTTAAAGGTAGGTTTAGGGCTTAATTCTGGCGGCTGTGTTGTAGGTAATATGGGGTCAGATCAACGATTTGATTATTCTGTTCTAGGTGACCCGGTCAACTTGGCGGCACGCCTTGAAAGTGGAAGTAAAAACTATGGGATGAATGTAGTTCTTGGCCCAAGCACTAATGCAATGGTGGAAGATCGATTAGCCACAATTGACTTAGATTTTATTCAAGTGAAAGGGAAAACCTCTGGAACATATATTTATGCTTTAATGGGTGATGCAGATTTAAAGGCGAAACCTGAATTTATCAATATACAAGAAAAAATTCACCATTTTATGGAAGTCTATCGATCACAAAAATTTGATGAAGCACTCGAGCTTCTCAAGGAAATTCGTGTTCTTGGAAATGATGAAAATAAGCCTTGGGCACTTGAAATTAATTTAGATGTTGTTTGCGAATTATATGAAACACGAATTAATGAATACAAAGAGTTTCCGCCTCCTGCAGATTGGGATGGGGTATTCATAGCGACTTCAAAGTAAGAATTAAATAATTACAATTCTTTAATCGTAGGAGCTTATATGTGCGTTTGGATTGAAAGATTTATTACTTAGAGGTCATAACCCAAACACCATTCCAATCTTTTGGATTTTCTTTTTTCATAATCGAACATCTTTCTACATAAGTTTCCGATAATTTATCTTCTGAATTTGCTTTAAGGCATTCCTTGAAAGATTTTATTGCCCTATCCCAATTGCCTTTTTTATAAAATTCTCTTCCTTCATTAAAGTGATTAACCGTATCCATCAAATTTGGAAATGATGAACTATTGTGATAGTCAAGTACTTCACGTACTCCAACAGGTTCTGTTTTTCCTTTAACAACTACATCATCAATATATCTAATTTGATAAGTCCCTTTAAGTTTTTGATACGTATAGTCACTTATTAAAATTCGGGCTGAATATTGTTTGCAAGCACTTTCAAGTCTTGCTGCTAGATTAACGCCATCTCCGATCATGGTGTAATCCATTCGCTTTGAAGATCCAATATTACCAGAAACAACCTTATCAGTATTTAGACCAAGGCCCATATCCACTGGTAATTTACCTTCTTTCTCTCGTTGAACATTCCACTCCCATAATCGAGAAATCATGTTAATACCTGCACGGACGCCCCTATCTTCATCATCCCCATTTGAAACTGGGATGCCAAAGCCTGCCATAATTGCATCGCCAATAAACTTATCCACCATACCACCTTGCTCAGAAATAGCATCTACCATGATGTCAAAGTATTCGTTAAGTAGACTGACAGTTCCTTGTGCTCCTAGGGTTTCTGTAATTGTTGTAAAACCTCGAACGTCTGAGAATAGAAGTGTTGCAATTGTCTCTTGTCCACCCATTATGTCAGTTCCAGTGCTCATCAATTGTTCAGCTATTCCTGGATCGATGTATCGCGACATAGTAGACTTCATCCGTTTCTCATCAGATATATCTTCAATCATGATTAGGGTCCCTAGATGTTCGTCAGCCTTTTCCATTCGACCATCCGGATCCTGATTTTCAAGAGGTAAGAAGCTAAGATTAGCAGAAACAGTTTCTAAATTTTCATCCTCAAGAGTTCCAACTTCAAATTCAACGTCCATAAGGATTTCATTTTCTTTAGTCTCTTCACATTTTTTTATATTTTCTAAAATCCAAGATCGGCCGTTAGTAAAAAATTCTTCTGCCTTTTTACCAAGAATGTCAGTTGCTCGGATTTTGAGAATTTTCAAGCCTGCCTTGTTACACGTAATTATATTTCCTTCGTCATCAATCGTGATGACGGCATTGGACATACTTGTTAACATGCTGTGGTTGTACGCACGTTCTTTTGCAACATCTTCAAAAAGCTTGGCATTTTCAAGGGCAATAGCGACTTGCTGTGTAAAAGCTTTAAGTCGTGATTCATCTTCATCCGTAAAGCCCCCGCCTTTTTTATTAAGGGCTTGTGTGCAACCTATACATTTCCCATCTTTATTGATTATTGGGACACAAAGAATAGAACGAGTGAAATAACTTGTTTGCTTATCAAAGGATGGATTGAACCGCAAATCAGCATAAGCATAAGGTATGTTTACAGTCTCTCTGCTAGTAAACACGGCACCCGCAATGCCAGCGCTATTTGGCAGTCTGATTTCCCCAATTCCATCACCCATTGCTACACGAGAAAAGAGCTCATCAGTTTTTTCATCATTTAGAAAAAGTGTTGATCTATCTGCATCTAACATTCGTGTTGCTTCTACCATCACACGCTGCAGTAAGGACCCAAGCTCAATTTCAGCTGTAACATCAGAAACTATATCAAGAAACTGCATTTCTTTTTCTCGAGCTTTAACCATTTCTTCCATGCCTTGGGCGTTTTGGAGCGAGACCGCTGCTTGTGATGTAATTGCTTCAACAACCTCAAGATCTTCTTTCGTGAATCGGCCTTTCTTTTTATTTAATATTTGAATAACGCCAATAATGTCATTTCGAACAGTGCGAACTGGGGCACACACTATATTCTTGGTTACATAACCAGTTTGTTCATCAATGTTTTTATTAAAGCGGTCATCCTTGTAGGCGTCGTGGATAATTTCTCCTATACCATTTTGAAAGACAGCTCCTGCAATACCTGTTGTATTAAGAATTCTGATCTCTCGAGTTAATTCGCCCTGGGCAACACGCGAATATAATTCACCTGTCAGTGGGTCATTGAGGAATAGACTACCTCTATCTGCTCCTAATTCATTCGTTGTCATTTCAATAAGTGTCCACAAGATCTCACTAAGATTTTTAAGACCAGCAATTTTCTGGGTCACTGAAAGAAGTTTTTCTGTTTGTTGTAGTTTTGACTGACTTCGTTCAAGCAGAGAAGCTAAATCTGTTTGGTTGCCAGTATTACCTCTTAATTTAGATTTCTTTTTTAGTGATTTAGCCATGAATCTGTTCCAATTCTGTACGAAGCTTTAAGATTGTGTCTTGTAGGTGTTTATGCTCATCAGTCTTAGCGAGTGTTCTTTCTTGAATTCTTTTTTCAAAATTAAATTTTTGGCTTTCTAATTCATCACGCAAGCTTGTTGCCGTTGATTTTAGTTGTTGGATCTCATCCGAAGACCTTTGGACGGCTTGTTGTACAGCAGCATCTTTTTCGAATCGGAGGCTTTCTAATTCATCACGCAAGCTTGTTGCCGTTGATTTTAGTTGTTGGATCTCATCCGAAGACCTTTGGACGGCTTGTTGTACAGTTTCTTGATTCCCATATGTTGTGTTTTCTAATTCTTTACGAAGTGCAAAAATAGTATTTTTGAGATGATGAATCTCATTGTCAGTTTGATTATTTTTATTATTGTCTAAATTTTGGTCAGGTCTACGGTTTGTCATCGCCATCGTTTTATACCTAGTTACAAAATTAAGCACATATATGAATTTTTGCACATGTTCCCAAAAAAAGTCCTAAAATGATATCGGCCGAATAACATAACAAAGAGTTCTGCGCTTAGATTCGTTAGCGTCAATAGAACTAAAATTTTGGTTATCTATAGCTTAACACTGGTTTCCCGCTGTACAAGTGTTTGCAAAGAAATTGACTTTCTTTGATTTAACTTGGATCAACTTTTTTGTATATGGTCTCATCCAATAAAGCCGGTACTGATAGTGTAATTCTTCTGCTTACCTTTCCGGCTTGAACTAAGGAAACGTGAGGTATTTTATCAGTTAAATCAAGCACTTGTGAAACGACCCAAATAATTTGTGGAGTTCCAATTTTAACATACCGGTCGTTAATATTTACATCATTTATTTTTTCCAATGTACTTCCTTTTTTTATATTTATATTGAAAGTTGAATCTTTTTTGGTTCAAGTTTCTAATCATTTTATATATAAGTGATCAACCCTTTAGATTTGCTCCCTTGAAATTTGGCTCCGGCGGTAGGACTCGAACCTACGACATATGGATTAACAGTCCACCGTTCTACCAACTGAACTACGCCGGATTAATTTGGAGGCGCGGACCGGATTCGAACCGGTGTCCACGGCTTTGCAGGCCGCTGCGTAGCCTCTCCGCCACCGCGCCAAGGTAATTTTTTAGCCTCCACGGTTAACAAAAAAACACCGCACCTAATTTAGAATTAAGTGAAAAATAAACTTTGGTTTGAACATGGTCAAGCAGTTGAATCGATATTTTATATATAACCGATTCGTGTTGATCCTTGGTATTTCGTTCACATCATCGTATAAAGTTAACTAGAGTATTAGAAATTCCGGAGGTTAAATAAATGAACTATGCAGCTGCCCGCCACAATATGGTGGAAAGCCAGGTTAAAACAAATAGTATTGTTCATGAAAAGCTATTAGATGCTTTACGTAAAATTCCTCGCGAATCTTTCGTACCATCTAAATTTCAGGGTGTAGCCTATGTGGATAATCCGGTTCCCCTAGATGATGGACGATTTTTGATGGCACCCCTAGATATGGCTCGACTAATTCAAGAGGCAAAACCTACGGTTACCGACCTTGCTTTAGTGATTGGGTGTTCTACCGGTTATGGTGCTGCTGTTTTATCAAATATGGTGGGGGCCGTTGTCGGACTTGAAAGTAATGCTTCTTTGGCATCAGATGCCACTGAAATTTTTGAAGAACTTTGTATTGATAACGTGGCTGTGGTTGCTGGTGACCTTAGCAAGGGGTACCCAGACCAGGCACCATATGATATCATCTTTTTTGAAGGCGCTATACCAAATATTCCCGAACAGATATCATCACAATTGGCTGAAGGAGGTCGATTGGTTTGCGTTCTGTCCGATGAGGGGATAGATAAAGCTATATTATGTTCACTGCATTCAGGTAATCTATCAACACGTATAATTTTTGAGAGTACTTTGCCAATGTTGCCAGATTTCAAGAAAGAAACTAATTTCGTTTTCTGAAAAGTTAATTATACCGATTTCTAGACTATGGAGAAAATCAAAATGGATTGGCGTTTAAAGAAGGAAGTGTCTACCAGAGTATTCCTTTCGGGAATTGCCGTTTATTTTTTATTTTGTGTTAGCATAGGATTGGTTTGCTTTTTTCCTGTTTCCATATCAGAGGCGAAAACCCTTAAAGAAGCCTTGACTGCGGCGTATATGAATAATCCGACATTGTTGGGTCAACGTGCTAGTGTCCGTGCAGCGGATGAGAAAGTACCCCAGGCTTTGGCTAATTGGCGTCCCAGCGTTAGCTTTTCTGGCAGTGCGGGTGGCAGCTCAGTCATGACATCTACTATTGATGGCGTAGATAGGCACCAACATCGTGAACCAAAGAGTATCTCAGTTACGATGACCCAGCAGCTCTATCGTGGGGGGAGAACTATTGCAGCAACTAATTCGGCTGAAAATACTTTAAAAGCTGAACGTGCGAGGCTTTTACAAAAGGAACAAGATATTCTTTTACTTGCGGCAAAGGCATTTCTCAATGTTTACAAAGATGAGGCCGTATTAAAATTAAATACTAATAATGAAGAGGTTTTGAAACGTCAAATGCAAGCTACACGCGATCGATTTCAAGTTGGCGAAATAACTCGTACTGATGTGTATCAGGCTTCTGCTCGAATGGCTGGAGCATCTGCAGACTTGACAGCTTCCATAGGTACTTTGGAATCTTCTCGTGCTAATTACAAAAACGTTATAGGTACTTCGGCACCAAAAAAATTGCTTCTGCCCAAAGCCCCTGCTGACTTGCCTAAAGATTTAGAAAGTGTAATTCAGATGGCGCTTGCAAACAATCCGAACGTGGTTGCAGCTGAATTTGATCATAAATCGCTCAATGATAAGGTCGATGAGGTGAGGGGGGAGTTAATGCCAAGTCTTAACTTAACTACAGGGCTATCTAAAAAATTCCAATCAGGTTCAGAAACAGGGCGAATCGATACTGCTGATGTGACATTAAATTTGACTGTCCCGCTCTATCAACAGGGCACTGTTTATTCAAAATTACGTGCAGCTAAGCAGAGCCTTGCAAAGGGACTCTTTACAGTTGATCAGGCTCGACGCGATGCCATTGAATCTGCTACTACAGCATGGGAATCTTTATTATCAGCAAGGGCTCGCGTTAAGTCTTTTAAGGCCCAAAACGAAGCAAATAAGGTTGCCCTGGAAGGCGTGGAAAGAGAAGCCCAAGTTGGCTCTAGAACCGTGTTAGATGTCCTTGACGCAGAGCAAGAATTGTTGGATTCCCGGGTGTCTTACGTTACTTCAGAGCGTGATGAAATACTTGCTGTTTATGAATTAAAAGTAGCTATTGGAAAGTTAACAGCTAAAGATTTAGGATTGGAAGTAGACGCTTATATTCCGGAAGGAAACTACCAACAGGTAAGGGGTAAATGGTTTGGTTCTAGTATCAAGGATGGGGCTCAATAAATTGGATTTAAATACAGACGTAACAGTCGGCTTAGACAATAATTTAATTTGTTTGCGGAATCCTTCTGGCCTTTCCTGTTCTGGTATCTTACATTTTGTTAACCTTTGTGGATGTAGTATAATTGCCCAGGTAAGAGGCCAAATCTAGCTTGGTGGACGATTAATGAGTGAAGAAACAAAGGAGACATCAGAAGGTCAAGAAATAGCTGAAGGCGATGAGCCGTCTATGGAGGAGATCTTAACTTCTATAAGAAAGATTTTATCTGAAGATGAAGAGGAGGCTTTAGCAGCTGAAGAGACTGGAGAAAAGGAAATTGATGCTTTGGAAGAACAAGAAAAAAACGATTCTGAACCCGAGCATGCTGAGATGATGCCTGAATCTGATACGGAATTAGATTCTGAAAAGGAATCAGATCAAGAGTTAGATTCTGAATTGGACGCTGGTTCAGATCAGGAGGTTGAGTCTGCTGAAGCTGAACCAGAGCCGGAACCAGAACCAGAGCCAGAACCAGAGCCAGAACCAGAACCAGAGCCAGAACCAGAACCTGAACCAGAACCTGAACTCGAGCCGGAACCGGAGCCTGCCATGCCACCTATGCCCGCGCCCTTGGAAGATGTTTTACAATTGACACCTGAGATGATCACGTCGGAGGTTATGTCTTCGCCCACTCTTACCGCCGGGACTGATGTGCTTGCTGATTTAGCCCGAGCTATTCTAGATCGACGAGATGTTGCCATTGATGATACAGGGCAAGGCCTAACCTTGGAGGGTATGACGCGAGAGATGCTTAAGCCGTTGCTTCGTGAGTGGCTTGATAGAAACCTGCCATACCTTATTGAACGCCTAGTCAAAAAAGAAATTGATACTATGATTAATAGGGCTGAAGGCCTTTCCGAGTAAGGCTAAGTAAGGTTTTCTTTGCCATACCTATATTTTGCAAGTAATTGGTAATCTTGCCATGGAATCGGTATCTATTTTCCGGTTACATTGTGCTTGGATAATAAAGCGAGTATAGAATCTTTAAATGCTACGCATTTGTGTCAAAAACAATTAAAAAGGCCAACCAGCCATGCTGGAAAAGACTTTCCAACCACAAGAGGTCGAACAGAAGCTATATGAACTCTGGGAAAAATCAGGATTCTTTGCGGCTGGGCGAACAAAATCCGCAAATCCTTATACTATAGTCATACCTCCACCCAATGTTACTGGTTCTTTACATATGGGACATGCCCTTAATAGTACTTTGCAAGATATTTTAATTCGCTATCAACGGATGAAAGGTAAAGACGTACTTTGGCAACCGGGAACTGATCATGCCGGTATTGCAACACAGATGGTAGTGGAACGTCAGCTGGCTGAGGAAGGAAAAACTCGCCATGATTTAGGGCGTAAAAACTTTATTGACAGGGTTTGGAGTTGGAAAGAGGAATCAGGAGGTACAATAACCCGCCAGCTCCGACGTCTAGGGGCTTCCTGTGATTGGTCACGAGAGCGATTTACTATGGATGAAGGCCTATCTAAGGCTGTTCGAAGAGTATTTGTTGAATTGCATAAAGAAAGGATAATTTATCGTGATAAACGTTTGGTGAATTGGGATCCAAAGCTACACACTGCGATTTCTGATTTGGAAGTTGAGCAACGTGAAACCATTGGAAAAATGTGGTATTTTAATTATCCAATTGAGGGTCGTAAAAGTGAATATATTACTATTGCAACCACCAGACCTGAAACTATGCTTGGTGACGTTGCTATTGCTGTTCATCCAGATGACGATCGTTACCAGGAACTTATCGGACAGTGTTGTATATTACCAATCGTTGGACGCAAGTTACCGATAATTGCTGACGAATATGCGGATCCAGAAAAAGGTAGTGGGGCCGTTAAAATGACCCCTGCACACGACTTCAATGATTTTGAAGTCGGTAGGCGTCATAATCTGAAATTGGTAAATGTTTTTGATAGTGATGCCAAGCTGAATGAAAATGTGCCAGAAAAATACCAAGGACTTGATCGTTTTGTTGCTCGCGAAAAGATTTTAATCGAGATAGAGGAGTTGGGTCTTCTAGAAAAGGTTGAGGATAATGTAATGACAATACCTTATGGAGATAGATCAGGTGTTGTTGTTGAACCTTGGTTAATGGACCAGTGGTTTGTTGATGCAAAGCGCCTTGCAGGCCCAGCAATAACAGCTGTAGAACAGGGGCATACAAAATTTATTCCTAAAAATTGGGAAAACACATATTACGAGTGGATGCGTAATATACAACCTTGGTGTATTTCCCGACAAATTTGGTGGGGGCATCAGATCCCTGCTTGGTTTGGGCCAGATAGTGATATTTTTGTAGCTGAAACTGAGGAAGAAGCTCAAGCTTTGGCTAATGAATCTTATGGTGAGCCAGTTCAATTGAAACAAGATGAAGATGTTTTGGACACTTGGTTCTCATCATCACTTTGGCCATTTTCTACTCTTGGTTGGCCTGATGAGACATCTCAATTGAAAAAGCATTATCCTACTGATGTTTTAATCACTGGTTTTGATATAATCTTTTTTTGGGTTGCCCGCATGATGATGATGGGGTTGCACTTTTCAAAAGAGATTCCCTTTCATACTGTTTATATTCATGCATTAGTTCGTGATGAAAAGGGGCAGAAGATGTCTAAATCTAAGGGTAACGTGATGGACCCTTTGAAATTAGTTGATAAATATGGAGCTGATGCATTGCGTTTTACACTAACAGCGATGGCTGCGCAGGGCCGTGATGTTAAAATGTCAGAAAGTAGGGTGGAAGGATATCGTAATTTCTCTACTAAACTTTGGAATGCAGCACGTTTTTGTGATTTAAATGAGTGTCATCCTTCTGAAAATTTTGATCCAAAAAGCGTTAAGGAAATTGTAAATCGCTGGATCATTGGTAAATTATATGACACAGAAGTTGCTATATCTGAAGCAATAATTTCATACCGTTTTAACGATATGGCTGGGGCTATTTATCATTTCGTTTGGGGCACTTTTTGTGACTGGTATGTTGAATTGGTGAAGCCTATCCTGAAAGGCGAAGACGGAGCTTCTCAAAAGGAGACACGAGAAACGGCAGCTTGGGTATTAGGTCAAATTCTCCATTTATTGCATCCTATAATGCCTTTCGTTACAGAAGAACTATGGCAGAGATTGAGTGATAAGCGCGACGGGCCTTTGATAACATCATCTTGGCCAACCTATGATAAAACATTAAGTAATGCCGAAATTAATTTGGAGATGGACTGGGTAGTTCGATTGATAAGTCTAGTTCGTGCTGTACGTTCAGAGATGAATGTGCCACCTAAAGCTAAAATTCCTTTACTGATAAAAGACGCTGGTGATAATGCGCGTTCTTTTATAGGACGACATGCAAAATTTATAAAACTATTAGCCAGGCTTGAAGAGCTTGACTTTTTAAAAGGTGCTATACCTAAAGGTTCAATCCAGGACGTTCTAGATGAAGCTACAATAATTATTCCTATTGCAGATGTTATTGACTTAAAGATGGAAAAAATGCGCCTAGAAAAAGAAATCAATAAATTGGAAGATGAGGTGAATAAATATAAGGACAAGCTGGAAAACAAAAACTTTATTAATAATGCTCCTCAAGAAGTAATTGATAAAGAGCGACAGCGGTTGGCGGATGCTTGTCAAACACGAGACAAAATGAATGAAGCACTTAGACGCCTTATTGCAGTAAAGTAATGATATGCTGAATTTAGAATCAGTTGATAATAAAACCCGCGAAATGATTGAGAGTATCTTTGCGATCGGAGTAGAGTTGGGTGTTGGTATCGTTGGTGCTATTACCCTTCTGATTATTGGAACGATGATCGCTGGTTGGGTACGGCGCGGTACACGACATGGTCTTGATAGAATTCCTCGTATAGATGAAACGCTAAAACCATTCTTGGCTAAATTAGCCTGGTATGTGGTTATGGTTTTTGTTTTAGTTGCTGTACTTAATCAGTTTGGTGTTCAGACGGCATCCATCATTGCGGTTCTAGGTGCTGCTGGATTAGCGATTGGACTAGCGCTTCAAGGAACCTTAGCTAACGTTGCAAGTGGAGTAATGTTGCTGCTGCTAAGGCCATTTAATGTTGGAGACTATGTAGATGCTGGTGGAATTGCAGGAACAGTGGTGGAAATAGGATTATTCAATACTGAAATTAAAACAAATAATGGCCTTTGCCTAATTGTTCCTAATTCTAAAATTTGGGATAGTCCAATAACAAATTTTTCGCGGAATTTAACCCGGCGCTTTGATATCCCAGTTGGCATAAGTTATGGAGACGATGTTGAAGGTGCTATCACTTTTCTTGAAAATTTGCTGGATGGAGATGTTAGGGTTTTAAAAGAGCCAGAAAGGTTAGTTAAAGTTAAAGAATTGGGCGATAGTGCGGTTATAATTAACCTTAGGGGTTGGACCAACTCACTGGAATATTGGGCGACTGTTTGGGACATTAACAAATCCATTGTTATTAACCTTCAAGAAGCTGGCTATTCTATTCCTTTCCCGCAGCATGATGTTCATATTGTTTCTGGTCCTAGTTAGTATGTATCGTTAGATTCTCCTGCAATGATTTAAGCAAATCTTCAAGTGTTAGTTAAGAGAGTTAAACTAAATGTAAGGGGGGAATAGGGAGGTGAATGAAAAAACATCAACCCCAAAGACACATAATGATCCTTCGCCTGATGAACGTGCAGAAGATGTTGTCCTTCGTTTAGAAAAATTCATTCGTGAGGGCAGGACTAATAACGAAGGAATGTCTTTTAAGACATGGAGAGCCATGGCAAAGGCAAATATTTCTCATGCTATAAGCGAAGCCGAATTGGTTAAGCAGAATGAGGAAGTTGTGTTTAAAAGGCTATTGCTTACCCTTGCAGGGGCGCTAGTGACGATAGGTTTTTGGGGGACAGCCTTTAGTCTTCAAAATGTTAGTTTTTTAATCGCGGCAATAACTTGCGGGTTGGCTGGTTTGGTTTTGTTAGCTATTGCAGGGGAGTGGCGTTTACGTAAATGGAATAAAAACAGAAATGCAAAAAATCGTACAAAAACACTAATTAGTATAGATAGTATTAATCGCCGAATTAAGCGACTAGAAGTTGAATTAAAAAAAGAAGAAGCAATACTTAAAGAGAGAAAAAAACCAGCATCCATCGCACCAGATTGACACGATTATAATTTAGATTTCTCAATTAGAGAGATGGTTGCTAGAATTAAAAAAATTAATTTTTTATAGTATGTTAAATATCTGCATAAACGTGTTTCTCTTTTGTTGCCCCTGGGTTTGTGACAGCACCATAACGAGCCTCTCCAACTGTTTGAGAATATTTCCAGAGGGCACCAGATTGATAGTTGTTAACATGAGGCTTCCATGTCTTTCGTCTATTTTCTAATTCTTTATTACTGAGATCAACGTCAATAGTACCTTCATTCGCATCGATTGTTATAATGTCGCCATCTTTCAGCAATCCTATCGGACCACCAGTTGCTGCTTCAGGATTTACGTGGCCTACGCAGAAACCTCGTGTTGCTCCAGAAAATCGAGCATCGGTAATCAATGCAACTTTATCCCCCATACCTTGACCATACAGAGCTGCCGTGGTTGATAGCATTTCACGCATACCTGGTCCCCCACGTGGGCCTTCATTGCGTATTACTATAACATCTCCTTCTGAATATTGTTTATTTTCAACGGCTTTAAAACAGTCTTCCTCGCACTCAAAAATTCTAGCAGGTCCTTTATGGCGTAGCACCTTCATGCCAGCAATCTTAACAATAGCTCCATCTGGAGCGAGATTTCCAGTGAGACCAACAACACCACCGGTTGGAAGTATTGGATTGGTCGCAGGATAAATTACGTCTTGTTTTTCCGGAAAAACCACATCTGCTAAATTTTCAGAAATAGTTTTTCCAGTTACGGTCAGGCAATCACCATGAAGGTATCCTGCGTCTAGCAAGGTCTTCATCAATACAGGAACACCACCTACCTCGTGCATATCTTTTGCTACGTATTTTCCACCCGGTTTAAGGTCGGCTATATAAGGTGTATTTTTGAAAATTTCGCAAACGTCAAGGAGGTCAAATTTTATACCTGCTTCATTAGCAATTGCTGGTAGATGCAATCCTCCGTTAGTTGAACCACCGGTAGCTGCAATAATAACGGCAGCATTTTCTAGTGCCTTATGCGTGACAATGTCACGTGGGCGGATGTTTAACTCTAGTAATTTCATAACGGCATCTCCCGATGCCTTGGCATATTCATCACGTGATTCGTAGATAGCTGGAGTTCCTGCAGAACCAGGTAATGCTAGGCCAATAGCCTCAGATACGCAGGCCATCGTATTCGCAGTGAATTGGCCACCACAAGATCCTGCAGAGGGACAAGCAACGCATTCTAGCTCGTGTAGATCTTCGTCACTCATTTTACCAGCGCTGTGCTCACCAACAGCTTCATAAACATCAACTACTGTAACATCTTTTCCTTTAAAGCGTCCGGGCAAAATAGATCCCCCATACATAAATACAGATGGAACGTTTAGCCTGACCATAGCCATCATTAGTCCGGGCAAAGACTTGTCGCAGCCTGCAATGCCGACCATAGCGTCATAACAATGACCACGCATTGTAAGTTCGGTTGAATCTGCAATGATATCACGGCTAACCAAGGATGATTTCATTCCTTGGTGTCCCATTGCAATGCCATCAGTTACGGTGATGGTTGTAAATTCTCTGGGTGTTCCTCCAGCGGCATTGACACCAATTTTAGCGGCCCCAGCTTGACGCTGTAGAGTTATATTGCAAGGAGCAGTCTCATTCCAGCAGCTTACAACCCCAACAAGAGGACGATTGATTTCCTCTTCCGTGAGTCCCATTGCATAAAGGAATGAACGATGCGGTGCCCGCTCGGGCCCTTCGGTTACATGTCGGCTAGGTAAGCGCGACTTATCAAATGCCCTGGCTTTCATGAAATTTAATCCTTCCTGTAAGTTGTAGTTTTTTAATTGCTATTTCTAGAACGCAAAACGTCTATTACCTTAGTTTCACTCAAATTCTCCATACCGGCATCAATGAGTAGTTGAAATGCGTGTCTTGCTTTGTTTCCAAAAAGAGTTTTTTGACCTAAAGTTTCAGTCAAGGCAAGAGCGTAGACTATATCTTTTAGTCGTAATTTTCCTGAAAAAGTTATATTTTTAGTATGTTCTGCTTTGGCCATTTTATTTGTTGTTCTTATTACCTGTGGACTAGCGGCTGCTCCCCTGCTAAGGGCGTATGCTACTGTTTCGGCATTCAGGCCTGCTTTCTCAGCTATTAACATCCCTTCTGCAGCGCTTGCAATTTGTACCGCACCGATTAAATTAACCATCAGTTTATAGGTTGTTCCAGTCCCAACATCTCCAAAGTGGATTGTTTCCTTTGACAAGTTATTAAGTAAGGGCTGTACTTTTTTGAGATCAGATTCCTGTGCACCGACAAATAAGGTCAGTTCTCCTGTACTAGCAGTGGTAGGAATTCCTGTAACTGGACAATCAATATAACATAAATTCTTGCTCTTAGCTATCTTAGCTAATTCAATTACCCAGCTATGGGTTAAAGTAGAGCATTCAATAATAAAAGCATCTTTTGGGATGGTTGCAGCTAGCGCTCCTTCTTCACCTAACCACATTGCCTTAGACGCTTCATCATCACCTACCATTGAAAATACTGCTTCTGCCTCTTTAGCAGCTTCTTTTGGTGATTTGCATATTATAGCACCCTTTTTAGCTAATGAATCCATCTTCTTACGTGTTCTGTTATAGATATGAACCTCAAACCCAGCGGAAACTAATCGGCTTGCCATGCCCGCCCCCATCTTTCCGGTACCTAAAAAAGCTATTTTCTTCATTATAACTCCAATTCACACCATACTGGTGTGTGGTCAGAAGGCTTTTCCTGTCCCCTAGGGGATTTATCGATACCGGAATTTTTAAGAAGATCGGCAGACTGAGGACTAAGTAGTAAATGGTCTATTAGTAGACCGTTATCCTTTTGCCATGCCCCGCGTTGGTAATCCCAGTAGCTGTATAAATGAGGAGAAGTGTTAAAGGATCGAAATGCATCTGTTAGGCCAAGATACATAAGACGTCGGAAACGAGCGCGGCTTTCTGTTCGACAAAGTGCATCATCTTTGAAACTGGCAGGGTCGTATAGATCGTCATCAGATTGGCAAATATTATAATCACCACCAAGGATAAAAGCATCTTCTGTCTTCAATAATTCGGTAGTATGGGCAATTAAACGATCCATCCAAGCTAATTTGTATAGGTATTTTCCAGAGTCTTTTCCGGATTCTTCGCGGGTTGGATTGCCATTGGGAAGATAAATAGAGGCTACGCGAAGGATACTTCCAGTTTTTGGGGTAACAATGGCTTCTATATAACGTGCTTGTTCATCTTTATCATCTCCTGGTAAAGTTTTTCTTTCAATTTCAATTGGAGTTTTTGAAAGGATAGCAACACCGTTATAGGTTTTTTGGCCAGATGTAACGACGTTATATCCCGCATCATTAATTTCTAATTCAGGGAACGCCTCATCAACACATTTGAGTTCTTGTAGTAATGCTACGTCAGGTTGGAATTTAGATAGCCAATTTAAAACTCTAGGTAGCCTAGCTTTAATGGAGTTGACATTCCAAGTTGCAATTTTGAACACGTCTCTATCCTATCCATTTTATTAATTTAATCGAATATCAGCAGATTACGTATTTTTAGAGTTTGTATAAATTATGCGAACCGATTGGGAGAATTGTTTTCATTAAATTGTAGGATGTTCTATCCTCTCCAGTTGCTTTAAATTACGATTTTATAAAATAAGTCTTTTTAGGAAAACAAAAAGAAGATCATGGGATAATTAACACCTAAATTAAGAAGCAATCTCATCATATCGAAAATGATGATCCACAACCACAACTGGCCGTAGCATTTGGATTGGATATTTGAAAGAAAGCACCGCCTAATTCGGTCTTATAGTCTATCTCTGATCCTTCTAATAGGTCTAAGGACACTTCATCGATTACTACTGTAGCCCCAGTGTGATCAAAGGTAAGGTCATCGTCAGCTATATTAGAATCGAGATCAAATCCGTATTGGAAGCCAGAACAGCCACCGCCAGATACGGTAATTCGAAGCATTAATTTATCGTTGCCTTCAGTTTTCTGAAGGAATTTGATTCGATCAGCACAAGAATCTGTAATATTTATTTTCTTTTTGGATTCTATTGTCGTTACATTAGGCATAATTCCATGACCTTATCTTATATAAGACAACTCTCTATCTTATTTAATAGGTCTTAAGATTTTGTCAATTAAGATATAATTTTTTAGGAAATGTTAAAAGGGTATCTCTATTGTATCCTGAAAATCAATTATTGATGGTATTTAATTTCAGACTGTGTGACCTAGTTATATTTGATGAAGAATTTAAATTCCTTTCGTAGGTTTAAATAATGATAGATGTGCCTAAATCATCTCCTGGATTGGCTTCATATGCATGTCATGAGCACGAAAGTCGCGGACGGCTTTTCGATGAAGCAGAGAGTGCCACCCGCCGTTGTTTTCAGCGTGATCGTGATCGTATAATACATTGTGGTGCTTTCCGAAGACTGGAATATAAGACACAAGTATTTGTTAACCATGTGGGTGATAATTTTCGCACCCGCCTTACACATACTTTGGAAGTTTCTCAAATTGCACGTTCTATTTGTCGATCTTTAAATTTAAATGAAGATCTAGGCGAGGCCCTAGCTTTAGCACATGATTTGGGGCATCCACCCTTCGGACATGCAGGTGAGGACGCTTTGAAGAACGTTATGCAGCCTTTTGGTGGATTTGATCACAATGCTCAGTCTTTGAGTATTGTGGTAAAACTAGAAGAACGCTATGCCGAATTTGATGGTTTAAACTTAACGTGGGAAACGTTGGAAGGTCTAGTCAAACACAACGGGCCACTTCTCACAAAGATTGATGACAATTCGTTATTGCCACGTGCTATTGCTGAATACGCTAAGATTCAGGACCTTGAATTAAGCACTTTCTCTAGCGCAGAAGCACAGGTGGCTGCATTAGCTGATGATATTGCTTATAATAATCATGATATTGATGATGGTTTAAGGGCTAGTTTATTTACTATTGATAATTTAACCGAAGTGTCACTAGTGGGATCAATTTTTGAACAAGTGAAAAAGGATTATCCTGACATAGACCAGTCGCGACAAATCCATGAAGCCGTTCGTCGCTTGATCGGTGAAATGACAAGTGATTTACTAATAGAATCAAGCTGTCGTATAAAAAATTCTAGAGTTAATTCTGAAGACGATGTGCGTAAGTTAAATCATCCTTTAATAAGTTTTTCAGAAAAAATGGCAAAACAAGAATCTGAAGTGAAGGCGTTTTTAAATGAAAATATGTATCGTCATAAAAAGCTGGAGAAAATGACAAAGAATGCCCGTAAAGTTGTTCGTGAATTGTTTGAGTATTTTATAAAATATCCAAAAAACCTACCGCCTAGATGGCGTCAAAAAATTGAAAGCTCAAATAAAGAAACTTTGGAACAGATTGTAGCTGATTATGTTGCTGGGATGACTGATCGCTTTGCTTTAAGTGAACATCTAAGGTTAATTGATGCCAATTTGAAAACCATGTGAGGTTTTTTTGTAAAAATAAATTATAATATTTGCAATTCAATATTAAGTTTTGTCTAAGGACATGCCTAATGGAATTTGATGAGAAAAAAGAGATAAAAGTTACAGCTTCGGATGCTCTAGAATTCGAACCAGTAGTTCATGATTCTTCCTCGGGGAGATGGACGCTAAGGGTCTTTTTATTACTAGTATTATTTGGTGTTGCCGTAATTTCGTGGGGCCTCTACGGAGACGAGATGATTGCACAATTTAGTAGTAATGATGGTAATGTCCCATTAATCAAGGCACCAGATGGTCCAATTAAAGTTCGCCCTGAAAATCCGGGTGGTCTAAAAGTACCCAATCAAGATAAATTGGTTTATGACCGTATTCAAAACAATTCTGGAGTAATAAATAATTCAGAAAGAAGAATAGAACGCTTGTTGCCACCGCCCGAACAGCCAATAGAAAAACCTAGCTTCCGATCTGCAAAGAAAGAACAAAACTCTAGGTCTAAAGAGACAATGAGTAATGGAAGTAAATCAAAAGTAAAAGAGAATTTGATAATTAAAGATTTAAAGAGTTATCCCGTTGCTAGGGTGCCAACAATTAAAGATGTTGAAACTGCAAAACAACCAGCACCGCCGCCACCACCACAGGCTCCCAAAACTAAATCACAACAACTTATCAGTGGCTCTTCATTTAGCGAACAGGTTAAATCGACGCCTAGAGTTTCTGCTAGTACTTTGAATTCTAGAAAAGGTACCAAGTCAGAACTAAAAAAATCAAAAAATATTTCTAAAAAATCAGCAATTAAAAATACTTCAGAAACACAGGAACAACAATTCCAAGTGCAACTTGCTGCTACTCGTTCGTCCAAGCTTGCTAGGGAAGAGTGGGAGCGATTAAAGAACAGGCATTTGGACTTATTAGGTCGCTTAAGTCTAACAATTAATAAAGTAGATTTAGGATCTAAAAAGGGTATATTTCATCGACTTCGTGCTGGCCCTTTCTCTAATGAAACTAAAGCTAGAGAGCTTTGTAAAGCCCTTGCAAAGCGAAAGGTGGGCTGTTTGTTAATTAAGCCTAATAAGTAAAATAGTGAGTTTAGATAATTCTTTAAAACTACCTAATGCCGTAATATACGGATGCTCGGGGCCTGTTTTAAAAAGTGAGGAAAAAAGTTTTTTTTCTGATGTATGTCCAGCTGGATTTATACTTTTCGAGCGAAATTGCCAAAATCCAAGACAAGTTCGTGCTCTGGTTGAGGACCTTCTGAGTTGTACAGATTTTGATAAAGCACAAATTTTAATTGATCAAGAAGGAGGAAGAGTCCAAAGGCTAAAGGCTCCCTATTGGCGAGAAGCGCCAGCTGCAGCTGTATTTCAAAAGATTGCGAATTTAGACCTTGAATTAGCAATTGAAGCAGCACGTCTTAACGCACAACTTATAGCCGCAGAACTTATTGACGTTGGTATTACTATCAATTGTGCGCCGGTTCTTGATATTCCTAGGCCAGGGAGCCACGCAATAATTGGTGATCGTGCTTTAGGAGTTGATGTTCAGACTGTATCAAAGCTAGGGCTAGCAACTGCAGAAGGGTTTTTATCAGCTGGTGTTACCCCGGTCATTAAGCATATACCTGGCCATGGCCTCGCAAAGGCTGATAGCCATGCCAGTCTTCCAGTGGTAGATGCCTCAATAGAAGTTCTAGAATCAACAGACTTTAAGCCGTTCTTTGCATTAAATCATATGCCTTGGGCTATGACAGCTCATGTAGCATACAGTTGTCTAGACAATTTGGAGCCTGCAACTAATTCAAAAATTATAATTGAAGATATTATCCGTAAAACTATAGGTTTTAAGGGTGTATTAGTTTCTGATGATCTTTCTATGCAGGCCCTTGCGGGCCCAATGGATAAGCGTGCACAAAATGCTTTAAATGCGGGATGCGATATAGTCCTTCATTGTTGTGGTGACTTGGAAGAAATGAAAAGCGTTTCTTGTGGTGTCTCTCCTTTGACAAATTCGGCAGCAACTCGACTTTTGCGAAGCAATGATTTGCTTGGTACGATTGAAGATTGGGACGGAGCTGCTGCCCTTGAGCGACTTAAAAATATTATTAATTTGGTAATAAATTAGATGGATTGGTTAGAGGTTTAATATAAAATATTAAATTAGTACTTCTTCTTATTTTTGTTTTTTAACTTTTTAGTGAATTTTACCTTTGGATTGTGAACGACATTAGAAATGTTTGAAGATAATAAATTCAAGAATTCTATTTCAGAAGGTAAAAGGGATGCCGCTTTTGTTGTTGATTTAGACGGTTTTGAAGGACCAATTGATGTTTTGCTGGTGCTGGCACGTGAGCAGAAATTAGATTTAGTACAGATTTCTATACTGGAATTGGCCAATCAATATCTTTCATTTGTAGCCAATGCGAGACGTGAGAACCTTGAGCTGGCAGCTGATTATCTCGTTATGGCCGCGTGGCTAGCTTTTTTAAAATCACGCCTATTGCTTCCTGATTTAGATGAAGAGGGTGAGCCTACTGGTGAGGAAATGGCTGCTGCACTCGCATTTCAGTTGCGGCGTTTAGAAGTGATGCAAGATAGTGGACAAAATTTGTTTGCTCGTTCCTGTCTTGGTAGAGACTTTTTTGGACGTGGTGCCCCTGAAATCTTTCGTGCTTTCATAAATCCTATTTTGGAAGTAAGTCTCTTTGATTTATTAAAGGCTTATGGTGACCAAAAACGTAGAAAAAATAGTGGCACACTTCAAATTGAATCATTTAACATCCATACAGTAGAGGAAGCTATTGTACGCTTAACATCCTTACTTGGTTCGTCTCCAGACTGGGAAAGTCTATGGCAGTTCTTGCCTGTAACTATTATGGAAGGACTTATTGCTCGTTCGGCAATCGCATCTACTTTTGCAGCGAGCCTAGAATTGGCTCGTGAGGGAAAAGTTAAGATTCGTCAATCAGGGGCATTTGGTCCCATATATGTAAAAGTTGAAGATGCTAAAGGTAATAGTGAAACAATGGAGAATCCAGAGGAATGAATAATAAAAGTGATGCCGGTGATTCCGATATTTACGATAACGAAAAGCTTGGATCTTCTAACATTGAGCATATTAGATTACTTGAGGCCATTTTATTTGCTTCAAGTGAGCCTATAACCGAGAGGATTTTAGCGAATAGATTGCCCGAAGGCGTTGACATTAAAACTATTCTATTAGATTTAAAAGATTTCTATTCAAAACGGGGAGTTAACCTTATTCAAGTAGGGAAATCTTGGGCTTTTCGTACATCTCCTGAACTCGCACAAAGATTGAATCAAGAGGTTGAGGTACCACGTAAGCTCAGTAGGGCGGCTATAGAAACACTTGCTATTATCGCCTATCACCAACCTATTACTCGTGCTGAAATCGAAGAGGTTAGGGGAGTGGGGCTCAGCAAAGGTACTTTGGATGTGCTATTGGAAGCTTTGTGGATAAAGCCAAGGGGGCGGAGGAGGTCTCCTGGACGACCTATGACTTGGGGCACTACGGATAATTTTTTAGACCATTTTGGATTAGATGATATTCGTGACCTACCAGGAATGGAAGACCTTGAAGCGGCCGGGTTGTTGGATTCTGGTCCAGCTATCAGTGTTTATACAGCTGCTGCATTACAAGATGGGAGCCCAGAAAATAATGAAGCTGATAACAGCTCGCAATTAGAACTAATGGGAGCAGATGATCTTGAAATTAAAGAAGAAAACCTTGATGAGCGGATCAATCCATTAAGTGATGATTGAGATTCAGTAGAGTAGCATTTAAGGAAATTTCTTATATCGCATTGCTCAGCCAATAGCTTTCTGCCATTATCCGCCACCGAATCTTTAACAGATAATAAAGTGAGGTTCAAAAATGGCACTTGGACCGTGGCAATTAGTCATTATTCTTATCATAGTCTTGGTCTTGTTCGGAGGGCGGGGTAAGATCTCCGCGCTTATGGGAGATTTTGGTAAGGGCTTGAAGTCTTTTAAAAAAGGCATGAAGGACGATGGAGCAGAAACTACAGATGGGGATAAAAACAAGAAAACCCTTAAGTCTGAACAGTTGGATGCGGTAGAATCTGTAGCTCCTGAATCGAAACAAGAGGAAAAGGCTAAAGATTAACTATTTAGTCAATCGACTTTGATACTCTAGTTTTTGTTTATTTCCTTAGTGTTATTCATGCCTCTCTTTGGGAGCTTTGATCGTTTATGTTCGATATTGGATGGCAAGAAATATTTATCCTTGCCGTTATTGCACTGATAGTTATCGGTCCTAAGGACCTGCCCGGAGCTGTCAGAACCATTACCAGAGGAATTCGTAAGGCACGTTCCCTTGCGCGTGACTTGCGTGATGGTATGGATGATGTAGTGCGCGAAGCAGAAATGGAAGACTTCGCAAATACTATTAGTGGAGAAGATATGGATTTAACTCAAAAATTCAAAGATGCTGCAAATATTGAGTTTGATGAAATAGATATAGAAGACGATTTGCGAGATAGTATGACAGAAGCTGCGGAAGATTTGAAGATAACAACGAATCCAAAGTCTTCGGTCGAAAAAACCGAAAAAAAGAAAAGTAATGTTCAAAAATCACTTAAGCCTAAAAATAATGACACATCTAAATTAGGTAAGGTGGATGGTTAGTAGAGCATGCAGGATGATCTAAAAACTGACGAGAGGACTATGCCACTCCTTGATCATTTGATTGAGTTAAGGAGCCGTCTTATCTATTCTGTCGTTGCAATTCTTTTACTATTCTTTATTTGCTATTATTTTGCTCCTTCAATTTATAATTTCTTGGTTGCACCATTAGCTGATGTTTTAGAGCAAATGGGAGGTCAACGAAGATTAATCTTTACAGCCCTTCACGAAGCTTTCTTTACATATATTAAGGTGGCATTTTTTGCGGCTTTGTTTCTATCATTCCCATTTTTGGCAATGCAAGTCTGGATGTTTATTGCGCCCGGCCTTTATAAGAATGAAAAGAAAGCTTTCGCGCCATTTCTAATTGCAACGCCAATACTTTTTTTTATGGGGGGTGCTCTAGTTTATTACTTCGTTTTTCCACTAGCATGGAAGTTTTTTTTAAGTTTTGAGGCTTCTGGTGGAGTGGGAACGCTTCCTATCCAATTGGAAGCAAAGGTAGATCAATACCTTTCATTGGTTATGAGGTTGATTTTTGCTTTTGGGTTGTGTTTTGAGTTGCCAGTGGTGATGACGTTATTGGGAAGGGTGGGATTAGTTAGCTCTAAAGGTATGAAGGAAAAGCGAAAGTATGCGATTGTTGTAACCTTCATTGTTGCTGCAATTTTAACACCCCCTGATGTAATTAGCCAAATTGGTTTAGCTCTACCTACCCTATTACTCTATGAGATTTCTATTTACTCTGTAAAAATGATCGAACGCAAAAAAGGTTATGCTGATGAGCATGACGATGAATTAAAAGATGATGATGAAAATGAAAGTTTGGATGAAAAATAAAATTATAAAATATATAACTGTTTTCAGTCTGATTAAAAAAGTTCAATTGCTTAAAGGCTAAAATTGAAATGTTTGATATCAAATGGATACGTGACAATGCAGAAGCCTTCGATTTAGCTCTCTCACGCAGGGGGGTGTCATCAAAAGCTAGCGGAATATTGGATCTTGATTCCAAGCGAAGAAATTTAGAAACGAAGGCACAAAAGATTAAAGCAGAACGAAATCAACTTTCTAAGGAAATTGGTGCTGCAAAGTCAAAAGGTGAAGACATTACAAATATGCTAGAATTAGTTTCGAAAACTAAGTCTGATGAAGCCAAAGCTGAAAAGGAGGCTTTATCTGCTACAAAAAAACTAGAAATGGCACTTTCTGAATTGCCAAATATTCCAGATGAAGACGTTCCTAATGGTCCAGACGAGACTGCAAATAGATTAATTAGGGTTTGGGGAGAAAAACCAGAATTTAATTTTGAGCCAAAAGAACATTTTGCGATAGGTGAATCTTTAGGGATGATGGATTTTGAAACAGCTGCAAAAGTTTCGCGATCTCGGTTTGTATTTTTATCTAATGCTTTAGCACGTTTGGAGCGTGCCATAAGTAATTTTATGCTTGATCTTCATACTTTGGAACATGGTTTAACGGAAGTTAATCCTCCAGCTTTAGTTAATAATGGGTCCATGTTTGGTACAGGTCAGTTGCCTAAATTTGGCGATGATTTATTTAAGACAGAAGATGGATTATGGCTTATACCAACGGCAGAAGTGCCACTAACAAATATAGTGGCAAACACAATTTCTGATATTGATAGTCTTCCTCAAAGATTAACTGCTATGACTTGGTGCTTTCGATCTGAAGCTGGAGCAGCAGGAAAAGATACACGAGGAATGATCAGGCAACACCAATTTACAAAGGTTGAAATGGTTACGATTACGGATTCTATGTCTTCTGAGGCGGAGCTGGAGCGCATGACAAATTGTGCTGAGGAAGTTCTAAAACGCCTGAATATTGCTTTTCGCACTGTTTTACTTTCTACGGGAGATATGGGATTTAGTGCAAAAAAGACTTATGACATTGAGGTCTGGTTGCCAGGACAGGACAAGTACCGTGAAATTTCAAGTTGTTCTAATTGTGGTGATTTTCAAGCAAGGCGAATGAAGGCTCGCTATCGAGGAAAAGGAGAAAAGGAGACTAGTTTTGTTCATACCCTAAATGGTTCTGGGCTAGCAGTTGGTCGTACTTTAATCGCTATATTAGAAAATTACCAACAGGCTGATGGTTCTGTAATCATGCCGGAGGCACTTCGTCCATACATGGGTGGACTAGAGGTAATATCTGCTAATGTCGATTAAAACTCTCGTCTTGTCCCAGGCGCGGGTTCTTATTTCTAATGACGATGGGATTAACGCTCCAGGATTAAAGCTGCTGGAAAATATTTTAACTAATATGGTGGGTGAGGTGTGGATTGTTTCACCTGAAACCGAACAGTCAGCGACTAGTCATTCCCTTACATTACGCAGGCCACTTCGAATACGTAAAATTTCTAAGTTTCGCTATGCAGTTGATGGAACTCCTACAGACAGTGTGCTAATTGGTGTTAATGAATTGATGAAGAAGGCCCCTCCAGACCTTATGCTTTCGGGAATTAATCGAGGTGCTAATGTAGGTGAGGACGTAACGTACTCAGGAACTGTTGCTGCGGCTATGGAAGCCACTTTACTGGGTGTGCCTTCAATCGCTCTCAGTCAAGTATTTACTGATGGCCATTCTGTAAAATGGGCAACCGCAAGAAATTGGGCGCCAAAAGTACTGAGGATGCTTTGTGAAGAGCCTTTGCCCAGCGGTGTTCTGATAAATGTTAATTTTCCGGATGTTGCAGCATCTAAAGTATGTGGAATAGAGTTCACATCTCAGGGGTGTCGTAAAATAGGGAGCGATCTAGTAAGCGGAGTAGATCCGAGAGGCGAGCCTTATCACTGGATTGGAGCTCAACGTCGGCAAGAACGATATCGTGTTGGAAGTGATCTTGAGGCTATTCAGAGAGGCGTAATTTCTGTGACGCCTTTGTCTATGGATTTGACCCATCTAGAAACGCTAAAAAAATTACGCAGTAAGTTTAAAAGATGACTGATGGAATGATAAGTCTAATCTCGCTTTTGCGCGATAAAGGCATTGTTGACGGTGATATATTGGAAGCTATTGCATCTTTGCCGCGTGAAATGTTTCTTCCCAACCTATTCAAAGACTTTGCCTATGATGATGTTGCGCTTCCGATTGGTTTTCATCAGACTTTGAGTCAGCCTAGTACTGTTGGCTTCATGACTCAGGCTTTGGAGTTGACTGACAGAATGAAGGTTCTCGAGATTGGAACCGGTTCAGGATATCAAGCCGCTGTTCTCTCTAAACTTTGTCGTCGTCTGTACACTGTTGAACGTTATCCAGAACTACTAAAAGATGCTGAAAATCGATTCAAAGAATTAGGGCTTGTTAATATTACAACCCGCATTGGTGATGGTTCTTTGGGGTGGTTGGAACAGGCGCCATTTGAGCGCATAATGGTTACAGCTGCTGCGGCCGATATTCCAGACATCCTTCTTGAACAATTGACTCAAGGTGGGATTATGATTGTTCCAGTAGGTCTAGATTTGAATGATCAGCATTTAATCCGTGTAAGACGAACGGCGGTTGCTGTGGAAACAGAAGATATGGGGGCAATCCGTTTCGTTCCCTTGGTAGCTGGGGCGGTGGCAGAATGATACAACGAAATTTAGAATCTTAAATTTTTTTCTATGGTCGTTGATGCGTGAGGTTGTCATAGGTGATAATGAACATATGAGGCATTTTCATAAATTATTGTTTTGGCAAGTAATGATCGCTTTCGTTTTGAGCTCTTGCGGAGCAATAGAGTGGCCTTTGCCACGTGTGCGTCCACAAGATTCCAACAAACCAATCGCATCGATTCCTAGAGTATTTAATGCAAAGAGTTCACAATCTAAGGACGTAATTTATGCTAGTCGTGGTGATACAGTCTATGCTTTGTCAAGAAGGCATCAGGTATCAGTTCGTGAAATTATCGAAGCAAATCAATTGCTTCCGCCTTTTCATTTACAGGTTGGCCAACGAGTTATCTTGCCCCGAATTAGGTATCACGTCGTACACCGTGGCGAGACGTTTTATGGGATAGCCAAGCAGTTCCTTGTAAACCCGTATGACCTAGCCAGGGCAAATAATCTCAACCCACCCTATAAAATTAGAACAGATCAAAGACTTATTCTGCCAAGGAGATCATTAGAAAAAACCCGAAATCAGGAAAATAGCTTTTTTAAGTATCAGTCAAAGTCTTCTGGGATAAGTCGAAAATCTAACATTCCGCCATCGGCAGTAGATCGACCTTCGGCCTTGTCCAACAAGGGGTTCGCTTGGCCAGTAAAAGGAAAAGTAATTTCTAATTTTGGTGCTAAAGCTAAGGGAATGCGTAATGATGGTATAAACATTGCTAGTCGACGTGGATCATCTGTTGTCGCATCAGAAAATGGGACTGTAGTTTATGCTGGAAACGAGCTTAGGGGATTTGGTAATTTGCTGCTAATCAAACATTCTGGTGGATGGGTAACAGCTTATGCTCATATTGAAAAAGTACTAGTAAAACGAGGTATGAAAGTCACTAAAGGTCAACTAATAGCTACAGTTGGCTCAACAGGGAATGTTAAAAAGCCGCAACTTCATTTTGAAATGCGTCGTGGTCGAATAGCGCGAGATCCAAGAAAATATTTACGAGGAGCCTAAAATTTTGTGTTGTTAAATTTCGAGGGAATCAAATGCTCAGAATTTTAAAAATTTCCATCAACGAGATCTATATACCCAAAGGGAGGCGAAAGACCTTAGATCAATTAAAGGTGGAAAAATTGGCTGAAGATATTCTTGAAAATGGCCAAAAAATACCGATTCAAGTTAGAAAGGGGAATGATCGATTCGTACTAGTTGAGGGTTTGCATCGTCTAGAGGCTTGTATTGCGCTTGGCGAGGAAAAAGTCTCAGCTTATTTAGTACAGGCAAGAAAGTTTTAATTTTTAAACAAACGTCAAAATTATAATTTTTTTCTATTCTTTTAAAATTCACCTTCCAATAGGAATGCCTGGCCATTAATAAGGTGATAGGCGGCGGTTTGTGGCTCAGGTAATAGCAAAGTCTCGTTAGGAGATAACTTTAACAAGATGCCGCGCAGTGTCTTTCCGGTTTGTCCGTGAGTAATTAAAATAATTTTCTGGTTTGGATCTTGTTCAGTTAACCAATTTAAAACACGTTCACTTAGTTTCGTATAATTCTCACCACCGTGAGGTATTGAGTATGACCATGGATTTTTTTTGCGGTCGGCCCATTCTTTAGGAAATCGCTTATTAATTTCGTTGTCTGTTAGACCTTGCCAGTGGCCAAAACATCGTTCCATAAGTCGGTTGTCATAATTTATTTGTTCGACGTCCAAATCTAATGCATCGCATAAAATCGCTGCTGTTTGTTTGCATCGAAATAATGGACTGCTAGCAATAGTTATTGCTTGTGATGTTTTTACTTCACGAGCTAAACGTTTGGCGACGCCTTTTACCTGGCAAATTCCCTTTAAGGTTAAAACGGAATCTAATTGTCCTTGGTGTCGACCAATCCGATTCCAAGTTGTTTGGCCATGACGTATTAAGAATATTTCTGGGTGCTTCATAATATTTGATATTATTTATAATTAAGTTGTATCTATTATAGAAAGTCTTTTTATCCATTATTGTAAATAATGAGAAATATTACCATGATTGAGCACCAGACCGTCCTCGTTAATGATGTTGAGTATTTCCTTCGAGTCGTAGGAACTGGTAAAGAAGCAATGATTTTATTGCATGGCTGGCCCGAGACTTCTTATGCATGGCGCCATATCATGAAAGATTTTATTTCCGATTATAAGATGTTAGCGCCCGATTTGCGCGGAATTGGTGATACTGGAAAACCTAGCGGTCCTTACGATAAAGCAACTGTTGCGGGGGATGTTTTGGCGATAATGGATGCTCTTGATATAGAAAAAGCAATACTGGTAGGGCATGATATTGGTGCTAGGGTAGCTATGCGTATGACGTTGGACCACCCAGAAAGAGTAATTTCTCTTATTATTCTCAGTGGTCGCTATCCACCACTTGGTGACCTAAGAATTTCTGATAGATCTCAGGCAATGGAGCGTTGGTATTTTTTCTTTCATCAGCATCCGGACCTTGTGGAGGCTTTGGTTGCTAAAAATGTTAAAGTATATTATCAACACTTTCTTGATCAATGGTCAGAATCATCATTTAGGTTTGAAGAAAAGGATGTTGCTGAATATGTTCGCGCCTATTCACAACCTGGATCTATTCGTGGAGCATGCGCACACTATCAGGCCGCTCTTAACGAAGATGTGTCACAGTGGGTAGCAGATATAGGTAAAAAAATTTTTACCCCTACACTAGTTATTTGGGGAGAAAATGATCCAGTTTCTCCGACATTTTATACAGATGATTATGGGCAAGTATTCAAAGATTTGGATCTTCATTTCATTCCTAAGTGTGGTCATTTTCCACAGGAGGAAAAGCCCGTTGAGACAATTCTTGCTATGCGGTCATTCCTAAAACCCTAAAACAAAGGTTTTTTTAAACGGCCAGCTAGGTCTTGAATGAATTGCCAAGCAACGCGTCCAGAACGTGAGCCACGCGTAATTGACCACTCGTTGGCTTCTGCTCTGAGGTCAATTTTATTATCAAGTAAATCAAAATGTTGGGCGTATCCTTCAACAATTGCGAAATAAGTGTCTTGATCGCAATTGTGAAACCCAAGCCAAAGCCCAAAACGATCTGAAAGTGAGACCTTTTCTTCAATGGATTCAGAAGGATTGATTGCTGTGGAGGTTTCATTTTCTATCATTTCGCGGGGCATAAGGTGGCGACGATTAGAAGTAGCATAGAAGATAACATTCTTAGGTCGACCTTCAATACCTCCTTCAAGCACTGTTTTTAGTGATTTGAAAGTATCGTCAGAACCCTCGAAGCTAAGATCATCGCAAAATAAAAGGCATTGCCTACTACTATCTCTAAGCATAGAAAGTAATCTTGGAAGAGATGGAATATCTTCGCGGTGTATTTCAATTAAGGCTAATCGATTTGGTATCTCAATATTAACCTTTGCGTGAGCTGCTTTTACTAACGAGCTTTTTCCAGTTCCGCGTGCACCCCACAAGAGAGTATTATTTGCTGGAAGCCCTTTAGCAAATTGTCGGGTATTGGCCATGAGTTGTTTTATCTGTTCATCTATGCCTTTTAGTAATAAGATTTCGATACGGTTAACATTATGAATTGCTTCAAGAAATTGCTCCTCAGCATGCCAGACAAAAGCATCAGATTCCGTTAACATATCTCCTTTCTTAATTATTGGTGCAATTCGATCAAGAGCATCTGCTATACGGTTTAGAGCGTCATAGTTATTTTCAGAAACTTTTATCAAATCAAAGCCATTGGTCATAATAAAGTTGCGGACTTTTTCTACTGTTTTGGTAGTAATACCCTTGCCATTACGTAGTCTAGCTACCAGTTTGCCATCGTTCGCTACTTTGCGACCAAAAGTGCTTTCTGCCATTCCAGAAGTATTAAGAAAACTGTCGATTTCTGATAATAAATCTATCGGGATGCTCATAGAAAACTTTAGTGGGAAATTTTCCACTTTGTCAATGCTTTATTAAATTATTTATTTCAATATGATATGTCTTTTTATATCTAAAAAAAATCTATAAAAGTGGAATTTATCCCATTTATGAACTAAAAAATATTATTAATATTTAATTTTTTGGCTTTTTACTAGCTATGGAATTGGATAAATGTTGTTCAAGCATTATTAATTGGTTTTAAAAGTTGCATACTTGCTTATCCTTTGCGTTTGCAACTCGGGCCGAGACGGTTATAGTCCGGCTAAATTCCTAGGGTTTCAATTTCCAAGCTTAATCCGATAGTGCTTGGTTAACTATTTAAGGAGTGATTTATGTTCGTTACCCCTGCTTATGCTCAAGCTGCTGGAAGCACCGGAGGAGGTGGCCTCGAGGCTTTTCTACCTTTGATTTTAATATTCGTTGTATTTTATTTTTTGCTTATTCGTCCTCAACAAAAGAAGATGAAAGAGCATAAGGCTTTATTAGCTTCCATACGTCGTGGAGATAAGGTGGTAACCGGTGGTGGAATTATAGGCTCTGTTACAAAGGTAATAGATGATAATGAAATAAATATTGAAATTTCTGATGGTGTCAAGGTTAGAGTACAACGTGCTTTGATTTCTAATGTTCTTTCAAAAACTGAGCCTGTTAGTAATGATAAAAAGAAAAAATCTAAAAATTCTGAAGATAAAAAGAAGTAGATAAAATTAACGATTTACTGGTCTGATTTAGTTCAAATGGTTTATTTCTCTAAGTGGAAAGTAGCAATAGTTTTGTTTGTGTGTTTATTGGGTATTAGCTTCGCTGTACCTAATATAATAAATACTGAAAATATAGATTCTATTCCAGAATGGCTTCCTAATAAACAAGTTAGCTTAGGTTTGGATTTGCAAGGTGGTTCACATCTATTATTAGAAGTAGATTCCAGAACTGTTATAAGAGAATATCTTGAAGCTCTAGTTGATAGTATGAGAATGGAGTTGCGTAAAGCACGCATTCGCTATAAAGGGCTCGGTATCACTGAAGATGGTGCTAAGGTCACAATAAAAGACTCTGAAAAATTAGATGAATCAAGAAGATTGCTAGGAAAAATTGACCCTAGTGCCCAAGCAACTACTAACGGTAGTCAAATAGTTCTAACTCTTACAAAACAAGCATTGCTAGAACGAAAAACTTCTGCAGTACAACAGTCTATTGAGATTGTTCGACGTAGAGTAGATGAAACAGGCACTAGAGAGCCAACAATTCAGCGTCAGGGAGAAGATAGAATCCTTGTTCAGCTCCCTGGAGTTGAGGATCCAGATCGTATCAAGCGGTTGCTAGGTAAAACCGCAAAGATGAGCTTTCATTTGGTGGATCAGCGTAATTCAGTGGAATCTGCAATGGCTGGCCGTATTCCTCCTGGTTCTTGGTTGTTGCCTTCAGATGATAAAGATCAAAAGGGTCGCATGTATTTGATTCGTAAGCGTGTAATGGTATCTGGTGACACGTTAGTCGATTCTCAGCCATCTTATGATTCCCGTACGAATGAACCAGTTGTTAACTTTCGTTTTGATTCTGTGGGTGCAAAAAAGTTTGGCGCTACGACCGCAAAAAATGTTGGTAAGCTTTTTGCCATTGTCCTTGACCGTAAAGTTATTAGTGCACCTGTAATTCGTGAACCTATTTTAGGCGGAACAGGTCAAATTTCTGGCTCCTTTAGTATTCAGGAAGCTCAAGATTTGTCATTGTTATTGCGTGCCGGAGCTTTACCAGCGCCTTTAAAGATTTTGGAGGAGCGTAGTGTCGGGCCTGGTCTTGGTGCAGATTCTATCTATTCTGGTAAGATTGCATCTATTATTGGAATTATTGGTGTTGTAATTTTTATGGGTATTGCTTACGGACTATTTGGTTTAATGGCTGATGTTGCGTTGGCATTAAATATTGTACTGATTTTAGGTGCCTTGAGCTTTCTACAAGCAACTCTAACACTACCAGGTATTGCCGGGATTGTTCTAACTATTGGTATGGCGGTGGATGCTAATGTTCTGGTCTTTGAACGCATTCGAGAAGAAATTCGTGCGGGGCGCACACCCATTTCAGCTATTGATGCGGGATATTCTAGGGCATTTACTACTATTGTAGATGCTAATTTGACAACTTTAATAGCTGCGCTTTTATTATATGCCTTTGGTTCTGGGCCAGTAAGGGGATTCGCCGTTACTCTTTCCATCGGTATTATTACTTCCATGTTTACAGCTATAATGTTGACTAGGTTGTTGGTTGTGGCTTGGTTGCGAAAAGTAAAGCCATCATCATTACCGCTATAATGGATTTGAAATACATGCCTAGATTCAACCTAATATCGCCTAACATTAATCTTAATTTTATTGGAAAGAAGAAATTATTTTTTACTACTTCAATTTTATTAATTTTCTTTGCAGTCAGTCTGTTTCTTTATAAGGGCCTTAACTACGGAATAGATTTTCAGGGAGGAATTATGATTGATGTACGTACCCAAGGTCCTGCCAATTTAAGTGCTTTACGCTCTCAATTAGGTAGACTTGATCTTGGCGAGGTCTCTTTACAAGAATTTGGGCAGCCTGATAATGTGTTGATCCGCGTTCAACGCCAAGATGGGGGCGAGGAGGCACAGCAGTTAGCTTTAGCTAAAGTAAAAAACGCTTTGGGACCCGGCATTGAATACCGCCGTACAGAATTCGTAGGACCTAAAGTTTCTGATGAATTGTTTTGGGATGGGGTATGGGCAGTTACTTTTGCAATTACCGCAATCCTTATTTACATCTGGTTTAGATTTGAATGGCAATTTGGAATTGGTGCAATTGTAGCACTTGTTCACGATGTCCTTACCACGATAGGTGTTTTTGCCCTACTTGGCCTTGAATTTAATTTATCTACTGTGGCAGCAATCTTAACTATTGCTGGCTATTCTATTAACGATACAGTGGTTGTTTATGATCGTGTCAGGGAAAATTTACGTAAGTATAAAAAATTGGATTTGTTCGAGCTTCTTAATAATTCTATTAACCAGACCCTGTCGCGTACCGTTATGACTAGTGTTACAACCTTATTAGCACTTTTATCACTTTATTTTCTAGGTGGAGAGGTCATTAAAGATTTCAGTTTTGCTATGATTTGGGGAGTCCTTATAGGGACTTACTCCTCTATTTGTCTAGCAGTGCCATTATTATTACATTTAAAAATACGTAGGGGTGATACACAATCAAATGAAGAGGTATCTAAGGTGCCATCTTAAATAAATTACTGAACTACAATATAGTTCAGCCTACTAATTTTTTTTCTAGATTTTAAAACGTTATATTAAATCAGATTATTTTTATGACAAAAAAAAACGGGGCTAAAAAAGCCCCGTTTTAAAAGGTACGTATTTCCCTTAATAAATGTTCTGGGCTGAAACCATAGCGTATAGCATGGGGATGGAAAGTAGTGTATTAGTTCGAGAAAATAACATTGCTTTTCTTGCGGATGCTGCTTTAGCATCGGCAGCGGCTTCTACAATACCTAGAGCTATTTTCTGATTTGGCCAAATTACAAACCACACATTAAACCACATGATAATAGCCAGCCACATCCCAATACCAATAGCGGTATGTTTAGTCACGTTATCAGAAAGACCCAGTTGAAGCGCTTCAACTAGGTATCCATTACTATGTGCGAGGAGTAGGCCTGTTATTAACGTTGCCATTGCAGCCCAGCGGAACCACCAAAGTGCAGCCGGTGCGATTACTTTGCCTATAGCTGGCTTTTGTTCATCAGGAATATTAGGCATGTTAGGTATTTGTACAAAATTGAAATACCACAAAAGTCCAATCCACATTACTCCACTAATAACATGTAACCAGCGCCACATAAATCCAATGTAACCGGCATCCGCTGAGAAGCTTTCACCGGTAAAAACTATAATAAGAACGACCATTACTGCAGTAAGTACAAAACCAGAGATGATTGTCATTCTAAGATTGCTAAGGATAGCACCCATTTTGACTTTCCTTCCTATTTTTAGTTCGTAAGAGTTAAATTAATTAATCCATGTGATAATTTTGATAGCTATATACGAAAGAACTTCCAATGCATCAATATTTATCCTGAAAAAATCTATGAGAAACATTCTAAAGATTTGTTAATATAGTGTCTCACGATCTAAAAATCTATTTTTAGATGATAATCTAATTAAAATTTTTATTTTCATAATTATAATAATTTGAGTGAGCCTTCTATTCTCTATTATATTTAGTTATGTAGATTAAAGAATGTTTATAATTTTTTTATATTTTAATCAGTAGGGATAGAATATTGTAGTTTGTAATTTCTTAAGGGTTTGAGTTTATGATCTTTTCAAGAAAATTAGATTAGACAAAATAGGGGGCTATGAGCTCTAACAGTAAAAAGCTTAAAGGACATGACTATTATGGCGGAGCCAAACCCTAACATTTCTATCGATGATTATATGAACTTTCATCCTACTGTAGAAGTGGAAACTGGAGGTAAGAAGCTCATTTACTACACCCCTAGTAAGATGACACTTTTCCGCTGCAAAACTATTTTGACTCAAGAGCCTGAAACTATTGACTGGATCAACACCTTTAAGGCGGGGGAAACCCTTGTCGATATTGGTGCCAATGTAGGTACTTATTCGATTTGGGCAGCTATTATTGCAGATGTTAGGGTTTATTCTTTTGAACCTGAATCACAAAACTATGCAATTTTAACCGAAAATATCCGTTTAAATAACCTTCAAGATTCCGTGACTGCTTTTTGCGCTGCAATTGGCGATAAAGATGAATTGGGTGACTTATTTCTGGGACAAATAAATGCAGGAGGTTCGGGGCATACCTATGGTCAATCAACGGGGCATATGCTCCAACCTATGGATTCACCATTTCGTCAGGGGTGTATTTCATTCACCCTTGATGAACTTATAGCTAAAGATTTTATCCCAAGTCCTGACCATATTAAAGTTGATGTTGATGGCATTGAACACAAAGTAATAAGGGGGTTATCTAAAACCCTAGAGAATAGTTCCGTAAAATCTGTTTTAATAGAACTCAATACTCACCTAAAAGAACATCAAGGAGTTATTAAAGGACTAAAAAATTTGGGCTTTAAACTACGAGAGGATGTTTTAGAAACTTCTCTTCACCCAGGGGATGAAACTTGGGAAGGCCTTGGTAATCATATATTTTATCGTTAACGGTATTCATATACAAAAGTAATTCTTTAATTAAAGCGGTCTAGTTACTGGATCATGCTCTATACAGATCTGAATTAGGTTCCGCGATGAATCTGTTTTGGGAATTTTTTCAACACCATGGAATGATGCGCTAGTTTTAAGGAAGCATACAGCGGTATTAGGTCGATATTCAAATGTATGTATGCGATCAAACCTCTCAAAATCATAGTGTAAACCGGCTTCACATCTAAAGCTTCGGTCTTTAGGTGCGTAAAGGGTTGTACCCCATTCAATATTTTCAGCTGTTTGTGGTAAATATAACAGTAAGACAACTACATTCCGGTTAATATCTGGATGAGGACCAATACTGAAGCCACCTTTGTCACGATAGAAGTATACTGATGAATTAAATGTCGTGTCACCTCCCAGATTCTCTCCTAATCGACCGTCAACCAGAGGTTGAAATTTATGTAGTAGGGCGGTTTGAATTTCAATGCTGTTTAGAAGAGACGACATTTTAGTCCAGAAAGCTTGCTGTGTTTCATTTAGCGCAAGAATTTTTTCAGAAGGCATTTGCATCATAAATCGTTCTGGAAAGGCACCAGATTTCACTAAGCCTGAGTTGGCAATAGACTGAAGATCCTTGTCAAGGATCATGTTTGCTTGAATATGTTTGTAAAATTTGGTTGGAAAAATATTTTCTATGAATGAGTGTGGGTAGGGATATTCTTTTATAGGTGAGTTCAACAACTGGTAAATTACATGCTCTTGAGCAAATGAGAAATTAAAATCCTGCATCTAAAAGGATCCCTTAAATTTAAAGTATATGTATGGTGCCATACCCGAATAGTTAGGTCCCAGAAAATGTTTTAAATTTGAAGTAGGTTAATTTAAGAAAATTAAAATAATACTAAGGTTATAGTTCTTTCAATCATAGCCTGTCAGTAAGCTTGAATTATGATTTTACAGGCCCTCTTTTATCCAAAGGTCAAAGTCGATAAGTGCTCTCTTGCTTAATGCTAGCTTACGTTTTCTCCCTCTTAGTCTCTTCCCTTTTTCATCAGATATTGTTAGAGGTGGAAAAAGGCCAAAATTAACATTCATAGGCTGGAAGGTTTCTGGTTCAGCACCACCGGCAATATGGCTTAAGATAGCTCCCATTGCTGTAGTTGGAGGTGGTATTATCGGTTCATAGCCTAAACTTTCAGAGGCTGTAAATTTTCCAGTTAATAAGCCTATTGCTGCACTTTCTACGTAACCTTCACAACCTGTTATTTGTCCTGCGAATCGTATCTGTGGCCGTATTTTTAAGCGTAGTGTTTTGTCTAGAAGTTTTGGAGCATTTAAAAAAGTATTGCGGTGCATTCCACCTAAGCGGACAAATTCAGCCTGCTCTAAACCAGGGATAGTTCTGAAGATACGTTTTTGTTCTCCATAAGTCATTTTAGTTTGGAAGCCAACTAAATTATAAAGTGTTCCCAACGCGTTATCTTGTCGCAATTGAATGACGGCATGAGGTTTTTTTTGGGGTGAATGTGGATTTGTTAGTCCTACTGGTTTCATTGGTCCGTAACTTAGTGTTTTTCGCCCCCTTTCGGCCATCACCTCGATTGGGAGACAGCCTTCAAAATAAGGTGTGCTTTTCTCCCATTCTTTGAAATCATTCTTTTCAGCAGCTAAAAGTTCATCTATAAATTCTTCATATTGAGATTTTGTTAAAGGACAATTGATATAATCTTTACCGATACTTCCGGGAGCCACTTTATCGTATCTAGATTGAAACCAGACTTTTGAAAAGTTAATACTGTCTTTGGTGACAATAGGTGCAATAGCATCAAAAAAAGCTAGTCCGGTTTCTCCAGTAATTTCTGATATTTCTTTAGCTAATGATGAGGACGTTAATGGTCCAGTGGCAATGATTACCCGTTCCCATCCTTTTGGTGGTAATGTTGGAATTTCTTCACGTATTATTTTAACTAGTGGGTTTTCTTCTAATGCTTTCTGGACATTAGCAGAAAAACCGTCTCGGTCTACAGCCAAGGCTCCTCCTGCGGGTATTCGATTAGCATCAGCAGCTTTCATGATTAAAGACCCGGCTTGACGCATTTCTTCATGAAGCAAACCAACTGCATTATATTCTGAATCATCGGAACGGAATGAATTAGAGCATACTAATTCTGCTAAACTATCGGTTTGGTGTGCATCAGTTCCACGTACCGGTCGCATTTCATGAATGATTGATGAGATTCCAGAACTAGCAAGTTGCCATGCAGCCTCACTTCCAGCTAGTCCGCCGCCTATGATATGAACTGATTGATAACGATCTTGTGACATAAAAAACTTTTTGATTTATTTCTTGTTATTAAAAAATATTGAAATTTTATTCTTTTTAAATTTTTTAACCTAGCAAATGTCGTAATATTATGACAATCAAAGCTATTGAGATTCCGTTTAGTATTGATGTTGGCAGCATCCATCGCCAACCTATAACGTGTGCAGGTACGCCAATTATACGCGAGACTAAGAGTGTCGTGCCAGAAAAAGGGGAAATCATAGCGCTTAGTCCCCAGACTCCGGCGTAGGTTAGCCCAATTACCCAATCGGATAGCCCGAGTGTTTCAGGTGGCAAAATTGATGTTAAAGCAATTATTGTTATTACTGGATGAAAGCCAATGGCGCTAGCTAGTAAAAATAAAAAAATTATTGCAAAAATCCTTGTATCTACCCAGGGAAGAAAAGTGTTAATGGTATTACTTAGGTTGTCCGTTGGTACAATGCTGGCGATACCGACACCGAAAATATTGGCAGCGACGAAGACTATCACTTCGTTGCGTAAAGTTGGTAGTTTGGTTAGAACGTTAAAAGTAAATTCTTTTGCTCCGTAAGCTAGAGAATTTTTGTCTTTGTTGATAATTGTGTACCAAATAAGTCCGAATGGTGGAGCTAACAGTCCTAGAGTAACTGGTATTGAAGTGCCTGTTGCCTCAACTATAAGTAGTGCGAGACCTATTAATGATAAAATTATTCCTGCCATACGACAGAAGTTTTTACTTGATAATGGCACTGGACTAATTTCTTCATTAGAAAACTTAGAAGTTCTAAGAATGAGACGATCGTAAGCCCAACCACAAGAGATAGTAGCAAATGCTAGGAGCATGCCAAAGGGGCCGATGTCATACCAGTTCAGAGATGGCAATGCATTTAAAACTACAATCATTCCAACAAAAAAGGGTGACCAGCTTGATGCACTACCAAATCCATTGATCACTGCTCTTGCCATGCGGTTGCGCAAAATAATATCTTTTTGATTTTTCATAGTATTAGCCAAGAGACTTAACCCAGCTAAGTTAAGAACTGAGCCTATGAAATGAACTCCATAAGCTAAATACAAATATCGTCTTCCAGGCGGCTGACTAATAATTGTTTTTCTGGTGGCTTTAAGTGCAGGACTAAGGGAAACCGTTTGCTCTAGCCAAGAGACAGCAAAGAACAATAGTAAGAAGATACGTGACCTTTCGATCCCATCAAATAAAATATTGATGCTATTTCCTGATTGACTTGCTCCAATCAAGCCTATCAAAATCAGACCTCCACCAGATATCTTTTGAGCTAAAGGTATCGATTTGAATTCTAATATGACAAAAGCGATGATGAGGACTGATGTGAGTAGGGCCAAGAATGGAGCTTGGATGAATGCGTCGAATAAAGTAAGGACAGCAATTAGCAAATATAACCAAGCCGGTAAGGAGATGTTCTTTTGGGGCAACCAGTTTTCCTATTTTTTGATTTATAAATTACTTGGAAAATAAGAGCTTTGTAAATGTCAGCGAATTTATAATTCTTTGAGTTAGTAAGATTTTGTTTTATTCTACTAAAAGGTCTATTTTCTTAACTGACTTTTTAGATATATCTATTGAGCTTCTTATCCCTTTTTTCCGATGGCAAGAACGGGCTTTAGGTATTGTCCTGTATAACTTTTCTTAATTTTTACAATTTCTTCCGGTAATCCAGTTGCGACTAATTTACCACCTCGGTTGCCACCATCAGGACCAAGATCGATGATCCAATCAGCTGTCTTGATTACTTCAAGGTTATGCTCAATGACAATCACAGTATTATGTTGATCGACTAAAGTATGTAGCACCTCCAAAAGTTTTTTGACATCAGCAAAATGAAGTCCTGTTGTTGGTTCATCAAGTATATAAAGTGTTTTGCCTGTAGATCGACGACTTAGCTCTTTTGCTAGCTTTACTCGTTGAGCTTCTCCTCCTGATAGGGTTGTTGCCTGCTGGCCTAAATGAATATAATCAAGGCCAACTTTTTGTAATGTCAACATTTTGTCACGGATAGTTGGAACAGCCTTAAATAATTCAGCAGCTTCTTCAACAGTCATGTCAAGAATATCGGCAATAGACTTCCTGCGAAATTGAATTTCTAAAGTTTCTCGATTGTAGCGCTTTCCCTGGCAAGTGTCGCAAGTGACATAGACGTCTGGTAAGAAGTGCATCTCAATTTTTATGACGCCGTCGCCCTGACATGCTTCGCATCTGCCTCCTTTAACATTGAAGGAGAATCGCCCAGGCTTGTAGCCCCGGGCTCTAGATTCTGGTAATCCTGAAAACCATTCGCGAATTGGCGTAAATGCACCTGTATAGGTGGCTGGATTAGAGCGCGGGGTGCGACCAATAGGAGACTGATCTATATCAACGATCTTATCAATTTTTTCTATGCCCTCAATTACGTCGTGCTCGCCAGGATTAAAGCGTGATCCATTAATGCGGCGGGCTAGTGCTTTATAGAGAGTTTCTATAATTAAAGTGGACTTGCCACCGCCTGAAACACCAGTGATGCAAGTAAAGGTACTTAATGGAAAGCTTACATCTAAATTATTTAAATTATTTGCCCTTGCACCCTTTAAAACTAGTTTGTGATTTGATTGAAATCTTCTGCGACTTTTAGGTAGGGGTATTTGCTCAAGTCTTGTCAAATATTTGCCAGTTAAGCTTTCCGGGTTTTTCATAACTTTTTTAGGTGAGCCTGAAGCTACTATCTTTCCGCCGTGAATTCCTGCTCCTGGGCCCATATCTATTAAGTAATCAGCACTTGTGATCGATTCTTCATCGTGCTCTACAACGATTACTGTGTTGCCAAGGTCACGTAATCGTTTAAGAGTATCTAATAATCTTGCATTATCACGTTGATGTAATCCTATTGAAGGTTCATCAAGAACATACAATACACCAGTCAAGCCTGAACCTATCTGTGATGCTAATCTGATACGTTGGCTTTCCCCACCTGAAAGTGTTCCTGAGGAACGGCTGAGTGATAGATAATCTAGGCCAACATTTTTTAAGAATCTTAGTCGCTCTTTAATTTCTCGAAGAATGCGTCGTGCAATCACATTTTGTTGTTTGCTTAATTTTTTCTCCAGTTCTGAAAACCATATAAAGGCATTATCTATCGACATTTCAGAAACTTCTGAAATATGCAAGTCATCTAGTTTTACAGCAAGAGCTTGAGGTTTTAAGCGATAGCCGGAACAAGTCTTACAACTAGTGACGCTCTGGTACTTGTTTAATTCTTCGCGAACCCATGATGATTCTGTCTCTCTCCAGCGTCTCTCCATATTAGGTATAACACCTTCGAATGGTTTAGTAATTTCATAGGCCTTGTGTCCATCATGATAATGCATTTTGACATTTTCAGAGCCGGATCCGAACAAAATTATTTCGCGTGTTTTTTTAGATAAATCACTGAAAGGTACATTCAAATCAATATCAAAATGCTTGGATAAACTAAAAAGTGTTTGGTCGTAATACTTCGATGATGTGTCTTTCCATGGAGTAATGGCGCCATCTTTGAGTGTTAAGCTATCGTTACTAATGATTAACTCAGGGTCAAAAAACATCTTTGTACCTAGCCCATCACAATCTGAACAAGCTCCAAAAGGATTGTTAAAAGAAAATAAACGCGGTTCAATTTCGTCTATTGAGAAGCCAGATACAGGGCAAGCAAATTTAGCAGAAAAGACAATTCTTCCCTTAGGAGTATTGTCTTGAATGCCAGATTTTTTTTCTGCTTTTTTTATATCAGGTGAGTTAGTGTCAGCGTAATCTATGAAAGCTATGCCATTAGCTAAATTCATTGCTGTTTCAAAACTATCTGCAAGCCGGACTTCAAGGTTTTTTTTAATTACTATGCGGTCAACAATTACTTCGATTTCATGTTTTATTTTTTTATCAAGTTTTGGTGCATCTTCGATATCAAATAATGTTCCGTCAATTCGTACACGTTGGAACCCTTGTTTAGCTATACTTTGCAATTCTTTTTTATATTCACCCTTTCTTCCACGCACAATGGGAGCTAAGAGATAGAGTCTTGTACCTTCAGGTATAGCCATAACTCGGTCAACCATTTCGCTAATAGTTTGGCTTTGTATTGGTAGGCCAGTAACAGGAGAATGGGGAATTCCAACGCGCGCGAACAATAAGCGCATGTAGTCGTAAACTTCTGTTACTGTTCCTACTGTTGAACGTGGATTACGTGACGTAGTTTTTTGTTCGATTGAAATTGCTGGAGATAGACCTTCAATAGAGTCTACATCGGGTTTTTGCATTAATTCCAAGAATTGACGTGCATAAGCCGAAAGGCTTTCAACGTAACGTCGCTGGCCTTCAGCATAAATTGTATCAAACGCAAGACTTGATTTGCCTGATCCACTTAGGCCAGTTATCACTGTTAGCTTATCGCGAGGGATATCTATTTTGACGTTCTGTAAATTATGTTCGCGAGCACCGCTAATCTTAATCTTTTGTGACATGATATTTTTCACAATAGTTTATAAGAGCTCAGACATAAATTGCTTGTGCCCATACGTAAAGGGTGCAAATGAATTTTTAAATAATTTAGGTTGAGTATCTATTTGAGTTAAGAAAAATTAAATTGAAGCCTTCATGAAACTAATTAGGGGGCATATTAGTAGAAAAAAACTTGCAAAGCTACCTTAGCTAGGATGCAACTTGAATAGGCAATTTAGAGTTAATCAAATTAATCCAGTCGTTCTCTTTTGTTTTAGCAAATTTTTTTGCAGATTTTTCAGTATTGAATAGTTTGGGTGTGAAGGTGTAAGAAAAATTATCTACTACAATCCAATTTTCTGTCGATTCTATGAAATGTGTTGAATATCGCATACATTGCCTATCAATTTTTATTTTATTTTTGATTAGGCTAGTAGATCTATGTCAATAAATGGTAAACAAAAATTTTTAAAATTATTTTCTATAAGTTTCTTATTTTATTTTTAGTCTTTCTAGGCAATCCTAGAGATGTTATCCCCATATTCCACCGTTCTTGGTACTAGCGGGCAGGGGCACAGACGTTTATGATTAATTACATTATGAAACTAAGGAGTTCTTATGGCTGGATCGGTAAATAAAGTCATTTTAGTAGGCAACTTGGGTCGTGACCCAGAGATTCGCCAATCTCAAGCTGGTGCAAAAATTGTAAATTTCTCAATTGCCACATCTGAAAATTGGAAGGACAAAAGTACAGGGGAACGCCGAGAGAAAACCGAGTGGCATAGGATTGTGATTTTTAGTGAGGGTTTAGCAAATATAGCGGAGCAATATCTACGTAAAGGATCAAAAGTTTATATAGAAGGCTCTTTGCAAACTCGCTCATACGAACAAGATGGAATAAAAAAGTATTCTACTGAAGTAGTTCTTCAAGGCTTTAACAGCACTATGACTATGTTGGATTCTCGTTCGAGTAGCAATGAGGGGCTCCCGTACAATGGTGAACCTGAACTTCCTGGTGAAGGATTGCCTAATGATGGGGGTGAAAATATTATACCAGACGAAAACTTAGATGATGACATACCTTTTTGAAAAGTTTTGATTCGCAATTTCTGACATTAAAAAGATATCTATTTAGTTCCAAGAAAATTTCGAACTTGTAGTAGTCAATATATTGGTTTCATTTATATTTTTTTGCCAATAATTCCTATAAAATATAGCCAATTTTTTTATTATTTTATGCCTCCTTTAATTGTTTGCAGAGGCAAAAAATGTTAGATTTATGTATTCAAGAAGAGATTTTTGATAATCTTAACCAATTCTATACAATGCATTGAAATAACTGGATAATTTCTTGACGTCACCACCTGATTCTGCATCCCCTGAGAGCTCCGATTCTGATATAACGCCAGTTTCTTTAGAAGATGAAATGAAGTCTTCTTATCTTGATTACGCGATGAGTGTAATTGTATCACGGGCACTTCCAGATGTTCGTGATGGATTAAAGCCAGTCCACCGACGTATCCTTTACGCCATGAAGGAAGGTGGCTACGAAGCTGGCAAGCCTTTCCGTAAATCTGCACGCATTGTTGGTGATGTTATGGGTAAGTTTCACCCACATGGTGATCAAGCGATTTATGACGCCATGGTACGGATGGCACAGTTTTTTTCGTTGCGACTTACTCTTATTGACGGACAAGGGAACTTTGGTTCCATGGATGGCGATCGGGCAGCTGCGATGCGTTATACTGAAGCCCGTATGGCAAAATCTGCTCAAGCGCTTATTGAGGATATTGATAAAGACACAGTCGATTTTCAGCCTAATTATGATGAGACAGTATTCGAGCCATCTGTTTTGCCGGCGGGCTTTCCTAACCTCTTAGTCAATGGCGCTGGTGGCATTGCAGTTGGTATGGCAACCAACATACCTCCCCACAATTTAGGAGAGGTTATTGATGCTTGTTGTGCCTATTTGGACGATCCTGGGATCTCCATCCAACAGTTAATTGATGAACAAGTTTCTGGACCTGATTTCCCAACTGGTGGATTGATTATGGGTCGCAATGGCATTGTTCAAGCATACCATACCGGTAGGGGTTCGGTAATAATGCGTGCCAAGACTTCTTTTGAAGAAGTCCGCAAAGGACGCCAAGCAATAGTAGTACATGAAGTCCCATACCAAGTGAATAAATCACGAATGGTAGAAATTATGGCTGAATGTGTTCGTGACAAGAAAATTGAAGGAATTTCTGATCTTCGAGATGAGTCTGATCGCAATGGTGTGCGTGTAGTTATTGAGTTGAAACGGGATGCGGAACCTGAAGTAGTGTTAGCACAATTATTTAAGTTTACTCCTCTGCAAACAAGCTTTGGTGTAAATATGTTGGCACTCATCAATGGTCAGCCTAAGTTATTAAACTTAAAAGAAATTATTGTTGCCTTTGTAGAATTTCGTGAAGAAGTTATTCGTAGGCGGACTGTGTTTGAGCTGGGTAAAGCTCGTGAGAAAGCTCACGTGCTGGTTGGTTTGGCTATAGCGGTAGCAAACATTGATGAAATCATAGCATTAATACGTAAAGCTAAAGACACAAATGAAGCACGCGAAGGCCTTATGAAAAAGTCTTGGCCAGCGACTGAAGTTGAAGCGATGATTGCGTTGCTTGATGAACCAGGCCAAGGCGTTGTCAAAGGTGTTTATAAACTTACCGAAGTGCAGGCAAAAGCCATTCTGGATCTAAGGTTGCATCGCTTAACCGGTTTGGAGCGGGATAAGATTGGTGGAGATCTAAAGGATCTGGGTGACCAGATTTCTGGCTATTTAGAAATTCTGGGTTCGAGAGAAAAGTTATATTCAGAACTTCGAGCCGAATTAATCGATGTAAAAGAAAAATTTGCTGATTCGCGTAGAACATTGATTGATGATTCTGAATTTGAGCACGATATCGAAGATCTCATCCAGCGCGACGATATGGTAGTTACGGTAACTAATACAGGTTATGTTAAACGTGTGCCACTTAGTACATATCGTGCCCAGCGCCGCGGTGGTAAAGGTCGGGCTGGTATGAGTACACATGAAGAAGATTTTGTTTCTCAAGTGTTTGTTGTCAACACTCATACACCTGTTCTTTTCTTTTCATCTAATGGAATAGTTTACAAACTTAAGGTGTATAAATTACCATTAGGCACACCCCAAAACCGTGGAAAGGCTCTCATTAATGTCCTTCCATTAGATGATGGTGAAACTATCACAACAATGATGCCGCTACCTGAGGATGAGAAAACCTGGGATCAGTTGTTTGTCATGTTTGCAACTGCATCGGGTGGGGTGCGACGTAATTCTTTATCGGATTTTTCTAATGTAAAGGCTAATGGTAAAATTGCCATGAAATTAAAAGATGGCGACAAGCTTATATGCGTTAGCACTTGCAGTGAAGAAGACGATATACTCTTGTCGGCTCGCGATGGTAAGTGCATTAGATTTCCAGTTAAAGATGTCCGAGTGTTTGCAGGACGCACATCGGTGGGTGTTCGTGGAATTAGATTGTCAAAAGGTGACGAAGTAATTGCTATGTCAGTTCTCCGGCATGTGAAGATTGAAGTCGGGGAACGTGAGGAATATCTTCAAGCAGTAAATGCAAAAAGACGGTTGGCTGGAGGAGATTATACGGACCGCGACGAAGATAAAGCGCGGGATGAAGAGTTAGCGATAAAGCTTGAAAAAGAACCATTTATCTCTATGGCTCGTGACGAAGAATTTATTTTAACTATCTCAGTTGATGGTCAGGGAAAACGTACTTCAGCTTATGAATATAGAATTGCAGGACGTGGAGGACTAGGAATCGCTAATATTGATGTTTCGAGAGGTAAAGAAAAAACTAGTGTTGCGGCTTCTTTTATCGTTAAGGATGAAGATCAGGTGGTTATGGTTGCAGATAGTGGTCAAATTATTCGCTGTCCAATTGATAACGTTTCCATAATCGGCCGATCATCAAGAGGTGTTACTGTCTTTAATACTGCTGATGGTGAAAAAGTTGTATCTGTTTCTCGTCTGGAAGATGTTCATGAGGATGATGAGGAAGATGAAATTGCAAAAGAGCAAAATGATAAGAAATTGGATAATGTCGAGGAATCTAGGATAGACTTGGAAAATGATAAGGTTTTAGAAAAAAATGAGATTAATGATGAGGTGAAAGAAGACGCAGAAAGTAATAAGGAAGATGAATCGTGAGTGGTCTAAGATTTGGTGTTTATCCTGGTACCTTTGATCCTGTTACCAATGGTCATATGGATATTATCAGTAGGGCAGCCCAAGTTGTTGATGAATTAATTGTGGGCGTTGCTGAAAATGCCGGTAAAGATCCAATGTTTTCTTCAGAAGAACGCATGACTATGGTTTTGGGGGAAATCTCCAATTTAGATGAAAAGCTAGTTCAACGCATAAGAGTTAAGTTGTTCGATAATTTACTAGTAGACTTTGTTGAGCAACAAAATGCATCTGTAATTATCCGAGGTTTGCGTGCAGTTTCTGACTTTGAGTATGAATTTCAAATGGCGGGAATGAATGCGCGGCTTAATAAAAATTTGGAAACCGTTTTTTTAATGGCATCGGATAATAACCAGTTTATTTCTTCGCGTTTCGTAAAAGAAATTGGACGTTTAGGTGGCGATGTAGGGCACTTTGTTTCTAAGTCAGTCCATGATCAGCTAGCTAAAAGATTTGCTAAGAGTAATTAATTTAGAGTAGGAAGAAAATCTTAAATAAAAATTCATTGACCCTAGCTAAACCCCTTCTTATGTTCCCGATTGAAATATTTTGTTATGATATTTTTTGAGGGCGCTTAGCTCAGTTGGTAGAGCACCTGACTTTTAATCAGGTTGTCACAGGTTCGATCCCTGTAGCGCCTACCAAATAAATCAAGGGGTTAGACAGAAATGTCTGGCCCCTTGGTTTTTTGTAAATCCCTCAAAGGGATACCAAAGGGATAAAAAATCATAAAATGTGGAGAAGGGCTTGCATGCACTTTCAAAACAAACTTACTCTATTGAAAATAAGTTAAAGTATTAGAAAGAAATAGATGAAACCTAGGATGGCATACTAGACTTAATAATATCGGGTGTCATAAAGATCAGCCCTTGTTGTTTCCGTTCAAGCTCACAAGCCTCAAAAAGGGAACTGAACACTTCGTCTTTCTTTGACGATTCTGCAAGAATACTTACTATGGCAGTTTCTCCGAAATCGCCAAATTGGCGTTCAATAATAAGATCACTAGCCCGCCCTGTTTCTAATGTTATACAAACTACTCCATCAACATCTTTAACAGATTGAAGTATTTCCTGACCACTATGTTTTTCGACCAATGCTCCAATTTCAACTAGCATTCTTTTGATCCACTTGGGCTATATTTTTTAAAACATCTTGCGGTATATATGTTGCAACTCTATCAAGTTTAGTCATGAACATAATCCCTTTGCCAGGGGTGTCGAGTTTGCCTGCCAAGTACATAGCGTCAAACACCCTATTGGCCTGTTCATCAGATACAATTATGCGAATAACTTCCTTTTGCTCGTCGATAGCTACCCCCATCAGGCCCATACGTTCACGAATTCCCGTGCCACGGGCTAGGCTGATAGTTGCTCCTTGTGCACCGCAGTTTTTTGCAGCATCTAGAACACCTTCAGCAAGGCCAGTCTGTAAAACACAGGTTATTAAATTAGTTTCCGATAGATAAGTGATATTTCTTTTAGCCATAATATTTACCCTTGTTTTCAGAAATTTACTAGTCTGCTTATGAATCCGTTTTGTGTTTGAACTGAATGACTAAACCCATGCCAAGAACGGCAACGATAGGGCATATACTAGCAAGTGATAGAATTCCAAAACCTTCGACGGCAGAAACCGCGTTACCTAGACCAAGCCCCATCGCTAGGACTAGAGGTACCGTAACAGGACCAGTAGTAACGCCTGCACTATCCCAAGCTACATTAACAAATTCTTCAGTTGAAAATATAGTCATCAAGATCCCAATAAGATAAAGGGGTAGTAGCAAGGTCATAAGATCAATTGAAAATATTAGTTTAGCTACGCCAAGCGCTATTCCCACAGATACGCCACCAGCCACACTAAACATCAACATCGACTTTTTAAAAGCACCATTAGTCAGATTTTGCACTGTTAGACCAAGTGCATTTAGCGCGGGTTCAGCCAAGGTTGCACCAAACCCTAATAACCAGGCAAAACCGATCACTAAAATAAGCCCAACAACTTCTGGATAAATAGGTGAAAACTTGCTTATAGGAAGCTCCATGAAAGCTGCAGGCAGCACGTTTCCAGCTTGGGCACCAATCGCTCCGAGACCATACGTAAGGCCAACATTAAAAATGCACATACCAAGAATTGACAAGGTCAAACCATATGTTGTTATCATTTTGTTAGGCAAAGTTGAGCGTAAAACTATAAATAGAACGAACATTAAGAAAAGCACTAGAGGAAGGATTGCGCGTACACCAAGGACAATTTCTACTAAAGGTGTTTGATCCCATATACTTGGCTCCAGGGCAGCTTGGCCGGAAGCTATTGCCTTACTTGCAGATGCAGCAGCTATAATTTGCTCGGGGCTAACAGAGAGAGAAACAAATATCGCCAAACACAAAACAGCTAGAATTGGGAACAACGATGCCAAAGTGACTACCCCAAAACCAGACATGGAAGAATCTCCTTTTCCAGCTGCATTCGCAATTCCAATACCTAACGAAAGCACAAGAGGAACTGTAACCGGACCTGTCGTCACCGCACCACAATCCCATGCAAGACCTAAGATACTTTTTAAATTTGGATCTAACCAACAATACGCAGAAAGAGCTACGATGGGTATAAACGTTAAATATATAAGTGGTTTTAAAGACCATCCATTGACAAAACGAAGAGTTCCGAGAATCGCAGCCAAACCAACTCCTCCACCAACAATAAGTACAAGTTGTAAGGTCCAGTTATTGAGAAGCTCAAATAGATATGGCGCCGTTTCGACATTGACTGATCCACCAAATGCTTGTAGGGCACCAATTGCAGGCTCTGCAAAAGTAACGCCGACACCTAAAATCCCAATGATAACCAAAAGCACAGGCATCGAAGCCTTTCGTGGAAGGTTATTTCCAATAATTGTACCGAAAGGCATAAGCCCAGTATTCAAACCTTCCATGAATACCGCAAGTCCAATAACCACGGCAATCAAACCAAGAACAAGTGAGAATGCAGAATCAATTGGTTGACGCAATACAAAAACTAGAAAAAGCATAAGATATGCTGAAAGCGGTACTACCGCTTTAAGTTGTTCCAAAATACGAACATAAGCAAACGGCCCCAATAGCTCCGCAGCTTGACGCGGTGTCGTTTTAATTTTCTTTGGCTTTAGCGAATCAGGATCGCCCTCGACGACTTTAGGTGTAAGTAGATTATAACTTATCGTTTGGCTTCCGACATTGGTTTCAGAAAGAAACTGAGAATAGCGCATTAAATTCTCCAAACTTTTTAACTTAAATACGCAACCAAATTTTTGCGCATACCTTTATTACAACATTAAAGTTGCTAAATGATTAACAAGATAACCAAGAAGAATGTTTGAAGTCTGCAAAGACATTTAAGTTTTCTCTGCCATATGTCACCTACTTGTCACCTATTATCTATATTCTTGCTGTAATTGACTGCGAGTATGATTAACAACCTGATAAAGTATCAGGTTGTCACAGGTTCGATCCCTGTAGCGCCTAATATATTAAGCCCCTGATAACTTTAAGTTATTGGGGGCTAATTTTTGATTGATCTTTGCTAGCCCAAATATGGATGTTCAAAACTAAAAAAGGAAGAAATATATTTTCAAAACTTGTTCTCTTATGTGAAAATATAAATCATGTTGACTTCAATAGATCATATCGTTTTGACAGCAAGTGACTTGGAAAAAACTATTTCCTTTTATTGTAATATTTTAGGAATGACGTTAGACGAGTTCTCTCCATCTGATGGGAGTGGGGTTCGGAAGTCACTTAAGTTTGGCGAACAGAAGATTAACCTGCATTACGCAAACTCACCATATAAACCACATGCAGTTAATCCTGTTTCTGGGGCAGTGGATATTTGCTTTTTGAGTTCTACAACTATTGAAGAGTGGCAAAATATTTTCTCTAAAAATAATATCGTAATTGAGAGCGGGCCTATCCAGAAGACGGGGGCAACGGGTCCTATTATATCAATTTATGTTAGAGATCCAGATAAGAACTTAATAGAAATATCAAATAAAGCCTGACGAAGTTTGTCCTTTAAATTTCGTGGTGGATTTTAAGCTGTAGAAAAAACAAGGGCTTAGAGAAAAGTCTCTAAGCCCTTATATTTATTTTTTACTCTTTTTCTGTTCAAGCTCTTCGAGCTTGCTATCCCATTTCATATCTTTGGCGAATTTCTCAATTTCATCATCAGACATGAAAACAGTATGTTCGGGGCCTGGATACACGTGCTCACGCACTTCATCTCTATAGCGCCTAAATACATCTTCAATAATAGGAATCATATCTGTATAGATTTTTGAGTGTCTAGGAACGAACTCTTCCCAAAGGTGGAAAAGATCAGACGTAATAATATGAACACCATCAGCTCTACTGCCTGCGCCAAGACTAATCACTGGAACGGGAAGAGTTTCAGCCAAATATTGACATACTTCTTCAGATGTTACTTCACAAAGGACAGAAAAACACCCGGCATCAACCATTGCCTGAGCATCATCAACGATTGCTTTAGCTCCGTCTAAGTAACCAGTGCCATCAGAAGTTTTTCCTTTTGCAAAAACACCACCCTGTTGTGGGATGCGCATTGGGGTTATTCCAATGTGTCCCTGTACTGGAATTCCTGCCTTAATAATAGCTTCGATGTTTTTAGCGTGGTTATAGTTTCCTTCACATTTCATAACTTCTGTATTAGCTTCGTGAACAAATCTTCCAGCGTTATCGACTGCTTGTTCCGGCGAAATGTGATAACTCCAATAAGGCATATCCACCATTCTCATGGCACGTGAGCTTCCACGGTCAATTGCTTTTGCCATCATCATAACCTCGTCAAAGGTTACAGTTACGGTGCTTTGATGACCGAATAAAATCATTCCGCCAGTGTCTGAGACACAAAGGATATCAATATCCTCACGGTCGGCAATTACAGCACTACGGTAATCGTAGATTGCCATTTCAACGATTTGCTCGCCTTTTTCCATTTTCTTCATAAGTGACCGGATCGTAACCCGAGGTTGTGACATTATTATTTACTCCCTGATAATAATTAATATTTTATTTCTTCATATTAGCGACGCGTAAATAGCATTAGCTATTAAGTCAACTTAAAAATAGTTTACTATCAACAAGACTAGTGCAACAAGGCTTAACTCATTGATAGATAAAACAAAACTAACAATTGGTATTGCCTAATATTATTTCGAAATTTTAGATTCTTAACTTTTTTAGTGATTTTAAAGTTTTGTTGTTGAAATTACAAAATGTCTTGCTATAAACCAAAGATATTAATAGGTAGATTTTATTAAATATCGACTAACATAGTTTTTAGCGATGAAAATTTTTATTTAAAAATTTCATTGATAGTAACATAGGAAGGGAAGAATGTTCTTTAGGCAATTACAATACCTTGTTGCTTTGGCAAAAGAAGAGCATTTTGGGCGTGCGGCTGAACATTGTAATGTCTCGCAACCAAGTTTATCAAGCGCAATTAAGCAATTTGAACTAACTCTTGGCGTTCCTATTGTGAAGCGAGGAAGGCGTTTCATGGGTTTAACGGAAGAAGGTCATCGTGTTATAGAGTGGGCTGAGCGTGTTATCTCGCAACGGGATGCAATGCTAGTCGAATTATCTGGAATGCGTGAAAACTTTGAGGGTAGGTTGCGTCTAGGTGCAATGCCAAATAGTTCACCAATTCTTCCAATATTTAGCCATCTCTTAACTAAGAAACATCCTGGTGTAGAAGTCGATATTCAGTTCCTTGGTATAGAACAGACAAAAATAGGTCTTAATGATTTTTCCTTGGATGTAGGTATTACCTATTTAAAAGAAGCAGAATTAGCTGGTCTAGGCACCCTACCTATATACGATGAGCGACTTAGTCTCCTAGTTCCTGATACAGAAGAATATAAAGATTTAAATAGCATTACTTGGAAGGATTCTGCAAAATTACCACTTTGCCTCTTGCACGAATCAATGCATGAACGAAAAATAGTGGACCAGGCTTTTGAAAGTGTTGGTGTTAAGCCAAAACACACTGTTACTGCTTCAGACTCAATCCTTAATTTGATTTTTCACGTAATGTTTGCTGAATTAGTAACAATAATTCCTAAGCACTTTATTCGTATGCCTGGACACTTTCCTGGCGTTAAAGCAATAGACTTGGTTGAACCAGAGATTAGTCATCCGGTCGGACTCGTTTGGTCTCCTAGTGAGCCAATGATGCCATTAGCTAATGTAATGATTGGTATTGTTAAGGAGCTAAAGAAATCAGGAGAATTAGAAAAACGTCTTGGTAGTCTTTCAGTTGATTAAGAAGTAAATTGCTTTCTTCTACGCAGACTTATGACCAGGACACCCCAAAAAGCAACTAATATTGGGCCTGCAAGGAGGTTAATGAGTGTTAATTGACGACCAAGTCTGTTGACCTCATTCCTAATTTTTAGCCGTACTGATCGCAATTCTCTTCTAGCTGGTAGTAGTTCCATACGAAATTTCTTTAAGTTTTCTTTTATTCCTAAAGACAAGTGGCCTTTCTTCCCATCACCCACAGATCTTGTATATTGAGAAATTCTACTTTCTATTTCGGAAACCTTGTCTACAAGTAACTTTTCCTTTTCCTTGAACTTTTCTTCTGCTGCTAAAAACAATTGGGCGACACGCTTGAATGGTCGTTTAAGTTGTCCCCTTGATCTGATAGCGATAAGCGCAGCATCACCGCTGGCATATTCGACCATATTCAAAAGAAAGGCTAGATTGTCATTCAGCGGACGAACAATTAGTTGTCCACTAATGTTCGATTTTTGAAGAGAAAACGGGTCAAATAGCCAATCTACATCCGCAATGACAAATATAGGACCGCCGAGTCCATTGGACTGCTTAAGGTGTTTTTTACTCGTTATATTTTGAGGTGAAGATTCAAACGCACTGGTATATGGTCCTTTAAGGTATGCTGCAATTGAGCGCTGACGTTTGTCAGCGACGAAGGCCTGTGCTAGCTCACGTGGTTTTTTCTCAAAAAAATTATTTCTATCTAAAGAGCCGCTGTTATTTGTTGTAGTGATCAAAGCGGTACCGTGCCCATCTCTAGTGATTTCTAAAGCACCTGCTTCAACCATAAACACTTCATTTAAGTCTGCTGTTACCGGATGATCTTTTGATAAATTCTTTTTTGGGATACGCATCCAAAATGGAAAACTCATCCTCTTTTGGCTTTGCTCAGCGACGACAGAGGCCAATGCAGCATCACCAACGATCGATTTTTCAAGAAACTTGATACCATATTTCTGAAGTATGTCAGAAATATCATTAATTTCCTTAGATGGTGAAGGATTGATCATATTGCTAGCCCGGTTAAAACGAAGATAGGGATCCATCATGACGAGTAAGGCCCCTCCATTCATTACAAACTGATCAATAGCGTAAAGCATTTCTCGTCTAAGAATTGTGGTATCAATGAGAAGTAGAACATCCAGCTCTGCTGGAAGATTCTTTTTGAAGTGGGGTATAATTGCTAAATCATAGCCACGCTTAAGCTCTGCTATAAAAGACATTCCCATCCGATTTCCAGTGGCTGCAGTAGATGGTATGAGGGGGCTGATAATGCCAATTTTTGGTGTTCGCGTGCGCCCTAGTCCATTTAATCCCAAAGCAATATCATACTCCAGGTGACGATCACGCCTTAGGTCTAGGTATGGGATGGAACTTATTCTTCCCTTCTGTTGAAATGTCATTCCCAGATAAAAGTGGTCTCCCGAAGACATAGGGATGCGTTTTATTCCTAGTCCTTGTGCTTCTAATTCATGATCTGTATCGGGTGCGGGATTTATAATTTGAATAGATAATCTTCCATCAGAGCGAGCAGCTAATGTATTCAAAAGATTCATGATGCGGCGTGCATGAGATTTGATTTGAGGAGGTACACTTGGTTCTTGTGCACTCCAGTAAAGGGTCAACTTGGTTCCCGCTGATAGCTTTTTTATTACGTCCAAAGTTCCTTGGTGAGGTGTAAATTCTTTTTCTGCAGTAAAATCAAAATTACCAGGAACTTTTGTGGATAATGGAATTAATAGTCCAAGAAATACAGAGCCTAATAAAATTTTAATCCCCACGGTAGCTAGCTTTCTTTTTGAATTATTTTGGTAGCGTGAGCGAATGATTAATCCACATCCAACAAGTGCTGCAGTTGTAACTGCAATAGCATAAAAAATACCGGATACATCAATTAATCCTCTAGATAGCCTGTCTAGCCAAGTCTTTGGGCTAAAAAGGCTCAAAGTTTCGATAAATGAAGGGGGGATCTGACCATGAAGCAATCGTCCAAAAACGTCCCATCCTAAAAGTAAGAGTAAAAAAAGAAATGCTAAGCTGATAACAAACGCTCCAACCTGATCTCGAGACAAGGATGCGGCAAACAATGAAATTGCATAATAAACAGCAAGCATAAGTGCTGAAGCTAAGTACCCAGCAAACAACACACCGAGGTCTGGATCACCTAGATAATAAGTTGTTATTGCTATTGGGAAGGTAAACAAAAGAGTGATTAGTAAAACGGTAAATCCAGACAAGAACTTACCAATAACGACAGCGTTCAAATGGATAGGGAGTGTCATTGTCAATTCTACGCTTCGATCGTTATGTTCATCGATCCATGATCTCATCGCTAGGGCAGGGACTAGGATTAATGCGACCCAAGGCAAGAAGGTCAACATAGGTTGGATTGAAGCCTCATCGGTTGCATAAAAATCAGCAATTAGAAATACACATGCTGATAGAGTTAGTAAAAAACCAAGTTGAAAGAGGTAACTCAATGGGGCAAACAATAGCAGTCGAAGCTCGTGTTGAAAGACGGCTTTAGTACAAGTTAAAAAACTACAAATAAAATAAGTTTTATTAATTTTTGTTGCTTTGGTCATTCCAAAATCCTATCAATTGGTTGACCAGCCTTGACTAGCTTACTGAATGTTTCTCCAATTCTTCCTTTATCATTAACCAATTTTTTTTGTACATCGTTAGCAACTATCATTCCCTTAGCAATGATTATAGCGCGATTACAGATTTCTTCGGCTTCTTCAAGAATGTGGGTGGAAAGTATAATAGCTTTATCTTTTGCAATTGTACGAATTAGGTCTCGAATATTTTCTTTCTGTAAAGGATCAAGTCCATCTGTCGGCTCATCTAAGATAAGAATAGGGGGATCGTGTAGGATTGCCTGAGCAAGCCATGCACGTTGCCGCCAACCTTTTGATAGAGACTTCAGCGGCTTGTCGAGGGCACTGTCAAGGTTAACTAGAGAGCAAGTTTTATCAATAGCCTCTTTTAGTAAGCGTTTATCAAGACCTCGACTTTGACCACAAAAATTCAAGAATTCTCTAACCGTAAGTTGAGGGAACCCGCCTGCAGCTTCTGGAAGATATCCAATACAAACCTGTGCTGCATGACGATTTGTTTTGATGTTATTGCGACAAATTTCTACACTTCCGCTATCTGCATCCAAAAAACCTGTCAATAAGCGCATAGTTGTAGATTTGCCAGCACCGTTAGGTCCAAGAAAACCAACAACTTCACCAGCAGTAATGAAGAATGAAACGTCATTTACTGCTAAATTATTTCCAAACCGTTTTGTAAGGTTTTGTACTTTTATCATAGTTATTGAATATAGACGATGGTCCTAGTTTTTTGGCACTAAATTAAGAACTTTTATCCAAAGAAACCGGCGGCAATAAATAGCGCGACACTCGACCACGTTATAACGTAGCCCGATTTTAACAAAAAACGCGCTAATCCTGGATTTATCAAAGACTTTTTTTTCATTAAAAAACTTCCAGACGTTGCCATTATAGCACCAACTAGTGCCAGTGCTATGATTACGTTACGTTCTAACAACGATACCAGAAATTCCATGGTAGGCCCCCCGAAAAATCTGTTAAGAAGTGCTTTCTAATCAGCGCCTGCTGTTAAAGAATCAAGTATGTTGCTTTTATCCCCTGTTTGCTTAAAGCTTTTAAGTGCTTCTTCGTGAAGGATCTCCATTGCTTCACGTTTGTATTCATAAGCTTCAGAAGTACTGAGCATATGAAAATCTCGAGGGCGTGGAAGTTTAATATCGATAATTTTACGTACTGAGGTCGGTCGATTAGATAAAACTACAAGGTGATCGGCAAGAAAAATAGCCTCTTCAATTTCTGAAGTTACAAATAGGTTAGTACGCCGATTTTCTTCAAACAGTCGCACGAAGAATTCTTGCATTAACTCGCGCGACATTGCATCCAATCCACGGAATGGTTCATCCATGATCATTAAAAGAGGGTTGTTTATCATTGCTCGAGCCAACTCAGCTCGTCTTTGCATTCCACCAGATAATTGAAGTGGAAATTTATCTTTAAACTCGCCAAGCCCAACTTTTTCAAGAATTTCATTCGCTTCTTTTTCTATCTCCTCATCTTGCATTTCCCCGCGAAGTTTTGGCCCAAATATTACATTTTGATAAGAAGTCAACCAAGGCATAAGTGCGGTTTCTTGGAATACCACCATTCGGTCATTGCCTGGGCCTGTGATTGGATTACCATTGATAAGTATTTGACCTGATTCTGGAAAGTCAAAGCCAGCTACTAAGTTTACCAGAGTAGATTTGCCACAGCCAGAAGGACCAACAATAACTGTGAGACTGCCAGCTGAAACGGACAGGTCAAAATTTTCAATAACTTCTTCGCGATCCCATTCCTCTCCAAAACCTCTACTGACATTCTTTAACTCTATCGTGGCGGCATCGCTGTAGGTACTTTTATTGTTTTCTTCCATTATGCCCCCCTAACTAAAACAATCGACGCCACGGCATAGAAATATGGCCGATATAGCGAATAAAAGAACTGGAAAGGTACCCGGCAATACCGATGGAAATCATGCCTACAATGACTTGAGCAACAGTGCCGCCCATATAAGAGCTCCAGATAAAGAAACCAAGCCCACCGCCACCTTGTTGTCCCCCACCAGAAATCATTTCTCCAGCCAATACGACTTCCCATGTAATTCCCATGCCGACAGCGGCTCCGATGAAAATTGATGGTAAGGTTCCTGGAAGAATGACCTTCCAAAATAAATCCCATTGTGTCGCACCCATGGATTGCGCAGCCCGAAGATATGAAACGTCGATGTTGCGAGCACCTCCCAATACATTAATAACAATTGTAAAGAATGCGCCTAAGAAAGTAACAAATGCGATAGAAAGTTCAGTAGTTGGCCAGAAAATAATTGATGCGGGTACCCAGGCTAGTGGTGGGATAGGACGTAGAATTTCAAACGGTGGAAAAAATATATCCCGAAAATAACGGTTTACTGCGAGCATAAGTCCAAATGGAATGCCTAGAATTTGCGCAGCAATAAACCCAGCGAATACACGAGCTGTACTTAAATACCAACTTTCCCAGTAGCCAGGAAAGAAAAAAATCTCTTTCCAGGCTTCTAGTACTTCGCTTGGGGGAGGTATATGAGTGAAAAAAGGTGCCTTAAAAGTTGAGCAAGTTTCCCAGAAAACCAAAAACCCAATGATTGCTACTACACCACGCCAGAATGACTTATTACTTATCGCTTTTAATAGTTTGGATCGCTTTATAGGAGCCTTATTCGTTTGAACAGTTTGTGAGTTTTCAGACATTTTATGCGAGCTCCCTTTCACCTGCCTCAAAGGCCTTAATGGCCTCTTCATGAACAGCATCCTTCGCTTCTGTAACTAGTAGGCGAAACTCTTCTGTTGTTAATGTTTTATAATCTCGAGGTCTTGGGATATTGACTTCCACGATTTTTTTCGTTTTGCACGGGCGGGTTGTCATAACAACGACACGGTCGCCTAAGAAAATTGCTTCTTCCAAATCATGAGTTATAAAAAAGATGGTAACTTTTGTGCGATCGTAAACCTCAAGCAAGGCTTCATGCATAATAGATTTAGTGAGTGAATCCATGGCACGGTAGGGCTCATCTAATAATAGTACTTTTGGATTATTTATAAGTGCCCTTACGATTTCTGCACGCCGGGCCATTCCAGAAGATACCTCACCCGGAAACTTCATACCAACATCGCCAAGACCAGCTTCCGCAAGAAGATCAGCTGCCTTGTCACAGGCCTCACTTTTACTCATGATGCCTTGTACCATGGGTCCGTAGGCAACATTTTCAATCAAGGATTTCCATGGGAATAGTGCACCATTCTGAAATACCACAACCCTATCTGAACCTTGTTCTGCTAATGGTGTAGCACCACCACAAAGTAAGTCACCATCAAGGTAGATTTCACCTTCTGTTACGGAATGAAAACCAGCAATAGCATTCAGTAGCGTGGTTTTACCACAGCCTGATGGGCCAACGATCATACAGACTTCGCCGGCAGCTATTTCGAGGGAACAGTCATCCACCGCCATAACGTTGACACCCTCGGGGTCATAAATCTTGGTAACATTTCGAATACTTATAGCGCCTTGATTTGTTTGAGTTACCATTAGCGGCCCTCCAACGCTAATGCCCGAACACGCCATTGCATCATCCGGTTGCCAACTACTCGCACCATTGCTGAAGTTATCCAGCCTACAAATCCAAGTGTAAGCATTGCGATTACCATGGGGACGTAGGTTATGTTCATGTAGGAATCAACTATGAGGTAACCAAGGCCAAACTCTCCAGATACCATTTCAGCCGCGACTAGGGAGAACCATGCAACGCCAATACTAATTTCAAGACCTGTAAATATAAATGGCAAAGAACCAGGAACAACGATATGAAAGAAAATATGTCGTGGTTTTGATCCCAAGCAATTCGCTGCCCGAAAATAAGATTCATCAATTGAATCCACGCCCAATAAAGTATTCAGTGTCGTAACAAACAACGAGGCAAGAGTTGCTAAAAATATGACCGGTGTTTCTAGGCCTGAAAACATCAAAATTGCTAAGGGTACCCATGCTAGAATAGGGATAGGGCGAAGTGTCTCAAGAATAGGAAAGGAATAGTCACGGAAAGTCTTGGACCATCCCATGAACAGCCCCAAAGGTATACCTACACCAGTAGCAATAGTAAAAGATATCAGAATTCTTCTACAGCTAACAATAATGTGTTCGTAATATTCTGGACTGAAGGCAGAAATTCCCCAATCTGGATCACGATTGAACCATTCTGTAATTATCTCAACAGGTCCAGGTAGCTTTTCGAAGCGAGGAAGTTTCCATCCTTCACAAAACAAATAGTATGCAAGTATCCAAAGTCCCACACCAAATACCGTCAAATAAGGAGTTGGTGTTGTAAGGCTTTTCTTGAAATTATAATACCATAGAGCCACCCCTGTTGGCGCTTCCATTTTTATCGAATTTGTATTTTCTAGAGCCATATTAACCTTGGATATTAGAGTTCTAAAATAATAATTAATTGGTACTTAAATTAGTTTTTACAAGAAATACTTAAATTAGTTTTTACAAGAAAAAGGGCCCCGATATTACATCGGGACCCAATCTCGTAGTGTCCCTATATATATTTTCTAGTTTTTATACTTTGAAAGTGGAACACCATCAATTTTACCAATAGGACTTGATAGACCGCGGTCTTTTAGGACTTTGCGGGCCATGTCATCCCAGACTGATTCGGGGCGCAATTTTTTACGCTTACCAAATTTTTTCTTACCAGCCAAAAATGCAGTGGATGCATCAAGCATTGTTTTCACTTTATCATTGAAAATAAAGTCCAAGGTAAGTTTGTTAACACCAGCCTCATCTCTGTAAAGGGAAGCCCACAAAATCTTACGATCAATACCTTCAGTTTGATCATCTGCCATTTTGGCAACGGCATTTGCATTGCCAAGATCAGCAAGGAAAATCTGTGCATCCAATTCAGCTTCTAACCAACCCCGGTGAACATCAGGACGGTCTTGAATGATTTCATTCATCATTACTAGGAAGCCTGCATCACCAGCATCATCACCAGCGAAGTCAGCACCAGTTGCTCCTCTACGGGCTATTCCCAACATCTCAATTTTAGATGCGGTTGGTTCCCATATCGCAGCACCAGCAATTTTACCTGATTCTAGGTTCTTCGTAATATTCTCGATATTCTGGTTAAGGTACTTCTTTGGCTTAATACCAGCCTGCTCAAAAGCTAATAATGCAAAACGGTCAGTACAGGCTCCATGAGGAGCTGCAATAAGTTTTCCATCCATCCATTTAACAGCTTCCATGCCATTTTTAAATTTTGGAGCATTGTTTGGTACCAAGAAGATGTTACACTGTTGCTTAGATGTTCCCAAAACGGAAATCATACGAAGGTCGACCTTCTTTTCTCTCATAGAAGATACAATAGCAGGCATGTCACCCATATAACCTATATGGTTTTTTTCACCTAACAGCTTTCCAACAATCACAGAACCCTGAAGGCCTATTTCAAATTTTGCTGAAGAGCCAGCTGGAAGGTGTTTTTTCCAGAGATTCTTTCCGTTGATGACCACTCCTGACCAAGATTCGGTATAATAAGGTTGATAACCTATAACCAAGTTAACAGCTTCGCCAGGCTTGCCAAAGCCTACCTTGGCTGATGCCGGAGCAGATACTCCGACTGAAACTACGACAGCAGCAGCTGTCGCACATAAGTTTCTTAAAAAGTTTTTAGACATAAATTACTCCCTGAGTTGTCTATGTATTTTAAAAAATTAACAGATGTCACTTTAAACAGCTGATATTTTTTCCTCAATTTTTTAACTACTGCCACCTTAAAGTCGATAAATTAATCCCACAAGATCTAATGAATTTAAAGTTCATTAAAACCGTACACTGTGAATTCGTGACTGTAGCTCCCCAAACCGATATCTTTTTTTATCGACTAATTAATGACAATTTTAAAAATTAGCCATGAATTGTGCTAATAGCAAAGAAATTTATGTTTTTGTAAAATTGTTTATGTCGATCCTTAAATAAAAGAAGCCTATTAAATAGAAAAAGTGTATTAATTACAATGCGGTTACGTCTAATATTGGGGTTAAATATCTTTTAAAGAATTCCTGCTTATGATGGCAGAAAAAGCTTACGCCTATTAAGTAATAAAAAATTTCGAATTTACACTCATATTAATAAACGTAATATTATAAGTATGATAAGGTAATGGAAGTCCTATTATTTTGTAGGCTTTAATTTGGGCAGTGAAAAGTTATCCTTAGTGCAGTGAAAAGTTATCCTTAGTATAGTTAATAAAA